>NZ_DBFWLF010000014.1:0-12698 GCF_048465635.1 Alistipes sp.
GTTGCGGGAGCAACGGTGATGGTCGATGGTACACACGTCGGCACGACCACGAATGCGGACGGCAGCTTTACCATCTCGGCGCCGCGCAACGGTTCGCTGACCGTTTCGTTCATCGGCTACCAGACCCAGACGGTCGCCGTAGCGGGGAAGACCCGGTTGGACGTCTCGCTCAAAGAAGATACCCAGGCGATCGACGACGTGATCGTCGTGGCGTTCGGTACGGCCAAGAAGGAGGCTTTCACCGGATCGGCGACGGTCATCAAGTCGGACGATATTGCCAAAACGCAGCAGTCGAACGTAGCTCAGTCGCTGGTCGGGAAGGTGGCCGGCGTGCAGATTAGCAACGAGTCGGGTCGGCCCGGAGCCAACCCGGTCGTGCGTATCCGCGGTTTCAGCTCGCTCAATGCCGAAAAGGACCCGTTGTGGATCGTCGACGGCGTACCCTACGAAGGTGACCTGAACAACCTGAACCCGAACGACATCGAATCGATGACCGTGCTGAAGGATGCCGCTTCGAACGCCCTGTACGGCGCACGAGGCGCCAACGGCGTGATCATGATCACCACCAAGAAGGCCCGCAGCCGCGAGGCCGTCATTACGCTGGATGCCAAGTGGGGCGTCAACTCGCGTGCCATGGAGTCCTACGAATACATCAAGGACCCCGCCCAGTACTACGAAACCTACTATTCGGCCCTGAACAACTACTACCGCTCCACGGGTATGAGCGCTGCCGATGCGCACGCGCAGGCCAACAAGAACCTGACCGCTTCCTCCGACGTAGGCGGTCTGGGTTACAACGTCTTCACCGTACCTGACGGACAGGCATTTATCGGCATGGACGGCAAGGTCAACCCCAACGCCACGCTGGGCCGCCGGGCCTTCTACAAGGGACAGGAGTTCTACCTCATGCCCGACGACTGGGAGGACGATGCGTTCCGCTCGTCGCTGCGTCAGGAGTATAACGTCAGCGTTTCGGGCGCCACGGACCGCAGCTCGTTCTACGCATCGTTCGGCTACCTGAAGAACGAGGGTATCACGCAGAACTCCGACATGGAGCGCTACACGGCGCGCGTGAAGGCCGACTACCAGGCCAAGAAGTGGCTGAAAGTGGGCGCCAACGCCGGTTACGCCAACTTCTGCTACAATCAGCTCAGCTCGGAAGGTGAGTCCAACTCTTCGGCCAACCTCTTCGCATTCACCACGACCGTGGCTCCGATCTATCCGCTCTATGTGCGTGACGGCAACGGAAACGTGATGACCAACGAAGCCGGCATTACGATGTACGACTACGGCGACGGCATGAACGCCGGTCTGGAGCGTGCGCTCTTCCCGAACGGCAATGCGCTGGGAGACTCTCGGCTGAATACCGACCGCTCGGAGGGCAATGCCTTCAACGGTACGGGCTTCTTCGAGGTGTCGTTCCTCAAGGACTTCAAGTTCACGTTCAACGCCGGCGTTTCGCTCGACGAAACGCGCCGGACGACTGTGCGTAACCCCTATTACGGACAGTTTGCCGATGAGAACGGTATTGTGGGCAAGTATCATACGCGTGATTTCTCGTTCAACTTGCAGCAGATTCTCAACTACACGAAGCAGATCGGCAAGCACAACGTCAACGTGATGCTCGGTCACGAGTACTACAAGCGCAAGCAGTATCTGCTCTACGCCAGCCACGCCAATATGTTCTCGCCGGACAATGACGAGTTGAACGGTGCGATCATCGACAAGAAGTCGTCGCAATCCTACATCATACCTTATAACAACGAAGGTTACTTCGGCCGCGTGATGTACGATTACGACAGCAAGTACTTCTTCTCGGCTTCGTACCGCCGCGACGCTTCGTCGCGCTTCCACCCCTCGCAGCGCTGGGGTAACTTCTGGTCGCTGGGCGCCGCCTGGATCCTCTCGAAGGAGAATTTCATGGCGGGCACGGAGAGCTGGCTCGATCAGCTGAAGATCAAGGCGTCGATCGGTTCGCAGGGTAACGACAAGATCGGAGAGTTCCGCTATGTTGACACGTACAGTATCGAAAACTCGAACGACGAGATGGCCGTGACGTTCCTGCGCAAGGGTAATCCCAACATTACGTGGGAGACCAACACCAACGTCAACGCCGGTGTCGAGTTCAGTTTCCTGCAGGGCCGCATCGCGGGCGGTATCGAGTATTTCTACCGCAAGACCACCGACATGCTGATGTCCTTCCCGACGGCTCCGTCGCTGGGCTACTCCTCCTACTATGCCAACGTGGGCGACATGACCAACAAGGGTGTTGAGATCGAGTTGAATTTCACGCCGATCCGCACGAATAGGGTTCAGTGGGACATCAACGTGAACATGACCCACCTGAAGAACGAAATCTCGATGCTGCCCGACGAGCGCCGCACGATCTCGGTGGATGGCTACAACGGTTTCACCAGCGGTTCCTATTTCTACGGTCAGGGCCTTCCGATGTACACCTTCTATATGAAGAAGTATGCGGGCGTGGATCAGACCGGTCAGTCGATGTGGTACGTGAACGAAACGGATGCACAGGGTAATCCGACAGGCAATATGGTTACTACCACCGATTACCAGAGTGCTTCGGACTACCTGTGCGGCGATCCGATTCCCGACCTGTTCGGCGGTTTCGGTACGAGCGTCCAGTTCTACGGCTTCGACTTCGGTATCAATTTCAACTACCAGATCGGCGGCAAGGTCTACGATTCGGGTTATGCGGCCGCCATGTCGAGTCCGTCCTCGAGCGGCTCTATCGGTGTCAACTGGCACAAGGATATTCTCGAAGCGTGGACGCCCGAAAATGCCTCGTCGAACATTCCGCGTCTGCAATACGGCGACCAGAACACGACGAGCCAGTCGGACCGCTTCCTGATCGACGCCAGCTACCTTACGCTGCAGAACATCAACTTCGGCTATACGCTGCCGTCGAAGATCACGCAGAAGTTCGGTGTCAGCAAGCTGCGCATCTACCTCGCCTGCGAGAATGTCTTCTACTGGTCGAAACGCAAGGGTCTCGACCCGCGCTACGCCGACAACACCGATTCGCAGGGCGTTTTGGGAACCTCGAACTACGCGACCTACTCCCCGATCCGCACCATCTCGGGTGGTATCAACATCACTTTCTAATTCCTAATCGTTTAAACATCCGGATATGAAAAACATATTGAAAATCTCTATCGCCGCCCTTGCTTCGGCCGCCCTTCTGAGCAGCTGCATCGAGGAGACGCTTCCGACGGACAAGGCGACGGCCGATCAGGTCAGCCAGTCGTCCGCGGCGCTCGAAGCGATGGTCAAAGGTATCCCTGCCGCGCTTATTCAGCCTAACTCGCTCTCTGCATACGACCGCCACTGGAACTTCTCGCTTCCGGCCATCATGCTCGCCACGGATAACATGAGCGGCGATATGGCCATCACGGGCAATACGGGATATGACTGGTTTGGTTTCTGGGGAATGAATCAGGACATGGGGCAGGAGTGGGCAATTCAGGATCTCACTTGGAAAAACTACTGGATATGGATTAAGGCCTGCAACGATATCATCGGAACCGTCGACGAGGGGGCGATGACCGGTACGACCAAACAGGTCCTCGGCTTTGCCTACGCTTACCGTGCCTCGTTCTACCTCGATGTGGTACGTCTGTATGAGTTCAAGGAGAACAAATACACTTCCAAGCCGGAGGTAATCGGTTTGGGTGTGCCCATCGTCACGGAGACCACGACCGAAGCGGAGGCCAAGAACAATCCCCGTGCTACGGTAGCCGATGTTTACAGCAAAGTCATTTTCCCCGACCTGGAAAAGGCTGCGACGCTTTTGGCAGACTATTCGGCAGCGAACCCCTATACACCCAGCCTGGGTATGGTCTACGGCCTGACGGCCCGCGCCTATCTGGAGCGCGGTACGGCCGAGAACAACGCCGAGGCTTACGCCAAGGCTGCCGAATATGCCCGCAAGGCGATCACGACCAGCGGCTGCACGCCCCTGACGCAGGAGCAGTGGGAGGATCCCATCGACGGATTCAACAATGCGATGGCGAACAACGCCTGGATTTGGGGTATTCCCATCACCAGCGACAATGTCGGCAACCTGACCAATTTTCAGGCTCATATGGGTAACGAGGAGTCGTGGGGATACGGCCACATGGTGGGACGCGCCTGCGACCGCGCACTCTACAATTCGATCAGCGTCAAGGATTTCCGCAAACATTCATGGCTCGATCCCGACCGCAAGTCCTACGATTACAAGAGTTGCCGTCCCAACGGAGCCGCCTACTTCGCTACGCTGAAAGACCTGGTCAACATCAAGTTCCGCCCCGGTAAAGGCGCTTACTCGGACTACAAGACCGGCGGTGCGGTCGATATTCCCCGCATGCGCGTCGAGGAGATGTATCTGATCGAGGCCGAAGCTACGGCTTACAGCAACCTCACGGCTGCGCAGCAGCTTCTCAACGCTTTCATGAAGTATCGCATCACCGATGGTTCGTATGATTGCACCGGACACGCAACGACCCTCCAGACCTTCCTGGACGAGTTGGTCCTGCAGAAGCGTATCGAGTTTTGGGGCGAGGGTATCATCATCTACGATCTGAAACGCCTGAACCGTTCTTCGACCCGCGGTTACAAGGGAACCAACCACCCGATGGACTACCGGCTCAATACCGACGGTCGTGCGCCCTACTGGAATATGGTCATCGTTCGCAGCGAACCGATGAACAACCCTGCGGTTATCAACAATCCCGATCCTTCAGGCTCGGTTCCGCGCTGGACTGAATAACCGGATGTGAAAATTGTCTTAATCCAAAAGAAAGAAGAGTATGAAAACATTCAAATATTTGTGGTTCGCGTTCCTGGCGGCATTCGTACTGGCTGGATGTACGGACGACATAGATTATACTCCCGGCGAAGGCGAGGACCCGAACAGCTACGGCGTCTACTTCCCCTCGCAGGATAATTCCGGAGATGTCGAATTGGACCCGGCCGATGAGACCGTGCTGGAATTCAAGGCTATGCGCCGGAAAACCGACGATGCGATCGTCGTTCCGGTGGAGGTGACCTCCTCGCAGGAGGGGCTGTTCAAAGTCTCGGAGATCAAGTTCGAGGCGGGTCAGCCCGAGACGACGTTCACCGTCAGCTTCGACGGTGCAGAGGTTGCCAAGACCTACTCCTGCTCGCTGATGATTACCGACAAGCGTTTCGCCTACAACTACGGCGAATATGCCAACGGCATCGCTTTCAGCGTGACGCGTGTTCAGTGGAACCTCGTGAAGGGTCCCAACGGCGAAACGAAAGGCAAATGGCGCGACGAACTCTTCACCGGCATCATGGGTTCGAACATCAAAGACAACGGTGTGCCCTATGCCGAAAAGGACGTCGAGATTTACGAGCGTGCCGATATGCCGGGCTACTACCGGATCAAGGATATCTACGATGCCGCCTATATGTATAAGATCGTCGGATATAATTACTCCAACGTTGTTCTTGTTCCCGGCTATACCATCATCGACGCGCGCGACAAGGAGAAGGTTTACTTCCCCGCCCAGCCTGCCGGATTCGCTATTACGGGAATCGGTTACGAGGACGACGGTGCTTTCATGATAGTATCGTTCTGCCAGGAGAATTATCCGGACATAGCGAGCGCTACGTCGTATGGCAAGTTTGAGAACGGTATCCTCACCTTCCCGCCCAAGGGCGTCATGCTGACGCTGCCTTCGATCTGGAAAGCGACCAGTTTCTACACGGCCAATACCGAAATAATGCGTCTGATGCTCCCCGGGGCACAGGAGTACGATTACTCGGTAGCGTTCACCAGCGCTCCGCCGGCCGACGGCAAGGTAAACATTACGGCCACGCTGGGCAAGGATGTCGCCAAAGTGAAGTACGCCTATTTCGAGGGCGAGCTGAGCGCTTCGGTCGTCGCTTCGAAGTCGCTTGATATTGACGCCGGATCGGTTCCTACCAAAGAGATCACCGCTTCGGGTACGATTACCGCAGAACTGGAAGAGACGGGTATCTACACGCTGGTCGGCAACAGCTACAACGCCGCAGGCGTGCTCCAGAAGTACGGAGCCGTGACGTTCGGCTACGTGAAGAAGGGCGACGAGCGTCCCGTGGTGATGACCGTCCGCACGGAGCTTTCGTGGGAGCACGAGGCCCAGGGCCACACCCCCGAAAACTCGATCAAGGGCATTATCTTCGGTGAGGATATCAAGTCCGGTTTCTATGCGCTGATGAAAACCGACCAGGTGAAAAATGTTACCGACGCGGATCTGATCGCAAGTCTCAAGGCAGGCGGTAATCCGTTCTCCGCCGAGCAGCTCGAAAAAATCAACAGCACGGGCTACGCTCCGTTCTTTATCAACCTGGATAAGGGCACGAGCTTTACGCTGCTCGTTTTGGGCGACAACGGCTTCAACAACAAACTGTTCCGCGTTGAGCAGGAGACGGCCGGCAAGGCCGATCCGCTGCAGCGGAAGTATACGATCGAAGACCTTTATACGTTCAAAGACAAGGCCGATCTGCTCAAGACTTGGGACCTCTGGGGTGTCAACAACGACGGTTCGGGTAAAACCTCCCGTGCGAAGATCGGACAGGTGACTTTCTCCGAGAATACGGAGGGAGATAGCGAAGAGCAGGACGTTGTCAATGTTTCGGGTCTATCGCTGGGAGCCAACCAGGAGGATACGGTCCTCTGGGAGTGGTACAATGGAGTGATCTATGTGCTGAAGGGACAGCCCATGGGCACGATTTCCTACCAGGGAGCGACGCTCTACCTGAAATACTATATTTTGGACAAAGAAAAGAGCATGGGTGCGAATTCAATCGACGGCATGATGGTCGGCGGTCTGACGGAGGATGGTTATCTTGCGCTCGTTTCTGCTCCGGACTGGGTCAAACAGGGCTATAACTTCGATACGATTCTGGTTCAGGCATTCGATAATGCGGAGTGTGAAGGCAAGACGATCGGCAACTGGGAAAGCTACACTTCTCCGCTGATGGTCGAAGCCGGAGCATCGGGAGCAGCTGTTGTCAAGAAATCCGTTTCGGAGAAACTGCTTATGCTTTCGCAGGAGATGTCGATCAATCCTTCGAATTTCGTCGAATTGCGCGGCCGCCAAAGGGCGCATGCACTGATCGACGAGATGATCGGAAAACCCCTCATGCGCAGTGCGTCGCTCGAAGGAGAGGTTACCACGCGGGTCGTAACGCCGCTGTCGAGCACGTTCTCGACGCAGATCGTACGCCCCGTCGGCGACGGAACTATCCGCAAGATGCCCGTTCACAACTACTTCGAATAGGACAGTCAGGACAACAATCAAGTAAAATCAAAAAGGAGCCGGCCCTCCGGGGCCGCTCCTTCCCAAAAAACTGAATTTTATGGCTGATAAAAAATTTTTACTCCTTGCGGCGATCCTGCTGGCCGGCTGTACTTCCGACCCGATGACCGAAGAGGCCGGAGGCGGCGCTGAAGTTCCCGCGGTAGCGCAGAAGATCGTCAATACGTCGGTCCATGCTCAGAGCGGCTCGCTGCTCGTCTGTTTCGACGATGCGGCCGTCAACGATATCGAGCAGACCGTAGCCGAGGCTGTCGCCACGCGTTCGGTCGCTACGCGTTCGGGTATCACCTCGGTGGACGACATCTTCGCCGACCTGAACGTCAAATCCTTCCAGCGGCTGTTCCCCTGCGACGCCCGCAGCGAAGCACGTACGCGTGCCGCCGGGCTGCACAAGTGGTACGAACTGACCTTTGCCTCGGATTTCGACCTGAATGCGGCGGCCGAGAGGCTGGCTTCGGTCGATGCGGTGGAGAACATTCAGTTCAACACCCGTCTCGAGAAGAACTGGGATTCGAAGGCCGCGCCGCTGAGTGCTGCCAAGCAGGCGGTCCGTCCGTCGGTGCTGCCGTTCAACGATCCGCAGCTCTACCTCCAGTGGCACTATATCAACCGCGGTGACCGCGTGGTCGATCCGACCGCACGTATCGGCGCCGATATCGACGTGGCCGACGCCTGGGCGATTACGGGCGGCGACCCGCGCGTGATCGTGGCCGTGGTGGACGAGGGCGTGAAATACACGCACCCCGACCTGGCCTCGAATATGTGGGTCAACACGAAGGAGATTCCGGGCAACGGCATCGACGACGACGGTAACGGCTATATCGAC
This sequence comes from Alistipes sp., assembly GCF_048465635.1. Classification (GTDB taxonomy): domain Bacteria; phylum Bacteroidota; class Bacteroidia; order Bacteroidales; family Rikenellaceae; genus Alistipes. The sequence continues at coordinate 8,155 of NZ_DBFWLF010000014.1, forward strand.
GACGTGTACGGGTATAACTTCGTCGACAATGGTCCCATCTCCTGGGATAAGGCTAAAGACTCCGGCCACGGTACGCATACGGCCGGTACGGTCGCTGCCGTCAACAACAACGGCATCGGTGTGAGCGGCGTGGCAGGAGGTACGGGCAACGGCGACGGTGTTCGGCTGATGTCGTGCCAGGTATTGTCCAACGATACGGGCGGTACGGTTGCCGCCATGTCCCGCGCCATCAAATACGCGGCCGACAACGGCGCTTCGATCATCCAGTGCTCGATGGGTATCCAGGGCGGCGGCCCCACTTCCGACAACGCATGGTCCACCCAGCAGAAAGCCGAATACGATGCGCTCTCTTACTTCATCAACACGTCGAACTGCGCAGCTCTCGACGGCGGTATGGTGATCTTCTCGGCAGGTAACGATTCCAACCCGCGTGCCGGTTATCCCGGTGCTTACCGCGATTATATCTCGGTGACTTCGTTCGGCCCCGATTTCCTCCCGGCCAGCTACACCAACTACGGTCCCGGCTGCAACATCGCGGCGCCCGGCGGCGATTTGACCATGGAAGGCGGTGACAATGCCGCCGTGCTCTCGACGCTCCCGTCCGAGGTCAACGAAGGCGAGGATTACGGCTACATGCAGGGTACGTCGATGGCCTGCCCGCACGTTTCGGGCGTGGTCGCACTCGGCCTCTCATATGCGTTGCAGCAGGGCAAGCACTTTACCCGCAGCGAATTCACCAGCATGGTCCTCACCTCCGTGAACGACATCGACGTCTACCTCGACGGTACGAAGGGTTCGACCCGTCTGGATCAGTACTACAAGAAGATGGGCACGGGCGCCATCGACGCCTACCAGCTGCTGATGCAGGTGGAGGGCACTCCCTGCCTGAAGGTTGCCGTCGGGACGGAGCAGCTGATTCCGCTGACGCAGTTCTTCGGCGCTTCGGCGGCGAACTTGACCTATCTCTCCGTTACGATGACGGCTGCCGACAAGGCCAAGCTGGGCATCGAGGCCGGTCCCGAGATGGTCTACGGCAAGTTGCGCATCAAGTGCACGAAACCCGGCTCGGCCCGGATCACGGTCAAGGCCGTGGGCGGCGGACAGAATGTCGGCACGGGTTCACAGATGGGCGGTATGGAGATCACCAAAGAGTTTGCCGTGATAGCCCGCGGCGTACAGAGCCAGAACGGAGGTTGGTTTTAATAAATGAGAAAAACTATGAAAAAGACGCTTTATTCCTTATTTGCAATCCTCGCTTTGTGTCTGTTCGCCGGCTGCTCGGACGACGACGATACGCCACCCGTTGGCAACGACATCGTGGGTGAGTGGGAGCTTACCTCATGGACGGGCGACGTTCCGGCGGGCTTCAGCGCCTATGCCGTGTTCAACGCCGACGCGACGTTCTCCCTTTACCAGAAGGTCGAGACGGTGCGCTATCAGATCTACACCGGTTCGTTCCGGCTGGACGGACAGATCCTCTCGGGCGAGTACGCCAACGGCACGCCGTGGGGCGCCAGCTACGAGGTCGAATTCGATCAGACGGGCAAGACGATGCGCATGGTAAGCCAGACCCCGGTGCAGGAGGTGAGCACCTTCACGCGCACGACGATCCCGGCCGATATCGTTTCGGGGGCTGTTCCTGCTAAGGCTTCGCGTGCCGAAGGCTTCCTCTTCTTCTGATCGCGGCAAGCGACTACGATCGGGCCGACCCTGCGGGGTCGGCCCGTTTTTGTTCGCGGCGGCAGCTATCACGAACGCGGATGCGGGGCGCGTGTTTCGGAGCATGCGTAGAGCTTCGGGCTGTTCTCCGTCCGGCTTCGTTCGGCTCATCTGTTCCGCCTATTTCTCCTGTTCGCCTTGCTCATCCGTTTTCCCTCCTGTTCCTTTTATTCGCCCTGTCGCCCTGTTCGCCGTCTCCTTTCAGCACGCCCTGCTCGTAAGTCTGTCCAGTTCCGGCCGTCTCCGTCTGGCTCCTTTCGTTCCCGTCCGGTTCGCCTGTTCCGTCTCGCCTTGCTCATCCGTTTGCCTGTTCGTCCGCCTTGTTTGTTCCGAGCCTTTGTCCTGCTTGCCTATTCCTCTCGTTCGTCCTGCTCATCTGCTCGTCGGTTCGCTCCGGGCCTTTGTCCGGATCGCCCGTCCTATCGGCTCGTCTGTTCGCCCGTTCGGTTTGGCGTGCTCGGATAGCGTCCCGGGGCCTGCCGGAGGCGTGTCTGTGGCCTGTTCGGCTGGAAAAACGCAGAAGATATTTGGAAATATTTGCAGATTCACAAATTTTACCTATCTTTGCACCACGTTAAGCCGGTTAAGGCTTTTCGCGGATGGTGCCATAGCTCAGTTGGTAGAGCAAAGGACTGAAAATCCTTGTGTCCCCGGTTCGATTCCTGGTGGTACCACAAACACAAAAATCCCTGAATAACTAAATTCAGGGATTTTCTTTTTCACATTGAAAGCCAAACTTGAAGTTCGTTAATCGACCAATATAGGCGGATGGTGTTTGTAGGGTATTGCCTCGTAACGAGTAACCCGGTCTGCATTAGACACGGAAGTAGGCCGTCCGACGTCGCTATCCTTTTCAAGGAATTTTTCGAAAGTAAAGCCTTCCCCCGAAAGATCAAGAATACGTTTTACAATTAACTCACGGCTGATGGTGTTGAAATATAAATATGAGTTAGTGGTATTCATAACACTTTCATATTCCGAACGCCATACTCCCTTTGCATAATAGTGTCCGCCTCGATGGATACCGACATAAGGATAGTTCGGATGTCCGATCAGATGCGACCAATATACCGCTTTCGGATCCTCTGTCAGCGAAACATTTAAGAATCTACCCTTATTTTGATTCTCTTTTAGCACTTTTTTTTCGGATTCTGGTATCTCTGCAATTTCAGAATCCACATATTCATCATCCAGCAAACCTAAGCCATGTCCTGCCGATTCATGTATGAAAGTATTAGCTAAAAAATTCTTCAACCCATAGGAGTAACCGGTAAAAGCGTAATTTGCATATGATTTCATATAGGTCACTCCTCCCAGATAACCATTGACGATAGCTGCGACCACGGGTGCATTTGGGTTGGGTTTTATAAAAGTTTTTATGGAAGTAATTGGGGTGTTGAATGTTCCATCCGATCCGACATACGTTCCCAACGCGTTGTCGCCGCTGTAATAAGTGTCAATATAGGAACACTTAGAAACGGCATAAACCATCCATATATTAAAATATTCCCGGTAGGACTTCGTGGGTTCGAGCGAGAAGAAAGACTCCATGGCAAACTCCATCACCTGACGGTAGTAACCCGTTTCGATATCCACGTCGGTAAACGCATCCCCCGCGAGCACAATATCGATCCCATTGCCACGCGTGGCAGTCTGAAGCGCTATGTACTGCTTATCCATCGAGTAATCGGTGCTTCGGTAGCTGCTCTTTCCGAATGTGTTCCTGAATAATACGTTTAAAAAATCATTATGCTGGAACGGCCGTTCCTTCAGATCGAATACGTAATTCTCACCGGGCATAGGAAGCGTCGGACAGTACTGCCCGGTGAAGATATCCTCCAGCAGCTTGCCGTCCCCGTCCACCAACAGGTAGCTGGGGTAGGGATACGCGGGCAGGATGGTCCGACGGCCCTGCGCGTCGGCATAGTCTGTTACCACGGGCCATGCCAGCGGATGCCCGGCCAGGTAGCTTCGTGCCTCCTCGGCGTACTGCTCCCCAGCGGGCGTGATCGCCACCACGGCGAAGCCCTGCGCGCCGAAGAGCGTATGAAACCGTCGTACGGTGGTCTGCATAAACTCCGTGCTCTCCGGCTGCATGGGGTCCCACGAAAGGAGCATGGTGAGCTTGTTGGACCCGACCAGCTCGCCGATCCGCTGCTGCGAGCCGTCGCGCAGGTCGGTGAAGGTGAAGTCGGGCAGGTGGATATCCTTGTCGTATTCGATGCCGGGCAGGTTATCCCGGTTCTGACGGATCACCCCGAGCGCAAGGCGGTCCCACTCCGGATGGTTCTTGAGAAAACCGGGAACATCCCCATGCAGGAGGTTATCATTGAGGTTAAGTTCTACCATCCGACCATTCTCGAACAAGGGTTCCCACGGAAGCGGAAACGCATAGCCTCTTAACCGATTTGATGAAAGGTCGATGCGTTGCAACCGCTCCATCCGACAAAAATTGCCGGGCAGGAATTCACCCGTCAGGCGGTTATGGCTCAGATCGATACTCTCCAGCTCCAGCAGCTTGTCAAAAAGACTGTAAATTTCAGAATCGGTCTTATCCTGCCACGTGAGGTCTCCCTCTAACTCGTTCCAACTCAAATCAAGATGCCGGAGCTTCGTCAGCTTGCCGATCTTCTCCGAGATCGTGCCCGAGAGGTTGTTGCGCGACAGGCTGAGTGCCACCACGTGCCCCTCTTCGTCCGTTTCCAGGCCATACCACTCGCCAAGCGGCTTGTCCGTACACCAATTCTCGTTGTGTGTCCAGCCTCCGCCGCCCGCAGCTTCGTAGATCGCCCGCAAGGCGCCCCGCTCGGGGTCGGGGTCCTCCC
>NZ_DBFWLF010000015.1:0-1991 GCF_048465635.1 Alistipes sp.
ACAAGCTCGCCCGTAGCCGGATCGACCACCTCGGCCACACGTCCGAGGTTACCCGTCTTTTTCAGGTTCTCCTGATCTTCGGGAGTGAACTTGACGTTCAGGTACTCGTCGAGGTTCGGTTCCTTACGGATCGGGTGCGGCACGAGCGATACCGTGCCGTCGGGGTTCTCCCGCAGCGACAGACGCGCCTGCATCGGAACGCGGATGCCTCCGAAATCGGGGTTGCACTCGATTAGCTGCGACTTGCCGTAATGACGCATCCGCTCCAGATCGCCCGACTGCTCCAACGCCGTGAGGTCGATACCCCAACGCTCGGCGACCTCCGCCCGGTCGAGGCGGTCGGTGTCGATAGGCTTATACCTCTTGTTGTCCTGTTCCTCGGCGGGTATTGGCTCCGGTTGTTGTGTTTGCTCCTCGCTCGCCTGTTCGGTTTGCTGTGCTTCTTCTTTCGGCTGCGGTGTTTGGTCGGGGGCGGCTTGTTGCTCCGCCTCCTGCGCCTGCTGCTGGGCGGCCTGCTCGTACTTGGTCGTATCGACCTTGTGCGGGGCAAGCAAATCCTTGTTCTGCTCCGGGTTTTTCAGCAGCTCTTTCAGTACCTCCATCACCTTGTCCGCACCCTCTGCCGCGACGCGGTAGAAGCCGAAGCGTTTCGGCTCCTTGCATTGGCGGTAGAAGTTGGCGAAAAAGTTATCCAGCGCATCGCCGTGGCGGTCGAAATGCAGGAAATCCTGCGCGTGTTCCGCTTTGGCGGGTTTCATGTTCGGCGTGCCGTCGCGCTTCAACCCCGCGACCACGCCGATCTCGCCCGTCTGCTCGTCCCGGACGATCAGAACGTCTTGTTCTTTCTTTTTTTGTTCCATACTTTATTGTTGTTAATAGGTTTGCATCTGCCTGATGCCCTGCGAATTTAAGGATAGGAGCAGCCGCTCCGACCGTTGCCGCTTGCCGTGGCAGCTTGTGGCGTCCATTTGGCAGCGTTTGGCGTTCAACTCCCTTTCTTCTCGACCTTGCGGCAGCCCTTGAACTCGTCGAAATGATTTTTCAGGAAGTCCTCGACGTCCGATTCCTTGTAATAGATTTTATGCCACAGCATTTGGTAGCGCAGCGTCCCCGAACTGCGGTAGCGTTGCAGCGACCGTTTGCTCGCTTGCAGCAGTTGGCACAAGTCCTGATTGTCCAACAGCCGCTCGCCGTCCAGATACTTCACCTCCTTGACCTCCTTGCCCGCAAGCGAGGCCAGCATTCGCTCGTGGCGGTCGAAGCGTTCCATGATCTTCGACATCCACAACTCGAAAGTGTCCGTTTCCAACAGTCCCATACGCTTAACGTTTAGAGGTTCCGCTGGTGCGCAGCAGGTAATTTCGTTTGAAATCTTCCAGCCGTTGCGGGTTGCAGTCGATAACAGATTCCTCGATCAGCCGCTCCACTTCTGAGAGGCGGTAGCGGCACGCACCGCGAAAAATCGCGTATCCGAGGCGTTTGCTCTCCCGAAGCCGTTGCAGCGTGCGGCGGCTGATGCCCAGCAGCGACATGACCTGCTCCTTGTTCAACCACACATCCGGCGTGTCTTTCTTTTTCTCCCGCTCGCTATCCCGGACGTAACCTGCGATGCGGTCTATCTTTTCCACCAGCTCCTTATAAGCGGTACTTTCCATCGTGATGATTTCCATAACACTTGCTTTTTGTTTCTGCGGCAAAGGTGCTGCTTTGCGTCGGGCTGCTTTCCATAGTCGGTAGCGACATAGGAAAGATTTTCAGCAGATTAAGGTGATGCGCCGAAGCCAGAGAGTGCCAAACCAACGCCACAAGCTGCCACAAAACCGCAAAAGGCAGCGCGAGGGACGGGATTGGCTACATTTGTCCCCAAACTCTAAAAATCTGTCGAATGGAAATAGTTATTATCGAAAAGAAAACCTTTGAGGCATTGCTCTCCGGAGTGGAAACGCTGACCGGAAAAGTCGATGCCTTGTGCCGCCGTTGCAGCGACAAGC
>NZ_DBFWLF010000016.1:0-157292 GCF_048465635.1 Alistipes sp.
TCGTAGAGCAGGTAGGTGCGGTCGGTGATGGCCAGCGTCTCGTCGACGTTGTGGTCGGTGATGATCACGCCGATATTCTTGTGCTTGAGCGTGGCGACGATCGACTGGATGTCCTCCACGGCGATCGGGTCCACGCCGGCGAACGGTTCGTCCAAAAGGATGAACGCCGGGTTGATGGCCACCGCGCGGGCGATCTCCGTACGGCGTCGCTCGCCGCCCGATAGCTGGATGCCCAGGCTGCGGCGCACCTTCTGCAGGCGGAACTCCTCGATGAGCGCCTCGACCCGCTCGGCCTGATACTCCTTCGAGAAGGAGGTCATCTCCAGCACCGCCCGGATGTTGTCCTCGACCGAGAGGTGGCGGAAAACCGAAGCCTCCTGCGCCAGATAGCCCACGCCCAGCTGCGCGCGCTTGTAGACCGGCAGGTCCGTCAGCTCGGTCACCTGCCGCTCGTCGTTTTCCAGGTAGATGCGCCCCTCGTTGGGCTTGATCAGGCCCACGATCATGTAGAACGTGGTGGTCTTGCCCGCGCCGTTGGGACCCAGCAGGCCCACGATTTCGCCCTGTTTCACGTCGATCGAAACGTGGTTGACCACCGTCCGGGCCTTGTATTTTTTGACGAGTTCGCTGGTGTAAAGGCGCATGGGTTTTCCGCAATAAAATTTTTACAAAGTTATGCTTTTTTCCGAAAAGTTTTTTATCTTTACGTTGAATTTTGATAATTTAAGAGCAGAAACGACGAAATGAAACAAAACGAATCGTCCCTGTTGCACGCCAAACTGAAAGAGTATTTCGGTTTTTCGTCGTTCAAAGGGAATCAGGAAGCCGTGATCCGGAATGTGCTGGAGGGGAAGGATACGTTCGTGCTGATGCCTACCGGCGGCGGAAAATCGCTTTGTTATCAGCTGCCCGCCCTTCTGATGGAGGGGGTGGCCATCGTCATTTCGCCGCTGATCGCCCTGATGAAGAATCAGGTCGACGCCATGCGCACCTTCTCGGCCGAGTCGGGCATCGCCCACTTCCTCAACTCATCGCTCAACAAGACCGCCGTGGCGCAGGTCCGTCAGGACGTGCTCGACGGCAAGACCAAACTGCTCTACTTCGCCCCCGAATCGCTCACCAAGGAGGACAACGTGGCGTTCCTGCGCAAGATCAAGGTGTCGTTCTACGCCATCGACGAGGCGCACTGCATCTCGGAGTGGGGCCACGATTTCCGTCCCGAGTACCGCCGCATCCGCCCGATCATCAACGAGATCGGGTCGGCGCCGCTGATCGCCCTCACGGCCACCGCCACGCCCAAGGTGCAGCTCGACATCCAGAAGAATCTGGGCATGTCCGACGCCTCGGTGTTCAAGTCGTCGTTCAACCGCCCCAACCTCTACTACGAAATACGGCCCAAGCACGACGTCGACCGCGACATCATCCGCTTCATCAAGCAGAACGAGGGCAAAAGCGGCATCATCTACTGCCTGAGCCGCAAGAAGGTCGAGGAGCTGACCGAGCTGCTCGCCGCCAACGGCATCCGCGCCCGCGCCTACCACGCGGGCATGGACGCGGCCACGCGCGCCGCCAACCAGGACGACTTCCTGATGGAGCGCGTCGAGGTGATCGTGGCCACGATCGCCTTCGGCATGGGCATCGACAAGCCCGACGTGCGCTACGTGATTCATTACGACATTCCCAAGTCGCTCGAGGGGTATTATCAGGAGACGGGCCGTGCGGGCCGCGACGGGGGCGAGGGATACTGCCTGACCTTTTACAGTTATAAGGATATTCAGAAACTCGAGAAGTTCATGCAGGGCAAGCCCATCGCCGAGCAGGAGATCGGCAAGCTGCTGCTGCTGGAGACGGTCTCTTACGCCGAAAGTTCGATGTGCCGCCGCAAGACGCTGCTGCACTACTTCGGCGAGGAGTACACCGAGGAGAACTGCGGCAACTGCGACAACTGCCGCAACCCCAAGCCCCGGATCGACGCCAAGGCTGCGCTGAAGATGGCGCTGGAGGCGCTGCGCGACATCGGCGACAAGTTCAAGGCCGATTATCTGGTGTCGGTGCTCACGGGCAAGACCACGGCGCTGATCAAGAGCTACGGTCACAACAAGTCTAAGTGGTTCGGCGCGGGGGCCGACCACGACGCCCGCTTCTGGGGCGCGGTGCTGCGGCAGGCGCTCATTCTGGGGCTGGCGGACAAGAACATCGAGAACTACGGACTGATCTCGATTAACCGCAAGGGCGAGAATTTCATCGCCATGCCCTTCCCGGTGACCGTGACCCTCGACCACGACTACGACGAGGAGGAGCGCGAGGCCGAGGCCGTGGCCCCGATGGGCAAGGGCGGCGCGGCCGACGAGGAGCTGTTCTCCATGTTGAAGGACCTGCGAAAGAAGGTGGCCAAGAAGCACGGGCTGCCGCCGTTCGTCATCTTCCAGGACCCCTCGCTTGAGGATATGGCCGTGCAGTACCCGGTCACTATCGAGGAGATGCAGAACATCACGGGCGTGGGCGCGGGCAAGGCGCGCAAGTTCGGCGAGGAGTTCATCCGCCTGATCAAGGCCTACGTTGAGGAGAAGGAGATCATCCGCCCGCAGGACATGATCGTCAAGGGCGTGGCCAGCAAGTCGGGCAACAAGATCTTCATCATCCAGTCCATCGACCGCAAGATGGATTTCGAGGACATCGCCCGGGCCAAGGACCTCGACTTCGACGAACTGCTCACCGAGATCGAGGCCATCGTCAACTCGGGTACGAAGCTCGACATCTCCTACTACCTGCGAGAGTTCATGGACGAGGATAAGGTGGAGGACATCTACCTCTACTTCAAGGAGGATGCCGAGAGCGATTCGCTCGACGCAGCCATCGAGGAGCTGGGGGCCGACTATACCGAGGAGGAGATTCGGCTGGTGCGGATCAAGTTCATGTGCGAGCAGGGGAACTGATTCCCCGGTGCGCAGTCGCCGGCCCCAACGGCCGGACGCGGTTGGTCGAAAGCGGATGGAGGAAAGTTGGCCGGAGGCAGACGGACGCAGCGGGCCGGAAGCGGATGCAGAGATACGGTATAAACCGGAATTTTGGGAAGGAATCATCGACTAAACCATAGCCTATGAACAAGAAGACTTTTACGCTTGCATTGCTTTTTCTAATCGTGACGCTCGGCTGGCTCGGGGTGAACATCTACTGGGACTGCACCGGAAATGCGCATATTTTCGACACGTTCCTGGCGGTGCTGTTCGTGCTCTTTGCGGCCGCCATGGTCCACAACGAGTTCCACAAGAAGCGCTGCCGCCATCTGGACGAAGTGAACAAACACAAAATACCCTGAAATGACAACAAGACTCGGACGCTTCATGTCGATCATGGCCTTCGTATTTTTCGTGACGGCGATCCTTGCGGCCTGGCGGGTGACCGTCGCCGGCGGCGAGGAGATTTGGTATGTGCCGCTGGTGCTCGCGCTGGCGGCTGCGGCGATGACCGTCGGAGCGCTCCGGCAGCGCAAACGCAGGGAAGAGAACACGTGATATGAATACGAACCTAATGCAGATCATCCGGCTGGTGGTCATGATCCTGGCCGTCGCAGGCATCATCTACGCCATCGAATACATGGAGCGCGGCATCGCCGTGTGGTTTTGGGTCACGCTGCTGGGCGTGGGCTTCGTGGGACTGCTCTATACGTTCCGCGTGACGCAGCGCCGCCTGCGCCGCGAACGCCGCGCGCGGGAGGAGCAGCAGCGCAGGAAAAACCGCAAATCGGGCCGCAAGGGATGACGCTGGTAAGATTGCCGCAGAGATTGGACCGGGTCGGAATCGGGCTTCCGGGGATGGTGCAGATAAAACCGCGGCGGGGATTGAGCGTGATTGGAATTGGGCTGTGGATCGGAGGTGGAAGATGACGGAGGTAAGGGCCAAAAAGGCGCTGGGACAGCATTTCCTGGTCGATCTGAACATAGCACGAAAAATCTGCGACGCCCTGGCGGGCGGCACGGCCGAGGCGCCGGCCGACGTTCTGGAGGTGGGGTGCGGCATGGGGGTGCTGACGCAGTTCCTGCTGCGGCGCACCGACGTCGTAACCTACGGGGCCGAGATCGACGCGGAGAGCGTCGAATACCTCCATGCACACTATCCGGAGTTTGCGCCGCGGCTTCTGGCGGGCGACTTCCTGCAGATGGACCTGCGCGCACGGTTTCCGCACGGGGTGCGGGTTATCGGCAACTTCCCCTACAACATCTCCTCGCAGATATTTTTCAAGATACTGGAGTACCGCGACCTCGTGCCGGAATGTGTCGGCATGATCCAGAAGGAGGTCGCCGTGCGGCTGGCCGAGCCGCCCGGATCGAAGGAGTACGGCATCCTCTCGGTGCTGTTGCAGGCGTGGTACGACATCGAATACCTCTTCACGGTGAACGAGACCGTCTTCAACCCGCCGCCCAAGGTCAAAAGCGCCGTCATCCGCCTGCGCCGCAACGGGGTGGAGCGGCTCGGGTGCGACGAACGGCTCTTCGTACGCGTGGTCAAGGCGGCCTTCGGCCAGCGGCGAAAGATGATCCGTAACGCGCTGAAAGCCGCATTCGGCGATTTCGGCGGCGAGGAGCACCCTTTCTTCACGCGCCGCGCCGAGCAGCTCTCCGTAGCCGAGTTCGTCGCCCTGACCGACTGGGTGGCCGCGAGGATATAACCTTCCCGCTTGTCTTGAACCGAAATTCTGCCCCTGCCTTTTGGCAAGGGCCTTTGAACTGCGCATGTGACGCAGTTTTTTCTTTCTGGAACGTAAGGAAGTGCTTTATTCGGACCGCGGTCAGCGGCGGGGGGCGTTTTGGAAAAGTGTTTGAACGGACAGGAGTTTCGGGCGGCAGCTGGACGTGGGACGCGTTTACGACCGATGTCTGTACGGACAGCTGCGTGCGGACATGGCCTTGGGAGAGCAGGCAGCGAATGGTTTCTTTAAATTGTATTCGGGCGGCAGCCTGCGGAGGAACGCGCCTGAGCGGGCCTCCGCCGCGGGAGGCTGCGGCCCGCCGACCTAGAGGTCGAAAACACATGAGATAAATCGGCCCGCACGGTTCGGAAGCCGCAATCCGGACAAGCCAGCAGGCCGACAACCGAAGAGACCCGACAGGGCCCTTTCCGCCGCAGGCGAATATAAGTCCCCTCCGAGGAGGGGATTTAGGGGAGGGTCAGATTTGTAAATGCGGCGGCACGCCGCAAGGAATCGACGGTCAGGAGCGGACCTGCGTTATCGGGACGCGAGACCGTTCGTATTTTCGAATCTTCCGGGCCTCCGCCGCCGGAGGCTGCGGCCCGCCCGACCTAAAGGTCGAAAAGAAAACGACGCGAATTTTGATTCGCCGCCCTGTCCGCGGTCCGGATCACGCTCCGCCGTGCCGATGGTTCGGGTAGCCCGACCGATCACCGGCCACCACCGTCACCAGCTCCTCGCGCGGCAGGTATTTGCGGGCCAGCTCCTGCACCTCGCGGGCGGTCATGGCTCGGATGCGGCGGATGTTCTCGCCGATGATGCGGTTGTCCGTGCCGCAGAGGATGTTTTCGATCGTAACGTCGGCGATGCCGAACGGCCCGTCGAGAATGCGCATCATCTCGCCGACCATCATGTTCTGAACCAGTTCCAGCTCTTCGGCGGGCATCGGCTCGCGGCGCAGGCGTTCGATCTCGGCGTAAATCTCCCCGAGAGCCGCCTGCGTGACGTCGGTTCCCACCTGGGTGGCGACGGCGAAGTAGCCGGCTCGTTCGAGGTTGACCATCGCCGCCACCGCGCCGTAGGTGTAGCCGTGCCGTTCGCGCAGGTTCTGCATCAGGCGCGAGCCGAAGTAGCCGCCCAGCGCCGTGGCCACGACCTGCATGCCCAGAAAGTCGGGATGCTGGCGCGGGAAGAGCAGCCGTCCGATGCGCAGCGACGACTGCACCGCGCCGGGGTGGTCGATGAACGCCGTGCGCTGCGTTTCGGGCACCGGAAATTCGATCGGGACCGTCTCTCCGGCGGGCAGCTGCGCGGCGATGCGGGCGACGGTTTGCAGTTCGTGCTCCCCGACCCGTCCGCTGCACACCGCGAAGCAGTTGCGGGCGGTGTAGAACCGCTCGTAGAACGCGGCGATCTGCGCGCGGGTCAGGCGGTCGTACTCCTTTTCGTCGGACGAGATGCCGTAGGGGTGTGCCGGCCCGAAGAGCGCCTGTGCGAATGCTTCGCGGGCCTGCGTTTCGACCTTCGTGCGTTCGATGGCGAGCCGCTGGCGGCGCTTGGCGCAGTAGGCGCGGACCTCCTCCTCGGGAAAAACCGGATGGAGAAGCAGCTGTTCGGCGACCTCCATCGTCGCGTCGAAGAAACGCGACAGGGAGGCGAAACTGATATAGGCGTAGTCGCGGTCGACGCTCACGTCGAACCACGAGCCGTAGTAGTCGAGCCGCTCGGCGATCTGCTGCGCGGTCATGTCGCGCGACCCTTCCGCCAACAGATTGGCGGCCGCCGAGGCCGAAAAGGGCGCTTGCTGTCCGGCCGATCCGGCGCGGAATACGAATGTCACGCGCAGCACTTCGAAGTCGTCGGCCGCGAGCGAATAAAGCTCCACGCCGTTCGGAAGCGTGGTCCGGGCGGCATCCGCAAGTTCGACCGCCGCGGGATGGATGAGGGGTGGCTGCATCATTTGCCGGCTCGGTATATAAGGGTGGAACTGTTTTCGGGACGGAAGGTGCGGCGGCAGAAATCGCGGATTTCCTCCACGCCGACTGCGCGGTAGAGCGCCACTTCACGGTTTATGAGCGAAAGGTCGCCCAGCATCTCGTAGAAGCCGAGGTTCATGGCCTTGTTCATCACGTTCAGTTCGCCGAACAGGGTGTTGGCTTCGAACTTGTTCTTGACCTTCTCCAGTTCGTAATCGGTGGCGGGATGCGCTTGCAGCGCTTCGATCTCGGCGAGGAACGCCGCTTCGGCCGCTTCGGGTGTCGTATCGGGCAGCAGCTGCCCCGTGAAGACGAACAGCCCGGGGTCCGCGTCGCCCGTGACGTAGGCGTTGACCGACGAGAGCAGCCGCCGTTCGCGGACCAGCCGCCGGTAGAGCCGCGACGAGTCGCCGCCCGAGAGCAGGTCCGAAACCAGATCGGCCGTATAGAAGTCGGGCGCGGTGCGTCCGCCCATGTGGTAGGCGACGGTGAGCGTCGTGGCCGGCACGTCGCGCACCACCTCCAGCCGGCGCGCCTGTGTCTGCGGCGGTTCCGCGGGCGGTGCGGGCGCGGCGCAGGGACGGTCGGGCAGCGCTCCGAACCACTTTTCGGCCAGCTCGATCATCCGTTCCTCGTCCAGATCGGCCGAGATCGAGAGGATGGCGTTGGAGGGGTGGTAGTGGTCGCGGTAGAAAATGCGCACGTCGTCGAGCGTGGCCGCGGCGATGTGGTCGGGCGTGAGGCCGATGGTCGCCCAGCGGTAGGGGTGCACGCGGTAGGCCAGTTCGCGCAGCAGCATCGACTGGTCGCCGTAGGGCTGGTTGAGGTAGCGCTGGCGGAACTCCTCGATCACCACCTTCTTCTCGGTTTCGAGCTTTTGGGGGGTGATGTCCAGCCCCTCCATGCGGTCGCTCTCAAGCCAGAGGGCCGTCTCGACGTTGTCGCGCGGCAGGGTGATGTAGAAATCGGTGTAGTCGTTGTTCGTAAAGGCGTTGTTGTCGCCCGAAGCCATCTGCACCGGCAGGTCGAAGACCGGGACCTGCCGCGTCCCGCGGAACATGAGGTGTTCGAACAGGTGGGCGAAGCCCGTGCGCGCGGGGTCCTCGTTGCGGGCCCCGACCCGGTAGAGGATATTGACCGCCGCCAGCTTCGAGGTGCGGTCGCGGTTGACCGCGACCCGCAGACCGTTGCCCAATATTTTTTTTCGGTATTCGATCATGGAACGCAAAGATAGTGCATGCCGGGAGCAAAACCAAGCGCCGGAGCGTGTTTTTGCCTGTTGCCGGCCGCGTGGAAAATCCGTTGCCGAACCGTTGCAAAAACCGTGCTCCGCGATTAACTCTTTATTGGTTAACCATTTTTGCAACTCGGTGATCCTGCGCGCATTTGCTGTTAAAGGAATAACAGAATAACTGTTATTTCAATAACATGCGAAAAGTCAAAAAATCACATTTATTTGTACAAAAGTTAAGGTGTTTTCTCGGGCGAAATGCCTATCTTTGCATCGCATATTTTTCGTCCGGAGACCAAAAATGATAGAAACACACACAAATATTCTCTAAATTTCAACAAAAATGGCAGAAAAGAAATTTATCACCTGTGATGGTAATTACGCTGCGGCTCATGTAGCCTACATGTTCTCGGAAGTTGCGGCGATCTATCCCATCACGCCGTCGTCGACGATGGCCGAACTGGTGGACGAGTGGGCTGCGCAGGGCCGTAAGAACATCTTCGGCGAGACCGTCAAGGTCGTCGAGATGCAGTCGGAGGCCGGTGCTGCCGGAGCCGTACACGGTTCGCTGCAGAGCGGCGCGCTCACCTCGACCTTCACCGCGTCGCAGGGCCTGCTGCTGATGATCCCCAACATGTACAAGATCTCGGGCGAACTGCTCCCGGGCGTCTTCCACGTTTCGGCGCGTGCGCTGGCCGCACAGTCGCTGTCGATCTTCGGCGACCATCAGGACGTGATGGCCACGCGCCAGACGGGTTTTGCCATGCTGGCCACCTCGTCCGTGCAGGAGGTCATGGACCTCGCGGGCGTCGCACACCTCGTCTCGCTCCGCTCGCGCGTGCCGTTCCTGCACTTCTTCGACGGCTTCCGCACCTCGCATGAGATTCAGAAGATCGAGCTGATCGACGAGGCTTCGCTCACCGCACTGCTCGACCGCGATGCGCTGAAGGCTTTCCGCCAGCGCGCGCTCAACCCCGAGCACCCCGTAACGCGCGGTACGGCGCAGAACCCCGACATCTATTTCCAGACCCGCGAGGCTGCCAACAAGTTCTACGACGCCGTGCCCGACATGGTGGCCGAGACCATGCAGCAGATTTCGAAGATCACCGGCCGCGAGTACAAGCCGTTCGTCTACTACGGAGCAGCGGATGCCGAGCAGATCATCATCGCCATGGGTTCGGTGACCGAGACCATCAAGGAGACGGTCGACTACCTGAACGCCAAGGGGGAGAAGGTCGGCCTTGTGACCGTTCACCTCTACCGTCCTTTCTCGGTGAAGTACCTGGGGCAGGTGCTGCCCGAGACGGTGAAGCGCATCTGCGTGCTGGATCGGACGAAGGAGCCGGGGGCCAACGGCGACCCGCTCTACCTCGACGTGGTGGAGGCTTTCGCCACCTGCAACGAAATTCCGGCCGACCGCAAGCCGCTGATCATCGGCGGCCGTTACGGCCTCTCGTCGAAAGACACCACCCCGGCGCAGATTCTCGCCGTCTTCGAGAACCTCAAGGCCGCCCAGCCCAAGAACCAGTTCACGGTGGGCATCGTCGACGACGTGACGATGCGCTCGCTGCCCGTGGGCGAGGAGATTTCGCTGGCCAAGCCCGGTACGTTCGAGGCCCTCTTCTTCGGTCTGGGTGCCGACGGTACGGTGGGAGCCAACAAGAACTCGATCAAGATCATCGGCGGCACGACCGACAAGTATTGCCAGGCCTACTTCTCCTACGACTCGAAGAAGTCGGGCGGCTACACCTCGTCGCACCTGCGCTTCGGCGATCTGCCCATCACCTCGCCCTATCTGGTGACCACGCCCGACTTCGTGGCGTGCCACGTACCCTCGTACGTCGACAAGTACGATGTGCTGAAGGGGTTGAAGAAGGGCGGTTCGTTCCTTTTGAACTCGGTGCACGACGCCGCCACCACCTGCGCCACGCTGCCCGACCACATGAAGGTCTACCTGGCCAAGAACCGGATCAATTTCTACATCATCAACGCCACGAAGATCGCCGCCGAGCTGGGGCTGGGTTCGCGTACGAACACCATCATGCAGTCGGCCTTCTTCAAGATCGCCAACGTGATTCCGTTCGAGAAGGCGGTCGAGGAGATGAAGCACGCCATCCTCAAGTCCTACGGCAAGAAGGGCGAGGATATCGTCAACATGAACTACGCGGCCGTCGACGCCGGCGGCAACGCCGTCGTGAAGGTCGAAGTGCCCGCCGAGTGGGCTTCGATCGAGGTTAAGGAGTGCGCGCACTGCGCCGATGCCGAGCGTCCGGCGTTCGTGCGTCAGATCGTCGATCCGATCAACGCCCTCAAGGGCGACCAGCTGCCCGTATCGGCCTTCAACGGCCGAGAGGACGGCACGTGGGACAACGGCACAGCCGCCTATGAGAAGCGCGGCATCGCGGTCAACGTTCCGCAGTGGATTCCCCAGAACTGTATCCAGTGTAACCAGTGCGCCTATGTCTGCCCCCACGCCGTGATCCGTCCGTTCCTGGCCACCGAGGCCGAGGCGGCCGCTTCGGGGCTGGAGTGGAAACAGGGCCTGGGCGAGACGAAGGAGTACAAGTTCCGCATCCAGCTTACGCCGCTCGACTGTACGGGCTGCGGCAACTGCGTCGATGTCTGCCCGGCCAAGGAGAAGGCGCTGGTGATGCGTCCGCTGGAGGAGCAGATGCCCCAGCAGAAGAACTGGGAGTGGATCAACGCCAACGTGGGTTACAAGGAGGTGGTCGACAAGACCAAGTCCGTCAAGAACCTCCAGTTCGCCCAGCCGCTCTTCGAGTTCTCGGGCGCCTGCGCCGGCTGCGGCGAGACCCCCTATATCAAGGCTATTTCGCAGCTGTTCGGCGACAAGATGATGGTGGCCAACGCCACCGGCTGTACCTCGATCTACTCGGGTTCGGCCCCCTCGACGCCCTACTGCACCAACGAGCGCGGGCAGGGTCCCGCCTGGGCGAACTCGCTCTTCGAGGACAACGCCGAGTTCGGCATGGGTATGCACATCGGCGTGGAGAAGCTCCGCGACCGCATCGAGGCTACGATGCAGGAGGCGATCGCCTCCTGCACGAAGTGCTCCGACGAGCTGAAGGGCGCGATGAAGGAGTGGATCGACAACCGCGGTTCGTCGGCCCGCTCGGCCGAGGTGACGGCCCGCCTGCTTCCGATGATGGAGGCGTGCGGCTGCGACTACTGCCAAAAGATTCTCGAGATGAAGGAGTGGCTGGTCAAGAAGTCGCAGTGGATCATCGGCGGCGACGGCTGGGGCTATGACATCGGTTACGGCGGCGTGGACCACGTCCTCGCATCGGGTGCCGACGTCAATATTCTGGTCGTGGACACCGAGGTCTACTCCAACACGGGCGGTCAGTCGTCCAAGTCGACGCCCGTGGGTGCGGTGGCCAAGTTCGCCTCGAGCGGCAAGCGCATCCGCAAGAAAGACCTGGGCGCGATGGCGATGACCTACGGCTACGTCTATGTGGCGCAGGTTTCGATCGGCGCTTCGCAGCAGCAGCTCTTCAACGTGCTGAAGGAGGCCGAGGCCTATCCCGGGCCGTCGCTGGTGATCGCCTACGCTCCCTGTATCAACCACGGCATCAAGGGCGGCATGACCCGCACGCAGACCGTGGGCAAGGAGGCCGTGGCCTGCGGCTACTGGCATCTGTGGCACTACAATCCGCAGCTGGAGGCGCAGGGCAAGAATCCGTTCGTGATGGATTCGAAGGAGCCCGACTGGTCGAAGTTCCAGGACTTCCTCAAGAAGGAGGTGCGCTATACCTCGCTCCAGAAGGCGTTCCCGGCCGAGGCCGAGGAGCTTTTCCAGGCCGCCGAGCAGAACGCCAAGTGGCGTTACAACGGCTACCGTCGCCTCGCTGCGATGGAGTACTAAACCGGAAAGGTATCTCTTAACCGGGCCGCGGCAGCAATGCCGCGGCTTTTTTTGCGGGGCGCCGAAAAGGGTTCGTTGTAAAATTTTCCCTGTCTGTCTGTCGGTTCGCGGCGTCGGTTGAATTTATTTGCAGGGGGCGGGGTAAGGGCTTAGTTTTGCGGTGAAACTGAAACACTAAACAGAAAGCAATATGAAAAAGACTTTGACCGAAGCGGCCCGGCTCCTCTGCCTGCTGCTGCTCATTACCCCCCCCCTTACTTCGTGCAGCAACGACGATGATGAAACCGTGCCCATGATCGTGCCGCAGGCCGAGAAGATGAGTTTCACCAGCGGCAACTACGCCAAGCGCCTGCCGTTGGAAATAAGCGGCGTTGCGGAGTGGAACGCCGACGTAGCCTACACCGGATCGGAAACGGGGTGGGTGAGCGTAAAAAAGGAGGCAGCCGCCGTGCTCCTGACCGTGGAACCCAACACCGGAGCCGCCCGTTCGGCCGCGCTGCGCATCTCCGCGCCGGGCGTTGCCGACATTCTGATTCCCTTGAGCCAGAAGGCGCAGTTCTCGTCGGAGCTGATCGGCAGCTATGTGCCCGACGACGCGATCAACGAGTATTACGGTGCACACTTCGTTACGGAGTGGAACGAGAAGGGCGCTCCCAATCTCACCCTGGCCGGAACGGAGCTTCCCTGGATGCTGATCGAAGCGATGGTCCCGACGCTGCTGGGTGCGTACTATTCGCAGGGGCTGGCGGGTCTCGAGCTGATGGACGACGGACGCATCGGTGTCAAATACCACTCGGTGACCCTTCCCAACGGTATCGAGAGCATTCTCGACCCCGTCTTCGGCAAAGAGGAGCTTGCCTTCCCCGACGCGGTGACGATGCCGACGGTTCCGCTGGATGTGGTGACCTACTATACGAAGGACGGGAAGATCTACCTGGCAGCCGACAAGCGCTTCATCGCGCAGGTCGACCCCGGAACGCTCGGAGCGCCCATCTGCACGATGATCGACGGTATGATCGCCAAGTATTCGCTGCCCGTGGTGAACGATGCGGACATCTACGCCCTGCCGTTCAAGTACACGCTCGACGGGGAGAGCCTGCTGATCTATGTCGACCGCTCGATGATCCTGCCCTTCAAACAGCTGCTCACCGACCTGATCGGCCAGTTGCTGCCGGCGGTCGATGCCGACGGCGACGGCAAGCCCGATGCGGGGGCGGTCGACCCGGCTGCGATCGTGCAGTTCGTCAACGACGTTTTCGACAACTCCACCCGCTTCGAACTGGGTATTTATCTCAAGAAGCAGGCTGCCTGACACCGGATGGTCCGCGAGAACGGCGCCGCGCTCATGGGTATTTACCTCAAAAAGCAGGCTGCCTGACACCCGACCGAACCGATACGAAGCCGCCGGACACGCTCCGGCGGCTTTTTTGCGCCGGTCGGTTGTGCATCCCGATTCCTTTCCGTATCTTTGCAACTACTGATTCCCGAACCGATGAAAAAACACCTCTTCCTGCTTCTGGCCGCGCTCGCAGGCTGCTGCTCCGCTTTCGCGTGGGGTCCGACCGGTCACGACGCCATCGCCCACATCGCCGAGCGCAACCTTACGCCGCGTGCCCGCCGCACGGTCGAGCGCCTGCTCGGCAACCACTCGATCGTCTACTACGCCTCGTGGATGGACAACGTGCGCTTCCTGCCCGCCTACCGCGCGACCTCGTCGTGGCACGGTGCGGACGTGGACGACAGCGGCCGTTATGTGGCCCGCGAGGGCGGCGATGCGGTGCAGTGCATTGAGCAGGCGATCGCGCAGCTGAAGGAGTACCGTTCGCTGGACGACTCGACCACGGCCGTGGCGATCCGCTTCCTGGTCCATCTGGTCGGCGACCTGCACTGCCCGGTGCATGTGAAACACCCGGGACGAAAGGACTTCACTTTCGTGCTGGTCAACCGCGAGTACCGTTTCCACAGCTTTTGGGACGCCGCGTCGCTGGAGTTGACCCACCACTGGTACTACACCGAGTACGGCGAGCAGCTCGACCGCTGCACGAAAGCCGAGCGGGAGGCGATCGCCGCGGGGACGCCCCGCGAGTGGCTGGAGCAGAACGCCTGCGACTGCCGCATGATCTACGACTGGATCAAGCCCGGGCAGCAGATCGTCAAAAAGGATTCGAACGGGCTGCTGCTGGAGGTGCGCGCAGTGGCCGAGCAGCAGGTGCTCCGCGCGGGGTATCGTCTGGCGCGCATTTTGAATGAATTGTTCGGTTAACGTTTAACTTATCGCTATGAAAAAGTATTTTGCAGCCGCAGCGCTGCTTTTGGGGCTGGTCGCATGCGGCGGCCACAACGATGCCAAGCTGGATGGCAGGAACTGGAAACTCGCCTCGATGGACGGCATTCCCGCTCAGGCCATCGACGGCGAGGCCGACTATTTCACGCTCGAATTTACCGCCGCCGATATGAGCGTCGCCGGGCGTACGAACTGCAACCGCTTCTTCGGCAAGTACAAGACCGACGGGCGCAAGCTCGATTTCGAGAATCTCGGCATGACGCGGATGGCGTGCCCCGACATGCAGTACGAGGATGCGTTCGTGAAGATGCTCGACGAGGTGGACCGCTACGAAATCCACGGCTCGGAGCTGACGCTCTACGACGATTCGAAGAAGCTGGCGACCTTCCGCTCCGCCGATGCGGACAAGGGCGCTCACCGGAAGTAATCCGGGCGAACCGTTTCGACGACGAAAGCGACCTCTTCGGGGTCGCTTTTGTCGTGTCCGGCCGCTTTCGTGCAGCGTTCCCACCGGGCAGGGCTGCTTGACGCTTCCCGATATGTGCCGGTCGTTTCCCGATTCGCACATCCCGGACGGATAGGTATTGTCGTTTCGGCCAAATTGCCTATCTTTGCACCACCGGCCTGGACAGGATGCGGTCCGGACAGGTCCGAACGAGTTCGGCCTGCCGCTCCCTCCGGGACTTCGCCGGGTCGATCCGCCCGAACGCTGCACCGATACCGGCTTGCGCAGTCGGTTGCGGCCGACTGTTTTAACCCGAACCCGAACTTAACCCGTAACCTCCCATCGTTTTGACCCTCTCCGATCTAAAAAACAGGCTTTTGGACCCGCGCGTGGTGACGGCCGTATGGACCGTCGCCACCCTCTACGCCGGCATCATGAAGGCGTTGCACGGTCCGCTGAAGTACAACAACTTCATGATCTTCCGCGGCGTGGCCGACCATTTGTTCGCCTCGCTGCCGCTCTACGAGCCTTATCCGCTCGAATACGGCGACCTGAACCACTACGGTCCGATCTTCGGCTTTATCATAGCCCCCTTCGCCGCCCTGCCGCCCTGGCTGGCCATGCCGCTCTGGGTGGCGGCGCTCTCCGCGCTGCTCTACTGGGCCGTGCGCAGCCTGCCGCTTCCGGTCCGGTTGACGACGCTGGTGATGTGGCTGGCAGCCAACGACCTCTATACGGCTGCGCTGATGCAGCAGTTCAACATCGCCGTCGCGGGGCTGCTCATCGGATCGCTCGTCATGATCCAGCGGCGGCACGAGGGGTGGGCCGCGCTGTTCATCGTCATCGGCACGTTCGTCAAAATCTACGGGGTGCTGGGGCTTGCCTTCTTCTTTTTCGTTCGGCGAAAAGGACGCTTTATCGGTTACATGGCCCTGTATAGCGCCGCCGCACTGCTCCTCCCGCTGCTCTTTGTGACGCCCGAATACCTGGTGACGCAATACCTGGCCTGGGTGGCGGACATCGCCGACAAGAACGCGCAGAACATGTTCTGCGCCTATACCAATATCTCGTTCGTGGGTTTCGTGCGCAAGGCCACCGGATCGACCGCCTATTCCGATCTGTTGATTCTGGTTCCGGCCGTGGTGCTCTTCCTGCTCTCGTATCTGCGCATCAAACAATATCGCTACACGGCATACCGTCTGACAATGCTCGCGTCGCTGCTGCTCTTCATCGTGATCTTCTCCAGCGGCAGCGAGAACAGCGGATACGTCATCGCCTCTTTGGGCGCAGGCATCTGGTGGGTAACAGTGGCCCCCCCCCGACGCGGTAGGCTCGAGTGGTCGCTGCTGGCGTTGATGCTCGCCGCCAGTTTCGCCAACCACCTGATGCCGCGGGCATTCTACCTGGATATTTATACGGGCTACGCATTGCGGTCGCTGCCTTACCTCTTTATCTGGCTGCACTGCATCGGCCGGCTCTGGTTCGAGGACTTCGCTGCGACGGACCGCGCGCTGGCGTGTGAGCCGCTTCCGGCGATAGGAACTTCCGAAGCGGCAGTGGCGGAGTAGGGCGTACCGCTGCGGATCGCGGCCGGCAAGACCGACGATCGGCAGTACCCGAGACGGTTTGTCGCTGAGCGCGGCGTCCGGCCGGGGTGTGCTTCGGCCTCTTCTCCCGTGTCGTGGTTGACGGCGGCTTTTCGAATCGTGCCGTATCGGGTCGCTGCCTTCGTCCGGGTTCGCTTCGGCGCATTCTTCCGGATCGTTTTTGACGGCGGCTTTTCGAATCGTGCCGTATCGGGTCGCTGCCTTCGTCCGGGTTCGCTTCGGCGCATTTTTCCGGATCGCTTTTGGCGCGGCTTTCCGAATCGTGCCGTACCGGACCGCAGCCTCACCCCGCATTTCACATCCGCGCCCTCGCCCGGCGAAGAGCTGCGGGAGCATATCTCCGCAGACTTCCCCGGAGACATATCCGACAAAAAAGCGGCCTCCCGAAGGAAGCCGCTTTTTTATTTCCGGTCGTGTCGCCTACTCGCTCAGCGGAGTGACGCTCACGTAGGATTTGCCTTCGCTTTTCTTGCAGAACGTGACCGTTCCGTTCACCAGGGCGAAGAGCGTGTGGTCCTTGCCCATGCCGACGTTCTCACCGGGGTTGTGAACCGTGCCGCGCTGACGAACGATGATGTTGCCCGCCTTTGCGAACTGGCCGCCGAACAGTTTGATGCCGAGTCGTTTGCTCTCCGACTCACGGCCGTTCTTCGAACTACCTACACCTTTCTTGTGTGCCATGTTTCTTCGTTTTTAAAGGTTTATGCAACGATTTCCTCGACAAGGATCTGCGTCAGCGACTGACGATGACCATTGCACTTCTGATAACCCGTGCGGCGCTTCTTCTTGAACACCAGAACCTTGTCGTCCTTGAGGTGTTTGAGAATCTTGCACTTCACCTCGGCGCCTTTCACAACAGGTGCGCCGACTTTAACCTGACCGTCGTTGTCTGCGAGCAGGACCTTGTCGAAACTTACGGACGAGTTTTCCTCGCCCTGGAGACGGTGAACATAAAGTTTCCGACCTTTCTCAGCTTTAAATTGCTGACCTGCAATCTCTACTATAACGTACATTTAAGTCGATAATATGTATTAGAACATAATTCGGAGTGCAAATATACGCATATTTATCGTTAAAACAACACAAGCGGTAAAAAAAATCGGGCATCGTGCCTTTGGCATGGTTTTAGGCAGGGTTCGCGGGCCGGGCCAATCCGGTCAGCGAATGATGCACCGCATACTGATAGTTTCCGACGATACGTTCCTGCGCGATCTGGTCCGGCTGACGCTGGCCGATCTGGGGGCCGAGGTGCGTTGCACGGCGGATGCGCAGGGGATGCGCACGCTGTGCCGGCGCATGCTCTTTGATCTGGTGATCGTGCTGCGCGTGGGCATCTTCCTGGGCGGCGACGAGCCGGTGCGCCGGCTGCGCCCCGCCGGGCTGCGTCGTCCGGCGGTCTACGTGCTCTCGTGGCAGCAGGCCGAACAGACGGTCCTCAGCCTGCTGGAGGCGGGCGTGGACCAGTATATGACTTTTCCGGTGAGCCTGCAGCGGCTGCGGCGCAAGGTCTCCGACGAACTGAACCGACAACTATGAATGCCGAGCCTTACGTGATCTATTCGGCCGTAGCGGCCGCCGTGACCTGCCTGCTGCTGGGCATGCTCGCTGCCGCTACCTTCCGCGAGCGCCGCCGCCGGGGCCGCGACGCCGCGCTGCGCACCAAATACCTCCATATCCTGATGCTGTCGCTGACCGCCCCCGCTCCCACGCCGCCGCTCTTTCCGCAGCTGCGCCGTCCGGGGGCGCGGCTGCTGCTGGCCGAAGCCGTGGCGGGCGTGGTCGCCGTGACCTACGGGCTCGATCCGGCCCCGCTGCGGCGGGTGGTGGCCCGCTACGGGATCGACAGCTGGCTGATGACCCGGGCCCGCCGCCGGCGGGGGTATCGCCGCGCCCGCTACCTCGCCCTGCTCTCGCGGCTTCCCGTCGACGGGGCGGTCGCCGAGGCCGCCGGACGCTATGTCCGCAGCCGCAACCGCTACGTCCGTTTCTATGCGCTGGCCGTCAGGCTGGCCGCCGATCCGGCCACCGCGCTGCGGCAGATGGGCGAATATCCCTACCCCTTCTCCGCTGCCGAGGTGGCCGAGATCATGGCGCTGCTACGGCGGGGCATGCTCCCCGTGGCTTACGGACCGCTGATGGCCTCGCCGCTGAGCAACCTGCGCAAGGTGGGGCTGTGCATCGTCCGCCAGTTCGGCATCGAGGAGGCCGAGGCGCAGCTGCTGCGCATCGTAGCCGAAGACGAGGTTGAGGAGCTGGGGCTGGAGGCGCTCTACACGCTCTGTTCGATGCGCCGCCCGCTGGGACGCGGGGAGGTGGCGGCGCGCGTCGCCCGGCTCACGCCCGCCCAGCGCAAGGCGCTGCTGCGGCACATGGCTTTCGAGGGGTATACGCCCGGGGCGCTGCGGCGACTGTTCGATCCGGCCGACCGTCCCTATTACGAATCGCTCGTACGCTCCTATAAACGTTCCCTGGCATGACTTTCCTGTTACTCGGCTTTCTGACTGCGGTCGCGGCGACGGCCTGCGCGGTGCTCTACCGGATCGTCCGCTCCCGCAACAAACGGCTGCTCCTTGCCGAGGCCCGCGGCATCGCGTGCGACGCTCCGGAGGGGATCGGCATCTCGGTGCTGTGCAGCGGACCGTGCGATCCGGCGCGCATCGAGGAGCTGCTGACGGTCGAATACGCCCGTTACGAAGTGGTCGTGGTGCTCGACGCGAGGCGCCATCCCGTCGAGTTCGAGGAGCTGGTGGCGCGCTACCGGATGATCCGCGTGGAGTGGAAACCCTCGGAGGAGTTCCCCGACGTGGGGGTGCGGACGCTGGGCCGTTCGCGCAAGCGCTGTTACCGGCGGCTGGTGCTGGTCGACCGTCCGCAGGATACGGCCGAGGGGGATTTGAACGCCGCCGCGGCCGTGGCCACCTACGACTACGTGTTCCCGCTCTGTGCCGGCATGCGTCTGCTGCCCGGAGCCGTGGAGCGGCTGGCCGCCGAGCTGAGCGAGCATCCGCTGGGGAAGGTGGCGATGATACGCACCTGGGTCGGAGGGCACGCCGTGCTCGTGAGCCGCGAGGCGGTGGCCGCGGCCGGGGGATTCTCGGCCCGGATGCTGCGGAGCATTCCGCGCCGCAGGCGGCTGATCCTGTGGGAGCCGCTGCTCTGTGCCGCCTCGCCGCGCCGTCGTCTGCCGCCTTCGGGCGTGCTGTCGGCGGCGTTGCTGCTGCTGGGGGCCGTCGTGGTTGCGGCGGCGGCCGGGGTGTGGCCGCTGGTGGCCGTCCTGCTCACCGCCGCAGTGGTCTGGAGCGCTGCGGCCTGCGCTTCGCTGGCGGTGGCTTCGGCCGACGGCGGGGCGGGCGCAAGGCTCTTCGGACGGCTGCACCGCGCGTGCAAATTATCTGTTAAAAATTTCACAATGTCATAATTTCTTGTTACCTTTACGATGGCAACCGCAACTGCCCAGTTCAAAACACGCGAAACGATGATAAACGATAAGGTGCGCATGTATCTGCTGCCGCCGCTCTTCAATGCGGCAGTCCGAGCCGGAGCCTCCATCATGAACGTATACAAGCATAGCGACGATTACGACATAAGCCTCAAGAACGACCGAACCCCCATCACCGTCGCTGACCGTCTGGCGCACCGCACCATCCGCGAATATCTGGGTCCCACCCGCATCCCGATTCTTTCGGAGGAGGGGCGCGAAATGCTTTACGACGAGCGCCGCAACTGGGAGCTGTACTGGCTGGTCGACCCGCTGGATGGCACGGTCGAGTTCATCAAGGGCAACAACGAGTTCACGGTCAACATCGCCCTGATGGAGAACAACGTCTGCATGGGGGCGGTGATTTACGTCCCCTATTTCGAGAAGATGTACGTGGCGGGCCGCGGGGCGGGAACCTTCCTCAAGGAGCACGTCTCACCGGATGCGGAGGCCGAATATACCTACGAGCAGATCATGGAGGGCTGCCTGCCGCTGCCGCTGGCCTCGGAGGCCGGACACGCGCATCCGCGCATCGCCGTGTCGCGGTCGCATCAGACCCCCGAAACCTACGCGCATATCGAGCGTCTGCGCGCCGTGCGGCCCGACCTGGAGATCGTCGAGCAGGGCAGTTCCTACAAGTTCTGTCTGCTGGCCGAGGGGCGGGTCGACTATTACGTACGCACGACGCAGACCTACGAGTGGGATACGGCGGCCGGGGAGCTGATTCTCTCCGAGGCGGGCGGGCGCACCGAGGCGCTGCCCGGCGGTGAGCCGCTGCGCTACAACGAGGAGGACCTGCGCAATCCGTGGTTCGTCTGCCGGTCGAAGTATTGCGAGTTGTGAGGCAGGGGCCCGGAACTCGCCGGAATCTGTAATTCTTGGAGGATTGTGGTATAGCCTGCAAAGGGACGCGTTTAAACGGGTTCCTTTGTCGCTTTTTTGAGTGCCTGAATCGTAGTTTTGCGGGCGGCAGTCTGCGGAAGACACGCGCTAAGCGGGCCTCATCGTGGGAGGAGGCTGCGGTCTATCGGTTTTTCGAATTGATAAATAAGGAAGCATCCTAATCCTTTTGGGCGGCAGCCTGCGGAGGACAGCGAATGCGGGCCTCCGCGGGGCGAGGCTGCGGCCCGCCGGCTCTTCGA
This sequence comes from Alistipes sp., assembly GCF_048465635.1. Classification (GTDB taxonomy): domain Bacteria; phylum Bacteroidota; class Bacteroidia; order Bacteroidales; family Rikenellaceae; genus Alistipes. The sequence goes on from NZ_DBFWLF010000016.1 coordinate 20,740, forward strand.
GCCGAATTTGTAAGTGGCGCGAAGCGTTGCAAATTATGATTTTAAGGACGCAGCCTGCGGAGGACAGCGAAAGCGGGCCCCCGCGGGGCGAGGCTGCGGCCCGCCGGCTCTTTGAATCGACAAATAATAAAGTAAGCGCTCGTCGCGGCCGCATTTCCCGCCGTTTCCAGAACTGCGCGATGGAATAAGCTATCGCTTAGCTTTGATAAAATTGAGGCGCGTTGCCGGGAACTCGGTTTAGGGACGCAGCCTGCGGAGGAACGCGGTAAGCGGGCCTCCGCACCGGGAGGCTGCGGCCCGCCGGCTCTGCGAGCCGAGGGAATAATAGGTCTCTTTCCACGTTAGACTGCGTAATGCAAGCCTCCGCTGCCCCGGCTGCGAAGGGACGCGACAAGCAGGCTTTCGCAGCTGCACCCTATCTATGCCGCGTAGTATCGCATTAAACCCGACAAAGGGAGGAGCCAAAACCCTCCCTTTGTTTTTGATACGACGTATTTTTAGCTGATCTGCCCCATCCCATCAGGCGGCCACCATCATCCCCGTCTATTTCTTCGGTTCGGCATGCCCCTCCACGTCGCAGGCCGAGCAGTTGCCCGAGCAGCCGGCCGCGCCGCTTCCGTCAGAGCAGTCGGCCGTGCCGTCCGCCTCGCGGGTCTGCTGCACGGCGCATTTGATGCCCAGCCGCTGCATGTTTTTGTTGGTGGATATCTCCGAATCGATGTGATGCCCCTTCAGCATCAGCGTCAGCGACATGCCGACGACGAACAGCCCTACGGCCGCGACGGAGCAAAGGACGACGATCAACCAGGTTGGCATAATATTCTCTGTTTTTAGTTCCGAAATTTGGGTGTTCGCCGGCAAATGTATACATTTGTAAGATAATTTGCAAAAATGCTGCCCGGCCGCAAGACCGGGTGCTGAGCGAACCGTAAACAGCGTATTGCAACCATGAAAATCGTCATAGCGGGTGCGGGGGAGATGGGCAGCCACCTGGCCCGGATGCTGAGCGGCAACGGCCACGACATTACGGTCATCGACGCCGATCAGAAACTGCTTTCGGAGGTGGCCAGCCTAGCCGACGTGATCGTCGTCGAGGGCGACTCGACCACCTTCGAGGTGCTGCGCCGGGCATCGGTGCGCAAGTGCGACCTGTTCATCGCCGTGAATCACATCGAGAACGACAATGTCGTGGCAGCGATGCTGGCCAAGAAGCTGGGGGCCCGCAAGTCGATCGCCCGCATCGACAACAACGAATACCTCGAACCCAACAACAAGGAGATGTTCATCGACATGGGCATCGACTACCTGTTCTATCCCGAAAAGGTCGCCGCCCGCGAGGTGATCAACCTCCTGGGACACACCTCGACCACCGAATACGTCGATTTTTCGAGCGGGAAGCTCTCGCTGGTGGTCTTCCGTCTGGAGCCTTCCTCGCCGCTGGTGGGGCAGCTGCTGACGGGTTTCGACGAGGATCAGGCCCAGCTGAGCTACCGCACGGTGGCCATCACGCGCGGAGGGCAGACGATCATTCCCCGCCGCGAGGAGCACTTCATGGAGGGCGACGTGATCTACGTCATCGCCCGGCAGGACGCCGTGAAGGAGGTGATGGAGTATTCGGGACAGACCAATATCGAGATCAAGAACATGATGATCCTCGGCGGTTCGCGCATCGGCATCCGCATCGCCACCGAGCTGCAGAATGAGGTGAATATCAAGCTGGTCGACTACAACGCCGAGAAAGCCTACCGCCTGGCGGAGATGCTCGACAAGACGCTGATCATCAACGAGGACGGCCGCAACACCGAGGCCATGATGGAGGAGGGGCTGTCGAACATGGACGCCTTCGTGGCGGTCACGGGCCGCAGCGAAACGAACATTCTGGCGGCCATGTTGGCCAAGCGCATGGGCGTGAAGAAGGTCATCGCCGAAGTCGAAAACCTCAACTACATCAATCTGGCCGAATCCATCGGCATCGACACGATCATCAACAAGAAGCTGGTCACGGCGTCGAACATCTTCCGCTTCACCATGTCGACCGACGTGCAGGCCATCAAATGCCTCACGGGCAGCGACGCCGAGGTGCTGGAGTTCATCGTCAAGCCCAACTCCCCGGCCACCAAGTCGCGGATCCGGGACCTCGGACTGCCCGAGGACACGATCATCGGCGGCATCGTCCGCGGCGACAAGGTATTCATCGCCGTGGACAACATGGAGATCAACGCCTACGACCGCGTGGTGGTCTTCGCCATGCCCGAATCGGTGGGCCGGGTGGGTTACTACTTCAACTGACGCGTACATGTCGGTGAAGAACACGATACTCAAGGCCTACTTCTCGCAGCGCATGCGGGCCATCGACCGCTTCCGCCGCCACCCCGTCCAGACGCAGGAGCGCATGCTGCGCCAGCTCGTCGAGCGGGGCCGACGCACGGAGTTCGGGTGGCGCTACGACCTGAAGAACGTGCACGGCGTCGAGCAGTTCCAGGCGCAGGTCGAGACCTTCGACTACGAGACGTTCAAGCCCTACATCGAGCGCATGCGCGCAGGGGGCCGCAACATCACGGCTCCGGGCCGCGTACGGCTGTTCGCCCGCTCGTCGGGCACGACCTCCGATCGCTCGAAATACATCCCCGTCACGCGCGAGTCGATCCTGTGGAACCACACGCTCGGCATGCGCGACGTGGCGGCGGTCTTCGCGTCGAACAACCCCCGAACGCGGGTTTTCGACGGCAAGACCCTCACGCTGGGCGGTTCGTGCAGCGAGCAGGAGGGCAACCTGGTGGGCGACCTGTCGGCTTTGCTGATCCGCGAAATGACCTTCTGGAGCGGCTGGTTCCGCGCCCCGCGCACGCAGACGGCCATCATTCCCGATTTCTGGCAGAAAGCCGACGCCATCTGCCGGGAGTGCGCCGGGGAGCGGATCACCTCGTTCGCGGGCGTGCCGTCGTGGAACCTGGCGCTGATGCGCCGCGTGCTGGAGTATACCGGAAAGCAAAACCTGCTGGAGGTGTGGCCCGACCTCTGTCTCTTTGCCCACGGCGGGGTGGAGTTCACCCCCTACCGCCGTTCGTTCGAGGAGCTGATCCCCTCCGAGAAGATGCAGTACATGGAGACCTACAACGCTTCGGAGGGCTTCTTCGCGCTGGCCGACGACCCGCAGCGGGACGACATGCTGCTGATGCTCGACTACGGGACTTTCTTCGAATTTCGTGACGGGGAGAGCATCGTTCCGCTCGAAGGGGTTGTGTGCGGACGGCCCTACGCGCTGCTCATCACCTCGAACAACGGCTTGTGGCGCTACGAGATCGGCGACAGGGTGGAGTTCACCTCGGTGAACCCCTACCGCATTCGCTTCGCCGGACGCACCAAGCAATATATCAACGTCTTCGGCGAGGAGCTTATCGTCGATAATGCCGACCGCGCTTTGGCCGAGGCGTGCGCCCACACGGGGGCGGTGGTGGGGGAGTACACGGTCGCGCCGTGCTATATGTCCCTGCACGAGCGGGGGGCGCACGAGTGGATCGTCGAGTTCGACCGCGAGCCGGACGACCGGGAGCGGTTCGCCGCGGAGCTGGACCGCGCGCTGCGGGCCTCGAACTCCGACTACGACGCCAAGCGCAACACCACGCTCGAGCGGCAGCGGCTGACCGTGGTCGAACGGGGCCGCTTCCTCGACTGGATGCGCGCCCGCGGCAAGAACAAGGTTCCGCGGCTGGTCAACGACCGGCGCGTGGCCGACGACCTGCTCGAGAACCGACAGCCGGTTCCGTCCGGAGCAAAAACGAACTAACCGAACACTACCATGTATATAGCCATCGCAGGAAATATCGGAAGCGGCAAGACCACGCTCACGCAGATGCTTACCGCGCGTTACCACGCCAAAGCCTACCTCGAGGAGGTCGACAACCCCTATATCGGCGACTTTTACGAAGATATGAACCGCTGGTCGTTCAACCTCCAGATCTACTTTCTGGGCAGCCGCATCCAGCAGACGATGGATATGTTGCGCGACGGCGGCTCGGGGGTGATCTTTCAGGACCGCACCATCTACGAGGATGCGCACATCTTCGCGGACAACCTCCACGAGATGGGGCTGATGCCCACGCGCGACATCGAGACCTACATGAAGATTTTCCGGCTGATTACGACGCTGATCCCCAAGCCCGACCTGCTGATCTACCTCAAGGCGAGCGTCCCGACGCTCATTTCGCAGATTCGCCGCCGCGGCCGCGAATACGAGATAAACATCGACGAGCTGTACCTCAAGCGGCTGAACGACAAGTATAACCACTGGATCGAAAACCTCTACGAAGGCGAGGTGCTCGTGATCGACAAGGACCACGAGGATTTCGTCTCCGATGAGGCGGTCTTCGAGAAGATCTGCGCACGGCTCGATGCGCTCAAGGCGAAGCGATAGCCCATGACGCTGCCCGAAGAGTTCACCGCCCGCGTACTGCGCGAGCTGGGCCAGACCGAGGGGCGGGCGCTCTGCGAAGCGCTCGACGGCGAACCGCCCGTTTCAGTGCGCCTGAATCCGGCCAAAGTGTTTATGGACGGAGAGCGGGCCGGGGCGGCAGGAGCGACTGATGCGGTCGAAGCGGCTGTTGCAGCCGATGCGGTCGGAGCGACTGTGGGGGCCGGGGCGACCAAGACGGTCGGAGCGACCGAAAGGGCTGAGGCGATTGCGGCGACTGGAAGCTCCGGAGCGAAGATAAGTCCCCTGCCGGGGCTGAAGCTGACCGATTCTGTGCCGTGGTGCGAGGAGGGTTATTACCTCGCTGCGCGGCCGTCGTTCACGCTCGATACCGACTTCCACGCCGGAGCCTACTACGTGCAGGAGGCCGCGTCTCAGTTCGTGGGGCGGTTGCTGCCGCGGGAGGAGTTCCGCGGGGCGCGCATCCTCGACCTGTGCGCCGCGCCGGGCGGAAAGACGACCCTCTACGCTTCGCTGGCGGGGCCGGAGGGGCTGGTCGTGGCGAACGAAATCGACCGCCGCCGCGCCGGTATTCTGGCCGACAACGTGCGCAAGTGGGGCACGGGCAACGTGGCCGTCACGGCCTGCGACCCGCGGCTGTTGGGCGAGCAGGCGGGGTGGTTCGACGTGGTGGCCGTGGATGCCCCCTGCTCGGGCGAGGGAATGTTCCGCAAGGACCCGGCCGCGCGCGGGGAGTGGAGCCAAAACAATGTGCGCATGTGCGCCGCGCGGCAGGACGCGATTCTGCGCGATGCGTGGTGGGCGCTGCGCCCCGGCGGGACGCTGATATACAGCACTTGCACCTTCAACCGCGACGAGGACGAGGGGACGTTGGAACGGATGCTCGCCTGGGCGGGCGAGGAAGTGACGGAAGCCGCGCAGGTTGCGGTCGGGACCGATTGGGGCATCGTCTGCGGGGCGGTCGGACCGTTCCAGACCTTCCGGTTCTATCCCCACCGGGCGCGCGGCGAGGGTTTCTTCGCCGCCGTGGCCCGCAAGGCGTTCGACGCCGGAGGCCGCAAGCGGTCCGAGACCGGAAGCCGCCGGGAGACTGTACGCAGGGTGCGCCGCTCGCCGATCGCTCCGGCGGACCGGGGCACGATCGCCGAAGTGAGCCGCTGGATCCGGGAACCGGAGCGGATGCACTTCGCCGCGGTGGCTGATACGCTTTACGGCTGGTACGCGGCGCAGGCCGATGCCGTCCGGGAACTCTCCGCCGTGCTGCCCGTGATCTATTCGGGCGTGGCGCTGGGGCAGTTGTTCAAGGGACGGCTGAAACCCGATCCTGCGCTGGCGTTCTTCGCCGGACTGAACCGTGGGGCGCTGCCCGCGGCGGAGCTGGACGCGGAGCAGGCGCTGCGCTACCTCAGGCGGGAGGAGATCGCCGCCGCACCGCTTACGGAAGGGCTGAATCTGGTGTGTGCCCGGGGACGTGCGCTGGGCTTCGCCAAACGCATCGGAGCACGGGTGAACAACATGTATCCCAATTCGTTACGAATATTGATGAAATAACCGATACGCTATGGCCGAGAAACTTTTCTATTCGATGGGCGAGGTGGCCGAGATGTTCGATGTCAACCAGTCGCTGATCCGCCATTGGGAGTCGCAGTTCAGCGTGCTGCGCCCCAAGCGCAACAAGAAGGGCAACCGCCTCTTTTCGCCGCAGGACGTTGAGAACCTCAAGCTGATCTACCACCTGGTCAAGGAGCGCGGTATGACGCTCGAAGGGGCGAAAAAGGCGCTCCGGCAGCCCCGTGCGGAGGGGGGCGTGAAGCGCGATGCGGAGCTGATGGAGCGCCTGCAGCGCATCCGAGCGCTGCTGGTCGAGGTCCGCGAGGACCTGAAAGCCGGTCCGGGCGAGCTGGTGGACGACACCTCTGCGGCGGCGGAACCGGCCGCGGCCGTAACCGAGGCGGGGAGCGAAGCCGCTCCCGCGCCGCGCCGGGGCCGCAAGGCGGTGGTGAAGCTCGAGGAGGCGGAGGCCGCCGCGGAACCGAAGGAGAAGCCCGCCAAAACGCCCCGCAAGCCGCGCCGCAAAAAGGAGGAAGCCGAACACAAGGAGCTGTTCGCCTTTTACGAACAGTCACTTTTTTAACGCAAGCCCCCTCCGGGAGGGGCGGGACTTACGGCGCTTGGTGTAGCATCGATGGTGCGCCCTGATGCGGACGGTGATTCCGCGGCCTGAGCAACCCTTCGGTGCAGCCGTGGGAGCGGGGCTCCGGTCGCAGCCTGCTGAAGGACGCGGTGAGCGGTCCTCCGCAGGGCGAGCCTGCGGCCCGCCGGCTTAACAGCAGAAAACACGGCAACCGAATCGCGGCTTGCGGAGCCTATAGGTCGCAAAACAAATGCAAGAAATAGTGTAATCTATAGGCTAAAACGAATGTACTTGTCAGTCCGCAGCCGGCGGAGGGACACATTCGAAGCCAAAGGCTGAGATGCAGCCCTCCGCACCCGGAGGCTGCGGGCTGCCGGCTCTTCGAGCCGAATCTTTCGCCCTTTCTTCTAAGAAAGGACGAAAGAACCGCGCCCGCCGTTTCCAGAAGTGCGCGATCGAGGTGCAAAGCTGGTGCTTTGCTTATAACATAGCGGGTTATGGCTGGTAAGTTGCGGGCCGCCGCAAACAGGTGACTTTCATGGCGGACCGAATCGTACGCTATCTCCCTCCCTGGGAAAGGGCCTGGGTGGGGCAGAATCGCGGGCCGCGAGCGACGATGGCCGGCTTCCGATGAAACAAAACAGGAATCAAAATTCGCTGCGTGCATATGAACAATACCATTCAGATCAAACAGATCACCGACCTGATCGAGCGTTTCGCGCCGCTCGCGTGGCAGGAGTCCTACGACAATGCGGGGCTGATCGTCGGCCGCCCCGACCAGGAGGTGCACGCCGCGCTGCTGGCCGTGGACGTAACCGAGGAGGTGCTCGACGAGGCCGAGCGCACGGGGTGCGATCTGGTCATCACGCACCATCCGATCGTTTTCCATGCGCTCAAACGCTTCAACTCGGCCGATGCCGTGCAGCGCTGCGTCGAGCGGGCCATCCGGCGCGGCATTGCGCTCTACGCCTGTCACACCAACCTCGACAGCGCCCCCGGGGGCATGAGCTGGCGGCTGGCCGAGCTGCTGGGCGTGGGCGGTCTGACCGTCCTGCAACCCGCCCTGTTGCAACCCGCCGGGGAGGAGGCGCAGGTGGGTTTCGGCGTGGTGGGCGATCTGGCGCAGCCGGTCGGAACCGTGGAGTTCATGCGCCGCATGCAGCGGAAGCTCGACGTGCGCGTGGTGCGTTACAGCGACCCGGCCACGCCGGAAGTGCGGCGCGTGGCCGTCTGCACCGGGGCCGGGGCGTCGCTCATCGGCGAGGCGCGCCGCGCCGGAGCCGATCTCTACGTGACGGCCGATCTGAAATACAACGACTTCATGACCCCCGACAAAGCCCTGACCGTGGCGGATATCGGCCATTTCGAGAGCGAATATTGCGCAATTCAGTTATTATTTGATATTTTATCGAAAAATTTGATTACCTTTGCGGTTCGCAAGAGTGAGGACTCGCGCAATCCGGTAAACTATCTGGTTTAAGTCTAAACTAAGAACACATTATATGGCAACGCAAAAGAAGACAGCCGAGGTCGATTATTCGATGCAGGAGAAGATTCTGGCGCTCTACGAGCTTCAGAAGATCGACAGCCGGATCGACGGGATCAACAAGGTGAAGGGAGAACTGCCGCTCGAGGTGCAGGACCTCGAGGACGAGATGACCGGACTGAAGACCCGTATCGACCACATCAGCGGCGAGATCGAGGAGCTAAATACGCTCACCAAGCAGCGCAAGCGCGAGGTCGATCAGGCCAAGATTCTGATCGGCAACTACAAGGAGCAGCAGAACAACGTGCGCAACAACCGCGAGTTCGACGCCATAACCAAAGAGATCGAATACCAGGAGCTGGAGATCGAGCTGGCCGAGAAGCGGCTGAAGGAGTACTCCGCCGGGATCAAGGCCAAGAAGCTGCAGCTGGAGGAGGCCGAGCAGGTGGTCGCCGAACGCGCCGCCGACCTGGAGGCCAAGAAGAACGAGCTGGCCGGCATCGAGGCCGAAACCGCTCCGCAGGTGGCCCAGTTCGAGGAGCAGGCCGACCGCGCGAAGGCGAAGATCGACGAGCGGCTGCTGGCCGCCTACGAGCGTATCCGCCGCAACGTGCGCAACGGACTGGCTGTGGTCACCGTGCGGCGCGACGCCTGCGGCGGCTGTTTCAACCGCATTCCCCCGCAGCGTCAGGTGGATATCCGCCAGGGCAAGAAGATCATCATCTGCGAATACTGCGGCCGCATCCTGGTCGCCGACCCCGAAGAGGGACGCGAGTAACAGCCAAACGGTTACGAACAGCCGGAGCAGCCGATCTGCTCCGGCTGTTTCGCGTTTCGGACCGTGCGTGCCACGTTGCCGCCGCAGGGGAGCATGTTAATATATTAACACCGAATTTTTTTCCGACTTTTGCAAATAATCCTTAACTTTGCAAAGTTGTAATTTTCCGACTAAAGTTGCTATCCGAATGAAAATAGCCATTGCCCAGTTGAACTACACCATCGGTGACGTGGACGGCAACGCCTCGAAGATCATCGACTCGATCAACAAAGCCAAGGCACAACATGCCGACCTGGTGATCTTCGCCGAGCAGGCGCTGAGCGGAACCCCCGCTTTCGACCTGCTGCGCAAAACGACTTTTCTGGAGTTGTGCGAAGACGCGCTGGTCGAAATCGCGTCGTGCTGCGACGGGATCGCGGCCATCGTCGGACTTCCGATCCTCACGGCGGACGGCACGATCAGCGCCGCCGCGCTGATCCAGGACCGCAAGGTGCTGCGCTACGTGGGCAAGAAATACATCACGGCGCGCCGTGAGATGGGCTTCCTCGTCCCCTCGAAAGGGTGCGAATACGCCACCATCAAGGGGCACAAATGCGTCATCATCGTGGGCGACGACCTGAGCCGCGAGCGCGACTTCGACAAGTCGGTCGAGACGATCATCTCGATCAACGCCCGCAAATACGGCAAGGGGACCATGTCCTACCGCTACGACCTGATGCGCCACCTGGCCTTCGTCGAGGGCAAGAACCTGGTGATGGTCAACCAGGTGGGCGGATCGACCGATCTGGTTTACGACGGCACGTCGGGGGCGATGAACGCCCGGGGCGAGTTGGTGCTGCTGATGAAGCACTTCGAGGAGGACTTCCAGATCTTCGACACGCGGGCCGAGGCGACCCCCGTGGCCGTTCCATCGACCAACAACGCCCGCACGCACATGATCTTCGAGGCGGCCTGCTGCGGCCTGCGGGACTTCTTCCGCAAGAACGGCTACCGCAAGGCGTGCGTGGGCCTTTCGGGCGGTATCGACTCAGCCGTCGTGGCCGCGATTGCAGCCCGGGCGCTGGGGCCGGAGAACGTGCGGGCGCTGATGATGCCTTCGCCCTTCTCGTCGGACGATTCGGTGGAGGACGCCCGCAAGGTGGCCGAGAATCTGGGCATCGAATACAACGTCATTCCCATCACGGAGATCTACCGGAGCGTGGTCGACACGCTCAAACCCGTCATCGGCGGCACGGAGTTCGACGCCACGGAGGAGAACATCCAGACCCGTATCCGCACGGTCCTGCTGATGGCCCTGCAGAACAAGACGGACTATATCCTGCTCAACTCCTCGAACAAGAGCGAGAACGCGCTGGGTTTCTGTACGCTCTACGGCGACACGGCGGGCGCTTTCAGCCCCACGGGCGACCTCTACAAGAGCGAAATGTACGACGTGGCCCGCTACATCAACCGCGTCTACGACAACCCCATTCCCGAGAGCATCCTCGACAAGGAACCCTCCTCGGAGCTTCGGCCCGGACAGAAGGACAGCGACATACTGCCTCCCTACGAGGTGGTCGACGCCATCCTCTACCGCATGATCGAGGAGGGCCAGCACCGCGAGGAGATCGTCAACGCGGGCTTCGATTCCGAGGTCGTGGAGAAGATCCACGGCATGATCATGCGCAACGAGAAGAAGCGCTACCAGTTCCCGCCGGTGCTGCGGCTGTCGATGTGCTCGTTCGGGCACGAGCGGCTGATGCCGCTGACGAACAAATACGGAGATTGAGGCCGATGGCGCAGATCGAACATAGCGGCGTGGTGGAACGCATCGCCGGCGATACGGTCTACGTGAAGATCACCTCTTCGAGCGCCTGCGGAACCTGCCGGGCGCGGCAGGCGTGCGGCCTGGCCGAAGCCCAGGAGAAGATCGTCGCCGTCCGGACGCGGGAAGCGGCGGCGTTCGCCGCGGGCGAAGCGGTCATGGTCGGCGTGCGCCGCAGTGCGGGCGCAGCGGCGGTCGTGCTGGCCTATGTCGGGGCGCTGGCCGTGTTGCTGGCGGTGCTCTTCGCGGGCATCGGCCTGTTGGGGTGGAGCGAAGGCGTCAGCGCGCTGGCCGCGCTGGCGGGCGTGGCGCTCTATTACGGCGCGATGGGGTTGTTCCGCCGCAGGATCGAACACACAATTCAATTTACCATAACAAAAATCTGATGGAAGTATTATTTTACACCGTCCTGACGCTGTGTGCGTTGGGAGTACTCGCAGCGGTGATTCTCTACTTCGTGGCCCGCAAGTTCCACGTCGAGGAGGACCCCCGCATCGACGAGGTGGAGAAGATGCTGCCCGGCGCGAACTGCGGCGGCTGCGGATTCGCCGGCTGCCGCGGCATGGCCGATGCGCTCGTGAAACGGGACGATATTTCGGCGCTCTTCTGCCCGGTGGGCGGCGGCGATTGCATGAAGGCCGTGGCGGGCTACCTGGGCAAGGCCGCGGCCGAGAAGGAGCCGATGGTCGCCACGGTGCGCTGCGGCGGTACGTGCGAGAAGCGTCCCCGCACCAACGAGTTCAACGGGGCCAAATCGTGTGCCGTCGCTTCGTCGCTCTACGTGGGCGAGACGGGGTGTGCGTTCGGCTGTCTGGGCTTCGGCGACTGCGTGACGGCCTGCGCGTTCGATGCCATCCATATCAACCCCGCGACGGGGCTTCCCGAGGTCGATCCCGACAAGTGTACGGCGTGCGGCGCCTGCGTCAAGGCGTGTCCCAAGCTGATTATCGAGCTGCGCAAGAAGTGGCCGAAGAACCGTGCGGTCTACGTGTCGTGCGTGTCGAAGGACAAGGGCGCGGTGGTGATGAAGGCGTGCAAGGCAGGGTGTATCGGCTGCGGCAAGTGCGTCAAGGTCTGCCCGTTCGGAGCGATCACGCTGGAGAACAACCTGGCCTATATCGACCCGCAGAAGTGCAAACTCTGCCGCAAGTGCGTGAACGAATGTCCCACGGGAGCCATCAGGCTCGTGGGTATGGAGCCGCTGCCCAAGGAGCCGAAAGCTCCGGCCGCCGCTCCGAAACCGGCTGCGACGCCCGCTACACCGAAGGCCGCGGCGCCCGCCGCTCCGGCTGATGCGGGTAAGGCTGCTCCGGCGGCAACCGCCGCTCCCACCGCTGCTGCACCGAAACCCGCTGCTCCGGCAACCGCTCCTGCCGCGGCTACAACTACTGCCCCGCAGGCAGCAACGGCAACCGCCGCACCGGCTGCTCCCGCGGAAACCGCCGCTCCGGCCGCTCCGAAAGCCGCTGTCCCGGAAGCTGCCGCCCCGAAACCGGCCGTTCAGCCCGCCGCTTCCGAGAGTGCTCCGGCTGCCAAATCCGACCAGGAGGCGTAAAGCCCTGAAGCGGTCGGCCGCGCCCGGCTCCGGACCTCTCCCGTGCCCCGCGTCGTGCGCATCGACCTCCGAAACGAAAAAAACGAATCTACATAGCTATGAAGACATTTCCAAGAGGCGGAGTCCATCCGTCGGAAAATAAGCTGAGCTGCGCCCGGCCCATCGAGACGCTGCCGCTGCCCGAGGTGGTGACGATTCCCCTCGCGCAGCATATCGGCGCTCCGGCCACGGCGAAGGTCGCCAAGGGCGACCGGGTGCTCACCGGGCAGCTGATCGCCGAGGCGACCGGTTTCATGTCGGCCAATATCCACGCACCCGTCTCGGGTACGGTGATGGCCGTGGACCTCGTGCCCAACGGGCAGGGGCTGCGCCAGATGATGATTACCATCAAGCGCGAGGGCGACGAGTGGGCCGAGGGCATCGACCGCTCCGGGACGCTCGTGCGCGAATGTACGCTCTCCGCGCAGGAGATCATCGCCCGCATCAAGCAGGCCGGCATCGTCGGCATGGGCGGCGCGACGTTCCCCACGCACGTGAAGCTCTCGATCCCTCCCGGCAAGAAAGCCGAGGCGTTGATTATCAACGGGGTGGAGTGCGAACCTTACCTCACCTCCGACCACCGAACGATGCTCGAACGCGGCGAGGAACTGCTGGTCGGCGTGACGATCCTGATGAAGGCCGTCGGCGTTGAGCGCGCCTACATCGGCATCGAGAACAACAAGCCCGATGCGATCGCCCATCTGAGCGAACTGGCCCGCAACTACCCGGGCGTGGAGGTGACGCCGCTGAAGGTGAAATACCCGCAGGGCGGTGAGAAACAGCTGATCGCCGCCGTCACGGGCCGCGAGGTTCCGCCGCCCCCGGCCCTCCCGATCGACGTCGGTGCGGTGGTCTGCAACGCCTCGACGACCGTTGCGGTCTACGAGGCCGTGCAGAAGAACAAGCCGCTGATCGAGCGCGTGGTGACCGTCACGGGCAAAGGCATCCGTGAGCCGAAGAACCTGCTCACGCGCATGGGTACGCCCATCGAAACGCTGCTCGAAGCCGCCGGCGGCCTGCCGGCCGACGCGGGCAAGGTCATCAACGGCGGCCCGATGATGGGCCGTGCGATGGTCAACCTCGCATCGCCCGTCACGAAGGGGTGCTCGGGCATCACCGTCATGAGCGGCCGCGACGCCGAGCGCCGCGAGCTGTCGCAGTGCATCAAGTGCGCCAAGTGCGTGGCCGCCTGCCCGATGGGACTGGAGCCTTACTACCTCTCGAAGATGACCCAGAAGAAGAACTGGGACGAGATTGAGGCGCAGATGATTACCTCGTGCATCGAGTGCGGCTGCTGCCAGTCGTCGTGCCCCTCGTACCTGCCGCTGCTTGACTGGGTGCGTCTGGGCAAACAGACCGTCATGGGCATCATCCGCCAGCGGGCGATGGCCGCCGCGCCCAAAAAGTAATCGAACGTGCACGAATCCGTACATTCCGCCCCGCGGCCGCAAGCGGCCTGAAGGCTCTCCCAAGGGAGACCACGACGGGACCGGACCGAACGCCGCGGGCTGTGGCAGCGTCGGCCGCCGGAATGAACGGAACCTGCAATTCAACACAAGACGATAAACTACAACAAAACTTATGGCAAACAAACTAATTGTCGCCCCCGCGCCCCACGTGCAGACGGCTCAGTCGACGGCCCGGATCATGCGCGACGTGGTCATCGCCCTGATGCCCGCGCTGGTCGTCTCGACCGTGGTGTTCGGATGGAACGTGCTCTTCGTGACGCTCCTTTCGGTGCTCTCGTGCGTCGGGTTCGAGTACCTGATCCAGAAATTCCTGGTCCGCGGGCCGCTGACCGTCTGCAACTGGTCGGCCGTGGTGACGGGCGTGCTGCTGGCTTTCAACCTGCCGGCGACGATTCCGTGGTGGATCGTGGTGATGGGCGCTTTCGTCGCCATCGCCGTGGCCAAGATGACCTTCGGCGGGCTGGGCAAGAACCCCTTCAACCCCGCGCTGGTGGGCCGTGTCTTCCTGCTGATCGCCTATCCGGTGCAGATGACCTCGTTCCCGATGCCCGTCAACGGGGCGTTCGACGCCCTGTCGGGTGCAACGCCGCTGGCAGCCGTCAAGCACGGAGCCGGCTTCGATGTGCTGGGCCTGCAGGACCTCCTGTTGGGCAACATGCCCGGTTCGCTGGGTGAGGTGGCCGCCGCGGCCCTGCTCTGCGGCTTCGTCTACCTGCTGTGGCGGCGCGTCATCACGTGGCACACGCCCGTGGTGATCTTCCTCACGATGGCGCTCTTCGCCTTCGTCGTGGCGCTGGCGACGGGCATGACCGGAGCGGCGCTGTGGCAGTTCCCGCTCTTCCACATTCTGGCGGGCGGTGCGATGCTCGGCGCGATCTACATGGCCACCGACTACTCGACCTCGCCGATGACCGTCCGCGGCTGCGTGATTTACGCCGTGGGCATCGGTGCGATCACCATGTGCATCCGCCTGTGGGGTGCTTACCCGGAGGGTATGTCGTTTGCGATCCTGATCATGAACGCCTGCGTGCCCCTGATCAACAAGTATGTCAAACCCAAGCGCTTCGGCGTAAAATAAGGAGGACGAACGGATGAAAAGTACACTTCTCAACATGACTGTTGTCCTGCTGGGCATTACGCTGGTCGCTTCGGCCGGGGTCGGCGTGGTCAACATGATCACCGTGGAGCCGATCGCCGCCGCCAAGCAGGCCGCGACCGTTGCGGCGCTCAACGAGGTGCTGCCGGCGTTCGACGAGACCGCCTCGCAGGAGCTGACGATCGACCAGCTGCCCATCACGGTCTACACTGCCACGCGCGGCGGCGAGGTGGCCGGATATGCCGTGCAGACGATGACCAAACAGGGCTTCGGCGGCGTGGTTCGCCTGATGGTGGGCTTCACCCCCGAGGGTGAAGTGGTCAACGTCAACGTGCTGGAGCAGACCGAAACCCCGGGTCTGGGAACCAAGATGGCCGACGAAGGCAACCCGCTCGTGGCGAGCGTCAAGGGCCAGCGGCTCGAACAGAAGAAGCTCGTCGACGGCAAACTGGCCGTTACGAAGGACGGCGGCGACGTGGATGCGCTGACCGCCGCGACCATCTCTTCGCGCGCCTATGTCGACGCGATCAACCGGGCCTGGATGGCCTACAAGAGCGTGGCGACGGGCAGCGAACCGTCGGACGCGGCATCGGGCGCGACGCAGCCCGCAAACGAGCCGGAGGCTCAGGAAGGAGGTCACAATGAATAAGATGCAAATCATTCTGAGCGGCATCGTCCGCAACAACCCGACGTTCGTGCTGGTGCTGGGCATGTGCCCTACGCTGGGAACCACGACCTCGGCCGAGAACGGTATGGGCATGGGCCTGGCCACGATGGCCGTGCTGGTGATGTCGAACCTGGTGATCTCGCTCATCAAGAACCTCATTCCGGACAAGGTCCGCATCCCAGCGTTCATCGTCGTGATCGCCTCGTTCGTGACCATCATCCAGATGCTGATGCAGGCCTTCGTGCCGGCGCTCTACGCCGCACTGGGCGTCTTCATTCCGCTGATTGTGGTGAACTGCATCATCCTGGGCCGCGCCGAGGCGTTCGCTTCGAAAAACTCGGCGCTCGACTCGGTGTTCGACGGCGTGGGCATCGGACTGGGCTTCACCGCTTCGCTGACCGTCATCGGCGCCGTGCGCGAAATTCTCGGCAGCGGCTCGATCTTCGGACTGAGCTTCGGCATCGCCGATTATACGCCGTTGATCTTCGTGCTGGCGCCGGGTGCGTTCCTGGTGCTCGGGTACATTATGGTGTTATTTAACAAATTAGCCAAGAGATAGTTATGGAGCTTTCCTATTTCGCAATCATCATCGGCGCCATCTTCGTCAACAACGTCGTACTGGCGCAGTTCCTCGGCATCTGTCCCTTCCTGGGCGTGTCGTCGAAGGTCGAGACCTCCATGGGCATGGGCGCTGCCGTAACGTTCGTCATGGCGATCGCCGCCGTCGTCGCGTGGCTGATTCAGACCTATGTGCTCGTGCCGCTGGACATCGTTTACATGCAGACCATCGTCTTCATCCTCGTGATCGCGGCGCTGGTTCAGATGGTCGAGATCATGCTCAAGAAACTCTCGCCATCGCTCTATCAGGCGCTGGGTATCTTCCTGCCGCTCATCACGACCAACTGCGCCGTGCTGGGTGTGGCGATCCTGATGATCCAGAAGGAGTTCAACCTGCTGCAAAGCGTCACCTACTCGGTGGCCACGGCCATCGGTTTCGCGCTGGCGCTGGTGCTCTTCGCCGGCATCCGCGAGCGCCTCGAATTCGAGGACATGCCGCGCGCGTTCCGGGGCATCCCCATCGCGCTGATCACGGCCGGCATACTGGCCATGGCGTTCATGGGCTTCTCGGGACTGGTATAGTCTGCGAGCGTATCCGATTGGGATTCGCCCCGGACGGTTTCCGCCGTCCGGGGCGAATCGTTCGACGGAGCGGCCGGAGGGGCGTTCCGAAGAAACGGCAAACGGAGCAGGGGTGCATGGGCGGGAGTTTTGCCGCCCGGAACTTCCGGCGGGTGCATGGGGAAAGTATGTCGTTGGGAACTTCCGGCGCGTCCAGGCGTAAGTTTCCCTTTAGAGACTACCTGCGGGAGCGATCGTCGGAGGGGCGTTTCCGTCCGGTGGCGGGCAGACAGGCGGAAAGTGCATCGGCCGCCGATTATTTTGGCCGAAAGATTCTTTTTCTTGGCGGCAAATCGCTATTTTTGCAAATCAGAGCTGAAAATCCGAACCCGATATGAAGGATATCATACAACTTCACGACAAGAAGTTCCGCATCATGATCCCCGCCGAGCAGATCGACCGCGCGGTCGAAGCCGTGGCGGAGCGGATCAACGCCGACTACAAGGAGAAGGAGACCCCCCTGTTCCTCGGCATCCTCAACGGCTCGTTCATGTTCATGAGCGATCTGATCAAGAAGATCGAATTCAACAACGAACTCTCGTTCGTCAAGCTGGCTTCCTACGAGGGAGACCACTCCACGGGCGAGGTCAAGACGCTGATCGGGCTGAGCGGCAGCATCAAGGGCCGTCACGTAATCATTGTTGAGGATATCGTCGACACGGGCGAGAGCATCGAACAGATGCTCCAGCAGCTGGAGCCCTACGAGCCGGCCAGCGTGGCGGTCTGCACGCTCTTCTTCAAGCCCGGTTCCTACCGCAAGCAGATTCCGATCCAGTACCGCGCCATGGAGATCGGCAACGAGTTCATTGTGGGCTACGGACTGGACTACGACCAGCTGGGCCGCAGTCTGAAGGATATTTACGTCGTGACCGAATGATAACTCCCGACAGCGCGCTCTTCGACGGCGGGCGGCGGCTGCCGCTGGTCGAGGATTTCTATACGATCCAGGGCGAGGGATTCCACGCGGGCAAGCCCGCCTACTTCATCCGCCTGGGCGGCTGCGACGTGGGCTGCCGCTGGTGCGACGCCAAATATACGTGGAATCCGAAGCTCTATCCGCCCGTCGACGTCGAAACGATCATCGAACGCGCCGCGGCGTGCCCGGCGCAGGCGATCGTCATCACGGGCGGCGAACCGTTGCTCTATCCGCTGGGCGTGCTGACCGAAACGCTGCGCGGGCGGGGTTTGCAGCTCTTTCTGGAGACTTCGGGCACGCACCCTTTCAGCGGCGTTTTCGACTGGGTGTGTCTCTCGCCCAAGCGGCAGCAACCTCCGTTGGAGGAGGCGTTTGCGCGGGCTGACGAGCTGAAGGTGATCGTCGAATCGGAGGAGGATTTCGCGTGGGCCGAGAGCAACGCCGCGCGGGTGCGCTCCGGGTGCATGCTCTACCTGCAACCCGAGTGGAGCGTCGCCGGGCGGGTGATGCCGGCGATTGTGGAGTACGCCAAGGCGCACCCCCGCTGGAACATCTCGATCCAGACGCACAAGTACATGCATATTCCCTAATGGACGCGGCTCGTCCGTACCTCCGATGAAAATCCGGCTCGGCAGAAAGTTCTGGATGGCTGCAACGGCGGCCATCGTCCTGCTCACCGCAATCGTGGTGGGGCGCAATGCGCTGCATGCCGTGAAGATCAAGCGGCAAATCAACGCCTTGGAACGCGAGCGCGACCGCTACCGGACGCGGATCGACCAGGACAGCACGCTGCTGGAGCGGCTGCGCTACGACGACTATCTGGAGGAGTACGCCCGCGAGAACTACCACCTGCAGCGGCGGGACGAACACGTGTATATTATCGAAGAATAGGCTGGGTTATTCCCTGATTTTACCCCTGCTGCGGATTCGGCAGGGGTTTTTGATTTTCAGGGGGGCGTCTCAAGAGGGGAGGGCTTCGTGGATTAGAGGGGGTCTTCGTTGAACGGATATTCAGTAATGCCTGAACCCCTGCCAGTCCAGCTCGACGGGCCGTCCGTCCTGCAGCCAGACCAACCCGCCGTCGCGGGTGATGCGGCCGAGGGGGTAGAGCGGCGATCTGAACGTTTGCCGGAACGCAGCGGCCAGCTGCGCAGCCGCATCGGCATCGGCCGTCAGCAGCAGTTTGTAGTCCTCGCCCCCGCAGGCGGCGGTCCGCAGGTCGGAACCCGCAGCGACGGGAATGAGCGCCGTGTCGATTTCCGCCCCGACCCCCGAGCGGTCGAGGATGTGGCGCATGTCCGAGGCCAGTCCGTCCGAAAGGTCCATCATGGCGTGCACCTCCGGGCGGCCTGCGAGCCAGCGTCCTTCGGCCACCTGCGGCTGGGGATTGCGGTGTAGGGCGGCAGCGGGGGTGTCGCAACGCCCCTCCAGCAGATCCCGCAACCCCGTGCCCGAGGCTCCCAGCTCCCCCGCGGTGAAGATCACGTCGCCCGGGCGGGCGTCGCTGCGGCGTTTGATCCGATCGTCCGCCGCGCGGCCGATGGCCGTGACGTTGATCGTGATGCCCGAAGCCGAGCGGGTCGTGTCGCCGCCGACAAGTGCTGCGGAGAACTCTTCGGACATCTCCCGGTAGCCCTGCATGAACTCCTCGGCCCACTCCCCGGTGGCATCGGAAGGCAGGGCCAGCGACAGCAGTGTGGCGACGGGCTGCGCGCCCATCGAGGCTATGTCGCTCAGGTTTACGGCAAGGGATTTGCGCCCCAGCTCCCGGGGCGAGGTCCGGTCGCGCAGAAAATGAACCTCCTCGGTCAGCAGGTCCGTCGTGAAGAGCAGCGACTCCCCGCTGCCGAGCGGAAGAACGGCGCAGTCGTCTCCGATCCCCTCGAACCCGTTGGCGGGAAGCCCGGAGAAGAGCTGCGCGATGCGTTCGATAAATCCAAATTCGGTCATGCTTTCGGGCGGGTTTCGGCGCAGTCCTGCACCCGGTTGAACTCCGGCTGTCCGGCCCGGTCTTGAACCGGGGCTGGAAGCAGCGGCGACGGGCGGGCGGCGCGGATGCGGCAGGGCGGAGCGTATGGAACGGATGTCGCTGGCATAAATTCGATCGGAGTGAAAACAAAGGTACGAAAAATTCCGAATTATCGCTATCTTTGCCTGCGGATCGGCGCCGGAAGCGACGGCGCGGAAAGTCCCGGGCTGCAAGCCCTTCGGCCGGGGCGGACCGGAGCAGCGGCATTCGCTTTCAGGTTCGGTCCCTCGAACACTTTTGAAAATGAAACTATTGATCCTCAACGGCCCGAACCTCAATTTGCAGGGGCGGCGCGATACGCAGGTATACGGTACGCAGACTTTCGACACCTTGATGGAGACGCTGCAGAGAGCCTATCCGCAGGTCGGATTCGGTTATTTTCAGTCCAATGTCGAAGGGGAGCTGATCGACGCCCTGCAACAGGCCGAGGGTGCATACGACGGGGTGGTGCTCAACGCCGGGGGTTACACCCATACCTCGGTGGCATTGCGCGATGCGGTGGCCGCCATCGACGTGCCGGTGGTCGAGGTGCACATCTCCTCGATCCTCGCCCGTGAGGAGTTCCGCCACGTCTCGCTGCTGGCTCCGGTGGCCGTGGGGTCGATCATGGGCTTCGGCCTGGATTCCTACCTGCTGGGGGTGGAGGCGCTGCTGATCCGCCTCGAGGGGGTATAATGGAGCGGCCAGCAGCCTGCGGAGGGGCGCAGGATGCGGGCCTCCGCGGAGATTAGGCTGCGGCCCGCGCGGCTCAAAAGCCGCTAAACGAGACGCAGGAATAAAAACGATTGTATCTCGGTCCGTAGCCGGCGGAGGGATATCGAAGCCGGAGACTGAGATGCAGCCCTCCGCAACCGACGGTTGCTGGCTGCCGGCTTAACAGCCCAAAACAAGACAAACCGGACAGCCCGCGCGGTTCCGAGAAGCACAGCAAGAGCGAATACGACGAAGGGCTTAATTTCATACATGAGGCTTTTCTCCCTCCCTGTGTGAGGGCTGGGGGCAGATTTGAAGACGCGGCGGTACGCCGAGAGGTTCAACGGTCGGGGCTGGATATACTGGATGAGACAAGAGACCGAGTGGTTAAAACATAACGAATAACAATAAATTTCCCTGGATATGTACAGAATGAAAAAAACCAAGGTCGTGGCAACGATGTCCGATTTCCGTTGCACCGAGGAGTTCGTCGCCAAGCTCTACGATGCCGGCATGGACGTGGTGCGCGTCAATTCGGCGCACGTGACCGAGCAGGGCGCCACGTCGATCGTCGAGACGGTCCACCGCGTAAACCCCTCGATTCCGATTATGATCGACACGAAGGGGCCCGAAATCCGAGTCACGACCATCGCCGAGGAGTACGGCAACAGCATCAATTTCCAGGCGGGCGACCGCGTGGTGGTGCGCGGCTCCGACGGCAAGGATTTCACCACGCGCAAGGTGGTCTACATGAACGTGCCGACGATCGTGACGGACATTCCGGTCGGTGCGCGGATGCTGATCGCCGATGGCGAGCTGGAGATCCGCGTGGTGGAGAAGAGCGGCGAGGAGCTGGTCTGCGAGTTCGTCGTGGGCGGTGCGATGCGTTCGCGCAAAAGCGTCAACGTCCCCGGCATCTGCGTTGCCCTGCCGTCGGTCACCGAGAAGGACCGCCGCTTCATCGAGTGGGCCATCCGAAACGACGTGGACTTCATCGCCCATTCGTTCGTGCGCTCGGCCCGCGACATCAAGGCCGTGCAGGATATTTTGGATGCGCACGGCAGCAAGATCAAGATCATCTCCAAGATCGAGAACCAGGAGGGGCTGGACAATATCGACGAGATCATCGAGGCGTCGTACGGCATCATGGTCGCCCGCGGCGATCTGGGGGTCGAACTTCCCGCCGAGGCGATCCCGAACACGCAGCGGCGCATCGTCGAGAAGTGCATCGCCGCCAAGCGTCCGGTCATCATCGCCACGCAGATGCTCTACTCGATGGTCCACTCCCCGCGTCCGACACGCGCCGAGGTGAGCGACGTGGCCAGCGCGATCTACGAACGCGTCGACGCCGTGATGCTGAGCGACGAGACCGCCATGGGCGACTATCCCGTGGAGTCGGTCGAAACGATGTCGCGCATTGCCCGCGAGATCGAGCGCGACGAGACCCATTTCAAGCCGATGATCGACATGGACATGGTTTCGGTCAACCACGAAATCACGGCCCAGCTGGCCCGTTCGGCGGTCCGCGCCTCGACCAACCTGCCGATCAAATACGTGGTGCTCGACACCAAGACGGGCCGCACGGGGCGTTATCTGGCCGCGTTCCGCGGTCGCAAGACCGTGATGGCGGTCTGCTACCAGCGGCATGCCCAGCGTATTCTGGCCCTCTCCTACGGGGTGGTTCCGATTCTGAGGAACCAGGAACTGAGCGACCGCTACCATTTTCTAACCGATGCGCTGGAGTTCATCGAGCGTTTCCGTAAACTTGCCGACGACGACCTGCTGGCCATCGTGGGCGGCAGCTTCGGACCCGACGGGGGCGCTTCGTACGTCGAAATCGCCAACGTGAAGAATATCCGCATGCGCAATGCGGAGATCGCCGGGAAACGGTGTTAGCGGCGTGAACGGGAAGCCTCGGGAGCGGCCGGGCGGCGAACTGAAGGACAAGGTCGCGCGCGGCGTGGCGTGGAGCATGGCCGAGAAGATCGGCTCGATGCTCCTCCAAATGGCCGTGAGCCTGACGATCCTGCGCCTATTGACGCGTGACGACCTGGGTATCATGGCCATCCTGACGGCCGTCTCGGCCGTGGCGCTGGTGATCGCCGACAGCGGTTTCTCGCAGACGCTCATCCGCAAGGCGGAGCCTGCGCAGGGCGACTACAAGTCGGTCTTCCTCTTCAACATCGTCGTTTCGCTGCTGCTCTACGTCCTGTTCGTGGCGCTGGCTCCCGTGGCTGCACGCTACTACGACATGCCCTCGCTGACGCGGCTTGCACCGGTTTTCTTCCTGCTGCTGCCCATTAATGCGTTGTGTACGGTCCAGAATACACTCTTTGTCCGACAGTTCCGCTTCGCATTGCTGTCGAAGGTGACCTTTGCCGCGGCACTCGTGAGCGGGCTGGCAGCCATCGGGTTGGCGCTGGCGGGCTTCGGCGTGTGGAGCGTCGTGGCGCAGCGCGTGTTGCAGATGGCGGTGCGGGCCGTGCTGCTCTGGTGGCTCAGCGACTGGCGGCCCGCAGGGCGTTACGACGGGGGTGCGCTCCGACGGATGGCCCCGTACAGTTTCAGCCTGATGTCCACCGATCTGATCTCGACCTTCTACAACAAAATTCCGCAGTTTTTCCTGGGCCGCCTCTATCCCGCCGATACGCTCGGCGCGTTCGACCAGGCCGTCAAACTCAAGGATCAGCCCGTGACGTCGGCCATGCAGGCTGTCCAAAGCGTGACTTTCCCCGCCCTTTCGAAGATCGGTGACGATCCGCGGAAGTTCGCCGAGAGCTACCGGCAGGTGGTCATGGTCGTGGCCTATATCCTCTTCCCGATCATGCTCGGCATGTCGGCCGTGGCGCACGACCTCTTCGCGGTGCTGTTGGGCGAGGAGTGGATGCCGACGGTTCCCTATTTCGAGGTGGTCTGTCTGGCCGGACTGTTCTATCCGGTGGCGATGATCGCATTCAATGTGCTGAAAGTCAAAAGTGAGGGCGGTATCATCGTCCGGATTGAAATCATTAAGAAGGCGCTGATGACCGTGATCTTCGCGCTGACGATCCCGTTCAGCGTGCAGGCCGTGGTGTGGGGCCTGGTCGCCATCGCGTTCTGCGAGATGACGGTCAATGTCGCCGCGTCGCTGCGTTTCACGGAGCTGACTGTCGCCCGGCTGCTGCGAACCTTGCTGCCCGTGGCGCTGGCGGCCGGAGGAATGTATGCCGCCGTCCGGCTGACGGGGTGGGCCTTCACGGGCAATGCGTGGCTGCGGCTGGCCGCGCAGGTCGCGGTCGGCGTGGGCGGCTATACGCTCCTGTCGGCCCTGTTCCGACTCGAAGCGTTCCGGGAAGTGACGGCCATCGTCCGCAAACAGCTCCTGCGCCGGTAGCTGAACCTTCATGCAAGCAGGTGAGATGCCTTTCACCAACCCGTTTTTTCGGCCTGTCCTTCTGCGGCTCACCCTCTGCGTCTCACTTTTCTCCGTCTTACCTTCTCTGGCTCCCGCTGTTTCCAGAAATGCGCGAGCAGATGCGTCGCGATGCGCCGCTGAAGTCGATTTTGGTCGAGACGTGAAAAGTCTCGGGCAGCAGCCTGCGGAGTGCACGCGTTAAGCGGGCCTCCGCCGGGGGAGGCTGCGGCTCGCCAACCTAAAAGTCGAGAACAGAGCGACACGAATTTCGGCCCGCCGACCTGCCGGTCGAAAATAAACAAACTCATTGCGGCCACAGTCGTGGAGACACAAAACGGACAAGAAAGGACTGAACTTCATACCTGAGGTTCTTCGCCCCGCCTCTCGTAGGATGACAGCGGCCGAAGCGGGAAATAACCTCGGTCCCGTCTCTTCCCGCCCTTCCGAAACAACGCCGCCCGATCCTTCTGCAAGGATCGGGCGGTTGTCGTTCGGGGAGGGCGACCTCAGGAGTAGACCTTCGGGGTGATGATGCCCCGCAGGACCACCAGCGCGTTGGCCGCCAGCGATTCGAGTTCGTTTTCGCCGGGATAAACCGTTAGCGGGGCGATGAACGAACAGTGATTTTCGATGTAGTCGACCACCACCTGGTTGTAGGCGATGCCGCCCGTGAGCAGGATGCCGTCGACCCTGCCTGCAAGCGCTCCGGCCATGGCCCCGATCTGTTTGGCGATGTTGTAACACATCGCTTCGAGCATTTTCTGGGCGCGCTGGTCGCCCTGGTCGATGCGTTCGAGAACCTGAATCACGGAGTTGGTTCCCAGGTAGGCGACCAGACCGCCCTTGCTCGAAATGAACTTGAGCAGCTCGTCGCGCGTGTACTGTCCTGAGAAGCAGACCTTGATCAGTTCGCTCGAGGGGATGCTGCCCGCGCGGTCGGGGGCGAACGGACCGTCGCCGTCCAGCGCGTTGTTCACGTCGACGATGCGGCCCTGCCGGTGCGCCGCGACCGAGATACCGCCGCCCATATGGGCCACGATCAGATTCGTCTGCTCGTAGACCGTACCCGTACGGTCGCAGTGCAGCCGGGCGATCGCCTTCTGATTCAGGGCGTGGAAGATCGGCTTGCGCGTACACATCGGCATGCCCGTGATGCGCGCCACGTCGTCCATCTCGTCCACCACGGGCGGATCGGCGATGTAGGCTTTGACCTCCCGGCCCGCCATGTGGGCGATCTGCGCGGCCAAGAGGCCGCCCAGGTTGCAGGCGTGCTTCATCTGCGCGTGACGCAGGTCGTAACGCATGCGCGAATTGACCTCGTAGACGCCCGCCGGAACGGGCCGGATCAGTCCGCCGCGGCCGATGACCGCCGAAAGCTCTTTCAGTTGCAGCCCGTGCTCGCGCAGCGCCGCCAGAATCAGCCCCCGCCGCCAGTCCAACTGGTCGATGATGTCGGCATAGGCGGCGATCTGTTCGGCCGTGTGGCGCAGGGTGAGGTCCAGCAAAGGCCGCTCCTCCTCGTAGAGGGCGACCTTTGTGGACGTAGAGCCGGGATTTATTGCTAAGATCTTGTAGCCCATAAAGTTCTCGGTTCGGTTTAGTAGGTTTCAGGTTGTCGGTCGGTTGCCTATTTTGCGGCCAGGCAGGCCAGGGCGATCGAGTAGAGCTTGGTCTTGCTCGAATCGCCGCGCGAGGTCAGCACGCAGGGAACCTTCGTACCCATGACCATCGCGGCCAGTTCGCCCTTGCACAGGTGCGTCGTCGACTTGAAGAAGACGTTGGCCGATTCGAGGTTGGGGAAGAGCAGGCAGTCGGGGTCCCCGGCTACGGACGAACCCTTGACCTTCTTGTGCTCGGCGACCTCCTTGTAGAGCGCCACGTCGAGCGACAGGGGACCGTCGACGATGACGTTGCCCAGCTGTCCGCGGTCGCCCATCTTGGCCAGCAGCGCGCCTTCGGTCGAGGAGACGACGTTGGGCAGCACCTGCTCCGAGGGGGCGATGCAGGCGATCTTCGGGGTCTTGATCCCCAGCAGGTTGGCCGTCTGGGCCAGGTAGCCGATCAGCTTCATCTTCTGCTTGAAGTCGGGCAGCGGAATCACGGCCACGTCCGACATAATCAGCAGCTTGTGGTAGCAGGGCATCTCCGAGATCGAGACGTGGCTCAGCACGCCCTTCGGCGGGAACAGCCCGGCCTCTTTGTTGAGGATGCCGCGCATGTACTTGTCGGTCGATACCAGTCCCTTCATCAGCACGTCGGCGTTGCCCGAAGCGACGGCGGCCACGGCCTGCTGCACGCACTTGACGTCGCTGGACTCGTCGACGATGTTGAACGCCTTGATGTCGATGCCGTTCGCCTCGCAAACCTGGCGGATAACCTCCTTGTCGCCGTAGAGCGTGGGTTCTACCAGCCCCTCCTTGTACGCCTCGTAGACGGCTTCCAGCGTGTGCGAATCCTGGCCGTAGGCGACGGCCAGCCGTTTTTTACCTCTTTTTCTCGCCTCTTCGACGATCTCCGTAAGATGTTGGATCATATGCAATTAAGAATTAAAAATTAAAAATTAAAATATTCCGCAGCGCGGCGGACGGTTGCGGTCCGCAGGTGGCGTCCTACGGGTGGCGTCCTCAGGCAGCGTCCGGCGGGTGTGCCGGCTGCGTCATCAGCCCCGAGGGCAGGCGACGGATGGCCCCTATTTGACCAGGTTGTACGTGTCGGTGGCGATAACCAGCTCCTCGTTGGTGGCGACCACGGCGATCTTGACCCTGGAATCGGAGGCCGAGAGGATCTTGTCGACGCCGCGGGCGCCCTTGTTGGCTTCGCGGTCGAACTTCATACCCATGAATTCCATGCCGGAGCAGACCGCCTCGCGCATTTCGCACGAGTTCTCGCCCACGCCGCCCGTGAAGACGACAAGGTCGACGCCGCCCATCTCGGCGGCATACTCGCCGATGAACTTCTTGATGCGGGCGTAATACATGTCGCGGGCAAGGATGGCGCGTTCGTTGCCCTCCTCGTAGGCGCGGTCGATGTCGCGCATGTCGCTCGAAAGGCCCGAGATGCCCAGCACGCCCGACTGCTTGTTCATCATGGCATTGACCTCGGGGTAGCTCATGCCCTCCTTCTCGCCGATGAACGTGATGGCGCTCGCGTCGACGCTGCCGCAGCGCGTGCCCATCACCAGTCCGTCGAGCGGCGAGAAGCCCATCGACGTGTCGTAGGACCTGCCGTTCCAGACGGCCGTCACCGAACCGCCGTTGCCGATGTGGCAGGTGATGATCTTCGAATGGTCGATGTCCAGCCCGGCCAGCTTCGCACCCACGCGGGCCACGAACTTGTGGCTCGTGCCGTGGAAGCCGTACTTGCGCACGCGGTACTTCTCGTAGTAGGCGTAGGGCAGAGCGTACATGAAGTTGACCGCCGGGATGGTCTGGTGGAACGACGTGTCGAATACCGTGACCTGGGGAACGCCGGGAAGCACCTTTTCGATCGAGAGCACGCCCTCCAGGTTGGCGGGGTTGTGCAGCGGGGCGATGTCGAACAGCGAGCGGATTTTCGCCTTGGTGTCCTCCGTCACGATGCAGCTCGCGGGGAAGAACTCGCCGCCGTGCGCCACGCGGTGGCCGACGGCCTTCACCTCGTCCAGCGAACGGATCACGCCGTGTTCGGGGTCCGTCAGGGCTTTGAGCACCAGACTGATGCCGGTTGTGTGGTCGGGGATGGGCTGGTGTAGCTCGTAAGGCTGCCTGCCTACGGGTTTGTGCGTCAGGTCGCCCTCCGGCTGACCGATGCGCTCCACAAGTCCTTTTGCGAGCAGTTTGCTCGATGCGTCCTCCATGTCGATCACCTGATATTTGATCGACGACGAGCCGCAGTTGAGTACCAGAATTACCATGTTTTTTATGCAGTTAGTTTTGTAATAGTCGTTCCCGTCCAAAGTCCCAGCGCAGTGAACAAGAGGCAGATCCCGACGCTGAGGACCACGTAGAGCGTCGCGGAACCCCACTCGCCGGCGCGCAGCAGCCGCACCGCATCGGCCGAGAAGGTGGAAAAGGTCGTGAATCCGCCGCAGAAACCCACCACCAACAGCCAGACGGCCGTCTCGGAACGGAGCGCAGTCAGCAGAATGCCGATCAAGAGCGATCCGGCGGCGTTGACCGCGAACGTCCCGGCGGGGAATCCGAGCAGCGTATGCCCGGCCAGCAGGCCGCCTGCAAGGGCATAGCGGGCGATAGAACCCAAAGCGCCGCCTGCACCGACCGCCAAAAATTCACGAATCATAAGATAAATATAGGAATTATTTTACATTCGTGCAAATATACGAAAAAATAAGTTACGATTTATTTTATCCGGCGTCCGAATTTCCCCGCCTCGAAGCGGGATGAACCGCTTTGCGCCCGACCGGAAACGGGATATATTTGCACAGGAGCCGGAAAAGATGTAGCTTTGTTCAACTTTTCGGCAAACTTCATGGATAATTCTTCCCGGCTCTCCCGGCAGTCCAACCTGGAACTGTTGCGCATCGTGGCGATGCTGCTGGTGCTCGTCGTGCACGCTGATTTTCTGAGCTTCGGACAGCCCGCGCTTTCCGATCTTCACGCCCGGCCGCTGCCGGTCTACTTCCGTTTCTTCGTGCAGTCGTGCTCGATCGTCTGCGTCGATCTGTTCATTCTGATCTCGGGCTATTTCGCCATCCGCTGGAAAGCGCGGTCGCTCCTGTCACTGCTGTTCCAATGCTGGTTCTACTACGTGGGCTGCGGGTTGGTGCTGATGGGCGCGGGCGTCGTCCCGTTCGACCTGAAAGCGCTGGCGGGCGGGGTGCTCTTCACGCGGCCCGAAATGTGGTTCGTGCGCGACTACCTGGGGCTGTACCTGCTTGCTCCGATGCTCAACGCTTTTTGCGAAAACACCTCCGCGCGCCTGCGGGGCTGGCTGATCGTCGGGTTCTTCGCCTACCAGTCGTTCTACGGCTGGCTGGCGGGGGGCCTCGAATTTCTGGGAGGCTACTCGCTGATCTCGTTTATCGGGCTTTACCTGCTGGGACGCCATATCCGTCTGCAAAGTGCCGACGCAAAAGTGCGGAGCCGGTGGTTCGGACTGGGCCTTTACGGGGGCTGCGTCGCTCTGAGCCTGCTTGCCGTGGGGGTGATGGGTGCACTCTTCGCGCATAAGCCGGGCGTGTTCGACGGCTCCGTCATGAAACTCTATGCCTACAACGCCCTGTGGGTGGTCGCCGCCGCGGTCGGGCTGTTCCTCTTTTTTACGAAGTTCGACCTGCGAAGCGCTGCGGTCAACCGCATCGCTGCTTCGGCCTTCTCGGTCTACCTGCTCCACGCCAATCCGTTCGTTCTGCCGTGGTACACGGCGCTGATGAACGGGTTGTATGCGCGAATCTCCCCCCCCCTCGCATTCGGAGCTGCCGTGCTGGCGGCGTGCGTGGCGATCTTCCTCGGAACGGTGCTGGTGGATCAGGTGCGTATCTGGCTTTGGGGGCGGTTGCAGCCAGTGGCGGAGCGGATTGCGGAACGTATTGCGGCGTTTGTCACGGTTCGAAGCGGTAACCTACGCCCTTGACCGTGGTGATGCGCCTCTCGCCGATTTTCTGCCGCAGTTTGCGGATGTGCACGTCGATCGTGCGGTCGCCGACCACCACCTCCGAACCCCAGATACGGGCGTAAATCTCCTCGCGCGGAATCAGCCGCCCGGGCGATGACCAGAGTAGCTCTAGCAGGGCGAACTCCTTGCGCGGCAGGGTGATGCGCCGTCCGTCGCACGTCACCGTATAGCTCGCGCGGTCGATGTCGATGCCGCTTTTCGCTTTCGCGGCGGCGGGCGCTCCGGCGTCGATGCGTTTGAGAATCGCCTGCACGCGGCTCACCAGCAGCTTCATCTTGATGGGTTTGGTCAGGTAGTCGTCGGCCCCCACGCCGAACCCCGCCAGCTGCTGCTGCTCCTCGCCCAGCGCCGAGAGGAAGACCACCATCGTATCCTTCAGTTCCGGATTCTCACGGATGGCGCGGCATGTCTGCGCCCCGTCCATCACGGGCATCATCATGTCCAGCAGAATCAGGTGGGGACGGCATTGGGCGGCGAGCGTCAGCGCCTCCGCGCCGTTCTGGGCCGTGAAGACCTCGTAGCCCTCCCTGACCAGGTTGTAACGCACGAATTCGAGGATGTCGACCTCGTCGTCGACCAGCAGGATGCGGTGTTTCATGGCGGTTGTTTCAGCTTCGGCGGCCCGGAGCGACGGGCGGCCGGGCTGTTCGTTGGGCGAAGATAGCAAATTTCCGGCTAAATGCCGATTATTTGTCGTACCTTTGCGCTTTAAATTCTCTCTTATGACCAACGAAGTCGATTTCAGCGCCTTGGGACTCTCCGGGCAAATGCTCGAAGCGGTGCGGACCAAGGGGTTCGAAACGCCCACCTCCATCCAACGTCTTACCATCCCGCTGCTGCTCGCCGGGGCGAACGACATCATCGCCCAGTCGCAGACCGGCACGGGCAAAACGGCGGCCTTCGGGCTGCCGATCCTCCAGCAGATCGAACCCGGAGCGGGCGGCGTGCAGGCCATCGTGCTGGTTCCCACGCGTGAACTGGCGCTGCAGGCCGCCGAGGAGCTGCTCTCGTTCAACGCCGAGCGGCGGTTGTCGATCACGGCGATCTACGGCGGTGCGGCGATGAGCGAGCAGCTGCGCCGGCTTTCGCGGGGCGTGGACATCGTGGTCGGAACCCCGGGCCGCGTGCTGGACCATATCCGCCGCGGCACGCTGCGGCTCGAGGGGGTGCGCTACCTGGTGCTGGACGAGGCCGACGAGATGCTCAACATGGGCTTCGTCGAGGACGTGGAGGAGATCATGAGCCACACGGGCGACGACCGCCGCGTGATGCTCTTCTCGGCCACCATGCCCGAACGGATCATCCGCCTGTCGGAGAAGTACATGCGCGATACGCAAATCGTGCGCGTGGAGGCGCAGCAGCTCACCGTCGACCGCACGAACCAGATCTATTTCGAGGTCCGCGAGGCGGACAAGTTCGACGCCCTGACGCGCATCATCGACGTGGAGCCGGAGTTCTACGGCATCGTCTTCTGCCGCACGAAGGTGAGCGCCGACGAGATCACCACGCGCCTGGTGGCGCGCGGGTACGCCGCCGAGTGTCTGCACGGGGACGTGACGCAGGCCATGCGCGAGAAGATTCTGCGCAAGTTCCGCGACCGGCAGATCAACATTCTGGTCGCCACGGACGTGGCGGCGCGGGGTATCGACGTGAGCGATCTCACGCATGTGATCAACTACGCCCTGCCGCAGGACTCGGAGAGCTACGTCCACCGCATCGGCCGCACGGGACGCGCCGGACGCGAGGGCACGGCCATCACGTTCATTACCGGCTCCGAATTCCGCCGCTTCAGCGGCATGATGCGCGACATCCGCGTGGAGATTCACAAGGAGCAGCTCCCCTCGCCGGAGGACATCGTGGCCACGAAGCGCGCTAAGATTAAGGACGATCTGGAGGAGATCGTGGCCGCCGAAACCCATACCGCCTACGCCGATATGGCCGCCGAACTGCTGGCCGCGCATACGCCCGAGGTGGCGTTGAGCGCCCTGCTGCGGCTGGCGTTCCGCAGCGAGCTGGACCAGTCGAGTTACCCCGAGATCCGCTCGTTCTCGGTCGACCGCAAGGGCAAGACGCGGCTGTTCCTGGGCCTTGGCGCGCGCGACGGCTACACGCCCCGCAAGCTGGCCGACTTGTTGAAGCGGCGGTGCGGCCTGCGGGACAAGAATATCGACGACCTGCGCGTGTTCGACAACTTCTCGTTCGTGAGTGTGCCGTTCAGCGACGCCGAAGCGGTGGTGGGGCGGTTGAACGCTTCGTCGCGCGGCCGGCGCATCGCCCGGATCGCCACGCCCGAAGGGGAGGAGCGGCCCGCGGGAGAACGCTCCGGGGAGCATCCGACGGGAGAGCGCTCCGCCGCTGACCGTCCCCGCCGGGCAACCGCACGGACGGAGCACGGCGCCGAAACGGAGGGGAGTATGCGTACCGCTGCCCGGCCGAAGCGCAAAGCCGTCGTTGCACCGGTTGAGCCGGAGAGGCCCGCCGCCGTTGAGCAGAGGCCGGAGGATGCACAGCCGGAGAACAGGCAGCCGGAGCACCCGGCGGAAGCGTATCCCGCCGCGTACCGCGCACCCAAACCGGGCCGCAGGATCGCCGCCCCGAAGTGGAACGCCGAGCCGAAGAGCAACGAGACGTTCGACTGGGAGGCGTTCCAGCGCTTCGAGGACGCCTCCGCCTGGGAGCGGCCCAAAAAGACGACGCGCAGCGCCCGCAAGGGATCGGCTCCCGTCTCCACGGGGCGCAAGGCCGCGGCGAAGCGGGTGGCGGCCAAAGGCAAACGCTGATCCGCAGCCCGGAAACAGTCGCAGCCCGACGTCCGGAACGGATTCCGGGCGTCGTGTTTGTGCGGCGGGCAGCCGAAAATTCCGTTGCAGGTTTCGGCGGTTTCATTTCCGGGTTTTGCATAAAATGGTTATATTTGCGAGATTTATATAATTCCGTATCTGCGGGAACCAAAAACGAGAACTGAGATGGCTACTGAAAAACCGACACTTCCTGCTCCCGAGGAGCAAGTCAGCCCTGCGGCTGAAGATGTGCAAGCGACCCCTCCCGTGACCGATGTCACCGAACCCCAAACCCCCGCTGAGGCGGAAGCGTGCCCTGCGCCGACCGCCGCGGATGCTGCCGCCGACGGATCGGCGGAACCTGTGGCCGAAACGGCTGCGGAGCCTGCCGCCGCTGAGGCGGCGGACGATGCGGTCGGCGTGACGGCCGGGGAAAACGGAGAGCGTGCGGGAGCGGTGGATGTGCTCCCGGAGTCGTCTGCGCAGGTAGCCGAAGAGAATAATGCGCCGGAAGCTGCGGTACAACCCGCCGCGGCGGAAGAGCCTGTCCGGCCCGCCGCGGAAGCAAACGCCGAAACGGTCGCCGCGCCGGAATCCGAAGCGGAGGCGGAACCCGCACCAGAACCCGAAGCGGAAGCAGAACCCGCACCGGCTCCGGAAACGGCCGCGCAGCCCGCCGTACCGGAAGCAGAACCCGTACCGGATGCCGAAGCGGAAGCAGAATCCGCACCGGCTCCGGAACCGGCCGCGCAGCCCGCCGTACCGGAAGCCGAAACTGAACCCAAATCCGAGACGGAACCCGAAAAGGAGCGGCCCAAACGCGCTCGGGTACAGGCCGCCGTAGCCGTCGGAACGACGGACGACGGGCAGCCCTCCCCACAGGTCGATTTCTCGGACGAGGAGGCAGCTCTTGCGGCCCGCGATGCCGGGCTGGAGCTGGAGGAGGAGACCTCGGAGGAGGCCGACGGCCCCGCCGGAGAGGAGCCTGCCGCCGAGGACCGCTTCGCGGGCAGGAGCAAGGAGGAGCTGGTGGCGCTGTTCGCCGAGATGCTCTCCACGCAGCCCGTGCAGTCGCTGCGCCGCGACGTGGAGGCGATCAAGATCGCCTTCTACCGCCTGCGCCGCGCCGAGGTCGAGACCGCCCGCCGCGCCTTCTTGGAGGAGGGGGGCGCCGAGCAGGATTTCCTGCCCGCGGTCGACGGGGCCGAGGTGCAGTTCAAGGAGCTGTTCAGGGAGTACCGCCGCCTGCGCGACGAGTTCATCGCCAACCTCGAAGCCGAGAAGGAGCGCAACCTCGAGATCAAGCTCGGAATCATCGAGGAGCTGAAGGAGCTGGTCAATTCGGACGAGACGCTCAACCATACCTTCAACAAGTTCCGCGAGCTGCAGCAGCGCTGGAAGGAGACCGGTATCGTCCCGCAGCAGAACGTCAAGGATTTGTGGGAGACCTACAACCTGCACGTCGAGAATTTCTACAGCTTCATCAAGATCAACAAGGAGTTGCGCGACCTGGACCTGAAGAAGAACTACGAGCAGAAAGTCCTCCTCTGCGAGCAGGCCGAGGCCCTCGTGCTGGAGCCGTCGGTGGTCGAGGCGTTCCACAAATTGCAGAAGCTCCACGACCAGTGGCGCGAGACGGGTCCCGTCGCCAACGAGTTTAAGGAGACGCTTTGGGAGCGTTTCAAGGCGGCGTCGAGCCGCATCAACAAGCAGCATCAGGAGCATTTCGAGGCCCTGAAGGAGGAGCAGGTACGCAACCTCACGCTCAAGACGGAGCTGTGCGCCGCCGCCGAGGAGCTTTGCGCCCAGCCGCTGACCACGCGCAAGGAGTGGAACCGCGCCAGCGACCGCCTGCTGGAGATTCAGAAGACGTGGAAGACCATCGGCTTCGCGCCCCGCAAGGACAACAATCGCATCTACGAACGCTTCCGCACGGCGTGCGACAAGTTCTTCGAGGCCAAGCGCGGCTTCTATACCGGGGTAAAGACCGAGATGGAGCACAACCTCCAACAGAAAACCGAGATTTGCGAGGCCGCCGAGTCGCTTTCGGGCAGCGAGGAGTGGAAGAAAACCACCGATGAGCTGATCGCCCTGCAGGCCCGCTGGAAAGAGATCGGGGCCGTGCCGCGCCGCCACTCGGACGCCATCTGGAAGCGCTTCCGCACGGCGTGCGACAAGTTCTTCGAGCGCAAGGCCGCCCACTTCTCGGGCGTGGACAGCGAGCATGAGGAGAACCTGCGGCGCAAACAGGCCCTGCTGGAGGAGATGGAGGCGGCCGATGTCCGCAGCGGCGGTTACGAGGTGATCCGCGACTTCCAGCGCCGCTGGGGCGAGATCGGCTTCGTGCCCATCAAGCAGAAAGACGCCATCCAGAAGCGTTACAAGGCCGCCGTCGACGACCTGTTCGACACGCTGCGCGGTTCGGAGCGCGACCGCTCGATGAACCGCTTCCGCGACAAGGTCTCCACGCTTCGCACCGCGGGCGGCAGCCGCCTGCGCTCCGAGCGCGAACGGCTCTACAACAAGGTGCGGCAGATGGAGCAGGAGATCGCCCTGCTGGAGAACAACATCGGTTTCTTCGCCAAGTCGAAGAACGCCGAGGCGCTCGTGGCCGACGTGAAGGCCAAGATCGACCGCGCCCGCGAGGAGATGGCCGCCGCGGTGGAGAAGGTCAAGCTGATCGACCGGCAGGCCCGCGAGCAGCACGAATCGGAAAACAACGAAAACAAATAGTCTGTAACGTAATGAAACTCTCGAAACCCAAGTACATATTCGTTACGGGCGGCGTCGCCTCGTCGCTCGGCAAAGGGATCATTTCGGCCTCGATCGCCCGCCTGCTGCAGGCGCGTGGGTACTCGGTGACCATCCAGAAGCTCGACCCCTACATCAACGTCGACCCCGGAACGCTCAATCCCTACGAACACGGCGAGTGCTACGTGACCGAAGACGGCGCCGAAACGGACCTCGACCTGGGCCACTACGAACGCTTCACCAACCAGCCCACGTCGAAGGCGAACAACGTCACCACGGGCAAGATCTACAAGAGCGTCATCGAGAAGGAGCGCAAGGGCGAGTATCTGGGCAAGACCGTGCAGGTCATCCCCCACATCACCGACGAGATCAAGCGCCGCATCCAGCTGCTGGCCCAGCGCAAGGAGTACGACGTGATCATCACCGAGATCGGCGGCACGGTGGGCGACATCGAGTCGCTGCCGTTCATCGAATCGGTGCGCCAGCTGCGCTACCAGCTCGGGTACAAGAGCACGGCGCTGGTCCACCTGACGCTGATCCCCTACATGACCGCTTCGGGCGAGCTGAAGACCAAACCCACGCAGCACTCGGTCAAGGCGCTGCTGGAGAACGGTCTGCAGCCCGACATCCTGGTGCTGCGCACCGAACATCCGCTCTCGACGGCGCTGCGGCGCAAGGTGGCGCTCTTCTGCAACGTCGACGCCAACGCCGTGATGGAGTCGATCGACGTGCCGACGATCTACGAAGTGCCGCTGCGCATGCACGAACAGCATCTGGACGAGGTGGTGTTGGACAAGCTGAACCTCCCGTCGGAGCAGGAGCCGGACATGGCCGCTTGGAGCGCCTTCGTCGAGCGGGTCAAGAATCCCTCGAAGAAGATCGAGATCGCGCTGGTGGGCAAGTACACCGAGCTGCCCGACGCCTACAAGTCGATCTGCGAGTCGTTCATCCACGCCGGGGCGGTCAACGACTGCAAGGTCAAGCTGCGCTACGTCAACTCGGAGAAGATCGACGCGCAGAACGTCGCCGAGAAGCTGGGCCGCATGGCCGGTATCGTCGTGGCCCCGGGCTTCGGCAACCGCGGCATCGAGGGCAAGATCGAGGCCGTGCGCTTCGCCCGCGAGAACAACATCCCCTTCCTGGGCATCTGCCTGGGCATGCAGTGCGCCGTGATCGAGTTCGCGCGCAACGTGCTGGGCATCTCCGACGCCAATTCGAGCGAGATGGACGCCACGCCCCATCCCGTGATCGATTTGATGGAGGAGCAGAAGGGCGTAACGGCTAAGGGCGGCACGATGCGGCTGGGGGCCTATCCCTGCACGCTGAAGAAGGGGTCGAAAGTGGCCGCGGCCTACGGCAAGCTACAGATTTCGGAGCGCCACCGCCACCGCTACGAGTTCAACAACGACTACCTCCCGCAGTTCGAGGCCGCCGGCATGCAGGCCGTGGGCATCAACCCCGACACGGGGCTGGTCGAGGTGATCGAGATCGCCGGCCACCCCTGGTTCGTCGGCACGCAGTACCACCCCGAGTACAAGAGCACCGTGGAGCGCCCTTCGCCGCTGTTCGTGGCGTTCGTGGCTGCGGCGCTGGCGCATGAAAACAAGTAATCACCGCAAGAAGTACCGAAACAAAGTACATGGATAAAAAATCGATCATAGGCATCGTTGTGGTGGGCGTCCTCTTTCTGGGATTCGCCTACTACAACGGCAAACAGCAACAGGAGTATCAGGAGCAGATGGCCCAATGGCAGGCCTACCAGGATTCGGTGGCCGCGGCGACGCGTCCCGTGACGCAGGCCCAGCCCGCCGATTCGCTCGCAGGCGCCGGGCAGTCGGCCGCCGCATCGGCCGGAGTATCGGTCGCCGAGGGCACTCCCGCCGCGCAGGCGGACGAACAGGCCGCACTCTACGGAGCGTGGCTCGCGGCGGCGCAGCAGGCCGAGGCCGGGGAGTTTACGCTGGAGAACGACGTGATGTCGGTGCGCTTTTCGACCCGCGGCGGGCAGATCACCGACGTGACGCTCAAGGACTACACCAAGTACGCCCCGCGCGGCGAACGCACGGAGCCGATCCGCATGTTCGATCCCGCCACGGCGCGCATGGATATGGTCTTCTTCCTGCGCAACGGACTGAACAACGTGCGGGTGAACACGATGGACTACACGTTCGAGGCGGAACCTGTCACCACGACCCCCGAGGGGGCGCAGGTGGTGGTGATGCGTCTCAAGGTGGCCTCCGACGCGGCGCTGGAGTACCGTTACGTGCTCCACAACGCCGGGCAGGCCGAGCGCGACTACCTGATGGACTTCGACGTGCGGCTGGTCAACATGGCTCCGCAGATGGCCAACCAGACCTCGATCGGGATCGACTGGTCGAACACCTCCTACCAGAACGAGAAGGGTTTCAAGAACGAGAACATGTACACCACGGTGGCGTACCGCGTTCCCGGCGAGACCTCGATCGACGAGCTGGGCATGAGCGAGGAGACTAAATCGAAGGAGATCGCCTCGGCGGTCAATTGGGTGGCGTTCAAGCAGCAGTTCTTCTCTTCGGTGCTGATCGCGCCGGAAAATCTCGCCTACGTCAACCTCGCATTCGAGACGGCGCAGCCCGGCTCGGAATATCTGAAGAACTTCGCGGCCCGCATGTCGGTTCCCTACAACGCGCAGACCGAAGGGTATGACTTCGCGTTCTACTTCGGTCCCAACAAGTATTCGATCCTCAAGAAGGTCGGCGACGGGGACGGCGGCGACCTCTACCTCGAACGCCTCGTGCCGCTGGGCTGGGGCATCTTCGGGTGGGTCAACCGCTGGTGCGTGATTCCGGTCTTCGACTTCCTGCGCAACTACATCGCCAACTTCGGCATCATCATCTTCATCCTGGTCTTCCTGGTCAAGCTGGTGATCTCGCCGCTTACGTACAAGAGCTACGTTTCGATGGCCAAGATGCGTCTGATCAAGCCGCAGGTGGACGAACTGACGAAGAAATACCCCAAGCAGGAGGACGCCGTGAAGCGCCAGCAGGCGACGATGGAACTCTACAAGAAGGCGGGCATCAACCCGATGGGCGGGTGTGTTCCGATGCTCATCCAGCTGCCGATCCTCTACGCCATGTTCCGCTTCTTCCCCGCTTCGATCGAGCTGCGCGAGCAGTCGTTCCTGTGGGCCGATGACCTTTCGTCCTACGA
Source organism: Alistipes sp. (assembly GCF_048465635.1). Taxonomy (GTDB): domain Bacteria; phylum Bacteroidota; class Bacteroidia; order Bacteroidales; family Rikenellaceae; genus Alistipes. The sequence goes on from NZ_DBFWLF010000016.1 coordinate 58,744, forward strand.
CAGCATCGCCCAGCTGCCCTTCTCGGTCCCGTTCTACGGCGACCACGTGTCGCTCTTCGCGCTGCTGATGGCCGTGTCGCTGTTCGGGTACTCGTACTTCAATTACCAGCAGACCGCCTCCTCACAGCCGCAGATGGCCGGCATGAAGTTCATGATGGTCTACATGATGCCGATCATGATGCTGCTGTGGTTCAACAGCTACTCGAGCGGTCTTTGCTACTACTACCTGCTTTCGAACCTCTTCACCATCGGTCAGACGCTCGTCATCCGCCGCATGGTCGACGACGGGAAGATTCAGGCTATCATGGCGGCCAATGCCGCGAAGAAGTCGAAGGGCAAGAAATCGAAGTTCCAGCAGCGCTACGAAGAGCTTCTGCGCCAGCAGGAGGCCCAACAGCGCGCCAAACGCAAATAGTTCCCTCTTCGGACGGACCCTCACGCATCGCCGGAACCGACGCCGTCAGGCGGACCGTTCCGGCGTTGTTTTTGCCGGAGCGGGTGAAAAACAGCGAAACGATGAAAAAGACACTCCTTATCCTCGCCCTGCTTGCGGCCGTCGTGCCGGCCGCGGCGCAGCGGCTCGGTACGCACTACCGCCTGCGGCGGGTGATTCCGGTCGAAGGCCGGCAGGGCATTGCCGCCGATTCGGCCTACTACTACGTCTCGGGCAGCACGGCGCTCTACAAATACGACAAGCAGGGGCGGCTCGTAGCCCGGAACGAGCGACCGTTCGAGGGGCTGCCGCTCCCGGCCAACCACATCGGCGACATCGACGTGTGGGACGGCGAGCTTTATGCCGGGATCGAGACCTTCGTCGACGGCAAGGGCGAAAACATCCAGGTGGCGGTCTACGACGCCGACAGCCTGCGGTGGAAGCGCTCGATCGACTGGGAACCCGCCTCGGGGCAGGTCGAGGTGTGCGGACTGGCCGTCGACCGCGACGGCAGGATGGTCTGGATGGCCGACTGGGTCGACGGACGCTGCCTCTACGGCTACGACCGTTCGACGGGCAAGTACGTCCGCAAGGTCCGCCTGCGCCCCGTGCCGCAGGCGCAGCAGGGTATCTACATGGTAGACGGGCGGATGCTGATCTCGGCCGATGACGGGGATGCCGACCTCGACGAGGCGGACAACCTCTACATCGCCGATCTGCGCGACGGACGGGCCAGCGCCCTGGTGCTGCCGTTCCGCGAGATGAGCGACTTCCGCCGTGCGGGCGAGATCGAGGGGCTGGCCATCGACCCCGCGACGGACGAGCTGCTGGTCCTTGCGAACCGCGGCTCGCGCATCGTGCTGGGGATGGTGCGCGGGTTCTATCCGGGTTACGACGAGGAGCTGCACGAACTCTACATCTACGAAAAGGTCGAGTAAGGGCGGGACGGCATCGGTACAAAACGAATCGCCGCACGTCTGCACGTGCGGCGATTCGAGTTAATAACAACCCCTGTGGGCTTACTTCGCGGGCTTGGGTTCTGCCTTAACCTTGAGCGAGGCGAAGCCCTTGACGATGTTCTCGTCGCTGTTCTTCGAGGCGTCGTAAACCACCGTGACCTCTTTCTTTTCGAGATTGACCGTGACGTCCTTCACGCCCTTGCCGAGCGACGGCACGTTGTTCATGATCTTCTTGACGCAGTGTTCGCAGTCGATGTCGGTCGTAAACACGGTCGTCACGTTCTTCTTGTCGGCGGGCTTCTCGGCCGCGCAGATGCCGATGCCCATTGCAAGGGCGAGGCATACCATCATCAGTTTTTTCATAATGCGTTTGTTAAAGGTTTTTATTTCATATCATTTGCGGACCCAGCCTGCGGGGACGCGCATGCTGCGGGCCTCCGCCGGGGGAGGCTGCGACCCGCGGCTCCGAGGAGCCGCAGGGGCAGTCGTTTTAGCTTAGGCCGCACTCTAAGCCTCCCGTTGAAAAGGGAGGTTCGGAGGGATTGTCCGCATGCTGTATATCGTCGCAACGACGGACTAATAGAGATTGAACCGTAACCCCGCGTAAAATTTGCGGCCCATCAGCGGTCCCCAGACATTCATCGAGTTGAAATCCGTCGAGAAGGGACGGTCGGCGGCGAGGATCGGGTCCTTCTGCCGGTAGTCGCCGATGTTCTCGCAGCCGACGTAGATGTCGAACTTGCCCACCTTGCGGCTTACCTGTGCGAAGAAGATCGGATAACGGGGCGAATAGTAGCTGTCGTTGAGATTCCCCGTCTGCGTCGGAACGCGCGAGGGACCGTTCAGCTGCGCCGTGGCGTCGAACACCCAGCGGCGGAACTTGGTGGCGTACTGGATGTTGAGCAGCGTCTTGTACTGGCTTACCATGGGCCGCTCGACGCGGGCCGTCGTGCCGTCCGGTCGGTTGATCGTCATTTCGCTGTCCGTGTAGCGGAACGTGGCGAAGATGTCGAGCCGCTCGACGGGCGTCCACGAGAAGTCGATCTGGTAGGTGTCCGTGTAGGAGCGCCCGTCGGTGTTGTACAGGAGGATCGAGGTCGGGTCGTACTCCTGATCGGCCACCACGCCGTTGTAGAACTGCGTGCGGAAGTAGTCGAAGCTGAGCGTGGCGTTGTCCGCTCCGGCCAGCGAGAAGGTCTGCGTGAGGCTGCCGCCCACGGTGAGCGCTTTTTCCATCCGGTCGAAGCCGTTGAAATTAGGGATCTCGATCCGGCGTCCCGTGGCCAGGATGCCGATATTGTCGGTGATGATGTTCGTCGAGCGGTAGCCCAGACCCGCCGAGGCGCGCAGCGTCGTCGAGGGGGTGATGTTCCAGCGCAGGTGGCCGCGGGGCGTCACGAAGAAACGGTCGTAATAGTGGTTGTAGTCGCCGCGGATGCCCGCCACGATCGAGAACTTGTCCTTGATGGCGTAGGTGTACTCGGCATAGGCTCCCACCTCGCGCTCGTTGCGGTCGAAGAGGTAGTCGCGTCCCTTGTCGTCGGGGATCCACGGGGTCCGGTTGCCGAGGCTTTCGCGGTAGTACTGGAAATGGGCCTGCGCGCCGACGATCAGCGACGAACGGTAGGTGAAGTAGTGGTTGTACATCAGGTTGCCCGAGAGCGAGTTTTCGTTGCCCCGGTACTGGTTCAGCCCGAAGTAGGCGTCCTCGTTGAAGTGGTCGAAGTCGGCTACGAACGCCAGGTTCGACCGCTGCTCGTCCTGCTCGTCGGGGTCGTAGACCGAGGGTCCCACGGGCATACCTATTTTAAAATAGCCGTTGGCCCCGCGGTTGCGGATATGCGAGCCGTAGAGCGTGCCGGGCTTGTCCCAGTTCTGTTCCATCTCGTCGCGCATCGAACGCTTGTAGTCCATCATGCCGCCCAGCCGGTTCTCCTGCACGAACTTCCAGCCCCAGCGGATCTGCGTGCCGTTGTCGGCGGCGTAGAGCCACTTGTTGGCCACGTTGATCTGATCGGCTTTGGGCAGGTCGCGGAAGCCGTCGTGGTTGTGGTCCATCTTCCTCACGTCGGTGTCCATCGAGCCGTGGAGCAGGATGACGCTCGTGAGCTTCTTGTTCTTCGTCACGGGGAAGGCGGTCGAAATATTGGCCTCGGGACGCAGCTCGTCGTCGAGATAGAGGTTCACGAACAAGCGTTCGTCGTCCGTGGGTTTGCGGTGTTCGAGGTTGATCTGGCCCGTGATGGCTTCGTGGCCCGCCGTGACCGAGGCCACGCCCTTCGACACCTGGATGGAATTGAGCCACATGCCCGGGGTGTAGCTCAGGCCGTAGGGGGCGCTCAGCCCGCGCATGATGGGGCGGTTCTCGTCGAGAATCTGGGTGTAGGTTCCCGCCAGTCCGAGCATCTTGATCTGCCGTGCACCCGAAATGGCGTCGCTGTACCCCACGGTCACCGACGCCGAATTCTCGAACGATTCGGCCAGGTTGCAGCACGCCATCTTGCAGAGGCCCGCAAAGGAGATCATTTCGCTTTTGACGATGCCGTCGCGCTTGACGTAGTTACCGCTCTGGCTGCCCTCGATGGTGACGCTTTCGAGCGCCACGCCCTCCGAGCTGAGGGTGAAATCGGCCAGTTCCGCGCCGCCGGCCAGCCTGAGCGTGTCGTTCACGTAGCCCAGGTACGAGGCTACGAGGCGGTCGTAGCCCTTGACGCGGTGGAGGCGGAATGCGCCCGAAGCGTCGGTGCTCGCGCCGATGGTGGTTCCGGCCCAGTAGACCGAAGCGCCGACGAGCGGCTGGTTGTCCGTGTCGCGGACCGTGCCGCGCAGCTCCTCGGCGCGCAGCATGCCGCACGCAAAGAGCGAAAAGAGGGTGAAAATTAAAACTTTGGTGATTTTCATGAATGTCCGTCATTGGTTAAAACTCGTTGCCGGGCGGATGCGTGGTAGCAACCGTCCGTAAAAGGGTTTAAACCAAGGCGGGAGGAGCGCGCAGGCTGACGCCGGGAAGCGCTGCCTGCCGGGGAAGGGGCGTTCGCCGCGGGGTGATACGCACCCAGCCGGCGGTCGGGGCGATCGTGGCGGGCGCCTCGGGGGCGAGGACGGCCGAAAGATCGGCCGCCGGCATTCGGGCCTGCCGTTCGTTGTCGGAGGAGCCGCCCGTATAAAGCTCCACGTCGGTGGAGTGGTGATGGTCGCAGCAGGGGGCGTTCAGATCGGCCTTTGCCCCGGGAGCGTCGTTGTCGTGCGAGCAGTGGCAGGAGCAGACATGGTGCGTGCGGACTTTCGACGCCACGCATTTGCACGAAAGCGAGGCCCATGCGGGTCCGCCGGCCGCCAGCAGATAGACGGTCAGAAGCAGAAGCGATATGAGCCTTTTCGTTCTCATGGTTCCAGTACGCCGCACTCGGCGAGCTTTGCGCACCACGCCTCGGCGTCGCGGCGGGCCGTTTCCGAGTCCACTTGGTAGTGCCCGAGTAACAGTTCCGCGGCATCGGCGGCGGTGAAGTCGCGGCCCGCGAGCGCCTCCCACAGGAAGAGCGACGTGTCGTTGAGCGCCACCACGCGGGTCATGTCGGCCCCGTAGCGGCCCGGCATCACGATCACGTGTTCGCCGGCCATCTCGCGCACCTTGTATTTGGAATCGATCTTCATCCGAACGCTAATTCGATGGCAAAAGTACGAAAAATTCCGCAAACCGCCCAATTTATCGTCAACTTTCGGGCCGTGGCCCTTTCGGCCGACCCTTCCGCTGGATTAAACGGAGTTCCCAGGGGGACGGTATGCGCTTTTTTCCTATCTTTGCAACGATGCAACCCGCCGATAAGATTTATGAGGTGCTGAAGCGCTACTGGGGCTTTGAGGAGTTCCGACCCGTGCAGGAGCGGATCATCCGCTCGGTGCTCGACGGGCGCGACACGCTGGCGCTGATGCCCACCGGGGGCGGCAAGTCGCTGACCTATCAGGTCCCGACGCTTGTCCGCGAGGGGTTGTGCATCGTCGTCACGCCGCTGATCTCGCTGATGAAGGATCAGGTCGACCGGCTCAGGACGCACCGCATTCCGGCCGTGGCGATCCACTCGGGGCTTTCGCCGCGGCAGATCGACATCGCGCTCGATAACTGCGTCTACGGCGACGTGAAGTTCCTCTACGTGGCTCCCGAGCGGCTGGCGTCGGAGGCGTTCCGCCTGCGGGTCGTGCGCATGAACGTGACCCTTCTGGCCGTCGACGAGGCGCACTGTATTTCGCAGTGGGGCTACGACTTCCGCCCGGCCTACCTGCGCATTGCCGAGCTGCGGGAGAAGCTGCCCGGCGTTCCCGTGCTGGCGCTCACCGCTTCGGCGACGCGGCTCGTGGCCGAAGACATCATGCGCCACCTCCGGTTCGCTGAGGAGCATCTGCTGCGCAGCAGTTTCGCGCGGCCCAACCTCTCGTACAGCGTCCGCCATACCGACGACAAGGAGGGGCAGCTGCTGCGGCTGGTCCGCAACGTTGCCGGTTCGGGCATTGTCTACGTCCGCACGCGCGAGGCGACCGAGCAGGTGGCCGATCTGCTGCGCTGGGAGGGCGTCACGGCCGCGGCATACCACGCCGGACTGGGGCATGCAGAGCGCTCGGCGCGGCAGGAGGAGTGGCTGCAGGGTAAAGTGCGCGTGATGGTGGCCACCAACGCTTTCGGCATGGGCATCGACAAACCCGACGTGCGCTTCGTGGTCCACTACGCCATGTGCGACTCGCTGGAGAGCTACTACCAGGAGGCGGGCCGCGCTGGGCGCGACGGGGCGCGGGCCTACGCCCTGCTGCTGGTCGCCGCGGACGACAGCGAACGCATCGCCCGCCGTTTCGAGCAGGAGTTTCCGCCGCTGGAACAGGTCAAGGAGATCTACGAACGGGTCTGCTCCTACCTGCAGGTGGGCATCGGCGACGGGGCCGGAGCGTCGATGCTCTTCAACGTGCACGACTTCTGCGCGCGGGAACACCTCTGGTCGGGGACGGTGCTCAGCGCGCTGAAACTATTGCAACAGAACGGCTACCTCACGCTCACCGATGCGCAGGACAACCCCGCGCGGGTGATGTTCTGCGTCAGCCGCGACGACCTCTACAAACTGCGCGTCAAGCGCGACGAACTGGATCACTTCATCCGCACGCTGCTGAGGTTGTACGATGGCGTTTTCACCGATTTCCGCCCCATCGACGAGGGCGAGCTGGCCACGTGGAGCGGCTATACGGTGGACCGCGTGCGCGAATTGCTCAAACGGCTCTGGCAGCTGCGCGTGATCCGCTACATCCCCTCGAACCGCTCGCCGATCCTCTTCTTCGACGAGGAGCGGCTGCCGCGCGCCGACCTCTATATCGCGCCCGAAACCTATGCGCGGCGGCAGGAGCTGATGCGCGAGCGCTTCGAACGCATGATCGCCTACGCCGCGAACGGGGAGCGCTGCCGCAGCGTGGTGCTGGAGGAGTATTTCGGAGGGGCGGAGGGCGAGCCGTGCGGCGTCTGCGACATCTGTCTGGCGCGCCGGAAAGCCGAGAAGCAGGCCGGGAGACAGGCCGAGATACAGGACGGTAACCCGACCGGGCTATCGGCTGGGAAACAGGCCGGAGCGGAGAGCGGTGAGGCCGGAAGCGGCGTAACCTCGGACGACCTTGTGCCGGAAGCGTCCCTTTCGGACCATGCGCTTCGGGAGGAGCTGCTGCGCCGATTGGAGCGTGCGCCCGCCGATCCGCGGACGCTCTGCGAGGGGCTTGCCTGTTCGCCCGAACGGGCCGCCGCTGCGCTGCGCGCGCTGCTCGGGGAGGGCATTGTGCGCACAGGCGGCGACGGAACGGTGGAAAAAATTCGGAAGTGAACCGAAATTTTCTTACTTTTGCCGACGCTGTACTGTTTTGACGTGCCGACGACAACCCGGTTTTCGGGACCACGCGGTTTGAACAACTGAGGGGGCAGACCGGCCGGTGCGGTCGGCGGTTGCAACGGCGGCCGCTGTTCGCTAAGCGGGGAGCGAACAGGGGTAGATAAAGATTATATTGTTTTTGCGGGAACTTTCATCCGGATGAGTACCGAAAACCGTTTTACCGACAAAATATCCAACGAAGCGACTGCGCTGCTGCCTGCGGTGGAGTTCCGCGGCGAGATCCGCGTCATCGAATGCGAGCGCGACATCGCCGCCGCGTGCAAGTACCTCGGCGCGCAGCCGGTCATCGGCTTCGACACCGAGACGCGCCCCTCGTTCCGGCCCGGGGTGATGTTCCGCGTGTCGCTGCTGCAGCTCTCCTCCCCGGAGGTCTGCTACCTCTTCCGGCTCAACCGCATTCCGCTCGCCAAACCCATCCTGCAGCTGCTCGAAGACGCCTCGACGCTCAAGATCGGGGCCGACGTGGCGGGCGACCTGCGCTCGCTGCGCAAGATCCGCCACTTCCGCGACGGCGGCTTCGTCGACCTGCAGACCATCGCCCCGCAGTGGGGCATCGAGGAGAAGAGCCTGCGCAAGCTATCGGCCATCGTGCTGGGCAAGCGCGTTTCGAAAGCCCAGCGGCTGAGCAACTGGGAGGCCGCGACGCTCACCGACAAACAGCGCCTTTACGCCGCCACCGACGCGTGGGTCTGCACGCGCATCTACGACCGGTTGCTGCATACGCCCAAGATCAAACGTCCCTGATATGACACCGAGAATCATTCTGAAACGCGGCAAGGAGGAATCGCTCCTGCGCCGACACCCGTGGGTCTTCTCCGGGGCCATCGACTACATCGAAGCGGAGGACGAGGCGCAGATAGCCGAGGGTGCGCTGGTAGAGGTCGCGGCCCGCAGCGGCGAGTTCATCGCGCAGGGCCACTACCAGATCGGCTCGATCGCCGTGCGCGTGCTCTCGTTCGCGCAGGAGACGATCGACCAGCGGTGGTGGAACGACCGCCTGCAGGTGGCCCTCGACGTGCGCCGCACCCTCTCGCTGACGGACAACCCCGCGACGACCTGCTACCGGCTGGTTCACGGCGAGGGCGATTCGCTGCCGGGGCTGGTGGTCGACATCTACGGCACGACGGCCGTCGTGCAATGTCACTCGGTGGGCATGTACCGCTCCCGGCAGCAGATCGCCGAGGCGATCCGCACCGTGCTGGGCGACCGTATCACCGCGATCTACGACAAGTCGTCGCAGACGCTTCCGTTCAAGGCCGACCTGGGGGCCGTCGACGGCTACCTGTGGGGGCGTTCGGACCATGCGTCGCAGGTGGTTCTGGAGAACGGACAACAGTTTTCGGTCAACTGGGAGAAGGGGCAGAAGACAGGCTTTTTCCTCGACCAGCGCGAGAACCGCGAGCTGGTCAAACGCTACGCCAAAGGACGCACCGTGCTCAACACGTTCTGTTATACGGGCGGCTTTTCGGTCTATGCTCTTGCCGGTGGTGCGCGCGAAGTGTGCTCGGTCGACTCGTCGGAGCGCGCCGTGGCGCTGGCCGCAGAGAATATGCGGCTCAATTTCGGCGGGAACGCCGCGCATACCGAGGTGACGGCCGACGCGGTGGAGTATCTGCGCGACATCGGCGACCGCTATGACCTGATTATCCTCGACCCGCCCGCTTTCGCCAAGCACCACAAGGTGCTGGGTAACGCCATGCAGGGCTACAAGCGGCTCAACACCCGCGCCCTCTCCCAGATCCGCCCCGGAGGTATTCTCTTCACGTTCTCCTGCTCGCAGGCCGTCTCGAAGGAGCTGTTCCGCACGACCGTCTTTTCAGCCGCCGCAATCGCGGGCCGCAAGGTGCGCATCCTGCATCAGCTGACCCAGCCCGCCGACCATCCGATCAACATCTACCACCCGGAAGGGGAGTATCTGAAAGGGTTGGTGCTCTATGTCGAATAAGACGGCCGGGCTTCCCGGTACGGCGCACCCGCGGGAGGTGCGCTTTTTTTTGCCATAAACCGTTTGATCGGCTATAAACACTTCCGGCATCGGATAATTTCTTCGAACGGATTATACTATTTTTGTATAACGTATAGAAAATAAGTTAGTATTAATTATGGTATATTGAAAATAATTTATTAATTTCGCGGCATAAAACCAGAATTACAAAAACAGAAAGTTATTAACCGGACATATTAAGTAGCCTTAAGCTATTTGTTCTTTCTTTCGAAAAAACCACAGAATCAAAAATTATAGGAGAATGAATAGGTTGAGGCCGTGTCATGTCAGCACGGCCCACCTATATTCGCTATGATTAGGTTGTGGTAACCTCGAAAGACGAGTATGGAGTGACCGTGCTGATTTTTTATCAGCATCATGAGAAAAAAAAGTGTTTGTCCACGCCCTGCACCGCAATCCAAATCGCGTGCCGGGTTTTCCCTTTCGCATTGCCGACGGTCCGGGACGCGTCCTGCGCCTCGCGGCCGCCCGGTTGCGGTCACTCCCCACGGCTGTTAACCAGCCTGAAACCTCGATACCTTATTCCCTTGCACAGCCCCGGAGTCTCTCCCCTGCGACGGTCACCTGCCGCCGGAGAGGCCCCGCGAAACGTGACGCGACTTTTGCCTGCGCGGTCGTCGTCCGACGGACTCATGTCCGTGGGGGCTGATGCGTTACCGGCGCGGGCGCGCGGCGTGAATCCGGGCGTACGAGATATCGAAACCGCTCCGGTCTTTCGCAACTTTACTCGGAGCGGGTAAGGCCTCGTACGCTCCACACCGTGAGCACCCTGAAATGGTGGTCGAAAAACGAAATCCCGAAAGTCTCGCAGCCGAAACTTTCGGGATTTCGTGTCGATAGCGGTACGTGCCTCACTCCATCGGCCTCACGCGGACCTCGGTTACGCCGTCCAACTCGCGTACGAGGCGGTCGATGTCGGTCTTCTCATCGGTCTGACCGTAGTGGTAGGGGTAGAAGATCGCGGGCCGGATGGCCTTGACCGCCTCGACGGCCTGATCGACGGTCATCGTATAGGGCTGGTTGACCGGCAGGAAAGCCACGTCTATGTCGCGCAGCGCGAGCATTTCGGGTGTCGGCTCCGAATCGCCCGCCAGGTAGATGCGCGTGCCGCCGAGGGTCAGGAGGTAACCGCAGTCCTCCCGCTCGCGGGGATGGAACTGGAGGTGGTCCGGCGAGGTGTTGTAGGCGGCTACGGCCTCGATCTGCACCCAGTCGCGGGGCCGGATCACGTCGCCCGGCCGCACCGTCTGACACTTGTTGCCCAGCGTCTCGGCGGAGGTATGGTCGCACACGACGAGGGTTTCCGGCGTCGAAAGCGTGTCGATCGCCGCCTTGTCCAGATGGTCGTAGTGCGAGTGGGTTATCAGGATCAGGTCGGCCTTCGGCAGTTCGGCGTAGCGGGCGAAGTCGCTCACGGGATCGACGTAGATATGTTTCCCGTCGACCTCCAGCGCCAGCGAGGCGTGGCGAAAGAAGGTGAATTCGACCGATCCGCCGTCGCGCAGCGGGAGGGTGTCGGTGGGGTAGGCGGCCCGATCGGCGCAGCCTGCAGAGGTGGAGAGTGCCATGGTCAGTATAATGAGGATTTGATTCACAGGTATTCAATTTTAAAGCCAGAGATTACGACGTGGTTCGTCAGCAGCCGCAGCCCGAACCAGCCGTCGCCCTCGCCCTCCGCGAGCCTGCGCGAGAAGAGTTCCTCGCCGTTGACCGCATAGGAGGTGCGACCGCCGGCGACGGTGATCGTGATGCGGTAGGTGCTGTCCGGCGCCAGCAGGTGCGCCGGGTCGGTGTATTCGCCCAGCAGGGGTTTCACCTCGCTGTCCGCGGCGCCGAAGCGGTCGCCCCGATAGCGGCGGAAACGGGTGGTGGTATTCTCGTTGCCTCCGAAACCGACGTAGAACAGGTCGAGGGAGTTGTAGTTGCGGAAGACGCCCCCGCGCCAGGCACTGCGGGCCTCCAGATCGTCGGGATGCTCCGGATCGCGGGCCGCCCAGAAACAATTGAGGTCGGAGAGCCGTTCTGCGGGGCCTCCGGTAATCATGCGGGCCGCGTAGGCGATGCGGTAATCGCCCCGGAGGGGTTCGCGCAGCCAGAGGGTAAGGCCCGCGGGAGCGGTGATTTCCAGCGTGTCCCGGCGCATGACGATCTCGGCCGCGCCCGATTCGTCCTCCGCAAGCCAGCGGTCGGCCGAAGAGTTACAGGCCGCGGCGAACGCGGCGAGCAGAAGGAAGAGGATTCTTTTCATGCGAAAGAAAGATACGAAAAATTGTCGAAAATGCAAAATTCCGCCTGCGAAAGTGGGGCGCATGCTGGGAAATTTACGGAAGAAATGTTAACTTTGCCAACGGACAGGTGTGCATATAGTCGTCTGCATGAAATAAATGGACGCTTTTTGCGTTAGAACGATGGAAATTATGAAAACGAAGTGGATGAAATGGTTGTGTCTGATCGCCGTAGCGGCGCTCGGCACTGCATGTATGGATAAAGAGGTATTCGATGAGGAGCAGCAGGCGCTGCAACCCGGACTGAACATCTACCGGGGAGCCGCCCAGCAGCACTTCTTCTCGCTGGCCCCGGCCAACGGGGCGGTCCGGCTGGCGATGCTGGTCGCCGAGGCGGCCCGCCAGTCGCAGCAAACGGGCGAGGAGGTCACTATCGACCAGGTCAGGTACGACGGCAGGCTGCTGAAAGAGCTGCTGTTCGGCGATGCCAAGGTCGAGGCGGTCGAAAACAGCGGAGCGACGCCCTACGATTACCGGATCGTCTACCGTTCGACGGTCTTAGCGCCGGGCGGGTACTACCTCGAAGGTGAGCTGCACGTGGCCACGAACGGAGCCGCGACGCCCGCCGAAACCGATGAGAACCAGGCGTGGACGGTCTTTTTCGACAACCTCGCCGCGCATGTCCGCTCGGATTACGGCACGACGGCGGTGAAATTCTCGGGCGGGGAGACCTCGTTGTACCGCAGCGGAGACGACACCTATACGATCGGATTGCAGAACTTCGTACTCAACGTGGAGGATATAGACCGCTATTCCGACTGGACGGGGGAGTACAACCTCACGGTCAAGGACCCGACGCTGGCCTATTCGCTCTGCGCAGGCGAAAAAGTGACCGTCACGGGCGCAGCCGAAGGGCCGACCTTCTACACGTTCAGCTCGCGTAACGTGGCGACCCAACTCCGGTACGAGGTCGAGCGGGGCGTGTACCGGGGCGGAACGCAGATCATCGGCGGGGAGGAGCGCTGCTCGCTCACCGGGGCATCGGATTTCGACAGTGCGCTCTATCCGTCGCGCGAGGTGACGGTCGGCTGGGCTCTTTCGGGCAACACCCTTTTGCGGACGGTCACTTACAACGGTGTGACCCGGACGTTCTAACGAATTTTATTCAGATAACAGATGCGACGCTTTCTGAGCGTCGCTTTTTTTGAGCGGTTGGTTCGGAATTTCTGCCTCGCTTGCAGCTCGGTTGTCACGGTTGCCGCTCTTCGGTGCCTCGGAGGCCGGAATCCGGGCTGCCTCGTTCCGCCAGTCAAGCCGGCGGACCTGATTTAGCGTTGTCGTTTTCGATCTTTTGGGTCGGCAGGCCGAGATTCGCGTCGTTTTGTTCTCGACCTTAGGTCGGCGGGCCGAGATAAGTGTCTTTCTGTTTTCGACTTTTAGGTCGGCGGCCCGCAGCCTCCCGGCGGCGGACGCTGATGCAGCCTTCCGCAGGCTGCGTCCTTACCTTGCGACGTAAATAGTTGCCAACTCTTGGTACTTTTTGGCCGCAAAAAGTTCCAAAAACTCTCCGACGGATGCCTCGGCTACTCCGGGCGTCCTAACGCTGGCTTCGGGCGACTGTTCGCGGGTTTGCCAGCAAACCGTCCCCTCCGCTCGCGCTTTTAGTCCGCCCTGCGTTTCTCGCCTGCGGCATCGAGTCTGATTTTTGGCGCGCTTCGCGCCACTTTTTATTTCGGCTATAAGCCGGCGGGCCGCAAAACGTTTGTCTTGTTACGATTCGAAGAACCGGCGGGCCGCAGCCTCCGACAGCGGAGGCCCGCGTGCACTCCTCAGGCTGCGTCAGAGAACTTTCCGTAAGTGCATTTACCGCAGGCGGTCGCCCAAATTCTCTTAATCAACCTCCGCGGCGCGGAGCGCCGCACCCGTTCGCGCACTTCTGGAAACGGCGGGACTTGCGGCCGTTGGACGACGAGCGCCCGGAACGGGTGTTCGATATGCTTTAGCTTTCGTGCCCGTTCAGCGAGGAGGAGGACGGACGGCCGCCGTTTTCTGCGTGCGCCTCTCTTTCGCCCTTTCTTTTGAAGAAAGGGCAAGGGTATCCGGCTCGAAGAGCCGCGGGCCGCAGCCTCCGGATGCGGAGGCCCGCTCAACGCGTCCCTCCGCAGGCTGCAGCCCGAAAACTCCTGTCCGTGCAGACAAGTCTCGGAAGCGTGCTCTCCCCAGGCTGCGCCCGTGAACTGACCCCCGCAAACTAATCCATATGGTTCGGAAGCCCGCAAAAACACTCATCCGCAGGTTGTGCTCCGCATCGACTTCCTCCGCGCTTCGAAAAAAGATTGCTTTTTTCAAATCTCTGCTTAATTTTGTGGTATGATTCTGCCTGCGAACTGCAAAATAAACCTCGGGCTTGACATTCTGCGCCGCCGCGCGGACGGATACCACGATCTGGAGACGGTTATGTTCCCGGTCGCAGGGTTGTATGACGAGGTGGAGGTGATGCGCCGCACGACGCCGGGAGCCGCGTTCGTCAGCGAAGGGCTTGCGGTCGACTGTCCGGCGGAGGATAACCTCTGCCTGAAAGCCTTTCGCCTGATGCGCGACCGATACGGGGTGGACGGGGTGACGATCCGCCTGCATAAACGCATTCCGTTCGGGGCCGGACTGGGCGGCGGATCGTCCGATGCGACGGCCGTGATTCGGGCCATCGACGACCTGTTCGCTCTCGGACTGCCCGAGCGGGAACTGATCGACTGCGCCGCCGCGCTGGGCAGCGATACGGCCTTTTTCGTGCGCAACACCCCGCAGCTGTGCACGGGGCGCGGGGAGGTGATGACCCCTTTCGAAGTGGATCTGAGCGGGCTGACGCTCGTTATCGTCAAGCCCGAAGAGGGGGTCTCGACGCGCGAAGCCTATGCGGGCGTGCGCCCCCGTGTTCCGGAAACGCCGCTTGCCGAGCGGCTCCGGCAGCCCGTCGAAGCGTGGCAGGGCCGGGTGACCAACGATTTCGAGCCGCATATCTTCGCGGCGCACCCCGCCATCCGGGCCGCAAAAGAGCACCTGATCGCCGCAGGAGCCGTTTACGCGGCGATGTCGGGTTCGGGTTCGGCGGTCTTCGGGCTGTTCGATGCGGCGGACGCGTCGAAGCTCCGCGCCCTGTTGCCCTTTGTCTTCCGGTTATAGGTGCGGTGTTATATTTCGGCGGCGATCTCCCAGACGGTTACGATCAGGCTGATGACCGTCAGCGAGAGTACGGCGGCGATCAGCTGACCGAGCAGGCAGCCCGCCAAACTTCTCGTCCAGTCGATTTTCAAGAGATTTCGGATGATGACGACGTTGTAAACGCAGAGTGTCACGGTGATGATCCGCCCCAGCCAGAATTGCGGCATGCCGTCCGGATCGAAGCCGCACGCGTGCGTCAGGATAGTAAGGAGGGTCGCCAGCAAGATATGCAGCGAGGCCAGATAAAGCCCGATGTAGAAGTACTCCATGTAGCGCAGCTGCGAGCGGCTGCGGAAAACCCATCGATAGGCCAGCGCCAGCCAGGGAACGTTCAGCAGGGCGATGATCTCGATGTGGCTGTTCATAAATCCGAAGAGCGAGAAGATCATCGTGTCGATCTCCTCCTCCGCGGCCGCCGAGCCGTCCAGCAGTTCGTAGCCCAGGCCGGTCAGCGTCAGCAGACAGAGCGTGCAGACGAGCAGCAACAGCGTGAGCGGCGGGACGTACTTGCGCTGTTTGCCGGCGATAAATTCCCCGACGGTGACCGCCGGATGGCGGACGAAGCGCCAAAGTGTCTGCAACATGCCGTAACGGGGTATTGCGCCCGTTTCGCTGAAAAGGCTGTCGCCGATCAGCAGCGACACCATTTCGTCGTAGAGCGTCCGCCAGGTGATGCGCGTGGAACCGTATTCCTGCCCGCAGCGGGGACAATAGCGTTCGCCGACCGGCGATCCGCAGTTGCGGCACAGGCGCTCGGAGGGCTTCTCTTTCACGATTGTCCGGTTTTCCCGGTGCGCTGCGCTTCCGTTTTTTCCGCGTGCGGACCGTCCGGACGGGTCCCGACCTCGGCGGATTGCTCCTCCTGCGCCTCGTCCGACGTTTCGGATTGCGCCGATGACGGTTCCTGATCTTTGAATATGTATCCGACCATCACCTCCACGAACTCCCCGAAAGCATATTCCCATTCGGTATTATTATCGGCTCTCTCCGCTGCCTGTCCGATCTGCTGCCGGGCCTCTTTGGGCACGGTCAGGTAGTACCCGCCCAGTATGCCTCCCAGAAGCAGTACGACCGCCACGGTGGCGTAGGCGTATTGCAGCCCTTTGGTCAGAAGCGTGCGCCAGAGCGCGCTCCGCTTCTTCAGACCGAACATTTTCCAGAGAACGAACGCGGTATAGAGGAACGTGGGGAGGGTGAGCGCATAAAAACTGCTGTATTTCGGGACGAGCAATTCGATCGGCAGCACAAAGATCATCAGCGTCATTTCGAAGATCGAGAGGAAGATGCCGATGTAGAGGTATTCGACGTATTTCAGCCCGGCCCGCTTGCCGAAGACGGTTTTGAGCGCCAGTGCGAAGAAGGGGAGCGTCAGCAGCATGTTGGCCGCCGGATGGAGCGACGCATAGTCGATATAGGTGCAGAAAAGCCAGACGAAGAGGTGCTGGTCTTGATTGGCCATCGGGGTGTAGGTCTTCCCTACCAGCGCATAGACGATGGCGTAGAAGGTCGACAGCAGAAGCAGGATCGCCACCGGATTGAAGTACTTACGGCGGTGTCCGGCGATGTATTCCGGGATGGTTATGTGCGGCTGGAAGAGAATCGAGAGCCACGTCGTGACGGTTCCCTTGCGCATGTTCATGCCCCGCAGTCCGTAGGCTTCGTCGCCGATAAAGGTCGAGGTGACGTTCTCGGCCAGCGAGGCCCAATCGAGCCGGTGGGTGGTGGTGCGCTGTCCGCACGCGGAGCAGTAGTTGCCCGTCACTTCGCTGCCGCAGTTGCGGCATATCTGGTGCTTTGTCATGGCGCTTGGGTTTCGGAGGCTCGCTCCGACCCGACCGGCACGCGAAGCGCGCGGCAGGGACTGCCCTTCGGGCAGCCGAAGTCGGAACATGCGGTTTTCTTCATGGACGGTTTGAATCGGTTGGCCGGGAAACAGGTATCGGTTATGTCGTATAAGTAGTCGCGGGTCGGTCCGGGTCGATTCGGGTCGGTCCGGACTGGTCGCGGCCGAATGCGGCTGGGTGCAGTCGGAAAGTCGGCTGAAAAAGCCTTGCTCCGTTCCGCTGTGCCGGGGAACCCTTACCGTTCCGGGTTACCCGGTTTCGTCGGGTTGTCCGATTCTGCCTGTCTCGAACGGTTCCGGGGAAGTTGCTCTGCTTTGTATACGGCCCCGCAAGGTTCCGTCCCATTCTGCGGGTCTCCTTCGCTACCGGTTTCAGAGTTGCTTCGCACTGTTCGGCCTGTTCTTTGGAAATTGGCTGCTAATCTGTTCCTCGTGAATTGCGCTGTCCGGTCCGTTTCACGGGGATGCTCTGCCGGGCCTGTGCGGCGCTCGGCTGGTCTAAGCCGGTTTCGAGCCTCTCGGCCCCCCCCCGCTATTTGCAGGCGACGGGAATCTTGTCGATGCGCTTCTGGTGTCGTCCACCCTCGAACTCGGCCGAGAAATAGGCGTCGAGCATGTGTACGGCCTCGTCGTTGGTGACGAAGCGTGCGGGCAGCACGATCACGTTGGCGTTGTTGTGGCGGCGGATGAGCGTGGCCACCTCCGGGTCCCAGACCAGTCCGGCGCGGATGCCCTGATGCTTGTTCAGCGCGATGGTCATTCCCTCGCCCGAGCCGCAAAGCCCGATGCCGCGCTCCACCTCGCCCCGCTCGACGGCCTCGGCCAGCGGGTGCGCATAGTCGGGGTAGTCGGCGCTTTCGGGCGAATGGGTCCCGAAGTCGAGCACCTCGTAACCCATTGCGCCGAGGTATCCTACCAGGAATTCTTTCATTTCGTAGCCGGCGTGGTCGCTGGCGATACCGATCTTTTTCATCCTATATCGTGTTATCTGTTATGCGGTACAACTTAACAAAGATAGGCAAAAATGTTGATCCTTCCGAGAAATCGGGCTATTTTTGCCGTATGAACCGTCTGTTGGCCGCTTTGGGAGCCGTGTCGCTCGGGCTGGGGGTGGTCGGCATCTTCGTGCCGCTGCTGCCCACCACGCCCTTTCTGCTGCTTACGGCGGCGTTGTGGATGCGCTCCTCGCCGCGTCTGTACGCATGGCTGCTCGCCCACCGGCGCCTGGGTCCCTATATTCGCAGCTTCCGCGAAAACCGCGCCATACCGCTCCGCGCCAAGGTGCTTACGCTGTCGGTGATGTGGGCTTCGATGCTCTGGTGTGTCTGCGTGCCGCTCGAGGGGGTGCTGTGGGCGCAGATCGCCCTGCTGACTGTGGCGGTCGGCGTCACGGTGCATATCCTCTCGCTGGCGACGCTCGGCAAATGAAACGGGCGGAGAAACCCCCGCCCGTCGAAACGCCGTCCGGATGGTTTATCCTTCCGATCCGTCGTAATCCTGCTCCACGGTGAACTCCTCGATGCGGATGGAACTTTCGTTCTCGGTATAGAATCCGAAAATGGGGTCGTTCATCGGCCTGCGGAGCCTGAAAATCTCCATGTTGTTTACCGTGAAAATGTAGCGGCCCGCCTTGCGTTCGAGGACGATCTCCACGGTCCGGTTTTTTCCGCCCTTGAGTTTGGTGCGTTCCGTCCAGCCGCTCACCTCTTTGCCGTTGTTGTAGACGAAACAGCCGAAATACTCCTCTTTGAGCAGGAACAAGCAGGTGTCGAAATTCTCGCTCCGGTCGATGAGGATGCCGAAACGGTTCGTATCGTCGATCTTCGGCACGAGCAGCCGGGCCGACAGCTTGAAATCGTAATCCGTGAAGACCGGCAGTTCGGTCAGGATGGTTGCGAAACGGTCCCGAACCAGGGATTTGAGTTCGATGTACCCCGATTGAACCAGCGCGCTGCCCTGTTTGTCGGCATACTCCTCCCAGTCGAGGGTGGGGGTTTCCACGAAGGTCTCCGTGATCTTCGTCTGCGCCGCCGCTGCCAGGGGCAGCACCAGCGCCAGCGCGGCAAGAAGCGTCTTCATAGCGTCAGTTCTTGCCGAGCCGCTGTTGAAGCTCGTTGATGAGCGGTTCGTATTTTTTAAGCAGATAGGGCCACGCCTTGTAGCTTTGCTCCCCGGCATTCATCGGAGCGATCTCCGACGAGATTTTCACCTGATAGGCCAGCCCCTCGTTGGTGATCTCCTTGATCTGCATGCGCGTGCGCACCTTCGACTCCGCCCTCGGGAAACTTTGGATGGCCCAGGCGGTGTTCATGAAACCGGAGGCTTTGTCGGAGGTTTTGATCTCGTCGAAGTAGTTGAGCACGACCTGCGCGAGCAGTTTCCAGGCGAGGTTCTCGTCCACAGCTTCCCTTACGCGGACCGTGAAGTACTGGTTGGCCAGGTTGGAGGCGACGGAACTGAGCAGCGCGTCGTCCTCCTTGAGTTCGAAGTGGATGTTTTTGCGGGTGTCCTCCTTCATCACCTTCACCGTCTTGGTCACATATCCCGGCGCCTCCAGCTTGACGATGAAGAAGTCGTCGCGCGAGCCGAATTTTACTGTATAGACCCCGTCGCCTACGTAGTTGCCGTCGATGTGGATTTTGGCCTCCGAAGGCGTCACCGTGATCTTTTTTTGTTTGGCTGCCCATGCCGGGGCCGCCGTGCCGAACGCGAGGCAGAGCAGGAGCGAGAGTGCGAATTGTTTTTTCATATGGTTGGTTTTGGGTTGGTAGTTTCCAACGGCGCATCGGTGACGACGGGCGTGTTTCAGACAAAGATAAAATTTCTTTCCTGATTTACAAAACGCTCACAGCTCGATCATCAGGCGAGGTAGCGTTCGGCGACGCTTATCAGGAATCCCAGCAGCAGGGCGTTGGCCAGGATCAGCGGGATGGCCTTTCGTTCCCGCCCCGTGAAAGTCAGGACCACCGGCAGGGCCATCATCAGCGTGACGCCCATGCCGTCGGCCCACCACGGCAGGTAGGGCAGGTTGCCGTAGAAGACGATCACCGCGGCGAAGAGGTAGGTGCAGAACGCCGACAGGCACGAACGCGCGGGAAGTTTCTGCGCGATCATCGGAATCACGTCGAGCGTCCCGGCGGCCGCTCCCACGACAAGGGACAAGGTAAAGTGATCCATCGTCCGGGGTTATTTGGCCGCGCGTTTGCGGTCGTTCTCGTTCAGCAGAATCTTCCGCAGTCGCATCGCGTGGGGGGTCACCTCCACGTATTCGTCCTCCTGGATATACTCCAGCGCCTCTTCGAGCGTGAAGACCTTCGGCGGGGCGATGGCGGCCTTGTCGTCCGAACCCGAAGCGCGCATGTTGGTCAGCTGCTTCGATTTGGTGACGTTGACCGTGATGTCGTTCTGGCGCGTGTGCTCGCCGATGACCTGCCCCTCGTAGACCTGCTCCATCGGGCTGATGAAGAAGCGGCCGCGGTCCTGCAGCTTGTCGATCGAGTAGGCGTAGGCCGTACCCGTCTCGCCCGAGATGATCGAGCCGTTGGTGCGCATCTCGATGTCGCCCACCCAGGGTTCGAACCCTTTCAGGCGGTGGGTCATGATCGCCTCGCCCGCCGTGGCGGTGAGCATGTTCGACCTCAGGCCGATGATGCCGCGCGAGGGGATCGTAAATTCGAGCCGCGTGCGTCCGCCGTCCGAGGCCATGTTCGTAAGCGTGCCCTTGCGGCGCGTCACCAGGTCGATCACCGTTCCGGCGTGCTCCTCGGGGCAGTCGACCGTCAGCTCCTCGATCGGTTCGCACTTCTTGCCGTCGATCTCCTTGACAATCACGCGCGGCTGCCCCACCTGCAATTCATATCCCTCGCGGCGCATCGTCTCGATCAGCACCGAGAGGTGCAGTACGCCGCGGCCGAAGACGTTGAACGAATCGGCCGACGGACCGGGCGACACGCGCAGCGCCAGATTCTTCTCCAGTTCGCGGTCGAGGCGCTCCTTGATGTGGCGCGAGGTGACGTATTTGCCGTCCTTGCCGAAGAAGGGCGAGTTGTTGATCGTAAAGAGCATCGACATGGTCGGCTCGTCGATGGCAATCGGGGGCAGCGGCTCGGGGTTCTCGTAGTCGCAGATCGTGTCGCCGATGTCGAATCCCTCGATGCCCATGATGGCGCAGATCTCGCCGCACGGCACTTCGTCGACCTTCTTCTTGCCCAGCCCTTCGAAGACGGTCAGATCCTTGATCCGGGTTTTGAGCATCGTCACGCCGTCGCGCTTGGCCAGCGTCACGTTCTGCCCGGCGCGCAGCGTGCCGCGCGTGACCTTGCCCACGGCGCTGCGGCCCGTGTAGGAGGAGTATTCGAGCGAAGTGATCAGCAGCTGGGGCGTTCCTTCGACGACGGTCGGTTCGGGAATCTCATCCACGATGGCGTCCAGCAGCGGCACGATCGAATCGGTCGGCTGGTTCCACTTGTGCGACATCCAGCCCTGCTTGGCCGAGCCGTAGATGGTCTTGTAGTCGAGCTGTTCCTCGGTGGCGTCGAGCGAGAACATCAGGTCGAAGACCTGCTCGTTGACCACCTCGGGGCGGCAGTTGGGTTTGTCCACCTTGTTGACCACCACGATGGGCTTCTTGCCGAGCGCCAGCGCCTTCTGCAGCACGAAACGCGTCTGGGGCATGGTCCCCTCGAACGCATCGACCAGCAGCAGCACGCCGTCGCACATGTTGAGCACGCGTTCGACCTCGCCGCCGAAATCGGCATGGCCCGGGGTGTCGATGATGTTGATCTTATAGTCTTTGTAGATTACCGAAACGTTTTTCGAAAGGATCGTGATGCCGCGTTCGCGTTCCAGATCGTTGTTGTCCAGAATCAGATCGCCGTTCTGTTTGGCATTGTCGCGCAGGATGTTGCCTGCCAGAATCATCTTGTCTACGAGCGTGGTCTTACCGTGGTCGACGTGGGCAATAATCGCAATATTGCGCAGTTTTTGCATAGAATTGGAATTAGTGGTGCAAAGGTACGCAAAATCTGCGGAAATAATACTAAATTTGCCTTCCTTCCTTAAAAAGTTCGAGCTATGAACCCTACGTTTAACCTGCATGACACGAGCCGCATCTACATCGGTTCCGTGGCGGAAATACTGCCCCAAGTCCTCCCCGAAGGGCGTGTGGTGGTCGTTTCCGACGCCACGATCGACCGGCTGTACCACTCCCTGCTGGAACCCTACGATACGGTGCTCATCGGTTTGGGGGAGAGCATCAAGACCCTGCAGACGGTCGAGACCATCTACCGCCGTTTCATCGAGCTGGGCGTCGACCGCTCGACGTTCGTGGTGGCTATCGGGGGCGGCATCGTGACCGACGTAGCGGGTTTCGCCGCTGCGACCTACATGCGGGGCATCGGTTTCGGGTTCGTCTCGACGACGCTGCTGGGGCAGGTCGACGCCTCGGTAGGGGGCAAGAACGGTGTGAATGTGGACGGTTACAAGAACATGGCGGGAACTTTCACCCAGCCCCGGTTCGTCATCTGCGATCCGGCCATGCTGGCGACCCTGCCCGCGCGGGAGTTCCGCGCCGGCCTTTCGGAGGTGGTCAAGGCCGCGATCATCGCCGATGCCGACCTCTTCGCCCGGCTGGAGGGCACGGACCCCGATCTGCTGCGCAGCGATACGCTTCTGCTTTCGGAGGTCGTGTCGGCGGCGATCCGCGTCAAGGCCGGGATCGTCGAGCGCGACGAACGCGAGGCGGGCGAGCGGCGCAAGCTCAATCTGGGGCATACGCTGGCCCACGCCATCGAGAAGTGCTCCAACCGGATGAATCACGGCGAGGCGGTCGCCGTCGGTACGGCGCTCATCGCCGGAGCCGCCGCGAAGATGGGCGTACTGACTGTGCAGGAGCGCGACCGCATCGTGGCGCTGCTGGTCAAGCTGGGGTTCGACCTGCGGCCGCCCGTGGAGATGAAACGGCTGTTGAAAGAGGTCTCGAAGGACAAGAAAAACGAGGACGGCATGCTGCACGTCGTGCTGCCCGCCGCCATCGGCCGCTGCGTCGAGCAGACCCTTTCGGCGGACGCTTTCGCCGCCCTCTTCACCTAAAATCTTCGGATTCGACGCATCGGCGCTGCCGTCAGGGTTCGACCCGCTGCCGCAACTCTTCCGCATAGGCGTCCCAGTCGGCGATCGGCTGCCGGGCCACGCCCGATTCGACCGCCGCGCGCGCCACGGCCGGAGCGACGGTGCAGGCCAGCCGCGGATCGAGCGGCTTGGGGATCAGATACTCCCGGCCAAATTCCAGCTTTTCCACCCCATAGGCTCTCAGGACCGAAGTGGGAACGGGTTGCTGCGCCAGTGCGGCGAGCGCGTGCGCGGCGGCGAGTTTCATCGCGTCGTTGATCTTCGCGGCCCGCACGTCGAGCGCTCCGCGGAAGATGTAGGGAAATCCCAGCACGTTGTTGACCTGATTCGGGAGGTCCGAGCGACCGGTAGCGAAGATGATGTCGGGGCGCGAGGCGAGCGCCTTGTCGTAGGCGATCTCGGGATCGGGGTTGGCCAGCGCCATGACGATCGGGTCGGTGGCCATCGTCCGCAGCATCTCGGGTGTCAGCACGTCGGCTTTCGAGACGCCGAGGAAGACGTCCGCGCCTGCGACCGCTTCGGCGAGCGAGGCGATGCGCCGCGTGGTGGCGAATTCGCGTTTAAGCGGGTTGAGGTCGTCGCGGTAGACGGTCACCGCACCGCGGCTGTCGCAGAGCACCATGTTCTCGCGCCGGATGCCCAGCGCCAGAAAGAGCCGTGCGCAGGCGATGGCGGCCGCCCCTGCGCCGTTGACCGCCACGCGGAGCGTTGCGGCCTGCTTCCCGGCCAGTTTCATGCCGTTGAGCAGCGCCGCCGAGGTGATGACCGCCGTGCCGTGCTGATCGTCGTGCATGACGGGGATGTCCAGCTCCTCGCGCAGACGCGTGTCGATCTCGAAACATTCGGGAGCCTTGATGTCCTCCAGGTTGATCCCGCCGAAGGTCGGGGCGATGGCCTTGACCGTGCGGATGAACGCCTCGGGATCGGTCTCGGCAATCTCGATGTCGAAGGCGTCGATTCCGGCGAAGGTCTTGAACAACATGGCCTTGCCCTCCATGACTGGCTTCGATGCCAGCGGTCCCACATTGCCCAGCCCGAGCACCGCCGTGCCGTTGGAGATGACGGCGACCAGATTTCCGATGCCCGTGTAGCGGTAGGCTGCCGAGGGGTCGTCGGCGACGGCCAGCGACGCGGCCGCCACGCCGGGCGAGTAGGCCAGCGACAGGTCGTGCTGCGTGTGGTGGGGTTTGGTCGGCAGGACCTCGATCTTTCCGGGCCGCGGCTCGCTGTGGTAGCGCAGCGCCTCTTCTTGGAGTTTATGCTTGGTATCCATACATTTTCGGTTCGCAACGTTTACGATGCGAACGCAGAAGAACCTGCAATTATTGCGCCTGATTGGGACGACTTTCCCCCGGCGGGGCGGCCGAAGGCGGGAGAAGCGGAGCGGCAGATGCAGGGGAGGGGAGATGCGGTGTTCTCCGAGCCGGGTGCACGATAGGATTGGCCCGAAGCGGGTGAGTGCGGAGCGGAGGGATTAACAGCGGGACAGGACTGATGCCCGAAGCGGTTCGCACCGCATCACGACGCCGGCACGGCTTGACAGAAGATTTGCGCTGCATCGCAGCAGTCGGCACGGCTCCACAGTAGTTGGCGCCGCATCGCAGCCTTTCGGTTCGCACCCGGACTGTCCGTCCCTTAGAAAAGCGACCCTTCGCCGCCTTCGCGCGGGGTGAAGCCCAGGTGGCGGAACGCCAGCTCGGTGGCTTCGCGTCCGCGGGGCGTCCGCTTGAGGAATCCCTCCTTGATCAGGAACGGTTCGTAAACCTCCTCGATCGTTCCGGCCTCCTCGCCGACGGCCGTGGCGATCGTGTTCAGTCCGACGGGGCCGCCCTTGAACTTTTCGATGATGGTCCCCAGAATCTTGTTGTCCATACGATCCAGTCCGCGCGAATCGATATTCAGCGCTGCGAGTGCGATGCGGGTAATCGCCAGATCGATATGCCCCTCGCCCTTGACCATGGCGAAGTCGCGGACGCGCCGCAGCAGCGCGTTGGCGATACGCGGCGTGCCGCGCGAACGGAGCGATACCTCGCGGGCCGCGTCGTCGTCGATCGAGACGTCGAGGATGCGGGCCGACCGCTTCACGATGCCCGCCAGCACCCCGGCGTCGTAGTACTCCAGATGGCACTGAATGCCGAACCGGGCGCGCAGGGGTGAGGTCAGAAGACCGCTGCGCGTGGTGGCTCCGATGAGCGTGAAGGGGGCCAGCTCGATCTGGATCGAGCGGGCCGAAGGCCCTTTGTCCAGCACGATGTCGATCTTGTAATCCTCCATCGCCGAGTAGAGGTACTCTTCGACGATGGGGCTGAGGCGGTGGATTTCGTCGATGAACAATACGTCGCCGGGGGAGAGGTTGGTCAGCAGCCCCGCCAGGTCGCCCGGTTTGTCGAGCACCGGACCCGACGTCACGCGCAGCTGCGCCCCCATCTCGTTGGCGATGATGTTCGCCAGCGTGGTCTTGCCCAGTCCCGGAGGACCGTGCAGCAGCACGTGGTCAAGCGAATCGCCGCGCATGAGCGCCGCCTTAATGAAGATGCGGAGGTTGTCGACGATCTTCTCCTGCCCCGAGAAGTTCTCCAGTTCCTGCGGGCGGATCCGGTTTTCGAATTCGAGATCGCTCTCCGTATTGCGTAGGATAGACATGGCGCAAAGATAGCGAATTTTTGCCGATTGGCTGCCGTGCCCGCAAAAAATCCGGCCCGTGCGCCTCACGGACCGGATCGGCGGTGGAATACCTTGGCAGATGTCCCTTTACCGCAAGGATATCTGAACGTATTTGACGCCGTTGAGCTGAGTCTTCACGCGCAGCGTCAAACCTTTCATGCCCTGCATCGGCTCTTTCAGCTCGTCGAGCGAGAAGGAGATGTAGTAATAGTCGTCGGAACCCGTGTCGCCGTCGGCATCGTGGCGCAGCTCCACGTCGAGGTATCCTTCGTGGGTGGGCGTCTGCTGCGGCGTCTGCACACGTACCAGCCGGAATTTATGCTTCGAGTTGTCCGAGACGGGATAGGCTACGCGCAGGGTCAGGTACTTCCCGCTCAGCTGCGCGTCGATCAGGCTGACCGCATCGTCTGCGAGGGCATCCAGCTCGTCCTGCGTCATGATCCGGGCTTCGGACGTGTAGATGTCTCGGATATAGTAGGCGGCGATGTTGTAGTCGTAGCCCGGAACGTTGTCGGGCAGCAGGTTGAAATAGAGGATGGCGCGCTGTCCGTCCTCGGGCTTGTAAGCCCCGATGCGGCTGGTGTCGCCCGGATAGAGGGTCTTGTTGTCGTCCAGCTGGAAGTAGTAGGGAGCTTCGGTCGAGGTCTTCACCGTAACGAAATAGGAGTAGGCCGCATAGTCGCCGTCCGTGTCGTTGCAGGAGGCCAGAAAGGCTGCGGCCGCGAGAAGAAGGAGTCCAGTTTTTTTCATTTGTAGGATGTTTTTTATTGTCTTTCCTACTATAAATGTTAATTTTGCGGCATTACTGCGCGGAAGGAAAAAATATTTGTCGCCATGCAGTCTTTCGGGGTTATCCCCGTTTAATTAGATGAATCAGCGGATGGAGTTCGATGAACGGAAACTTGCCGACGGGTGCAGAGACGGGGACGCAGCGGCTCGCAAAGAGTTTTACGACCGCTATGCAGCCCGCCTTATGGCCGTGTGCCTGCGTTATGCGGGCGACCGGGCCACGGCGGAGGATCTGTTGCACGACGCCTTCCTCAAGCTGTTCGGGGCGTTCGACCGCTTCGCATACCGGGGGCCGGGTTCGCTGCGCGCGTGGATGGAGCGCGTCACGGTGAACGTAGCGCTGGAGTGGCTCCGGACCCGCAACCGGCTGGGCTGCCTGCCGCTGGACGAAGGACGCGCGCTGCCCGACGCGGCGGAGCCGGAACCCGCGGAGGTGTCGCGGATTCCGCGCGAGGTGCTGCTGCGCTTCGTGAGCGAACTGCCCGAGGGCTACCGCGCCGTTTTCAACCTCTACTGCATCGAGGGGTATTCCCACCGCGACATTGCCCGGATGTTGGGAATCAACGAGAAAAGTTCCTCTTCGCAGTTGTTTCGCGCACGAGGCCTGCTCGCGCGCAAGATTCGGGAGTACTTGGAGTCGAATTGAGCATGGAACGAAATAAGGATTGGACCGATGTGATGCGGAGCGCGCTCCGGAACGCCGAGGCGACGCCTCCGGCCGACGGCTGGGCGCGCCTGGAGCGGGAGCTGGAGAGCGTTCCTCCGCCCCGTAAGCCGCTGTGGCGCATCCCGCAGGTGCGCATCGCCGCGGCGGCCGCCGCCGTGCTGCTCGGCATCGTGGCCGGGGAGCTTTTCCGGCAGGCCGGTCCCGAGGCGGACTATGACCTGCCGGTGGTCGCCTCTGTCGAGACCTTCGGACGGGAAGAGGCTGCGCCGACGCCGGATGCTGAGGTCGCCCCGTCCGAGAAGACCACCCCTGCCGCTCCGAAGCGGCGCGCCGCCGGGTCCGCTTCTGACGCTCGCTCTCTGGCCGTCCGAACCGATGCTTCGGCGGCCGCACCCTCCGCAAAACGGGCTGTCCGTTCCCTCGCGGCGCGTGTTGCGGATCACAACCCCGCTACCGAAATCGGGTCCGAGCCGGAAGCCGCTTGCGACAAGCGCGATGATTCGGCAGAGGCGACGATCGGTTCCGGCGCTGCGCAAACCGCAGCGGCCGGTTCTGAAACCGCAACATCGTCCGCCGCCGTAAGCACCGAGACTGCCGGGACCGCCGCAACCGCTTCAGTCGCTGCAACCTCGGGAACCGCCGAGACCTCTGCAAGCGCTTCAACCTCTGAAACCTCCGCGACCTCTGCAACCGCCCGAACGACCGGACAATCCGCCACCGAACCCGCTGCGGCCCGCACTTCCTCCCGATCCGCTGCGACCGCCCACCGCACAGTGTTTTCGAACGATAACCTCCTTGCCTACACCCGCCCAAGCCGCAAAACGTCGATGTCGTTCTTCGCGGCCGGCGGCGTTACGGGCAGCAAGAGCGGTCCCGGACTGGTCAGCCGCTCGCTGGCGCAGCTGACCGGACCGGAAGAGGAGGAGCTGGAAGGCTCCCGTTACGAGGATTACCGCCAGAGTTCGTTCCGCCACCACCAGCCCATGAGCTTCGGACTGACCGTGCGCAAAGAGCTGGGCCGCGGCTTCTCGGTCGAGACGGGCGTGATGTACACGCTGCTCTGGGCCGACGTGCGCATGCCGCTCGGCACGGAGGATTTCAGTCAGAAGCTCCACATGATCGGCGTTCCGCTCCGCGTGAACTGGAATTTTCTGGAGCGGCGCAACTTCGTATTATATATAGGTGCGGGCGGTATGGTCGAGGCGTGCGCGGCCGCCAAGTTCGGCTCGACCGAGGTCGAGGAGCCGGGCGCCTTCTGGTCGGTGGCGGGCGCTTTGGGCGCCGAGTGGCGGCTTGGCGGGCTGGTGGGGCTCTATTTCGAACCCGATGTCTCCTATTATTTCAACCAAACGCGCCTGCGCACCACGCGCACCGATTCGCCCGCGACCTTCACGCTCCGGCTGGGCGTGCGTCTGAATTTCTGATGGTTGGCGTATTTGCGAGGGGTGCATCTCCCCGACTGAGCCAAGTCCGTACAACCGTGTGCGGGCTTTTGATTTGCGCTGCCGCATGTCCGAATACGACATAAAAGCACTTAAAAGTGCTATTCCGTATTGTCGTGCCAAAAATTGTTATTATTTTTGATGGAACATTTCCGGGGCGAGCCGGGTGCAGGACCCATAAAAAAACACAAGCGCGAGGGTTTCGCACTTGTGTCTTGGTAGTCCCGACGGGAATCGAACCCATATCGTAAGAACCGGAATCTTATATTCTATCCATTGAACTACGGGACCGGGAGTGCAAAGATGGTAATTTTTTTTTAAATTTGAAATAAAAATGAGAGAAAAACAGAATAATTGGCAGCGCATCGAAGCGGTAATCATGTGGGCGAACATGTCTACGAACTATTTTGCCCGCTATATCGGCCTTCCGCGCGGGGAGAACCTCTATCAGATCAAGCGCGGCAACAACGGCATTTCGCTCGACGTGGCCGAGCGCGTGGTCGCCAAGTTTCCGCAGGTGGACAAGCTCTGGCTGCTCACGGGCGAGGGGACTATGTTCTCCGACGACCGTCTTAGGGGCGTGCAGATTCCCTTTTACCGCCACGACCCCGAGGAGGGAATGCCCGACCTGCACCTGCTCGAATCGGAGTGCGGACTGGTGCTCCCGATGGTGGGCGATTGTGACTGCGCCATGTGCTACACGGGGCGTGCGATGGGCGACGTCATACCGCCGGGGACCATCGTCCTGCTGCAGGCCGTTGACCCCGAAGCGATAATTCCCGGGGGAGAATATGTGATTGTCACCCGAAAAATCGTAACTTTGCGCATAGTGCGGACCATCGAGGGGGAGGAAAAGCTCCGCCTGGTGGCCGGCGACCGCGAACAGTACGACGATATCATCGTGTTTAACAGCGACATAAAAGCGGTCTACAAGGTGAAGGGCAAATTGATTTTAAATAATTAGCGAGTATGTTTTCAGGCATCGTGGAACGCATGGGCGAGGTCGTCTCGATCCGTGAGGACCGTCAGAACAAGGATTTCACCCTCCGTGCAGACTTCACCGCGGAGTTGGGGATCGATCAGAGCATAGCACATAACGGCGTATGTTTGACAGTTGTGGACATCGCGGGCGATACGTATACCGTGACGGCCATGAAGGAGACGCTCGATCGGAGCAACCTCGGGCTGCTGCGGGCGGGCGATCTGGTCAATCTGGAGCGGTCGATGAAACCCGATGCCCTGCTGGACGGCCATATCGTGCAGGGACACGTCGACCAGACGGCCGTCTGCACGGCCAAGGAGGATGCCGACGGCAGCTGGTACTTCACTTTCGAATACGAGCCGCAGGGCGGCGGACTGTGCACCGTGGAGAAAGGTTCGGTGACGGTCAACGGCGTGAGTCTGACGGTGTGCGATTCGAAACCCGCGTCGTTCCGCGTGGCGATCATTCCCTACACCTACGAGCATACCAATTTCTGCCGGATCGGCGTGGGGTCGGTCGTCAACCTGGAATTCGACATCGTGGGCAAGTACATCGCCCGCCTGATGGAGCAATATACCAAATAGCCTATGGTACTCATCAAGACAAAGGAGGGGGCGTCGCTGTGGATCGCCCTGCTGGCAACGCTTATCGTTGCCGTTGGACTGATCCTGTTCGACGTGCGGTGGTGGATCGTGCTCGCGGCTTCGGTCGGCGTGTTCGTCCTCATGGCGCTCGTGGCGCTCTTCATCATTCGCAAATACGTGGCCTACAAGCTCAAGCCGATCTACTCGATCGTCCTTTCGCGCGACGTGCACACCAAGGAGATCTTCTCGGAGCTGAAGGACAAGCGCGTGGAAAACATCGGCGAGGAGCTGACCGCCTGGGCCGACACCAACGACAAGGAGATCGCGCGGCTGAAAGAGACCGAACGCTTCCGCAAGCAGTATCTGGGCAATGTGGCGCACGAACTGAAAACCCCGATCTTCAACATCCAGGGCTATATCTCTACGCTGCTCGACGGCGGGCTTGAGGACGAGCTGATCAACCGCAAGTACCTCGAACGGGCCGAGAAGAGCATCGACCGCCTGATCAACATCGTCAACGACCTGGACACCATCTCCAAGTTGGAAAGCAACATGAACCGGTTGGATATGGAGAAGTTCGACGTGGTGGCGCTGGCCCGCGAGATCGCCGAGCAGGCCGAGATGGAAGCCGACCGGAAAGGGATCAAAATCACGGTCAAAGGGTCCGACAACCTGCCCTCGCCCTTCTGGGTGCTGGCCGACAAGCACTACATCGGACAGGTCTTCGTCAACCTGATCATCAACTCGATCCGCTACGGCAAGGAGGGCGGCACGACGCGCATCCGCTTCCGGGACATGCTCGACAAGATTCTCATCGAGGTCGAGGACAACGGTTCGGGCATCGGCAGGGAGGACCTGCCGCGGGTTTTCGAACGCTTCTACCGCACCGACAAGGGCCGTTCGCGCGAGCAGGGCGGCACGGGGCTGGGCCTGGCCATCGTCAAGCACATCATCGAGGCGCATGGCGAGCGGATCACCGTCCGCAGCGAAGTGGGCGCGGGCAGCACCTTCTCGTTCACGCTCAAAAAAGTCAACCTGCAAGACATCAAGTAAATGATTCAGCCGTTAAGCATCGTCTGGGACTTCAACCCGGTCTTTTTCCGAATCGGCTCGCTCGACATCCGTTACTACGGACTGATGTGGGCGCTGGCGATCCTGATCGGGGCCAAGTTCTTCGACAATTTCTGCAAGCGCGAGGGCCTTCCGCAGAAGGTCTCCGAGTCGATCTTCATCTACGGTACGCTGGCCACGATCCTCGGTGCGCGGCTGGGCCACTGCCTCTTCTACGACACGATGGAGTACCTCTCCAAGCCGTGGACCATCATCACGGGTTTCCGCGACGGCGGCATGGCCAGCCACGGCGCGGCCATCGGCCTGCTGATCGGTCTCTGGCTCTTTTCGCGCAAAAACCGGCTGCCCTATATCTGGTCGCTGGACCGCATCATGATCCCGGTGGGGATCGGCGGGGCGATCGTGCGCCTGGGCAACCTCTTCAATTCCGAGATTTTCGGGCAGGCGACCACGCTGCCGTGGGGCTTCGAGTTCGTCCGCTCGGCCAAGTGGGTCCACGAGTTCGCACCCGCTGCGGTGCATCCCACGCAGATTTACGAGGCGCTGTGTTACCTGCTGACCTTCGGGGTGCTCTGCTGGCTCTACTACAAGAAGGATACGGCCCGCCGGCGTCCCGGCATCCTGTTCGGGATCGGACTGATCGGGACGTTCCTCACGCGCTTCTTCATCGAATTCATCAAGACCGAGCAGGAGCCGTTCGAACTGGGCTGGACGCTCGATATGGGCCAGTGGCTGAGCATTCCGTTCGTCATACTGGGCGTGTGGATGGTCTGGCGGGGGCTGAGACGCCCGGTTTCTGCCGAGGCGGCAACCGTCGTGGCGACGTCCTCCGCACGGAAGCCCGCTTCGAAGCCGACCGCTTCGGTCGCCTCCGCACCGAAGCAGACCTTTAAAAACCGGAAACGATGAGTGCGTACCCGATGGTGGAACAGGTCAACCGACTGATCGGCAACCGCCTCGCCGCAGGCGGCGAACTGTTTCTGCCCGGTGTCGGGTCGCTCTACACCGAGCGGCGGGGCGCCCGGCAACTCTCCAAACGGATGGTCGAGCCTCCCTGCCGTGCGGTCGTCTTCTCCTCGCAGCAGCGGGGCGAGCCGCTTCCGTGGCTGATCGCCCGCACGGCGTCGTGCGACGAGGCTACGGCGCAGGAGATTTATGCGCGCTGGCTGGAGCAGACCCTGCGCGACGAGGTGCTGACCATCGAGGGCGTCGGCGTGCTGAAATTCAAGCATTTCCAGATGGAGGAGGCGTTCGACAAACGGCTCAACCCGCAGGGCCGCATACCCGTGCGCATCCGCTCGCTGCACCGCTTCGACTGGGCGCTCTGGTGCGGGGTCGCGGCGATCGTCTTTGCGGCCATTTTCGGCGGCTACCAGTTTCTGATGCTCTTCCCCGACGAACCGGCGCAGACTGAAGTCGTTTCCGAGGCCGTTGCGGTCGTGCAGGGACCCGAAAGCCCTGCCGACACCCTTGCCGCCGCAGCCGGGACAGCCGATACGCAGTCCGCCGGAGAGCCTGGAATCCCGGCGGAACCGGATGAGGCTCGGCCCGAAAGTCCGGCCGATCCGGCTATTGCCGGACAGACAGAAACGCGGACGGCCGGAGATTCTGAGGCCGCCGCAGCGACCAACGCTCCCGTTCGCTCGGCAGATGCGACGCGACAGGAACCGCAGCCCGCAACCGCAGCGGTGTCCGACCGTCCCGCATCGCTTGTCTCGGGGCGCAAATACGTGGTACTCGGGGTGTTCAGCACCGCGGAGAACGCCGCGCGCGCCGTGAAGCGTGCGGCTGCCGCAAAATCGGCCCTGTCGTGCCGGGTCTACCGCTTCGGGGAGAAGTTCATGGTTTCGCCCTTCGAGTCGGACGATGCCGCGGCCTGCGCGCAGTTCATCCGCGAACAGCAGGGGCGCTATTCCGACCTTTGGACCTACACCGCTCGCTGATGCGTCTTTCCGATTGGATAATCCGCGCGATCGACTGGTTCTATATCCGGCCCGTCGCGTCGCTCGTACCGCGTCAGACGTTCCGCTATGCGGTGTGCGGCGGCGTGAATTTCCTGCTGCTCGATCCCTTCTATTACTTTCTGATTTACAATTACGTCGTTGCCCACCGCTATTTCGACCTGGGCTTCGTGGTGCTTTCGCCCCATATCGCGGCCATGATCCTCGTCTTTCCGATCACCTTCTTCAACGGGTTCTGGCTCAACCGCAACGTCGCCTTCCGCTTCTCTCCGCTGCGGACCCGCACGCAGCTGCTGCGCTACGCCCTTTCGGTCGCCGGATCGGTGCTTTTAACCTATGCGGGGCTGAAATTCTTCGTGGAGGTGTGCGGGGTGTGGCCCACGCCGGCCAAGGTGCTTACGACGCTGGTGACGACGGTATATAGCTTTCTGGCGGCCAAGTACTATTCGTTCCGCCACGCGGAGCGGTGATCCACCCCTGCCTATGCGGAGCGGTTCAAGCCCTGTCTATGGAGCGGTAACCTTGTTCCGTCACGCGGGGCGCTAAGCGACACCGGCCCATGCGGATCGGTGTCCTGCCCTGCCCGCACGGAATAGTAATTCTGCCCTGCTCCGGCGGATGCGCCCGGAAGGGCCGTAATCCGCTTTCGACTTCGGGAGCTTCGACCACCCGAAAATCCCTTCGAGTGCGCTTACCGAACCGGTTCGTAATCGATCACGGACTCTTCGTCCGTGCGCTCGATCTTGAAGATGACCGGGCGCAGGCCGTCGTTGCACGAACAGATTGCAACCCCCTCCCGGTCGATCCAGTCGCCGTAATAGAATTTCCCCGCGCCGTGCGACAGGGCGAAAACATATTGATAGATTGCTTTCCACGCCTCGTCGCAAAACCCGTCCGGTTTGGCGTAGTCGGCGTAAAAAACCTGTCCTGCACGCATCATCGGGCACGGCCCGAACCCGGGTGCGGCGTACTCTTTGGCCAGCGCTTCATCGAGCGTGGTTTTCAGCACGGTGATCTTGCAGCGTTTCAATCAGGAAGTTATTTGCGGTTATCGTCCCTCAATTTTTGCAGTTCGTACATCCGGTCGCGGAACTTCGCAGCGGCCAGGAAGTCCAGCGATTTGGCGGCCCGCTCCATGTCCTCGCGGGCGCGGGCGATCAGTGCGTCGAGGTCCTCGCCCAGCCCCGCCTGCGGTGCGTTTCCGGCCGTATAACCGTGCTGCACGTCGGCAGCGGTCATATAGTGCTCTTCGGCGAGGGGGTAGGCCGTCGGCACGTTCTCCGCGGCGCGTCCGGCCAGCAGGGTGCTCTGTCCCGTGCCGCTCTTCTGGGCGCGGCGGGGGAGCATGCCGTGCTCCATGTTGTAGCGCACCTGCTTTTCGCGGCGGCGGTTGCTCTGCTCGATGGCGTAGCGCATCGAATCGGTGCAGGTGTCGGCATAGAGGATGACGTTGCCCTGCGAGTGGCGCGCGGCGCGGCCCGCGATCTGCGTGATCGAGCGCACGTTGCGCAGGAATCCCTCCTTGTCCGCGTCGAGGATCGCCACCAGCGCAACCTCCGGCAGGTCCAGCCCCTCGCGCAGCAGGTTTACGCCCACCAGCACGTCGAACAGCCCGGCCCGCAGGTCCTCCAAAATCTGGATGCGTTCGAGCGTATCGACGTCCGAATGGATGTAGCGGTTGCGCACGCCCACGCGGTCGAAGTATTTCGACAGCTCCTCGGCCATGCGCTTGGTGATGGTCGTCACGAGCACCTTGTCGTCGTTCTTCACCCGCTTGTCGATCTCCTCGATCAGATCGTCGATCTGATTCACCGTCACGCGCACCTCCAGCGGCGGGTCGACTAATCCCGTGGGGCGGATCAGCTGCTCGGCGATCACCCCCTCGCTCTTCATCAGCTCCCAGTCCGCGGGCGTGGCGCTCACATAGATCGACGTGCCCTGCAACTGTTCGAACTCGGCGAAGGTCACCGGACGGTTGTCCCTGGCTGCGGGGAGGCGGAAGCCGTATTCCACCAGATTCTCCTTGCGCGCGCGGTCGCCGCCGTACATGGCGTGGACCTGCGGCAGGGTCACGTGGCTCTCGTCCACCACCATCAGGTAGTCTTTGGGGAAGTAGTCGATCAGGCAGAAGGGGCGCGTCCCGGCGGCGCGGCCGTCGAAGTAGCGCGAATAGTTCTCGATGCCGGGGCAGTAGCCCAGCTCTTTGATCATCTCCAGGTCGTATTCCACGCGCTGCTTGATGCGCTGCGCCTCCATCGGCCGGCCCGCCTGCTCGAAGAACTCGATCTGCTTGCCCATGTCGAGATAGATTTGCTGCACGGCGGAGTTGATGCGCTCCTTGGTGGTCACGAAGAGGCTCGTGGGGTAGAGCGTCAGGCTGTCCATCGAGCGGATGCGCTGCCCCGTCACGGGGTCGATGGCGTGGATGGCCTCGACCTCGTTGTCGTAGAACATCACGCGGAAGCACTGGTTGCCGAATTCGCCGAAGGCGGCCATAATGTCCACCGTGTCGCCGTTGACGCGGAACGTCGCAGGCTCCAGTTCGCGTTCGGTGCGCGTGTAAAGCCCCTCGACCAGCTTGTAGAGGAAGTGTTTGTAGCTGACCACCTGTCCGACCTTGACGCTGATGGCCGTGGCGTGGAAGTCCGCCGGGTTGCCCGCGCCGTAGAGGCACGAAACGCTCGAGACGACCACCACGTCGCGGCGTCCCGAGAGCAGGGTCGCCACCGTGTTCAGACGCATCTTCTCGATCTCGGCGTTGATCGAGAGGTCCTTTTCGATATAGGTGTCCGACGAGGGCAGATAGGCCTCGGGCTGGTAATAGTCATAGTAGGAGACGAAGTACTCGACGGCATTCTCGGGAAAGAAATTTTTAAACTCCCCGTAGAGCTGCGCCGCGAGGGTCTTGTTGTGGCTCAGCACGAGCGTCGGACGGTTCAGCTCCGCGATGACGTTGGCCACCGTGAAAGTCTTCCCGGAGCCGGTCACGCCCAGCAGCGTGTTGTGCCTGGAACCGTGACGGATCGAGCTGACGAGCTGCGCGATCGCATCCGGCTGGTCGCCCATCGGGGCGTAGTCCGATACGAGTTTGAAATCCATACTTGCAAAGATAGCTATTTTTACCGGATATAGAACGGAAACAGGGCGCGGCAAGTATGGCGGCGCGCAATTCGGGGGAGAAGAAAATGCCCCCCCCCTCGGGACCCGTTATCCGTTATTCGTCCACGGCCCCGTCCGGAAGACCGGACGAGGTTTTTCGCTCCCGGGACACTACCTCCAGACACTCGTAAAGCGTCGGATCGCTGTCCACCGCCATGCCCGGTTCCGGTTCGTATTCGGTGATGCGCATGCGGATACGGTATTCGTAGCCGGTTTCGTAAGCGAAATTGCGGATTGTCCGGATCGGTTTCCAGGGTTGCGTCCCCTCCTCGAAGCGGACCAGGTAGAACAGCACGCTCGGCCCGACCGGATCGTTGAAGTAGATTCTCTTCGACGCTACCGAAACCGTCTCTTCCCTGCCGGCGGAAGCATCCTCTTTGTCACATCCGCAGCATGCCGCGATCAGAAACGAGATCAACAATAATCTTTTCATAACCGGTGATTTAGTAGGATGAGTCAAAATTAAAAAAAAATAGGTTATCAGCGACGAAGTGCTGAAAAAAAAGGATTATTCCGGATTTATTCGGCCTGCCTGCCGGTGGACGACAGCGGGTTTCTGTCATGCAGGGGGATCGTGCTTCCTGCCGGTAATTTAATCGCTGAGGGGCATCGAGCCCCTCTTTATTCGTGCGTGCTGCTGCGATATTTTAATTTTATCACTACCTTTGCAGGTATGATCGACCGGGAAACAGTAGACCGCATCTATGCCGCCGCGAATATCGTGGATATCATCGGCGAGTATGTCACGCTCCGACGCAAGGGCGTGAACTACCAGGCGTGCTGTCCGTTCCACAACGAGAAAACCCCGTCGTTCGTCGTCTCGCCCTCGAAAGGGGTCTACAAGTGTTTCGGCTGCGGCAAGGGCGGCAACGCCGTCACGTTCCTGATGGAGCACGAGAACGTCACCTACCCCGAGGCGCTGAAGATGGTGGCAAAACGCTACGGCATCGAGGTCCGGGAGAAGGAGATGACCGAGGAGGAGGTGCGCCGCAACGACGACCGCGAATCGATGTTCGCGCTCAACGGCTGGGCCGCCGACTACTTCGCCGACTACCTCCACCACCAGACCGAGGGGATGAGCGTCGGCATGACCTACTTCCGCCAGAAGCGCGGCATGACCGACGCCACGATCAAGAAGTTCGGACTGGGTTTCTGCCCCGCCCGGGGAGACCGCATGACGCAGGATGCGCTGGCGGCCGGTTACAAGGAGCAGTTCCTCCTCTCGACGGGCCTCTCGCTCAAGCGCGAGAGCGACGGTCGGGTGTACGACCGTTTCCGCGACCGGGTGATCTTTCCCGTGCACAACATTTCGGGCCGTATCGTCGCCTTCGGCGGCCGCACGCTGCGCACGGACAAGACGGTCGCCAAGTACCAGAACTCTCCCGAAAGCGAGATTTACAGCAAGAAGCGCGAGCTTTACGGCCTCTATTTCGCCAAGAAAGCCATCCAGCAGCAGGATTTCGCCATCCTGGTCGAGGGCTATACCGACGTGATCTCCATGCACCAGGCGGGGGTCGAGAACGTCGTCGCTTCGTCCGGCACGTCGCTCACCACCGAGCAGATCCGCCTGCTGAACCGCTTTACGAAGAACATCACGGTGATCTACGACGGCGACTCGGCGGGTATCCACGCCTCGCTGCGCGGCATCGACATGATTCTGAGGGAGGGGATGAACGTGCGCGTGGTGCTGCTGCCCGAGCCGGAGGACCCCGATTCGTTCGCCCGGAGCCACACGGCGGCCGAATTGCAGGCCTATATCCGCGACAACGAGCGCGATTTCCTCGACTTCAAGGCGCGCCTTTTGCTGGAGGACGCGCAGGGCGATCCGGTGAAAAAGGCGGCGCTGATCGGCGATATGGTGCAGTCGATTTCGCAGATACCCGATCCGATCCAGCGCTCGGTCTACATCAAGGAGTGCGCCCGGACGATGGAGATCGACGAGAATATCCTCATTTCGGAGGTGGCGCGCAAGCGGATGGCGACCGTCGGCGACCGCGATACGGACGAGTTCCTGCGCCGTCAGACCGCGCAGGTGCGCGCCGAAGCGCGGCAGGTGGAGGTCGAGTATGTCAAGCGGGTCGAAGCCGGCAGCGGCATCGAAGCGCTGGAACGCGAGCTGGTCAAATACCTGCTCAAGTACGGTCATTGCTCGTTCGACTACAAGGAGGGGCGGCAGATGGTGGCGTGCAACGTGGCGGAGGTGATCTTCTCCGAGCTGGGCGACGACCAGATCGAGTTCCGCAACCCGCTCTGCGCCAAAATCATGGACACCTATCGTGAGCAGTGGGAGCGGACGGGTGTCGGCACGGAGGTCCCGCCGCACCTCTTTCTGAATCACCCCGACCCGGAGGTGTGCAACCTCTCGGTGGACATCCTCACCTCGG
Organism: Alistipes sp.; assembly: GCF_048465635.1. Taxonomy (GTDB): domain Bacteria; phylum Bacteroidota; class Bacteroidia; order Bacteroidales; family Rikenellaceae; genus Alistipes. Next base: position 97,175 of record NZ_DBFWLF010000016.1, read on the forward strand.
ACGACAACTACGTGGCCAGCGAGTTGTGGAAACGCAAGGACATCCACGTCGAGAGCGACGCCGAGATGCTCGCCGTGGGGGTTCCCAAGGCGGTGACGCTCTATAAGTCGAAGGTGATCGAGGGGCTGATCCGCGAGATGCAGACCCGCCTGGAGGATGCCGAGCTGACGGAGGAGGAGCAGGGCGAGATTTTGCAGCGGCTGACGGCCTGCAACAAGGCCAAGGTGGCTATCGCAAACAAGTTGCAGCGGTTGATCCTGTGAGAAAAAGAAGGGGGCGGGATTCGGGTCGTACACGCATCACTGCGCATACCGTGTGCAAACAGAAAATAAACAGAAAGATGTGTAAAACATATCAAAGATAAAAGAATTAGTTACCTTGAACCGATTCCCACCCCCGCGAAAATACTACAATTAGTGTACCGTATTGGAAAATTCCGCTCCTTTCGCGCGGAAATCCCGCGGGGGAGCCGGTGAAAAGGCATAGAAGTCATGACCGAACAGAAAAAGATCAATATCCGGAACAAGCGGGCCACCTTCGATTACGAGATTCTCGAGGAGTGGGTGGCCGGCATCGTGCTCGTCGGAACGGAGATCAAGTCGATCCGCGCGGGCAAGGCGTCGCTGACCGACTCGTTCTGCTACTTCGACAAGGGCGAGCTGTGGATTCGCGGCGTCAACATCGCCGAGTACGACTGGGGAACGTGCAACAACCACTCCCCGCGCCGCGACCGCAAGCTGCTGCTGACCGCGCGCGAGCTGGAGAAACTGCAGCGCGCGGCGCAGGACCGGGGCCTTACGATCGTCGGGCTGCGCCTCTTTCTGAACGACCGGGGGCTGGCCAAGGTGGTCATCGGGCTGGCCCGGGGCCGCAAGGCGTACGACAAGCGCGAATACCTCAAGGAGAACGATGCCCGCCGCGAAATGGACCAGGCGATGAAGCGTTACAAACGATAGCCCGCTGCAAGATGCTGAACCCTGACCCGAACATACGACCCATGATCCGCGCGATCTTTCTGGATGTGGACGGCACGCTGGTGAGCTTCCGCACGCACGCGGTCTCCGCGTCGGCCCGCGAGGCGCTGTTGCGCGCGCATGCGCGCGGTGTGCGGCTGTACATCGCCACGGGCCGCGCCGCAGGCGACATGGAGCCGCTGACGGGCATTCCCTACGACGGGGTGGCGGCGCTCAACGGGGCGTATTGCGTGGCTGCCGACGGACGGGTGGTGAGCAGCAGCCCCATCCCTGCCGCCGATTTCGAACGGAGCCTCGCGCTGGCCGAACGGTTCGATTTTCCCGTGGCGCTCGAGCTGGACGAGGGCATCTTCGTCGACCGGGTGACCCCGGCGGTCGAGCGGCTGGCGCGGATGGTGGCCCATCCCGTCCCCGAGCAGGCCGATCTGCGGGCGTTGTTCGCCCGCGTCGAGTGCTGCCAGATGTGTTTCTATTTCGACGAGCGGACCCAGCAGCAGGTGATGGCTCACCTGCCGGGCCTTGCAGCCAGCCGCTGGTGCGAACTCTTCGCCGACATCAACGTGCGGGGCGTCGACAAGGCGACCGGCATGCGGTCGTTCCTGAACGACAACGGCTTCGACCGCACCGAAGCGATGGCTTTCGGCGACGGCGGCAACGACGTGGCGATGCTGCGCGAGGCCGGGATCGGCGTAGCGATGGGCAACGCCTGCGCCGAGGCGTTGGACGTTGCCGACTACGTGACGGCGGACATCGACGACGACGGCCTGAGAAAAGCGTTGGAGCATTTCGAGGTGATCTGAAACAAATACAAATGATATGGCTTTGATTTTATGTATCGAAACCGGCACGGACGTCTGCTCCGTGGGACTTGCGCGCGACGGCGAACTGCTGTCGCTGCGCGAGAGCGACGAGGGGCGCGACCACGCCCGCAAGGTCGGGGTTTTCGTGGACGAGCTGCTGCGCGAGATGGAGCTTGCGCCCGATGAACTGGACGCCGTGGCCGTCGGCAAGGGTCCCGGTTCGTACACCGGGCTTAGGATCGGCGTCTCGTTCGCCAAAGGACTTTGCTACGGACTGCAAAAACCGCTGGTGGCCGTCGGATCGCTCGACGCGCTGGTCGAAGTGGCCCGCGAGGATTACGAGGCGGGCATCCTCCAGGTCGATGAGTGGGACCGGGCGGTGCTCTGTCCGATGGTCGATGCGCGCCGTATGGAGGTCTATGCCCAGCTTTTCGATGCCGAAGGGCGTCCGCTGAGCGAGGTTTCGGCCGAGGTGGTCGATGCCGACAGCTTCGCGGCCTGCCGCTCGGCGGGGCGTCCGTTCGTGATCTTCGGCAACGGAGCCCGCAAGTGCGCCGACGTGCTGCCGGATGCGACACTGGTCAGCGTAACCCCCTCGGCCCGCGGGCTGGCGCGGCTGGCCCAGCAGGCCCTCGACGAAGGGCGCACGGAGGACATCGCCTACTTCGAACCCTTCTACCTGAAGGATTTCGTGGTGACGACTTCCAAGAAGAGACTGTTCTGAGCGCCGAACCCGGACGGACGCTTGTTTTAAAATTGATTGGTGGAACGCTCCGGAAGCGTTCCGAACGCTATCGACTCCATGATTTGGCCCTATTTACGCATGCTTCGGCACAAACGTACGCGGAAGCTGCTGCCCAGACTGCTGCACGATCGGTTCCATGCCGGGAAAGTCACCGACTTCCGGCAGATTCCCATCATCATCAACAACTACAACCGGCTGGAGTATCCCCGCCGCCTGATCGACTACCTGACCGCGCGGGGGTATGACAACATCTATATCATCGACAACCACTCGACCTATCCGCCGCTGTTGAAGTGGTACGCCGAGTGCCCTTTCAACGTAATCCGGCTCAAGGAGAACGTGGGTTACCTGTCGTTCAACAAGACAGCCGTCCACAAGATGTTCGCCGATCAGTATTTCGTCTACACTGATCCCGACGTGCTGCCTGCGGAGGAGTGTCCCGACGACTTTCTCGAATACTTCTACCGCCTGCTGCAACGCTATCCGGAGGCGGCCAAAGTGGGCTTCTCGCTCAAGATCGACGACCTGCCCGACCACTTTGCCGACAAGAAACACGTCATCGCGTGGGAGAGCCGCTTCTGGGAGAAGCCCGTCGAACCGGATGTTTACGAGGCGGACATCGACACGACCTTTGCGCTCTACCGGCCCAACTTTCCCGTTGGCAGCGGCCGCTGGGGCATGCGGCTGCGCACGGGCGGCCGCTATACGGCGCGCCACCTGCCGTGGTATATCGACAGCGAGCACCTCTCCGAGGAGGAGCGCTACTACCAGTCGTCGGTCAAAACCGCGGCGCATTGGTCGGGGCGCGTCGCTGAGGCGGACCGGCCGCTGGTAACGGTCTGCATTCCGACCTACAACCAGGAGCGATGGATCGGCGATGCGATTCAGGGTGCGCTCGATCAGCAGACCACGTTCCGTGTCGAGATTCTCGTCAGCGACGACGCCAGCACGGACGGTACGCTTGCCGTCTGCAAACACTATGCGGAGCGCTTCCCCGACCGGGTGCGCGTGGTCTCCAACGCGCAAAATCTCGGGATGCTGGCCAACTACGAGAAGCTCTACCGCTCGGTCGAAACCCGCTATATCGCTTTTTGCGACGGCGACGACTACTGGCTCGATCCGCTCAAACTGCAGCGTCAGGTGGACTATCTGGAGAGCAACATCGACTGCGGCATGTGCTTCGCCAAGGCGAAGACCTACTGGGTGAAGGAGCAGCGTTATAAGGTGGTCTACGGGGAACCTTACCGGCAGCTGAAAGACATTCTGCGCATCTGCTACGTTCCGGCGCTGACGGCCATCTGCCGCACCAGCCTGGTCCACGACTATTACGACGATCCGCAGATGACCGAAATCCGCAAGGCGTGCCCCGTTACGGCCGACTATCCGATGTGGCTCTATATCGGGCTTCGGGCCAGGATTCACTTTCAGGACAACATCGTGGCCGTCTTCCGCGTGTTCGAGAATTCCGGGTCGCATTTCGACGATCTGGACCGGACGATCCGTTTCGACCAGACCATCTGCCGGATGGCCGACCGGTTCATTCCGCTCTACATGCAGAAGTACAAGTGGAAGCGGACCGACATCGAGATCTACCGAATACGCCTCCGGCGGGGGCTCAAGGATTGGTTCCGCACGGGAAATCCTCTCTACCGGGAGACCTACCGGCACTATTTCGGTCTGCTGCCCGCGACGGACTGGTATAAGTATGCGGCTTTTGCGCGCTACTGGGTAAAGAGCCGTTTCAAGCGGATGGTCTCCGTCTTTCGGCCGGAAACCGCCCGCGACCGCGACTAAGGCTGCCGCCGCTCCGAGAGCTTGCGCCCATGAACGAGGAAGAGCTGATCCCGCTGCTGACGGGGCCGTTTCACGCCGATTTTGCCGATACGCTCGCCGCCCGGGTCCGGGAGGCGGGGGCGCTGGACGCCTTGTATGCGGCGGCGACCTCGCGGCACGAATCGCTCTCGCCCCCGATGCGCCACCGGGCGCTTTTCCGCAGCGCCTACGTGCTCGACCGGATATTCTTCGCCGATCCGGACCTCTTCGCACCCTTTGCCGCCACGTTCTGCCACGACGGGTTTGCGGCTTGCACCGACCCCAGCGCCCGCCGTCACCTGACCAAGATCATGGCGGCGCTGCTTGTTGGGGGATACTCCCCGCCGGAGGAGGATATGGAACGCATCGCCGCGGCGGCCGCCGAGTGGGCCGTGGACCCGGCGGCAAAGGTTGCCGTGCGGATCGGTGCGGTCGAGGTGCTGCGGGCCTGCCGCGGCCGGGTAGACTGGGTGGAGGAGGTTTGGGAGGATCTGCTGGAAACATTGGCCCTCGACGCGACCCCGGGGATCGACTGCCGGATGCGCAAGCGCTGGAAAGCGCGGCCCGAATAGGAAAGAGTGGCCGAAGATAGCTTTTAACTGTCTGTAAAATACAAAATCCCGCCTGTCGACAGACGGGATTTGTTCGTGCGGTTCATGCCGTTTCGGGCGGCTTTTGCGGAGTGTTCGAGGGCCTTCCCGTTGAGGTCAGGCTGTCTCCGATGTTTCCGCCGGAATGTCTGCCGGCTCGTTCGGTTCGTCCGTCCCGGCCTCGGCCAGTTCGAGCGTCCGGGCCGAAAATCCCTTTTTGCTTTGCAGCCGGGCGGTCTTTTGCAGCCGCTGCCCTACGCGGATGAGGTTGTCGTTGCCCGTGCAGAGCCGCTTGCGGGCGTCCTGGAAGGCGTCACGGGCCTTGTCGAGCGCCGCGCCGACCCCTTCGAGCGAGGCGGTGAACGCCACGGCCTGCTCGTAGAGTTTCAGCCCGCAGGCGGCGATCTCCTTCGTGTTCTTGTCCTGATCGTTGTATTTCCAGAGGTCGGCGACCAGTTTCAGCAGGGCGAACAGGTTGGTCGGCGACGAGATCACCACCTTCTTTTCGTAGGCGTCCGACCAGATGGACGTGTCGTACTGCAAGGCGGCCAGAAAGGCGGGTTCGTTGGGGATGAACATGATTACGAAGTCGGGCGAGTTCAGCAGCCGCTGGTACTCCTTGCGCCCCAGCTCGGTGACGTGCTGGCGCACCGAGGCGACGTGGGCCGCCAGCTGGCGCCGCCGCTCGTCCTCGTCCTCGGCGGCGGTATAGGCGACGAAGGCGGTGAGCGACACTTTCGAGTCGATGACGATCTGTTTCTGCTCGGGCAGGTGCAGCACCACGTCGGGCCTCAGGTTGCGCCCCTCGGTGTCTTTGATGTTGTATTGGGTGTGGTAATGGATGCCTTTGGTCAGGGCCGAACTTTCGAGGATCGTCTCCAGCAGCATTTCGCCCCAGTCGCCCTGTACCTTCGAATTGCCTTTCAGCGCGTTGGTCAGGTTGGTCGTCTCCGCGGTGATGCGGCGGTTAAGCTCCATCAGATTCTTTAGCTCGGCTTTCAGTTCGCCCCGCTGCGAGGTCTGCGTGGTGTAGATCTCCTCGACCCGCTTGCGGAAGTCGGTGATCTTCTCGTGAAAGGGCTTGAGCAACGTGTCGATCGACTCCTGACTGCTCTGCCGCAGACGCTGCGACTGCTCGCAGAGAATCTGGTTGGCCAGGTCGCGGAATTGCAGGCGCATCGTCTCCTGCGCCTTTTCGCGCTCCTGCCGCTCGGCCTCGCGCCGCTCGCTCTCGTGCTGTTTGAGCGTCGTGATCTCGGCTGCCGCGGCCGCCCGCACGGCCGCCAGCTCGGCCTCGGTGCGTGCGCGCTGCTCGGTCTGGGCGCGCACCTCCGCCTCGGCGGCGGCGCGGGCCTCTTCGGCGAAAAGTTTCTCCTGCCGCAGCCTTTCAGCCTCCCGCCGCTGGAACAGCAGGGCGGCTCCGAACGCCGCGGCGAGCGCTCCCAGCACGATGATTGCAACGATTAATCCCGTATTCATGCAGTCAAAGGTACGAATTTCCGCCGATTTTTTCGTACCTTTGTTTTAAACTTTGAACGTATGCCCCGCATAGTAGCTCCCTCGATGCTTTCGGCCGATTTCGGCCACTTGGACCGCGATACGCGCATGGTGGACCGCAGCGCGGCCGAGTGGGTCCATATCGACGTGATGGACGGCGTTTTCGTTCCGAACATCTCGTTCGGGTTCCCCGTGCTCAAAGCGATCCGCAAGGCCACGGCCAAGTGTCTGGACGTGCACCTGATGATCGTCGAGCCGGAGCGCTACGTAGAGCGCTTCGTCGAAGCGGGCGCCGATATCGTGACGTTCCATCTGGAGGCGAGCGCCGATCCGGCGCATTGCGCCGAGCTGATTCGAAGGGCCGGCGCTAAGGCCGGCGTCTCGATCAAGCCCGCCACGCCGGTCGGGGCGCTGCGCGACTTTCTGCCGCTGGTGGACCTGGTGTTGGTGATGAGCGTCGAACCGGGTTTCGGAGGACAGTCGTTCATGCCCCACGCGCTCGACAAGGTGCGCGAACTGCGTGCGCTCTCCGAAGAGCTGCGGCCCGGACTGCTGATCGAGGTCGACGGGGGTATCTCCTCGCACAACGCCCGCGCGCTCTACGACGCCGGGGCGGATGCGCTGGTGGCGGGCAACGCCGTTTTCGGGGCCGCCGACCCCGAGGCGGAGATCGTCAACATGCTCAACGCCTGATGGAGATTGGCGTTATATTCAACGCGTGACGAAGATCGTCGGTATGCTCAACGCCTGACGTTTCGCTCGGTCTGGGCATCGAGCAGGGCGCGCAGCTCCCGCAGTAGCGGGTCCTCGTCGAACCACGCCGCACCGTAATTCAGATTGAACGCATAGTCGAAATCGGCCGGGTTCGCACCCTGGTTGTGCTGGATGATCGTCTCGGCCTTGTCCAGCGCCTTCACCCAGCGGGCCTCCGGCGTCCGGCACGCCTCGTACTCCTCCCACACGGCCCTAATCCGCGCCCCCGCTTCTGCGGGCAGCAGGGCGGTCAGCCGCTCCACGGCGCTGCGCTCCGAGGCGGCTTTGCCGTCGTCGGCATGCTGGTCCACCGCCGAAATATCCCCGTCGTAAGCCTCTCCCAGATCGTGGACCAGGCACATCTCCACTACGCGCCGCGCATCGAGGTCCGGCCGTTCGCCGAGCAGCGCGAGGGCCAACAGGGCCAGCCGCCATGAGTGCTCGGCCGTGCTTTCGTGCCGTCCGGCGGAGGTGTGGGCCGAGCGCAGGGTGTCTTTGAGCCGTTCGGCTTCGCGGATAAAAGCGAGGTATCGTTCCAACTTCTCCATAATCGGGGGTTCTTTACGCGGACAAAGTTACTTTTTTGTCGGATTAAATCGCTAACTTTGTCCCGTTATTACGGACACGATGATCTCTTTAGATAACCTCACGGTAAGTTACGGGGGCTGGACCCTCTTCAACAACATCTCTTTCCTTATAAATCCCCGCGACCGCATCGGTCTGGTGGGCCGCAACGGCGCGGGCAAGACCACGCTGCTGCGCATCATCACGGGCGAGCAGCAACCCACCTCGGGCGTGGTGACGATGAACGGCGAGTGCACCATCGGCTATCTGCCGCAGACGATGCGCGTGGCCGACACCACGACGCTGGTCGAGGAGACGGCCAAAGCCTTCTCCGAAGTGCTGCGGCTCGAAGCGGAGATCGAGCGTCTGACACGCGAAGTGGCCGAGCGCACCGATTACGAGAGCGAAGCCTACGAACAGCTGCTCCACCGCCTGACCGAGGCGCAGGACCACTACCACATTCTCGGCGGCGAGACGCGCGATGCCGACATCGAAAAGACGCTCCTCGGTCTGGGCTTCAAGCGCGAGGATTTCGGCCGGGCCACGAGCGAGTTTTCGGGCGGCTGGCGCATGCGCATCGAGCTGGCGAAGCTGCTGCTGCGCCGCCCCTCGATCTTCCTGCTGGACGAGCCTACCAACCACCTCGACATCGAGTCGATCCAGTGGCTGGAGGAGTACCTGAAGAATTACAACGGGGCGGTGCTGCTCATCTCGCACGACCGCGCCTTTCTGGACAACGTGACCAACCGCACGGTCGAACTCTCGCTGGGCAAGATCACCGATTACAAGGTCTCCTACTCGAAGTACGTCGTGCTGCGCGCCGAGCGCCGCGCCCAGCAGCTGGCCGCCTACGAGAACCAGCAGCGGATGATCGAGAAGACCGAGGAGTTCATCGAAAAGTTTCGCTACAAGCCCACCAAGTCGAATCAGGTGCAGTCGCGCATCAAGCAGCTCGAGCGGCTCGAGCGGCTGGAGGTCGAGGAGGAGGATCTGGCCACGCTCAACATCAAGTTTCCGCCCGCGCCCCGCTCCGGACAGATCGTGGCCGAGATCGCGGAGGCGGGCATGTCGTTCGGCGACAAGCACGTCTTCAGCGGGGCGAATTTCGTGATCGAAAAGGGCGACCGCATCGCGCTGGTGGGCCGCAACGGCGAGGGCAAGACCACGCTGGCGCGCATGCTGGTGGGCCAGCTCGCGCCCACCGAGGGTTCGGTGCGCATCGGGGCCAATGTCAACATCGGCTATTACGCGCAAAATCAGGACGATCTGATGGACGGCGAGTTTACGGTCTACGACACGTTGGACCGCGTGGCGGTGGGCGACATCCGCACCCGCCTGCGGGACATTCTGGGGGCGTTCCTCTTCCGCGGCGAGGACATCGACAAGAAGGTCAAGGTGCTCTCGGGCGGCGAACGGGCGCGTCTGGCGATGGCCCGTATGATGCTCGAACCGCGTAACCTGCTCATTTTAGACGAGCCGACCAACCACATGGACATGCGCTCGAAAGATATCCTCAAGCGGGCTATCCTCAAGTACGACGGTACGGTGGTGGTCGTGTCGCACGACCGCGAGTTCCTCGACGGCATGGTCGAGAAGGTGTACGAATTTCGTGACGGCGGGGTGAAGGAGTACCTCGGCGGCATCTACTACTTCCTCGAGAAACGCAAGCTGGAGTCGCTGCACGAGATCGAGCGGCGCGACGCCCCGGCCAAAACGGCGAAGGGCGACGGAGCTAAAACCGCGGCCCCGAAGGGTGCGCTGGCCCCGAAGAGTACGTCGGCTCCGAAGAGCGATCCGGCAAAAGCCGCCGCGGGCGATGGCGACGGGAAAACCGCCGCTTCGGGCAAACTCTCCTACGAGCAGCGCAAGGAGCAGGAGAAGCAGCTGCGCAAGCTGCGCCGTGCCGTCGAGACGATCGAGGCCGAACTGGCCGACATCGAGCGGCAGATCGCGGATTACGACGCGAAGTTCGCCGCGGCGAGCGCCTACGACGAGGCCGACTACAAGGCGTACAACGATCTGAAGGCCCGCTACGACCACCAGATGCACGAGTGGGAGAAGGCGTCGTACGAGCTGGAGATCGTCGAAGAGGGCCAGTAGACCCGCTTGGAACCGAATGGAACCGCCCTGTCGGCAGCACGGTTGCTTTCGCGGGGCGGCCGGGCCGCCGAACCCTGAATAGGCTGGTCTGACCCGTACCAATATGAAATCATTGACAGAATATGGATAACCTTATTTTCGGAATCCGTCCCGTGGCCGAAGCCATCGAGGCGGGCCGTCAGATCGAGCGCCTCTACATCCGCAAGGGGGCCGAGGGACAGCTGATGCGGGAGCTGAAAGAGCTGTGCATGCGCCACCGCGTCCATTTCCAGGAGGTCCCGGTCGAAAAGCTCGACCGCCTCACTCGCGGCAACCACCAGGGCGTCGTGGCGCAGACCGCTGCCATCGAGTACGTCCAGCTGGCCGACATTCTGGAGCGTGTACCCGACGACGAGACGCCGCTCATCGTCCTTTTCGACGGGGTGACCGACGTGCGCAACTTCGGAGCCATCGCCCGCTCGGCCGAATGCGCCGGGGCGCACGGGCTGATCACGCCGCTGAAAAACTCCGCTCCGGTCAACGCCGAGGCGATCCGCTCCTCGGCCGGGGCGCTGACGACGATCCCCGTCTGCCGCGTGGGGTCGATCCGCAATACGGTCAAAATGTTGCAGACGGAGGGCTTCCAGATCGTCGCCGCCACGGAGAAGAGCCGCAAGCTGCTCTACGACGCCGACTTCCGCAAGCCGACCGTGCTGGTGATGGGGGCCGAGGATACGGGCATTTCGAAGGAGGTGCTCAAACTTTGCGACGAGCAGCTGGCCATTCCCCTGATCGGTCATATCGAATCGCTGAACGTCTCGGCCGCCGCCGCGGTGATGCTTTTCGAGGTGGTGCGCCAGCGTATCGGATAACCTCAAAAAACGGGAAAGGATGGACCTAAAAGCGAAAATCGGACGCTGCCGCCGCTGGCTCGGCGAGGGGTTCGTGCAGATGCTTCGCCGGCATCCGGTCGAAGCGCTGATCGTGGCCGTCGGCTGCGTGTGCTGTCTGGCGGCTTATGAAGCGGATTGGAGCGACGAGGCGCTGACGCGCCTGTGGGGGCTGCCGCTCGCATTCGCCGCGGCGCTGGCGGCGGGCAATCTGGCGGGCTGCGGCCCGTGGCGGCGTGTCTACTGGGCCGTCTGGGCGCCGTTCGTCCCGCTGATGCTCTGGAGCGGATTTCCCGCATGGATCGGCAGCGAACCGGGAATAATCACCCTGCTCGCGCTGGCCCCGCTGGCGGTGCTGCTGAGCCGTCGCGCCGTTAGCAACGAACGGTTCGTCTGCGACGGGGTGATCTGGCTGCGTGCAGGGGTGCTGGCCGCGTTTTTTGCCAACGTCGCGCTGGGCCTTTTCGGGGCGATCTTCTTCTCCGCGACCTACATTTTCGGCCTGGAGGGGCGGTGGATCGAACACGTCTGGATCTATGCGCTGATCCTCACGGAGACCTTCGCCGGGCCCGCGCTGTTTCTGATCCTCTACGACCGCTGGAAAGGGGCCGAGTGTGCGGGAAGCCGCGTCTTCGCAGGGCTGCTCAACTACGTCGTGACGCCTGCGGTGCTGATCTATACGGGCATCCTCTACCTCTACATGGTCAAGATTGTCCTCATGTGGTCGCTGCCCGAGGGCGGGGTGGCCTACCTCGTGTTCGGTTTCACGCTCTGCGCGCTCTTGGTCAAGGCGCTGCAGTCGCTGCTGCCCGACCGGACCTACGACTGGTTCTTCGACCGTTTCAGCCTCATTTCGCTGCCGACGCAGCTGTTGTTCTGGATCGGCGCCGTGCGCCGCGTCGGGGAGTACGGTCTCACCGAGCCGCGCGTCTGGCTGCTGGTTTGCGGCGGACTGATGACGCTCTGCGTGCTGCTGTTCCTCGCGCGACGCACGGGCCGCTACCTCTTTGTGGGGCTGGCGGGGTTCGTCTGCCTCGCCGCCCTGGCCTATGTCCCCTCGCTGCACCCCGAACGGCTGGCTCTCCGCTCGCAGTTGCGGCGCGCCGTGCACACTGCCCGGCAGCTCGACGTGCTCGCTCCGGACGGCAGCCTCCGGCTGGACGCTTTCGCCGCGGATTCGCTGCGCCGCAGCGACTACCGCCGCCTGTACGAGGCGCTCGAATACGTGGCCGCTCACGATAGCGGAACGTTCGAACGCTTCGGCGCGGACATGGAGCAAATCCGCGGGGCCGTGCCGGCGGCTCTGCACGATTACGTGGTCTACGGCTACGATTACAACCGCGGAAGTACGTTCGCGGACAGGTGGTTTTCCATCCATGCCGATTCGCGCCGCATCACGCTTCCCGTCGGCTACCGGACGCTCTACGCGGGGATGGAGACCAGCTACTATTCCGACCGCACACCCAAATATCGGTTCGAATCCGATACGCTGCGCATCGATTTCGGGGCCTCGCACGCACCTTTCCGCATTCCGGCTCCGGTCCTGCTGGAGCGGCAGCTCGCAAGGGCTGGGTTGGAAGCCCTCCCGACGGAGGAAGGGTTGCAAGCCGCGGCCGATTCGCTGACGATCTATCGGGAGGAGGGGTTGCTGATCCTCTTCTCGGACCTGCAGTTTCAATGGCGCGATTCCACGCTCCGGCTGGACGGAGTTTCCGTCGAGGCCGTATTGACCCGCTGACAAACCGTGGTTTCGGTCATAGAACATCCCCGGCTGGGTGCGATCACCCTCTCCCGCACGCGCCGCGCGCGCCGGATTACGGTGTGCGTCCGCGGTACGGGTGCGGTGCGGCTCTCCTATCCATACGGCGTCGCGCAGCGCCGCGCCCTCGAATTTCTGGAGGGGAAGGTCGACTGGATCGAAGCGGCGCGCGCCCGCATGGCGGCCCGCACGCGGGTCGTACCCGCCCTGCCGCCCGACGAGGCGAAGGCGCTTGTGGAGGAGCTGCGGCGCGCCGCCAAAGCCGACCTGCCGGCGCGCATCGAGCGTCTTTCGCGGCAGACCGGGCTGAAATACGCAGGGCTGACGATCCGCGCGTCCCGGACCAAGTGGGGGAGCTGTTCGGGTCGCAATACCATCTCGCTCAGCGTTTTTCTGATGAAGCTGCCCGAGCATCTGCGCGATTTCGTCATCATCCACGAACTCTGTCACACCGTGCACCACGACCACTCGCCGCGCTTTCACGCGCTGGTCGACCGGCTCGTGGGCGGCAACGAAAAAGCCCTCAACCGGGAGCTGAGGGCTTTTACGATCCGTTGAATCCGCGGGATTACCGCTCTCCGAATATTCTCTTTTCCCCCTTGTAGGTGAATGCCATGAAGAGGATCGAGAGCGCGCAGGCTCCGATCAGCAGGATGAACGTCCAGTCCCAGCCCGCCTTGTCGGCCACGGAGCCGATGACGATATTGGCCAGGATGGCCGTGCCGAGGAAGTAGCCGAAGAATCCGGTCAGTCCGGCCGCGGTTCCCGCGGCGTTCTTCGGAGCGAGGTCGAGCGCCTGCACGCCGATGAGCATCACGGGGCCGTAGATGAAGAACCCGATGGCTATCAGCGACAGGGTGACCACGACGTAGTTCGACGAGAACTGCCAGTAAAGGAAGATGAACACGGCGACGATGGCCATGAAGAGGATGGTGGGCACGGCGCGCCGTCCGTGGAACACCTTGTCGCTCAGCCAGCCGCAGATCAGCGTCCCGGGAATCGCAGCGAACTCGTAGGCGAAATAGGCCCATCCCGCCTGCTTGATGTCGTAGCCCTGCGCGTCGCGCAGGTAGGTCGGCGCCCAGTCCAGACAGCCGTAACGCACCATGTAGACGAAGGCGTTGGCAATGGCGATATACCACAGCAGCTTGTTATTGAGGACGTACTTGAAGAAAATCTCGCGGGTCGTAAGCACCTCCTCCTGTTTGGCGCTGTAATTTTTCGGGAAGTCGTTGCGCCACTTCTCGACCGAGGGCAGACTGCACGACTGCGGCGTGTCGCGGATCAGCACGTAGGCGAGGATGGCGATGAAGATGGCAACGACCGCCGGGAAGAGGTAGGTTCCGATCAGGAAGTAGTACTCCGAGTGGCTCCCGTAGAACCACGAGCCGAACCAGATGGCGCCGTAGACGGCCATCGGGCCGACCAGCGCGCCGCCGACGTTGTGGGCGCAGTTCCAGATCGACATCTTCGTGCCGCGCTCGTTCTGCGAGAACCAGTGGGTCATCACCCGGCCGCAAGGAGGCCACCCCATGCCGTTGAACCAGCCGACCAGAAAGTTCAGCGCCGCCATCAGCACGATGGCCAGCTGCTTGTGCTCCGGACCGAGCAGCGTGACCGGGACGATCATGAACATCATCGACAGGGCGGCCAGCACCAGCCCCAGCGGCAGGAAAACGCGTGCATTGCTGCGATCCGACACGCTCCCCATCAGGAACTTCGAAAGGGCGTAGGCCACGGCGTTCATCGACAGGACGATGCTCAGCTCGCTCTGATCGAAGCCCAGCAGGGCCAGCTCCGGAATCGCCATCGAGAAGTTCTTGCGGACGATATAGAATCCGGCGTACCCGATGAAGATGCCCAGAAAGACCTGCAGACGCATCTTTTTGTATTTCGCGTCTACCTTGTCGGGCGCTGTTTCCGGTTTATAGGCGGGAGGTTGAAGTATTTTCCACATCTTCCGAACGGTTATTTCTGCTCAAAGATATAACTTTTCACCAGTTCCGTGAAATTTTTCACCTGATCGTCTATCCACGCCTGGTCGCGCCCCAGCTCGCGGGCCATCACGGCGGCGACTTTCGGCGCTGCGGCCGCGGCTTCGCGCGCATCGACGAACAGCAGCCGCACGCGGCGTGCCAGCACGTCCTCGACCGTCAGGGCCATCTCCTCGCGCACGGCCCAAACGGCTTCGGCCAGCGTGTAGTCGTACTTGGGCGAGAGCTTTTCGCCCAGCGCAGGCTCCCGCTCGATGAGGGCGTGAATCTTCGCCTCGTCCGAACCGTAGACGTAGAGGTGGTTGGTCAGGTCGGGATTCCTGCGGTAGCCGTGGATGCGGAACTTCTTTGTCACGCACTTGCGGCGTGGCAGTCCGCACACCTCGATGGCCTTGTCCACCGTGTCCTCGGCCATCAGGCGGTAGGAGGTCCACTTGCCGCCGGTGATGGTCACCAGCCCGTTGTCCGAGACGATGATCTTGTGGCTGCGCGAAATCTCCTTAGTGTTCTTGCCCTCCTTCTTGGGCGCCGCCAGCGGCCGCTGGCCGGCGAATACCGACAAAATGTCCTTGTAGGTCGGGGCGGGATTCATGTAGAGGCCCGCCGTCGAGAGAATGAAGTCGATCTCCTCCTTGAGCGGCTTGGGCTCCTCCTCGGCCTTGGGACGCACGATGTCGGTCGTCCCGACGACGACCTTGTCGTGCCAGGGCACGGCGAAGAGCACGCGGCCGTCGGAGGTCTTGGGGACCATGATGGCGTAGTCGCTCTGGAGGAACTTCATGTCGAGCACCAGGTGCACGCCCTGGCTCGGGGTCACCATCCGGCGGTGTTCGGGGCTGTCCATGTGCATAATGTCGTCCACGAAGCAGCCGGCGGCGTTCACCACGCTGCGGGCGCGCAGGGTGTACTCCCTGCCCGAGAGGTTGTCAACGGCCACGACGCCGGCCACGCGGCCCGCCTCGTCGTGCAGGATGTTGCGGACGGTGGTGTGGTTGACCAGCGTGCCGCCGTTCTCCACGCAGGTCTGCGCCAGATTCACGGCCATGCGCGAGTCGTCGAACTGTCCGTCGTGGTAAACCACGCCGCCCTTGAGCCCCTTCTCGACCGAGGTGGGAATGTATTTCATCACCTTTTTTGCGGAAATGAACTTCGAACGTCCGTAGCCGAAGCCGAACGAGAGCATGTCGTAGAAAGTCAGACCGCAGAAATAGAGGAAGTTGTCCCAGTAGCTGTAGTTCGAGATCACGAACGCCTGGTCCTTCACCAGATGGGGGGCGTTGGCCTTCATGCGGCCGCGCTCGCGCAGCGCTTCGAGCACCAGCATCACGTCGCCTTTCTGCAGGTAGCGCACGCCGCCGTGCACGAGCTTGGTCGAACGGCTCGACGTACACTTGGCGAAGTCGGTCTTTTCGAGCAGCGCGACGCTCAGTCCGCGTGTGGCCGCGTCGACGGCCACGCCGAGTCCCGTGGCTCCGCCGCCTACCACCACCATATCCCAGATTTTGCCCTTTTCGGACAGCTTTTCGAGTTGTTCAGCTCTTTTCATAACCGTTATGTTGTATTGTTAGTTTCGTTTCGCAACAAAAGTACGGATGATTTTTTATTTTTCAAAATATTTTTACTTTTATTTCATAATGTATGCTTTCGCTTGATGTTTCGATAGGAAAGATATTTTATTTTGCACACTTCGGAAATTCCGATATTTTTCGTATCTTGCAGACACAACCGCATAACGATATGGCTACCGGCATGAACAAACCAGGCGACGAAGCGATTCCGAGCCTTCCCGAACGGCACAACCGGATACTGGCGCTGCTCCAGCAGAACGGCTCGATCACGGTGACGCAGCTCGCCGAACAGTTCAAGGTTTCGGAGGTGACCATCCGCAAAGACCTCTCCTACCTCGAGCAGCAGAAAAAACTGTACCGCACGCACGGGAGTGCGATTCTGATCAGTCCCTACATCAGCGACCGCCACGTCAATGAGAAGGAGAAGCGCAACGTGGCCGAAAAGCGTGCCATCGGGGCCGCGGCGGCCCGGCTGATCGAGCCGGGCGATTCGATCATCATCGCCTCGGGGACCACGATGGCCTTTCTGGCGCGGGAGATCAAGCCCGAAGGCCGCCTGACGGTCATCACGGCCGCCGTGCCCGTCACGCAGATCCTGTCGCAGAATCCCGACATCGACGTGCTGCAGCTGGGCGGCATCACCCGCAGCAGTTCCGTCTCGGTGGTGGGACCTTTCGCCGAGCAGATGCTCCGCAACTTCAATTGCAGCAAGCTCTTCGTCGGCGTCGACGGCATCGACACCGAGTTCGGACTAACCACGACCAACATGCTGGAGGCGTCGCTGAACGCGGCGATGATCAACGCCGCGCAGAAGGTGGTCGTGCTGGCCGATTCGTCGAAGTTCGGCCGCCGGGGCTTCAGCAAGATCTGCGATCTGGAGGCCGTGGACCGCGTAATTACCGACAGCGGCGTGCAGCCGGTCTATCTGGAACGCCTGCGCGAATGCGGCGTGGAGGTGACCGTGGTGGAGGCGTAAGCGCATCCGAGACGATCGCTTCCGGCGGTCATTCTTCAGGCGGTCAGCCTCCGATCCGGGTTTCCAATAAATAAAGAGGGTGTCTACATCGGTAGACACCCTCTTGGTTTTCCGGCTTTCCGGACAGCTATTTTTTCAGCAGCGCCTGCAGTTCCTCAGGTCGGTTGGTAGTGATGTAATCCACACCCAGGTCGATGAAGTAGCGCATGTCCTCCTCCGAATCGACGGTCCATACGTTGACCTCCAGCCCCGCGTCGTGCGCGGCCTTGACCCATTCGGGGTGGCGGCGGAGCACCTTGACCGAGTAGTCGATGCCGGTCAGCCCGAGCTTCTTGATGCTCTTGGGCGAGAGGTCGCCGTTGAGGTAGAAGATGCGCCCCTCGGGTAACAGCTTTTTGAAGGCGAAGCAGGCATTGAGCGAGAAGGCGATGAAATCCGTGCGGTCGAGCAAGTCGTAGCTGCGCAGCGCCTCGACGATCTTGCGGGCGGAGAGGTCCTCGCGGTTGTAGTCCGAGAGCGATTTCATCTCGAGGATAAGCCGCGTGTCGGGCTTCGAAGCGACGAGTTTGAGGTAGGTGTCGAGCGTGGGGATCGTCTCGCCGTTGGGCAGTTCGACCGCTGTGATTTTGGCCAGCGGGGCCTTCTCCATGTTGACTTTCGTGCCTTTGTACACCTTGTCGTGGTTGACGATGAGCTGGTCGTCGCCCGTAAGCCAGACGTCGATTTCCGAGCCGAAGACGCCGATGGCGTCGGCTTTGGTGAACGAGGCGAGCGAGTTTTCCGCCGAACCGGGCGTGTTCCAGTAGCCGCGGTGGGCGATGACTTTGGGTTGTGCGAGGACGGCGCTTCCCGTGAGCAGCAGCGCAGCCGTCCAGATGATCTGTTTGGTCATGTCGTTGTAGGTTTTGGTGGATGACTTTTGAAACGAAACCAGGACAAAGATAGCGATTATTTCCGGAATTGCAACTTTGAAACTTCCATCCGCCTGCTTTCGGCCCGGAATGGGGCTGTCCCGCCGAATGCTGTCCCGTGCAAGCCGGAAACCGAATCCCGGATCTGTTATTTGCCGATTAAAGTTCTTTCGTTTGTCGATTTTCGAAAAACATTTTCTATTTTTGTAAGGTCGGGTATCCGACAAGACATATTTGATGAAAGTGTTTCGCTTCATCCTTGTACCGAAATCTGGAAAATTTCAAGCAAACAGGGAAAACGAATACACTCATCACTTGTATCGGTATGCGAGTGTCTGCTCCATACTGTACAAGTGTGGGGTATTGTTTATTTGTTTGCGGGTATTCCAGAACCTCGGTACGGATAGACGAACAGCTCCACACTTTCTTTTTGCTTATAATCCGCAGTCGGAGCCGGGGCGGAACGTAAATGTTTTCAAGATGAAAAAATTGATTGTGTTGGCCGCCTCGGTGTGTGCCGTGATGTGGCTGTCCGGTTGCAAGGACGACGATCTGGGCAAGCGGATCGACGATCTGGAAAACCGCGTGGAACGGCTCGAGGAGTTCTGCCGAAGGATGAACGCCAATATCGGGGCGCTTCAATCGCTGGTCGACGTTTTGTCGGAAGCGGACCGGATTACCGGAATTGTTCCCCTCTACAACGGTACGGAGAAGATCGGTTACACGATCGCTTTCGAAAAGCGGGAATC
Organism: Alistipes sp.; assembly: GCF_048465635.1. Classification (GTDB taxonomy): domain Bacteria; phylum Bacteroidota; class Bacteroidia; order Bacteroidales; family Rikenellaceae; genus Alistipes. Next base: position 115,836 of record NZ_DBFWLF010000016.1, read on the forward strand.
CGTAACGGTCTTTGCCGGGAAGGGTGAGGTCGCGCCTGTGGTCGGAGTGCGACGGGACGAGGACGACCGCTTTTATTGGACGCTTAACGGGGTCTGGTTGCTGGATGCCGATCATCGGAAACTGCCGGTGCAGAGAGATGCCGACGTTGTGCCGCAGCTGAAGGTCGAGGATAATTATTGGTATGTCTCCTGCGACGGGGAGAGTTGGACGCAAGTAGGTGAAGTCTCCGAAGAGGAGGGCGACGGAATGTTCCGAAGCGTTTCGGCGGATGACGAGTATGTCTATTTCACGTTGCACGACGGGACGGTACTCACCGTACCGCTTGTCGGCAATGTCGTGGTGGATGCGATCCTGTTCGAAGACGAACTCGTTAAGAGCATCTGCATCTCCCGCTGGGATGTCGATAACGACGGAGAGTTGTCTGTTGCGGAAGCCGAAGCAGTCACGTCTCTGCGAAAGGCGTTCAATGCCAAACCGATCCGGTCGCTGCGCGAATTGGGCTATTTTACCGGGGTTACTGCTTTGGCCGAGAGCGAGTTCTGCGACTGCGACGAGCTTGAAACCGTTGTGCTTCCGGCCAATTTGGAGACGATTGGGGATTACGCTTTCAGCTACTGCCTGTCGTTGAAAAATATCAGCTGCAAAAGCGAGATGCCGCCCGTACTCGGCGAAAGCGTTTTCGAGCGCATACCGGTTTCAACGCTGGTTATCCGGGTTCCGGCTTCGGCGGTAGACGCCTATAAGGCGGCGAAAGGGTGGAGCGACTATGCGGAGCAGATCGAGGCTGCGGAGTAGTGTCCCGAAAAAGGACGGATGGCCTGCAATTTTGCAGGCCATCTTTTTTAATCAAAAATCTTTTGTAGAATCACCTCGTCGTGGTAGCCGTCCGGCCGCCGCTGCCAGTCGCGTTTGACGCCCGATTGGGTAAATCCCGCCCGGCGGAACAGGCTGAGGCTCGCTTCGTTGTCCGTGCCGACGTTGCACCAGACCTGGTGCAGATGCAGCCGGTCGCGGATGTAGCGGCACAAGGTTTCCACGGCGTCGGCCGCATAGCCTTTCCCGCGGTCCGAAAGCTCGTAGACGAGGATGCCCAGCCCGACGCGGCTGTTGATCGGATCGAACTCGAAGAGGTCGATGGCCCCGACGGCTTTCGCATCGGAGAGCGTTTCGACGATCAGCCGCAGCTGTCCGCTGAAGATGTCCGCATCCTGCTGTCGCTCGACGAAGCGCTGCATCTGCTGCCGCGAGAAAGGGGCGGTCGTGCCGCTCACCAGCCAGATGTCGTAATCGTTCTCCCAGCGGTACATTCGGTCGATGTCCTCCGGTTCGACGGCCCGCAGACGGGTGATTTTTCCTTCGATATTGGTCATGGATGCGGTGTGTTTGATCCGGTGCGGTGCAAAATCCCCGCCGGGACGCTTCCTGAAGCGGGGGGGGGTAAGTCGGTAGCGTTTCCGCCGATCATTCAGCAAAGGATACGGATGCCCGTCAGGTCTGCGAATGCCAGGCAAGGTCGGATACGCTGCATATCGGGATGCCGGGACCGGTTGCATCCGCCGAACGGCAACGTCGCCGAAACGCGAACGTCCCCTCCCTTGCAGCGGCCTTACAACCCGATCACCTTGTTGCGGATCAGCATCGCCACGCCCCAGGCGTTGGCGTTCTCGGTCATTTTCGACAGGCGGAATTTGGTGTCCTTGTAAACCAGGTTGAGCGAGAATTTGTTCGTGGCCGACTTGAGCGGGAGCATGATGTAGTCGCCTGCCGCGGCCATGTTGCCGCCGACGATCACCGTCTCGGGGTTGAACGTATTGATGAGAAAAGCCACCGCCTTGCCGACCTTTTCGCCCGCCTCTTCGATCAGCTCGATCGAGAGGTTGTCGTCGTTCTTGGCTGCGGCGATGATGTCGTCGATATGGATGGTTTTCTGCTGGTCGTACTGCTCCTTGAGGATGGTGTTCACGCCGTTTTCGATCAGGTGCGACATTTTGTCCTCGATGGCGATGCCCGAAACCTCGGTCTCGAGACACCCCTTCTTGCCGCATGAGCAGATGATCTCGTTGTCGAAGAAAGGAATGTGGCCGAATTCGCCCGCGAAGCCGCTCTTGCCATAGTAGAGCTGCCCGTCGACGACGATGCCGATCGCCACGCCGCGGCCCATGTGCAGGTACAAAACGTTGCTCTCGTCCTTCGACTTGCCGCACGTGTACTCGGCGTAGCAGCGGGCGCGGGTGTCGTTCTCGAGCAGCACGCGGATGTTGACCCGCTCCTCGAGCATGTCGCGCAGCGACTGTTCGGTCGAGGTGAAATATTTGTAACTGCGTCCCGTATCGGGGTTTACGCGGCCCGTCATGCAGACGCCCAGCCCGAGAATCTTGCCCCGGTCGACGCCGCACGTCGCAATGAAATGCTCGATCGACGAACAGATGCGCTCCATGCACTGCGGTCGGTCGAGCAGCTCGAACGTGGGGTCGTTCTCCTCCTTGATGATGTTGTTTTGCAGGTCGGTGATCAGGAAAGTCATATTGTCGCGGCCGACGTTGACGCCCGCGAAGTAGATCGCCGAATTGGCCAGTCCGAAGATGTTGGGACGGCGGCCGCCCGGGGTCTCCACCTTGCCGAGGTCCGTCACGATATTCTCGTCGACGAGTTCCTGCACGAGCTTGGTGATGGTCGGTACGCTGATATGAAGCTCCTTGGTCAGCTCCGAAAGCGTGCATTCGCCGTTGACGGCCATGTAGGCGATGATATTCCGCTTGATGATGTTGTTCTTGTGCGAAATGCCTTTCAGGGCGTCCTCTTCGTGTTTGTTGAAAAATTCGGTCAGCGATGTCATCCTTCCTGTCTTATTTTTAACGAACTCTGCAAATATAATAAGTATCTTTAATAAATGCAATAAGTTTTTAATAAAATTTAATAAATTTTTGAAATACTATCGGAAACAAAAAAGGAATGTACCGGAAACGGTACATTCCTTTCAGAGGTAAGTAATTGATTACAAAGTCGATTTCGACTCCACGGCCGCGTTGGCGTCGACCTTGCGGATCAGACCCTGCAAGACCGTGCCGGGGCCGAGTTCGGTAAATTCGGTCACCCCGTCGGCGAGCATGTTCCTCACGATATAGGTCCAGCGCACGGGAGCGGTCAGCTGGGCGACCAGGTTGGCCCGGATGGCCGTCGGATCGGTGTAGGGCTTGGCGTCGACGTTCTGGTAGATGGGACATACGGGCTGCCGGAACGGCGCCTCGTTGATGGCCTTTTCAAGCTCCTGCCGGGCCGGCTCCATCAGCGGCGAGTGGAACGCACCGCCCACGGGCAGACGCAGCGCGCGGCGTGCTCCGGCGGCCTTGGCCTGCTCGCAGGCGGCCTCGACGGCCTCCACCGCACCCGAGATGACGAGCTGTCCCGGGCAGTTGTAGTTGGCGGCCACGACCACGCCGTCGATCGAGGCGCAAATCTCCTCGACCGCCTTATCTTCCAGACCGAGGATGGCGGCCATCGTGCCCGGCTGCTGCTCGCAGGCGGCCTGCATGGCCAGCGCTCGCTTCGACACCAGCCGCAGACCGTCCTCGAACGAGAGCGCGCCCGCAACTACCAGCGCCGAGAATTCGCCCAGCGAGTGACCCGCCACGGCGTCGGGTTCGACGCCCAGCGCCTTGGCCAGAATGACCGAGTGGAGGAATACGGCGGGCTGGGTGACCTTCGTCTGCTTCAGCTCTTCGTCCGTGCCGGCGAACATGATGTCCGTGATGCGGAAGCCGAGAATCTCGTTGGCCCGCTCGAACAGCTCCTTCGCGGCGGGTACGTTGTCGTAGAGGTCCTTACCCATGCCGACGGCCTGGGCGCCCTGGCCCGGGAAAACGTATGCGTGTTTCATAAGTTTCGACATTTTTATTGTTTGCGCCGACAAAGATACGAATTTATTTTTTAACTTTGCACCGCAATGGTTCGCAAAGGGCCGGGCAAGGCCCCGCGCGATTAAATGGGAATGCCGTGAAAATCGGCAGCAGTTCCCGCTGCTGTAAGTTCCGTAATGTGCCGCAACTCTCTGAGCCACTGGTCTTAGGACCGGGAAGGCGTTGCGGCAGGAACGAGCCAGAAGACCTGCCTTGCGCCTTCCTCGGGAGGAGTTCTTGTTTCGGATGTATCTGCGGAGAACGGAGCATCGGTCGGGCCTTGTATATTTAGGGAAGCCTGAGTGGCAGTATGCACGAAATGGAGGATTCGATTCCGGGAAGCTGGGACCGATTTTTTATTTATTGTGCAATTATAAACTGAACGAACGATGAAAAAACTGCTTCTCCTCGCTTTTGCGGTCCTCGCGCTGGCCGCCTGCTCCGACGACGATCCCTGGCGGGATACGCCCGAACCGGAACCTACGCCAACTCCTACGCCGACCCCGACCCCCACGCCGACCGAAACGTGGCAGGTCTGCTCTTTCGAGGCGTCGGAGGGGTGGCTCGACAGCAAGGGCGCCCCGGCGCTTCCGGGCGACATTACGGTCGTGGGCGGCTCGGTGGCCGGCGATTACAGCGACGTATTCTGGGCCAATTCGCCCGATTACCCCACCCGTGAGGAATATATGGGCAACGTCTACGACGGGGTGCTCATTACCTCGCCCGACGGCGGCATCGAGATCGGTTCCTACTACTTGGACGGTACGGGCTGGGGCACGCAGATGGATACGTGGGGCGGCTTCGTTCTCTCGAAGAATTTCAACCGGACGGCGACAGCAACGGACCTCAAAAATCAGTTCAGCGCCTGGGCGGAGAAAGGGGCCGGCGGCACGGATACGTTCCTCGCGGCGTTCGACGCGACCTGGACGGGCGGTAAGTTCGCCACTCCGACGATCACCTTTACGATGCCCCGTGTCGTTTCCAGCCTCTGTCTGGCCAATTCGACGGCACTCTATCCCTACGAGTCGACCAAAACCGATTTTTACTTTACGGTGCGCATCACGGGGTACGATGCCGCCGGCCAAGTGCTCGGGGAGATAGAGTGTCCGCTGGTGGCCGACGGCAAGCGCGTCGATGACTGGGTGAAGGTTTCGACCGAGGGCCTCGGGGCGGTCTCGGCGCTCAAATTCCGGGTCGTCTCCAACGATACGATCGCTCCGACCTACTTCTGTCTGGACGATCTGACCGTAAGCGAGGCCGTGACGGTATCGTTCGAACCGACGGAGGGGCTGAAAGACATCGAGGGGCAGCCGGTCGCGCTGGGCGACATCACGATGGAGGGGGCCGCCGTCTCCGCGACCTACCATAACGCCTACTGGGCCAAGAGCATCTCCAACTATGCGAATTATCTGGTCGACGGGGCTTACGACGGCTATATCTGCTCGACCGCGGATGAAAACCTCTGGTTCGGAACCTACTATGCTTCGAGCAGCTACGGCGATGCCTGGGGCGGCTTCGTGCTTACGGGCAACTACGACAAGAGTGCCACGGCGCTGGACTACGCCGACCAGTTCACCGTCTGGGCCGACGACGCAAAGAGCGGTCACGTCGCGCTGATCGCCTACGAGGATACCTACTCGGGCGGCTATGCGTGCCCCAAGATCGAGGTGGCCGGCGAGCCGGTGACCTTCCGCCACTGCTACCTGGCCAATACGGCCCTCACCTATACGTATGTTCCCACGCAGGTGAGCGCCTCGACCTATTACTATAAGGTCATCGTCACCGGTTCGTGCAAGGGGGCAAAGACCGGCAGCGTCGAATGTATGCTGATCGACGGCGCGAAGAAAGCCGGCGACTGGCAGTATGTCGACCTCTCGTCGCTGGGAAAGGTCGACTGCCTGACCTTCTCCACCGACACCAACGAGCGCAACAGCTTCGGACCGCTGGCTCCCGCCTATTTCGCGCTGGATGATCTGAGTTTCGTCCTCGCCGGCAAATAGGCTGCCGGGTGACAAGCATACCGGGCGCCGCCGATTTAGAGATTAGTAGGCCCGGGAAAGAACCCGCGGGGACTGCCTTGCCCCGCGGGTTCTTTGCGTTGCCTCCCCCCGTCGCGGGATGACCGAATTCCGAAAAGGGCTGTCTGCACAGCGTGCGGACAGCCCTTTCGAACGTTTCGGACGTGGCTCAAATCAGATTATCCCGCTCGATATCCTTGAAATAGCGGTAGGTGGCCACACGCAGCTCTTCGGCGGCCTGGTCGTCGCACACGAGGATGCCGTTGGGGTGCACCTGCAAAGCGGAGATCGTCCACTGGTGGTTGTAGGCTCCCTCCACCCCGTGCCGCACGGCGCGGGCTTTCTTGTGGCCCGTGGCGAGGATCAGCACCTTCTTCGACGAGAGGACCGTGCCCACGCCGACCGTCAGCGCGGTCTTCGGCACGAGCGACTTGTCGCCGCCGAAGAAGCGGGCGTTGACCTCGATGGTGTCCGTGGTGAGGGTCTTCATGCGCGTGCGCGAGTTGAGCGACGAGAACGGCTCGTTGAAGGCGATATGGCCGTCTTCGCCCACGCCGCCCATGAACAGGTCGATGCCGCCCGCCTCGAGGATGGCCGCCTCGTAGTCGGCGCACTCCTTCACCAGATCGTCGGCATTGCCGTTGAGAATATGGACGTTCTCGGGGCGGATGTCGATGTGCGAGAAGAAGTTGGTCCACATGAATGAGTGGTAGCTCTCGGGGTGCTCCTCGGGAAGACCGACGTATTCGTCCATGTTGAACGTGATGACGTTGCGGAACGACACCTCGCCGGCCTTGTGGCGGCGGATCAGTTCCTTGTAGGTCTCCAGCGGCGTCGAACCGGTCGGGAGGCCCAGCACGAAGGGCGACTTGGTCACCTGCTCTTTGGCCTTGATCTGGCGGATAATGTAGTTGGCGGCCCACTGGGCGACCTGTCGGGATGTATCTTCGATGATTAAGCGCATAGGATAAGTTTTAGCGTTTTACGATTTCGGTTCACCTTTGTCAGAACATTTTGACGAAGACCTCGATGGCCTGGTATTCGGCCATGCCCAACTGGTCGTAGAGCTTCGCGGTGTTCTGCGTGCGCTCCTCGGCCCGCTGCCAGAATTCGCGCGGGTCGCTGCCGGGGAAAGGCATGATGTCCTTCTGCGAGAGGTGGCGGTAGATGGCGTGGCGCTTCATGATCAGCTCGTCGGGCGAAAGCGGCACGGCCATGTCGACCATGCCCAGGTCCCACTCCATCCATGCCCCGCGGTAGAGCCACAGGTGGCACTCCTTCATCCAGGGATCGTCCTTGACGACCTCCAGTGCGCCCAGGATGGCTTCCATCGCCGTGCGGTGCGTGCCGTGCGGGTCGGCCAGGTCGCCTGCAGCGTAGATCTGGTGGGGTTTCACCTCGCGCAGGAGCTTGACGATGATCTCGATGTCCTTTTCGGTCAGCTGTCCCTTCTTGATGCCGCCCGTCTCATAGAACGGGAGGTTGAGGAAGTGGGCGTTGGTGTCTGGGTTCAGCCCGAACGACCGCACGGCGGCACGCGCCTCGGCGCGTCGGATCGCCCCCTTCAGGTCGAGCAGCGCGCGCGGCTCGGGCTCGCCCTTCTTCTTGCCGGCGATGATCTTCTCGACCTCGGCATAGTGGTTGCCGAAGCCCAGCTCGCGGGCGGTGTCGATGTTCTGCAGCACCACGTCGTCGTGCACGGCCACGTTGCCCGAGGTTTCGTAGGCCACGTGCACGTCGTGTCCCTGCTGCACGAGGCGGATGAACGTGCCGCCCATCGAGATCACGTCGTCGTCGGGGTGGGGCGAGAAGACCACCACCCGCTTGGGGAACGGGTTCGACGGCACGGGGCGCGTCGAGTCGTCGGCGTTGGGCTTGCCGCCCGGCCACCCCGTGATGGTGTGCTGCAGGTCGTTGAACACATCGATGTTGATCTGGTCGTAGGTGCGTCCCTGTTCGAGCAGTTCGCCCAGCGAGTTTTCGATGTAGTCCTTGTAGGTGAGTTTGAGAATAGGCTTCTGAACCACCCCGCAAAGCCATACCACGGCCTTGCGGACGAATTTGGGCGTCCAGTTGCAGGGACCGACCAGCCAGGGGGTCTGCTCGCGCGTGAGCAGCTGCGCGGCGTTCTCGTCGATGACCACCTCGATGTTGGGGTGGGCCTGGAGGTAGGAGGCCGGAACCTGCCCGGTGATCTCGCCCTCGACGACCTTCTGCACGATGCGCGCCTTCTCCTCGCCCCAGGCCATCAGGATGATGCGGTCGGCGCGCATGATGGTGTCGATGCCCATGGTGATGGCCATCTTGGGGGTGTTCTCCAGTCCGAAGAATGCGCCCGACTGGATTTTACGGGTGTTGTGGGTGAGCTGCACCAGCCGCGTGCGCGACTTGGAGTAGGAGCCGGGTTCGTTGAAGCCGATCTGCCCGTCCTCGCCCACGCCGATGATCATCAAATCGATCCGGCGTACGGCGTGGTCGTACGAGGCGCAGTACTCCGAGATGCGGTCCTCGGGGATCGTGCCGTCGGGAATGTGCACGTTCTCCGGCAGGATGTCGATGTGGTTGAGGAACTCCTCGTGGATGCGGTAGTTGCGGCTCTGCTGCTCGGTCGAACGGATCGGGTAGAACTCGTCGAGGCTGTATACGGCCACGTTGCTGAACGAAATCAGCCCCTGTTCGTGGCGGCGGACCAGTTCGCGGTAGAGCCCCAGCGGGGTGCGGCCGGTGGTCAGTCCCAGCACGAAAGGCTGCGACTCCTCGTAAACCTCGTTCGAAAGGTGCGTCTGGTTGTAGTTGCGGATCGCCTTGACGATCAGATCGGCGACGTACTGCACTCCGTCGTACTCGTTCTCGTAAACCCGCGTGAGGATTTTTTCGTAGCGGTGGATGATGTCGCGCGGGGTCGACTCGGCGATCAGCCCGCCGTCTTTGGGAAGTGAATACTTGTTGTTCATCGTTATCGGTTGAATTTGACTCGTTCGAAAAATTCGGGGCGGTGGAAGTCGGGCTTCGCCGTCCGGATGGGCTTCCACGAGAGGAAGTGGGGGTGCGAGAGGTTGTCGCCGCACTTGTAGAGGTTCATGCGCGCTTCCACGCCGCTCCACTCCCGCAGCGTGTGGCGGAAGAGCGCCGAGGCTGGGATTATCAGCGTCACCGCCCAGCGGTTGTCGCCCTCGCGCTCGGGAAACGGCTCCCCGGGCAGCGTCGTCGTGCGGCGCACCGAGGCGAGGACCTCCGCCGAAGCGTGCTCGACCCCCTCGTTGCGCGAGCGGCGGTAGCCAAGCAGCATGCGGCCGATCGAGGTCGTCTCGAAATTGTAGTACCCCTTGTCGTCCAATGCAATGAAAAACTCGACGCAAGAATCGGTCCACACTTCACCGTTGTCCTCGGTGACGAGCGCCGCCGTGTAGCGCTCCTCCACCTCGAAGCGCAGCATGAGGTAAAGGCCCGTATGGAACATGCGGTAGGAGACCTTCGGGGCATAGGGGTACTCCTCGGGCCAGTTGCACGAGGCGACGGGCTGTGCCTCGGTGGCGGCGAACGCCTCCTCGACGGCTGCGGCATCGGCGGTGTCGAGCGCTATTTTGCGGATTTCCATCGTTACCGGTATTTTTCGACCGTCTCGCGCACCGCGGCGCACATGGCGTCGTACTGCTCCTCCATGCTTTGCAGCAGCTTGTATTGCGCGTGCGTGCGCACGAGGTTGTGCTCGGGGTACTTGATCTTATAATAGGTGTCGCCGTCGATGTAGTCCATCAGAAAGCGCAGGACCTGTTCGTAGGTGATGTAGCGTGCCGAGAAAGCCAGGTGGTCGATCTCTGCCTCGGTGAGCTGGCGCGCCCGCTGCGAGAGATACCCCTCGGTGTAGGCCTGGAACATGCCCAGCGAAAGGCTCACGCGGCCGAGGTCGCGGTCGTCCTCGTCGCCCGTGTTGGCGTAGGTGCGGATGGCGTCGCCGAAGTCGTTGAGCGACGTGGAGGCCATCACCGTGTCCAGGTCGATGGCGCATAGGACGCGGCCCTCGCGGTCGAAGAGCACGTTGTTGATCTTCGTGTCGTTGTGCGTCACGCGCGTGGGGATCGTGCCGTCCTCGACCTTCGCCCAGAAGGCGAGCATCTCCGCACGGCGCGACTCGATCCAGTCGATCTCCTCCGAGAGCTTCTTCCGGCGGCCCGCCGCATCGCGCGCGAGCGCCTCGTCCCACTGCACGAAGCGGTGGCGGATGTTGTGGAAGCCCTTGATCGTCTCCGCCAGCGGCTCGCGGAAGTCGGCCAGCTGCGCCTGGAACTTGCCGATCCCCTCGCCGCCCTTGCGGGCCAGCTCCTCGGAGTCGGCCTTGTTGTAGGCTACGGTGTCGTCGATGAAGACCGTCACGGTCCAGTATTCGCCCTCAGCGTCGAGGTGGTAGAGCCGTCCGTCTTTGGCCGGAACGACGGTCATCACCTCGCGCAGCGGATCGCCGCCCGCGGCGACGACCCCGCGGCGGATGTGGTCGGTGACCTTGCGGATGTTCTCCATCATGGCCGGGACGTCGGGGAAGATCTGCTTGTTCTTGCGCTGGAGGATGTAGTCCGGTGCGCCGCCCTCGGTGCGGACGATGAACGTGTCGTTGATGAAACCGTCGCCGAGCGAATCGACGGAGGCGATCGCGCCGTCGAGCGCGAACTGCGAAGCGATCTGGAGTAATTGAGCCTTCATGGGATCAGTTGGTCGGTTATCGATCGGCTTAGGGCCGATTGTACGGTCAAAGATAGCAAAAAAGTGGGTTACCCGCAAGCAATCAGCAAAAAAGAACCCGTCCTAATGGACAGGTTCTTTTTCAGGCAAACGGCAGCGGCTATTCGAGTGTGGAGCCGTAGTTGCCGGCGACGGCCTGCTCGCTGCGGGTGAACGTGCCTGCCGCCAGGTCGCGGACCGGCAGCGGATCGTCGGCCGCGTTGGTACATTCGTTTCCTGCGGGCATCGTGATGGCGGTATTGGCGGTGCTGTTCAGCCGCCACTTCCTGCCGAACGTGAGGTTGTCGGCCGTCTGGAGCGGAGCTGTCGTCCCCGAGACCGTCGCATAATCGACGCTTACGCCCAGCAGCGCGGTGTCTTTGCCGCTGTGCGTGAGGATGTTCTTTTCGAAAGCGACCGATTTGAGTGCGTTTCCGAACTTGAATAACCCCATGTAGTACCCGACGTTGACCAGCGTATTGTTCGTGAAGGTAAGGTCGAGGTTGGGCGCGCCCGCCCGGGTGTATTCGATATTGCTTACGGTGCTAACCAGCGAGGAGTTGAACTCGTCGCTCGGACAGTAGATGACGTTGTTCTCGAAACGAATCTCCTTCAGGTTGATCAGGTCGGTGTTGTCCTTCACCGCATTGTCCAGATTGATGAAGTAGTAGGTGGCGGTCGGAGTGCCCAGCCGGATTTTGCAGTTCTTGAATACGATCCGTTCCGGGCATCGCGGGGACGTCATCCCGTTGAGCGTCAGCAGCGTTCTCTTCGACGGAACCGACAGGTTGCAATCCTCGAAGAGGAGCTTACCCACACCGCCGGCCTGCGTGCCCGTGGTTACGTTGAAGCAGTAGAAGGTGTCGCTGTAGGCTTCGCTGAAGGCCGCGAAGTCGATGTCGACATTCTTGAAGATCACCTTGCCGCCCGCGTTGCGCAGGGCCCAGTAAGCCTGGAACGGCAATTTGGCCCGTTCGTCGCTGTAACGTCCGATGATGGCGATGTCTTTGGTGATGCTCTGCGAGGAGGCCGGCGTCAGGGCCGAGGTGACGAAGAAGATGTTGTTGGCCGCGAACGAGATCGTCCCGCCTGCAGCTACCTCCATGGCGCCGGCCGTCGTGCTGTCGTAGGTTGCCCCGTCGATCGTGACACCGTCAGCGTAGTAATCCGTGTAGTTGGCGATCTTGCTGACGATGGCCGGTGTGTTGACATAGCGGAAAGTCATCGTGTTGATGGTATTCGCCTGCAGATCGCAGGTGAAGGTGTCGAGCGTCTGCGTGATGACCTTGGTCGTCGTGCGTATCCTGATTCGCATGCCGGTGAAAGTCGCGGGGTTCACCACCAGCCACGCATCGAACTTGTCGCCGGTGAAGTCGGCTCCCGCTGCACCGTAGTCGGCCGTCACGCGGTTGCTGGTGGCGGTAAAGGTCGCAACGAGCTGCGCGGGATCGTCCGTCACGGGAACCGTGGCGTCGCCCGAGAGCACGGTTGTCGGATCGAGCGCCTCGATGCTGACCGAGCGGATCTGCTCTCCGGCGGGAATCTCCGGGACGATGCTGCGGTCGATCGTGAGGCGGAAGAAGGTGAAGAGCCGCTTGAATTGGACGGCCTCCAGCTGCGCCTGGTTGGTCGTTCCCGCCGGATCGGTCACGGCGACCGTGACGGGTTTGCTGATCAGTACGTCCTGCTTCGCATCGAACGATGCGGCGGTCGGGGTCTGGCTTTCGCGGAGGTGGATGGTGAGCGTGTTGAAAGCCGTCTCGTCGATCTTGGCCGCGTTGGTGTTGGGCGAGACAAAGACGTAGCCGTATTCGGTCGCGTCCGTTACGGCGTTGTGCGTGACGGTGACCGTGGAGGGCGTGCCGGCCTTGCGAGTGGCGATCTTGCCGATGGCCGATTTCACTTTGGCCCCGTTCACGACGGCCCAGACATGGGCGGTCATGTTTTCCGAGGCGGTGAAGCCGATCGTGCCGTCGTCTTTGACCGCCGTGCGGCTTTGGGGCGCGGCGGGGTCTTCCACCGGGAAGGTCAGCGTGATGGTCCCGTTTTCGGGACGGGCGGATTCGGCTGTGTCGTCTTTCGAGCAGCCGCTAAGGCTCCATGCTCCCAGCATCAGAGCGAAGAGAAAAAGGCGTGTTTTCATCGTCTGAGAGGGATTAATAGGAATTGACTGCGTTGGGACCGTAAGGGTCGATCGGATTTTCCCCGCCGACGGTGGGGTCCTCATCGAAAACGGAGCCGGCGAAACCCTGCTCGACGCAGATGCCGATCTGGGTTATGTCAGGTGTGACGTACGGGGCGAGCGGACGATTCTCCCCCCCCCTTGCATTGGTTGTAATCGGTTCATGGAGCGGTAGGTTTTGGTTGTGTGTATTGTCAAAGATAGGTATTTCCTGCGAAGAAAACAAAAAACAGGCCCGATAAAATGAATCGGGCCGTTCGCAGAACGAAACGGCCCGATCGGATACCTATGAACCGATCCTTTCGACGATCGTCACGGTCAGCTCCCGGATGATGCGGCTTTCGCCCTCATAGTTGCCCGTGGAGGCGATGAAGGTGACGGTGTAGGTTCCCGGCTCATTGTAGACGTGCTCGTAGGAGGTCACGTCGTCGGCGAATCCCTTGATGTTCTCGCCCCTGTCGGGGTCGATCCGGTTGAGCGGGATCGGCTGCAGGACGATCCACTGCTCCACGGGACGGTAGTTCACCCCGGGCAGCCCCGTCGCGTGGACCGCGGTCCCTTCCTTGAACCCCTGAAAGGCGATGTCGGCTCCGGCCATCGGGTTCTTCTGGCCGCGGAACTTGACGATCCCGTTCTGGTTGACCTTCAGAAACGACGAGAAATCGGCGTCTACCGAGGCAACGTAGGGGGTCTGCTCCGTCCAGAGCCCTTCGGTGCGGAAGGGGACGAACTTAAGTTGGGAGAACGTGCGCACATAGGTTCCGTAGCGGTCGAACTCGGCGGTGATGCGCGGATTGACGAAGTAGGTGCGCAGCGTGCGCCCCTCCGCAGGACCCTTGATCCGCAGGGCGAAGGTGAAGTTTTCGACGTAGTTCGAGATGTCTGCCGTCCAGCTTTCGAAGCGGGCCGCCGTATTGTCGGTGAACGGGAAGCGCTCCCAGCCCGCGAAGTCGGATTCGACGGCCTGCCGGAGCAGTTCGCGGTCCTCCTCGGCGTAGCGGTTGATCTCCGCATCGGGGTCGGTGCGGTCGTAGTAGCGCCCCTTCAGACCGGGAAAGCGGTCGGTCAGGTAGATTTCCAGCCCGGGATCGCCGTACTGCTGGTAGATTTTAAGCTCCAGCTCCGCCTTTCGGAACAGCTCCTTGGGAGCCAGTTCGCGGTCCCGGTAGCGGTATTCGTGCCCTGTGTCCCCGTTCCAGACGGTCAGAAAGTCGGCGTTGCCCTCCAGGCGGAAGACGACGGGTTCCCCGACGCGGTAGGTGTTGGCCGGGTCGGGGGTCACGCGGAACTCGACAGGGGCATAGATGTCCTCCCGCTCGCAGGCGGCAAGGGCGAGCAGCGGTGCGGCAAGGGCGGCGCAGCGGATTATTTGCGGAATTTTCATGGTTACCAAAGGGGATTTTGTTTCAACAGTTTGTTTACGCTCAGCTCTTTCGAAGGGATGGGCAGGTAGACGTGTTTTGGCCGCACGTTGGCGCCGATCTCCTCGGCCAGCTGCGAGGTGTCGTCGCGGATCCAGCGCTCGTCGGCCGCCTGATCGCCGTAGCCGTTCATCGCCGCGACGAACTCGCCCCAGCGGATCAGGTCCCACTTGCGCAGCCCCTCGAACGCCAGCTCGCGCGCCCGCTCGTTGCGCACCAGTGTGCGGAAAGCGTCGTAGCTGGCTGTCTGGCGCTCGTCGGTGGCGATTCCGGCGCGGCTGCGGACCTGCCGCACACACTCGCGGGCCAGCTCGTCCGGCGCTCCGGCATACTCGTTCACCGCCTCGGCGTACATCAGCAGCACGTCGGCGTAACGCAGGATCGGGAAGTTGATCCCCGTGTAGAGCATCTTGGCGTTCTTGTGCCCCTCGTAGGCGGTTTCGCGCCGCCACTTGCCCGCATTGCGGCGGCAGACGGCTTCGCCCGTATCCGTGTCGGGGTCGGCCGCGAACGAGGGCTTGTTGTTGTAGAAATAGGGGGTCTTGTCGTACCCCGGACGGTAGTCGTAGGCGGTTGCCGAGCCGCTCTTCTTGCGCCCCGCCCAGTTGTAGGGCGGCAGGTTCCACGCAAGGCGCGCATCGGTGAGCGTCCGCTCCTCGCCGGGCGTGCGGTCGGCGAGGTAGTAGAGGTCCCACAACTTGAGGCTGCCGTTGTACATGCCGTAGGAGAAGTTGGCGTTCCACTCGGCGTAGTTGGCGTCCATACCGGCGTTCTGCAACCCGATCAGGTCGCCGATGCGGCCGTTCGACCACGACGACGCGTCGGAGCGGTCGCCCAGGAAGTCGGCCTCCCACATCGACTCGTACCACGTGCGGTCGTAGCGGTCGGCGATCATGTTGATGAAGACGTCGGCGTAGTCGGGGTTCAACCGGTGGCGGCCGTCGGCGATCACCTCCTTCGCCCAGTAGGCCGCACGCCCGTAGTAGTGGCGGCTGTCGACCCCGGCGACCGACTCCCCGGCCGTAAAGAGGCAGACGCGGGCCAGAATGCCCTCCATCGTCGTGCGCGTGAGGCGCGAGGGGGCGTTGTCCATAGAGTCGGGGAATGCGGCGGCGACCGCTTCCATCTCTTCGATGCACCAGACGAGCACCTGCGCCTGCGGCGTCGCGGCTTTCTGCGTGTCGTCGGGCGAAAGGGTGCGTTCGGTGCGCAGCGGCACGTCGCCCCACGCCTGCGCCAGCAGGAAGTGGTAGTAGGCTCTCAGGAACCGCGCCTCGTTGTAATACGTCTTCTGCGGGTCGAACTCCGAGCCGTCGACGAAGTGCATGAACTCGTTGGCGTTCTTGATCCCGGCGTAGAGCATCGACCACGCCTGATAGACGTTCGGCTCGTCGGCCGAGTGGTTGTACCAATAGACATAGGAGCCGTTGACGGGCCGGTTGTAGTAACAAAGGTCGTCGGCGTTGGAGATCATCAGCGAGTAGTAGTTGCCGTAGACCTCCTCGTTGTTCAGCGCGCCGTAGACGCCCGTCAGGCCGTAGAGGACCTCTTTCTCGCTGCGGTAGAACGTCTCGGGCGTCAGTACGTGCGGCTCGCGGTCGAGCAGGCTGCACGAAGCGGCCGTCATGGCGGCGACGAGGCCCGTAAGGATTATCTTGTTGTTCATCGTTGTCATCGGGTGTTAAAAGGTGAGGTTTACGCCGCCCGTCAGGCCGAACGAACGCGGATAGGCCGACCAGTCGAAACCGGGCGTGAGCACCGAGTTGCGGGTCGACACCTCGGGGTCGGGGCCGCTGTATCCGGTGAAGGTGTGGAGGTTGTCTGCCGAGACGAAGATGCGCAGCGCGGAGATGCCCGTCTTGCGCATCAGGCGCCGGGGCAGGGTGTAGCCCAGCGAAACGTTCTTCAGCCGCAGGAACGATCCGTCCTCCACCACGCGCGACGAGTAGACCTGCATGCCGTTGGCGTTGGCGCGCGGAATGTCGCTCTGCGGGTTTTCGGGGCTCCACCGTCCGGCGTAGGAGGCGAGCTGGTTGGTCTGCTTCACGCGGCCGTTCTCGAAGACCAGCCGGTTGGCGTTCAAAAGGTCGTTGCCGTAGCTCCACGTGAAGAAGACGTTCAGGTCGAAGTCCTTCCACGTGAAGTTGTTGCCGAAGCCGCCCGTGTGGAGCGGCTGGCCGCTGCCGATGATCGTGCGGTCGCTCTCGTCGATCACCCCGTCGCCGTTCATGTCGCGGTACTTGGGGTCACCGGGCCGGATCGCCGAACGGTTGTAGGTCGTCAGGTGCGGGATGCCGCGCAGCAGCTCGCCCGTCGCGGGGTCGAACTCGTGCTCCTTGTAGGTCCCCTCGTAGAGGTAGCCGTAGAGCATGCCCGTGGGCCGTCCGACGGTCGAGATGTAGGGGCTTTGGGCGTTGAAGGTCGTCTCCCACGCCACCGACGAGAGCAGCGAGCGCTGGCCGTTGTTGAGGGCCAGGATGCGGTTGCGGTTGAAGGCGATGTTGAAGGTGGTCTTCCACTCGAAGTCGCGCGTGCGGAGGTTCACCGTCTCGAGCGAAAATTCGAAGCCCCGGTTGCGGATGCGGCCCACGTTCATCATCGCCTCCGCGTAGCCCGACGAGGAGGGCAGCTGGGCGTAGAGCAGCAGGTCGCGCGTGTTCTTGAGATACCAGTCCGCCGTGAGCTTCACGCGGTCCTTGAACAGCCCCAGGTCCACGCCGACGTTCCACTGCTCGGTGGTCTCCCAGCGCAGGTCGTCGTTGGCCATGTTGGAGATGTAGTAGCCCGGGTTGCGCTCGCCGTTGAAAATGTAGTCGAACGAACCGCCCGCGCCCGGCGAGACGGTGATCTGCTGGTAGTAGTCGTAGGGGGTCTGCGTGCGGTTGTTGCCCGTCAGCCCCCACGAGGCGCGCAGCTTGCCGTTCGAGAGCCAGAAACTCTCCTTGAAGAGTTTTTCGCGGTTGAAGTTCCACGAAAGGCCCACCGACGGGAAGTAGCCCCAGCGGTTGCCCGCGGCGAACTTCGACGAGCCGTCGGCGCGCATGGAGAGCGTCAGGTAGTATTTGTAGCGGAAGTTGTAGTTGGCCCTCAGGAGCATCGAGAGCAGCGTCCAGTCCTGATAGACGGGTTTCACGGTCTGCTGTTTCCCGGTGTAGAGACCCGCCAGCCCCAGCTCCTCGGAGGTGATGTGCGTCGCCGCCACCCCGTCGTAGGTGCTCTTCTGCCCCTGAAGGGTCACGCCGCCCAAGAGTTCGAGGTTGTGGTCGCGGGCCACGCGCCGCTTCCAGGTCAGCGTGTTCTCGTTGAGCCACGTCTGCTGGTCGGTCCAGTAGATACCGCCGTTCACCCCCTTGCCGCTCGGCGACCCGGCGTATCCGGTGTAGGTCTCGCTGCCGTTGAACTCCTCGCGGCGGCGCTTGTTGAGCGTGTAGCCGCCCGAGACCTTCAGCTCCAGTTCGGGGACGATCTTGTAGGTCAGCGCCGCATTGGCGTTCAGGTAGTCGACCACGGTCTTGCGGTGTTCGTTCTTCACGGTCTTCACCGGATTGAAGCGGTAGTCGTTCGTATTGGCCGCGTCCAAGTCGGTCAGATCGTCTTCCAGATTGCCCGTGCCGGGGTTCACCGGGCGGTAGCCCCACACCGAGTAGATCAGCCAGCCCGACTGCGACGAGGTGCTCGTCGGAGTGGTGGGGGTGACGCCATTGGTGATGGCCCGCGCGTAGTTGGCATTGAGGTTCAGCCGCAGCTTGCTGCCGATCTCCTGTGTCAGGTTGACCTTGCCCTGGTAGCGCTGGAAGTTCGAGCGCAGGATGATGCCGTCCTGATCGAGCGCCGAGAAACCGACGTTGTAGCGCGTGGACTTGTTGCCGCCCGAGAGCGAAATGTTGTAGTTCTGCGTGAAGGCCGGGCGGTAGACCTTATCCTGCCAGTCGTAGCCCGCCTCGCCGCGGTAGTCCTCGAGCGTCTTGCCGTCGCGGAAGTAGGAGTTGCGCATCTCGCTCTCGGTGAAGAGTTCCGACTGGAGCTTCACGAAGTCGTAGGGCTTCATCAGGTCGGCCTTGCGGGCGATCTTGTTGAGCGTGAACGAAGCGTTGAAGTTCACCGTGGGACGTCCCTCCTGACCGCGCTTGGTGGTGATGATGATCACGCCGTTGGCTCCGCGCGCTCCGTAGATGGCCGTGGCCGAGGCGTCCTTCAGCACGTCGATCGAGGCGATGTCGTTGGGGTTGATGGCCCCGGCGAACGAACTCTCGGAGGGGAAGCCGTCGATGATGTAGAGCGGAGCGCTGCTTTGCGTGAGGGAGTTGTTGCCGCGGATGACGATGTTGGCCTCGGTTCCGAGCGCCCCGTCTCCGGTGGTGGCCACCACGCCCGCAATGCGCCCGGCGAGCGCCTGATCGAAGGAGGTGACGTTCTGCTTGAGGATGTCCTCCATGTCGGCCTTGGCCACTGAACCGGTCAGGTCGCGTCGCGTCGACGTGCCGTAACCGACGCTGACGACCTCCACCGCACCGATCGACGCGGCCTCCTCGCTGAGGCGGACGTTGACGACGGTGCGCGTGCCGACCACCTCCTCGACGGAGGTGTAACCCAGGTAGGAGAAGACGAGGGTCTGCTCCCCGTCGGCGGCGATCGAGTAGTTGCCGTCGGACCCGGTCGCGGTTCCCGTCTGGGTCCCCTTGACCAGGACGGTCACGCCGACGAGCGGCTGTCCCGCTTGGTCGACCACGCGTCCGACGACGGTATGTTGTGCGTAGGCCCCTGTGGGAAGGGTCAAAAGGAGCCACAGCGCTGGAGCGATAAGCTGAAGTGCTTTTTTCATGGTACTGAATATGGAAAATGAGGTTTATCTCTTGCGGAGCCGAAATTCGACGGGTTGCCCGTCGCGGCAGGTGACGACCAGGCGTGTGCCGCCGTCGGTCGGTAGTAATTGTATGTCAGGATGTTCGTGCGCAATCTCCCAGTCGCCGTCGAGCACGATTTCCCGCTGGAGCGGCTGTGCGGATTGCGCGGTGGTGTAGCTCTTTTCGGTAAGTCCCAGATCGGGCGTGCAGACGCTCACCACCCGCCGGCGGTCGTCCTCGGGACGTTCCATGAGAATCGTTTCGGGCGCGATGCTCCGCACGAAGCCCTGCCCGGAGAACGCTTCGAAGCAGACGTAACCCGTCGTGCCCGTCCGCCGGTCGCGGACCGCATGCACGGCGTTGTCGCGCCGCAGCACTTCGTAGTCGTCCGCCTGCGTGAGGCGTTCCGCTTCCGAGGCGGACGGCCGGATGTAGATCGCATATTCGTAACCCGCCTGCCGGGGCGCGCAGCCGTGGTCGAGGAGGGCCGTCACGAAATCGCCGCTGTGCAGCGCGCGCCCCTTGTCGTCGGGAGACTGCTGGGGCTGCCGCAGGATACGCACCGGAGCGCCTTTTACCACGTAAAAGTTCCCTTTCGTATCCGCGAGTATGACGCGCAGACCGCTTACCGTGCTGTCGAGCGGAAACGCCCCGCACGGGTCGCCGTTCACCCCGATCGCCTCGTCCCGCGCGTCGAGCCGCAGCTGGAAGAGGGTGGTTTGGGTGGGGTAGTGCGGGTTGTCGTTTTCGATGCCGCTGCCGAGCAGTACCAGCCGGTTGTCGAAACAGAAGACCGACTTGCGCGCCGTAGCCCCCGGCGTGAAGCGGGGATAGTCGCGTTCGACGAAGCGGAACGCCATTGCCCCATTGCGCCCTTCGAGCGACGACGTGCCCGCGAAACGCACGGGGTTGCGCTCCATGAGCGTTCCCGGGCGCGGACTTTCGAGCAGCTCCCACGGCAGGTGGATTGTCGTTGCGCCGGGCGGACGGTTCCAGTCCCAGCCCGCCTGCGAAAAGCCGCTTTCATAGGCGGTTACGGGTTCTCCCGAACCGATGATCTGCACCGTGCCGTAGCTCTGGTAGCGCCCGTAGCGGTTGTCGCGGGCGTAGATCTCCGAACCCCAAACGTCGCTGTTGTAGGCTTTGAGCGTCACCATCCAGCCGTCGCGGCGGTGGATGCCCGCGGCCCCGTAGTTGAGCACAAAAAAGCCTTCGGGGGCCGCCGCCGGGGCGATCCCCTCCGCGGCGAAGCGCGCGTCAAGCCGTGGGTCCGTGCCGCCGAGCCGCAGGTAGTCGCCCGCCAGCTCGGGGTCCGAGCTCCGGCCCGAACCGGTCAGGTCGCCCAGCGCCGCCAGATAGCCCATCGCATTGACGTCGGGGTCGGGGATGCGGGCGTTCTCCGCAAACGGATGGCGTCCCGACAGCCCCAGCCCCCAGTCGCGCCGGTTGGTGCAGACCGCCAGCGTCCGCAGGGCGTGCTTGAGGCAGCGGCGGGCGCTTTCGGCGGGGACGTACCGGGTCCCGGCCGTCAGGCGGCAGTAGTCGCCCAGCGCGGCGAACGCCCCGATGGAGTAGGCGGGGTAGAAGCCCCCGTGGTGGAACGCCGTGCCGTCGGGCTTGATGCCTCCGATCGTGCCGGGGGTGTACGCCAGACTGCCCGAAAGCCATACCGACAGCCCCCGCAGGGCGCGGCAGCGCTCGGCGTCGGACGGGAGCAGCAGGGCGCTGACCGTCCGCGGCCGCAGCAGCGTGTGCCAGGTGTCGAGCAGTTCGTCGCGGCCGCGCACGTAGGGGCGGCGCGTCTCCTGAAGCCCGCTCCAGTAGGCGAGCACCCGGGCGTATTCCTCCGTCCGTCCCCGCGCGGCGATCCGCTCGCGCATGAGCCATGCCGCGTCGTAGATGCGCCGCACGCTGTATCCGTAGTGGTGGTTGGTCCCCTGACCGCTGCCGTAGGCGAACCCCTGGTCGACGGCGTGGTCGAAGACGAGGAAGAACCGCTCCTCGCAGGTTGTGTCGCCCAGCGCCGCGTTGCCGAGCGCAAAGGCATAGAGCATCTGTTCGAGGTCGCTGTTGCGCAGGTCGCCCGGCCGGTATTCGTCGTTGCTCACCAGCGGAGCGCCCGCGATCCCCTCCGCCGTGCGGCGGATGCGGGCGTTTTCGAAGGTTTTCAGCGCGCGCGGCAGCAGCGTGCGGCGGATGGCCCGTTCGGCGGGCAGCTCCTCGCGCACCGCCTGGTCGAGGCGTGCTTCCACGAGCCGCACTTCGGCCCGCTCTTCGGGGGCAGGCTCCTCAAGGGGCGTTTCGTAGGTGTACTGCTCCCACTCCCAGAGCCGCGTCCAGTGCCAGGGCGGACGGCTGAGGTGGCGGTTGTTGTCGGGCATCTGCCGGTCGGGGGTAATCCGGTCGTTGAGTTTGCGCACGGCGAAAGTCATCCGGTCGAAGTACAGCTCCCCGCGCGGAACGCCCGCCGGGGTCGAGACGACCAGCCGCGCGAGTTCCCGGGAGGCGTGGTCGCCCTGCATGTCGATGTACTTGATCCAGCAGGCGCGCCAGCCGGTGAAGTCGAGGTGGAAGTCGAAATAGTAGGGGATGGTCCCCGCCGCCGTCTCGAAAGCGAAATGCAGGTCGGCATCCGCGGCTGCGGGGTTATAGATCCAGAGCGTCAGCCCAGCACCGGGGGTCTGCGCCGAGCGTGTCAGACGGTCGGGGTCCGTAAGGACGAGTTGCGAGGGGCTCTCCCACGACCATTTGAGCGACCGTTCGCCGTCCTTGAAGCGGGCCGTGGTCGTCTCGGCACGGCTCCCCGCGGCGCATGCGAACGCAGGGGGCACGCCGGCTTCGAAAGAGAAGTCGGCAGGGGGAGCCGCTGCCGCCGCCGCGCAGAAAAGGGCGGCGAATAGCCCCCAAAAGAGTGTAATACCGGTCGTTATCGTTTTTATCATCGGATTCGGTCCATCGGAAGGTCGCTTAGAGAACGGCAAAATACAAAAAATCTGATAAAAATAATAAAAATTTTATTTTCCATCAGAAAAGTTGATTCCTATCCGTTTGATTTCCGAAAAAAACTTTATCTTTGTCTTATTGGACCGAATCCGATTCCGAATATTTTATGATTAATAATTTTAATTTTATGAATGCAGCTTTGAAATGCACTGCCGCCGCAGTGGCGCTGGCCGGGTTTGCCGCCTGCTCGCAGACCGCCCCCAAGCGGGCGGCCATCATCGACCAGAACGTGGCCGTCGCCGAGCGGCAGATCGGCATGCTGGCCGATTCGAGCGAGACGGGCGGCGTGATCCGCATTCCTTCGACCTATAAGAACGGGAGGATCGACTATGTGCCCACCGACGACTGGGTGAGCGGCTTCTTCGCCGGGACGCTCTGGTACATGTACGAGCTTACGGGCGACGAGGCGTGGGCCGCACGCGCGCAGAAGCACACCGAAATCCTCGATTCGATCCAGTACCTCAAGTGGCATCACGACGTGGGCTTCATGATCTACGACAGCTACGGCAACGGACTGCGCCTGAAGCAAATCCCGGGTTACGAGGACGTGATCGTGCAGACGGCCCGTTCGCTTTCGACCCGCTTCCGCGAAGTGCCGGGCGTCATCCAGTCGTGGGACGCCGACCGCGGCTGGCAGGGGGAGCGCGGCTGGCAGTGCCCGGTGATCATCGACAACATGATGAACCTCGAAATGCTCTTCCGCGCCACGCAGATTAGCGGTGACAGCACCTTCCACAAGATCGCCGTCAGCCATGCCGACCGCACGATGAAGGAGCATTTCCGCGACGATTACAGCTGCTATCACGTGGTCGACTACGACCTCACGACGGGCGACGTGCGCGGCCGCTGCACGGCGCAGGGCTACGCCGACGATTCGGCCTGGGCGCGCGGACAGGCGTGGGCCATCTATGGATTCACGACCTGCTACCGCTTCACGGGCGACCGCAAGTACCTCGACCATGCCGAGCGGGTGGCCGACTTCGTTTTGAACGATAAGAACATGCCCGAGGACCTGGTTCCCTACTGGGATTTCGATGCTCCCGACATCCCCGACGCACCGCGCGACGCTTCGACGGCCGCCGTCGTCGCTTCGGCGTTCTACGAGATGTACACCTATACGGGCAACGAACTCTACAAGCAGAAGGCCGACCGGATGATCGAATCGCTCTCCTCGCCCGCCTATCGGGCTGCGGTGGGCGAGAACGGGGGCTTCCTGCTGATGCACTCGGTGGGCAGCATTCCCCACGGCAGCAACATCGACGTGCCGCTCAACTACGCCGACTACTACTTCCTCGAGGCGCTGATCCGCAAGGGCCGCGTCGAGGCCGGCGAGCCGCTCTTCTGACGGGTCGGGGCGTTCCGGGGAAAAATATGAACGATTTTACACAACGGGCGGACGATACGGCCCGGTGCGTAAAGGAGGGATTCGTTATTTTTGTCTTGAACCAACC
Source organism: Alistipes sp. (assembly GCF_048465635.1). Taxonomy (GTDB): domain Bacteria; phylum Bacteroidota; class Bacteroidia; order Bacteroidales; family Rikenellaceae; genus Alistipes. Next base: position 139,368 of record NZ_DBFWLF010000016.1, read on the forward strand.
TGACACGCCATGTACAAACCGCTCTTACTCCTCCTCGCTTTGCTTTGGGCCTCCTTTTCGCAGGCCCAGAGCATACAGGAGGTCGAGGACGACCGAATATACTCGTTCGAGAGTTCGCCGCTGCCTTTCGTCGCTGCGAAAGGTTCGAAGCTGACCCTTTCCGACGCGCATTACAAGCACGGCGGGCATGCCGTCCGCTGGACGTGGACGGCCAACGGGGCACGCCTGCGCCTGCAGGCTCCCGTCGGCTACCTCCCCCGAAACCCCAATCCCAAAGAGACCTCCGTTTCCACGTTCGCCTTCTGGGTCTACTCGCCCGCGGCGATCGAAGGCACGCTGCGCTTCGAATTTCGCAAACAGGGCCGCACCTGTTCGTGGTTCGACTACCGGCTGGGCTTCACCGGCTGGCGGGGCGCGTGGGTGGCTTTCGACCGCGACATGCAGGGCCGCCCCGAGGAGGGGATGGACGAGCTGGTCGTCACGGTCGACGGTCCCGAATGCGGGGAACTCTATTTCGACCACCTGATTCTTAGCTCGTTCCAGGACGTCCGCCACCATACGGCCGATTTCCAGGCCCCGTTCATCAACCCTGCGACCCGGAGCCACTGGCTCGTGCTGCTGCGCTCGTGGCAACTGCCGCTACCCGAACGAACCGAAGCGCTGACCGACGCCGAACGGTGCGACATGGATACGATAACGGCCCGGTTGTGCCGCCTGCTGACCGAAGGGCGGCAGCCGATGCCGCTCAAGCAGCTGCGCAAACGCTTCGCCGAGTACGGCATCACGGAGAACCCCGACGGCACGCTGCGCGGCAAACCGATCTGGTTCGTGCGCTACGCCGAGACCTACATCAACCTGGGCCATCCGAAAGTCGCCGCCCTCTACCGGCAGAACGGGCAGCTGCTGCGCCGCTGCAACGACCTGCTCTATCAGATCGCCGTGGCCCATTATGCCTCCCGCGACGGGACCGAGCGCAATGAACTGGCCCGGATTTACGTTCTGCTGACGCGCCACCTGTTGGACCAGGGCTTCGCGGCGGGCAGCGCGCAGGGAACCCTGCACCATTTGGGGTACAGCATGCGCAACTTCTACACCGCCCCGGTACTGATGCGCGGCGTGCTGCGCGAAGCGGGGCTGCTCCACGCCGTGCAGCAGGCGATGGAGTGGTTCTCGGGGGTGGGCGAGGTGAAAGTGCCGCCCGCGGTTGCAGGCATCGACATCGACGCGTTCAACACGTCGCTCATCGGCCGTCTGGCCAGCATCCTGCTGCTGCCCGACACGCCGGCCAAGGCGAGCTACATGGCGTGCTTCTCGCGCTGGGCCGACAACGGCTACAAGACGGTCGAGGGCACGGCTCCCTGCCTGAAGAGCGACGGTACGGTCTTCCACCACCGCCACCACTACCCGGCCTACGCCGTGGGCGGTTTCGACGGAGCTGTCAACGCCGTATGGCTGTTGAACCGGACGGGTTTCGCCATCAGCCGCGCGGGCCACGAGAACCTCAAACGGGCGCTGCTGGAGATGCGCTTCTACTGCAACCTGCGCTCCTTCCCGCTGGCCCTTTCGGGCCGCCATCCCGACGGGAAGGGCGCGCTGATTCCGGGGCAGTACGCCCGGCTGGCGGAGGCGGGAACGCCCGACGCAAAGCTGCCGATCGACCCCGAACTGGCTGCCGCCTACCTGCGGCTGGCCGAGGGGGAGGACGGTTATACGCGGCAGTTCGCCGCAGCGGGCATCGCGGCCGAGCCGTCGCCGGAGGGACACCGCGTCTATGGCTACAACGCCTCCGCCGCGCACCGCCGCGGCGACTGGCTGCTGACCGTGGCCGGGCACAGCCGCTACCTCTGGTCGGCGGAGATTTACCGGGGTGCGAACCACTACGGCCGCTACCTCACCCACGGCAGCCTGCAGCTCTTAGGCGACGGCGATCCGATCGGCAGCTTCGGAAGCGGTTTCCGGCAGGAGGGGTGGGACTGGCGGCATATTCCCGGCACGACGGCGCTGGAGATTGCGATGGAGCGCATGAAAGCCGACATCCGCAACGTCGACACCGTGTCGGGGTACGAGGAGATGCTGCTCTCGGACGAGGCGTTCGCGGGCGGCGTGAGCCACCGGGGCGAGAACGGGCTTTTCGCCATGAAGCTCCACGAGCACGATAAGTACAACGGCTCGCTGCGGGCCCGCAAAAGCTGGTTCTTCTTCGACAACCGCGTCGTGGCGCTGGGGTCGAACATCAGCAACGCCGCCGAGGGCCGGGTGCATACGACCCTCTTCCAGAACTACCTGCCCCATCGGAGCGATCCGATCCGCGTGAACGGGGAGACTGTTTCGGCGTTCCCCTACCGCACGGTGCTGCCCTCCGGGGGCGTCCTGCTGGACAACCTGCACAACGCCTACTTCGTCCCCCGCGGCGAGGTGACGGTCACCCGCGAGCGACAGCACTCGCTCGACGAGCAGACCGACGCGCCGACCGAGAACGACTTCACGAAGGCGTATATCGACCACGGCGGGGTGATCCGCGACGGGAGTTACGAATACCTGCTCGTGGTCCACGCCTCGGAGGACGAGCTGGCCGCGTATCGCCGCGAGCTGCCCTACGAAGTGCTGCGCTGCGACTCGGCGGCACATATCGTCCGCGACAAGGCGTCGGGAACCGAGGGCTATGCCCTCTTCGAGGCGGGTGCGGTCGACCGGGGACGGCTCGTCGAGGCGTCGCTGCCGGCGCTGGTGATGATCGGCGGCGGAGAGGATGCGCTGACGGTGAGCGTCTGCGATCCCGACCTCCGATTCTACGAGGGGCCGAGCGACGAGCGCTTCGACGCCGCGGGCAAACGCATCGAACGGAGCATCTATGCCCGGGAGTGGATCGACCATCCGTCCATAGCCTCCTCTTTGCGGATCACGATCCGGGGGCGCTGGGCGTTGAAAGAGCCGTCGTCCGTATGCCGTGCCGAGACGGACGGGGTGCATACCGTGCTGACGTTTACCTGCCGCGAGGGGGCGACCCGCGAGGTGGAACTGCTTAAAAAGATTGAATAAAATATGGTTAAAGCAAGAAATATCCTTCCCGTGACGGGGCTTGTGCTGTCGGCCTGCGCGACGGCGGCGCCGGAGCGGCCCAACGTGATCTACGTCTTCCCCGACCAGTTCCGCAACTCCTCGCTGGGATTCTGGAACGAGGGGGAGTATGCCGCGCAGGTGGGCTGGCGGGGCGATCCCGTCCTTACGCCCAACCTCGACCGCTTCGCCTCGGAGTCGGTGGTGCTGAGCGACGCGGTAAGCAACTTCCCCGTGAGCAGCCCCCACCGCGGGATGCTCCTCTCGGGCATGTGGCCCGAGCAGAACGGCGTGGTGCTCAACTGCATGTCGGAGCGGCCCGAAAGCTCGCTGCGCGAGGATGCCGTCTGCATCGGCGACGTGTTCAGCGCCGCGGGCTACGACTGCGCCTACATCGGCAAACTGCACGTCGACTTCCCGACGCCCAACGATCCGCAGCGGCCCGGACACTACGTCAACGACGCCGTGCCCGAGTGGGATGCCTACACGCCGCCCGAACGGCGCCACGGCTTCAATTACTGGTACTCCTACGGTACGTACGACGTGCACAAGCATCCGCATTATTGGGACACCGCAGGCAACCGGCACGACGTGAACGAGTGGTCGGTGCAACACGAGGTGTCGAAGGCGATCGACTACATCGCCAACCGGGACGGCGGGCGCGACCCCGGCAAACCCTTCTTCCTGATGCTCGGCATGAACCCGCCCCACTCGCCCTATGCCTCGACCGACGACTGCGACCTGGAGGGGTACGAGCTTTATAAGGACAAGTCGCTCTCGGAGCTGCTGGTGCGGCCCAACGCCGATACTACGTTGGCCAAAGCGGCTTCGGCGCGCTACTACTTCGCCAATGTGAGCGGCATCGACCGCGAATTCGGCCGTCTGCTGCGCGCGCTCGACGAGGCGGGCCTCACGCGGAACACGATCGTCGTCTTCGCCTCGGACCACGGCGAGACGATGTGCAGCCAGGGCATCACCGATCCCAAGAACTCGATCTGGCGTGAATCGCTCAACATTCCCTTCATCGTCCGCTATCCGGGCCGTATCGAACACCGGGTCGACGACCTGCTGCTCTCGACGCCCGACATCATGCCTACGGTGCTGGGCCTTGCCGGGCTGGGCGACCGCATTCCCGCCAGCGTCGCGGGACGCGACTTCTCTGCGGTGCTGACCGGGGAGGGCGAGCAGCCCGCGCGGCCCCGTGCGGCGCTCTACCTGCGCAATCTGGACGGGGAGCGCGACGCCGAAGGGCTGGTGCGCGGCTACTTCCCGGCGGCGCGCGGGGTGAAGACCGACCGCTATACGTTGGAGCTGACGATCGACCGCAGCGGCGCGTTGCAGCGCGTGCTGCTCTTCGACGATGCAAAGGACCCCTACCAGCAGCACAACATCGACCCCGCCGCGGAGCCGGAGCTGTTCGCCGCGTTGTGCCGCGAACTGGCCGTCCTGCTGCGCGAGAGTGACGATCCGTGGTTCCGCGAACGGACGCTCGCCGGGATCGTTCCGTATGACAATCTGTAACCAAACCCTTTTTACCGATATGAACAAATTACTTTTGTGTATTGCCGCGGCGCTCGCCGTCGTCGTGCAATCGTGCGAAAAAACGGACGATCTCTGGGACGGGGTCGACAGCCTGCGCGAGCGCGTGGCTGCGCTCGAAACCCAGGTCGGCGACGTGAACCGCAACATCGTGGCCCTGCACCGGCTGATGGACGCCTCGACAGTCATCGTCGGGGTCGAGCAGACGCCGACGGGCTATGTGATCTCGCTGAGCGACGGGACGGAGCTTCCTGTCATCCTCGGGCAGCAGATTGGGGCGCAGGTCCCGATCCTGGGCATCGACGAGGACGGCTTTTGGATTTACAGCGTCGACAAGGGCGCGACGTTTCGGCAGCTGACGGTCGGCGGCGAACCCGTCTCGGCCTATCCGACGCTCGACGGCAAGCCTACGCCCGGCGCTGCGGGGTCGACGCCGCAGCTGCGGGTCGATGCCGAGGGCTACTGGGAGATCTGCCTCGACGGCGTGACCTGGGAACCGTTGCTGCAGAACGGCGAGCGGGTCAATGCGCTGGGCGATAACGTTCCTGTGGTATACAGCGGCTTCTTCAAGTCGGTCAGGTGGGACGCCGCATCGGGCCTGCTCTCGATCGAACTGCTCACGGGAGGCAAACTGTCGCTGGGCGTGGAGAACAGCTTCTCGCTGACGATCGCCAGCACCCAGCCCGAGGTCTTTCTGCTCAACGAAACCCGCCAGTTCGAGGTAGAACAGCGGGGTGTCAAGGAGGCTATCGTAAAGGCTCCGGCAGGGTGGAAAGCCGTGCTCGGCGAGAACACGCTGACCGTCACGGCCCCATCCGGCACGACGGCCGATGAGATCGATGCGGAGCTGACGGTGATCGTCACCTCCGAAAAGAGCTATATCAAGAGCGCCAAGCTGCGCATGAAGCTGCTCAATAAAGAGCTGGACGCCGATGCCTGTCAGGCGTGGCGCAACTTCAAGGCCGGGGCGGGCGATCCCGACCTGCTCGACTTCTCCTATGCCGGCTACAAGCACGGCGAGGAGGCTCCCGCCGACGGCTGGGGGCTGGGCTACACGGTCTACAACGTCTGCGACTACGGGGCCGACCCCACGGGCAGGACCTCTTCGCGCGCGGCGTTCGTGGCGCTGCTCGACAAGCTGGGCATGACCGGGTCGAAGACCAACCAGAATGCGCGGGCGGTGATCTACTTCCCCGCCGGGCGCTACATCCTCCACAACGACGACGACAACACGACCGATTCCGGCGCGTCGAACAAGACCGAGACCGATTCGAAGGGTAACAACGTGAGCACGGCGATTCTGATCCGCGGCGGCAACTTCGTCATCAAGGGCGACGGCCGCGACAAGACCACGCTGGTCATGGAGACGCCCAACCTGCCGGCCCGTCCCACGGAGATGTGGTCGTCGCCGGTAATGATCAACATCACCCACTATTCGGGTCTCTCCGATCTGGCCGACGTCACGGCCGACGCTCCGCGCGGCACTTTCACGGTCGAGGTCTCTTCGACGGCGGGCATATCGAAGGGCGACTGGGTATGCCTCACGCTCGCGTGCAGCGACCCGCAGTGCGTGGCGCAGGAGCTCCATCCCCATTCGGTCGAGGGGACGATGACCGACATCAAGACCGTCACCGTCGAGGACTATCACCAGGTGGCCTCGGTGAGCGGCAACCGGGTGACCTTCGTCGAGCCGATCATGCACGCCGTGGAGGCGCGCTGGGGCTGGAAGGTTCGCAAATACCCCCACTACGAGAACGTGGGCGTCGAGGACCTCGCCTTCGAGGGGCGGTCCAAGGAGAATTTCGAGCACCACGGCTCCTGGCAGGACGACGGGGCCTACAAACCCTTGCAGATGATGCGCCTGACCAACTCGTGGATTCGCCGCGTCGACTTCCGGGGCGTGAGCGAGGCGCTCTCGGTCGTTTCGAGCGCCAACTGCTCGGCCTACGACATAGAAATCAGCGGCAACCGCGGCCACTCGGCCGTGCGCTCGCAGTCCTCGTCGCGCGTGTTCATCGGCAAGGTCGTGGACCGCAGCAGCGGGCAGGCCGTGACGCCTCCTTTCACCAGCACGGGCTATTTCGAGAATGCCGGGCAGTACCACGCCTCGGGCGTGTCGAACACCTCGATGGGTGCGGTGCTCTGGAACAATACGTGGGGCGACGACGCGCTGTTCGAGTCGCACTCACGGCAGCCGCGCGCCACGCTGGTCGACCGCTGCACGGGGGGCTTCGTCCAGTGGCGCTTCGGCGGCGACGAAACCAACGTCCCCAACCACCTGGGCGACCTGACCATCTGGAACCTCAACGCCACGCGCGCGGCGCACGACTTCGGGTCCGGGCCGTTCAAATGGTGGTTGTCGGACAGCAAGTGGTGGAAGAACATGCCGCCGATCATCGTCGGCTTCCACGGGGCGCAGGTGACCTTCGACGAAAGTCCCGAACAGGTGGCCTACCTCGAAAGCAACGGCACGCCCGTCGAGCCGTACTCGTTGTACGAAGCGCAGCTGCGCGAGCGCCTGGGATACGTTCCCGCCTGGCTCAATTCCCTGAAATAAATAGCTAAAAAACGATAGAAAAGATTATGAAAAAGTTTCTGATTATGTCATTCGCCGCACTGGCTGCCGTTTTCCAGTCGTGCGAGAACCACGACGACCTGTGGGACGCCATCGACGATCTGAACGGGCGCGTCGAGGCGATGGAGACCCAAGTGAAGGCGCTCAACGACAACATCGCCGCGCTGCAACGGCTCTACTCCGGAGCCACGATCAAGGACGTTGCCAAGCAGGGCGACAAGTGGCTCATCACGCTGAGCGACGGCCAGCAGATTACCCTTACGGAGGGCAGCGTGGCCGAGGCGATCGTGCCGATCATGGGCATCACCGACGACGGCTACTGGCAGTACTCGACCGACGGCGGTACGACCTGGACGCGGCTCGACGTGAAGGCCGCCGCCACCGACGGCAAGACCCCGCAGTTCCGTGTGGACGAGGCGACCGGCTACTGGCAGGTGAGCTACGACAACGTGAAGTGGGACAACGTAACCGACAAGTCGGGACAGCCCGTCAAGGCGGTCGGCGAGGGGCAGGTGACCGACGAGTTCTTCGCCGACGTCAAGGTCGAGGACGGCATGTTCTGCATCACGCTGAAGGACCCCGCTGCCACGCAGCTTCGCATCCCCATCCTGAGCGACTTCTTCTGCCGCATCGTGCTGCCCGCCGCAGGCGTGCAGGCGTTCGCCGCCGGTGAGACCAAGAGTTTTGCGGTCGAGATTCGCGGCGTGGAGAGCGATCAGACGAGCGTCTCGGCGCCCGACGGCTGGTCGGCCCGCCTGACCGAACCCGCCGACGAGAAGGCCGAGCTGATCGTCACGGCCCCCGCAGCCGCTGCGAAGAGCACGCGCGCCGTGGCCGACAATTCGAAGGATGTTTCGATCCTCTGCATCGTGGGCGGCTACGCCTCGATCACCAAGATGCAGGTCGAGGTGAGCGCCCCGGCCGACGCGCCGACCGTGACGGTCGCCAATTCGGCGACGGTCGCTCCCACGGCCTCCGCGCTGACCTTCGACGTGACCGCAACCGACGCCGACGGCTGGAAGTACATCTGCCAGCAGGCGTCGCTGGCGGCTCCCGATGCGGATAAGATCATGGCCGACGGGACCGCAGGCTCGGGCACAGGCGTCACGGTCGAGGGGCTGGAAGCTGCCACCGAATACGCCATCTACGTCGTCGCCTATGCCGGCGAGGTGAAGAGCGAGGTGCAGAGCGCCCGCAACACCACCGCCGCGCTTCCCGTGATTGCGGCCGACTACTATCAGGATTACCTCGACGGCAAGACCATCCAGATCGGTACGCTCGCGGTCAACAAGGAGCTTTATCCGACGGCGCAGATGCTCAAACCCAGTGAACTGACCGTCGACCATCTGCAGGCCGGCGGGCTGATCTTCTTCGACAACTCCGACGAAAAGAACCTCACGCAGACGCTCGCCGTGGCCAACGTCAACTTAGGCCGCGACGCAGATATCGTTCTTATTGGCCGCTATCCCGACAAGAAGCAGGTCTCGCTGTCCATCCCCGAGATGCGCTGCAACAACCATGTGGCTATCAAAAACATTCGGCTGATCGGCGTGACGACCAACACGTTCGTCACTTCCAACGCGAAGAAGAATCCCGACCTGCTGCTGGTCGACTGCACGCTCGAGATCAACCGTTACTTCCTCTACGACAACAACAGCAATTACAGTTTCGACCACGTCCTGATCGACAATTCGGTGGTCAAGTATCCGGCCGGAATGACCAACCAGCCGCTCATCTACGGCATCACGACCACCGCCAAAGCGGGCGGCTATACGCAGCGGAGCATCAAGGTGACCAACAGCATCCTCTACTGCGAGCAGCCGCTGCAGGCGCATATCGTCAACGTCGGCAACACGGCGCAGTACAATGCCACCGATCTGGTGATCGAGGTGACGGGCAACACGTTCTACAACATCTACCAGCCCAACGTGCTGATCCGCGCCGGCGTGGCCAAGGGGCTGATAGCGACCGGGAACGTGGGCTATGTCGACTATCAGTCGCTGACGGTCAACCCGACCTACCTGGCGTGCGTCTACTTCGCCTCGGCCGATGCGGGCGTTTCGTCCGTGGCGGACAACTACTTCTACTCGGTCGGCAAGGCCGCCGCGACCAAGGACAAGCTGCCCTGGGTGCTCCTGCACAGCAACAACAAGGTCTCTTTCACGGGCGAGAGCACGATCGTCGACGGCGACGAAACCCCGTCGGGCTATCCCTTCACGTCGGCAGATGCCGCCGCGGCCTACTTCCCGATCGACCGGTCGGTGGTGACCAACGGCGCAGGCGCCGACTACACCACCAAGAAGTGGGAGCGCTGAGCCGCTTTTGCGGAACGAAAAACCCGGCACGTCGTAGCGTGCCGGGTTTTTTCTGTTCGGGGCGGAGCGCCGCCTCAGGGAGCATCTACCGGATGCAGCTCGTCAGCAGCTTCATGCCGTCCTTGTCGGGCGTCAGAACGAGCGATTGTGCCGAAGCCGGTACGAGCACGGTTTCGCCCCGACGCACGGGCAGCGCCGCGCCGCTGTCGTCGGTGAGCGTGCCGCTCCCGGCGACGCAGATCACGATCAGGAACGAATCGAGCGACGCGAGGTCCAAAGTCCGCCCGGCGGTCAGCTCGTAGAGCGTGGTGGTGAAGTAGGGGCACGACACCAGCTCCACGGGACGGTCCTTCGCCCGTTCGTACTGCGTCCGGTAGTCGGGAAGCACGGTGTAGTCGATGGCTCCCTTCGCCTGCTCGGTGTGCAGTTCGCGCGTGTTGCCCTGCGCATCGCGGCGGTTGAAGTCGTAGATGCGGTAGGTGATGTCGGAGGTCTGCTGAATCTCGGCGATGAACGCCCCCGCGCCGATCGAGTGCACGCGGCCCGCGGGCAGGAAGAAGACGTCGCCCGGGTGGATTTCGTACTCTTTCAGGATGTCGGTGATCGTGTTGTCGGCGACGCTGGCCTCGTACTCGGCAGGAGTCACCTGCCTGGCGAATCCCGAACGCAGGCGGGCGCCTTCGTCCGCATCCACGACGAACCACATTTCGGTCTTGCCCTTCGAGCGGTGACGCTCCCACGCCAGTTCGTCATTGGGGTGGACCTGGATCGAGAGGTCCTGCCGGGCGTCGATGAACTTGACGAGCAGCGGAAATTCGCGGCCGAAACGTTCGTAGTTGGCTTTGCCCAGCAGCGCGGCGCCGTGGCGGTCGATCAGTTCGGGCAGTGTCGTACCCGCTTCGGGTCCCCCGGCCACCACCGATTCGTTGCCCCTGACGCCCGAAAGCTCCCAGCTCTCGCCGACGCTCGACTGCGCCGAGGCGATCCCCTTGAAAGGGACGATCTTTTCGCCGCCCCAGAGGATCGATTTGAGGATCGGTTCGAATTTATACATCTCTATTCGTTTTTAGTGTCCAACTGGCTCAGGGCGAAGGCGTAGGCGCCGACCGAAATGGCCCGGCTCGCACCCAGCTTCGAGACGAGGATGCCGATGCGCTTCTGGGGGTCGTAGTCAACCGTGCGGTCCGTACCGTAAACCTTCAGCGCGCGCCGTTCGCCCCGGGCGAATGCGGCGAATTCGGCTTCGTCGTCCAGGTCGTAGACCTTCATCTGCACGCGGTCCAGCTCGTTGCCGCCTATCTGGCGCATCTTCGAGCGCAGCTCGCGCAGGATCGCCGGCATGAACCATTTGCGGGCGCCCGTGATGCCGCCGCCGATGACGATCAGTCCGTCGATGAGCGTCACGGCCGTCGCCATCGCGTCGCCGGCCACCTCGCCCATCTCGGCGAACGCCCGACGGGCGGCCTCGGCGTCGCCCGGACGCTTGCCGTCGGCGATGTCGCAAATGTCTTTGGGTTCCAGCCCGTGATCCGGATTGTTCGTCAGCTCGCCGTAGACGCGCTTCACGGCCCGGATGGCCGCGCCGTCCTCGACGATGATGTCGGGCATCTTCTTGTGCTTGAGGCAGAAGGTCTCCACGCAGGAGTTGTCGCCGCGGTTGAGTTCGCCGTTGACCACGATGCCGATGCCCAGACCCGTGCCGAACGTGTAGCCGACCAGGTTGCGATAGCGCTTCGGGCTGCCTGCGGCCTCGAGCCGGGCATTCACCTCGGGCAGCGCGCCGCCCAGCGCCTCGCCGTAGGCGAACAGGTCGCCGTCGTTGTTGATGAAGACCGGAATGCCGAACGTCGCTTCGAGGTAGGGCCCCAGCGCAACGCCCTCGCGGAACGAGGGGAAGTTAGGCAGGAAGCCGCCGATGATGCCGCGGGGGTAGTCGGCCGGGCCGGGAAAGGCGAACGAGATGGCTGCGGGTTTCTCTTTCAGGCGGTCGATCACCTGCCGGAATCCCGTCGTCATCGTGGCGAGGCACTTGTCCAGATCGGCCGCATTCGACGGCATGGTGATGGGATCGACGATGAATCGGTTGCCCTGCATGGCCCCGAACACGAGGTTCGTGCCGCCGGCGTCGAGCGTGATGACCACCCGTTTGTCGTTGTCGTACATAATGGAGGTTTTAGGGGTTTTTCAAGTCGGTGCGGTCCGTTTCCGGACCGTCGCACAAATATACGAAGAATTCCAGAATTTCGGTAAAATCGGACGGAATAACCGGTTGGACCGGACCCGTTTGTGGCTGCTGCATGGTTCTTGCTGACGAGCCGTATCGTTTCTAATCGCTTCCGCCATGCCTTCGTTAGCCGCCGTTTCGACCATCGACTTTCCCCACAAAATCTCCCAGCAGGCCGTCCGAGAGTTCTCCCGGGAGGTCTTCGCGCCCTCGTTTCCCGAGATCGGGCGCTTGCTTCCGGTTTTCGACAATACCCAAATCGTCTCCCGCAATCTCTGCATGCCCCTCGAATACTACCTGCAAACGCATACGTTCGGGGAGCAGAACCGCGACTTTATCCGTCTTGCGCTCGACTATTCGGTCGAGGCGGCCGAAGCGTGTCTCGCATCGGCCGGAATCGCACCCCATGCCGTCACCGATGTTGTGGTCGTTACCACCACCGGGCTGGCGACGCCGAGCCTCGACGCGCTGCTGATTAATCGCATGCGCCTGAATCCGCGTGCGAACCGGATGTCCGTGTTCGGACTGGGGTGTGCTGGGGGCGTGTCGGGCTTTGCCAAAGCCTCGGCGCTTGCGAAAGCCGATCCGAAGGCGGCCGTCCTGCTGGTTGTCGCCGAGCTGTGTTCGCTGACCTTTCTGCGGAACGATTTCCGCAAAAGCAACTTCATCGGCTCGAGCCTCTTTGCCGACGGCATCGCCGCCTGCCTGATTCTCGGGGACGAGCACGAAGCGGCCCGCCGGAAAAGCGTCCGGTTCGTCGGCTCCCGGAGCCGGCTCTACTACGATACGTTGGACATTATGGGGTGGGACTTCACGGATCAGGGCTTCAAAGTGCTCTTTTCACCCGGGATTCCGGCGCTGATCGCCGCGCACGTACGCGAGGATACGACCCGCTTTCTGGCGGAATACAGCCTGTCGCTGTCGGACATCGGGTATTACATCTTTCATCCGGGCGGCAGGAAAGTGCTGGAAGCCTATCAGGAGGCGCTCCGCGCCGAAGGCGACTTCCTGCGCACGACGCGCGAAGTGATGCGCGATTACGGCAATATGTCGAGCGCGTCCGTGCTGTATGTGCTCAAGCGGTTCTTCGACGGCGGGGCGACGGGCTTTGGGCTGATAATGGCGATGGGACCCGGATTTTCCAGCGAGATGGTGTTGTTGGACATGAACCGGAAATGAGATGGCTTTCGCCGCTTTCATCCTCTTTCTCGTGCTTCTCCGGCTGGGGGAGCTTCTGCTGGCCCGCCGCAACGAGCGGTGGCTGCTGCGCCACGGGGCCGTGGAGTACGGGCGGGAGCACTACCCGTATATCGTCTCGCTGCACGTGCTCTTTTTCCTGTCGCTGATCGTGGAGTACCTCTTCGACCCGGCGGAATCGTTCAGCGTTCCGCTGCTCGTGCTTTATCTTTTGGTGCTTGCGTTCAAGGCGTGGGCGGTCTTTTCGCTGGGTAAATACTGGAATACGAAGATCTACCGGGTTCCCGGTAGTCAGCTGGTGCGAAAGGGTCCCTACCGCTTCATGAAGCACCCCAACTACGTGGCCGTCGCAGCCGAAATAGCGCTTATCCCGCTGATCTTCCACCTCTACGTAACCGCTGTCGTCTTCACATTGCTCAATGCGGCGATGCTGTCGGTGAGGATCCGGGAGGAGAATCGGGCGCTGGCCGCCCAATAGAAAACAAAAAGCGGGAATCGTATGATTCCCGCTTTCAGTACCCCCTCAGGGGCTCGAACCCTGGACCCCAACATTAAGAGTGTCGTGCTCTACCAACTGAGCTAAAGAGGCGTTTGCGGATGCAAAGGTAGCTATAAATTTTATTTTTCCAAAAAAACGAAGAAATTTTTTCGTTTTTTTCTGTTACGATCCGCTGCAAAATCTATTCCAGCGTCAACGGGTCGCTGTTCCACTCGCCGCCGGCATCGGGGTAGATAAAGGGCCGCTCGTCGCCGAATCGTTTCATATTCAGGTAACTTTCATAGAGGTTGATGCCGTTGGCAGACTCTTCGGCCAGCGAAAAGGCGATTACCGACGGATGCCGTTTCGAAGTGTGGTAGCTGTCCTCGGCCCGCTCGATAAAGGCGCCCTGCCAGGTGGGATCGTTCGAGGGGTTACCGCCCTTGCGGCGCGACGGACCGCTGTTGCACGTGTCGACGGGAGCCTGCGCGATGACGTAAAGGCCCTGCATGTCGCAGAAGTCATACAATCCCGGCCGGACGGCTCCCGGCAGCAGTTTGAGCGTATTGTAACCCTGCTCGCGGAGCACGGCGATCTCCTCCTCGCCGATTTGCGGCGACACCTCCCGCACGCGCAGTGCGACGGGCTGTCCGTTGACGGCCATCCGTCCCTCGTTCATCTCGATCGTGCGGAAACCCACGGGCAGCTCCAGATACTCCGCGTAGCGTCCTTCGTGGCGCGTTTTCAGACGGAGGGTGTAGCGGGTCGGAAGCTCGGCGCTCCAGAGCTGGTGCAGCGGGATGCGGGCCAGAAAACGCAGGGTGTCCTCGCGGCGCATGTCGAGCGTAATGTCCTTGAATCCGCTTGCAGTCTGCTCGCCCGCGGGGTTCAGCAGCTCATAGTAGATGCGCGAGGTGCGCGGGTTGAGGGCGCTGCTCTTGACGACGATGCCGATCTCGGCCGTCGCGTCCTCGGCATCACCGCCGCGCCACGTGCGGACCAGCACGTCGCGTATGCGCAGCGTCGGCTGGCTCATGACCCACGCCTGCCCGATGGCCGGTGCGGGCGATGATTTCCAGCTTTCGAGCGGTGCGACCGGCGAGGGTGATGAGACGACGATCTCGAGCGTGTTGCGCCCCTCGCGGACGAATTGGGTGAGGTTGAATTCGGCGGGCAGGTTGCCGTCGCTGTTGTAAGCCACCTCGCGGCCGTTTACGCGGACGGCGTAGTCGGCCGATGCCGAGCCGAGGCGGAAGAGTACCTGCCGGTTGGCCCAGGCGAACGGCACGGTGAACGGAGCGGTGAAGACGTTCCCGCGGCGGGTCCACTCCGAAAGCCGCGTGAAGTAGCGGTTGTCGCCGCCGTCGCGGGCCGTGGCCGCTTGCTGCGTGGGATAGGCGAGCACCTCGCCGCGGGGCAGTTCCCGGTTGCGGGAGGGCTGGTAAGGCTGGGCGCGAAGACCCAGAAGCGAAAAAAGCGCTATGATCGAAAAGATACTCCGCATAAGTTCGTATATTTGCCGCTAAAGTTACTCATTTTTTCCGACACTGCCATGACCCCGCTTCCCAAACTCAATTTTCCTGCCATCCGCCTGCGGGCCCGCGACCGGGCGGGGCAGGTCGAGGTGTGGGACGAACTGCGGGGAATCTATCTGCTCCTCACGCCCGAAGAGTGGGTGAGGCAGCACTTGATCGCCTTCCTTGCCTCGCATTGCGGCGCGCAGCGCGGACGCATCGTCGAGGAGTACGCCGTCGCGCTCAACGGACAGTCGCAGCGCGCCGACGTGGTGGTCGTGGACGGGCGCGCCGAACCGCTGCTGCTGGCCGAGTGCAAGGCCCCGACAGTCGCCGTCTCGGAGAAGACCTTTGCGCAGGCCGTGCGCTACAATTCGGTGCTCGGGGCGCGCTACGTCTTGCTGACCAACGGATTGAAGCACTACTGCTGGGAACGCCGCGACGGGGAGTACGTCCGGATGAACGGATTCCCCGATCTGTCCCGCGGCTGAACCGCGGCTGCTCCTCTCGGTCCCGGGCCGGACGCTGTTTCTGTCGCAGAACGCATGCCGTCCGCTCCTGCCGTCCGCTCCTGTCGCCCACTCCTGTCGTCCGCACTTGTCGCCCGATCCCGCCTTACGACGCTGACCCCGGCTCCAGATTCTTGAATTTCCGGTCGATGTAGTGCTGGAAAGTTTCCTTGTAAAGTTCTCCGATGGGGACATACTCCGTGTCGCTGAGGTAGACGCGCCCCTTGACGTAAGCCTTGATATAGTCGAGGTTGACGATGTAGGAGCGGTGCACGCGCATGAACTTGTCGGCGGGCAGCGCCGTCTCCATGTTCTTGAGCCGGAACAGGGTGGTGATGGTCGAATTGTCCGCCAGGTGCATGCGCACGTACTCGCCCTCGCTCTCGATGTAGACGATGTTGCCGATCCTTACCAGCGAGACCTTGTAGTCGGCCTTCACCGAGATATATTCGCGGTTCTCGGGCACGGCCTCCGGCAGCTGCTCCGGCGTTGCGGGGCGCTGGTTGTGGCGCAGCTCGTGGAGCGAATTGGCCTTGGCTGCCGAACGGCTGAAATCGGCGAAACTGAACGGTTTGAGCAGGTAGTCCACCGCATCGAGCTTGAACCCCTCGACGGCGTATTCCGAGTAGGCGGTGGTGAAGATCACCATCGGCTTGCTGATGAGCGTGCGGACGAACTCCACGCCGCTCAGGTCGGGCATGTTGATGTCCACGAAGATCAGGTCCACCTCCTGCCGGGCGAGCAGCTGCTGCGCGTCGATGGCGTTGTTGAACGTGGCCACAAGCTCCAGATAGGGGATCTTTGCGATATATCCGGTCAGTTGGCGCAGAGCCAGCGGCTCGTCGTCGATGGCGATACATTTAAGCATGGAGCGTCGGTATTGTGAGTTTAACGATATATTGGTCGGCCTCCTCGCGGATGTCGAGCGAATAGTTCTTCTGTCCGTAAATCAGCGCCAGCCGCTTGCGAACGTTTTCCAGCCCGATGCCCGCCCGGTGGCGGCCGTCGCGGGGCGTGTGGCGGCTGTTGCTGATCGTGGCGGAGACCATCCCGTCGGCATACTCGATCCGCAGGTGGATGAACGACGGGCGGCTGTAACTCACCCCGTGTTTGAAGGCGTTTTCCACGAAGACGATCAGCAGCAGCGGCGGAATCGACACCAGCTCCGAGAGGTCTTCAGGCGATTCGACCCGAATATCCACCGCGTCGGTGTAGCGGATACGCATCAGCTCGATATAGTTTTTGAGGAACTGGATGTCGCGGTTGAGCGAGATGATCTCGTGGCCCGATTCGTAGAGCACGTAACGCATCATCTTCGACAGCTCGATCACGGCGTTCTTGGCATACTCGGTGTCGATGTCGATCAGCGCGTGGATGTTGTTGAGCGTGTTCATGAAGAAGTGCGGGTTGATCTGGTACTTGAGGTAGTCCATCTCGGCCTGCAGGTTCTGCCGCTTCAGCTCGGCCATCTCCTGCTCGTCGCGGATCGACTGGTACATGAGTTTGATACCCGTGTTGGCCCCCGTCATGAAGAAGCCCAGAATCACGTTCCAGTACATTTCCAGATCGGTGAACGACGCCTTGTGCGCCGCGGCGTTTTCCGAGAAGTCGGTCACCAGCGGTTCGACCGAGAGGTGCTGTTCGTAGAAATCCACCAGCCAGAAAACCCCGATGATGAGCGCCAGGTTGCTGGCCAGATAGAGCCAGTAGCGGTGCTTGAGCATGAAGCGCGGGGCGATGACGCTGTTGTGAACGATGAAAATGACGAGGTAGGGGGCGATCTTGCGCCAGGCGATCAGCACGTTTTCGAGGCTGACGTGCAGCTCCGACATCATCTGCGAATTGAGTACCGGAACCAGAATGATGGCCGTCCACACCATCAGATAGAGCAGGTTTTCGCCGATAGCTTGCTTTTTCGTGATTTTCATGCCGTAAATATACGGAAAAAACGTTTCATTCCGGCAGCGTTCGCTGGTTCGGCATAAGGGATGTTCGCTCTTTGCAATTACTAATTGTCAAATCGGGCGGGGAGGACTTCGGGTTGCCGGGGCCGTCCGCACCGAATGTCTAATTTCCTTTACCCAGCCGGGTTGGCAAAACCTTCTGACGAATTAGCAAGTCCTTCCGACATATCTACAAATATTTATTGCTTTATCAGCTTGCAGCCGGCGGAGGCAAACGAAACGAAGTGGAGTGCAGCCCTCCGCACCGGGCGGCTGCGGGCTGCCGGGGCCGCCTGCGGCCCCTCCGACCTCCGGCCTCGTCCCTCTACCGCCCCAGGTATCCCCGGATTGCGTGCAGCGCATCGTACTGCTCGCGCAGCTCCTGCGTCAGCAGGCGATAGCAGTGGGCCATCGGAACGGACAGACAAGCCAAATCATCCTCCGTTAAACCGTAGCGGCGCACAGTAGCGTCGTCGGGCAGGAGGGGATGCCCGTCGAGCAGCGCTTCGCGGCCTTGCAGCAGAAGCATGGCCGGGAATTCGTTCAGCAGCGCTTCGACGGTCAGTTCGTCCCG
>NZ_DBFWLF010000017.1:0-222242 GCF_048465635.1 Alistipes sp.
ATATCAATCACAAGAATAATGAAGAGATTTAGTTACGAAACTCCCACGTTGGAGTGTATCGACCTGCTCGTCGAGCGGGGATTCGCCGATTCGACGCTCGGAAGCGATTTCGAAGAGGCAGGCGAAGATTCGGGAACCTGGGAATAAACAGCGAAAATGAAGATGAAACGATTTTTGATCTGGAGCCTGGCGGGCGTGTGCCTCGCGGGTTCCGCCTGCACGCAGAACGACGCGGAGGAGCTGCCCGCTCCGCAGGAACCGACGAGGACCGAAGGGTTTTACCTGAGCGACGAGACGTCGGAACGGGCCGCCGATCCCTCTTCGCGTGCCTATTTTTCCGACGGTTACAAAATCGCCTGGGAGACGGGCGACAGCGTTTCCGATGTCCAAGAAGTCCATTATCCGGTCCGACAGGACACTGACGGCAGGTGGTTCGTCGAACTTCCCGAGTCCGATTCCTATTTGGTCTGGTATCCGGCCTCGGCGTATGACGGCTATAGAAAAGTCAGCACTTCCGTACAGGTACACGCCCTGCTTGTGAAGGTTGACCAGAATTATCGCGCGGGTTCTTTCGATCCGGCGGCGATCTGTGCCAGTGCGATTGCGAAACCGGGGGAGAAACTGGTTTTCAAGTATTGCTGTTCCCTGGTGAAACTCACGCTCAAGGGAAGCGCTGCCGAAAAGGTGACGAAAATCGACCTTTCGACCGCAAACCTCGGGAAAGAGATTGTTGGCAGCGTCGGTGCTGCTTCCGATAACGGGGACGGAACGTTCGATATAGTCCGCTTGCCGGGTGCGTATGCGAGCCTCTCTACGAACTATGTTTCGCTGACCTCGGCCGAAGGGGTGCCTCTGACCGATGCAGGTGTCGATTTTTACCTCGCGGTTATCCCCATTACCTACAGTCAGGGATTCCAGATCACAGTGACGCTGGCCGACGGTCGGACGATGACGCGCAAGGGCGGCGTAGGCCAGACCGCGGCACGGGGCCGGATTCTGGCCATGCCGGCGCTGACCCTGCCGACGGGTTCGGTCTACTATTCGACGGACAATACCAATTGGAGTTTATGGGAAAACAACACCGACGGCTCGCCGGTGACCCTGGCCTATCCCGAAACGGCCGACCACAGGCTCTATTTCAAAAACAACGACAGCGCGGCCAAACCGGGACTGACCGCGGCGCATCTGTCCGTTCTCAAAACGGCCTTTGTGGCCGGCAAGACAGCTCCGATCGGATTCGATTTCAGTCAGGCGACCTACGAATCGACGACCTTCCCTGCGGATGTGCTTTCGGGTGGCTCCGCGGCTAATTCCAGTATCACCTATGTCTCGCTTCCCGGAAATATCACCGTGACGGAAGATGCGGTGAAAAATGGCGGCAAAGGCGTCTTTTTCAACAATCAAATGATGGAGGAGGTGGTTTTCCCGGCAAGCGTCCAACTGATCGGCCGTTATACCTGCTATATGTGTCCGGCCCTGAAAAGGGTCACGATCGAAGGCAGTTCTACGGCATTGGAGATCGGCGAAGCCGCCTTTGCACGTATTTCGGGAGGCATCGATTCGTTTACGTGTCACCGCACCGCACCTCCGACGACCTATACCTCATCCATACCCAGTTTCGATCAGAGTGTCGTTACTAAACTTTACGTGCCCGCATCCTCGCTGAGCGCCTATCAGGCTGCATCGCCCTGGAGTGGATTCAATCCCGCGGCGATCCAATAAATACCCCTTTTCATTTGCGGCGCATCCCCTAAAGATGCGCCGTTTTTTTCTGCCAAAATAACACGCCTCACCACCTCCTGTGGGGCCGTTTCTGCCAGATTGCTGACAATTTGGCAGGGATTGCCGATTGGTACGACCTTTGTTCGAAAGGGGGCGTAACCGGCCTGCAAGGTCGGAGGAAATAAGAGACAAACAATTAAACATACATTCGATTATGGCAAAGATTATCGGTATTGACTTAGGTACGACCAACTCGTGCGTGGCCGTGAT
The DNA here is from genome assembly GCF_048465635.1 of Alistipes sp. Classification (GTDB taxonomy): domain Bacteria; phylum Bacteroidota; class Bacteroidia; order Bacteroidales; family Rikenellaceae; genus Alistipes. The sequence goes on from NZ_DBFWLF010000017.1 coordinate 1,993, forward strand.
GGAGGGCAATGAGCCCGTGGTTATCCCCAACAGCGAGGGACACCGCACGACCCCCTCGGTGGTGGCCTTCACCGGCGACGGCGAGCGCAAGGTGGGCGACCCGGCCAAGCGCCAGGCGATCACCAACCCCAAGCGCACGGTCTTTTCGATCAAGCGCTTCATGGGCGAAACTTACGATCAGGTGAAGTCGGACATCGAGCGTGCTCCCTATCAGATCGTCCGAGGCGACAACAACACCCCGCGCGTGGACATCGACGGCCGCCAGTACACCCCGCAGGAGATTTCGGCCATCATCCTTCAGAAGATGAAGAAGACGGCCGAAGACTACCTCGGACAGGAGGTCACCGAAGCGGTCATCACCGTTCCGGCCTACTTCTCGGACTCGCAGCGTCAGGCTACCAAGGAGGCGGGCGAGATCGCGGGCCTCAAGGTGCGCCGCATCATCAACGAGCCGACGGCCGCCGCGCTGGCCTACGGCATGGATAAGAAGAACAAGGACATGAAGATCGCCGTGTATGACCTGGGCGGCGGTACGTTCGATATTTCGATCCTCGAGCTGGGCGACGGTGTTTTCGAGGTGAAGTCGACCAACGGCGACACGCACCTGGGCGGCGACGACTTCGACCACGTGCTGATCGACTACATGGCCGAGGCGTTCAAGGCCGAGCACGGAATCGACCTGCGTCAGGACCCGATGGCCCTCCAGCGTCTGAAGGAGGCCGCCGAAAAGGCTAAGATCGAGCTGTCGAGTTCGACCACCACGGAGATCAACCTCCCGTACATCATGCCCGTCAACGGCATTCCGCAGCACCTGGTCATGTCGCTCACCCGCGCCAAGTTCGAGCAGCTGTGCGACCACCTGATCCGCAAGACCATCGAGCCGTGCAAGCTGGCTCTGCGCGACGCGGGTCTGCAGGCTTCGCAGATCGACGAAGTGATTCTGGTGGGCGGTTCGACGCGTATTCCCGCGATCCAGAAGATCGTCGAGGAGTTCTTCGGCCGCACGCCCAACAAGTCGGTCAACCCCGACGAGGTGGTGGCCATCGGCGCTGCCATCCAGGGCGGCGTGCTGACGGGCGAGGTCAAGGACGTGCTGCTGCTCGACGTAACCCCGCTGTCGCTGGGCATCGAGACGCTGGGCGGCGTGATGACCAAGCTCATCGACGCCAATACGACCATCCCGACCCGCAAATCGGAGGTCTTCTCCACGGCTGCCGACAACCAGCCTTCGGTCGAGATCAACGTCTGCCAGGGCGAGCGTCCGCTGGCCCGCGACAACAAGTCGATCGGCCGCTTCCACCTCGACGGCATCCCCGCCGCACCGCGCGGTGTGCCGCAGATCGAGGTCACGTTCGACATCGACGCCAACGGCATCCTGAACGTTTCGGCCAAGGACAAGGGCACGGGCAAGGAGCAGAAGATCCGCATCGAGGCTTCGTCGGGTCTGACCGAGCAGGAGATTCAGCGCATGCGCGACGAGGCGAAGGCCAACGAGGAGAAGGACCGCGCCGAGAAGGAGCGCATCGACAAGATTAACGCCGCCGACTCGAACATCTTCGCTACCGAGAAGCAGCTCAAGGAGTACGGCGACAAGCTCCCGGCCGACAAGAAATCGGCGATCGAAACTGCGCTCGGCAAGCTGAAGGAGGCGCACAAGAATGCCGACGTAGCGGCTATCGACTCTGCCATTGCCGAGCTGAACGCCGCCTGGCAGGCCGCTTCGCAGGACATCTACGCGCAGCAGCAGGCGCAGGGCGCACAGCCCGGAGCCGATGCCGGCCAGCAGACGAATCCTAACGCGGGCGGCGCCTCGAACAACGGCGGCGGCAACGGCCAGCCCGAGGACGTCGAGTTCGAAGAGGTGAAATAAATCGCCCGATTATAGCGAGGGCCTGTTCCGGTTTTACGGAACAGGCCCTTTTTTGTGTCTTGTTGCGGGCGGGGGATTCCGTTGGAGAGGACGTGTTGTAGGCGGGATGTGCGGTTGCGGGGGATCGAGGGCAGAGGTCGGTGGTTTGTCGGGGTGAGGTGATGGGTGGTTCGGCAGGGTAGATTGGTGGGTAGTTAGGTCGGGTGGGGTAGTTGTTGGGGCATTTGGGTAGGAGCGGGTGGTTGTGTCGGGGCAGGGTGGTGAGAGGTTTGGGCCGAGGGGATGTGAGAGGTTTCGTGGGGAGAGTTATTGTTGTTGTGTGAAGTTATATTAATCGAACTGTTTTGCGGCTCTTGGAGCCGTGCGGCCCGCAGCCTCCGGCGGAGGAGGCCCGCATTCGCGTCCTCCGCAGGCTGCGTCCCGATTGTTAAACCTTGCTGCCCTTCCCCTCCACACTTTCCGGAAAGAATAGAATATTTAAAAGTTAGTTGCGACGGCATTGGGTAGGATTGAGTAGTTTTGTCAGGTAGGGTGGTTTGGACCGGGGTGGTTTGGGGCTATTTTAATAGAACTGTCTTGCGGCTCTCGGAGCCGTGCGGGCCGCTGCCTCCGGCGGCGGAGGCTCGCTTGACCGCGTCCCTCCGCAGGCTGCATCCCGATTCGCATACCTTGCCGGCCCACTCCTTTTCAGAATAAAATTTCAATAGGGTGGTTGCGACGCGTCCCGTTGTGAACGGTTCCGGGGTGTGAAGGGCAGGCGTTATCCGCAATACCGTTTCCCGCCCCCCCCCTCGCTCGCGCACGTCCTCTTCTCCTCTACTCCTCGCCTCCTCCTCAGTGCCCCCCCCCTCCTCCCGGATTGCACGGTTCAGTAAAAAATGCTACTTTTGCCGCATCGAAAATTGGCTATGATGGCTTGGTTGTATTTGATTTTTGCGGGATTGTTCGAGATCGGCTGGCCGCTGGGCTTCAAGTTGGCGAGCGTCTATCCGCGTTATCACCTGCTTTTTCTGACCCTCGCGGTGGTTTCGATGGGGCTGAGCGGCCTGTTGCTGTTTCTGGCGCAGAAGAGTATCCCGATGGGTACGGCCTACATGATCTGGACGGGGATCGGCGGCATGGGAACCGTCGTACTCGGCATCCTCTTCTTCCACGACGCCGTGACGTTCTGGCGGCTGTTCTTCCTGACGCTGATCTTCGTCGGCATCGTGGGGCTGAAGATGGTCCACTGAAGGGGCTGCAGCAATTCCGCGTAGCCAATCCCGCCTGCCCGGATTCGCCCGCCTTGTCCTCTGCACCCGTACCGCCTCTCTGCGCCCGTCCTCCCTACATCCCCTTACTCCGCTGCGTCCGCTGCCACCCTCGCCGCCGCCAGCCCTCCCCGTCTGCCCTGCCTTTCGCGCACCGCTTCTCCGCCGACCCAACCGCACCGCGTTCTTTTCCCGGCAAAGCCTCTTCGGAGCGGCCGGCTCCGTCGCACCGCTCCATTACCTCCGCCGCCCGTCCCGATCGCGCCTTTTTTCGGCGGCGTCTGCAATTCTTGATTGTTAATACTTTATTTTTAATTCTTTTTTCCTATCTTTGCGTGCTAAAGCGCCCAATGACGATAAATATTACGAACAATATCAAATTTTCTTAACTCAAATGCAAAGTAAAGGTTTTATCAAACTCATCGCGGCTCTGCTGGCGCTCGCGTGCGTTTACCAGCTCTCGTTCACGTTCAAGACGCGGAGCGTGGAGAAGAAGGCGGCCGCGTATGCCGCGCAGTTCCCTTTCGAGCAGCAGGCCGAGGCCGAGCAGCACTACCTCGATTCGGTGCAGAACCTGCCGGTCTACAACCTGGGCTTCAAGAAGTTCACCTACAAGGAGAGCAAGGAGAAGGAGCTGAACCTGGGTCTGGACCTCAAGGGCGGCATGAACGTCATGCTGGAGGTGCAGGTCGAGGACGTCATCAAGGCGTTGGCCGGTGACAGCCAGAACGATCCGGCCTTCGTCGAGGCTATCGCCGAGGCGAACGACGCCATGCGCAAGGGTACGTCGAAGGACTATATCGACGACTTCGTGAAGGCCTACCAGCGCCTGTCGAACGGCCGTCCGCTGGCTGCGATCTTCGTAAGCCCCGACCGCCGCGACATCACGCTCGAAAGCACGGATGCCGAGGTGGCCAAGGTGCTCAAGGACGACACCGAGAAGGCGATCGCCGCCTCGTTCAACGTGCTGCGCAGCCGTATCGACAACTTCGGCGTCACGCAGCCCAACATCATGCGTCTTCCCAACTCGCACCGCATTCTGGTGGAGCTGCCGGGCGTGAAGGAGCCGCAGCGCGTGCGCGACCTGCTGCAGGGAACCGCCTCGCTCGAGTTCTGGACCACCTACGACGCCCGCGAGGTGCTGCCTGCGCTGGCTGCTGCCGACAAGTTCATCCGCAGCGAACTGACCGCCCGCCCCGCACAAACGGAGACCGAAACGGTCGTTGAGGAGCAGGCCGCCGGGGACAGCCAGGGCGAGGAGGCTGCCGGACTGATCGCCGAGATCGGAACCGACTCGGCCGCCCTGACGCAAAGCGCTCAGACGGGCCGTTACGACCGTACGCAGAACCCGCTCTTCGCGGTGCTCGATCCGAACTACGCCGGAGGCGCTGCCATCGGAGCCGCCTACAAGGCCGACATGGCTGCCGTGAACGAATACCTCTCCGAGCCGGGTGTGCGCGAACTCTTCCCCGCCGACATCCTTTTCAAGTGGGGCGTCAAGGGCGACGACAAGATCGACGGCCGCTACTACCTCTATGCCATCAAGGTCACCACGCCCGACGGCAAGGCTCCGCTCGACGGTTCGGTCGTTACCGACGCCACGGAGCAGTACCAGCAGCACGGCGCTACGGCCGAGGTTTCGATGACCATGAATGCCGAGGGAACCCAGCAGTGGGCGCGCCTGACGGGCGAGAACATCGGCAAGTGCATCGCCATCGTGCTCGACGGCTACGTCTACTCGGCCCCCGTCGTGCGCACGAAGATCGACAAGGGTACGTCGCAGATTACGGGCGATTTCACCATCCAGGAGGCGAAGGACCTGGCCAACGTGCTCGAATCGGGTAAGGTTCCCGCTCCGGCCAAGATCATCCAGGATACGGTAGTCGGCCCGTCGCTGGGTCAGGAGTCGATCAATGCGGGTATGCTCTCGTTCGTGATCGCCTTCATCCTCGTGCTGCTCTACATGGGTCTCTTCTACAAGACGGCCGGCTGGATGTCCGACGTGGCGCTCTTGACCAACGTCTTCCTGCTGATGGGCGTTTTGGTCTCGTTCGGCGCCGTGCTGACGCTGCCCGGTATCGCCGGTATCGTGCTGACGATGGGTATGGCCGTCGACGCCAACGTCATTATCTACGAACGTATCAAGGAGGAGCTGCGCGGCGGCAAGGGGCTGTCGCTGGCCATCAAGGACGGCTTCTCGAAAGCCTATTCGGCCATCATCGACGGTAACCTCACCACGATCATCACGGGTATCGTGCTCTTCGTCTTCGGCAACGGTCCCGTGCAGGGCTTCGCCACGACGCTCATCATCGGTATTCTGACCTCGTTCTTCAGCGCCGTCTTCATCACGCGCATCCTGATCGAGTGGATCGTCAGCCGCTGGGGCACGATCTCCTTCTCGCGCAAGTGGTCGGAGAACTTCCTCAACAACACCAATTTCGACTTCATCCGCGTGCGCAAGATCGCCTATATCGTGGCCGGGGCACTGATCGTCCTGTCGTGCATTTCGTTCGCCACGCGCAAGCTGAACATGGGCGCCGAATTCACCGGAGGCCGCGCCTACGTGGTCCGCTTCGATAAGGCCGTTTCGGCCGAGCAGGTGCGCGCCAACCTCGGCCAGGCTTTCGCCCAGGAGGCCGATGCCGACGCTTCGACGGTCAGCTTCGAGGTGAAACAGTACGGCAACGAGAACCAGATGCGCATCGTCACGCAGTACAAGTACGACGATACGTCGGACGAGGCTACGGCCGAGGTCGAGCAGATCATCTACGACGCGCTGAAGCCGCTCTACTCCTATGAGATTTCGTTCGACAACTTCCGCAACACGCAGGAGGACCTCAACGGTATCATCACCGCCGACAAGATCGGCCCCTCGATCGCCCGCGACATGACGTGGAACGCCATCTACTCGGTGCTCTTCTCGCTGATCGCCATCGGACTGTACATCACTTTCCGCTTCAAGCGCTGGCAGTGGGCTTCGGGCGCGACGGCCGCGCTGGCGTTCAACGCTCTGTTCGTCATCGGTCTCTTCTCGATGCTCTACGGACTGGTTCCGTTCAACCTCGAGGTCAACCAGGCGTTCATCGCCGCCATCCTGACGATCATCGGTTACGCGATCAACGATACGGTGGTGGTTTTCGACCGAATCCGCGAGTACCTGGGTCTCTATCCCAAGCGCAACCTCAAGGAGAACGTGAACAACGCCATCAACTCGACCCTCTCGCGTACGATCAACACCTCGGGCACGACGCTGGTCACCCTGCTGGCGATCTTCTTCTTCGGCGGCGAGACCATCCGCGGCTTCATCTTCGCGCTGACGATCGGTGTCGTCGTGGGTACGGCCGCTACGATCTTCATCGCCACGCCGATCGCCTACGATCTGATGACCAAGCGTGCGAAGCTCGACAAGGAGTAGCCCGACGCATCGTCGATCGTAATAAAATGGACCGCACTTGGTGTGCGGTCCATTTTATTTGCTATTTTTGCAGGTGCGATTGCATCATTAATGTACCGTGCGCCGTGACTGCCGTGGCGGCACGGCAGAATGGTTTTGCGCTAAGCCCGCTGCCCGCAGTTGTAAACGCGGCCGCGGGACGCAAATGAAGGCGGTCGGCTTTTTGAGAAAGGGACCGAAATTCGGATACATTCAGGTATGCAATAGCCTTTGCAAGTATAACATCGTCCTATGGAGAATCTGTGGAAGTGGATGCACCGCTACGTATCGCCGGTATTTCTGGCGCTGCTGATCGCGTCGTTCATCCTGTGGTATATCGCCAAGCTGAGTTACACCTACACGACCGAACAGACCGTGCGGGTCAACGTCGACGGCGAGCCGTTCGAGGTGACGTGCGTCGTCGAGGGCGTGGGTACGAACCTGTTCGGCTACCGGGTCTACATGAACAAGACGCTGCGCATCCCGCTCGCGGAGCTGAAGTACAAGCGTTCACACGAGGAGGGCCACGAGGGCAAGCTCATCATCGACCCGCAGTCGCTCCAAAGCGCTATATCGGTGCGCTTCAGCGACATCAAGGTGATTTCGATCGGCACGGTTCCCGAGATCGACAAACCCGAACAGCCATGATGAAGGTCGGCGTCACGGGCGGCATCGGGAGCGGAAAGAGCACGGTATGCCGCCTTTTCGCGCGCCGGGGAATCGCGGTTTACGACTCCGACGCCGAGGCCAGGCGGCTGATGACCGGGGACCCCGCGCTGCGCGAAGCCATCGCGGCCCGCTTCGGGGCGCGGGTTTATGCCGGAGGCCTGCTCGACCGTGCCGCACTGGCCGCACAGGTCTTTTCCGACCCGGCGGCGCTCTCCGACCTGAATGCGCTGGTCCATCCCGCCGTGATGCGCGATTTCCGGGGGTGGGCCGAAGCGCAGACGGGCGATTACGTCCTGCTTGAAAGCGCGATCCTCTTCGAGGCGGGGTTGGAAGGGGAGGTCGACCAGACCGTTGCCGTCCTTGCCCCGACCCAGCTGCGCGTGGAGCGCGCCTGCCGCCGCGACGGCTGCACGTCGGAACAGGTGCTCCGCCGGATCGCCGTTCAGATGGACGACGACACGCTGGCACGACGGGCCGATCATGTAATTGTCAACGTCTTCGAAGCGGACCTCGAACCCGCCGTCGAAGAGCTGGACCGAATATTCCGCCATGAAGCGAACGGCGCTGGAGATTGAGTGGCGACGGCGGCAGGTGATGGCGATTCTCAACGTCACCCCCGACTCGTTCTACGCCGGCAGCCGCACGCCCGACGAGGCTGCCGTCGCCCGTCGGGTCGAAGTGTGCGTGGCCGAGGGGGCGTCGGTCATCGACGTGGGCGGCTACTCCTCGCGCCCGGGGGCCGACGACGTACCGACGGAGGAGGAGTGGCGGCGCGTGGCGCTGGGCGTGGAGACGGTGCGGCGCATTGCGCCCGCGATGCCCGTGTCGGTCGATACGTTCCGCAGCGAAGTGGCCGCGCGCGCGGTCGAGCGGTTCGGCCCGCTGATTGTCAACGATATATCGGCAGGTGAGTTGGATCCGGCCATGCCTGCCGTCGCGGCACGATACGGGGTTCCCTACATCGCCATGCATATGAAGGGTGATCCCCGCACGATGCAGTCCCGCACCGACTATCGGCGCGACGTGGTTTCGGAGGTGGTCGACTACTTCCGTGAACGCGTCGGGGCGCTGCTCGCCGCGGGCATCCGGCGGGAAAACATCGTGCTCGATCCCGGTTTCGGCTTCGCCAAGACCGCCGGGCAGAATTTCGAGCTGCTCGCGGGGCTGCACCGCCTTTGCGGGCTGGGCTACCCGGTGCTGGCGGGCCTCTCGCGCAAGTCGATGATCTGGCGCACGCTCGGCTGTACGCCCGACGAGTCGCTGGCAGGAAGCGTAGCGCTGGGGTGGGAGTGCCTGCGGCAGGGTGCGACCGTGCTGCGCGTGCACGACGTCAGGGAGGCCGCCGACACGGTGCGGCTCTTCGAAAAATTCGAACAGAACGATAGGCAGTAACGTTATGGAAAACGAACGATCGGGGGCGGAGGCCGCCCCCAAAAGCGGCGACAAGCCCGCTGCGCGCCGTTCCCGGCATCGGTCGGGCCGTTCGGGCCGCTCCGGCGGTCCGTCTGCGGCTGCTTCGGCAGGCAAGACGGCTTCGGCAGGCAAGACGGCTTCGGCAGCCAAGGCCGTCCCGACAGTCAAAACCGCGTCGGCTGGCAAGGCCGCCCCGGCCAATGGCGCAACCCGCTGGACCTGGCGCGAATACATGCTCCAGCTGTCGGTGGTGATTATCGGCATCATGGTGACGTTCATCGGTTCGGGGCTGGTCTCCGACTGGTCCCGTCAGCGGCAGGTGAAAAGGGCCATGCAACTCATCGTCGCGGAGCTTAAGGCCAATCGTGAACACCTCGACAGCTGTTGCGACGAGCTGATCCGCGACCGGCAGGGGATGCTGATGTTCGAGCGCTACGGGAAGAATGTCGAGCTGATTCCAGCGGATTCGTTGGCGTGTTACATGCCTTTGCTGGGTTCGTCGCAGGAATTCAAGCTCCAGAGCGATGCCCTCGAATTCCTCAAGCTATCGGGCGCGATCCAGTCGGTGAATGATGACGCGCTGCTGATGCAGATTCTCGGCTGCTATCGTGCGCTGGAGGTGTTCAGCCGGGCCGTGGACAGTTACAGCCGACGCAAGGAGGCGGCGATGGATCATTTCCTGGTCAATGCCTCGCCGGAGTTTTTGGCCCGTTTCAACGTGTTGGAATGCCGGGATGCCTGGCGGGCAATGCTCGCCGACCCCCTATGCGTCAGCTTCGTCGGCATGACCAAAAACTATTTCGCCTACGGAGACGACAACTTTTTGACGAGCGACATCGGCGACTGCCGCAAAACCATCGCCGCCATCGACGAAAAATACGGCTTCCGGTGATCGGCGTTTGCGAACGCCGGCGTTCGGTGGGGTGTATGAAAACAGGTTCTAAACATTAAACATATTACGACGTATGGCAAACGAACGATCGGCGGCGGAAGCCGCTCCAAAAAACGGCGACAAGCCCGCTGCGCACCGTTCCCGGCATCGGTCGGGCCGTTCCGGCCGTTCCGGCCGCTCCGGCGGTTTGTCGGCGGCCGCCCCGGCAGCCAGGGCCGCATCGGCCAAAGACAGACCCCGCTGGACCTGGCGCGAATACGCCTTGCAGTTCTCGGTCGTGATTCTGGGCGTGATGGTCACTTTCGTCGGCTCGGGGCTGATCGAACGCGGACGGGCGAAGCGCGAGGTGCGCACGGTGATGCAGCTGGTCTACGAGGAACTGAAATCCGACCGCGAACTCTTGGAGTTCATCTGCGGGGAGCTCGCCTATGACCGGCAGGGAATGTTGCACCTCCGGGAGCACGACATGGATTACCGGCGCGTTCCCATCGACACGCTGCGTAAGTACCAGACCCTTCTGGGCCGCCTGCGCGATTTCAGCCCCCGGACCGATGCGCTGGAGGTGCTGCGTTCGTCGGGCACGATCTCCTCGGTCGGGGACAAGGCGCTGCTGTTGGACATTCTGGAGTGCTACTCCTGGATGAACGATCTGGCGAGCGACGTACACAGCTATAACAGCCAGAAAATCGCCTCCCTGAATCATCTTTTTGCGGCTGGCACGCTGCCCTCCTCCATGGAGAATATGGAGCCGCTGACTTGGTGGCGTACCATGATGAGCGACCCGATGTGCGCCGCATTCTTCGGCTCGATGACCGGATATTTCGGAAATAGCATCTACGACGGTTCGGCGGTCGGCCGGGTCGACGGCGTGATGGAACAGCTCAGGGACAAATACCGGTTGGAATGATCTGTGTAACCGACTTGCACAAGCGTTTCGGCACGCTGGAGGTGCTGCGCGGCGTCTCGCTGGAGGTCGCCGCGGGCGAGGTGGTCTCCGTGGTCGGCGCCAGCGGCGCGGGCAAGACCACGCTGCTCCAGATCATGGGCACGCTCTCGCGCCCCGACGGCGGACGGGTCGAGATCGACGGCACGGATGTTTTCACGCTGGGCGACAAGGCTTTGTCCCGCTTCCGCAACGAGCGGATCGGCTTCGTCTTCCAGTTCCACCACCTGCTGCCCGAGTTTACGGCGTTCGAGAATGTCTGTATTCCGGGCCTGATCGGCCGCCGTCCGCGCGCCGAGGTCGAACGGCGGGCCGCCGAACTGCTCGCGCTGCTGGACCTCACGGCCCGCCGCGACCACAAGCCCGCCCAGCTCTCGGGCGGCGAGCAGCAGCGGGTGGCCATCGCCCGGGCGCTGGTCAATGCGCCCGCCGTCCTGCTGGCTGACGAACCCTCAGGCAACCTCGATTCGCGCAACCGCGACGAGATTCACCGCCTCTTCTTCACCCTGCGCGACGAGCTGGGGCAGACCGTGGTGATCGTCACCCACGACGACTCGCTGGCTGCGATGGCCGACCGGAAGATTACGATGAGCGATGGCACGATCCGCTGATCCCGAGCTTCGGGAGCTGCTGGAGCGCCTCTACGACCGCTACAACCGTCCGGAGTTCATTCCCGACGACCCGATCTCCGTGCCGCACCGCTACTCGGCGACCGCCGACCGCGAGATCGCGGGCTTCTTCGCCGCGACCATCGCCTGGGGCAACCGCAAGGCGATCGTGCGCAGCGGCCACCGCATGATGCGCTGCATGGACGACGCCCCGGCCGATTTCGTGCGCAACGCCTCCGAACGGGAACTCGCGGCGCTCGACGGCTTCGTCCACCGCACTTTCAACGGGCAGGACCTGCGCGACTTCGTGCTGGCCCTGCGCCGCCTTTGCACGGTGTACGGCGGTATCGGGGCTTTCTTCGAGCGGCGTTACGAAGCCACGGGCAGCCTGCGGCAGGTGCTCGCGGAGTTCCGGCGCGAATTCTTCGCCGCCGACCACGCTCCGCGCTGCGAGAAGCACCTCTCTTCGGTGGAGCGGGGCGCGGCCTGCAAGCGGCTCTGCATGTATCTTCGGTGGATGGTTCGCCGCGACGACCGGGGCGTGGATTTCGGGGCGTGGACGGCCATTCCCATGTCGGCCCTTTACCTGCCGCTCGACGTGCATGTGGGCGACATGGGCCGTGCGCTGGGGCTGCTCGCGCGCCGTCAGAACGACTGGCGGGCCGTGGAGGAGATCACCGCCGCACTGCGGGAATACGATCCGGACGATCCGGTGCGGTACGACTTTTCGCTGTTCGGGGCAGGGATCCATTCAATTAAGAATTAAAAATTACCTTTGCGGACGTTAGGTTGGCGGGTTGCGTTTGCGGGTGTGGAGGACCGCCTGTCGCATACATCGCAGGCTTCTGAAAACGCGGCGGACCTCCTCTCCATTAATTTCTCTAAAATCTTATAACTTGTTTCGGTTCAAACAATTCGCTGTCCGGCAGGACCGCTGCGCGATGAAGGTCGGAACCGACGGTGTGCTGGTCGGGGCGTGGGCCGGCGTGCGACCGACCGACCGCTACATGCTCGACATCGGCACGGGTACGGGGCTGATCGCCCTGATGCTGGCCCAGCGCAGCGCCTCGGCATGGATCGTCGGGGTTGACGTCGACAGCGTGGAGCAGGCGCGCGAAAACGCCACCGCCTCGCCGTGGGCCGATCGCGTGACGTTCGTGCAAGGCCCCGTGCAGGAGTTCCGCCCGGCGCAGCAGTTCGATTTGATCGTCTCCAATCCGCCGTTCTTCGTCGATTCGCTCCTCCCGCCCGACGCCGGACGCACGGCGGCGCGCCACGCCGTGCTGCTGCCGTTCGGGGAGCTGCGCGATGCGGTCGTGCGGCTGCTGGCTCCCGGCGGGCGTTTCGCCGTGGTGCTCCCGGTCGCGGAGGCCGAACGCTTCGCGGAACTCAGCCGCGGGATGCTCGCCCCCGTCCGCCGCACGGAGGTGCGCACGACGCCCCGCCGCGCCGCCAAGCGGGCGCTCGTGGAGTTCGTGCACGCCGCCGAAGCCCCCGCCGCACCCGCGCGCTCGGAGCTGGTCATCGGCACGGGCGAGCACGAAGAGTACACCCCCGAATACCGTGCGCTGACGCGGGATTTTTACCTGAAATTTTGACGGAACGGCAAAATAAGCTACATTTGCGAGTAGGATACACAAAAATTTCGAGACCATGAAACGACTTCTTTTCGCCCTTGCGCTCGTCGTATGTGCCGGCGCGGCGGCTCAGAATCCCTATATCGCCCTGCAAGGCGCTGTCGAAAGCCCCGCGGGCATCGTCCTCTCGCAGCCGCGGACCATTCTGGCGGTCGACGTGACGGTCGCCTGCGACCGCATCCTGGCCGGACCCTATGCGCGCTATGCGCAGAAGTTCCTGGGCGTGCGCGCCCCGCTGACCGACAAGACCGTATGGAGCGTCGAGGGCGGTTCGGTGGCGCTGCTCGACGCCGACGCGGCACTCGATGCGACTGCGCCCGAAGCTCCCGCTTCCCGCACCGTCTCGCATGCCGAGGCCGATGCGGAGTTCCCGCGCCTGCAGGCCGACAAGAACAGCATGAACGTCTCCTCGCTGGAGGACGCCGCGCGCGATGCCGCCAACACGATCTTCTCGCTGCGCCGCCACCGGATCGAACTCATCACCGGCGAAGCGGGCGAGAATGTCTTCGGCGAGGGACTGAAGGCGGCCCTGGCCGAGATCGCACGCCTCGAACAGAGCTATCTGGAACTCTTCCTCGGTAAACGGATCGTTTCGACCCTCACGCGCCGCTACATCGTCTATCCCGAGGCGGGCCGCAAGCAGTACGTCGTCTGCCGCTTCACCCCCTCGGAGGGGCTGCTGCCCGAGAGCGACCTTTCGGGCGACATGGTGCTGTTGCAGATCGAACCGACGGGCAACGTCCCGACCGACCTGGCCGCCGGACCCAAGGAGTCCAACGTCGTGGCGTGCCGCGTGGCCGATCCGTCGGTCTGCACGCTCATCGTCGGCGGCCGCGAATATGCCCGTGCGGTGCTTCCCGTCTTCGAGTTCGGCCGCACGATCGACGTGGCGCTTCCCCGCCGCAAATAACCGTCCGACACCGATGGACCCGACCTCCCGGATGACCGCGCTGCTGGGCCGCATGCGGCGTGAACGCAACGGCGCGGTGGCCGACACCATGCGCTGCTGGGGCCGTCCGTGCGGGTTGAATTACGGAGTCAGCCTGCCCACCGTGCGGCAGATCGCCCGCGCCGAGGGGACGGACCATGCGCTGGCCCGCCTGCTGTGGCAGCAGGACGTGCGCGAACTGCGCCTGGCAGCACTCTACCTGGCCGACCCGGCGCGTCTGCCGGAAGAGCGTGTGTTCTGGGGTGCGGGCATCGCCAATTCGGAACTGGCCGAAGAGGCCGCTTTCGCCCTCTTGAGCCGCACGGACGCCTTTGCGGAGCTGTTCCGTGACTGGATCGCAGCGCCGGAGCCGCTGCTGCGCTATGCGGCGCTGCTGGCGGCGGCGCGGAGCGAGCGGCTTACGATCGAGTGGCTGGACCCGGTCCTCGAAGCCGTGCGCATGGAGACGGACCCTGCGGCCGCGCCGTGGATCGCCCGCGGAGCGGTGGCGATGCTTGCGGCGCTGGGCGCACAAAACGAAGAGAACCGGCAGGCGGTACTCCGCGCAACCGGTTCTCCGGGCAAGCTCCCTGCCGAAGACTGCGTCCACGAGGAGCTCGCCTGGCGTTTGGCCGAGGCTCAGTGTTGAAGCACGTGTTCGCGCTTTTCCAGCTCGTTGAGCACCCGGATCAGGTGGTCGTAACCCACGCGGCCGCTTTCGCGCCAGAGCACTTCGCCGCGGCGGAAGAACATCAGCGTCGGCACGGACATGATGTTGTAGCGGCGCACCACTTCGAGCATGTCCCGATCGTCGATATCCACTTTATAGACATCCACGCGCCCCTTCATCTGCTCCTGAAACTTGTCGATCACGGGGTGCATCATCTGGCAGGGGCCGCACCAGCTGGCGAAAAAGTCGACGAAAGTCAGCGCGTCGCGCCAGATCAGTTTGTCAAAATCCTTCATAATTTTATTTTTTAACTCAATTCATTTCCGCCCAGGTGAGCGATGCGCACGCCTTGTCCGAAAGCTCCTTTTCGACGTAGCTGATCGTCCGTCGCAGCCCTTCGAGCAGCGGTGTGCGGGGCGCCCAGCCCAGCTCGCGGCGGGCGGTGGTGATGTCGGGCGTCAGGCGCCGGCGGTCGTCGGGACGATCCTTGACGTGCAGGATGCGCGAACGGCTTCCGGTCAGGGCGACGATCTTCTCGGCCAGCGCCCGGATCGAGGTCTCGCGGTTGCTGCCCAGATCGACGGTCCGCGTCTGCTCGGCGGCGGGGCTTTCCATCAGGCGGATCAGCCCGTCGACAATGTCCTCCACCCAGCAGAAGGTGCGCAGCTGCTCCCCGCTGCCGTTGATCAGAATGTCGCGGTTCTGCAGCGCCGCCACGATCGTCTTGATCACCATGCGCTGATCCATCAGGTCGGCGCCGCTGCCGTAGGTGTTGAAGATGCGGGCGATGCGCGTGTCGACGCCGAACTCCGCCTGATAGGCGCGGTGGAGCGCTTCGGCGGCACGCTTGCCCTCGGCCAGAATCGAGTGGGTCGAACAGCCGGTCGCCCCGTCGCACATCATGCGCAGGTCCGAGCCGTAGACGTCGCCCGACGAAGCGAACAGCACCCGGGCGCGTTCCGTACGCGCCGTATCGAGGGCGTTGATCGAACCCAGCACGTTGACCTTGAGCGTCTCGACGGGCAGCGCCTTGTTGTAGCGCACCATCGAGGGTGAGGCGAGGTTGTAGATCTCGTCGCAGCGGATGCCGAACGAGTTGATGATATTGTGGTGGACGTAGCGGAACGTGGGGTGCTGCTCCGCATTGCGCAGCAGGGGTGAATTGGCCGCATCGCGCACGTCGACGCAGAAAACCTCGTGCCCTTCGTCCAGAAGGCGCAGACAGAGGTGCGTGCCGATGAAACCGACCCCGCCCAGAACGACGATTCTTTTTTGCATCTTCTTATTCCTTTTGTCGGAATAAGAGCAAAATCTATTCCATATAGGAAGCGGCTTCCGCCCTTTCGCGCAGTTCCGGGCGCGATTTCGGGCGTCTTTTCGCACCGCCTCGCCCGATGGCTGTTCCGGACGGTTCGCTCCGTACTATTTTCGCTCTTTTTTGTACCTGTTTTTTCAGCCGGCCGCCCTCCGGCCGCTACTTTTGCTGTGGTCGGGAGGGGAGGACGGACGCAGCCTGCGGAGTGCACGCGAGTAGCGGGCCTCCGCGCCCGGAGGCTGCGGCGCCGACCTGAAGGTCGAGAACCTGACAAAAACCGCTGTCTCGCCCCCCCCTGATACGGTAAAATGGATATGACCTAAAAACGCATGCAATGAATAGACTTGTCCTCGAAATCCATCGTCTGATTCCCGCTTTCCTCCTTGCGGCCGCCGTCGCGTGCGGCCAAACGGTTTCCGGTTCCGAAACGGCCCCCGGTTCCGAAACGGCTTCCGGTCCCGAATCCGCAGCCCGGGCGGTGATCGAACGCACGCTCGGCCGTCCGGCTCCCGACATTGAGCTGCGCCTGACGGAGAAGGACCCCGACGGACACGACCGCTTCGCAACCCGCGTGGAAAACGGCCGTCTGGTGATCGAGGGGAGCAGCGGCGTGGCGCTGACGCGCGGGTTTTACGACTACGTGACTGCCAACGGCTACGGGCAGGTCAGCTGGACGGGAACCCGCATGGAACTGCCCGCACGGCTTCCCGACGCGCCGCTGCGGGAGGTCCGCTCCCCGTTCCGACACCACTACTATATGAACGTGTGCATGTTCGGCTACACCTATCCCTACTGGGGCTGGGAGGAGTGGGAACGGGAGTTGGACTGGATGGCGCTGCACGGCTTCGACATGGCTCTGGCCCCGATCGGCAGCGAGGCTGTCCTTGCTCGCGTATGGCGCGACATGGGCCTTACACCGGGGGAGATCGACCGCCTTTTCACCGCGCCCGGCCATCTGCCGTGGATGCGGATGGGGAACATGAGCGGGCTGGACGCGCCGCTTTCCAGGCGGTGGCAGGACGATCAGATCGCCTTGCAGCACCGGATTCTCGACCGCATGCGTGCGCTGGGCATCACGCCCGTATTCAGCGGTTTCGCGGGCTTCGTGCCTCGGGCCGTCACCCGCGTGCGTCCCGAAGTTACGCTGACCGAGACGCGTTGGAACGGACATATGAAGAGCTGGATGCTGCCGGTCGAATCGCCCGTGTTCCGTGAGATCGCCGTCCGCTACCTCCGGGCGTGGGAGCGCGAGTTCGGCCGGGGCGGATACTACCTCGTCGATTCGTTCAACGAGATGGAACTGCCCTTCGGCGAACTTTCGCCCGAAGAGGTCCGCGAGCGGCTGACCCGTTACGGCGACGCGATCTACGGAAGCATCGCCGCGGCCAACCCCGATGCCGTGTGGGTGTTGCAGGGGTGGATGTTCGGCTACCAGCGCGACATCTGGACGCCCGATCGCATCCGCGCCCTGCTGGCCGGTGTGCCCGACGACCGGGTGCTGGTGGTCGATCTGGCCGAGGATTTCAATGCGATGGTGTGGCGCAACATCCCCGGTTGGGAGTATGCCGAAGGGTTCGGCGGCAAGCAGTGGATATACAGCACCGTACCCAATTTCGGCGGTCGTTCGGCGCTCAGCGGCTCGCTGGAGTTCTACGCCAACGGCCACCGTGCGGCGCTGCGGTCTGCGCGGAAGGGCCGGCTGGTCGGCTACGGCACGGCGCCCGAGGGGGTGGAGAACAACGATCCGGTGTTCGAGATGATCGCCGATGCGGGCTGGTCCGCCGAACCGATTGCGGTCGCGGAGTGGGTGCGCCGCTACGCCCGCAACCGTTACGGAGCCTGTCCCGAGCCGATGGCCCGCTGCTGGGAGGGCCTGCTCCGCTCCTCCTACGCGCGCTCCATCCCCAACCAG
Source organism: Alistipes sp. (assembly GCF_048465635.1). GTDB lineage: Bacteria > Bacteroidota > Bacteroidia > Bacteroidales > Rikenellaceae > Alistipes. The sequence continues at coordinate 19,533 of NZ_DBFWLF010000017.1, forward strand.
GCGCGCTACCGCTGGCAGATGACCCCTTACGATCAGCGGCGCAGTCCGGTCGACCTCTCGCCCGACTTTTTCCGGGCCGTGGAGCACTTCATAGATGCGGGGGAGGAGCTGTCGGGCAGCGCCTTGTACCGCGCCGACCTGGCGCTCTATGCAGCCCTTTATGCCGCGGGCAAGGCCGACATCGCTATCGAACGGGCCAATGCGGCCTATCTGGCGGACGACCGGAGGCGTGCGGCGGCGGAACGCGACAGGTTCTTCGATCTACTCCTGACTGCCGACCGCCTGCTGGAATCGACCCCCGCCTACCGCCTCGAACGGTGGCTCGGATTCGCCGAAGCGCGGGCCTCGGATCGGGCGGAACGGGAACGCTTCCTGCGCGACGCGCGCCGGCTGGTCACCTGCTGGAGCGACGGGCCGTCGCTGCACGACTACGCCTGCCGGGTGTGGTCGGGGCTGATCCGCGACTACAGCGTGCCGCGGTGGAAGCACTATTTCGACTGCAAGGAGCGCGGTGCTGCGCCCGACTTCGGGCGGCTCGACTCGCTCTGGCTCGCCGCGGCCGCCGAACCCCTTTCGTCGCAGGAACGTTTCCCCGATGTACTGGCGGCAGCCCGGGAACTGATCGCCCGCTACGGCGGCTATGGACGCGACTTCGTGCGGCCCGAATCCACCGGGAGAGTCGGTTCGTGGTCGCCGTTCGAGTTCGGCGGAGCATCCCGCCGCATCCGGCTGACGCTCGATCCGGCCACCGTGCCCGGCATCCGGGGCGTGCGGTTCCGCCGCCTGCGGGGCGGCGACCGGGTGCGGGTCGGCGATCCCGTCTTGCAGGTGAACCGTGCGAATGTGGCCGTGACGAGGCGGGAGGTCGGGATAGGTCCCGACTGTCCGGAGGCGGTTATCCCGATCCGCCCCGTCCAGCGCACCGTCCCGGACGAAGCGACGCTCTTCGTGACCCTCGACGGTCCCGCGGCTGCCGATGCGTTCGGGGTGATCGAACTGGTTAGGTGACCCTGCGGAGTGACCGCACGATTTTGTTGCTTTTTTGTACGCGATTTTCCATCGGTTTCGGCCCGATTGCCCAACTTTAGGATATGAAAATCCACCCCTCTATATACGCTCTCTGGGGGCTTCTGCTGCTGGCGGCCTGCTCCGCCGCGGACGCAGACGACCCCGCCGCTGTGCCGCAGCCCGGCATCGCTCCCAAGGACGGCGTGTTTGCCCGCCGCGGTGAGGGATCGTTCGTCTTCACGGGTTACGCCCCTTTAAAGGAGAAGCCCGTTTCGCTCTTTTATTACATCCCTACCCGCGGAGAGGTCGAGCGGATGCCCGTGCTCTTCTCCATGCACGGGGCCGAGCGCGATGCCACGATTCAGCGCGATGCGTGGAAATACCTGGCCGAAGCGTACGGATTCGTCGTGCTGGCTCCCCAGTACGACAAGGCCCTCTATTCCGAGAACGACTACCAGTTCGGGGGCGTCTTTAGCGCGGCCGGCTCCGGGGAGCTGAACGACCCGTCGCGCTGGACCTACCGGACCGTCGAGGCGCTCTTTGACTACTTCAAAAACGAGACGGGAAACACCTCGGCGACCTATTCCATGTTCGGCCATTCGGCGGGCGGGCAGTTCGTCCACCGCTTCCTGCTGGCGATGCCCGGCGCACGGGTGGGACGCGCCGTGGCGGCCAACCCAGGAGCGTGGACCTTCCCCTATGCCGACGGCATCGCGGGCGCGGACGGGAAGCGTTACGGCTGGCCCTGCTCGGTGGCCGCGACGCCCTTTGCCGATGCGGAGCACCTCTCCGCCTTCTTCACCCGCGAACTCTACGTGCAGCTCGGGACGGCCGATACCGATGAGAACGATGCGTCGCTGCCCCGGGACATTCCCTCGCAGGCGCAGGGACCTCACCGCTATGCCCGCGGGCGGAACTTCTTCGCGGCCTGTCGGTCGGCGGCGAAGGAGGCGGGCCTCCCGCTGCACTTCCGCCTGGCCGAGGTCGAAGGCGTCGGCCACTCCACGCTCCGCATGGTCTACGGCAAACCGGTCGTTTCGAACCCCTCCGATACCGAGAACCGCGGGGCGAACAGCGCATACCACTTACTCTTCGAATAACGGCCTATGACAAAACGCTCCTTTCTCTCGATTTTTCTGCTGCTCTTCGCCGTAGCGGTCGCTTCGGCGCAGGACGACGTCCGCTTCCGTCGCGGCGGCGGGATGATGGTCTTCACGGGCTACCCTCCGATGAAAGACCATCCGGTGAACCTCTATTACTACATCCCCACGCAGGGGAATATCCGAAAAATGCGCGTGCTGATCTCCATGCACGGTGCGGAGCGCAGCGGCCGTATCCAGCGCGGCGTCTGGCGCAACCTGGCCGAGGAGTACGGCTTTATCGTGCTGGCTCCCGAGTTCAAGCACGACAACGGCTATTTGGAGAACGGATACCAGTTCGGCTGGGTTTCGGAGGACCCGAAAGAGTTCCGGTTGCGGCCCCGCGAAAAGTGGACCTACCGGATCATCGAGGCGATCTTCGACTTTTTCAAGGCACAGACGGGCAACGTGAGCGAGACCTACGACCTGTTCGGCCACTCCGCGGGCGGGCAGTTCGTCCACCGCTACCTGCTGGCCATGCCCGAGGCGCGGGTGGGGCGCGCCGTGGCGGCCAACCCCGGCAACTACACCTGGCCCGACGATCGGGGGCTGTTCACCCCTGCGGGCGAACCGGCCGACCCTCCCGGCTGGCCCTATTCGGTCCGCGATACCCCCTTCGCCTCGGACGACTACCTGGCCCCGTTCTTTGCGCGCGACCTGATTATCCTGATCGGAACCGAGGACACCGAACCGCTCCGCGACGACATCCCCGCGAACAACCCCAACCGCATTCAAGGCCGTCACCGCTACGAACGGGCCTGGAATTTCTACAACGCCTCGCGCGAGATCGCCCGCCGCAAGGGGCTGGCGTTCAACTGGACCATTCTCGAGGTCCCCGGCGCGGGACACGGCAGCGCCCAGATGGTCTACGGTCAGGGCAGCGTGCGCAACTGGCGCATCGAGGACAACGAACGGGTCTACAACCTCAAGGACGTGACCGGGCGCGGGGCCTACAGCCTGCTTTTCGAGCGATAACCAATCAGAACTTAAAACCCGAACTTATGAACCTTTGTCCTACCATCGCGGGCTGCCTGCAGCGTCGGGGCGCGGCGGCGTGCATTGCGCTGCTTCTCCTGCTCGCTCCGGCCCTCGCCGCGGCACACGACGCGGAAGATGCCGCCGCAGCACCCTCCGCCCAGCAGCCGGCCGCTGCGAAGACGACCGTCGGGGGCTATGTCTTCGACGAGAACGACCAGCCGCTCTTCGGGGCCACCGTCACCGAAGAGGGGACCTCGAACGCCGTGGCCGTCGGCAAGGACGGCTCCTACCGGATCGACCTGACGCCCCGCGACGGGCTGAAACTGACCTATCGGTTCCTCGGCATGGAGCCGCAGACGGTCGAGGTGGGCAGCCGCAACACCATCGACGTGCGGTTGAAAAGCGATGCCGTGAAGATCGGCGATGTGGTGGTGACCGGCTACGGCAATATTCTCCGGGAAGCCTACACCGGATCGGCGTCGGTCCTTACGGCGAAAGAGCTGTCCCGCCGTCCCGCGGGTTCGTTCGAAAGCCTGCTCGGCGGAGTGGTTCCCGGCCTTTTGTCGGCGGGTTCCGGACAGCCGGGCGATGCCGCCGAGCTGCGTCTGCGCGGTTTCGGCTCGATCGGCTCGGGCGGGCAGCCCCTCTACGTGGTGGACGGGGTGGTCTTCGACCAGGAGAACACTTCGGGCCACAGCGGGGTGGTAGCCAGCCCGATGGCGACGCTGAATCCGGCCGACATCGCCAGCATCACCATCCTCAAGGACGCCGCCTCGGCCTCGCTCTACGGTTCGCAGGGCGCCAACGGCGTGATCGTCATCACCACCAAGCAGGGCGTCCCCTCCGACCGCGTGCGCTACTCGCTCTCCGTGCAGGCGGGGTTCTCGCGCATCGCGCCCGGCGTCCGGCCCGATCTGGTCGATGCGGAGCAGTACCGCGAGCTGTGGACCGAGGGTCAGTTCCACCGGCTGGTGCAGCAGGCCGGAGGCGAGTTCGTCGAGAACCTCAACGGTCTTTACAACAACAAGCTCGGCTTCCGGGTCGACGGCAGGAACTACTACCAGTGGTACAAGCAGGCGCAGCAGGATTTCAATGCCTACTACGCCATCCCGCGGCCCGACGGCACGTACCACCGCTACGATTTTTGGGGTGCGGACGCCGACAAACTGCCCTCGTTCGACTGGTACGACGCCATCCTGCGCAACGCCTCGTTCCAGCAGTACGACCTCTCGCTCTCGGGCGGCAGCTCCAACCTGAAATACTATCTGTCGGCGGGCTATCTCGACCAGCAGGGGATCATCATCAACAGCGACCTTAGGCGCTATTCGGCCCGGCTGAGCGTGAGCGCCGACAACCGCAAGAAACGGATCAACTGGGGCGCTTCGGCCAACGTGAGCCGCACGGAGCAGTCGGGACCGCTGACCAGCGGCTCGAATTACAACATGCCCCACTATGCGGCGCTGCTGCTGCCGCCGGTCGTGCCGGCCTATCTGGAGGACGGCTCCTACAACCTGCGCTTCCCCAACAACCTGCTCAACGGCAACCACAACCCGATCGCCAGTGCCCGCGAGAACATCCGCAGCCGTCCGCAGTTCAACCTCTTCGCCTCGGCGTGGGTGCGGATCAACCTGACCGACTGGCTCGACCTGCGGCAGGACCTGTCGCAGTACTACATCACCGGCCGCCGGTCCGACTACTTCGACCGCGACTTCGGCACGGGCTATCCGGTGGGCGGCGAGCTGACGGATTACGATTCGAAGCGGCTGAAGACCACCAGCAAAACCATGCTCAACTTCAACTACACGCTCCGCAGCCGCCACCGTTTCAGCGCGACGGCGGGGTTGGAGCTGGTCGATTTCCGCCAGGAGTGGAACTCCGTGACGGCGGTCAACTTCCTCAACGACGAGAAACCCGTGCTCTCCGCAGGCGCCGAGATCACGGACTGGAACGGCAGCGGCTACGACTATGCGCAGGTCTCGATCGTCACCCGGGCCGACTACTCCTACCGCTACCGCTACTTCATCGGAGGCTCGTTCCGGCAGGACCGCTCCTCCCGCTTCTCGCCCGAGCACCGGACCGGGAACTTCTGGTCGGTGTCGGCGGCCTGGCGCATCACCAACGAGAACTGGAGCTGGCTGGAGGGCGTCAAGAAGATTTTCAACAACATCAAGTTCAAGGCGAGCTACGGCTACAACGGCAGCCTGCCCTCGAAATACTACAACTGGCGGACGCTTTACAGCGGTTCGGGGCGCTACGGCTCCGAGCACGCGCTCTCGCAGGCGTTCCGCGCGACCTACGACCTGAGCTGGGAGAAGAACCGGGTGCTGAACGTCGGGGTCGATATGGGGCTGTTCCGGGACCGCATCCGCCTGACGGCGGAGTGGTATTCGCGCAAGTCCACCGACCTGTTGCAGGACGTGCCCGTGTCGGAGGTGTCGGGCTACCAGACGATGCTGATGAACACCTCGGCAGGCATCCGCAACCGGGGCTTCGAACTGGACATGGATGCCCGCATCGTCGACAAACTCTTCAAGTGGGACTTCCGGCTCAACCTGGCGACGCTGAGCGCCAAGTATTTCGGGCTGGAGCAGGACATCATCGGCTCCAACGCCCAGATCATGCGCAACGGCGAGAGCGTGGGGGCGTGGTATCTCAACAAGTTCGCCGGCATCGATGCCAATACCGGGCAGGTGCTCCATTATGGGGTGGACGAATACGGCGGCGACATCATCTCCAGCAGCGACAACCCCTCGTTCCGCCGCATCGTCGGCAAGGGCATCCCCACCGTGTCGGGCGGCTTCAACACGCTTTTCAGCTACCGCGGCTGGGACCTCTCGGCGCTGTTCAGCTATGCGTGGGGGCACGACGTCTACGACTCGCGCGCTGCGGGCCGCACGGGCATCGACGGTCAGTCGCTGGACTATAACATCGACCGCCGGCAGCTCGACCGCTGGACCCCCGACAACCGCTACGCCGCCAACCGCATCCGCATCAACGGGCAGACCTCGGCCGGCAGCTCAACGCGCTACCTCTATAAGGGCGACTACCTCAAGCTCAAGAACATCCGCCTGCAATACACCTTCCCGGCCAGCACCTTCCGCAAGCTGCGCATCACGGGTTTCACCCTCTTTGTGCAGGCCGAGAACCTTTGGGTGTGGACCGCGGCGGAGGGGTACGACCCCGACCTGCAGATCGACGGCTACATCGCGGCGGCCAAATACCCCTCGGCCATGACCTTCACGGCCGGACTTAATTTCAACTTCTAAGCGAAAGGCATCATGAAAAGGCTTTTGAAATACCTGGTTGCGCTCCTGCTCCTGTCGGGGCTGGCGGCATGCGAGGATTTTCTCGACAAGGAGTCCTACACCGATCACGACCGGGAGATCCTGCGCACCCCCGAAGGGATCGAGGCGCTGCTGGACGGCGTGTACGACATTTTCCAGCATACGAACTACTACGGGCGCAACCTGATGGCCTACGAGGCCGCCAAGGGCAACGACTTCTTCGTGCGCGTGTCGAGCGGCAACAACTTCGAGCGGGAGAACCGCTACGCCGAATCGACCGCCTCGGCGGGCGCGGCCGAGGGCATGTGGCTCAAGATTTACAGCGGTATCCGGACCGCCACCGACCTTATCGAGGCCGTGCCCGGCGTGGAGGGCATGCCGGAGAAGGAGCTGCGCCGGGTCGAGGGCGAGGCGCACGCGCTGCGCGGGCTGGCCTACTTCGACCTGATGCGCCTGTTCGCCTATCCGCCGCGCTTCTCCTTCCCCGACGGCGAGGAGTACGACATCGGGCCGACGCCGGGTGCGTATGCGTGGGGCGTGCCGATCCTGTGGAGCAAGCAGATGGCCGACAACATCCTCGACTACGAGGTGCGCCGCGAAACGGCAGTCACGGTCTACGACTATATCGAGCACGAACTGCTCGAAGCCAAACGGCTGCTCGCCGACGCGGAGCCGCGGCAGGGGCATGTCAACTACGTGGCCGTCTGCGGCCTGCTGGCGCGCATGTATCTCTACATGGAGCGCTGGGACGAGGTGATCGAACAGGGCGGGGAGGCGCTGCGGTCCGCCGCCGGGACGTACCGGATGATTCCCTACGACACCTATAAGACCACCTATTACAAGCCGTTCAATTCGGAGAACCTCTGGGAGCTGGTCTACACGCTCTCCGACAATAACGGCGGCAACAGCCTCAACTATCTGGTCCGCAAGCCCACCTACGACAATCCGGGGGCGGAGAACGACGGACAGGTGTCGCAGGCCGTCGGGTATGCCGCCTACGGGCTGTTCCCCGCCACGGTCGCTCTGCTGACGGCCGACCCGGACGATGTGCGGGGCTATTGGGTGTGCGATCTGGGGATCGCCAACAAGCCCTACAAAGGGCTGCGCAAATACGTGGGCGAGAGCTACCACTACGTTTACAACCAGCCCGTCATCCGGCTGCCGGAGGTCTGCCTCTCGCTGGCCGAGGCTTACCTGAGAAAGGACGGCGGCTCGGTCGCGTTGGCCGAACCCTGGTACAATGTCGTGCGGGAGGCGCGCGTGAAGCGCACGGGCTTCGTCTCCGCCGATGTCGAAGGGGCGCTGGCGGAGGTGTTCGCCGAGCGGCGGCGGGAACTGATGCTGGAGGGTCACAACTACTGGGACTACTTCCGCCGGGGCGAGACGATGAAGCGGCCCGAACTGCTGGAGAATGCCAACAAGATCACCGTCGCCTTCGGCTACGGTTCGGCTAAGAGCCAGGCGCGCAAGCAGGTGGTCTATCCGATCCCCCTCTCGGAGCTGGAAGCCAACAAGGCGATCCGCGACCAGCAGAATCCGGGCTACGAGACCTACGACGAGGTGTACCAGACGGAGTAGCGGCTCGGGGAGGCGAAAAGGGGCGGGCGGTGCGGCTGTACGCTTTTTCGCTGAGACGTCTGCTGCGGACGATGGTTTTCGGGCGCAGCCTGCGGAGAGCACGCGGTGAGCGGGCCTCCGCGCCGGGAGGCTGCGGCCCGCCGACCTGAAGGTCGCAAAGAGAACCAACAAAACGCGGCGGAACGCTGGCGGGCCTCCCTCGACTTTAGGGTCGAACGGAACCAAGCGAACTTAGGCCCACCCGGCTTAACGAAACGAAACATACGAGCTTCGGCCGGTGGCCGAACGAATAGATTGCCAAAAAACGAAAAACTAACTGAAAACTGACTTTTATGAAAAACTATCTTTATCGCGCACTGATGCTCCTTTGCTGCGTGCTGATCGGCTTTTCGTGCCGGCAGGAGGAACCGGACGAAGAGATGATGCTGGACGACGTGACGCTGAACTTCGCTTCGGCGAAGAGATCGGTGCAGGTCGACCTGCCGCTCGACGAGGTGAGCAACTACTGGCATGTCTATGCCCCGGCCCAGGATTCGTGGCTGCAATACGAGGTGATTCCCGGCCGCAGGTCGCTCTACGTGGCCGTGGACGGCAACCCGACCGACGAGGTGCGAAGCTCCTACGTCATGGTGCGCAGCGGTCGCTGTACGCAGCGTATTCGGGTGACGCAGGATACCGAGGGCGGGATTACTCTCTCGTCGGACTACCTTCCGGTCCGCTATCTGGGCGCTTCGTCGACGCTTACCATCCTCAATGCCGAATTTCTGACCGATCTGTCGGTCGCGGTGGAAGAGTCCGGGGCGGATTGGTGCTCGGCGCTGGTGGAGGGGGACCGCCTCTTCGTCAACACCCGTTTCAACGATCGGACCGAGGCGCGCAGCGCGCTGGTCACCGTCACGGGCCGGCGAACCGTTACGGGCGAACAGCGCACGGCCTTCCTGACCGTCTATCAGGGCCGGGGCGGCATGACGCCCTATGTCTTCGAACTGCCCGATTTCAGCCGCTCGCAGGTCTATAAGGTGATGGACGGCGGGAAGCAGGTGGCGCAGATCGCCTGCGAGTTCCTGCGGGCGAAAGGCAGGGTCAACGCCCGGGCCGTGGTGGTCTATCCGGTCGAGAACGACGAAGTGGACCTCACGATGGGTTACGTGGCCGAGATCGTGCTGGAAAACCCCGATCTGGACGATGCGACCTGGACCTATGCGGCCCCGACGGGAGCCGTGCATGGCGGCAGCGTCTCGTTCCGTGTGTCCGACAACACGCTCTCGGGCTATATTCCCGGTACGCTAGCCGAACCCGTCCGGCGGGTTTACATGCCCGGCGACGTGGGGATGGGGCCCGAGGAGGTCGTGGGTAGCAAGGAGGCCGCCGTGGTTCCGCACTTGATCGAGGATGTCCGTAACGAGGAGACCAACGTCTATCCCATCGTCAAGATCGGTACGCAGTACTGGATGGGCAGGCATCTCAATACGGCCTATTACAATGCGAACAAGAATTTCGCGGCCATTCCCACCAACATAACCGCCAGCGAAACCGAGCGCCGCAAACCCAATTACTGCATCTACGGTTTCCACGACGGTACGACGACGGACCCCGCTGCGGCGACCAACCGCGGGCGCTTCGGGCTGCTCTATCCCTACCTGACCATCGGCGGCTTCGAAACCGTCGCGGAGGCCGGACTGAGCGAGGCCGAGGACCTTATCGCCGACAATCTGTCGCCCGAGGGGTGGATCGTCCCGACCAAGGACGAGGCCAATTCGCTGAAAGCCTACCTGGGCGGGCTGGGCTGCATGGGGCGTCTGCGCCGCTTCGTCGACTACGATGCCGAAGGGGAGCCGCAGCTGTTCCCGACGGCCGGGCGGACGGACGATAATATATCGGGCTTCGATGCACCCCGGAGCGGTTACCGGAGCCACACGGGATCGTGGACCGCCGGGGAGGAGAACGGCTGCTGGATGTGGACGCGCACCTACCAGACCGCGACCAGCTCCTCGATGTTCCATGTAAGCGACGTGCAGACCTCGCAGAACAACGCCCGCTCCATGTCCATCCGCAGTCTCAATAACGGGGCGATCCGGATCAAAGCGCAATAAGGAAGCGGGGGGGGGATTCGAGGGCATTAATTGCTTAATAATTCCACAAAAAAGACTAAATTTGCTATTGCGGTGCGGCCTGTCTGAGGTCCGCCTCTGCTCCAGATCCGAATTCCCATGAGACGCAGCCTTTTGCTCCTGCTCCTGCTGTCCGCCGCGTTCCCCGCGACGACGGCTCCCCTCCGCGAACGTGTTCTCTCGCGCCGGTACGTGATGGAGAACGGGCTTTCGTCGAACCGAGTTTACAGCATCGTGCAGGATTCGCTGGGCTTCATCTGGTTCGGGACCAACGACGGATTGAACCGCTTCGACGGGCTTGATTTCCGGAAATACTACTACGCCCCCGAGGGTGGAGTGTCGAGCAACAGCGTCCGCTGGCTGCTGATCGGCCGCGACAATAGGATGTGGATCGCGCTGGACAACGGCGTGGATATTTATGACCCCCATACGGGCGCGTTCAGCCGCTTCAACGTCCGGACCGACGCGGGCGAAGCCGTCGACGGCCGCGTGCTGCGCATCGCGGAGGATGCCGACGGCGAAGTGTGGATCGGAACGATGGCCGACGGTCTCTACCGCTACACGCCCTCCACCGGGCGGCTGCGGGTTTATCGCCACGATCCCGCCGACGCGTCGTCCATCGCGCAAAATTCGGTCGCTTCGCTCTTCGTCGACAGCGAGGGGATCGTCTGGGTGGGGACCTACGACCGGGGGCTGTGCGCCTTCTCGAAGCAGTCGGAACGCTTCACCGCCTACCGCAGGCAGCCGGGCGGCCTGTCGGACGACCAGGTGTCGTGCATCTGGGAGGATGCGATCGGTTATCTCTGGTTCGGAACCTATTCGTCGGGCATCGACCGTTTCGACCGCCGGACCGGACGCTTCGTCAACTTCCGCGACGAACGCCCCGGCAGCCTGCTCCACCACATCCACGACATCGTTGCCTTCGGCCCGGGCAAACTGCTCGTCACTTCGGACAACGGCGTGGGCATCTTCGGGATCGAGGAGGGGATGATCCGGCCCCGCGACCGGAAGCATCCGCGGATGCTTCCAGCCCGGAATAAATTGATCTATAAGGCGTTCAAGGACCGCGAAGGCGGCTTCTGGCTGGGGTCGTACTTCGACGGCGCGGAGTATTTCCCGCCCGTGCAGCACAATTTCCGCTTTTACGGCTGCCAGGACGGCTGCGATGACGGTTCGGAGCGGGGCCGGATCATCAAGGCGCTCAGCGAGGGCGACCGTGGAACGGTGTGGATCGGTACGGACGACGACGGCATCTATATGCTCGACGTATCGACGGGGGAGGTGAGGCCCTATCGGACGGCGGCGGACATCAGCTTGTCGCAGTACATCGTCTCGGACCTGCTCTGCGACGGCGACCGCCTTTTCGTGGCCACCTACGACCGGGGGCTGGAGGTGATCGACCTGGGGACCGGACGTGTGAGGAGCTATTACCACGACCCGGACGACGAACGGTCGCTTCCCTCTTCGCGCGTGTTCACCCTCTTCAAGAGCGTCACCGGGCGCATCTACCTGGGAAGTGCCGAGGGACTGTGCCGCTACGACCGCGAGCGGGACTGCTTCGTCCGGCTGGGGATTCCGGTGCGGATCGCGGCCCTCGCCGAAGACCGCGACCACAACCTTTGGGTCGCTACGCGCGAGGACGGGCTGTATCACTACGATACCCGCACGGGCGAGAGCCGCCACTACCGCTCCGATCCCGAAGATCCGCGCTCGCTGGTGCGCAACGTGCTGACGACGCTGGCCGTCGATCGGGACGGCCGCCTCTGGATCGGCTCCGACGGATACGGCGTCTGCCGTTACGACGCCGCGGCGGACGCCTTCGTCCGTTACGACAGCCTGCCGCTCCCCAACCGGATCATTTCGGCCATCGTCCCCGACGGCGGGACGCTCTGGATCGCCACCAACAAGGGGCTTGTGCGCTGGGACACCTCGACGGACCGGACGCGGCTCTTTTCGCGCTCGGACGGGCTTCGCAACGAGCAGTTCACCGAGCACGCCGCGTTGGTCGACGAACGCGGGCTGTTCTTCCTCGGCACGACCGACGGGGTGTGCTCCTTTTCACCCCACCAGCTGACCGAGCAGATGCGCTGCGCGCCGCCGGTGGTCCTGACTTCGCTTTCGATCTACAACCGCCCTGTCACGCCCCGCAGCGACCGTTCGCCGCTGGAGCGCTCGATCGAGACCACGCGCGAAGTGGTCCTTACCCACCGGCAGCGGATGCTCAGCATCGGGTTCGCGGCCCTGAGCTACGTCGATCCCGCAGGGCTGCGCTACCGCTACAAACTGGAGGGCTTCGACGACAAGTGGTACGTTACCGACAGCCGCAACCGCATCGTCAACTACAACAATCTGCCCGCAAAGCGTTATACGCTGCGCATCGAGAGCACCGGCAGCAACGGCGTCTGGGGCGGCGGACAGACCGTGCTCGACATCGTTGTTCGTCCCCATCCGCTCCAATCGAGGGGAGCCTTTGCGCTCTATGCGCTGGCGCTGGTGCTGGCGCTCCTTGCGCTGATCCGGGGGCTGCTTCTCCGCTCGGAGCGCAAACACCGTGCGCGGCTGCGGCAGCTGGAGGTCGAGACGCGGCAGGAGCTGTACGACGCCAAGATCAACTTCTTCACCCACATCACGCACGAGATCCGCACGCCGCTGAGCCTGATTGCCGGACCGCTGGAGTATATCCGCAAGTCGCGTCCGATGAACGACCGCTACGGCGAGTATCTGGACATCATCGAGATGAGCTGCAAACGCCTCTACGCACTGGTCACGCAGCTGCTCGACTTCCGCAAGGTCGACTCGGGCAACTACCGGCTTCACTGTGCGTGCTGCGACGTGGCGGAGCTGGTGGAGGGGATCGTGCCCCTGTTCGGGCCGACCGCCCGGCAGCGGGGCATCCGGCTCTCGATCGCGGTCGAACCGCCTGGGCTCGTACTCTTCACCGACCGCGAGGCGCTGACCACCATCCTGAGCAACCTGCTTTCCAACGCCGTCAAACACGCCTCCGCGCACATTTCGCTCGGCGTGCGGTCGGATACGGAGCAGGTAACCCTCCTCGTGCAGGACGACGGACCGGGCATTGCGCCCGACGAGCGGGAGAAGATTTTCCGCTTGTTCTATCAGGTCGCTTCCGACGGGGCCGGGGCGGCGGGCAGCGGCATCGGGCTGCACATGACCCGGCAGCTGGTCGAACTGCTCGGCGGCACGATCGCCGTTGCGGACCGCTCCGACGGGGCCCCGGGAGTCGCATTCCGGGTGGTGCTGCCCGTGCGGAAGGAGCCGGAAGGATGCGCCGCGGAGGAGCGCCGGCTGCGGGAGTTCGTGACGGACGACCCGGCGGAGAGCGCCGAAACGGCTCCTGCCGGGTGCGGGGAGGCTCCGGTGAGATGCCATACGGTCATGCTGGTGGACGATAACGCCGAAATACTCGATTTCCTCAGCCGCGTACTGGGCGAACGCTACTTTACGATCGCTGTGGCGAGCGGCGGGGAGGCACTCCGGATGCTGGCCAAGAACCGGGTCGACCTGGTTGTCAGCGACGTGATGATGGAGGGGATGGACGGACTGGAATTGTGCCGCCGCATCAAGACCGATCTGGAGACCTCGCATATTCCGGTGGTGCTGCTGACCGCCAAAACCAACCTCGAAACCAAGATCCGCGGCCTGGAGTACGGTGCGGATGCCTACCTCGAAAAGCCCTTCTCGCTGGCGCACCTCCATGCGCAGCTGACCAACCTGATTGCCGGGCGCAACCGGCTGCGCGAACTCTTCGCCTCCACGCCCCAGCCCACGACCCGCATCGAGGCCTACAACCGGCTCGACCAGCACTTCGTCGACCGGTGTACGGCCATCATTACCGAGAACATCACCGTGCCGGACTTTTCCATCGAACTGCTGGCCCGGGAGATGGGGATGAGCCGCACCGCGGTGTTCGTCAAGCTGAAAGCCATCACGGGCACGACGCCCAACGACTTCATCAAGCTCATCCGCCTGAAGGTGGCCTGCAAGCTGATGGCCGAGGGGCATTACCGCGCTACGGAGGTGGGCTTCCTCGTCGGGTTCAGCTCCTCGTCCTACTTCGCCAAGTGCTTCTTCCGGCAGTTCGGGATGCGGCCCAACGACTACATCCGAAGCCTTGAAAACCGGAAACCGAACGAATAAATGATTGCAGCTATGAAAACGATGATTGCCGCGCTCTTCCTGTCGCTGGTTGCGACGGCCGGAGCGCAGGAACAGAAGACGGTGAGCAATGCCGCACTCGCCGCGCGGATCGCCGATCAGGGACACGATTTCGACGTGGTGGTCAAAAAGCTCGAAGACGTGCTTTGGTACGAGCGTGTCGGCGACGTGGCCTACGTGGACAAGGTCCGCCTGACCGGGCCGCCGCGCTTCCGGCAGACCCCGACGGGCAACGCCTTCCACGATGCGCTGCTGGACAACGACCTGGTTTTTCACGCCTACGTTTTTATCCCCCGCAAGGCGAAGCAGCACCGCAAGTACCCGCTGGTGGTCTTCTCCCACGGCGGCATCCACGGCACGTTCACCACGGTCTACGCGCATGTTATCCGCGAACTGGTGGCGCAGGGCTACGTGGTCGTCGCACCCGACTACCGCGGCAGTACGGGCTACGGCAAGGGTTTCTACCAGAGTATCGACTACGGAGGACTGGAGACGGAGGACGTGCTGGCGGCGGCCCGCTACATGGTGGAGAACTACCGGATCGTCGACCCGAAAAGGGTGGGGCTGCTGGGGTGGAGCCACGGGGGCATGCTCACGCTGATGAACGCCTGCAAATACCCCGATGTCTATGCCTGCGGCTATGCGGGGGTCCCCGTCTCCGATGTCGCCTACCGCCTCTCTTACCAGAAGCCGGGCTACACGGACAATTTCACGGCTCCCTACCACATCGCCAAAACCCCGCAGGAGGCCCCCGAAGAGTATGCCCGCCGCTCTCCGGTGAACTACGCCCGGAACCTGCGCATCCCGCTAATGATTACCACGGCGGAGAACGACGACGACGTGAGCGTCGGGGAGGTCCGGCGCATGATCGATTCGCTGAAAAGCTACGGAAAGGAGTTCGAATACGAGGTCTATCCGCCCATGCCCGGGGCGCATCTGTTCGAGCGGATCGACACGCGCGAGGCGACCGACATCCGTTTCAAAGCCTACCGTTTCCTCGCCCGTTACCTGCTGCCGCCCCGCCCGTTCCGCTCGCCGGACGAACTGCGCAAAGCGGGGTATCGTTTCAATTAGAGGGGCTTATTCGAGAAAGAGCGCCCGGGGAAGCTGGTCGATGCTGTTGATGCCCACGACCTCGATCCCCTTCGGACGCTTCGCGCCCGCGGCGAGGTAGCCCGAGACGACGATGCGGCGGAATCCCAGCCGCGCGGCCTCGCTGATGCGCTGTTCGGTGCGCGGCGCGGGCCGCACCTCGCCCGAAAGACCGATTTCGCCCGCACAGCAGACCCCTTCGGCGACCGGACGGTCGTAGTAGGAGGAGATCACCGCCGCGACCACCGCCAGGTCCAGCCCCGGGTCGGCGACCTTGAAGCCCCCGGCGAAGTTGAGGAAAACGTCCTTCTGGTACATCTTCATCCCGACGCGCTTCTCGAGCACGGCCAGCAGCATGTTCATGCGCCGCGTGTCGAAGCCGGTCGCTGTGCGCTGGGGCGTGCCGTAGGCCGCGCCGCTCACCAGCGCCTGCACCTCGATCAGGTAGGGGCGCACCCCGTCGGCCGAAGCGCCCACGGCGATGCCGCTCAGCGGCTCCTCGTAGTGGGTGAGCAGGATTTCCGAGGGGTTGTCCACCCCGCGCAGGCCGTTGTCGAGCATCTCGAAGACTCCGATCTCGAACGTCGCGCCGAAGCGGTTCTTGATGCCGCGCAGGATGCGGTAGATGTTGTTGCTGTCCCCTTCGAACTGCAACACCACATCGACGATATGCTCCAGAATCTTGGGCCCGGCGATGGTCCCGTCCTTGGTGATATGGCCGATGATGAGGATCGATACGCCGGTCGACTTGGCATATTTGAGCAGCGTGGCGGCGCACTCGCGGATTTGCGATACGCTGCCTGCCGACGACTCCATCAGGTCGGTGTAGATGGTCTGGATCGAGTCGATCACCACCAGGTCGGGACGCTGCTCAGTGATCTGGGCCACGATATTCTCCAGCAGCGTTTCGGGGTAGATCATGCACTCCTCGTTGCCGATGCCGATGCGCTCGGCGCGCATGCGGATCTGCTCGGCCGACTCCTCGCCCGAAACGTAGAGGGTTTTCAGCCCGTTGGCCGAGAGGGCGATTTGCAGCGAGAGGGTCGATTTGCCGATTCCCGGCTCCCCGCCCACCAGAATGAGCGATCCGGGAACCATGCCGCCGCCCAGCACGCGGTCGACCTCGGCGTTCCCCAGTCCGATGCGGCGGTGTTCGCTCGCGCGGATGTCGCGCACGCGCTGCGGCACGGCGCGGGGCAGCGCACCCGCCACCGCGGCCGGGATCGAACCGCTCTCGCGGGCGATGATCTCCTCCGCGAAGCTGTTCCACTCGCCGCACGAGGGACAGCGCCCCAGCCACTTGGGGGCTTCGAATCCGCAGTTTTTGCAGAAATAGGCTTTTTTGACCTTTGCCATCGGAGAGGGGGTTAGCGCGACGACTGCGACGTGTACTCGCGCCGCACGACGCGGGTGAGCTTGGCCTCGGGGTAAAGCGCCTTGTAATAAGCGGACAGATCGGCCGAGAGCAGCACTTTCACCGAGTTGTCCGCCTCGTCGGTGTAGGTGCTCGTAATGTAGGTGTACTCCGAGCCGCCGTAGGCGAAGAGCAATTCACGGCTGCCGGGTTGTTTGACAAATTCACCCGTGACAGGTTCGGCGCCGGGAGCCGCCGTCACCTCCAGCGGACCGCCGTTGTAGAGGGTGAAGTCGAGCCGGTAGACACCGCCCGCGGCGACCGGGGCGTTTTTCAGCACGTCTTCGCGGATGAGCTGGATGATCGGGTCCTCCGACGGCTCCTCCTCTGCCCGCAGCGAGGCGGGATCGGGTGTCGGGTCGGGATCGGGATCAGGATCAGGATCGGGATCAGGATCGGGATCAGGATCAGGATTAGGATCAGGCTCCGGTTCTGGTTCCGGTTCCGGTTCCGGTTCCGGTTCCTGCACCGTTATATAGGCTTCGACGCGCACGACGGGGTAGGAGACCGAGTAGAAGACCTCCGAATCATCGCCGCAGGCGGCGAGCAGGCAGGCTGCAAAGAGCAGTGTAAGCGTTCGTTTCATGGCGTCGAATCGTTTAAAGACCCAGTTCCCCGTCGATCAGGATGACCGTCACACGCCCGGCGGGGTGGCAGCGCAGCATCTCCATGCGGGTGTTGCAGATGCGGTCGGGCGAGTTGCAGTCGGAGCAGATGCCCGTCACGGCGCACGGGGTGCGGAACCCTCTGTGGCGGGCGACGTTCTGCGGTGCGGCGATGCGGCGGATGCGCTCCTCCGCCTCGGCGCGGTCCGCGACGATCTTGTTGCGCCCCGCGACGAGAATCACCTTGCGCGGTCCGAAAACCACCGGGGCGATGCGGTTGCCCACCATGTCGAGCCAGTGGAGCGTCCCCTCGCACGTCACTGCGTTGATACCCGTCAGAAAAAGGTCCGACAGCAGCGCCTGCCGGCGAATCTCCAGCCGCTCGGGCCGCGGCATCGCAGCGTCGAAGCCATCCAGAAAGCGGAAGCGGCCGTCTGTGCGCAGCCACTCCAGCGCACTCGTGGCGCGTAGGGTCAGCGAGTCGCCGAACGAAACCAGCTCCGGCCGTTCGGTCTCGACGACGGCGCGGATCACGTCGGCCGCCTCGGCCGGGCCGGCCACCGTTTCGACGGCGAATCCGTGGCGACGGAGCGCCTCGGCGCAGGTCGTTATCCGGGAGTCCATGGCGGGGTTATTTGATGAAGAAGCGGTAGACATCGTTGCCGTTGGCGTAGAGCAGCAGGAAGAGAATGATAATCAGCCCGACGTACTGCGCCCCTTCGAGCACGCGGTCGCTCACCTTGCGGCGCGTGACCATCTCCCAGAAGGTGAACAGGGCGTGGCCGCCGTCGAGACCGGGGATAGGCAGCAGGTTCATCACCGCGAGGATGATCGACAGGAAGGCGGTTTTCATCCAGAAGTCCTGCCAGTCCCACTCCGAGGGGAAGATGCTGCCGATGGCGATGAAGCCGCCCACCTCCTCGTAGAGCTTGGTTTTGGGCTGCACGATCATCTTGAGCTGCTCCCAGTAGGAAGAGATCACGCTGCCCGTCTTGCGGATGCCGGCGGGGATCGCCTCCCAGAAGGTGTAGTCGCGCGTGTGGAGCGTGTAGGGTGCGGCGACGGCGATGACCCCCAGATGCCCCTGTTCCGAGACGGGAACCTCCAGCCGGAGCCGTTCGTCCGCACGCAGAACGGTCACGAGCGCCGTATCCCCCGCCCGCGATTTGAGGTACTCCTGGTACTCTGGCAGCTGCGCGTCGCGCAGGTTGTCGATGCCCACCACCTCGTCGCCCGCGCGAAGGGCCGCGGCGGACGGAGCGGTCACGCTGTCGATCAGGAACGGAAAGCGCAGCGTGAGCAATCCTTCGTACCCCTTGTCGCGGCGCACGGCGATCAGCTCCTCCATCGGGAGCGTCAGTTCTACCTCCCGGCCGCCGCGGTCGACCGTCACGCGGCGGTCGCCCTCGGTGATGATAAGCGCATTGACGAACTTGTTGAGGTCGTCCACTCCTTGCCCGTCGATGCTTACGATCCGGTCGCCGTCCTGAAAACCGAGCCGGTGGCCCGCTTCGTTGAAATTGTAGCCCCAGCGGGCCTCCTCGTTCGAGAAATAGGTGTCGCCCCACGTGTAGCAGATGCCGCAGTAGATCACCACGGCCAGCACGACGTTCATCACCACCCCGGCGATCATCACCAAAAAGCGCTGCCAGGCCGGTTTCGACCGAAATTCGTCGGGCTTGGCGGGCTGGCGCATCTGCTCCTTGTCCATCGATTCGTCGATCATGCCGGCGATCTTGACGTAGCCGCCCAACGGCAGCCAGCCGATCCCGTACTCGGTGTTCCCGCGCCGGAACTTGAAGAGCGAGAACCACGGATCGAAGAAGATGTAGAACTTTTCGACGCGGATTTTGAAGACGCGCGCCATGAAGAAGTGCCCCAGCTCGTGAATGCCGATGAGGATGGTGAAGCAGAGGAAGAACTGAACGATTTTGATGACTATATCCATGTAGTTGCCTGATTACAGATTGAGAAATTCGGCGGCCAGACGCCGCGCTTCGTCGTTCGCGGCGGCGTAGTCCGCCAGCGTGGGCGCTGCGGTGAACGAGGCATGCCCGAGCGCATGGGCGATGGTGCGCACGATGTCCAGCCAGGCACAGCGGCCCGCGAGGAAGGCCGCCACGGCCACCTCGTTGGCGCCGTTCATCGTGCAGGCTGCCGTGCCGCCGCGGCGGAGGCAGTCGTAGGCGATGTCCAGCGCCGGGTACTTTTCCCGGTCGACCTCCGCGAAGCTGAGCGTGGGGTGCGCCGTAAAGTCGAACCGCTCGCCGGGGCGGTGCGCCCGCTCCGGGAAGAAGAGCGCATAGCTGATCGGCATGCGCATGTCGGGCGTGCCCAGTTGTGCTTTGATCGCCCCGTCCTCGAATTCGACCATCGAGTGGACGATCGACTGCGGGTGGAGGATGACCGCGATCCGCTCGGCGGGAACGCCGAAGAGCCAGTGCGCCTCGATCACCTCGAACCCTTTGTTGACCAACGTCGAGGAGTCGATCGTAATCTTCGCGCCCATCGCCCACTGGGGGTGGCGGAGGGCCTGTTCGACGCTCACGTGCGCCAGCTGTTCGCGGTCCAGGTCGCGCAGCGCGCCGCCGCTGCACGTAACGATCAGCCGCCTTACGGGCGACCGCTCGCCCACGAGGCATTGGAAGATGGCCGAATGTTCCGAGTCGATCGGCAGGATGGGAGCACGCTTTTCGGCGGCGAGCCGCATGACGTACTCTCCGCCCACGACCAGCGACTCCTTGTTGGCCAGCGCGAGCTTCTTGCCCGCGGATAACGCGGCGACGGTGGGCGCAAGCCCGGCGTAGCCGACCAGCGCGTTGACGGCCACCTGCGTGTCGCCCGCCGCGGCGACCTGCGCCACGGCCTCTTCGCCCGCATAGACCTTCACGTCGGTGTCGGCCAGCGCGTCGCGCAGCCGGGGGTAGAGGCTTTTGTCGGCGATGACCGCCGCATCGGCATCGAACTCGCGCGCCTGCGCCGCCAGCAGCTCCCAGTTGCGGTGGGCCGTGAGGGCGCGGACTTCGAAACGGTCGGGATTTTCGCGGACCACGTCGAGCGTCTGCACGCCGATCGACCCGGTGGAACCCAGTAGGACGAGTGACTGTTTCATGCCGCTGCTCAGAAGACGATATACCCCTCGGGGTCCACGGGTTTGCCGTTGTTCCAAAGTTCGAATTCGAAGAGGCGCGCCTCGTCGGGTCCGGTCTGGGCGTTGTAGCCGATCTGCTCGCCGCTGCGGACGGCCTGTCCGGCCGCCACGAGCGATTGCGAGAGGTTCTTGTAGACCGAGACGAGGTTGCCGGGGTGCTGCACGACGATGATGCAGCCGTTATCGGGCGTCCATAGGCTCTGGATCACCGTGCCGTTGTCGATGGCCGTGATGCGGTCGCCCGCGGCCGCGGCGATGCGGACCCCGAAGCGCCCCTCGCCGATGTCGAAGCCCTCGGTGATGATCCCCTCGGCGGGCGTCACCAGCTCCATCGCTTCGCGCACCTGCCGCCGCGAACCCGCGCGGCCCCGCAGGGCGTACTCCCCGTCGCCCTCCATCTGGGCGCGCAGCAGCGAATCCTCGCGCGAGGGCATTACCAGCATCTTGCTCGTGCGTGCGCTGTCCGATCCGGCGAGCGTCCGCGCGACGGGCGTGCGGCCCTCCATGATCAGGGCGATATTCTCGTTGTAGGTCATCATGTCGTTCATCATGCGCTCCATCGAATCCAGCCGCAGGATGTTCTGCACGAGGCTTTCGCGCGAACGGTCCGCCTCGGTGCGGTAGCCGGGCAGGAACTCCAGCACGGGCGTGTAGGCCATCAGCGTGAGCGTCAGGATGAAAAGCATGAGCACGAAAGCCACCAGCGCCGCCAGGATGCTCGCCGGGGAGAGGTGCATGTGCCACTCTTCGCTGTTATCCGTCGCGTTGAGCATGTTGAAACGGCGCTTGCGGAAGAGGTTGCGCCACCAGGCGCGTATTTTTTTCGGATAGTCCATCTTTCGGGGTCGGTATCGAAGCGTTTCAAGGAACAAAGATAGCCAAATTCGCAGAAATCCTTTGCGGATAAGACCGAATTTTTTACCTTTGTGAACATTTACGATGCAACGTTAAAAACGGATAAAAAGTATGGTAAAACCCACATTACTCGTCCTGGCCGCGGGCATGGGCTCGCGCTACGGCTCCCTGAAGCAGATGGACGGTGTCGGCCCCAACAACGAGGCCATCATCGACTATTCGGTCTACGACGCCATCCGCGCCGGTTTCGGCAAGGTGGTATTCGTCATCCGCGAGTTCTTCGGCGAGGAGTTCCGCGAGCTGTTCAACGCCGAACGCTTCGGCGGCCGCATCGCGGTGGAATACGTCTATCAGGAGCTCGACAGCCTGCCCGAGGGGTGTGCGGTTCCCGAAGGGCGTGTCAAGCCGTGGGGCACGAACCATGCCGTGATGATGGCCGCGCGCGCGATCCGCGAACCGTTCGCGGTCATCAACGCCGACGACTTCTACGGCGCGGAGGCTTATCGGACCATCGGCGAACACCTCTCCGCGCTCGGCGGCTCGCGCGACCGCTACTGCATGGTGGCCTACGAGTTGGGCAAGACTCTTTCGGAAAACGGCACGGTCTCGCGCGGCGTCTGCACGGTCGGCGCCGACGGCAACCTGGCCGGGATGGTCGAGCGCACGCAGATCGAGCGGCTCGCCGACGGGCGGATCGTCTTCCACGACAACGGCGACGACGAGGAGCTTGCGCCCGATACGCCCGTTTCGATGAACCTTTTCGGCTTCACGCCCGACTACTTCGACTATTCGGAGGCGTTCTTCCGGGAGTGGTTCGCCGTCAACCGCGACAACCTTAAGGCCGAGTGCTACATGCCGACGATGGTCAACAAGCTCATCAACGACGGCACGGTCTCCCTGCGCGTGCTGCACTCTCCGGCCCAGTGGTTCGGCGTGACCTACAAGGAGGACAAACCCACGCTGACAGCCGCCATCTCACGGATGATCGCCGAGGGCAAATATCCGCGCGACCTCTGGAAATAAGGCGTGCATGCCGCTACGACAACGGGCTGTTTCTCACCGAGAAACAGCCCGTTGTCGTAAGGGGGAGGCGGAAAGGCTAATGCTCTGTGCACTGCTCCACGCTTCCGCTGCCTGTGGCCGTGATGGGGGACTCGACCCCGTTGCGGTAGAGGGTCACGTTGGTGAACGTCGAGCAGGAGTACGGATTTCCGAGTCCCGACAGCGCACCGATCGTTGCGTCGCCGGCATAGGTCGCGCGGATCGTGCAGTCGGAAACCGTGCAGAGGTGGAGCGTGCCGTTGGACGTCGCGTTGATTCCTCCGATATAAGTCACGTTGTCCGTTTCGATATCGCCCGTGTGGCTGCAATTCTCGAGGACCCCGTCGACCCGACCGACTAACCCGCCACAGCCCGACATATTCGTAGCGGTCCGGACGATTCGGATCGTGCCGATGTGGTGGCAGTTCGTAATGCGGCTGGTTTCGCTAAACTGTCCGCCGACGACCGCACCGAATACGGAGACCGCGGTATTGGTGTCGACGATATCGGCCCGGAACGTGAGGTCGGAAACATTTCCCGAGATTTGGCCGAACAGTCCGGCGAAAGAGACCAAAGAGGGGGAGAGGTAGAACGTTCCGCCGTCGATGGTCTTTCCGTTGCCGTCGACGTTGCCCTTGAACACGGGTGAATTCTTTACCGCATCGTATCCGACCGGAATCCACGGATCGCTTTCCGGGGCGCTGATCGAAAAGTCGTTTTCCAGCCTGAACGTCTTGCCCTCGTAGGTATTTCCGGCGTTGGTGGCCGCTGCCAGCGCGCGCAGGTTGGTCTCGTTCGAGATCAGGTAGGGCGCCGCTTCGGTCCCCACGCCACCCGTATAGACGGCGTCGGACCACTTTTCGGCGGTTTTGCGGATCGGGGCGACCTTGCCGGCGGCGAGCGTTCCGCAGGTCTGCGTGGTGTAGTATTTCTTGTTGACGACGATATCGAGCTTCTTGCCTGACAGCTCGGCCGTGGCGGCTATCGGCAGGTAGAGCACGGCGCGGCCGTCGGTCAGCGGAACGTCGAGCGCGTCGCTGTAAAACAGGGCCGTCTGCGTGCCGGCGGTCAGTACGGGCGTCCCGCCCGTAAGGTTGTACGACACGGTGGAATAGAGTGCGGGCGTGCCGTCCTGCACCATCAGGTGCAGGGAACGGATAGCCGTCTCTCCGGCGGGCAGCGTCAGGTCGAAACGCATGAGGGGCAGCAGGGGCCGGAAGACGAAGTTGGTTTCCGCGTCGCGGTATGGGGCGTAGAGCCAGAATTTCTGCATGAGCTGGTCCGCGGTGCAAATCTCCAGCCGCGGATTGATGCCGTCGGAGTTGTATGCGCTGCCGCTCCAGTCGCCCAGCCACATGGCCAGGGCGGGGGTTCCGGTGTAGCCGGCGGGCGATTCGAAGACGGCGGTCTTGCCACCGTCCCCGATGCGGATCGCGGTGAATTTCCAGGCGGTCGCCGAGGCGCCGAGCGAGTTGACTACGCACAGTACGTCGCCCTCCTGCCAGGTGAGTTTGATGTTCGACACTCCGTCGTCGTCCGCGCCGATGCGCGTGGCGGGGGTCGTCGCAGCCGGATCGTCCGACTGGATGGAGGCGGTGATGTAAATGGGTTCGGTGGCCGGAACGGAGGACGTTTGTGCGGGTTCATCGGCCGGGCCTTCGCTGCAAGCGGTGAGGGCCAGTGCTGCGAGGGCAGCGAAAAGGAGAAGACGGTTTTTCATGGCTTCGTGGTTTTCGGGTTAATCTTCGGGCCAGGTGTTGTCGTAGCCCAAGTCGGGGAGATTCCCCTCGCCGGTAGCCGTGAAGCCTCGTTCGGAAACGACCTCTACGATTTCGAGGTCAGGGGCGAGGTAGCGAAGTTCCCCCCCCCTTGCGTCTTTTGCAGTATGCGCATATGGATGAGATTGTTTTTCGGCTGCAAAGGTAACTAAAAAGCCGGAATTGCACCGGCTTTTTTCGAAGTTTTTATGAATTGCCCTCCCGAGGCCCTTGCAGGGGCATTTTGCAGTCCCTTCGCAGTGCGGTTCGGCGCGCAGCGGGATCGAGACCCGGCTGGCCGCGCGAAGTGCTGCCGGATGTGCAGCCCGGTCGGAGGCCCGGATGGCGGTTCAAGGTCATGGCCCGGAACGTGATCCGGCTGGCTGCGGAATGTTGCCGGATGTGCAGCCCGGTCGGAGGCCCGGATGGCTGCGGAATGTTGCCGGGTGTGCATCCCGAACCGAAGCTCGGATTGTAGTTCGGGACGTGACCGGGACCGGAGGACCGGATATGCGGCGCCCCCCCCCTCGCTCAGTCGAGAAACCCTTCGCGGACGAGTTGTTCCCGGATGCGGACCCAGTCGGCGACCGGGCGTTTCACCCCGTCGATGAACCGCAGGGGACAGCCCAGCGCGCTGTCGTCGATATAGAGGTCTGCATGCACTTTGGGCGAGGAGGTCCACGCCTGCTGCTGCGGATTGGCATTGACCGCATAGAGCGGAATCCCGTTGAGGCGGAACCACTCGACGGCCTTTTCCAGCAGCCGTCCGCTGCGCATGGTCAGCAGGATCAGCCGGCAGCCGTTGTCGGCCAGCTCGCGCAGCACGGGCACGGCTCCCGCATCCTCCCCGATCTCGGGGTAGGCGTGCGTGACGACCGTTCCGTCGAAGTCGACGGCTATCGTTGCGTCGTGAATGGCCATCGCTACTGCTTTTTACCGCTCAGCCGGCGGAAATAACGGATTAGCCGCTGCCGGTAGCCCAGCTCTTTGCCGTCGTCCTCGTACCCGTATCCGTAGCCATATCCGTACCCGTATCCGTAGCCATACCCGTATCCGCGGCGGCGATTGCGCGTGCCGTTCAGAACGATACACATGTTATGCAGCTTCTTTTCGCGGTAGAGCCGTTCGATGTCGGGCAGCTGGCGGCGGTCCAGGACCCCTTCGCGCACGATGTAGATGCAGAGATCCGACAGCCGGTCGGTGATGATCGCGTCGGCCACCGACATGGCGGGGGTGCTGTCGAGGAAAACGTAGTCGTAGCGGGCGTTCAGCTCGGCGACGAGCCGGTCGAGCCGCTCCGAGAGGAGCATTTCCGTCGGATTGGGCGGCTGTACGCCGGCATAGATGGCGTCGAGATTCTTATGCAGGTCCGTAGGCTGGATCAGCTTGTCCACGTCGGTGACCATGCCCGAAAGGTAGGTTGTGATGCCCGTCGTGGTCTTGCCGTGTCCCTGCTGCGTCGAGAACGCGTGGCGGCGCAGGTCCAGATCGACGATCACCACCCGTTTGCCCGCCATGGCGAGCGTGATGCCGAGGTTGGTGGCCACGAAGGTCTTGCCCGCATGGGGGTCCGACGAGGTGAAGAGGATGGTGCGGATGCCCTTGCCGGCCGAGACGTTCATGAACGTCATGTTGGAACGCAGCATGCGGAACGCCTCCGAAAGGGGATCGCGGCCCGTTTCGCGGACCAGCGTGTCGTTGTCCTCCACGTCGGGGATGTCGCCCAGGAACGGGGCGCTGATGCGATCCTCGATGTCCTTGCGGTTGCGGATGGTCGTGTCGAGCATGCCGATCAGGAAGAGCGGCAGGAAGGGGATGGCCAGTCCGGCGAGCAGCGCGATGCCCAGGATCATGACCGGTTTGGACGATACGGGGGCGTTGCTGCCGTAGGCCGTATCGATGATGCGCGAATTGCTCTCGGCCACGGCGTAGTTGAGCTGCGTCTCCTCCTGCTTGTTCAACAGGTAGAGGAACAACTCCTCCTTGATCTTCTGCTGACGCGTGATGCCGAGGATCGCCTTCTCCTGCGCCGGCATGTCGGAGATGCGGCGGTTGGCCTCCTGCTCCTCGCGGCGCAGTGCGTCGCGCTGGATTTCGAGCGTGGAGATATGCGACGAGAGCGACGAGAGGATCGAGCGGCGCACGGCGGCCAGCATATTGTCCATCTCGCGGATGACGGGGCTGCGCTCGGAGCTGTTCTCCAGCAGTTTCTCACGCTGGAGGATCGTCTGATTGTATTCGTCGATCTGCGTGGTGATCGCCGGGTTGGCGACCGAGGCCACCATCGGAATCAGCCCCCCTGCGTTCGCCGGATCGTTCAGGTAGGTGCGGATGAACTCCGCCACGCTCAGCTGGTTCTCCACCGAAAGGCTTTCGGTCTTGTAATGCGAACTCTCAGAAGTGCTGCGGCCGGCCTCCGTCACGAAGTCGATCAGCTGGTTGTCTTTCTTGATCTGTTCGATGCCCTGGTCCACCTCGCCCAGTTCGCGGCCGATGATTTCCAGACGCGCCTTGATGAAATCGGCGGTATTGACCGAGATGCGGCGTTTGTCGTCGATGGCGTCCTCGTTGTAGACCTTGACCAACGTGTTGATGACGTCCTCGGCCAGCCTGGGTACGGGGTGGTTCATCGTGATGTTCACGATCGACGACTGCTGGTTGGCCACGGCGCTCTGGACCATGCTGCGGTAGACGCTGGTCATGGCCGCAAGGGTCGATTTGGAGATGCTGATCGGGTTGCCGATGTAGGAGGGGTGCATGAAGTAGGTCTTGCGCACGACCAGCTGCCCGACGGGGGTGCGCACCGTGTCGCCGTACGAAACCGTGATGCGGGCGCTGCGATCCTGTTTGGCGATAAACCCGTCGTTGAAGTCGGTCAGCAGGACCCGATCGCCCTGCTGCGGCGTAAGCTCCAGCGAGAGCCACTGGTCTTCCGCATCGTCGATGAAATCCACCTCCACGGGCGACTGTCCGTAGAGGTTGCGGTCGCGCAGCCGGCCCAGAAGCGTATAGTTCGTGGTCAGCCCCAGCCGTTTGACCACCTCGGTCATCAGCCGGCGCGACTGGAGGATATAGACTTCGTTGTCGACGTTGCGGCGGCTCTGGAAGCCGGCCAGATCGTTGAACGCCTGCAGTTCCGTGTCGCCGCCCTTGCGGCTGTCCTTGACCAGGATGGTGGCCGTGCGGCGGTAGATCTTCGGGGTGCGGGCCAGGTAGAAGTAGGCCATACCGAGGCAGAGGGCAAGCGAGAGCGCGAACCAGTGCCAGTTGGCGAGCACCATGCGGAGTATGTCGTGGAGCGTGATGACGCTTTCGTTCCGCCCGTCGTCCGCGATCAGCGGCTGGTTGTTGAACTGTTCGGTCATGGTTCCGGCTTATTTGGTGAGGGTGACGATGAGCGTGGCCACCGAGATGGCGGTGGCGGCCAGCGAGAGGTAGAAGTTGCGGTTTTGGCTGATCTCGCCCGTCTGCGCCTTGTACTTGTTGGGCTTGACGTATACCACGTCGTTCTGCTGGAGGTAGAAGGCCGGGGAGTCGAACGCCTCCCGGGAGGTGAGGTCGATCACTTCGACCGTTCGCACGCCGTCCACTTCGCGCGTGACGGTCACCTCGTTGCGCAGGCCGAAGACCGTGATGTCGCCGGCCAGGGCCAGGGCGTCGAAGATCGAAATCTTGTCGCGCGTGAGGTCGTAGTACCCCGGGCGGGTGACCTCGCCGATGATCGAAATCTTCATATCGGCGAACTCCACGTTGACCGCCGGGTCGTTGAAGTATCCCTCCGCGATGATTTTGTCGGCGATGGCGCGGGCCAGTTCGCCGCGGGTCTTTCCGGCTGCTTCGACCTGGCCGATCAGCGGCATGCCGAGCATCCCGTTCTCGTCCACCGTCAGGATCTGGAGGGACTGCGGTCCCGATGCCTGGGACGGCGTGCCCGAAACAGAATTGTACGACGACCAGGCGTTGAACGGCACGGCCAGTTCGGGGGTTTTGCTGCTGACCACCACCGTGATGCGGTCGAGGGGCTTGATGCGTATCTGTCCGTTCTGGACGATCTGTTCGGGGGTGAAGGGCTGCGCGTCCTGAATGTACCAGGCCCGTTTTTGCGCCGAGCACGATGCGAGCAGCAGGATGGTCACAAGGGCAGCGGTGAAGGGGTGTAAACGTCTCATGGGTATGTACAAGCGTTTTTGTCGGGAAAAGTCATGCCTGGACTGTTGCGCATCCAAGCGGATTATTTGCGCAAAG
The DNA here is from genome assembly GCF_048465635.1 of Alistipes sp. Lineage (GTDB taxonomy): Bacteria > Bacteroidota > Bacteroidia > Bacteroidales > Rikenellaceae > Alistipes. The sequence continues at coordinate 47,967 of NZ_DBFWLF010000017.1, forward strand.
GTAAGTATAATTTCGGGGAATTACAAGGCGCTTCGGCCGCTATTTACCCTCGAGCCAGTTCATAAAATCGGTCGTTCGGGAACGACTGACGAACACGTCGAAGTCGGGACGGGGTTCGAGGGTCACTTTGAGCCGGTTGCTCAGGTGCTTCGAAATGCCGGCGATGGCGTCGACGGCCACCGTGCAGTTGCGCGAAATGCGGAAGAAACGCGCGGGGTCCACCTCGTCGGATATGGTGTCGAGCGATGCGTCGAGGATGTAGCGGCGGTTCCCGGAGGTGACCAGATAGGTGCTCTTGTCTTCGGCGTAGAAGTAGGCCACCTGCGCGGTGTCGATCACCGCCAGCCGGTCACCCAGTTTGACCACGAAACGCTTCTTGTAGTCGCGCTCCCCGCCCGTGAGTGCGCTGCGCAGCCGTTCGATGTCGAACGCGGGCAGCGCCGGGGTGCTCTCCAGCGCGGCGCGGCAGCGCTCGACGGCCGCCCGCAGCTCCTCGGGATCGACGGGTTTGAGCAGGTAGTCGATGCTGTTCACGCGGAAGGCCCTGACCGCATAGTTGTCGTAGGCGGTGGTGATGACCACTTTGCCGCGCACTTCGACCTGCGAGAAGATGTCGAAACACATGCCGTCGGACAGCTCCACGTCCATGAAAACGATGTCGGCCCGGTTGTCCGGATCGCGCAGCCAGGCCGCGGTCCCCGCCACCGAGCTTTGGATGCCGGCGATGTGAAGGTCCGGGAACGAGCGCTCGATGGCTCGTTGGAGGTTGGCCTGTGCGGGTATTTCGTCCTCGACGATCAGTACGTGGTAGGTTTTCATAGGAGGGGGAGTTTGACGATGAACTGGTTTTTGGTCCGGATGACCTCGATCGGACGGCCCGAAATGTCGAGGTACTGCTGGCGGATGTTGCGCAGCCCCATGCCGGTCGACGCCTGGGCGCTGAGGCGGGGCTGGAGGTTGTTGGTTACGGTCAGCGTCTCTTCGCGGGCGCGGATCTCCACCTCCAGCGGCCGCTCGGGGCTGACGACATTGTGCTTGGTGGCGTTCTCGATCAGCAGCTGCAGGCAGCAGGGGACCACGTGGCGCGCGAGCGCCTCGGGCGGGATGTCCAACCGCACGGAGAAGCCGCTGGCGAAGCGCTCCTGCAACAGTTCGATGTACTTGCGGGCGAACTCGATCTCCTCCTGCAGGGGAACCAGCGGCTCGTCCTCGTTCTTGAGCATGTAGCGGTAGGTTCCGGCCAGCTTGCGGATGAAGGCGCTGGCCCGTTCGGTCTGCTGCTCCTGGACCAGATAGTCGAGGATGTTGAGCGAGTTGAACAGGAAGTGGGGGTTGATCTGCAGTTTGAGTTTGTTGTATTGGAACTGCGCCCGGTGCTTCTTGCCGCGCTCGGTGCGCAGTTCGGCGCTGGAGGCGATGACGTAGTTGACCAGCTTGAGCAGCGTGTAGACCACGATTTCGAAGAGCAGAATCACCACCAGCAGCCGCAGGAAGAGCAGCGCGTCGAACCGCAGGCCGTTGCCCCACGGGAAATCGTAGTAGACCAGCAGGGTGATCACGACCGAGAACGCCCCCATGAAGAGGATCGACACGGCGCTGCGCAGCTCGCGCCGCTCCAGCAGCCGGGGCCGGAGGCTGACGAAGATGATGTTGCCGCACAAGAGCGCCATCAGGGCGAATGTGTTGCTCAGCAGGCGCTGGAACTCGGGGAAAACGCCGGCCCGCGCAAAGTAGGAGGAGTTGAAGATGAGCGTGTAGGTCAGCCGCAGCACGAGGATCGCCGTGGCCAGCGCCACGATCTGGAGCGTCGAGGGCGACCAGCGGATCCGGTCGTCGGGCTTCTTGCCGATCAGGCGGGCGAAGGCGTAGACGCTCCAGCCGAGCAGCTCGGTGACCAGCGCCGTGGTGATGGCCGCCGCCGCGGTGGCGTCGGGAACCGCCAGCGCGACCAGCCGCGCCCCGTAGCTGCCGATCAGATAGCCGGTGAAACAGCCCGCCAGCGTCAGGGCAGCAACCATCTCGGCCTGCAGGCCGCGGCGGATGGAGATGATGACGATCAGCGAGATGGTCAGCACCGTCAGCGGCACGTCGTCCACGTAGTTGATCAGACGGCTCACGACCGCCACCGCGGCGTGTGCGGCGGCGAAGAGGTGGATCACGGCGGGGGTCGCAAGCGAAAGGCGCTTCATGGCTGTTTTTACACTTTTTAACTATGAAAGATAGGGTTTTTCTGCTGTATTTCCAAATTTTTCTGCACCTGCGCTCCCTGCACGTCCGGCGAGGGCGGCGTTTCGTCATTTTCGTTTTACCGTTCGTCCGGACGATCGCACCGTTCGTCGGAAGAAAATTGCGTATTCCGGATGGTTTTTTAAAATTTGTGTAACCAAACCGACCAACTGCTCCGTATGAAAAAACCTAAACTGTCTTTCTGGCAGATATGGAACCTCAGCTTCGGATTTCTGGGCGTCCAGATCGGATATTCGCTCCAAAATTCGAATACGTCGACCATCTTCGAATCGTTGGGAGCCGATCTCTCGCAGCTGAGCTACTTCTGGCTCGCCGCTCCCATCGCCGGACTGATCATCCAGCCCATCGTGGGGCTTTTCTCCGACGGCACGTGGACACGTTGGGGGCGCCGCATCCCCTTCATTCTGGGCGGATCGCTGATCTCGGCCCTCGCCCTGGCACTGATGCCCAACGCCCATCTGCTGCTGGCCTTCGCGCCGCTGGCGATGGGGGCGTTCATCCTGCTGTTCATGGACCTGTCGTTCAACGTCACGATGCAGCCGTTCCGCGCGCTGGTGGCCGACATGCTCGACAACTCGCAGAAGACCAAAGGGTATGTGGTCCAGACCTTTCTGATCAATCTGGGCGCGGTCGTGGGTGCGGTGCTGCCGCTGATCCTGACCTATTTCGGCGTCTCGGACGAGGCGCGCCCGGGCGAGGTGTCGCAGCATATCGCGTGGTCTTATTATATAGGTGGTGCGATCCTGCTGGTGACGGTGTTCGTCACGGCGTTCCGCACCAGGGAGTACCCGCCCGAGGAGTTCGCCCGCTACAACGACGAAACGCTCGAGGAGGTGTGCGAAAAGCCGACCTTCATGGAGCTGGTGCGCAACGTGCCGAAGGTGATGCTGCAGCTTGGCGTGGTGCAGTTCTTCTCGTGGGCCGCGCTGTTTTTGATGTGGACCTACCTCAAACCCGCCATCACGGGGGTGGTCGTCAGCCACGAGACGGGCGAACTGCTCTCGGCGGGCCAGACCCAGACGTGGGTGGGGGTGCTCAACGGCACGTATCCCATCCCGGCCTGCATCGCCTCGCTCTTCATCACCGGAATCGCCGCCCGCTGGGGCAACAAGCTGGTTTACGCCGTCTGCCTGCTGTTCGGTGCGCTGGGCTTCGCCGGACTGTGCTTCACGACCAACCAGTATGCGCTGATGGTCCCGATGGTCGGGATCGGCATCGCCTGGGCCGGGATTCTGGCCATGCCCTATGCGATCCTCTCGCGGGCGGTCGAGGCGCGGCGGATGGGCGTCTACATGGGCATCTTCAACTTCACGATCACCATCCCGCAGATCGTTGTCGGCCTGACGGGCGGCGTGATCGTCAAATACCTTTTCGGCTCCTCACCGATGGCGATGATAGCACTTGCAGGTGCATTCATGCTCTTGGCGGCCGTCTCGGTTGCGTTTGTCCGCGAAAAAGAGTAAATTCAATCCTATGATCAGCTGTTGTATATTCGACCTAGACGGCGTTATCGTCGATACCGCCAAATACCACTACCAGGCGTGGGCCGAGATGGCCCGCGCGCTGGGCTTCGAGTTCACGCCCGAGCAGGGCGAGGCGACCAAGGGGGTGAGCCGCATGGCCTCGCTGGAGATCGTTCTGCGTGCCGGGGGGATGGAAAATCGTTTTAGCGCCGGGCAGAAGGAGCGCATGGCCGCCGAGAAGAACGAGCGCTACCTCTCGTTTGTGCGGCAGATGACCGCCGACGAGGTGCTGCCGGGCGTGAGGACGTTCCTCGAGGAGCTGCGCGCCCGCGGCGTGAAGGTCGTGCTCGGCTCCGCGTCGAAGAACGCGGGCGTGATCCTCGACCGCTGCGGCATCCGGCCGCTGTTCGACGTGGTGGTCGACGGGACGCTCGTGACCAAGGCCAAACCCGACCCGGAGGTCTTTGCCAAAGGGGCCGAACTGGCCGGGGAGCGGCCGGCCGACTGCGTGGTCTTCGAGGACGCCGCCGCCGGCATCGAAGCTGCGACGCGCGCCGGCATGCGCTCGGTGGGCGTGGGCGGCAGCCCGACGCTTTCGGCCGCCACCATGCAGCTGCGCACGTTCGAGGGGTTCACCCTTGAAAAACTCGCTGCCGGCGTCGACGGGAAATAGGATGCGGGGGCGCAGCCATGCAAAGGACGCGGTTGAGGACCGCTGTTACATGACTGGGCGGCGGTAATCGAGGGCGCAGCCTGCGGAGGACGCGGTTGAGGACCTCCCCTGCACGACCCCATAGACCGGCCGCATTATTCGAGAGGGTAGCTGCCTGCGGAGGGACGCGATAAGCGGGCCTCCGCGCCCGGAGGCTGCGGCCCGCCGGCTTGACAGCCGAAAAAAAGACAATGAACTGCGGCCCGCCGGCTCATACGGAGCCGCATGACTGAAAAAGGTGGAAATTCATACCTGATGTTCTTCGCCCCTCCCGAGGGAGGGGGCGGGGGTGGGGTCAGATTTGTAAACGCGGCGTGCCGCCGCGAGTAAAAGCCGATAAGAAGCATTATAACCGAACCACATAGACAAGAAACCGGTATAGCGATCCAACCATCCGCGGAAGTCCCCTCCGAGGAGGGGATTTAGGGGAGGGTCAGATTTGTAAACGCGGCCACCGGCCGCGCGCGTAACCGGCCGAAAACGAATAAACATACAGAAAACCAATAAACCGTCAAAAGAACCACAACCCATGCACAACCAATTCCTTAAAACCGATCCGTGGCGCCTGATCGAGGAGCGTTACGACGCGCAGCGCATGAAATCCTCCGAGTCGCTTTTCGCGCTGGGCAACGGCGTGATGGGCGGCCGCGCCAACTTCGAGGAGCAATATTCCGGGCCGTCGCTGCAAGGCAACTACATCGGCGCCATCTACTACCCCGACAAGACGCGCGTGGGGTGGTGGAAGAACGGTTATCCGGAATACTTCGCCAAGGTGCTCAATTCGGCTTTCTGGATCGGCATCGACGTGGCGGTCGACGGCGAGCCGCTCGACGCGGCGCGCGCCGAGGTGAAGGAGTTTTACCGCGAGATGGATATGCGCCGTTCGGTGCTCACGCGCCGCATGCGCGTGGTGATGCCAGGCGGGGCGGAGGTGACCGTCGAGGCCGTGCGTTTCCTCTCGCTGGAGCGCCGCGAGCTGGGGGTGATCCGTTACAGCGTCACGCCGCTCAACCGGGCCGCCGAGATCACCTTCTCGCCCTACATCGACGCCGACGTGCGCAACACCGACGCCAACTACGACGAGAAGTTCTGGGAGGAGGTCTCGACCGACTGCGACGCCGTGCAGAGCCGCACCAAGAAGAGCGGCTTCGAGGTGGCCTGGGCGCAGGCCGTGGCGCTCGAGGGCGCTGCGTTTAGCTGCGAGACCGAACCCGAACGGGTGCGCCAGACGGCCACGGTCCGCTGCGAAAAGGGACAAAAGGCCACCCTTTATAAATATGCGGGCATCTGCTCGTCGCTCAACCACGCTCCGGCCGACCTGATGGCCGCCGCCCGCGGGGTGGCCGCCGATGGCCTGCGCACGGGCTTCGACGCGCTGCTCAAAGAGCAGGAGGCCGCCTGGGAGCGCCGCTGGCACGGCTGCGACATCGTGGTCGAGGGCGACGACGAGGCGCAGCAGGGCATCCGTTTCTGTATTTTCATGCTGCTGCAAACCTATACGGGCGTGGATACGCGCCTGAACATCGGCCCCAAGGGCTTCACGGGCGAGAAATACGGCGGGGTGACCTACTGGGACACCGAGGCTTACTGCCTGCCGTTCTACCTGGCCACCACGGGCGAGCGCGTGGCCCGCGAGCTGCTGGTCTACCGCTACAACCAGCTGGACAAGGCGATCGAAAACGCCGCCAAGCTGGGCTTCCGCGACGGTGCGGCGCTCTATCCGATGGTCACTATCAACGGCGAGGAGTGCCACAACGAGTGGGAGATCACCTTCGAGGAGATCCACCGCAACGGCGCCATCGCCTACGCCATTTTCAACTATATCCGCTACACGGGCGACCATGCCTATCTGGCCGAATACGGGCTGGAGGTGCTCCTCTCGATCGCCCGCTTCTGGGCGCAGCGCATCACCTGGTCCGAGGCGCGCAAGAAGTACGTCATGCTGGGCGTCACGGGTCCCAACGAGTACGAAAACAACGTCAACAACAACTGGTACACCTCCTACATCGCCTGCTGGTGCATGCGCTATGCCGCCGAGGCCGCCGCGTGGGTGCGCACGAACCGTCCCGACGACTACGCCCGCATCTGCTCGAAGCGCAGCTTCGACGAGGCGGCCGAAACGACCCTCTGGCACGAGATCGACGCCAACATGTACCTGGGCGAGGACCCCGAGCTGGGTATCTTCCTCCAACAGGACAACTACCTCGACAAGGAGCAGATTCTCGTGAAGGACCTCGACCCCGCCGAGCGGCCCATCAATCAGAAGTGGTCGTGGGACCGCATCCTGCGTTCGTGCTTCATCAAGCAGGCCGACGTCCTGCAGGGGCTTTACTTCTTCCAGGAGGATTTCGACTTGGAGACCGTCCGCCGCAATTTCCACTTCTACGAGGAGCGCACGGTCCACGAATCGAGCCTCTCGCCCTGTGTGCACGCCATTCTGGCCGCCAAGATCGGCGACATGGAGAAGGCTTACGAGATGTACCTGCGCACCGCGCGCCTCGATCTGGACGACTACAACCGCGAGGTCGAGGAGGGCTGCCACGTCACCTCGATGGCCGGATCGTGGTTGTCGGTGGTCGAGGGCTTCGGCGGCATGCGCATGGCCGACGGCCGGCTGACCTTCGCCCCGCGCCTGCCCGAGGCGTGGCGCTCGCTGACCTTCAAGGTCAACTACCGGGGCCGCGTGCTCACCGTGCGGGCCGCGCACGAGGGCGTCGAGGTCTCGAACGAGGGAGAACCCGTCGACATCGCGCTTTACGACACGCCGCTGCGCCTGGAGGCGCACGCTGCGCAGACTGAAAAATAAGAAAACTGAACCAAACAACCTAATTATTAACTAATCGCAAAAGCTCTATGAGAAAATTTCTCGCTATGTGCTTGGGTACGATGCTGCTATGCATGACTACCCCCCCCCCTCGCGCTGGCACAGAACGCTAAGCTCGAGGTAAAAGGCGTCGTGGTGGACGCCACCGGAACTCCCGTGTTAGGCGCCACCGTCGTCGAACAGGGGACGACCAACGGCACGACGACCGACCTGAACGGTCAGTGGGTGCTCTCGGTCAAGGACGGCAATTCGGTCGTCCACATCAGTTTCATCGGTTACAAGGACGTGGAACTGGTCGCCTCCTCCAAAACGCTCGCCCGCGTGCAGATGGAAGAGGACCTCATGTCGCTCGACGAGGTGGTCGTCATCGGCTACGGCTCGGTCAAGAAGAACGACATGACCGGTTCGGTCGTTGCGGTGAAGGCCGAAGAGGTCAACCGCGGCGCGCTGACCACCCCGCAGGAGATGCTCCGCGGTAAGGTTCCGGGCGTGAACATCACCTCGGGCAGCGGCGCTCCGGGCGAAGGCGGCGAAATCCGCATCCGCGGCGGCGCTTCGCTTTCGGCCAACAACAACCCGCTGCTGGTCATCGACGGGGTTCCCGTGGCCAACGACGCCGCGCCGGGCATGCCCAACGGCCTGGCGATGGTCAACCCCAACGACATCGCTTCGTTCACGGTGCTCAAGGACGCTTCGGCCACGGCCATCTACGGTTCGCGCGCTTCGAACGGCGTCATCCTGATCACCACCAAGAAAGGACAGGGCGGCAAACCCCGCGTATCGTACAACGGCAGCGTCAGCATCAAGCAGAACCACAAGACGCTCGACGTGATGGGCGCCGACGAGTTCAAGGAGTACATGCTCGAGGTGGGCGGTTCGAAGGCCGGCGATCTGTTCGGCACGTCGGACACCGACTGGCAGAAGCAGCTCTTCCGCGTGGCGGTGGCTACCGACCACAACGTTTCGGTCTACGGCGCAGCCTTCAAGGATAAACTCCCGTACCGCGTATCGCTGGGCTACACCTACGATCAGGGTACGCTAGAATCGACCGACAACCAGCGCACGACGCTCGACGTGAGCCTCTCGCCCAAATTCTTCCAGGATCACCTCTCGGTGACCCTCAATGCCAAGGGTATCTACAACAAGTCGAACTACGCCGACAAGGGCGCGGTCAACGCCGCCGTGCAGTTCGACCCTACGCAGGACCCCTACCGCCGTTTGGCCGACGGTTCGATCGACTACGATACCGAGAACGGTTTCGCCAACTGGTCGACCGATCTGGCGCCGGTCAACCCGCTGTCGACCCTCTACGACAAGTGGGATACCAACAGCTCCTACCGCGCACTGGGCAACCTGCAGTTAGACTATAAGGTCCACGGCTTCGAGGCGCTGAGCTTCAACCTGAACCTGGGTCTGGACATCACCACCACCTCCGGCGACAAGGGCGACCGTCCCCACTCGGTCTTCGCCAACCGCGATTCCGAAGCCAAGTACAAGACTTTCGGCCGCATGGAAAAGTATGAGAACCTCCACCGCAACCAGCTGCTGGAGTTCTACGCCAACTTCGCCAAGGAGTGGGGCATCCACAACCTCAATGTCATGGCCGGTTATTCGTGGTCGATGAACTACAAGAAGACCAACACCTGGAACTACGGCCGCCTGAACGACGAGGGCGAGACGGAGCTGATCAAGGACACCTATCCGGCCTACCGCAACGCGCTGGTTTCGTTCTACGGCCGTCTGAACTACTCGCTGGCTTCGAAATACCTCTTCACCTTCACCATGCGTGCCGACGGTTCGTCGCGCTTCGTGGGCGACAACCGCTGGGGCTACTTCCCCTCGGCCGCCTTTGCCTGGAACCTCGCCCAGGAGAAGTTCCTGCGCGACTCGAAGGTCGTCTCGGCCCTCAAACTGCGTCTGGGCTGGGGTGTCACCGGTCAGCAGGAGTTCGGTGAGGACGCCGACCTCTACGCCGCCATCCAATACTCGCAGATCGCCCAAGACCCCACCAACCAGTACCCGCTGGGTCCCAACCAGTGGTATTTCCCCGTCAAGCCGCAGGTCTTCAATGACCAGCTGAAGTGGGAGGAGACCACCACCTATAACGTCGGTCTCGACTTCGGCTTCCTCGACGGCCGCATCAGCGGTTCGGTCGACGCCTACCTGCGCAAGACCGACGACCTGATCTCGCGCGTCGCAGTTCCGCTGGGCGGCAACTTCGGCAACTACGTCTACCAGAACATCGGTTCGATGGAGAACAAGGGCGTCGAGGTGGCGCTGAACTTCATCCCCGTGCAGACGCGCGACTGGAACCTTTCGATCGGTCTGAGCGGCACGTTCCAGAGCACCGACGTGAAGACCCTTCCCTCGGCTGCGATCGACCTGGGCAACGGCGGCGGCGGTACGGGCAACAACCTCCAGCGTCACATGGTGGGCTACACCCCCTACACCTTCTACCTCTGGCAGCAGGTTTACGACGAGAACGGCAAACCGGTGCAGAACGCGCTGGTCGACCGCGACGGCGACGGCGAGATCACCAATGCCGACCGCTACATGACCAACAAGAGCCCCAACCCCGACTTCTACTACGGCATCAACCTCAAACTGTCGTACAAGAACTGGGACTTCGGCTTCAACGGCCACGGAGCCGTGGGTAACTACATGTTCAACGACGTCCTGTGCCGGGCCGTCTCGACGAGCTTCCCCGACGTGGTGAACAAGGGCTACCTGATCAACGCCCTCTCCGATGCGCGCGGCTACGGCTTCCGGGGAACCAGTTCGGTGGCTCAGAGCTGCTCGGACCTCTTCCTGGAGGACGCCTCGTACTTCCGCATGGACGACATCAACCTGGGCTATACGTTCCGCAACGTCTCGAAGTGCGGGATGACGATCCGCGTGGCTGCCGGCGTGCAGAACGCCTTCGTCATCACCGACTACACGGGTCTCGATCCCGAGGTCAAGATCGCCGACGGCATCGACAAAAACAGCTATCCGCGTCCGCGCATTTACAGCGTGCGTCTGGGTATTAACTTTTAATCTGAGGAGGACAAGTATATGAAAAAGAACTTAGTTTTTGCAGTTATCGCAGCCCTCTCGCTCACGGCCTGCGTCGGCGATCTGGATCAGACGCCGATGGCAGACAACGTCGTCAACAACGTCTACGGCGATCCCGAATACCGCATGAGTGCGCTGGCCAAGGTTTACGGCGCATTCTCGCTGGTCGGGCAGGGCGGCTCGGGCAATGCCGACATCGACGTCAACGACGCCGGCGCTTCGGAGTTCCTGCGCGCCTGGTGGTCGATCCAGACCGTTTCGACCGACGAGTGCAAGTGCGTATGGGGCGATGCCTGGGTGGCCGAGATCGGCGGCAACGCCTGGACCGCCACCAAGAACGACGCCGTCTACGCCACCTACACGCGCGGCATGATGATGATCGCCTTCGCCAACGACTTCCTGCGCAACACCTCCGACGACGATCCCGAGGTGGCCGTCGAACGCGCCGAAGTGCGCTTCCTGCGCGCCTACGCCTACTGGGTGCTGCTCGACTGCTTCGGCAACCCGCCCTTCGTGACGGAGAACGATCCGGTCGGGGCGTTCAAACCCGCGCAGACCGACGCGCCCACGCTCTTCAACTGGCTGCGCACCGAACTGACGGAGCTGACCTCCGCCGCATCGAACCTCAAGGCCCCCCACACGCAGATCTATCCCCGCGTGGACAAGGGAGCCGCCTACGGCCTGCTGGCCCGCCTCTGCCTGAACCATAAGACCTATCTGGGTACGGAAGATACGTCGATCTACAAGACCGCCCGCGACGCCGCCGAGGAGGTGTGCAAGGCTTACACGCTTTGCTCCGATTTCTCGGCCCTGTTCCGCGGCGACAACGGCGAGAATCCCGACGCATTGAAGGAGATCATCTACGCTTCGTGCTACGACGCCAACAAGACCCAGTCCTACGGCGGTACGAGCTTCTTCATCCTGGCCGGCAAGGGCGAGCAGTATACGCTGGGCATCGACGGCAACTGGAACGGTCTGGTGGCCGGTACGGAGTCGGTGGTCCGCTTCGTGGGTCAGGGCGTGGTCGACAAGGCCAACGTGCGCGACGACAAGACTCCGGGCGACGACAAGAGCGTCTTCATGGCCGTCGACAAGCGCGCGCTCTTCTCGCTGAGCGATTGCGACAGCAAGACGGTGGACGCCTCCAACTTCTCCAACGGCTGGCACGTGGTGAAGTACGACAACCGCATCCACGGCGACGAGTCGGACGCACAGCCCACGGCGAAATACTCGTCGATCGACTTCCCGATGATCCGTCTGGCCGAAATGTATCTGATCTACGCCGAGGCGCAGGCCCGCATCGACGGCGGACAGACCGCCGACGCGAAGGCCGTGGGATACATCAAGGATTTGCAAATCCGAGCCGGGCTTACCCCGACCTTCTCGACCGTCACGCTGGAGGACGTCTTCAACGAGATCAGCCGCGAAATGTTCTGGGAGGGTCAGCGCCGCACGACGCTCATCCGCTTCAACCGCTTCTCCTCGGCCGACTTCCTGTGGCCGTTCAAGGGCGGCGTGAAGAACGGTCAGGGCTTCGCCCGCTACATGGAGCTTTTCCCGCTTCCGTCGGACGATCTGCTGGCCAACGACAACCTGAAGCAGAATCCGGGTTACACCAATTAATCACCTAAAAATCCAACAACGATGAAATATCTCAAATATTTGCCGATGTTCGCCGCCGCCCTGCTCGCTTCGTGCCACGAGGACGATCAGACCGTCGCGCGGCCGGCCGAGGAGGTCGTGGCTCCCGTTCTGAACCAGCATTCGAACGTGGTGGTCGACAGCGACAACCTCAAGAGCGAGGTGACCTTCACGTGGAGCGCGGTCGATTACGGCTATTCCGCTTCGGTGACCTATGCGTTGTACGCCGTGTACAACGATTCGGAACCCTACCAGCTGGGCGAATCCTTCTCGACGAACTACACCATGACCAAGGAGACGTTCAACAACGCGCTGGTCAACTCGAAGGGGCTGGCCGTGCCTGAGGACAAGACCTCGACCGTCTACTTCTACGTCGTAGCGGGCATCTCGCCGCAGAACAAGAGCTTCGAAGTGAAGTCGAACGTGGTCGGCTTCGACGTGACGACCATCAAGTCGACCTCCGCGCCGTGGATTCGCCGTCCGCTCTACATCGCGGGCAACTTCCAGGGCTGGGCGCCCGACGCGAAGGGTCCGGTACTCTGGGAGACGGGCGAAAACACCGACGTTTACGAGGGCCTGGTCTACCTGGGAGCGGCCGAGAATACTGCGTCTACGCTTCCCCCAAATACCTACGATGGTCTCTGCCACTTCAAGTTCTGCCCCAACCCCTCGTGGCAGGGTAACCTGGGCGGCGATCCCAGCCAGATGACCACCGAGGGCGACCCGTCGCATATTACCGCCGAGGAAGGCATGTACTGGATCTCCGTGACGCTCGACGCGGCCCACACGACCGGTTCCGTCATCCTGAAGAAGATCGACCAGATCGGCGTGATCGGCGAGGCCGTCGGCGGCTGGGGCGATACCGACGACGTGGTGCTTTCGTTCGCCAACATGCCTACCGATCCGACCGACCCGAACTATTCCGACCTTTATTACGCTGCCATGCGCGCCCAGACGTGGACCGGTGTCTGCGAAAACACCCTTGCCGGCGAATTCAAGTTCCGTCTGAACGGCAAGTGGGAGCAGAGCTGGGGCGGCGCCAACCTCGAGCACCTCGACTTCAACGGCGGCAACAGCCAGAACACTCTCACGGGCCGCGTGCGGTTCTCGATCTGCTTCCGCGGCGACGTGGACAACCTCCTGCAGGATACGACCAACCCCGCACCAGTATTCGCAACCGTCGAACAGGCCGAATAAGCGTATGACCGGGCCGGCGGGGGCGGACCCCGCGTCCGCCGGCCCTTCAAAACCTCAAAACACGAAAAACCATGAAAATGATGAAATACGTGCTGTCGGCTTTTGCGATGTTGACGCTGGCCGCAGCCTGCAACCACGATCCCGACGAGATCAGCATCTCGTCGAACGATCCGAAGATCGCGGCGCACAACGACGTAGTGGTCAACGAGAACACGGTCGACGAAACTTTCACGCTGGTGTGGACGCCCGCCCGCTTCGGCGAGGCGACCGACGTGACCTACACCGTATCGGCGAAAAACGGCAGCGGCAGCTACGTCGAACTGGGTTCGACCGCGGCCTGCAACTTCTCGTGCACCAATCAGGATATTTTCTCCGCGCTGGGCATCCGGCTGACCGGCTCCTACGGGGTGACTTTCAAGGTCGACGCCCGCTCGGCGCTCGGCGAAAGGGCATCCGCACCCCTCACCCTGAACTTCCTCTACACGAAGATCACCTACCTCTGGATATTCGGTACGTATCAGGACTGGGATACCTCGGGCGGACCCGTATCGCGTCTGTTGCAGGACGACAAGGGCATCTTCAAGGGCTTCCTTCAGCTGCCCGCCGACGGGGAGTTCAAGCTCTCGTCGCAGCCCAACTGGGACGGCCACAGCTACGGACCCGGTGAGGCGGAAGGAACGCTCGCCGCGGACATTCCCGACAATTTCTCGGCCGAGGCCGGTCTCTACTACGTGGAGGTGAACCTCGATGCGATGACCTATGTCCTGCTTCCGCTGACCTCCGTATCGCTCATCGGCGAAGCGGTCGGCGGCTGGAACGACGGCGACGACGTGCCGATGGTCTACAACGCCGCAGCCAAGAGCTGGACGGTGATCGCCAACGTGGTTTCGGGCAAGGAGTACAAGATCCGCTTCAACAACATGTGGGATATTCCCTTCGAGGGCGGCACGTACAACTGCTCGCTGGGCGGCGATCCCGCCGGGCTGAAGATCGCCAGCAACGACAACCTCAAATCGGATACGGACGGCATCACGGGCTTCACGCTCTCGCTGTTCGACTATCCCTATACGCTCACCGTCGGGGAGGTTCCCGAGGACGATACCAAGCTCTACGTCGCCAGCTCGGCCGACGACTGGAACTACCTCTCCGCACCCCTGTTGCAGGCCATCTACGCCGAAACTACGCCGACCGGCGCTTTCTGGGGCCTGCTGCCGCTTCCGGACGCTGCGCAGCATCCGCAGATTCTTCTCTCGCGCATCCAGTCGCCGCTAGGAACCCGCTTCGGCGGTTCGGCTTCGGCGCTGGTGAAATACGCTGCCGGCGAAGAGGCTGCCCCGATCGATTTCATGGGGGGCCTGAACTTCCTTTACGCCGACCTGAACGAGAGCGCCATGAAGCTCACCTCGCTGCCCGTAATCACCGTATCGGCCGTGGGCAGCTTCAACAACTGGAATGCGGCCGACGGACTGGCCTTCACGCAGGTTACGCCCGGCAACAACGACAAGTGGACCGCAACGCACACCTTCCCCGCTGACGGCGAGTTCAAGATCGTCTTCAACGGCGCGTTCAACGTCGTGCTCGACGGCATCGAGCTGCAGACCTCGCTGGGCGGCAGCTGCAAGGACCTGCGCGTCAACGGCGGCAACCTGATCATGCTCGCCGGCGAACATACGCTCGAGCTGGACCTGCGTTCGGTTCCCATGACGCTGGCCATCGACGGCAAGATCGCCGACATGGAGCTTTCGCCCGAGTACCTCGAGGTGACCGGATCGTTCGCCCACTACAACTGGAATCTGGGCGATCCCTCGCCCAAGCTGACCGTCTTCCATGCAGGCGGTGACGATGTGAACAAGAACCGTTTCACGGGCTTCGTCGACATGTACAAACCCGCCGCCGCCACGGGCGATGCGACCGAGTTCAAGATCACCTATCCGAACTGGTCGACCTGGCTGGGCGGTACGCTGCAGGACGGTACGACCTACGTATTCGACATCAGCGGCGCTGCCGGCGACAACATGACCATCCCGTATGGGGTCTACTTCTGGGACGTTACGCTGAGCGATCCGGCGCAGAAGCTGGGCGTGGCTACCGCCGTACCGATCACCTCGGTGGGTCTGATCGGCGATGCGTGCCAGTTCGGCTGGAACGACCAGGTTCCTCTGACCTACGATCCGGCGGATCATCTCTACAAGGGGACCATCCAACTGTTCGACGGCACGCTGAAAGTGCGCTGCAACGACAATTGGGATTACAACCTGGGCGGCGCGCTGGACGCGCTGACGCCTGATGGCCAGAATATCGTTGTCGATAGGGGAACCTACGACGTCGCACTCGATCTGGCACACTCGCCCAACACCCTGACGCTGACCGCCAAGTAACCGGCGTTGTCCACTCTTTTTGACCGGCGCGCCCTGACCGGCGCGCCGGTTGCCAAACCCCAAAACACGAAAATCATGCTTCTGTTCAAAAACAAAATCTTCCTGCTGCTGGCCGCGATGGCCCTGCTGATGGGTTCCTGTGCCAGCGACGACGACACGCCTGGTCCCGATCCCGGTCCCGGGACCGGCGGGGATATCTCCGACCAGGTATCCCAGTACGAGGCCCGCGCGTTCGACGGCGTGAAACGCGCCGGGGTCTTTTACGAGATCTACGTCCGCTCGTTCGCCGACTCCGACGGCAACGGCATCGGCGACCTGAAGGGCGTCACGGCCAAGCTGGACTACCTCGACGACCTGGGCGTGGGCGGCATCTGGCTCATGCCGGTCTACAAGTGCAACTCCGAACACGGCTACGACGTGATCGACTACATGACGGTCAACCCCGACTACGGAACCAACGCCGATCTGGAGGAGCTGATTACTCAGGCGCACCGCCGCAACATCCGCGTCATCCTGGACTTCGTGCCCAACCACATGTCCGACCGTTCGACGTGGTTCACCGAGGCGTGCAAGAGCGTCGACAATTCGCACCGCGGCTTCTTCCACTTCGAAACGGCCGAAAAAGCGTCGTCGTGGCTCGGTTGGTATCCTGTTAAGAGCGGCACGACCTCCTATTATTATCAGGGCGCTTTCGACAGGTCGATGCCCGACCTGAATTACGGTCCCGCCGCGACCTGCCAAGCGAGCGCCACGTTCCGCGCCGTGACCGACGCGGCGAAGTTCTGGATCGACAAGGGCGTCGACGGCTTCCGCCTCGATGCCGTGAAGCACGTCTACGACAGCGAAACCTCGGACGAGAACCCCACCTTCCTTAAGAAGTTCTACGACAACGTAAACAGCTACTTCCAGGGCAAGTCGGTGCTGGGCGATCCGAACGTCTACATGGTGGGCGAGTGCTGGATGGGAACCGAGCAGATGGCTCCCTACTACCGGGGAATCCCCGCCCTGTTCGACTTCACGGCGTGGGCCGACCGCCTGCTCTACGCCATTCAGCACTCCCACGCAAAGTGGTTCCCCAAGGACATGATCGAGGAGCGGGAGATCTTCGCCCGCTACCGCGCCGACTTCATCCAGGCCACCAAGCTCTCCAACCACGACGAGGTGCGCGCCCGCACGTCGCTCGGCGGCACGCTCGCCGAGTCGCTCGAACGGGCCAAGATGGCCGCCGCCGTGCTCTTGACCTCCGTCGGCTCGCCCTACATCTACTACGGCGAGGAGATCGGCATGATCGGCGACAAAACCCAGTCGGGCGGCGACCGCAACGTGCGCGAACCGATGCTTTGGGCGCCCAAGGCCGAAGACAGCTTCCGCACGTCGTGGATCCCCTCGGCCAACAGCTACGACATCAACGTGGGCAACGTGGCCACGCAGGCGAAGGACGTGCGCTCGCTCTACAACGTCTACCGCAAGTTCCTGCGCCTGCGCAACACCTATCCTGCGCTGGCCACCGGAACGATCTCGCTGCCGGAGAATTTCGACGACACGAAGTCCGACAACAAGCAGGTGATGGCTTTCTACCGCACCGAGGGCAGCGAGAAGCTGCTGGTGCTGCACAACGTCTCGCCCGCGCAGTCGACCTATACGATCAACCACGCCATCGACCGCCCCGTCGCCGACATGAACAAGGTGACGGTAACCACCAAGTCGCCCACCGAGCACGTGGTGACCATGCCCGCCTACTCCTCGATCATCATCCAGTTGTAACCCCCGTGCAGCCATGAAAAAACTGCTGACCTGCGCTCTGGCAACCGTACTCGCGTGCGGCTGCCAGAGCCGTCTTTATACCGACCTGCCCGCCGGCAACGACCGGCCGATTCTGCCCGCGCTGCTCGCGGCGGGGGAGAACCGGCTGCTGCTGACCGACTACCTGCCCGCGTGGGAGGCCGCCGACTCGGTGACCTCGCGCGAGCTGACCGTCCGTCCGCTCGCCGACGACTGGAGCGTCTTTGCGGTGACCGCGCCCGAGGGGGCGTTCGCCGCGACGCTCGATTGCTGGCAGGGGGGCCGCAGCCTCTCGGTGGCCGCCGTCGGCGGGGAGCGCCGCGACGGCGTGTGGGCCTTCAGCGCGGGCCGCATGCTGCGCATGGTGACCGTCGAACCGTCGCAGCGTCCGTCGCAGATCGTCGCCCTGTGGCAGAACTGCCGCCTGCCGGAGGAGTACGTCGTCCGCAGCGGCGATGCCTTCGGGGTCATCATCCCCAAAGACGCCTCCGACTGCGACCGCTCTTACCTGCGCATCTACGCCGCGGCGGACAGCGCCCGCTTCAACGACCTGCTGATCCCGCTCGAACGGGGCCGCGTGGTGCGCAGCGCCGATAAGCTCGGCCGCCGCGACCGGCAGGCGCAGGTGCTCTACTCGCTGATGATCGACCGCTTCGCCGACGGCAATCCCGCCAACAACCGCCCGCTCAACTCGCCCGAGGTGCTTCCCCAGGCCGACTATCAGGGCGGCGACCTGCGCGGCATCACCGACCGCATCGAGGCGGGCTTCTTCGATTCGCTGGGCGTCTCGACGATCTGGATTTCGCCCGTGACGCAGAACCCGCGGGATGCGTGGGGGCTGAACGAGAACCCCCGCACCCGCTTCTCGGGGTATCACGGCTACTGGCCGATCTACACCACGCGCGTGGACGACCGCTTCGGCACGCCCGACGAGCTGCGCGCGCTGCTCGCCGCGGCCCATGCGCACGGGATGAACGTCATTCTGGACTATGTGGCCAACCACCTGCACATCAATTCGCCCGTCTTGCAGGCGCATCCCGACTGGGTGACGCCGCTCCGCCTGCCCGACGGCCGCAAGAACCTCGGCCTGTGGGACGAGCAGCGGCTGACGACGTGGTTCGACGAGCACATCCCCTCGCTCGACCTCGAACGCGTGGAGGTGTGCGAACCTATGACCGACTCGGCGCTCTACTGGGTCACGGAGTTCGATTTCGACGGCTTCCGCCACGACGCCTGCAAGCACATCCCCGAAAACTACTGGCGCATGCTCACCCGCAAGATGCGCACGCGCCTGCCCGACCGCGACCTGTGGCAGATCGGCGAGACATACGGCTCGCCCGCGCTGATCGGCTCCTACGTACGCAGCGGCATGATCGACGCGCAGTTCGACTTCAACGTCTACCACACGGCCCTCGACGTGCTGACCCGCGGGCAGTCGCTCCGCAGGCTGGCCGCCGTGGTCGGCGAGTCGCTCGCCGCCTACGGCGCGCATCACACGATGGGCAACATCACGGGCAACCACGACAAGGCGCGGCTGGTGTCGATCGCCGGCGGGGCGCTCTCGCCCGACGAGGACCACAAGGCCGCCGGCTGGCTGCGCGAGGTGGGTGTGGGCGATCCGGTGGGCTACCGCAAGCTGGCGCTGATAAACGCGCTGAACATGACCCTGCCGGGCGTGCCCTGCATCTATCAGGGCGACGAGTACGGCGAGCCGGGCGGCAACGACCCCGACAACCGCCGCATGATGCGCTTCGGCGGCTACACGCCCCAGGAGCAGGCCCAGCTGGACATCACCCGGCAGCTTACCCGCCTGCGCCGCACCACGATGCCGCTTCTGTACGGCGACATGACGACCCTGGCGCTGACGGACGATCTGTGGGTTTACGTGCGCGTCTACATGGGCGAATGGACCCTCGCGGCGCTCAACACGGGCGGCAGCGAACAAACCCTGGCGTGCACGCTTCCGGCTCGGCTGGATGCGAATCAGCAGTCGAAAGCGAACTTCGGAAGCGCCTTCAAGCTCGAACCCGACGGTCGGCTGACGCTGACGCTTCCGGCATACGGATTCGAAATAGTGACCAAAAACAACTGAATATGAAACGACTGAACACCATTTTGCCGCTTCTTTGCGCCCTGGCCGCTGTGCTTGCGACGGCCTGCGCCGAGAAGCCGAAGCCCCGGGCAGCGCATGCCGAGTGGGGCTACGACGCCGTGGTTTACGAGATGAACGTGCGTCAGCAGACCCCCGAGGGAACCTTCGCCGCGGCCGAGGAGCGGCTGCCGTTCCTGCGCGATCTGGGCGTGGACATCATCTGGCTGATGCCCATCCATCCCATCGGCGAAAAGGGCCGCAAGGGGTCGCTCGGCTCCTATTACGCCATCCGCGACTACCGGGCCGTCAACCCCGAGTTCGGCACGATGGAGGATTTCGAACGCTTCCTCAGGAAGGCGCACGAGTGGGGTTTCCGCGTGATTCTCGACTACGTGGCCAACCACACCTCGCCCGATGCGGCGTGGGTGACCGAGAAGGCTTCGGAGTGGTACGTCCGCGACTCGACGGGTGCGCCCGCCGTGCAGTACGACTGGACCGACATCGCCAAACTCAACTACGACTGTCCCGAGGTCCGCGAGGCGATGGTCGACGTGATGAAGTTCTGGATCGGCAAGGGCGTCGACGGCTTCCGCTGCGACGTGGCGGGCGAGATGCCCGACGATTTCTGGACCGCCGCGTTCACCGAGCTTAAAACCATCGACCCCGACATCTACCTGCTGGCCGAGGGCGAGGGGCCCAACCTCCATGCCGACGGCTTCGACGCCACTTACGCATGGAAATTGCTGCACCTGATGGAGGACGTGGCGCAGGGCAGGAAGAGCGCCACCGACATCAAGGGCTGGATCGAGGAGTTCCAAAGCGAATACCCGCGCACGGCCATGCGTCTGATGTTCACCTCGAACCACGACGAAAATTCGTGGGCGGGGACCGAGTTCGAACGCATGGGCGACGCCGCCGAAACGATGGCCGCGCTGACCTACGTGCTGCCGCAGGGCCAGCCGCTAATCTACACGGGTCAGGAGGTGGGCCACGACCGCCGTTTCGCCTTCTTCGAGAAAGATTCCGTCGCGTCGTGGCAGCCCAACCGCTGGACCGACCTCTACCGCAAGCTCAATGCGCTGCGCCACGACAATCCGGCGCTGGCCGCGGGCGAGCGGGGCGGCGATGCGGTCTACATGGCCGGAGCCGTGGCCGACGTGCTGGCCTTCACGCGCGAAAAGGAGGGCAACGAGGTCTTCTGCCTCTTCAACCTCTCCGCCGCGCCGCAGCCCGTGATCCCGACCGTGGCCGTGGGCGGCGAGTGGATTGATGCGATGACCGGCCGGACGGTTACGGTGAACCCGGGCGAGGAGCGGCAGCTTGCGCCATGGGAATACCGGATACTAATTAAGAATTAAAAATTAAGAATTAAGAATTAAAAATTGACTTTGCTGCGAATATGGATATTGCGGCATTTTGTTAAACTGGTTGTCGGAAATCGAAAAATTTGTCTACTTTTATGACTCCTAACCGAACCCCGCTAATTTTTAATTTTTAATTTTTAATTCTTAATTGAAGTATGCTGCACCCCGAATGGAGCTATCAGGCCGTAATCTATGAAATGAACGTGCGCCAGCTGACGGCGGAGGGAACCCTCCGCGCCGCCGCCGCGCGCCTCGCCTTTCTGCGCGAGATGGGCATCGACGCCGTGTGGCTCATGCCGATCTACCCGATCGGCGAGGTCAACCGCAAGGGAACGCTCGGCTCCTATTACTCCGTTCGTGACTACTGCGCCGTAAACCCCGAGATGGGGAATATGGCCGATTTCGATCATTTCGTCCAGACAGCCCATGCGTTGGGGCTGAAGGTGGTGCTGGACTGGGTGGCCAACCACACCTCGCGCGATGCGCGGTGGCTCGCAGAGCGTCCCGCCTCGTGGTACGAGCGCGATGCCGAAGGGCAGCCCGCCGTGCCGTGGGACTGGGCCGACACGGCCAAGCTCAACTACGCCAACCGCAGCGTCTGGGACGCCGAGGCCGAGGCGATGGAGTTCTGGGTCCGCGAACACGCCGTCGACGGCTTCCGCTGCGACATGGCGATGCTCGTTCCGGTCGAGTTCTGGGGCGTGACGGCCGACCGCCTGCGCCGGGTGAAGCCCGACCTGTTTCTGCTGGCCGAGGCCGAGGAGCGCAACCTGTTCGATCAGGGGGGCTTCGACGCCTGCTATGCCTGGGAGATGCACCACCTGATGAACGACGTGGCCCGGCAGCGGGTGCGCGTCACGGCGCTGCGCGACTACATCTATGCCGACCGCGAGCGCTTTCCCGAGTGGGGCATGCGGCTGGTCTTCACCTCGAACCACGACGAGAACACGTGGAGCGGTTCGGAGTTCACCCGCATGGGCGACGCCCGCGAGGCGATGGCCGTCTTCACGTTCGTCGTGCCGCGCGGCCTGCCGCTGGTTTACACCGGGCAGGAGGTGGGCTACGACCACTCGTTCGCCTTCTTCGACCGCGATCCGATGCCCACGTGCGGCGCCAACGCCTTTACGGCGTTCTACCGCCGGCTGGCCGACCTGCGCCACGCCAATCCGGCGCTCGCCGCGGGCGGCCGGGGCGGCGAAATGATTGAAATCAGAAACAACGCCGAGGACTGCCTGATGACCTTCGTCCGCGAAGCGGGCGGCAACCGCGTCGTTGCGATCATGAACCTTTCGCCCTACGCCATCCATGCCGACTACTACACCGGCATCTACGCCGGACTGTATACGGATGCGATGATGGGGACGAACTATGAACTCCGCGGCCATGTCGAGGAGGACATGGCTCCGTGGAGCTACCGAATACTGACCCGTTGAAAAAAATGAAAATCCGACATTCACTGATTCTGTTTGTGGCTATGGCCGCTCTTTCGTGCAATACTTCCGCGTTCGATCCCGCCTCGGTCCCCGATGCCGACGGACAAGTTGCCCGCGTCGAACCCCTCTCGTGGTGGACGGGGATGCAGACGCCCCTGCAGCTGATGCTTTACGGCGAAAACATCTCTGCCTGCGAGGTGACCATCGAGGGCGGGGGAGCGCGCATCACGGCCCTGCATCGGGCCGACAGCCCCAACTACCTCTTCGCCGACGTGGAGATCGACCCGGCGGCCGAACCCGGAACCCGCTACCTGGTCTTTACGCGGGAGGGCGAGCAGTTCAAGGTTCCCTATGAGATCGCTGCGCGCCGCGAAGGTTCGCGCGAGCGGGAGAGCTTCACCACGGCCGACGCCATCTACCTGTTAATGCCCGACCGCTTCGCCGACGGCGACCCCTCGATCGACTCGACCCCCGATACGCACGAAAAGGCTGCGCGCGACGAGTTCTTCGGCCGTCACGGCGGCGACCTGCAGGGCATGATCGACCATCTGGACTACATCGCCTCACTGGGCATGACCGCCGTCTGGTCGACGCCGCTGCTGCTCGACGACGAGCCGCAGGGCTCCTACCACGGCTACGCCTGCGCCGATTATTACCACATCGACCCGCGCTTCGGCACGAACGAACTCTACCGCGAGTTCGTGGCCGAAGGCCATCGCCGCGGGCTGAAGACCGTCATGGACATCGTGACCAACCACTGCGGCATCGCCCACTGGTGGATGCGCGACCTGCCGTTCGAGAACTGGGTGCACCGCTTCGAGGAGGACCGCTACGTGCAGACCAACAACCTCTTCTCCACCAACATGGACCCTAATGCCTCGCAGTACGACCTGCGGATTCAGGAGAGCGGCTGGTTCGACCGTTCGATGCCCGATATGAACCTCGACAACGAGTTCCTGCTGCGCTACTTCCAGCAGTGGGCCGTGTGGTGGATCGAGTACGCCGATCTGGACGGACTGCGCGTGGACACCTACCCTTACAACGAGAAGGAGCCGATGAGCCGCTGGTGTGCCGCCGTGCGGGCCGAATACCCCAATATGAACATCGTGGGCGAGTGCTGGACGGCCGACGTGCCGCAGCTGGCCTACTGGCAGGGCGGCAACCCCAACCGCGACGGCTTCGATTCGCACCTGCCCTCGATCATGGACTTCCCGCTGCGCGACGCCATCTGCGCGGCGCTGCCCACCGACTCGCTGCGGTGGGGCGAGGGGATGATCCGCGTCTACAACGCCCTGTCGGACGACTTCGTTTACCACGACCTCTCCAAGATGCTGATCTTTACTGCCAACCACGATACGGAGCGGATCGGCGACGTGGTGCGCGGCAACGTGGGCCGGGCCAAGATCGCCATGACGCTGATCGCTACGCTGCGGGGTATTCCGCAAATGTTCGCGGGCGACGAGCTGCTGTTCCGCTCGAAGGACCTTTCGCAGGGACACGGCGGACTGAGGGTCGACTTCCCGGGCGGCTGGCCGGGCGACGAGGTCGATCTGTTCGATCCGGCGCAGCACACGGGCGACGCGGCCGAGGTCTACGACCATACGCGGCGGCTGTTCACGTGGCGCAAGGAGAAGCCCGTGATTCATCATGGCCGCACGCTCCACTTCGCCGGGCGCGACAACACCTACGCCTATTTCCGCTACGACGATACGGATGCGGTCTTCGTCTTCATCAACAATTCGCGCGGCCGCAAGAACGTGCCGTGGTCGCACTACGCCGAGATCACCCCGACGCTCGCTGCGGGCCGCAACGTGCTGACGGGCGAGGCCATCGCCGTGAGCGACACGACTACGGTCGGTCCGCGCGAGTCGCTGGTGGTGGAGTTCTCGCGCAGCGTGCGCTAGCGCACCCGGCGTACGATTTGCAAAAAGAGCCTTTCGGGGCTCTTTTTTTGCATGATTTTTCGTATGTTTGCATCCGACCTATGAAAAGATTTACGACACTCTGCCTGCTGCTCTTTTGCAGCCTGCCCCTCCTGGCGGGAACCTATCGTCCGGAGCAGGTTCCCAACGTGCAGCGCATGGATCGCGGGCGCTACGTCTCCAATCCCGACGGCATCCTCACGCCCGCGGCCGTGGCGCGCATCGACTCGTTGTGCGGCGCTCTGCGCGCACAGGGGCTGGCCGAGGTGGCGGTGGTGGCCGTGGACGACATCGCGGGCGGCGATCCGTTTTCGTTCGCCATCGAACTGTTCCGCAGCTGGGGTGTGGGCCGGGCGGAGACCGACAACGGACTGGGCGTGCTTTTGGTCAAGGATTTGCGCGAAATACGCTTCGTGACGGGCGGTGGACTGGAGGGCGTGCTGCCCGATGCGATCGTCAAACGGATTCAGACGCGTTACATGCTTCCCGCATTCCGGGAAGGCGATTACAGCGCCGGTATGGTCGCCGGCATGGAGGCCGTGGCGCAGGTGCTGGAAGGGAACGGCGCAGAGCTGGCCGGGGCGGACGAGGCGGACGACGACATGCCCGCGTGGCTGATCTTTGCGATCATCGGCGGCTTCATCGTCCTGCCGATGGGCGCTGCGATGCTGGTCTTCGCCCTGCGCAAACGCTGTCCGCGCTGCCATAAGCTTACCCTGCAACGGCAGTCGGAGCAGGTCGTGCGCGTGACGCCCTCCTACCGCGAGGTGGAGTACACCTATGTCTGCTCCAACTGCGGCAAGGTGGTCAAGCGCCGGGCGCGGAACCTGCGCGACGACAATATCGGCGGAGGCATCGGGGGCGGAATCGGGGGCGGAACGATCATCGGCGGCGGCCGCGGCTTCGGCGGCGGTTCGATCGGCGGCGGGTTCGGCGGCGGCTCCTTCGGAGGAGGAGGGGCCGGATCGCGGTGGTGATATGCCGGACATGAACCCTGATTTTGCCGTGGAGTGGAAGGAATGGCTGGCTGCGGAAAGTCGCCAGATTAAGAGTTGCGGATGCAGCCTGCGGAGGGACGCGTTGAGCGGGCCTCCGCTGCCGGGAGGCTGCGGCCCGCCGACTCTTCGAGCCGAACAACCTGCCCTTTCTTTAGAAGAAAGGGCGAAAGAACCGCGCACGCAGAAAACGGCGGGCGTCTGTCCTCCGCCTCGCTGAACGGGCACGAAAGCTAACGCATATCGTACACCCGTTCCGAGCACTCGGCGTCGGACAACCGCAATTCCCGCCGTTTTCAGAAGTGCGCGAATGGGGTGCAAAGCTATCGCTTTGCTTAGATATATTAGATATAATTGAGGCGCGTTGCCGGGAACCTCGGTTTAGGGGCGCAGCTTGCGGGGCACGCGATCAAGCGGGCCTCCGCGCCCGGAGGCTGCGGCCCGCCGACCTGAAGGTCGAAAATAGAATTAGGGCGGGAGGGTCAGACTTGTAAACGCGGCCACCGGCCGCGAACGGCGGCCGGAGTGCCGTAACCGTGAAACGAACTACAAACGTTAAAAACGATACTATGAAAAAATGGATTTGGATCGGCGTAGCGGTCATTGTGGCGATATTCTTCTACGCGACTTACAACGGATTCGTCAACAAGGAGGAACGCGTTAAAACCGCCTGGTCGAATGTCGAGACGCAGTACCAGCGCCGCGCCGACCTGATTCCCAACCTGGTCAACACGGTTAAGGGCTATGCGTCGCACGAGACGCAGACGCTCAATGAGGTGACCGAGGCCCGCGCCCGCGCCACGTCAATCAACCTCTCGGCCGACGACCTGACGCCCGAACGGCTTGCGGAGTTCCAGCAGGCGCAGGCGCAGGTCCGCTCGGCGCTGGGGCGGCTGATCGCCGTGTCGGAGAGCTACCCCGATCTGAAGGCCAACCAGAATTTCCTGGAGCTGCAGGCGCAGCTGGAGGGCACGGAGAACCGCATCGCCGTAGCGCGCAAGGACTTCAACGAGACGGTGCAGCAGTACAACATCGCCGTGCGCCGCTTCCCGGCCAACCTGGTCGCCCGGCTGTTCGGCTTCGACCAAAAGCCCAACTTCTCCGCTTCGGAAGGGGCCGAGACGGCTCCGCAGGTGGCTTTCTGACATGCTCTCGGAACGGTCCCGCGGCTATGCGCTGGGCGCATTGGCCGCAGCCAGTTACGGACTCAATCCGCTCTTCGCCCTGCCCATGTACGCGGCGGGGTTGGGGGCGGATTCCGTTTTGTTCTACCGTTATGTGCTGGCGGTGGCGATGCTCGGAGCGCTGATGCTCGTCCGCCATCGTTCGTTCGCCCTGCGACGGGGCGACATCGTGCCGCTGGCGGTGATGGGCGTGATCTTTTCGTTCTCTTCGCTGCTGCTTTTCGAGAGTTATAACCGCATGGACGCGGGTATCGCCTCGACCATCCTCTTCGTCTATCCGGTGCTGGTGGCCGTCATCATGGCCGTCGGCTTCCGCGAGCGGCTGACACGGGTGACTGTGCTCTCGATCGCGCTGGCATGTACGGGAATTTCGCTGTTGTACAAGGGCGGCGACGGCGCGACGCTCGATGGGGTAGGAGTGCTGCTGGTCTTTCTCTCGGCGCTGAGCTATGCGGTCTATATCGTGGGGATCAACCGCTCATCGCTCCGGGACCTCTCTACCGAAAAACTCACGTTCTATGCGCTCGTGTTCGGCTCGCTGGTCTTTATCGTCCGGCTGCGCTTCTGCACCGATCTGCAACCGATCCCCACGCCGCTGCTGTGGGTCAATGCCTTTTCGCTGGCGCTGTTTCCGACCATCGTCTCGCTGGTAGCCATGGCTGCGGCCATCCACCGCATCGGCTCCACCCCGACGGCAATCCTCGGGGCGCTGGAACCCGTCACGGCGCTCTTCTTCGGGGTTACGGTCTTCGGTGAGCCGCTCACGCTGCGCATCGTCGCGGGCGTGGTGCTGATCCTGATCGCCGTCACACTCATCATCGCGGGCAAGTCGCTGCGCATCCCCAACTCGGTGACCCACCTGGCCCGCTGGATGATGCGTCCGCGCCTGCCGCGCTGGGCTGTCCGCTGGGCGCGCAGACTGCCGCTGCCGCGTATCCGCCGCCGCTGATCTACATGCCGTGTTTGATGCCGCGGCGGATCAGCATAACGTTGACGGGGAGGGCCAAGAGAAAGCCGCATGCCATGGCGATCTGCATCATGAACCAGAAGGAGAAGCCGGTGCGGGGAAGCATCATGCCGCCGTTCAGCGCGAAGATCACGATGGCCATCCAACCGTACATGCCCGCCTGCCACGCCGTAAGCGACCAGAAATCGGCCTTGAGAGCGCGCCGGATCGCCACGCCGCGCGGCAGCGTGCGCTCCATGCCGTGGATGGCGGCATATTGGAATCCGACGCCGAAGATCAGGGCCAGCACATAATCCAATACCCAAGACCCGGCCAGCAGACTGCCGCCGATGGCGATCGGGACAAAATAGAGAAACCACTCGCCGATAAGATCGGCCAGCGTGCACCCCGCGCCGCAGTGGAGCGTTGAGAGCACGACCGACTGCCACCGGGGCTGTCCGGACGTCTCCATCCGCATTCCGGGCATACCGGACATATCGTCCATACCCTCCATCTGCATTCCCTCCGCAGGCGTATCTTCCATACGTATGGAGTCTTTCTGAAGCTGGTCCGAGGGGGTTTCGTCCATCTTCATTGCTGTTTCGGACATGCCGTCCATCCGCATCGCCTCCATCTGCCTGTCCGGGGACATTCCCGCCATCCGGTCGTCCGCCTTGCTGTTGTCCGTTTCGCTGTCCGTCGTGGAGGCGCGTTCACGGACAAGACAGCTGCGCGTGCGCCCGAAGGCGAAGTAGGCCCACAAGCCGAAGAAGCTGGCCCACAATCCGGTAAGGACCCATACGCTGTTCATGATGCGCATCGGCTGACGGCAGGAGCGCAGGTCGACGGCGATCACGGCCGCCGAGGCGATGCCCCCGATAACGAAAATTTCGGCGATATATGGAAATTGCTGCATGCGTGTCTCTTTATGCACTTATGCAGCAATTCATATGCCGGAGCCGGTCACGCCTTGTCTTGATGCAGCCTTGTTTTGGCTGACAAGCCGGCGGGCTGCAGCCTCTCGGCGCGGAGGCGCAAGAAGATAGTCGCATCGGATGGTCGTCGGTCTGACCGACATAAGCAGCTTTCGATCGCCGAACCTCGCGGCGTGCCGCCGCGCATACAAGTCTGACCCACCCCTAAATCCCCTCCTCGGAGGGGACTTGTGTCCACCTGCGGCGGAAAGGTGCTGGGGAAGGTGGTAAACATTCCTTTCCATGCGGCTTGATGCAGTACGAGCTATATTTGGTTCGTCTGCTTTCGACCTTCAGGTCGGCGGGCCGCAGCCTCTCGGCGCGGAGGCCCGCTTAACGCGCCCCTCCTCAGGCTGCGTCCGAAAACAAAGCAACTCTTCCAAATCATTTTACTGCGGCGCATCGCGCCGCACCTGCATGCGCACTTCTGGAAACGGCGGGAATTGCGGTTGTCCGACGCCGAGCGCCCGGAACGGGTGTTCGATATGCTTTAGCTTTCGTGCCCGTTCAGCGAGAAGGAGGACGACCGGCCGCCGTTTTCTGCGTGCGCGGTTCTTTCGCCCTTTCTTGTGAAGAAAGGGCAGGAGATTCGGTTCGAAGAACCGCGGACCGCATTCGATTTATCTTGTTTGGGCTGTCAAGCAGTCGGGCCGCTACCTTGCCCCGCGAAGGCCCGCTTAACGCGTCCTTCCGCAGACTGCCGCCCGAGATAGCATAAACCAAACTGCCAGTAAAATCCCCTCCCTTTACCACGTCTTTCCGCAGGCTGCGTCCGAAAAAAGGGATGGAGCGCTTTATTAAATGTAAATCACCTAATTTGTCGATTCGAAGAATCGACGGGCCGCAGCCTCGGCTGGCGGAGGCCCGCTTAGCGCGTGTCCTCCGCAGGCTGCTGCCCGAGAGAACAAGCCCTTCCCCAGTAAAATACTCGTTCATCGGCCCCTGCGCAGGTTGCGTCAGCAACCGGAATTTTCCGGCGATTGCGCCTGAAATCAATTGCAAAGCGATAGTTTCCTCCGATCACCACTTCGCCCTCCCCTCCGGGGTCGCAGGCTGCTGCCTTTCCGCCTCATAACGCAAGCCGGCTCATTACGCAACCCGCCTCCCGAAGGTCCCGGACCCGGAACCCGGCCCCCCCCCGGAAGCCGCGCCCGAGTCCGGTCGCCCTCCGGTCAGAGACGGCTTTTCTCCTCGGCCGAACCCGCCTCGACCAACTTGCGGTTGAACGCCTTGCCCGCCTTGAAGTTCCAGGTTGCACGGACGCTGTACTGACGGTTGTTCCAAGGCTGGCGGACCTTCACGTTGCGGTGGAATCCGTCGCCCTCGGCATTGATGATCTGCCGTTCGTTGAGCAGGTTGTTCGCCTGGAAGGAGAGGGTGAAGCGGTCGCCGAAACGCTTCTTGATGCCCGCATTGAGCCGCTGCATCGCTTCGACGCGGACGTTGCCAAGTGTGATGCCGCTCTGGTAACTGTACGAGAGGTCGATGTAGAACTTGGCGGGCAGCGAGAAGGTCGTCGAGAAGCGGCCGCGGTAGAAGTTCTGGAACATTTCGTCGGTGTGCTGATCGAGGCGCTGGCCGGTGCGCGTGTAGAAGAGGTTGGCGTTGAGCGTCCACCATTTAGTCAGCTGGAATGGCAGGTCGGCGGTCACGTAGTAGTCGTGCGAGGAGTCGTAGTTGACCCACTGGATGTAAAGGATGTTGGGGTCCTGCTCATCGGCGAGCATCGTCTGCTCGATCTTGTCCTTGTTGATGCTGACGCCGGCCGTAAGCGTGTATTTGTATTTGAGCACCAGCGATACGCTGAAATTCTGCGTAAAGGAGGGTTTGAGAAGTGGGTTGCCGGTCTGGTAGGTGTAGTCCGAAATCTGCATGCGCTGCGGGTTGAGGCTCCAGAAGCGCGGGCGGGCGATCGTGCGTGCGTATTGCGCGATCAGCGAGTAGGACCCGTCCTTGGTGAGTGCATAGGAGACGTTGGCGTTGGGAAAGAGGCTGAAATAGTCCTGCCCGACGTCGCCGCTTTTGCCGTAGGTGTGGGTGTATTCGCCGCGCAGGCCCGCCACGAAACTCCACCGGTCGAGCTTGGCGCTGGCAATGGCGTAGGCCGCTGCGATGTTCTCCGTGTAGTTGATGTTGAAGCTCTGATTCTGGTTGACGACCCACCGGTCCCCTTTCAGATATTGGTAGAGGGCGTCGTTGGCCATGTCGTTGTAGGTGTATTTCGCCCCGGCGCGCAGCGTCCACCGCGGCGAGAAGTGCTTATCGTAAGCCAGCGTGGCGGTGGTCACCTGATAGCGGCTCCGCGCGTCGTCGTTGTAGAGCGAGTCGACCGTCATCAGGCCCGCCGTGGTGATGCGGCTGGAGTTGTCGTTGCACGCCTGGTTACGCTGGTAGGTGTAGTCGGCCAGCAGTTTGAGCGTCGAACCCAGCGTGTCGATCTTCCAAATATAGTTGAACGTGGCCGAATAGTTCTTGTCGTCCGTGCTGTTTTCGTAGCGGCTGTCGGTGCGGGTCAGCGCCTCTTCGGTCGTGAAATCGGTGTAACTGTCATTGGGTTCCTCGCTCTTATTGCTCCAGAAGCTGAACTCGCCGCCGATGCTGTGTCGGGAGGAGAGTTCGTAGATGGCTCCCGCACTGCCGCCCCAGTTGCGGTAGTTCCCTTTGATGACCGAGTGGGCGACCAGCCCGGCATTCTGCGTGAGGTAGCGGGTCTGCTCGTCGGAGGAAGTCGTCTGGTCGATGATGTTGCTCCAGGCCGACGCGTAGAAATCGAGCCGCCCGGAGTGGATGTTGATGTTGCCGCTGGGGGTGTAGTTGCTGTGGATGTCGCTCTGGTCGGTGCGCATCGACAGCGAGCCGTCCAGCCCGTTCTCGCGGCGCTTGCGCAGCGTGATCTTGATGATGCCGCCCGACGAATCGGCGTCGTAGTCCGCGCCGGTCATCGGCACGACCTCGATCTTCTGAATCTCCTCGGCCCGCAGCGAACGCAGGTAGGTGAGCATCCGCTCGGCGTCCATGCGCAGCTCGCGGTCGTTGATGAAGACCTTCGAACCGCTCTTGCCGTTGATGGTGATCTTGTCGTTTTCGATCCAGATGCCCGGCGCGTGCTCCAACAATTCTACGCCGTCCTTGCCGATGGCCGCGGGGGCGTTGGCCACGTCGACCACGAAGCGGTCGGCCTCGCGCCGGATCAGCTGTCCCTTGACCACCACGCTCTCGATCTGGGTGGCGGCGTTGCGCAGTACGAAATCGCCCAGGTCGTTCGCTTCGGCCACGTGCACCTGTTGCCGGAGCGGTTCGTAACCCAGATATTGGACCATCAGCGTGTAGTCGCCCGCGGGAACCTTCAGCGAAAATCTGCCTTCGGTGTCGGTGGCCATGCCCGTCACCTGTTTCCCGTCGCGCAGCAGCACTACCGTGGCGTACTCCACCACCTGTCCGTCCGAATCGACGACCCGGCCCTCGGCCGGAGCGAGTCGTGCCGCGAAGGCATCGGTCATAGCGAGCATGGTGGCAGCGATGAAGAAGATCAATTTTTTCATGACTATTCTGTTTATTCTTGTAATCTGCATTACTTTTTATCTGACGACGCAAAGATATGTAAAAATAATTATACTTTGCAAGACATAGTACTAAAATTTTGCCAAATTTTTTGTTTTTGAAGAGAGGCAGGGTATTTAAGGTTGAAATATCGGGAAATAATTCTATCTTAGGTTGGTTAAAATTTGAATATATGAAAAAGTATTGGATTCAAATCGTATTCGTATGCGGTCTGTTGACGGGATGTGCCGTATCGGAGGATGCGGGCGATTGTGAAATGGTCGGAGTTAATAACTCGGATCCTGTTGAAAAAGAACTGATCGACCTTGAGCTGAATGGACAAAAGGTCGTTGTGGAGAAAGTCGATGGTCAATTGATATTTCAGGGGGATATTGTTTTCGATGAAGATCATTCGATGGATTCATGTACCCGAGGAGCCGGCCTGGTTCCGTGGTCTTTTCAAAAATGGACCAATAACAGCGTTTTCTATGTGATTGACTCTTCCATACCCGATTCTCGTGTTATTTTGGCGGCGATCAAGGATTGGCAGAAAAATTCGAATCTTACTTTTTTCCCGCGCATCGCTCAGTCGAATTACATCAGGTTCGTTCGATCTGCCACAGTTAACAACTCCTATGTAGGAATGCGGCGAGGGGAGCAGATCATTAACCTATACAATTATAATAATTTCGGGACGGTCGCCCATGAAATAGGCCATGCGTTGGGATTGTGGCATGAACATACGCGGGCGGATCGCGACAATCATATCTTGATTGATTGGTCCAATATAAAGGAGGGAAGCAAGCATAATTTTTATATCTACGATTCCGGAATGGATTATGGTCCGTTCGATTTCAATTCGATCATGATATATGGATCCTACATTACGGACCTTAATATGGTATATGATCCGGCAAAACCGGTTATGACTAAACTCGACAGGACTACGTTCGAGGATGGAAACGTCATCTCCGAAGGGGATCGTTATGCTATTCAAACAATTTATCCAACGGTTAAAATCTATGGAGATGCGACTTGGAAGCCGGTCCCTGCCGATTATGATGGAGATGGCCGGGCAGATCTGAGTGTAAAGACCGATGATGGTTATTGGTTGATCGATTATGCCCGAAACGGATATGGCAAATGGGATGAAGTTCTGGCAGAATATGGTTTCGAGGATGCCGTTCCTGCCGTTGCGGATTATGACGGAGACGGCAAAGCGGATTTGAGTGTGAAGGACGCCGCCGGCGGTTGGTATATAGATTATGCGAAAGACGGCTTCGGCGGATGGAATGCAGCGTTTTCGAGTTATGGGGGAAGTTTCGCAATTCCGGTCCCGGCGGATTACGACGGGGATGGCAAAGCGGATTTAAGCATAAAAACCAACGATGGCAAATGGTTTATCGACTATTCGAACAACGGGTTCAGGGGATGGGATGTATACTTGTCAAGTTATGGTTTCGAGGATGCCGTTCCTGCCGTTGCGGATTATGACGGAGACGGCAAAGCGGATTTAAGTGTGAAGGACGCCGCCGGCGGTTGGTATATAGATTATGCGAAAGACGGCTTCGGCGGATGGAATGCAGCGTTTTCGAGTTATGGGGGAAGTTTCGCAGTTCCGGTCCCGGCGGATTACGACGGGGATGGCAAAGCGGATTTAAGCATTAAAACCGACGATGGAAAATGGTGTATCGACTACTCGAACAACGGTTTCAGGGGATGGGATGTATACTTGTCCGGATATGGAGAATCTTCGGCCATACCGGTTCCCACAGATTATGACGGAGACGGTAAAGATGATTTGGCTGGGAAGAACGATACGGGACAATGGTATTTGGATTATGCCGCCGATGGTTTCGGAGGATGGAACTGGTCGAGTTCCAATTGATTCTGAAAGTTCGAGTAACATAAACCGACGGTGGAGTATTTTCAACAGGAGTTCCGGGTGATAAAACGTTCGGTGGAGAGAGCGGCGGCGAAGAGCATCAGGCAAAGGCAGACATCTAATGAGATGCAAAGCACCGCATATCAGTGCATTTGAATATCGCTGAAGCGTTACCAACAACTTTTTCCCTGCTGTGGTCTGTCATTCAGGTAGTGGTACAAAGTTTTTTATCCTCTGCATAGAGGTGTTCTTTTTAAAGAAAATTCGCTATATTTGTCCGTAAACCCAAACTCATTTGCCTATGAATTAAACCCCGATCAGCTTTGAAAACACCGGTCCGCCGGACCTCCGAAGGCCCGTGACCACCCCATAAAAAGCGTTAGCTTTACGACGTGCATTCTGAAACTTAGGAAATTTCAAACATGGCACACGAAGTGAAGTTGATGCTCACGCGTAATGCGTGGGCTTAACTTTGCACCCTTGTGCCATAGGTTTCCTAAGACCTCAGAATGCAGGAAGCGAAGTTCTGTCCCACGTTTTTTATGGCCTATCCCAAACTTACCGCCGCGGGGACACGGCTTTGTAAATGAAAACATTATGCGTAAATTTCTTTGGCTGACCCTGCTCTGTGCAGGACTTGCGGCCGCTTCCTGTTCCGACAAGGACGACAACGACGGCGACGGGCCTGCGGGCAGCGTCGAAATGCTCTACGGCACGTGGGGCATCTCCCACATGTATGTTGAGGCCATGGGGCAGAACAGCGAGATGGATGTCGACGCTTCGATCTCTACGATCACGTTCCGCAGCGACGGTACGGCAACCGAGAAACAGGAGGGCGTCAATGCCTACGCCACCTGGAGTTACAATCCCTCTTCCCGAATCCTCCATATCAAGGATTCGAACTTCGACATCGAGTACGACTGGTACGTGAAGAGCCTGACCGACGAGCAGCTGATTGTCGATTTCACCATGACCGAGGAGGGCGTCTCGATGCGGATGGTCATGACCTACAACCGCATTTCGCGTGCCTCGTCCGTCGCACCCGCTTCCGTTTCCGCCGCTTCCGATGCGCCCGTCCGGCTGCTCCGCCGGGCACAAACCCTTGTCGAACCCCGTAAATAGCTGACCCATGAAAAAGTATATCGTACTGTGCGTGGCGCTGTGCGCCGCCGCAACGTCGCTCCGGGCGCAGGACATGATCGTACTGCGCAACGCCAAGGCCGAGGAGATTCCGGCCAAGGTGCTCGAAGTGGGCGAAACCCAGATCCGTTACCGCAAGTTCTCCAACCCCGACGGACCCGTCTATACCATCGGAAAGTCGGAGGTATTTTTCATTCGCTACGAGAACGGCGAAAAGGAGGTGATCTCCTCCTACGAAGCCTCGCCTGCCAACGCTTCTTCGGCTTCGGCCCGCAGTGCCTCGCCGGCGGTGGTTTACGGCTCCTCCGCCGCGCAGGCGTCGCGCTACGCCGCCGCCAAGCGGCAGCCCCTGCGCGACCGGTCGTGGGAGATCGGCGTCTCGCCGACTATCGGCGTGGGCATCGTGCTTTTCGAAGAGGACGCGTGGACCGGACCGAGCATCGGGGCCGATGTGGGGGTCAACTACTACTTCAGCCGCTACTCGTCCGATTGCGTCGGCGCCAGCCTCGGGTTCAGCTACAATTCGCTCGGCTCCGCGGACAGCGATGACTTCGACCTGATGCTGATGAATCTGG
Organism: Alistipes sp.; assembly: GCF_048465635.1. GTDB lineage: Bacteria > Bacteroidota > Bacteroidia > Bacteroidales > Rikenellaceae > Alistipes. The sequence goes on from NZ_DBFWLF010000017.1 coordinate 83,315, forward strand.
ACCTCTATTACGGTTCGGCAGGGTCGGCGCGCGGGTCGGCGTTCGGTTACAAGGGCGGCCTCGCGTTCAACTTCCCGCTTTCGTGCAAATCGCCCGGTTACGACCTGAGCGAAGCGCTCAACGGCGCCTGCTTCGGCCTGTTCGCGCAGGTGGGGTGGACGTGGCGGCACAGCGACCTGGCGCTGCGTGTGCAGTACAACGTCACCAACACGTTCAAGGAGATCGACTCGTCGTTCTTCCGGTTAGGGCTGGTTTACGGTTACCGTTTCTGATCCATGAAGCGATTGCTGATTCTGCTTTGCGGGGCGCTCTGTGCGCTGCCGGCCGCCGCGCAGGACATTATCCTGCTGCGCGATGCCAGCGAGATTCGGGCCGACGTAAAGGAGGTCGACGAGCGCAGCATCGCCTACCGCAATTTCGGCGACGAGACGGGTCCGCTGCGCCGCATCGGACGCGATCGGGTGGTCTCGATCACCTATGCCAACGGTGAAAAGGAGGTCTATACGGACAGCGCGGACCCCTCCGCGTCGGCTTCCGGGGAGGCGTATGGCGACGACTACCCCTGGCCGCCCGTGAGCCGCAGCTACCGTATTGGCGATCTCTTCTCGGAGGGCGGTGTCGAGGGCATCGTCGTGCGGGTGGACGCTCTGGGGCGGCACGGCCTCGTGATGTCCGTCTGCGGCGACTGGCTCGCCTATGATACGGGGATTGGAATGGTTTACAACCAGTTGTTGTGCACCGACCGGAACGACGGTTGGGCGAATCAATGCCGGTTGGAACGGTTTCTCACCTCCGCAGGGTTGTCATGGGACGGTTTTCCCGCATTCGCCTGGTGTCGCAGTCTGGGTCCGGGGTGGTATCTTCCCGCCATTGGCGAACTGGAGTGTCTATGGCATTTCAGCGCTGACGGTTCCGCGCCCCGCAACATGGGGCAGATGATCCGCATATGCAAGCGGATCAACGAATTGAGCCGCACGTACGGCGGCGAGGACAGCATCGACTGGTTCTTCCGGCTCATGTTCTTCTGGAGTTCGACCGAGGCTTCGGGCGAAAAGGCCCTGCCGCTCGTATGGGTACACAACCGGACCCGCAGCCTGCGCGAACAAGGTATGCAAAAGACCAAGCCGCTCAACGTGCGGGCCTTCCACCGCTTCTGACGGCGGTAAACCCTCCTGTGCGGCGAGGGGCGGGATCGATTCCCGCCCCTCGCTCTTTGGAACGCGTGGAAAATTTGTTGAAAACTCGCCCGGCGGCAGGGTAGGAAAGCCCGGAATAATTTTCTAAATTTGCAGATTGAATTAATGTGGCTAATTATCCCCTGACCGATGCTGAGTGCGATTTATTACCTTTTTCTGGTGCTGTTGTGCACGTTTTTCATGATCCTCTCGGCCGTGGCGCTGGTCGTCTGCATGCCGTTCGACAAGAGCCGCCGCGCGGTGCACGAACTCTCGCGCGTGCTGGTGCGCACGTTCTTCCTGATACCGCCCCTGTGGCGGCAGCGGGTCGAGGGGCTGGAGCACGTCGACCGCAATAAAAGTTATGTCATTGTGCTGAACCACAATACGGTGATCGACATTCCGGCGCTCTACTACGTGCCGCTCAACTTCCGCTGGGTCTCCAAGCGCGAGGTCTTCCGTGTCCCGTTCTTCGGGCAGTACCTCGTCCTGCACGGCGACATCTGCATCGACCGCGGACGCGCTTCGGAGGCGCTCGAACAGCTGCTGCGCGAGGGGAAGAAGTGGATCGCCCGCGGTGCTTCGGTGGCGATTTTCCCGGAGGGTACGCGCTCGAAGGACGGCGAGATTCACCGCTTCAAGGCGGGAGCCTTCACGCTGGCCCGCGAGGCGGGCGTGGAGATTCTGCCCGTGGTGCTGGACGGCACGAAGACGCTGATCCGCAAAAACGGGCTTTTCAACTGGCGCAACCGCATCACCCTGCGCGTCCTGCCGCCCGTCCCGGCGGAGCGCATCGCCTCGGAGGACCCGCACGCTCTGATGCAGTCGGTGCACGACGATATGAGCGCCGCGCTGGCGGAAATGAGGAACAACCGATAGATTATGGCAGATTTACTCGATAATAAAACCAACGACACCTATGGCGATGATGCCATCGTCACCCTCTCGCCGAGGGAGCATATCCGCCTCAGGCCGGGCATGTATATCGGCAAGCTGGGTGACGGCACGCAGGCCGACGACGGCATTTACGTCCTGATCAAGGAGGTCGTCGACAACTCGGTCGACGAGTTCATCATGGGCGCGGGCCGGCAGATCGACATCTCGATCGACGGGGACGAGGTGTCGGTGCGCGACTACGGCCGCGGCATCCCCCTCAAGTCGCTTTCGGTGGCAGTCTCGGAGATGAACACGGGCGGAAAGTACGGCGGGACGGCGTTCAAAAAGACCGTCGGCCTGAACGGCGTGGGCGTCAAGGCGGTGAACATGCTCTCGAGCGAGTTCACGGCCCGCTCGGTCCGCGACGGCGAGGCGCGCACGGTGACCTTCGCCAAGGGGCTGGAGGTAAGCGACAAGTGGGAGAGCGGCGTAAAGGAGAAGAACGGCACGCTGATCCGCTTCCGCGTCGACGAGGAGGTGTTCGGCCCCTACTCCTACAACCTGGAGTACGTCGAGCAGATGGTGCGCAACTACACCTACCTCAATCTGGGGCTGACATTCAACTTCAACGACCGCAGTTTCGTCTCGAAGAACGGCCTGCTCGACCTGCTGAACGAGAACATGACCGAGGAGCCGCTCTACGCGCCGATCCACCTCTCGGGCGACGACATCGAGGTGGCCATCGCCCACGGCACGGGTTACGGCGAAAGCTACTATTCGTTCGTCAACGGCCAGTACACCTCGCAGGGCGGTACGCACCAGGCGGCTTTCCGCGAGGCGATCGCCAAGACGGTCAAGGAGTTCTACCACAAGGACTACGACCCCTCGGACATCCGCACCTCGATCATCGCGGCCATCTCCGTCAAGGTCACCGACCCGGTCTTCGAGTCGCAGACCAAGATCAAGCTGGGGTCGAAGGAGATCGAGCCGGGCGTCTCGATGCGCAACTTCGTCGTCGACTTCCTGACCAAGCACCTCGACGACTACCTGCACAAGCACCCCGAGACGGCGCAGATTCTCCAGAAGAAGATCGTCGAGAACGAGAAGGAGCGCAAGGCGATCTCGGGCATCCAGAAGAAGGCGCGCGAGACGGCCAAGAAGGTGTCGCTCAACAACAAGAAACTGCGCGACTGCAAGATACACCGCACCGACCGGCACGAACTGTGCGAGCAGTCGATGATCTTCATCACGGAGGGCAACTCGGCCTCGGGTTCGATCACCAAGAGCCGCGACGTGCGCACGCAGGCGGTCTTCTCGCTGCGCGGAAAGCCGCTCAACTGCTTCGGGCTGACCAAAAAGGTCGTCTACGAGAACGAGGAGTTCAACCTGCTGCAGGCGGCGCTCAATATCGAGGAGGACATGGACAACCTTCGCTACGAGAAGGTCATCATCGCCACCGATGCCGACGTCGACGGCATGCACATCCGGCTGCTGATCACCACCTTCTTCCTCCAGTTCTTCCCCGAGATGATCCGCCGGGGCCACCTCTTCATCCTGCAAACCCCGCTCTTCCGCGTGCGCAACAAGAAGGAGACCTTCTACTGCTACTCGGAGGAGGAGCGGCAGAAAGCCGTGGCGCGCTGCGGCGCCAACGCCGAGATCACGCGCTTCAAGGGTCTGGGCGAGATTTCGCCCGACGAGTTCAAGGAGTTCATCGGCGGAAACATGCGGCTGGACAAGGTGCGCATCACCAAGGACGATCCGATCCACGACCTGCTGGAGTTCTACATGGGTAAGAACACCTACGAGCGGCAGGGATTCATCATCGACAACCTGCGCATCGAGGAGGACATTATCGAGGACATCGACAATTGAGAATTGAGAATTAAGAATTAAGAATCGGGGAATACCTGATGCCCTATGGCGGAGAAAAAAGATAAGATCGGGCGGTCGAAACCGCTCAAAAAGAAGACTTCCGCTGCCGGGAACGCAGCCGGGGGAGCGGAGGAAGTTCGCTCTGCTCCGGCCGACGAGACCGATGCGGCCGAAGAGGAGCGGAACGAGGCCGAAGAGGAGCTGAATGAAGCCGGAGAGGCCGGCGGAGCCGATGCGTATGGGGAACCGGACGCGGCGGAGGCTGCCGACGACGACGCTCCCGTGGATGCGGCCCCGGCCAAGGCGGGCCGCTACGACCGGCTGACGCAGGAGGAGGGGGTGCGCAAACTCACCGGCATGTACAAGAACTGGTTCCTGGATTACGCGTCCTACGTGATCCTCGAACGCGCCGTGCCGCACGTCGAGGACGGGCTGAAGCCCGTGCAGCGGCGCATCCTCCACGCCATGAAGTCGGTGGACGACGGCCGCTACAACAAGGTGGCCAACATCGTGGGGCAGACCATGCAGTACCACCCCCACGGCGACGCGTCGATCAAGGACGCGCTGGTCCAGCTGGGGCAGAAGGAGCTGCTGATCGACTGTCAGGGCAACTGGGGCAACCTGCTGACGGGCGACGAGGCCGCGGCGGGCCGTTACATCGAGGCGCGCCTGTCGAAGTTCGCCCTGGATGTAGTTTTCAACAAGAAGACCACCGAGTGGATGCGCTCCTACGACGGCCGCAACGAGGAGCCGGTGACGCTTCCGATCAAATTCCCGCTGCTGCTGGCGCAAGGTTCCGACGGCATCGCCGTGGGTCTGGCTTCGAAGATTCTGCCGCACAACTTCATCGAACTGATCAACGCCTGCATCGCCCACCTCGAGGGGCGCGATTTTCAGCTTTACCCTGATTTCCCGACGGGCGGCATGGCCGACGTGAGCCGCTACAACGACGGTTTGCGGGGCGGGGCGGTCAAGGTCCGCGCCCGCATCTCGAAGATCGACAAGCGCACGCTGGCCATCACCGAAATCCCCTATACTACCACCACCGAGTCGATCAAGGAGTCGATCATCAAGGCCAACGACAAGGGGAAGATCAAGATCAAAAAGGTCGACGACAATACGGCCGACCGGGTCGAGATCGTCATCCAGGTCGCGCCCGACGAGTCGTCGGACAAGACCATCGACGCGCTCTACGCCTTCACCGACTGCGAGGTGTCGATCGCGCCGAACTCGTGCGTGATCTGGGACGAAAAACCCCACTTCCTCGGCGTGAGCGAGATACTCCGCCGCTCGGCCGAGCATACCAAGTGGCTGCTGGGCCGCGAGCTGGAGATCCGGCTCGGGGAGCTGAACGAGGCGTGGCACGCCGCCTCGCTGGAGCGCATCTTCATCGAGAACCGTCTCTACCAGCTCATCGAGGGGTGCAAGACGCGCGAGGAGGCTTACGCCGCCGTGGACAAGGGGCTGGAGCCTTTCAAGAAGCGGCTGCGCCGCGAAGTGACCCTCGCCGACGTGCAGAAGCTCACCGAGCTGAAGTTCATCCGCATCTCGCGCTACGACTCCGACAAGGCCGACAACGAAATCCGGCAGATCGAAGCCGACATCGAGCAGACGCAGTACGACCTGGACCACCTGACGGAGTACGCCGTGGCTTATTACGAGCGTATCCGCGAGAAGTACGGCAAGGGCAAAGAGCGGAAGACCGAGCTGCGCGAGTTCGACTGCATCGAGGCCACGAAGGTCGCCGTGACCAACGCCAAACTCTACGTCGACCGTGCCGAGGGTTTCTTCGGCATCGGCAAGTCGATGAAGGAGGCCGAGTTCGTGTGCGACTGTTCGGACATCGACGACGTGATCGTCTTCACCAAGGAGGGGCGCTACGTCATCACGAAGGTTTCGGACAAGGCGTTCTTCGCCAAGAACATCTACTACATCGGCGTCTTCAAGCGCAACGACGAGCGCACGATCTACAACGTGCTCTACCGCGACGGCAAGAACGGCGCGATCATGATGAAGCGCTGCGCCATCAAGAGCGTCACGCGCGACAAGGAGTACGACATCACCAAGGGCACGCCCCGCAGCGAGATCCTCTACATGTCGGTCAACCCCAACGGGGAGGCGGAGGTGCTGAAGGTCTACTTCAAGCCCCGGCCGCGGCTGAAGAAGGTGATCGTCGACCTCGACTTCTCGGAGCTGGCCATCAAGGGGCGTCAGAGCCAGGGCAACCTCTTCTCGCGCTACGGCATCCATAAAATCGTGCTGAAGGAGCGCGGCACATCGACGCTCGGCGGCCAGAACATCTGGTACGACGAGGATGTGCGCCGCCTGAACGCCGACGGACGCGGCCAGCTGCTGGGCGAGTTCAAGGGCGATGACCGGCTGATCGTCTGGACCTCGAAAAACCAGTACTACACCACCAATTACGACCTTGCGCAGCACTTCCCCGACGATACGATCCGCGTGGGACGCTACGAGCCGGGGCGGGTGTACAGTCTCTGCTACTTCGACCGCGAGCAGGGGTACTACTACATGAAACGCTTCACGGCCGAACTGTCCGACAAGATGCAGTTCTTCCTCGACGAGGAGGGACAGGCCGATTTCGTTGCGCTGACCGACCGTGCGGGGGCCAGGCTGGAGATCACCTACCGGGGGGCGCACGCCTCGCGCCCGACCGATACGGTCGATGTGGACGAGTTCGTCGGCGTGAAGAGCCATCGCGCCAAGGGTAAGCGCCTGACCACCTACGACGTGGCCGCGCTGCGCTTTATCGAGCCGGAGCTGCCCGAGGAGCCGGAATCGGGGCCCGACCCGGACGACGGAACGGACGACGACGGACCGGTCGGGGTGGATATGTCGCGGATCGAGTCGCCCTCGGGCGAGCTGCCTGCCTCGGGCGGTGTGGAGCTGGAGATCGAGCGCGCCCGGGGCGATGCCGATCAGATGATCGATCCCGAGCAGCTGAACCTGTTCTGATCCGCTGTTTGTTTCGATTCCGATTCGATCGATTTTACGCGCGATGAAACCGCTCTTTCTGATCGGCTATATGGGATGCGGCAAGAGCACCCTCGCCCGCAAGCTGGCCCGTCGGCTGGGGGTTCCCTTTGCCGATACGGATACGCTCGTCGAGGAGCGCGAGGGGGCTTCGGTGGCCGATGTGTTCCGCTACGAGGGCGAGGAGCACTTCCGCCAGGCCGAACGGGCCGTGCTGGAAGAGCTGATCGCCGGGGGCTGCGCCATCGTCTCCACGGGCGGCGGTCTGCCCACGTGGCGCGACAACATGGAGCGGATGAATGCCGTCGGAACGACCGTCTACCTGCGCCGCACGGCCGGGCAGATCACCCGCCGCCTGACGCCCTACGGGCGGCAGAAGCGCCCCCGGCTGCAGGGGCTTTCCGACGCCGAGATCGTGGCGTTCATGGAGCGGGATATGGCCGCCCGCGAGGCGTACTACACCCGGGCGCATGTTGTGATCGACTGCGGCGACTGTCCGGATCACGAGCTGGTGGACCGGATTCTGCGGGCGGTGAAAGAGAAGGAGTGAGGAGCGGGTGCGGAGCGCTGCCGCAGAGGTTGATTGAGAAGAGGTTTCGGGCAGCAGCCTGCGGAGGGACGCGATGAGCGGGCCTTCGCGCCGGAGGCTGCGGCCCGCGGTTCTTCAAACCGATAGAGAATAACCGGACATTCTCCGGGTAAGGCTGATTTTAAGGGCGCAGCCTGCGAAGGAACGCGAATGCGGGCCTTCGCGGGGCGAGGCTGCGGCCCGCCGACCTGGCGGTCGAAAACATAAATCGAAAACGTATCGACGGCGACCGGGCCCGAAGACCGGGAAAACATTTGCAACAAAACCGATGAACAACGCACCCATAGGCATTTACGATTCGGGGCTGGGCGGTCTGACCGTCTGGCGCGAGGTGCGGCGTGCGCTTCCGGGCGAGTCGCTCGTCTATTTGGGCGACGGCAAGAACTGCCCCTACGGTTCGCGCCCGCGCGAGGAGATTTGCCGCCTGGCCGATGACGCCGTCGGGACGCTGGTCGACCGCGGCTGCAAACTGATCGTCGTGGCCTGCAATACGGCCACCGCGGCGGCCATCGGCTTTCTGCGCCGGAAATACGCGACGATCCCCATCGTGGGGATGGAGCCGGCCGTGAAACCCGCCTGCCTGGCCACTCGCAGCGGGGTGGTGGGGGTGCTGGCCACCGAACGCAGTCTCGACGGCGAACTGTTCCGCCGCACGGCCGCCCGCTACGGCCGCGGCGTGCAGGTCATCACGGCTCCCGGCCGCGGTTTCGTGGAGCTGGTCGAGAACGACCGCGAGCAGACCGCCGAGGCTGAAGCGTGCGTGCGCCGCGCGGTGGAGGGGATGCTCTCGGCCGGGGCCGATCAGATCGTGCTGGGTTGTACGCACTATCCGTTTCTGCTTCCGACCTTAAAACGTGTCGTTGCCGGGCGCGGGGTGACGATCGTCGATCCGTCGCCCGCGGTGGCGAACCGTGTCGGACAGCTGCTCGACGAGTTCGGTCTGCACGCCACGCCGGACCGTCTTCCCGCATACGAGTTCCTGACCTTCGCCGACGAGGCCTACCGGCAGCACCTCGCAGCGAAAGCCCTGCACTCGCTGCGCTGAGCGGCCCGAGACGGTACGAAAAACCCACATTCCAAAAATACCCCTCCTGGGCACTCTCCGGAAAAAGAATGTAGGGTCGGACAGCCCCTCCGACCCCGATTGAAAGGATTTCCGGCCGCGGATTTCTCCGTTCGCAAAATTTTCCGTAACTTCGCTTGATAAATCAAGCGACAGACAATGGCATCCAAAAATACAACCGCATCGGGGAACGGACGGCAGCGCGTCAGGCGATCGAACGGCGACAGCGCCCGCTGGATCGCAGGGCTTGTGCTGCTCTTCGTCGGCCTGTTCGCCACCTCGGCGGTCCTCTTTTCCTTCTTCTGCTGGGCGCCCGACCAGAGCGGACTCCAGCTCTCGACCGAGGAGCGCGCGACGCTCGGCGTCGAACCCGAAAACCTTTGCGGCTGGGCCGGAGCACGGCTGGGCATGCTCTTGGTGGACAGTTCGTTCGGCGTCTTCGGCATCCTGATTCCCGTGATGATTCTTTTGGTCGGCATCCGCATTATCCGCCAGCGGCCCCTGCTGTTCAACCACTCGCTGCTGTCGCTGACGCTTATCATGCTGCTGGGTTCGCTCACGCTGGGCTTCGTCTTCGCCGACCGTTGGAGCCTCTGCGCCTCGACGGGGTGGGGCGGAACGTTCGGCATCGAGAGCGCCGCCCTGCTGCGCATGCACATCGGAGCCATCGGAACGATCATCCTGCTGCTCGCAGGGTGGATTCTGACCGGGGTTTTCATCAACCGCAACTTCATCAATACGGTCAATACGGCGGGCAATGCAATGGTCGACAAGAGCGGAAAGATCGTCGAGATCGTCAAACAGAAGGTCGTACACCCGCGCGGGGCCGATCCCGCCGCGCAGGCCGCGTCCGACGAGGCTGTGAAGGATGAATCGGACGGGCCGCAAACACCTGCTCCCCAGCCGGTACACACCGCCGTGCACCGTTCGCAGCCCGCGCAGGCCGACGACGGACAGAACCCGTTCCTGGAGGTCGTGCCCGACACGCCCGTCGAGGTGGAGATCGACCGCAAGGCCGAACCCGAAGCCGCCGCGGCCGATACAACCGACAATACCGATATAACCGCTGCTGCGGGCGACGACATCTTTACCGAGGTGGACCTCTCGCCCCGCGCCGACCGCGTGGTCATGGGTCCCGGCGGATTGATCGAGCTGAAACCTCTCGCCGAAAAACAGCCGCCTGCTCCCGCCGACGAGGGACCTTTCACCGAGATCACCGTAGGCGGCGAAGCGCCCGAAGCTCCCGCCCCGGAAACCGCCGCAGAGGATAAGGACGCGGGCGTCGTGGTCACCGTCGAGGCGCGCGAGGCGCAGCTGGTCGACGAACGGGCGATCCCCACGGAGAGCTACGACCCGCTCAAGGACCTGGTGAACTACCGCAAGCCCCCCGTGACCCTGCTGGAGGACTATATGTCCGATTCGGAGGTGAGCGACGAGGAGATTTTCGAGAACAAGTCCAAAATCGAGGACACGCTCAAGAATTTCGGCATCCCTATCCAGCGCATCAAAGCCACGGTGGGTCCGACGGTCACGCTCTACGAGATCGTGCAGGCGCAGGGGGTCAAGATTTCGAAGATCCAGGGGCTTGAAAACGACATTGCCCAGAGCCTTAAGGCGTTGGGAATCCGAATTATCGCCCCCATTCCCGGCAAGGGAACCATCGGCATCGAGGTCCCCAACCGCGACAAACAGGTAGTGTCGATGTATTCGGCCATCCGCTCGCTGCGCTTTCAGGAGTCGAAAGCCGAGCTGCCGGTGGTCATCGGCCGCACGATCCAGAACGAAAACTACGTCTTCGATCTGGCCAAGATGCCACACCTCTTGGTGGCCGGAGCCACCGGACAGGGTAAGTCCGTGGGACTGAATGCCATCATCACCTCGCTGCTCTACCGCAAGCACCCCGCGCAGCTCAAATTCGTGATGATCGACCCCAAGATGGTCGAATTCTCGCTCTACGCCAAGATCGAACGGCACTTCCTGGCCAAGATGGAGTCGGAGGACGAGGCGATCATCACCGATCCGCGCAAGGCGGTCTACACGCTCAACGCCCTCTGCACGGAGATGGACACCCGCCTGGAACTCTGTAAGAAAGCCGGGGCGCGCAACATCGCCGAATACAACGAGAAGTTCACTGCGCGGCGGCTCAACCCGCTGCACGGACACCGCTACCTGCCCTATATCGTGGTGGTGGTCGACGAGTTCGCCGACCTGATCATGACCGCCCGCGAGGTCGAGGGTCCCGTGATGCGGCTTGCGCAGAAAGCCCGCGCCATCGGCATCCACCTGATCATCGCCACGCAGCGACCCGACGTGAAGGTCATTACGGGCGGCATCAAGGCCAACTTCCCGGCCCGCATCGCTTTCCGCGTGATGCAGATGATCGACTCGCGCACGATCATCGACCAGCCCGGAGCCAACCAGCTGATCGGCCGCGGCGACATGCTCCTCTCGAAAGACGGCGAGCTGACCCGCATCCAGTGTGCGCTGGTCGAGACGAAGGAGGTCGAGCGCGTCTGCGACTACATTTCCAAACAGCAGGGGTATACCTCGGCCTATGCGCTGCCCGACTATACGCCCGATGCGGCGGAGGGCGGCAGCGCGTTGGGCAGCGAGGAGGCCGCGCCCGTGCGTTACGACGCGCTGTTCGCCGAGATTGCGCGCGACGCGGTGTCGAGCGGGCAGATTTCGACCTCGATGATCCAGCGCAACTACGAGGTGGGCTTCAACCGCGCGGGCCGCATCATGATGCAGCTCGAGCGGGCCGGCATCGTGGGCCGCCAGCAGGGGGCCAAACCGCGCGACATCCTCTTCCACGACATGCCTTCGCTGGAGGCCAAACTGCAGGATTTGGGCGTGTTTTAAACGGACGACATTCTTATGAGTAGAAAACAGCTTTGTATGTTGCCCCTCCTTGCCGGCCTGCTCGGCGGAGCAGGGACGCTCCGGGCCGCCGACCAGACCGCCGACCGGGCCGCCGAAATCGTGGCGGGCCTTTCCGACGGATTCCGCACACGGAAAGGGTACGTCGTCCGGTTCGCCGTCGAGGCGGGCGGGCAGACCTCGCGGGGCCGTTACGCCGTCGAGGGGGAGGATTACTGCCTGACGCTGGGCGACGCGGAGGTCTTCGGCGACGGAAAACTCCGTTACGAGGTCGACAACCGCCGCCGGGAGATTACCGTCGACCGGATGGACGCCGCCAGCCGCAACATCCTCGACAACCCGGTGCACGCGTTCGACTTTCTCGACAGCGAATACGGCGCGGAACTGTTGTGGGAGCGCGGCGGCCGGGCCGCCGTGCGGCTTACGCCCCGGGCGAAAGGCTCCTCCATCGGACACGTCACCGTGACGGTCTCGACCGCCTCCATGCAGCCCCTTTCGCTGGCCTACGACTACGACGGCGAACGCATCGACATTGCGTTCGAGCATATCGGGCCGCCCGACGGGCCGCTTCGCCGCTTCGCCCGCAAGGACTATGCGGATTACGAATTTATCGACTTCCGGTAATCCGTTTCGAATATGACGATGCTTCCGCCCCGGTTTCTAACCGGGGCGTTTTTGCTGCCGTCGATGGTGACGGGCGACGGTCTTATATATCGGAAAATTAGGCCTTTATTTGCTTCTTTCGAAAATAATCCGTATATTACGACGGAACCCCCAATCGCCTGCCTATGAAAAAAATCGGCTGTTTATTCCTTTTTCTGCTTCTCTTCCTCTTCGCCTGCGTCAGGGAGGATGACGTGCCCGGAGCGAATCCGGAAACGGGAAGCAATCGTGTGAGCCATATCGTTCCGATAGAGGATGCCCTCTCCGGCCTGCGTGAAATCCTCGCCCCGCTTCAAAAGGACACGCGCGCCGGGCGAAGCTATGCGGTCAAGGGGGTCGATGTCGTTGCAACCGGTGGCGCGACCCGCGCTGCCGGCGCTTCGGAGGGGACGGATACGCTGCTTTATATCGTCAACTTCGAGGACGACGGCTATGCGCTGCTGACGGCGGACGACCGTCTCGAAGGGGTGATCGCCCTGGTCGACGAAGGAAATATCTCGGCGGAAGAGTTCGTTGCCTCGGCTGCCGCTACGACTCCTGTGCCGGAGATGGGCGGTCTTCCCGATTTTTCGATACCGCTTCGCATGCTGATTATGCGATACGTCGAAAATATCGAGGACGAAAAAGAGGTCGGGACGCCGGTGTTTTACACGCCGTGGTACCCCGAAGTACTGTGCCAGCCGCTGATGAAAACCAAATGGAATCAAGTTTGGCCGTTTAATATATATTGTCCTGTTGAAAACGGAAAAAACTGTGTGGCGGGATGTGTGGCTATCGCCCTGGCCCAAATTGCGACCTATAACCAGTCGGTTCATAATGTAGGACCCGACGTGCTTCATGAAATCGCTTTGGATTGGAACGGGATTCGTGCTTATCTATCCGATCCCGACCATACCGATCCGTCGCCGGCGGCGCTTCTGGTCTATGCCATGGGGCGCGAGGTGGATATGAAATATGGATCGGATGAAAGCAGTTCAAATATCGATAAAGCGGCAAGAGCTATGCCGTGGCTCGGGTATAAAATGGTGTTCAACACACGGTATCATGTGGAGATCATCGAGGAGATGCTTTTGGAACGCCGTTTGCCCGTCTATATCCGTGGCCTGGCTGAATTTACAACCGGGAAAACGGGTGGACATGCCTGGGTGATCGACGGTTATTACCGTTACCGGCGGGATAAAACGAGTGATGATCCTTCGAAATGCGTTTCTTATACTGTTTTCGATACGTATTATACGGAATTGGTTCACTGTAATTTCGGTTGGGGCGGGTTATGTAACGGTTATTATATCTCAAATATTTTCAATCTGACGAACGGCGCGACTATCCCCGATCCCGGGTTAGGTGAAAGAAATATCGAAAATTTTGTAGATAAGCGAATGTTGTCCTACCAATTATGAAGCCTATGAAAAAGATGCTTGCCGTGCTTCTATGCGGAATTCTTGTTTTCAGCGGTTGCTCCGAAGTGCCGGATGATCCTGGGAAAGTTCCGGATACAATGTATAAGGAATATCTGATCGATGTATATGTAGTACCCGAGCAGTTGACGCTGGTTGGTGTTAGCAATGAAGTTTATTTTTCGATAAGCGGTTCCCAGTACGCCTATTGGCACAAAGGGGCAAAGCTAGCTGAATTTCTTCGGTTGGCGGCTTTGCACGGCGGCCGGATTGACCGGGAAGTAACATTATTCCCGGAGTATTACTGGTTTGCTAATGGGGATTATGCCTGCTATTCCGAAGATTTCGCATCGATCGACGTGACCTGCGATCAGCCGTGGGACGAAACGCATCCGGTCGGCAGTTCGCTCAATGAGTTTTTTACGGTTGCATTCAGCACCTTCGCTCCGTATGTTCGCAACGGTAATTCCGGCCCGGAAGTCGTCCGGGTGGAGAAACGTATGGACACCCTGGAAGAGGGCGATTTAGATATGATTGTCTTCGGCACTCTGCGTGTGGAAATGGTATCGGTGAAACAATTTTCCGAGCCGTTCCAATTTACTATGACGCTTACTACCAAGTCGGGAAGGCCACTTTCGGTAAGTTGGCCCTATTGAATTTTCAATGGAAAACAAATGATGAAATCGAAACAAGGGCTGTTCTTATTCCTGTTGGGAATTTTGGTATTGGGCGGTTGTTCCGACGATAAGGAATACCCCTGAAAATCAATAGATTACAAGGATTATTTGATCGATGCCTATATTCAACCCTTAAAATTAACGGCATTAAGAGAATACGATTCGTTGTGGCTTGCGATGGATGGTCCTGTTTATGCCACCTGGTCCACCGGTGCTGATTATTCCGAATTTCTGCGGCTGGCGGCCTTGCACGGCGGCCGGATCGATCGGGAGCTATCGATTCAATTGGAAGTGTACTACATTTATCCGATAGGTTTCGGGGGAATTACGTCACTTATGCCGAGGATTTCGCATCGATCGACGTGACTTGTGATCAGCCGTTTGACGAAACGCATCCGGTCGGCAGTTCGCTCAAGGAGTATTGTACGGTTATATTCTCTACGTTCGCTCCGTTTGTTCGAGCCGGAAATTCTGGACAAGGTGTCGTAGAAGAGTTAAAGAAACTGGATGCGCTCGCCGAAGGGGACCTTGATATGATCGCATACGGTACACTGCGTGTTCGTCTGCCTGAAAAGCGCTTCTCCGTGCCGTGTACCTATACCGTCACGTTAACGACCAAATCGGGCCGTCCGCTGTCGGTCGACTGGAAGCGGGGGGCGCTTCAATAGAGGAAGGACCTGACGGTTTGCGAACCGATCGCTTTTCGTGAAATCTCCCGTCACCCCGACGGGAGATTTTTTTCAGGCCGTCAGATCGCCGGAAAAGGGGCAAGAACGGCGGGTTTCGGAGAAATAAAACGAAAATCGAAGCGATTTTTACCCGTAAAATTGCCCGTATCGCAAGAAATTGCTATTTTTGTTCGTTTGAAAACCGTGCGTTTTCCGCGAAAGAGCGCCTTTGGAAAAGGGGCGGCAGGGAATCGGAGGCGTTCGGTCTGAAGCATGGCCCCGACCCCGGCTCGAACCAGAGCCGGACCCCGCCCGGATTCCGGCTTGAACCAGCTCCGGACCCCGGCTTGGACCTCAGCCCGGACCCGGTAAAGAATCCGAACGTGGACCGGACCGGTCTGAACCCGAAACGAATAACGCAACACTTAGATAGAAACAGATGCTAACGGAAGAAGAAAAGAATGCCGGTTTGACGGGGCGGATCATCCCCATCAATATCGAAGAGCAGATGAAGTCGGCCTACATCGACTACTCGATGTCGGTCATCGTTTCGCGTGCGCTGCCCGACGTGCGCGACGGAATGAAACCCGTACACCGTCGTATCCTCTACGACATGAGCGCGGAGCTGAACCTCTACTCCGACAAGCCCACCCGTAAGTCGGCGCGTATCGTCGGTGACGTGCTGGGTAAGTTCCACCCCCACGGCGACTCGTCGGTCTACGACGCGATGGTCCGCCTGGCGCAGGATTGGTCGATGCGCTACCCGCTGGTCGACGGCCAGGGTAACTTCGGCTCGATGGACGGCGACTCGCCGGCCGCGATGCGTTACACGGAGGCCCGCATGAAGAAGATCACCGACGAGGTGATGGCCGACATCGACAAGGAGACGGTCGACTGGACGCTCAACTTCGACGACACGATCCCCGAACCGACCGTGCTCCCGACGAAAATTCCGCTGCTGATCGTCAACGGCGCGAGCGGCATCGCCGTCGGTATGGCCACCAACATGGCTCCGCACAACCTCTCGGAGGTGGTCGACGCCTGCTGCGCCTATATCGACAATCCCGAAATCACGGGCGAGGAGTTGCTGCATTATGTCAAGGGTCCCGATTTCCCCACGGGCGGCATCATCTACGGCTACGAGGGTGTCCGCGAAGCGCTGCTCACGGGCCGCGGCCGCGTGATGATGCGCGCCAAGACCGAGATCGAACATACGCCCAGCGGCCGCGAGTGCATTGTCATCACGGAGATTCCCTACATGATCAACAAGGCCGAAATGATCAAGAAGATCGCCGACATGATCAACGAGAAGAAGATCGACGGCATCTCCTACATCAACGACGAATCGGACCGCAACGGCCTGCGGATCATCATCATCCTCAAACACGACGCCGTGGCGAGCGTGGTGCTCAACACGCTGTTCAAGAATACGCCGCTGCAAACGTCGTTCGCCGTGAACAACATCGCGCTGGTCAACGGCCGGCCGCAGATGCTGCCGATGCGCGATTTGATCCGCCACTTCGTCGACCACCGTCACGACGTGGTGGTCCGCCGTGCGCGCTTCGACAAGCGCAAGGCGGAGGAGCGGCTGCACATCGTGCTGGGTCTCTTGATCGCGCAGGACAACATCGACGAGATCGTGCGCATCATCCGTGCGTCGCAGACGCCCGATGCGGCCAAGCAGACCATGATCGAGCGCTTCTCGCTGAGCGAGATACAGGCTACGGCTATCATCGAGATGCGCCTGCGCGCCCTGACGGGGCTGGAGCACGGTAAACTGGTGGCCGAGCGCGACGAACTGATGAAGACGATCGCCCACCTGACGGAGGTGCTCGAAAACGTGTCGATGCAGATGCAGATCATCAAGGACGAGCTGCAGGAGATGAAGGAGAAGTATGGCGACGAGCGCCGTTCGGAGATCGTCTACGCCTCCGAGGAGTTCAACCCCGAGGATTTCTACGCCGACGACGACATGGTAATCACCATCTCGCACATGGGCTACATCAAGCGCACGCCGCTGGCCGAATACCGCACGCAGAACCGCGGCGGGGTGGGGGCCAAGGGGAGCGCAACGCGCGACGAGGACTTCATCGAACACATCTACGTGGCCTCGATGCACAACACGATGCTCTTCTTTACGGAGAAGGGCCGCTGCTACTGGCTCAAGGTCTACGAAATACCCGAAGGGGCGCGCTCGTCGAAGGGACGCGCCATCCAGAACGTCATCCAGATCGAACCGGACGACAAGGTGCGCGCCTACATCAACGTCAAGCGCCTCGACGATGCCGACTACGTGAACGAGAACTACATCATCATGTGCACGAAGGACGGCACGATCAAGAAGACGCGCCTGGAGGCCTACTCGCGGCCGCGCCAGAACGGCGTGAACGCCATCGTCATCCGCGAGGGCGACCAGCTGATCGAGGCGAAGCTCACCAGCGGCCGCGCCGAGGTGATGATCGCCGCCAAGGAGGGCAAGTGCATCCGCTTCAACGAGTCGACGGTGCGTCCGATCGGCCGCGTGGGCGCAGGCGTGCGCGGCATCTCGATCGAGGAGTCGGACGAGGTGATCGGCATGATCTGCGTCGAGCCGGATTCGAAACAGGACGTGCTGGTGCTGAGCGAGAACGGCTACGGCAAACGCACCGATCTGGACGAGTACCGCATCACCAACCGCGGCGGCAAGGGCGTCAAGACGATCAACGTGACGGAGAAGACCGGCAAGCTGATCTCGATCCAAGCCGTCACGGACGAGAACGACCTGATGATTATCAACCGCTCGGGCCTGACCATCCGCACGGCCGTATCGCAGATCCGCCTGGCGGGCCGCGCGACGCAGGGCGTGAAGATCATCAACCTGCGCGAGGGCGACGCCATCGCCTCGGTGATGGCCGTACCGCATGTCGAAGAGGTCGAACCCGATCCCGAAGCAGGCGTAACGGAGGGCAATGCCGCTGAGGGTACTGTTGCCGAGGGGGCTGCTGCCGACGCCGCGGCTGCCGCAGGCGCACCCGATGGTGCTGCCGACGCAGCTCGGCCCGAAGCGCCGCAAGCCGGAGAGCCCGCCGACGAGTAGCGCGGGCCGCCCCGGCGGACCGACCGTTGCGTTCCGGCCGATTTGTCGCAGAACTATGCGAAGTAGTTGCATGGGAAGATTTTTTGATTACCTTTGTAAAAGGTAAACGACTGCACGCAAGACCGTACCCGGATCGGACCGACGGCTCCCCAGCAGGGAGCGGGCACGGAACAGAAAGAAAAAGAAAACCTTAATTTTCAATGACTATGAAAAAAACGATTTTGACGGTCCTCGCGGCGATGCTTCTGGCAGTTCCCGCCGTGCAGGCCCAGAAAGTGAACAAGACCGCTATTCTTGCCAAGATCGAGAAGAGCGACGCGGATGTCGCCGATGCCAAGAAAGGGGCCAAGTCCGCTACGTGGATCAACCGCGGCAAAGCCTTCTACGAGGCGGCGCTGGAGCCTACGAAGAGCCTGTTCGTCAATATGGACGCGGCGATGCTCAAGCTGGCCGTCGGCGAACCCGCTTCGAAGGGGAGCGAGACGGTAAACGATACGGAGTACACCACGTGGGTCTATCCCTACTTTACCGCCTATATCAAGGACAACAAGCTGGTTACCTGGAAGCAGACCAAGCACATCATGAAGGGCGCCGCCGAGAAGGCCATCGAGGCTTACAACAAGGCGTTCGAACTGGATCCCAAGGCGGAGGCCAAAGCCAAAGAGGGGCTGAAGCAGGTGGCCGACCTCTGCTCGCAGATGGGTAACGTGGGGATCGACGCCGCCGACTACGTGGGAGCGGCCAAGGCTTACGCGCTGGCTTACGAGGCGCAGACCAGCCCCGCTTACAACGAACCGAACGATGCGCTGCTCTACTATGCGGGTTATCTCTACGCCGTGGACGGCGCGACCAATCCCAAATCGTTCGTCAAGGGGGCCAAATACCTCAACCAGGCGCTCGATAAGGGCTATAACGACGAGGACGGCAGCATCTATTACTACCTCTTCCACTGCTACTACGGCCAGAAGGCCGAGAAGCCCGAGATGGTAATGAAGTCGAAGGACGTGCTGCTGACCGGCATCGAGAAATTTCCCAAGAACGAGCGTATCCTCGAGGGGCTGATGCAGCTCTATACCGCCGAGCAGGGCGTGGGCGATCCCGCCGACCTGATCGCGCTGATAGACAAGGCCATCGCCGAGAATCCGACCAATATCGACCTCTGGTTCGGCCGCGGCCGCATCTTCTATGCGCTGAAGAACGACGACGAGAGCATCGCTTCGTTCGCCAAGGTGGTGGAGCTGCAGCCCGATCTTTTCGACGGCAACTACTACCTGGGTCTGTTCTACACGATCAAGGCCGACCGGATGAACGAGGAGCTGAACAAAAAGCAGTACAGCAGCCAGGATGCCTACGACGCTGACCTGAAGGCGGTTAACGACGTTTATATGGCCGCCCTGCCGTGGCTCGAGAAGGCTTACGAGTTGAAACCGGGCGATCCCGACACGCTCGAGATTCTCAAGCAGCTCTGCTTCCGTCTGCGCGACGAGGAGGGGATGATGGAGAAGTACAACAAGTACAACGGTCTCTGGAAACAGGCCAAGGGGCTTGAATAGATTTCCGTTACGCGGATACGAAATATCCCGGCTCTTCATCGGAGCCGGGATATTTTTTTGTGATGGAGGCGCGGGCGGGAGGTGTCGGTCTTGTCCGCTCGGTTCTTGCGGAATCCGATAGAGGGTTGCGTATGACCGGAACCGGATAAGGGGTTGCGTTTGACCGCCTTGCACCTTTTTATGCCGCGTGGATGCTTGCCGGGCCACTGGTTGCCGGGCTGCGGTCGTGGGCCATGCTTGCCTGCTTTATCGCCTTACCGCTTCGTCCGTAAACCGGTTGTAGTCGCGCAATCTCCGCTTGCCGCCTACCGCGCGATCCGGCCCGAGACCGGGCCGTCCGCCAGCCGCTACCGCTTGGTCGGGAACCGGTTGTCAATGCCCGAACACCACCTGCCGCCTACCGCGCGATCCGGCCCAAAACCGAGCCGCCCGCCAGCGCCGCGACCTTTTGGTCGGGAACCGGTTGTCAATGCCCGAACACCACCTGCCGCCTATCGTGCGATCCGGCCCGAGGTCGAGCCACCCGCCAGCGCGGCGACCTCCTCGGCCGTGAACTGGTTGTAGTCGCCCGGAACGGTGTTCTTCAGCGCACAGGCTGCAGCCCCGAAATCGAGCGCATACTGCGCGTCGCCCGGCCGGGCCGCCAGCCCGCAGACGATGCCGCCCACGAACGCGTCGCCCACGCCCACGCAGTCGACCACACAGTCGATGTCGTAGACGCGCGTGGTCAGCAGCCGCCCCTCGGTATAGAGGGTTCCCGAGATGAGGTGGTGGTTGGCGCTCAGTACGTTGCGCAGCGCGAAGACCACGGCCCGGCAGCCCGGGAACCGCGCCGCCACTTGGCGGGCGGCCGCCTCGTATCCCGTCTGGTCGGGCCGGTACGCCGCGTCGCACGCCGCGAACCGGGGCAGCTCCAGCCCCAACACCTTTTCGTATTCGTCGTCCGTGCCGAAGAGCACGTCGCACTGCTCCATCAGCGGCGGCAGCACCTCGTCGGGCCGCTTGCCGTACTGCCAGAGGTTCTTGCGGTAGTTCAAATCGCACGAGACCACCAGCCCCGAGACCCGGGCCGCTGCGATGGCTTCGGCGCATACGGCGGCCGTTTCGGCCGTCACGGCAGCCGAGATGCCCGACCAGTGGAACCACCCCGCGTCGCGGAACACCTCCGACCAGTCGATCTGCCCGGGCCGCAGCCCGTCGAACGACGATCCGGCCCGGTCGTAAACCACCTGCGAAGCGCGCATGGCGGCGGCCTCCTCCATGTAGTATAGTCCGATGCGGCGGCCTGCCCGCACGATGTGGCGCGTGTCGACCCCGTAACTGCGCAGGTCGTCGATGCAGGCGTCCGCGATGCGGTTCGGGGGCAGGCAGGTCACCAGCTCGCTGTGCAGTCCGTAGTTGGCCAGCGACACGGCCACGTTGGCTTCGCTGCCGCCGAAGCCGGCCTCGAAAAGGGCGCTCTGCGAGAACCGCCGGCGCGCGGGCGGGGTCAGGCGGAGCATGATCTCGCCGAAGGAGACGATCTTTTTCCCACTATCCATTTCATTCGCTCATTGAAAGTTCTTCTCCCGAAAAGGCGGAAAGCCCGGCGCAATCCGGGCTTCCGCAACTTTTTCGATCCGTTTTTTCAGCGGGGTTGTCCCGGCGGAAACTACCTGATGATGACTTGGAGCGGACTTTCGATGGCGGCTTTCACCTCCTCGACCTGCTCCATCCACTCCTCCATGTCGTCGATGCCGCCCTGGCTCCAGCCCGTTCCGGCGTAGTAGGTCATCGGAATGCCGGGCTTGACGCTCTTCACGGCGACGGCGTGGCCGAGCGTGTCGGGCAGAATCTGCGCCCCGGGCAGTACGACCGCCGCATAGATGTCGCCGTCACGCACGGGGTCCTTCGTGTCGGAGGTCGCCTCGCGGAAGGCCAGCCAGCCGTCGCCCGAGAGGGTCTGCTTCACGTCGTGGCGCACGAATCCGGCCGCAACGGGCAGCTCGGCGAAAGCACCTTCGTAGATGCTCTCCATGCGGTTGAAACGCTGGTTGGCGTCGAGCGAAATGATCTTGGTCAGCGACACCTCCGTGCCGTCCACCTCCCACGGTGCGTAGGTCAGTTTGACCGTCGTGCGGATCGGACCGTTGTCGAGCGTTTGCTGCGTGAGGTAGTTGTGGGGCATCATCCAGAACTTGCCCCCGGCGAAGGGAACCGACGAGCCGCCGCCCAGCGTCACGCCGACCTTGTAGCAGTCCATGCCGTCGCCGTAGTTGTGGTGGTAGTCGCCCTTGGCGTACCACTCGTCGATCACCAGCTTGTCGGTGCACTTCACCCAGACGTCGATGCCGGGCGTCACCAGCTTCTCGGGCGAGGTCTCGAGCGAGGGACCGTAGAGACGGTAGGCTACCTTGTTATTCTCCCAGGCGTAATCGTCGTAACGCTCGGGCACGTGGCGGCCGAACGCCTGGGCGGGGTAGGCTTCGCGGACACCGGTCTTGATGGCGAAACGCTCGGTCTCCAGCGCGTCGGCATCGACCTGGAAGATGAGTGCCTGCGGCTCCTCGGAGCCGCGGAAGAGCACCTGCGAGGGGACCTGCCGGCCGTCGTGGTCGAGTACGATAACGTTGTCGGGGGTCACCCCTTCGAGCGCTGCGATGCGGTTCCAGGCGATCTCGACGGTCTCGTCGTCGCGCTCGGTCTGCGTCGGGTTCGTCACTTCGACCTTCAGGCTTTGGGAGCAGGAGACCGCAAGGAGCGCGGCAGCGGTCAATACGGTGATTAAATTGGTGTTTTTCATACTGTTTGAATTGATGTTTTTTCGTTCGTCGTGCGGCAAAATTACGTTTTTTTTCGTACATTGGTCAACCAAAGCGGCAAATATTCTATTGAATTTGGTAATTTTTCATAGGGTATGTCGTGAAAACTTGCTATTTTTACATGGTGAAAAAGCAGGGTCCGCGCGGCCCGCTCTCCGGTCTGAAAACTTAAACGGTAATATAACCTCGAAATGAAACAGTTCAACGACGACAACTTCCTGTTGCAAACCCCCACCGCGGAACGGCTCTACCACGAGCATGCGGCCAAAATGCCGATTATCGACTACCATTGCCACCTCATCCCCGAATACGTGGCCTCGAACCACCGCTTCGACAACCTGTCGAAGATCTGGCTGGAGGGCGACCACTACAAGTGGCGCGCGATGCGTACCAACGGCGTGGACGAGCGCTACTGCACGGGCAGGGATACCACCGACTGGGAGAAGTTCGAGAAGTGGGCCGAGACGGTTCCCTACACGATGCGCAACCCGCTCTACCATTGGACGCATCTGGAGCTGAAGACCGCGTTCGGCGTCACGAAGCTGCTGAACGCCTCCTCCGCCCGCGAGATTTACGACCACTGTACGGCCCTGTTGCAGAAGCCCGAGTACTACGCCCGCGGCCTGATGCAGCACTACAACGTCGAGGTGGTCTGCACGACGGACGATCCGGTGGATTCGCTCGAGCACCACATCAAGGTGCGCGACGACGGTTTCGCGGTGAAGATGCTGCCCACGTGGCGGCCCGACAAGGCGATGGCCGTGGAGGTTCCCGCCGAGTTCCGCGCCTACATGGAGAAGCTCTCCGAGGTGTCGGGCGTCACGATCCGCAAGTTCGCCGACGTGATCGAGGCGCTGCGTGTGCGTCACAAGTTCTTCGAGGAGGTCGGCTGCCGCCTCTCGGACCACGGCATCGAGGAGTTCTACGCCGAAGAATATACCCAGGCCGAGATCGACGCCATTTTTAATAAGGTGTACGGCGGACAGTCGCTCACGCAGGAAGAGATTCTCAAGTTCAAGACCGCCATGATGGTCGAATTTGCCGTCATGGACTGGGAGACGGGGTGGACGCAGCAGTTCCACTACGGCGCCATCCGCAACAACAACAGCCGCATGTTCCGCCAGCTGGGACCCGACACGGGCTTCGACTCGATCGGCGACTTCACGGTGGGCAAGAAGATGTCGCGCTTCTTCGACATGCTCGACGGCGGCGACAAGCTGACCAAGACGATCATCTACAACCTCAACCCGCGCGACAACGAGCTGGTGGCCACCATGCTGGGCAACTTCCAGGACGGCCGCTACGGTCCGGGCAAGATTCAGTTCGGTTCGGGCTGGTGGTTCCTCGATCAGAAGGACGGCATGGAGAAGCAGATGAACGCCCTCTCGACGCTGGGCCTCTTGAGCCGCTTCGTGGGCATGCTGACCGACTCGCGCTCGTTCCTCTCGTACCCGCGCCACGAGTATTTCCGCCGCACGTTGTGCAACCTCTTGGGCAACGACATCGAAAACGGCCTGCTGCCCGCCTCGGAGATCGACTTCATCGGACGCGAGATCGTCGAGGGCATCTCGTACCGCAATGCGAAAAACTATTTCAAATTCTAATACAAAAACCCAATCAGCAAGATGAAAATCGTAACCTTAGGTGAGATCATGCTGCGTCTGTCCACGCCGGGCAACACGCGTTTCGTTCAGTCCGATTCGTTCGACGTCGTATACGGCGGCGGCGAGGCCAACGTGGCCGTCAGCTGCGCCAACTACGGCCACGAAGCGTACTTCGTGTCGAAACTTCCCAAACACGAGATCGGCCAGTCGGCGGTCAATGCCCTGCGCAAGTACGGCGTTCGGACCGACTTCATCGCCCGCGGCGGCGACCGCGTGGGTATCTACTACCTCGAAACGGGTGCGTCGATGCGTCCCTCGAAGGTGATCTACGACCGGGCGCACTCCTCGATCGCCGAGGCCGATCCGCAGGATTTCGACTTCGACGCCATCATGGAGGGCGCGCAGTGGTTCCACTGGTCGGGCATCACCCCCGCCATTTCGGACAAGGCCGCCGAGCTGACCCGCCTGGCCTGCGAGGCCGCCAAGCGCCACGGGGTGACCGTTTCGGTCGATCTGAACTTCCGCAAGAAGCTCTGGACCAAGGAGAAAGCCCAGTCGATCATGAAGCCGCTGATGCAGTACGTCGACGTCTGCATCGGCAACGAGGAGGACGCAGAACTGTGCCTGGGCTTCAAGCCCGACGCCGATGTCGAGGGCGGAGAGACCAACGCCGAGGGCTACAAGGGAATCTTCCGCCAGATGGCCGCCGAGTTCGGCTTCAAGTACGTCATCTCGACGCTGCGCGAGTCGTTCTCCGCGACGCACAACGGCTGGAAAGCCATGATTTACAACGGCAAGGAGTTCTACGAGTCGAAGCGTTACGACATCAATCCGATCATCGACCGCGTCGGCGGCGGCGACTCGTTCTCGGGCGGTGTGATCCACGGCCTGCTGACCAAGCCCACGCAGGGCGAGGCGCTCGAATTCGCCGTGGCCGCATCGGCGCTCAAGCACACCATCAACGGCGACTTCAACCTCGTATCGGTCGAGGAGGTCGAGTCGTTGGCCGGCGGCAACGCCAGCGGACGCGTACAGCGATAGTTGCGTTTTGCCGTAAGGGTGGGCGTATTTCGGCCTTTCCTTGCAGTGGGCTGAATGTCCCCTTTTGCAGGCAACCGTAATCCGCCTCACGGTGACTACAAAACAGTTTATAAAGTATAATTGAAATTACAGATATGGCAAGATTTTCAAAAATTCAGGTATTGGAGGCCATCGGTAAGACCGGTATGGTCCCTGTCTTCTACCACGCTGACGCCGAGATTGCCAAGCAGGTCGTCAAGGCTTGCTACGAGGGCGGCGTGCGTGCTTTCGAATTCACCAACCGCGGCGATTTCGCCTCGGAGGTCTTCGTCGAGGTGATCAAGTTCGCCGCGAAGGAGTGCCCCGAAATGATGATGGGCGTGGGAACGGTCGTCGACGCTCCGACGGCCGCCCTCTACATCCAGTACGGGGCCAACTTCATCGTGGGTCCCTATCTGAACCCCGAGGTGGCGAAGGTCTGCAACCGCCACCTGGTTCCCTACACCCCGGGCTGCGGTTCGGTGACCGAGATCGGCATCGCCCAGGAGCTGGGCTGCGACCTGACGAAGGTGTTCCCCGCCGGCAACGTGGGCGGTCCGTCGTTCGTCAAGAACGTCAAGGCTCCGCTGCCGTGGTCTAACATCATGGCTACGGGCGCCGTGGAACCCACCGAGGAGAACCTCACGGCGTGGTTCAAGGCCGGCGTCTACTGCGTGGGCATGGGCTCGCAGCTCTTCCCCAAGGAGGTGATCGCCGCGAAGGACTGGAAGGCCATCGCCGACAAGTGCCGCTTCGCGCTGGACGTGATCGCCAAGCTGCGTTAAACGATCTTTCGCAGGCTCCGTCCGGCGGCGGCCCCCGATCCGCCGCCGGGCGAGGTTTGCGTCTCACCATCCCCGAACTTACTTAAAACCCGAAATTAATGACAAACAACCAATCGACTCTCGCCGCAAAGATGACGCAGTACCGCTGGGTCATCTGCGCGATGCTCTTCTTTGCGACGACCGTTAATTACCTCGACCGTCAGGTGCTTTCGCTGACGTGGGACGAGTTCATCAAACCCGAATTTCACTGGAACGAATACCACTACGGGCTGATTACCTCGATCTTCTCGATCGTCTATGCCGTCTGCATGCTCTTCGCCGGACGCTTCATCGACTGGATGGGCACGAAGAAGGGTTACCTCTGGGCCATCGGCGTCTGGTCGGTGGGCGCCTGCCTCCATGCCCTGTGCGGCGTGGCCACCGAAGCGTGGGTGGGCCTGCCCAGCAAGGAGGCGCTGATCGCCGTCGAGGCCGGATCGGCCATGGCCGCCACGATCGCCATGGTCAGCATGTACTTCTTCATCGCCGCGCGCTGCATCCTGGCGCTGGGCGAGGCGGGCAACTTCCCCGCAGCGATCAAGGTGACCGCCGAGTACTTCCCCAAGAAGGACCGCGCCTACGCCACCTCGATCTTCAACGCCGGCGCTTCGATCGGCGCGCTGTTCGCTCCGCTGACCATCCCGCTGCTGGCCAAGGCGTGGGGCTGGGAGACGGCCTTCATCGTCATTGGCGGCCTGGGCTTCATCTGGATGGGCTTCTGGGTGTTCATGTACAAGAAACCCTCGGAGCACCCCAGCGTCAACCCCGCCGAGCTGGAGTACATCGAGCAGGACAAGCACGAAATGGTCGATGGCGAAGCGGTCGACCAGGAGCAGGCGAACGAGAAAATCTCCTTCTGGAAGACCTTCTCCTTCAAGCAAACGTGGGCGTTCGCTTTCGGCAAGTTCATGACCGACGGCGTGTGGTGGTTCTTCCTCTTCTGGACCCCTTCGTACCTCAATACGCAGTTCAACATCAAGATGTCCGAAGGGCTGGGTGTGGCGCTGATCTTCACGCTCTACGCCATCACGATGCTCTCGATCTACGGCGGCAAAATTCCGACCATCATCATCAACAAGACGGGGCTGAACCCCTATGCGGCCCGCATGCGCGCCATGCTGATCTTCGCGTTCATTCCGCTGCTGGTGCTGCTGGCGCAGCCGATGGGTACGATCTCGCCCTGGTTCCCGATCATTCTGATCGGTCTGGGCGGCGCGGCGCATCAGTCGTGGTCGGCCAACATCTTCTCCACGGTGGGCGACATGTTCCCCAAGTCGGCGATTGCGACCGTGACGGGTATCGGCGGCATGGCCGGCGGCGTGGGGTCGATGATCCTGCAATGGTTCGCCGGCTGGCTGTTCGTGCATGCCGATCAGACCTCGATGCAGTTCATGGGCTTCGTCGGCAAACCTGCGGGTTACTTCGTGGTGTTCTGCATCTGCGCCGTGGCCTATCTGGTGGGCTGGATCGTCATGAAGTCGCTGGTTCCCAAGTATAAGCCGATCGTCGTCGAATAGTTGCTTAAGGTTCGATCAGGCATTTTTCCGCATGACCGTCCGGGGGCGCCTCTCTTTGGTGGACGAGGCGTCCTCCCGCACGGGATTCGCCACCATGTTTAACACCTAAACAGCTTACCATGCTTAAACAACTCAATAAATCGACCGTCGAAAAGGTCGAGCGCCCAGTCCGGATTCTGCAGTTCGGCGAGGGCAACTTCCTGCGTGCGTTCGTCGACTGGCAGATCGACATCGCCAACGAAAAAGGCGTGATGAACGCGGGCGTGGCCATCTGCCAGCCCATCCTCGATCCCGAGCGCAAGGTGCTGGGGATGATCGACCTGCTGCACAAGCAGGACAATATGTATCACGTCTATCTGGAGGGTATCGAGAACAAGCAGCCCAAGAAGGACGTGCGGCTCGTCAGGAGCGTCATGGATTCGTTCAACCCCTACGTGGAGTACGAGAAGTACGAGCAGTATTTCCTCTCGCCCGAGCTGAAGATCACCATCTCGAACACCACCGAGGCGGGTATCCGCTACGAGGAGGGCGACGACCTGGAGGCGCGTCCGCCCAAGTCGTATCCGGCTAAGATGACCGCGCTGCTCTATAAGCGCTTCAAGCACTTCAACGGCGATCCGACCAAAGGGCTGTGCATCATCTGCTGCGAGCTGATCGAGAACAACGGCTCCACGCTGCACGAATACGTTATCCGGCACGCTAAGTATCACAAGCTGGGGCAGGAGTTCATCGACTGGGTCGAGCAGAACTGCCACTTCTGCGATACGCTCGTCGACCGCATCGTGCCGGGCTTCCCGCGCGACACGATCAACGAGATCAAGGAGGAGATCGGTTTCGACGACAACCTCGTGGTCAAGGCCGAGCTGTACCACCTGTGGGCCATCGGCGGTCCGGGTTATAAGGAGGTGATGAAAGAGCTGCCGCTCGACAAGGCGGGGCTGCACGTCATCTTCATGCCCTCGATCAAGCAGTTCCGCGACAAGAAGGTCCGCATCCTCAACGGCTCGCATACGGGCATGGTTCCCATCGCCCTGCAGATGGGCTGCCAGACGGTGATGGACGCTTTCGACACGCCCGCCATCGAGCGCTTCGTCAACGATATGGTCTCGGAGGAGGTCATCCCGATGATCGACGAGGACCAGGCCGAGCTGAAAGAGTTCGCCGCCGGGATTCTGGAGCGCTTCTACAACCCGTTCATCAAGCACATGCTGCGGTCGATTTCGCTCAACTCGCTCTCCAAGTGGGAGGCGCGCAACTATCCGACCGTCAAGGACAACTGGTTCAAGGCGCATAAGCTGGCCGAGCACGAGTGCTTCACGTTCGCCGCCTTGATGAGCCTCTATTCGCCCGAGAGCGGTTTCGAGCCGGACGACACGAAGGAGTTCGTGGAGTACATCCGCGCCAACTGGGATTCGGCCGATATGGACGCCACGATCAGCAGGATCGTCCGCGAAAGCGGCATCTTCACGGTCGACTTCTCGGAGGTTCCGGGCTTCGTACCCGCCGTGGCGGGGTATGTCCGCGACATCGAGCAGCTGGGTATGGCCGAGGCGCTGAACAAATTTTTGAACAAGTAATTTCGGCAGAAAGCGCTGCGTGGACGCAGCGTTTGCGGGATTCGGATTGGGTTTTATTCGCGGCCCCGTGCCGTGTTGCAGGTCTGACCCACCCTCAAACCCCCGCCTCGGCGGGGGCTTTCTTTATTAAACAAGGATCGACATGAAACGAATACTGAAAATCAACGCTGCGGACAACGTGGCCGTGGCGCTGGCCGACGATCTCCGGAAAGGGGAGACGATCGACGTCGACGGTGTGCGCGTCACCCTCCTCGAGGATATTGCGCGCGGCCACAAGGTCGCCCTGTGCGACATCGCCGCCGGCGAGAACGTCGTCAAGTACGGCTATCCGATCGGACATGCCCTCGCCGACATCCCGCAGGGGGCCTGGATTCACTCCCACAACCTCAAAACCAACCTCCGCGACGATCTGGAGTACACCTACTCCCCGAAAGTCTACAATCTCCCTATCCCGCGAAGCGACCGCCGGGTGATGGGCTACCTGCGCCGGAACGATACGATGGGCATCCGCAACGAGCTGTGGATCGTCCCCTCGGTCGGGTGCGTCAACGGACAGGCGCAGGCCATCGCCGCGCGTGTCAGGGCCGAGTGCGACTGCTCGCACCTGGACGACGTGCGCGTCTACACGCACAACTACGGCTGTTCGCAGTTAGGCGACGACCACGCCAACACGCAGCGGGCCTTGGCCGCGCTGGTCAAACACCCCAATGCGGGCGCGGTGCTGGTGCTGGGCCTCGGATGCGAGAACAACCAGGTTTCGGCCCTCAAGGAGGCGATCGGGGAGTGGGATGAGGAGCGCGTGAAGTTCCTCATCGCGCAGGAGGTCGAGGACGAGATCGAGGCGGGCTTTACGATCTGCCGCGAGCTGGTCGAAAAGACGCGTGCCGACAGGCGCCAACCCCTGCCGCTGAGCTACCTGCGCGTGGGGCTTAAGTGCGGCGGTTCGGACGGCTTTTCGGGCATCACGGCCAATCCGCTGGCGGGGTTGTTCTCCGACTGGCTGATCGCGCAGGGCGGCACGACCGTGCTGACGGAGGTTCCCGAGATGTTCGGGGCGGAGACGATCCTGATGAACCGCGCCGCCGACAGCAGGGTTTTCGACGAGACGGTGTCGCTGATCAACGATTTCAAGGGTTACTTCCGCAAGTACGACCAGCCGATCTACGAAAATCCCTCGCCCGGCAACAAGAAGGGCGGCATCACCACGCTGGAGGAGAAGTCGCTGGGCTGTGTGCAGAAGGGCGGCGCGCAGCAGGTGGTCGACGTGCTCAACTACGCCCAGCCGATCGTCCGGCAGGGTCTCAACCTGCTGCAGGCCCCGGGCAACGACCTGGTGGCCGCTTCGGCGCTTGCGCTGTCGGGCTGTCAGCTGGTGCTCTTCACCACGGGCCGCGGCACGCCGTTCGGGTCGTTCGTGCCGACGATGAAGATTTCGACCAATACGCAGCTCTCGAAGTTCAAGGCGAACTGGATCGACTTCAACGCCGGTACGCTCGTCGAGGACGAGGAGCCGCAGGCCGTGCTCGACCGCTTCATCGACAAAGTGCTCGCCACGGCCGACGGCGAACACCTCAGGCACGAGCAGACGGGATTCAAGGAGATCGCCATCTTCAAGACGGGGGTCACCTTATGACAAATTAAGAATTGAGAGTTAAAAATTAGTTATTTCGCAGCCGCGGCTACGGTTCCGGCCGTATGCGGCTCCGTGCGGAACCTCGCCTGCCCCTGCCTCCCTTCTGGGGCAGGCGACGGGGTTTCCGGCTCCGAATAGCAGAAAATTATGATGAACCGATTCGGAATACAGCTTATCGTTACAGGCGCAATGCTTCTGTTTGCCGGCAGGATTTCGGCGGCGGAGAAAACCTATACCGTCGACTGCAACGGCGGCGGGGATTTCACCACCCTGCAAGCCTGCTTCGACGCGCTGCCCGCCAAATCGGCGGAGTGGCGCACCGTGCGCATCCTCCCGGGCACGTACCGCGAGAAGGCGACGCTCGACGTTTACAAGGACAAGGTGGCCATCGTCGGCGACTGCGGCCGTCCCGAGGCGGTCCGTATCGTCTGGAACGACTACTCGGGCAAGGTCGTCGACGGTTACGAGATGACCACCTACGACAGCTACACGCTCTCCCTGCAGGCCGACGACGTTTTCCTGCAAGGGGTCACCGTCGAGAACGATGCCGGACGGGTGGGGCAGGCCGTGGCGCTCGAAACGCGCGGCGACCGCATCTGGATCGACCGCTGCTGCCTCGTGGGCGATCAGGACACCTTTTTCACGAAAGGGTATGTCTCGCGCGTGTACGTGACGTACAGCTACATCGAGGGCACGACCGACTTTATCTTCGGGCCCTCGATCGTCGGGTTCGACAACTGCGAAATCCATTGCAAATCGGATAGTTTCATCACCGCCGCCTCGACCACCGAGCGCAACCGCTACGGCTATGTGTTTTACAAGTGCCGCGTGACGGCGGCCGAAGGCGTCACGAAGGTCTACCTGGGGCGTCCGTGGAAATCCACGGCCCGCACGGTGTGGTGGGCATGCTTCTTTCCCGCCGCAATCCGTCCCGAGGGGTGGCGCGACTGGCACGACGCGGCCCGCAAGGGCGACGTGTTCTATGCCGAGAGCGAGTGCACGGGGCCGGGAGCCGACCGCTCGGGCCGCGTGGCATGGTCGCGCGAGCTGACCAGCGACGAGCGGGCCGACTACCTGCCGTGGGAACGGGTCTTCGCCAAGAAGACCGGTTCCGAACAGTTTCGCGACGACTGGGTCCCGCTCTCAACGGAGTATCTGCGTCCGCTGCTCGGCGATTATTTTTGGATGTATATCCGTTACGGGACGCTGCGTTCGACCGATTTCATCAACTGACCCGACATGAGAAAACTATTGCTTCTCTGCAGCCTTGCTGCCGCGTTCTGCGTCCGGGCCCAGGGGGTCTGGACGGCGGACCGGGGCGACGGAACCTATAAAAATCCGGTGCTCTTCGCCGACTACTCCGACCCCGACGCGATCCGCACGGGCGACGACTACTGGATGACCTCTTCGTCGTTCAACTGCGTACCGGGGTTGCAGATTCTCCATTCGAGGGATCTCGTGAACTGGGAGATCGTCGGAGCGGCCCTGCCGCGCCTGTACGACGGGGCGTTCGACGCCCCGAGCCACGGCAACGGAGTGTGGGCTCCCGCGATCCGCTTCCACGACGGCTGGTATTACATCTATTGGGGCGACCCCGACCGGGGTATCTACATGGTCCGCACCCAGGACCCGCGCGGGAAGTGGTCCGAACCGCTGCTGGTCAAGGCGGCCCGGGGGATCATCGACACCTGCCCGCTGTGGGACGACGACGGCCGCGCCTACCTCGTGCACGGCTGGGCCGGGTCGCGCGCCGGGTTCAAGAGCGTGCTGAGCGTCTCGGAGATGACCCCCGACGGGACGCGGCTCGTGGGCGACGAGGTGCTGATCTTCGACGGCCACGATGCGCATCCCACCGTCGAGGGGCCGAAGTTCTACAAACGCAACGGGTATTACTACGTGTTTGCCCCCGCGGGCGGCGTGAAAACCGGTTGGCAGATCGTCCTGCGTTCGCGTTCGCCGTGGGGTCCCTACGAATGCCGCACGGTGCTGCATCAGGGCGGTACGGCGACGCCCGGTCCCCATCAGGGTGCATGGGTCGAGGACACGGCGGGCGACTCGTGGTTCCTGCACTTCGTCGACCGCTACGCCTATGGCCGCGTGGTTCACTTGCAGCCGATGGCCTGGACCGACGACGACTGGTGCGTGATCGGCATCGACCGCAACGGCGACGGGGTAGGGGAGCCGGTCGACACCTTCCGCAAGCCCGCCTCGAACGGACCGTGCCGGAGCACGACGCCCGCCGAAAGCGACGAGTTCGACAGCCGCACGTTGGGCCTGCACTGGCAGTGGCATGCCAACCCGCAGACAGGGTGGTATTTCATGAACCCGACCGACGGGCGGCTGCGGCTGATGTGTGTGCGCAATCCCGCGGGGTGGCGCAATCTGTGGGACACTCCTAACCTCCTGTTGCAGAAGGTTCCCGCGCCCGACTGCACGTTTACTACCCGCATCACGTTCCGCGGCGCTTACGAGGGCGACCGGGCCGGGCTGGTGATGATGGGCATGGACTACGGGGCGCTCTTCGCAGAGCTGCGGGGCGGCAAACTCGCGCTGGTGCAGGCGGCCTGCCGCAACGCCGACAAGGGAACTGCGGAGGTGCGCGGCGCCGAAGTGCCGCTCGCCGACGGAACGGTCTGCCTGCGCTGCCGGATCGCCTGGGAGCAGGATCGAAAGGGCACGCCGCGCATGGTGTGTCGCTTCTCGTACAGCCTCGACGGCGAACGCTTCATGGAGATCGGCCAGCCGTTCACGGCCCGCGAAGGGCGGTGGATCGGGGCGAAGATCGGCTATTTCGCCACGGCCGAGCAGCAGCGCAACGACGGTGGCTGGCTCGATGCCGATTTTTTCCGGGTAGCGCCCTGAATGGGATAGAGGATAGTTGTGCCGATTGGTCAGCGGGGCGTGTTTCGACTGTCAGGTCCGTGCGGGCTGATTTGTCTCGCTGGTTCTCAACCTTTAGGTCGGCGGGCCAAAATTCGGGTTGTCCTGTTTTCGACCACCAGGTCGGCGGGCCGCAGCTTTCGGCAGCGGAGGCCCGCTACTCGCGTGCTCTCCGCAGGCTGCCGCCCGAGAACTTTCCGTAAGCGCGTTCCTACAAAATTACCTATTAATCAATCTCTGCGCCGCATCGCGCCGCACCTGCCCGCGCACTTCTGAAAACGGGGGGACTTGCGGCCGGACGACGACGAGCGCCCGGAACGGGTGTTCGATATGCTTTAGCTTTCGTGCCCGTTCAGCGAGGAGGAGGACGGCCGACCGCCGTTTTCTGCGTGCGCGGTTCTTTCGCCCTTTCTTTGAAGAAAGGGCAAGATATTCGGTTCGAAGAGCCGGCGGCCCGCAGCCTCCGGGCGCGGCGGCCCGGAAGTTTCGAAAATACGAACGGTCTTGCGTCCCGACAACGCAGGTCCGCTCCTGACCGTCGATTCCTTGCGGCGTGCCGCCGCATTTATAATTCTGACCCTCCCCTAAATCCCCTCCTCGGAGGGGACATCTATCCGCCTGCGGCGGAAAGGGTGCTGTCGAGTCTCTTCGGTTGTCGGCCTGCTGGCTTGTCCGGATTGCGGCTTCCCGAACTATGTGGGCCGATTTGTCTTGCTGGTTCTCGACCTATAGGTCGGCGGGCCGCAGCCTCCGGCAGCGGAGGCCCGCTTGGCGCGTGCACTCCGCAGGCTGCCGCCCTTAGTCATTAGGGCTAAAGGAAGAAATGGAAGCGTTATATTTTCGGATAGTCGGACGTTCCGAAAAATTCGTGCAAGGAAATATTGTAGAACTTACAAAAAAGAGTGAGCGTTTCCAGAGAGGGAAATTTCTGACGGTTTTCATAATGAGAAATATGCAGGTGCGTATTCTCGATTAAATACTCCTGCGTATGGTTGTGCATTTCGCGGATTTCACGCATCCGACTTGCAACCAATTCTCTCAGTATTTGGTCCTTTCGTTGCAGTTGATCGAATTTTAAACAAAAAAATGAAACAATAGGCATAATTAATCTGCACGATCGTGCTTGATTCAATTTTTTTGTTTATATTTGCCCTGTGAAATAGGAGGAAGCATAAATTATGCTAACTTTGCAGCAGACAATTCGGCTTAGCCGATGAACATACATTATAAAGGGTAAACAACTCTTTATACCTTACAGCAAACTTGGAAACCTCTTCGGAGGATGTTTAGATTGGTATAACGGTTGTCAGTCCTTGTTATGTCCCGCGTTTTTTTGCGGGACACAACAGGGGCGCAGGACAGTCACAATCTAAAGGTTTTTCCAAGACCTGCTGCAAGGGGCTGACACCGCGTCCTTTTTTTATGCCCATAAGGGACGCAATTAAAACGAACCCGAACCATGAAACCGCGTAGCGTCCCGTCCTCTCTTCATCCTGCTTTCGCCCCTGCGGCCGATTGCGCACCGCACCGCATGCGCAGCCGCTTCAACCGACCCCGAAGATCGACGCCCGACCCGGCCACCGGAACCGGGTCCGCCCCCTGATGAGAAATCAACACCTAATTATAGTTAAATCTTTCGAAAAAGCCACTTTTTGTTTCTGCCGCGGAGCCGTCGCAAGGCGACTCCGTATCCTGAGCGCAACGGGGCGGCATTGCTTGCCGCCCCGTTACCGGAATCTGCCGTCCGAGGTATTGAGTGCGTCACTATTTTTCAAAGCGAGGCGGCAGCGGGTCGGTCGTCGGCTCCCCGATACGTTTCGACGTGTCGCGGTCCGAGGCCGACCCGATTTTTATTCCAACGCTTCGCGGTAGATGGTGTCGAGGCGGTGGGTCATGAAGAATTGCAGCACGCCGCGCAGGAACATGTAGAGCGTGAAAGCGAGCCAGAGAGCGTTGTTGCCGATGAGCGGATAGCCCGCGTAGTAGATGGCGAAGTAGGCTGCCGTGGCCCAGAACATCGAGTTGCGCATGACGCGCGTACGGGTGGCTCCGACCATGATGCCGTCCATGATGAAGGGCATGGCCGAGGCGATCGGAATGATGATGATCCAGACGATGTAGCGTCCGGCCAGCGTGACGATGGCGGCGGAGTCGGGTTCGTTTCTGCTCACGAATATGCCCAGCAGGTCGCGCCACCAGCCTACGTAGATGCCCACGAAGACCACCGATACGGCCGTGCCCCAGAGGATGCACCCTTTCAGGCAGCGGCGCAGCGAGGCAACGTCGCGCGCGCCGATAAACCGCCCCGTAAGCGCCTCGGCGGCGTAGGCGAAGCCGTCGTTCATATAGGAGAAGAGCGTGAAGAGTTGCAGCAGCAGGGTGTTGACCGCCAGCAGCGCCGGGTCGTCCATGCGGGCCGACGCTCCGGTGAAAAAGGTGTAGACGGCCACGATGCAGAACGTGCGCAGGATAATGTCGCGGTTGATGCGGATAAAGGTCTTGAGCGGCTGGAGATTCATCACCTCCGACCAGTCGATCGCCGTCAGCACGCGGCGGTAGAAGAGTACGAGCAGGACGAACGAGAGCACAACGCCCGTCCATTGGGCGATGACCGAGGCGTAAGCGATGCCCACGATGCCCGTGTCCAGTCCGAATGCGAACCAAAGGCTGCACAGGACGTGCACCACGTTGACCGTGATGGCCGTGAACATGGGGATCACGGCGTTCTGCATGCCCGTGAACCAGCCGTTGAATCCGAAGAGCAGGATGCCCGCCGGAACGGCCCAGATGCGGGCGTAGAAGTAGTCGCGCGTCATCTGCCCGCCGTTCATGGCCCACAGGGCCGCTTCGCCCACCGGGTATTGCAGCACGAGGACCACGAGACCCATCACCACCGACACGCCCAGCGCGCGTACGAGCATGTTGGTGCACTCGGTGAAGTTGCCCGCCCCGAAAGCCTGCGCCGTCAGGCCGCTCGTACCCATGCGGACGAACGAGCAGTTCCAGTAGATGAAGTTGAAGATCGACACCCCGATGGCCAGCGCGCCGATCGTGGCGGTCGAATCCTCGCCCCAAT
Source organism: Alistipes sp. (assembly GCF_048465635.1). Taxonomy (GTDB): domain Bacteria; phylum Bacteroidota; class Bacteroidia; order Bacteroidales; family Rikenellaceae; genus Alistipes. The sequence continues at coordinate 119,769 of NZ_DBFWLF010000017.1, forward strand.
GCCCGGCGATGGCCGTCGAGACGATACCCATCAGCGGGACGGTGATGTTCGAGACGATGTTCGGCAGCGCGATGCGCAGTATTTCGCGGTTCATGTTCATGCGGGGACAAAGATAGCGATTTTGCGGTTTGCTTGTTACAGTCCGTCCCCAAATCGAACCGCGCAGCCGGCGCGACAGACGGTCTGCGGCCGCGCCCGGGCTTTTCCGCGACGGCCGCAGCGAGGCGACGAAAAGGCTTAAAATACGTATTTCCCGTCCTTTGCGGCTTTTCCCGGCAAATCCGGCATATAAAGTGATTTTATCCGGAAAAATGAATTACCTTTGCGCAACGATTTCGCCGGAACGGACTGCACCCCAATCTTAGACGGGCCGGACCGGGTCCTGCGAAGTAAACATTTGGATTCCACACTATGAAAGATCAGAAAAACGACTCGACCCAGGTGCTTGCGCGTTTCGGACGCGACAAGCGTGCCCGTACCGTGACGGCTACGGCGGAACGTGTCGAGCGTCGCCCGCGTTTGCAGCGTGACGCTGCCGATTCGGAGCATCAGGCGCAGGGGGACGAACCCCGCCGCGCCTCCTACAATCCGCACTTTACGGAGGACAACCGACCCGCATTCGGCGACAAACCCCGCCGTCCGTATGGCGAGAAGCCCGCTTACGGCGACCGGCCTGCCTACGGCGATCGCAAGCCGGGCGGTTACAAGAAATACGGCGACAAGCCCGCCTACGGCGAGAAACCCTACGGGGAGCGCCGGTACGGCGACAAACCCCGCGGTTCCTATGGCGACAGACCCGCCTACGCCGACCGTGACCGCAAGTTCGGGGACAAACCCGCCTACGGCGACCGCGACCGGAAGTTCGGCGACAAGCCCGCCTACGGCGATCACAAGCCGGGCGGTTACAAGAAGTACGGCGACAAACCCGCTTACGGGGAGAAATCCTACGGCGAGCGCAAGTACGGCGACAAACCCGCCTACGCCGACCGCGACCGGAAGTTCGGCGACAAGCCCGCCTACGGCGATCACAAGCCGGGCGGTTACAAAAAATACGGAGACAAACCCGCTTACGGAGAGAAACCCTACGGCGAGCGCAAATACGGCGACAAACCGCGCGGTTCCTACGGCGACCGGCCCGCTTACGGCGACCGCGACCGCAAATACGGCGATAAGCCCTACAAGTCCTCCTTCCGCAAGCGCGACGAGAAACCGGTTTCCTATCCCAAGTACAACCCCGAGAAGCAGACGGGCGAGATCCGCCTGAATCGGTTCATCGCCCAGTCGGGCATCTGCTCGCGCCGCGAGGCCGACGACTTCATCACGGCAGGCGTGGTGACGGTCAACGGCAAGGTGGTCACCGAGCTGGGTACGAAGGTGATGCCCACGGACGAGGTGAAGTTCAACGACACCCGCGTGCAGGGCGAGAAGAAGGTCTACCTGGTGCTCAACAAGCCCAAAGGGTACGTCACCTCGCTCGACGATCCGCATGCGACCAAGACCGTGATGGACCTGGTGAAAGGGGCCTGCACGGAGCGCATCTACCCCGTGGGGCGGCTCGACAAGAACAGTCTGGGGCTGCTGCTGTTCACCAACGACGGCGATCTCACGAAGCAGCTGACCCATCCCTCCTACCAGAAGAAGAAGATTTATCAGGTGACGCTCGACAAGCCGCTCACGCGCGCCGACATGGACCGGATCGCCGAGGGGCTGACGCTCGAGGACGGCGAAATCCACGCCGACGAGGTGTCGTACGTCAAGGAGAACAAGCAGGAGATCGGCATCGAGATTCACTCGGGCCGCAACCGCATCGTGCGCCGTATCTTCGAATTTCTCGGCTACGAGGTCAAGAAACTGGACCGCGTCTACTATGCGGGCCTGACCAAGAAGAATCTCAAGCGCGGGGCTTGGCGCTTCCTCACCGATGAGGAGGTGCAGCGCCTCAAATCGGGGCAGTACGAGTAGTTCCGATCCAAGGCTCTATCGAAACGAGTTGCGACCCTGCGGTCGCAACTCGTTTTGCATGGATAGGGTTCGGCATGCGTCTGGCGTTCCGGGGAGCGGTTTGCCCGGAACGGATGGTGATAATTGGTAATCTTCGAATTTTTATGTAAATTTGTTACGGTTGCAGTTCCATCACGTGAAGAACAGCCCATCATAACCCTTGCCGCCCTATGAAACGGAAAAGATTTTGGAACAAAGCAATCCTGTGTCTGAGTTTATTATGTACTATTGTATCATGTAAAACGTCTAATAAACCCAAAACCGCTACCTGTTCGGAATCGGAGGTAGATAAAATCGAAATATATTATTGGAGTCCGGAGATAGAGATTTTCAGTGACTTGTCTCCGGAGGAATTCATCCCTTTTTCAAAAGATTCGCTATCAATCAATTCGATTTTGTTAACGAATCGAGACACGTTAAATCTTGTCATGGACCAAATTGAAAAAATACGGTTCATGGATGAAGCTCCATCTTTTTTTGACACTCGGTATATGCTTGTATTGCACAAACCTGATGAATCCGATACACTTTTTTTGACGGCGAATTATCCTTATGTATTATTCAAGGGAAAATTTGGTGAAATGAAAGATCGTGCTTTTTTTGAGAAAATTATTGAAGAACGGGATAGTATTTATCCTTCAGCAAAAATTCAACTAGTTGATGGAAAATTTTATTTTAAATAACTTTAACGGACAGAATCTTTCAAGGTGATAATTGTTTCACCTATACGACAGCTTTATGAAACGAAAAAGATTTTGGAACAGTGCAATCAGATTTTCAATACTAAGTAGCTTGCTGGTTTTTTATGCTTCCTGCGGCCGTCGGGTCGTAATCAGTGAAAAGTCAGTAGCGGATAGTATTAAAATTTATTATTGCACGGGAATTTGGATGACATTTTCCGCAGTGACAGCAAGAGAATTTGTTGATGGATGGATGGAAAAAAGCACGGTAATAACGGATTCAGCCGTATGCCGCGATTGGACAGTCCGCAAAGATCGGTTGCAGTATGTGGAAGATTCATTGAGACAATTGCTCGAAGTGCGTCGTTTGGCGATTTTCTATCAGCAGGGAAGAGCGAATGATTCCTTGTTTATGACCGATAACCCTACTTATTTTATGCAGTTGAATCAGCGTGTTGTAAAACCTGATAGTATACTCGGGATGAAGATATTCAATACTCTTATGGAACGCGATTCTGTTTTCCGGGATAATTTTGAGGACCTTATCCAATATTTTTGATCCGGTTTGTTTGCGTAAACTTACTTGGTTCGATTGAGCATAAACCAGACCGGAGCCGGATTCACCTTGGCGTCCTATGGCAGCAGAATTATCCGGCAAGCCCCACTTCAAATCGAATCGGGGTTTGCCGGATAGCTTTTTCAGCGCGAATCTTCTACGGGCGGCGGAGGACCTACTCCGCCGCTTTTGCCGCGGGTTGCGTCAGTTCGCTGATCTTCTGTTCGCGGTAGACCTTGGGCGTGCAGCCGTACCGGGCCGTAAAGTTGCGGAAGAAGGTGCTGCGGTTGACGAATCCCGACTTGTAGATGATCTCGTCGATCGAAAGTTTGGTCTGCACCAGCAGCCGCTCGGCATACCCGAGCCGCAGCTCCTTGATGACCGTGGCGGGCGAGCGGCTGGTCAGCGAGCCGATCCGGTTGTAGAAGGTCGTCTTGCTCATGCCCATCTGCCGGGCGATGTATTGGGTCGAAAGTTCCGGTTTGAAGATGTTCTGCTGGATGATCTCCAGCATGCCGTTGAGGAACGCCCGGTCCTCTTCGTGCAGAATCCGCCCCTGTACGCGGTCGAACGAACCGTATACGTCTATGTCGCGGAACGAAGCGTAACGCCGCATCTGCCGGTTCACGGCGTCCCGCAGGTGGGCGATATTGAACGGCAGCGGCAGACAGAGATCCACGTCCAGCCCCGATTCCATGAGTTTGAGTTCGGGATGCGGCGTCGCCGTGAGCAGGATCACCGGAACCATTTTGAACCGTTTGGTCTGCCGGATGGTGCGGATGATTTCGAGCATCCCGTCGTTGAGCAGCGTCGGATTGCACAGCACGATCCGCCACGTGGCTTCGTCGAGCGACGCGGGGTCGCGGTAGAGGTGCACGTCGTATTCGTCCCGGAACAGGGAGGCGATGAACCGCTCCATGTCGCGGTCCTCGCTGATAAGCAGCATCGGCGGGAGCAGCAGGTCGAGCTGCAGCAGCGGCGCATCCTCCGCCGCATCGGCGGGCCGTGCGGCCGGTTCCTCCGGGGCGGGAGCGGGGGCCGGCATCACCTGCGAAAGCGTGAGGCGCGGCAGCGTCACCACGAGCGATGCGCCGCCGTCCTCCAGATCGAACTCCCCGTGCAGTTTGGCGACCAGATTGTGGCAGATCGCCAGTTCCATGTCGTTCTTGATGGGCCGCAGGTGGCGGTCGCTGCCGAGATAATCCAGAAAACGGTGGAGGTCGGAGATCAGAAAGAGCTGTTCGCGGTCGAGCTTCCGCCCCTCAGCCCGGACCGCCAACCGCAGACGGTCGTCGCGGCTGGAGACCGAGAGCGACACGCTGCCGCGACGGTTCGATTCGCTGCGGTAGAAAGCGTTGGTCATCATCAGGTTGATAATCGTCGTCAGCAGGTTGGGAATGCTCGGAAACAGCAGATTCGGCGCGATGGCGGTGCGGTATTCGACCTCGGCGGTTTTGGCCCGGTCGAAGAAGGTCTGGGAGATGTTCTCCGCCAAGAGGGAGACGTCGACCCACTCGATCCTGTCGGTGCAGGCGTCGCCGAGGTCCTCGGCCAGCGTGTGGATCAGGTAGACCAGGTCGTTGATCTTGCTCGCATTGGCCCGGATGAGTTCGACCCATTGCCGCACGACCCCGTCCGTGTTGCGGTGGGCGAGAATCTGCTGGCACGGACCGTTGATGAGCGTCAGCGGAAGCGCCAGATCGGTGGTCAGATTGGTGAAGGTGTTGATGCGCGACTCGTAGAGAATTTCGTGGTACTGCTGCTCATAGATGGTGCGTTTGCGCTGCTCGCGCGCCTTGTGGCGGACGCGCAGCTGGCGCACCGCGAGCAGCGTGCAGCCCGCGGCCGCGAGCAGGTAGAATGCGACGGCCCACGCCGAGGCGTAGAGCGGCGGCCGGATGCGGATCCGGAGCGTGCTCACGGGGCTTAGCTCGCTGGTGGTGTCGTTGCGGTAGCGCACGCGCAGCGTATGGGTCCCCGGCCGCAGGTTGACGAAGATCAGCTGCGTATTGCGGCCGTTGTCCACCCACTTCTGCTCGTCGTCCCCCAAATTGTAGAGGTAGGAGTAGTTGCCGCCGTCGATGTAGTCGAGCGCGATGAGCGACAGGGCGAACGAAGCCTGACTGTGGGGGAGCGTCAGGCGGCCGTCGCGGATCCGCCCGTTGAGGTTCTGCTCCCTGCCGCCGATCAGGATGCTGCGGAAGAGGATGGGCGGCCGGTAGAAGGCCGAGTCGGCTGCCGCACGGGCGCCCGTCAGGAATCGCCTTGCGCCTGCGCCGGATGCGCCCGCGGGCGATAGCCCGCCCGCTCCGGGCTGCTGATCGCTGCGGTGCACCCCGTCCACCGAATCCCGTGCGCCGATGTATTGTCCGCCCGTTCCGGACTGTTGCGCACCTGACACCACGACGAATCCGTTGTTGCCGCCGAACAGCAGGCGGCCCGCCCTGCGGTCGTAGAAGCTGGCCCCGTCGCTGAACTCCACCACCTTGAGCCCGTAGGAGCTGTCGTAGGAGACCGAACGGTTCGTCTGGGGCGTATAGCGGACGATTCCGGCGTTGGTCGCCACCCAGAGGTTGTCCAGCGTGTCGGCCACTATCCCGTGAATCACCCCCGTCCGGAGCTGTTCGTTGCCGTAGCGGGGCGTCGGCTTCTCGACCCCGTTCGCATTGTCGTAGGCGACCACTCCGTACCCCGTCCCGAACCAGTACGTACTGTCCGAGCAGACGGCCATCGCCGTCACGTCGTTGACCGGAAGCCCGCGCCGCGCATCGAAGACGACCTCTTCGAAGCGGTCGGTTTTCCGGTCGTAGCGGTACGCGCCCACGCCGTGGTTGCAGAACCAGAGCAGCCCGTCGGCCGTCTCTTCGATGGAGAAGAAAAAATTGCGGCTGCGTGCGTTCTCGCCCAGCTCCAGCGCCCGCAGCTCTCCGATGCGCGGCGCGGCCCCGTCGCCCGTCAGGCGGATGCGGTAGACGCCGTTGCCGACCGTCGCCGCCCACAGCGTCCCTTCGGCATCCTCGTACAGCGCATGGACGTTGCGAAGCTGCCTGCGCGCGGTCAGCGGCACGATGCGCCGGGCGGGGTAGGACCAGTAGCAGATGCCGTCGTCGGTGGCGATCCACAAGAGGGGGCGGCGGCTCCGGGCGAACGCGTAAACGGCGTCGTGCCTGAGCGCCGAGTTGGCGGTCGTGTAGCTGACCGTATTTTGGCGGGTGTAGGCCGTGCAGCGGTAGAAGTCGCGGATGCGCAGGATGCCGTCGTTCTTGGTCCCGATCCAAAGGTCGTTCCGCTCGTCGACGTACAACGCCTTGATCGGTTTGGAGAGCGGGTAGGGGAGCTGGTCGTAGACCACCGAATTGATCCTCACGCCCGCGTTGTACTGGCGCAGCAGTCCGTTGCCGTCGGTTCCGATCCAGACGATGTCCTGATTGCGGTCCTTGAGCAGCGAGAAGATGCTCCCCTCGACGGGAATCCGCTGCGCGGTGTAGCCGCAGCCGTTTGCTGCGTCCGACGGCCTCTTTTCCTCCGGCTGTCCCTTTCTCACCAGTCCTTTTCCTTCCGGCAGTCCCTTTCCGTTCCGATGCTCCTTTTCCTCCGGCTGTCCCTTTCTCGCCTGTCCTTTTCCCTTCGGCGACCGCTCAACGCCTGCCAGCCCTTCTCTGTCCGGCAGCCTCTTTCCGCCCGCTGCGCCCTTTCCCAGCTCTTCGGCCCCGGCTGCCGGGGCCGTCGGGCTTAGCCGCCACAGGCCGTTCTTGTGCATCGCAATGAGGTAATCGTTCCGGTCGCGTGCGATGGCGACCGGCGAATCGTTGCTGAAGGGTGCGAAATCCTTCAGGTCGAACACCAAGGCCGGGGCGCCCGTTTCGGGTTCGAACCGATAGAAGCGGTGCTCCTGGTCGAAGAAGAGGAGTATGCCGTCCAGGGAGCGCGAAAAGGCGATGCCGTCGACGGGAACGAACGCCTCCTCGTGCACGGTGCACCCCGCTGCCGTGCGGGCCACCCCGAAGCCGTACAAACCCTCCGGCCGCACGATCCAGAGCATGCCGCGGCGGTCGAGGCAGAGGCTCGTCCCGCGGTCGAGCGAAACGCTGCTCCCCCGGATTTCGACCCGCTCGAACTCCGACGTGGCGGGGTTGTAGCCGTACAGCCCCCGGTCGTGGATCAGAAATGCCTCATCCCGGCTGCGGGCCGTCACTGCGTAGGGCCGGTTGAAGCGGGCGTGCAGCTCGCAGCTCTTCTCGCGCGGATCGAAGCGGTCGAAACCGTAGTTGGTGTGCACCCACAGCATGCCGTCCCGGGTGGGGATGATCGCGTGGATCAGATTGCCCGAGAGTTTGTAGTTGCGTATCTGCTTCCCGTCCCAGAGGTTCAGCCCCTCGCAGCTCCCGGCCCAGATGTAGCCGTCCGCATCCTGTGCTACCGAGAGTATCGAACTGTTCGAAAGCCCCTCCCGGGTGGAGATGCGGACCATATTCTGACCTTTTACGCCCGGAGCAGCTGCCAGCATAAAACCGATTGTGATGAGGATTTTGAGTTGCATGGCATAGGTTTTTTTCAAAGGTATGAAAAAATTCGAATCGTTGAACCCCCGCGTCGAGTATCTTTGGAGGCGTGTTTCGATCCCTTTCGCATGGGTGTCGGAAGAAATCATACTAAATATTGACTAATTGAAACTCCATTCCCCCGGGGGCGGTATATATTTATACACCGAACCAAACCAACAAAAACAGTAACCTTAACTTAAATCGGCAAGTAACATGAAAAACTCTACTTGTTCAGCGTCGGGACGTTTTCTGCGGCTCGTATGCGCCTCGTCGCTTCTGGTGGCGGCGGCGCTTTGTCTGCCGGGAGCGGCCCTCGCGCAAACTGCGAAGACGACCCGGCTCACGGGGCAGGTCTTCGACGAACACCGGCAGCCGGTCATCGGCGCCTCGGTCCTGGTGAAAGGGACCTCGCAGGGTATTCAGACCGACGCGACGGGTAAATTCTCGTTCCAGGCCCAGGTGACGCCCGAATCGATCATCCTGGTGCAGTTCCTGGGCATGGAATCCGTCGAACAGGTCGTCGGACAGCGCACCTCCTTCGAATTTACGCTCCGCGAGGACAGTTCGCAGATCGAGAACGTGGTGGTGACCGGCTTCCAGACCATCAGCAAGACGACCTTCACCGGCTCGGCCACCAAGCTCAAGATCGAGGACATGAATATCAAAGGGGTGACCGACGTGAGCCGCATGCTCGAGGGCGCGGCCGCGGGCGTGGCCATCCAGAACGTGTCGGGCACGTTCGGTGCGGCGCCCAAGGTGCGCGTGCGCGGCGTGACGTCGATCAACGGCGAGAACAAACCCCTGTGGGTGATCGACGGCGTGGTGCAGGAGGACATCGTGACGGTCTCGAACGACGACCTTACGAGCGGCGACCCCACGACGCTGCTCGGTTCGGCCGTGGCCGGCATCAGCGCGAGCGACATCGAGTCGATCGACATTCTCAAGGACGCTTCGGCCACGGCGCTCTACGGCGCGAGGGCCATGAACGGCGTGGTGGTGGTCACCACCAAGCGGGGCCGCGAGGGCGCTCCGGTGGTCAACTACAACGGCAACTTCACCATCCAGCTCCGTCCGTCGTACGCCAACTACGACATTATGAACTCCTACGACCAGATGTCGGTCTACGGCGAGCTGGAGCGCAAGGGCTACCTCAATTCGGACATCGTGAACGCTTCCAACTCGGGCGTCTACGGTAAGATGTACAAACTCATCAATACCTATAATGATAAGAACGGGGAGTTCGGACTGGAGAACACGCCCGCGGCCAAGCGCGACTTTCTGATGCGTTATGCCCAGGCCAACACCGACTGGTTCAAGGTGCTCTTCCGCAACTCGCTGCAGCAGGAGCACTCGCTGAGCATCTCGGCCGGCGGGGCCAAGTCGCAGACCTACGCTTCGATCAGCTTCCTGCACGACGAGGGGTGGTCGGTGGCCGACCGCGTGAACCGCTATACGGCCAACCTGCGCAACAACTTCAAGGTGGCCCGCTGGCTCGACCTGGGCTTCCAGCTGACCGGTTCGCTGCGCCAGCAGCGGGCGCCGGGTTCGCTCTCGCGCAGCGCGAACGTCGTTTCGGGCAACTACGACCGCGATTTCGACATCAACCCCTTCAGCTTCGCCCTCAACACGAGCCGGGCATTGACCCCCTACGACGAGAACGGCGACCGGGAGTATTTCACGCGCAACTTCGCCCCGTTCAACATCCTCACCGAGCTGGAGAACAACTACATCGACCTCACGGTGGCCGACCTGAAAGTGCAGTTCGACCTGGGTGCGCAAATCTGCAAGGGGCTGCGCTGGGAGCTGACCGCCGCGGGCCGTTACGCCAAGTCGGACCGCGAACACCAGATCACCGAGCATGCGAACATGGCCGAAGCCTATCGCGCCGACTACACCTCGACCATCCGCGCGGCCAACAAGTTCCTGTGGCAGGACCCCGATGACCCCAACGCCGAGAAGATTTCGGTGCTTCCCTACGGCGGTTTCTACAACCGCTCGGAGGACATGCTGCTCAGCTACGACATGCGCAACAGCTTGAAGTACACGACCGATTTCAAAGGGAGCAAACACGCGCTGAACGCCATCGCGGGCGTGCAGGTCAAGTACGCCGACCGCCAGCGCTACTCGAACACGGGTTACGGCTACCAGTACGACGAGGGCGGAACGGTGGCCACCGACTGGCACATCATGCGCTGGATGATCGAGGGCAACTTCCCCTACTATGCGATGAACACCACGCGCGACCGCTTCGCAGCGTTCTACGCCAATTTCGACTACAGCTACGATTCGCGTTACGTCTTCTCCGCCACGATCCGCTACGACGGTTCGAACGCGCTGGGCAGCAACGCCTCGGCCCGCTGGCTGCCGACCTACAACTTCGGCGGCAAGTGGAACGTCATGAACGAACCTTTCCTCAAGGACAAGGCCGCGTGGATCGACCAGCTGTCGCTGCGCGCCAGCTACGGCCTGACGGCCACCATGCCGCCCTCGGCCAACGCCGCGGCGATCTTCAAGAATTTCAACGCGACGCGCCCCTCGTCGGGTGAGATCGAGTCGGTGATCCGCATCGAGTCGCTGGCTAACAACGAGCTGACGTGGGAGAAGGCCTACCAGACCAACGTCGGTGCGGACATCAGCCTCTTCAAGCACCGGCTGAACTTCGTCTTCGACTACTGGTGGCGCGACAGCTTCGACCTGATCAGCTCGATCACCACCTCGGGCATCGGCGGCCAGATGACCAAGCGCGCCAACTACGCCGACATGGAGTCGCACGGCTACGACATCACGGTCAGCGGCGCTCCCGTGCGCACGAAGGACTTCTCGTGGAACTCCAACTTCACGTTCGGCTTCTCCACCAACAAGATCACCAACGCCAAGCACGTGCCCAACATCTACAACCTGATCAAATCCACGGGCGGCAACATCGAGGGTTATCCCGTCGGCAGCCTCTTTTCGATCGTTTACGAGGGGCTGGACCACGAAACGGGCATCCCGACCTTCATCAACGAGAAGGGGGAGCACAGCAGCAAGGTCTACTTCCAGAGCACCAACACGGCTTACCTGAAGTACGAGGGTCCGGTCGATCCCAAGGTCACCGGCGGATGGTCCAATACGTTCCGTTACCGCAACCTCTCGCTCAACATCTTCCTCACGTTCCAGGGCGGCAACAAGATCCGCCTCGACCCGGCGTTCAAGATGACCTACAGCGACCTGGACGCCATGCCCGACAAGTTCTTCGACCGCTGGGTGCAGCCCGGCGACGAGCGCTACTCCTCGGTCGGTGCGATCGCCGGCCTGCAGATCAAGAACGCCGAGAGCGCCAACTATCCCTTCAGCTCCTACAACTACTCGACCGAGCGGACCGTCGACGGGGGCTTCATCCGGCTGAAGACCATTTCGCTCTCGTACTCGCTTCCCGAGAGCTGGATGAAGCGCTCGCGCGTGTTCAAGAAAATCTCGCTCACGGCAGCCATGTCCAATGTCTGCCTGCTCTATGCCGACAAACGGCTCAACGGTCAGGACCCCGAATTTTTCAATACGGGAGGCGTCGCCTCGCCGCTGCCCCGACAGATTACGTTCGCTTTAAACCTCGGCTTCTAAAATCCACGAACCATGAAATCCCTGAAATACATCATTCGGCTGCTGTTCCTTGCCGGGCTGTCGGGCAGCGTCGCGTGCAACGACTACCTCGATACCGTACCCGACAACCGCACCGAGATCGACACGCCCGAAAAGGTCGGCAAACTCGTCGCGTCGGCCTACCCGAAAGCGTGCTACGCGGTCAACTTCAACGCCCGCGTCGACTACGTGACCGACTCCGAACTGAGCAACAAGGAGAAACTTTCGAATACCGACCCCTTCTTCTGGCGCGAACCCAACTCCACGGCGCAGGACTCGCCCAACTACTTCTGGTCGCAGTGCTACCGCGCCATTTCGCACGCCAATGCGGCCATCGAGGCCGCTGCGCAGTTCGACGACGAACTCACGGCCGCCTACGTCGCCGAGGCGCACATGGCGCGCGCATTCTCCCACTTCCTGCTGGTCACGACCTTCGCGCAGATGTACGATCCGACGGACCCGGCGGCCAACGAAGCCCATCCCGGCGTTCCGTACGTCCGCGAATCGGAGGACGTCTCCATCAAGCAGTACGACCGCGAGACGGTCGCCAAAACCTACGATAGGATCGAAACCGACCTGCTCTACGGACTGGAGCACCTCGCCAGCGACGCCGTGCACCGCGTGCCGCGCTACCACTTCAACTACGCCGCCGCCCATACCTTCGCCTCGCGCTACTATGCGTTCCGCGGCGATTGGGACAAGGTCGTCGAGGAGGCGTCGAAGGTCATCCCCAAGCCCACGGACTTCAAGGAGGTGGAACCCGGCGTGTGGAACGTGTCGGCCACCGACCCCGCCGCGATCTGGGCGCTCGACAACTTCCAGCCCTGGACCACGGACTACGCCAAGAACGGCGTGAAGGACGTGCGTCCCTGGTACTGGCGCATGACCACCAAGTCGAACCTGCTGCTCTGCGAAATGATCTCGTCGGTGGCCAGCTGCGGTACGATGCGCTACGCCTGCTCGCTGGCGGACACCGATCATACGGTCAGCTCGGCCAATCCGACCGGCGGCAAATGGGCCTACATGTGCTCGGGCGACAACAAACCCTTCTCGTGGGTGGGCAAGTACGAAAACCAGTTCGTGAAGAGCGGCATCAACAGCACCACAGGCAACAACTACTCGATCTATATGTACCTGCACGCCGAGGAGGCGCTCTTCAACCGCATCGAGGCCTACATCCACCTCAACCGGCTCGACGAGGCCGTGGCCGACCTGAACATCTTCTGCCGCACGCGCATCTACGACCATGTGGCCAAGGACCCCTACGACGAAAAGATGAACTGCCTGACGCTCGAGAGCATCTACGACTTCTACGCCAAATACAAGCCGGCCAACGGAACCCCCTACGAGGTGCTGCTGGACGAGGGCGGCAACAAGAATCCGGACTACTTCATGAACCGCTACAACGCCTACGGCACGGCGTCGTGGGATGCGAAGCGACAGGCGGTGCTGCACTTCCTGCTCGACTGCCGCCGCAACGAATTTCTCTTCGAGGGAATCCGCTACTGGGATATGTGGCGCTACCGGATTCCGATCTACCACGTGACCCAGCTTGACCAGAAAGGCCGTTCGAACTGGCTGCTGCCGGGCGACGACCGCTGGGTGCTCCAGATTCCCGAGGAGTCCGTGCTGTCGGGCGTGGAGCTCAACCCACGCGAAAAACTGCTGACCCCTGATTGGTAACCGCTAAAAAAGAGTGAAATGAAAACGATAAAACTGTTTTTACTGCTTGCCGCGGGCCTGCTGACGGCCGCGTGCGGCGAAGACAATATCGGCGAGAACTACGAAATTCTGGGCCTCGGCGGTGACCGGGAGATGCAGACGGAGCTCGACCGGTGGATTTACGAAAACATCACCGTCCCCTATAACATGGAGGTGAAATACCGCTGGGACCGCTCCGAAGTCGACCTCACCTATACGCTGGTTCCGGTCAAGGAGGAGGTCGTGCGTCCGATCATGCAGGGCGTCGTCAAGGGGTGGATCAAGCCCTACGAGGAGGTGACCCGCGGCACGGACAACGCCTCGTTCATCTACAAGCTCTCGCCCAAGAAGTTCATGCTGGTCGGCAGCGCCAAGTACTCCGGTTCGACGATCGTCACCGGCGAGGCCGAGGGCGGCCGCAAGGTGGTCATCTTCCGCGCCAACGACTACAAGACCGATCCGGAGGTGCTCATCTCGATGCTCAAGACCTGCCACCACGAGTTCGCCCACACCATCTCGCAGGCGCAGCGCTATCCCGAGGAGTTCGCCGAGGTCACGTCGGAAAGCTACACGACCAAGTGGACCTCCGTCTCGACCGTGCAGGCCCGCCACAACGGTTTCGTGAGCAACTACGCCTGCAAATCCCCGGGCGAGGACTTCGCCGAGACGCTCGCGTTCCTGTGCATGTACGGCCGCGAGTGGTACGAGGAGCTGATCGCCCAGGAGAGCGCCTGGTACGCCAAGCCCGAGAACCGGAAGACGAGCTACGATCCCGGTGCGGCGCTGCGTACGAAGCAGTCGCTCATCGAGACCTACCTCAAGTCGACCTGGGGCGTCGAGCTTTACGACACCCACGCCAAAAAGGGCCTCATCACTCTGGTGCAGGAGGCGATCCGGGAAATCCGCGACGATATCGAGGCCGAGAAAAATTTGAACTAAACCGCTGAACCGCTATGAAACCGATCATCAAATACTTTGCGCTGACGGCCTGCCTCGCGCTGCTGAGCGCATGCGACATGAAGGAGGACCGGACCTGGGACGAACCGACCGACACGCGCCTCGCCCGCACGCTCGGCGAGTACCAGCAGGCGCTTACGGACGCCACCAACGGCTGGATTCTGCTCGTCGACTCCAAGTTCGGCGTCTTCCGCCACTACCTCTCTTTCGACGACAAGGAGCGAGTAATCATGCTCAGCGACCTCACGGCCAGCTACACCGTCAAGGACGGGACCGACACCACGACTGAGCCGCGGCAGAGCACCTACCAGCTCAAGGCGCTGCACATGCCGTCGCTGATCTTCACCACCTACAACTATATCCACATGTTGTGCGACCCGACCTACAACGTCATCAACGTGCCGACCCACTACGCGCTTTACGCCGATTTCGAGTACAGCATCCTCTCGTTCGACAGCGGCACGTTCACCCTGCGCGGCATGCTCAACAAGACCACGGCCTACCTGCGCCGCGCCACGAAGGACGAAGCCGAAGCCGTTTTCGAACAGCAGGCGCTGCTCAACGACTACGCCCGCATCGAGGGGCATACCGAAAGCACCCTTTCGATCGACGGCCGCGTGGTCACGGTGTCGTTCCTGCGGGCGCTGCATGCGACTGCGACGGCCGACCGCAACCGCTTCGCGGAGCTTTCGTGGGAGGAGGACGGCGCCGCGCAGCGCGCCGAGGGCCATATGTGGATCGAGCTGGAGACGGCTGCCGCCGACCGGGCCCCGAGCCGTATCGGCCTGATCGCTCCGGTCCGGGTGGGCAATGCCTCGATCGTCTCCTTCCGCTGGAATGACGCGAACGGAGCCTACGACGCCGTGGGCGACGACGGTGCGGTCTACACCAAACCCAATGAGTAACCCTTAAACAGCCTGTAAGATGAAACGATTCAAATACGGATTGATACTGCTCGCAGGGGTGTGCGCACTCCTTGCGGCCTGCAACGACGACGAAACCGAAGGGGTCGACGTCGTGGAAACGACCCGCGTCAAGGAGATCGGTTATCAGAGCGCCGTCTGCGTCGGCTACGTGCGGGGCGTCTGCTCCGAGCGCGGCGTCTGCTTCTCGGACGAGAGCGCGCCCGACCGCGTGGTGACGCTCCCGGCCCCGAACGGCGGCGACACGTTCGAAGTGACCCTTTCCGGACTGGAAAAGGGGCACGACTACGCCTGCTGGGTCTATGCCCGCGTCAACGGGCAGGTGGTCCGCGGCGAAACCAAGCGCTTTCGGACGCTCGAAGAGGGGCAGCCCTACCTGCTTGCCGGCGAGGCGAGCGAGGTGGAGCACACCTCCGCCATGCTCGACGGCTATGTCTTCACCAACGGCGGCCGGGAGATTCTCGAACGGGGCTTCTGCTACGGACCCGTCGAAGAACCGACCGTGGATGACGAGCGGTGCGAGACACTTCCCATCGAGGGCGGGCTGGGCCGGATGAACGCTCAGGTGAACGGACTGACGGACAAGACGGACTACTTCGTGCGCATCTACATCCGCACCGACGAGGGGGTTTCCTACAGCCCGGTCGTCACCTTCCGGACACGGCAGTACAACAAGCCGATCGTGTCGATCGTGGGCTTCGAACGCCGGGGCGACCGGATCGTCGTCCGTGCGAAGACGAGCGTGCAGGAGGCTGCCGACGAAACGCTGGAGACCCGCTGCGGCATCTGCGTGGGCAACACCGAGGATTACGACCGGGGAACGGAGTACACCTCCCCGACCACGACCATCGGCGAATACGAAGTGGAGATCGCCGCCAGCGACAACGTAGGCTACATCTGGGCCTGGGCCAGCAACAAGGAGGGCAAGGAGATCAGCAACGTGGCCACCTCGCGCGCCAGCGTGCGGCTCGAAGCTGCGATGGACATCCGCAGCCGCTGGCTGTCGCCAACCTTTACGATCGAGAATCTGGGCATCTTCGACGCCGACGTTACGGCGGCGGGCGTCTGCTGGAGCGAGACCGACCCCGAGCCGACCGTGGAGGGGGACCACAAGGTCTTCGAAACGGACGAAACCCTCACCCCGAACACCTACACGATGCCGCTCTTCTTCGGACTGAAGACCGCCACGGCCTACCATGTGCGCGCCTACGTCACCAACCAGTACGGCACGTCGTACAGCAAGACGGTGGAGATCACCACGCGCGAGGACCTCTTCGACGGCCATATCCGCGTCGGGACCGCAGGTAAATACCTGCCTTACATGAACGCCTGGCAGATCATCTGCAACGACGACACGCAAAGTTCCAACAACGTTCCCGTATCGTGCCAGTCGCCATTCTTCCGCGACGAGATTTACGGCGGCTGGACGGCGGCGTGCGAGGCGAACGGCTTCCGCATGAACGGCATTATCTACAAGCTGACCGGAGAGACGGACGGCGTGCTGAATATCGACATGCTGTTCTACTATCGTCCCGGCATGACGGGATCGTCGTTCAAGCAGTTTACTCACAAGACCACCTGCGTGCGCAACAGCGACGGAACGTTCCGTTTCGAGGGGTACACCGTCAGCAAAACCGGCGTCTACGCCACTGCTACCGAGCAGACCAAACCGATCTTCGATCTGATGTACTCCTACTTCCACGAGCACGACTTCTACTTCGAATGGGGCGCCCGCGACTACGAGTTCGCCGGCTCGGGCAACAAGATCGACACCCAGAACGGACCGCTGTGGCTGGTTCCGGTCGACGAACCCCAAAACTACTGGACCTTCACCAACAAACACTATTAGTATTTCCCGAGCAATGAAAAAACTGATTATTCTCGCCGCGGCTCTTCTCGGCCTGCACCCCGGGGTGCAGGCCGGGGAGCTGCCCGCAACCAACCCGATCGTGGTCGGCAATACGCGCATCACGGTCATCACGCCCGCGCTTTTCCGCCTGGAGTACGCCATGCAGGGCCGTTTCGTCGACGAACAGACCCTCTTCGCGTGCAACCGCGATTCGCTCTGCAACGACTTCACCTTCTCCGAGGTAGCGCCCAACCGCTACCAGGTGGAGACCGACTTTTTCCGTCTGCAGTTCGACAACGACGGCTTCCCAGCCGTGGGGCGCTACAACATGGCGCTCTACCTGAAGAACGCCGACGGCACGGAGACCGATCTCAAGTCGCGGTCCAATTCGGGCAAGAACCTCGGCGGTGCGATCTCGACGCTCGACATGGTGAAAGACCGCGTACCCACGCAGAACGGCCTGCTGAGCCGCGAGGGGTGGTACGTGATCGACGACACGGGCAAGGACCTGGTGATCGACAACCGCCTCGCGCTGCGCGACCGCACGCACGTCATCGACCGCTACTACTTCATGTACGGCCGTGACTTCAAGGCCGCGTTCGCCGCGCTGGGCGCGATCAGCGGCCATGTTCCCATGACGCGCAAGTACATGCACGGCTCGTGGTACTGCCGCTGGTGGGACTACACGGCCGACGAGTACCTGCAGCTGGTCGACGACTACGACAAGAACGATTTTCCGATCGACAACATCGTCTTCGACATGGGCTGGCATCTGCAGAAGGAGGCGACCACCGGAACCGGAGCCTCCGTCTCGCGCGGCTGGACGGGCTATACGTGGAATCCCCGCTACATTACCGATCCCGAGGGGCTGATGCGCACGATGCACGAGCGGGGGCTGTCGGTCTCGATCAACGACCATCCGCACGACGGCATCCGGCCCCACGAGGAGGGGTACGCCGATTTTCTGCGTGAGATCCGCCGGGAGAAGCCCGAACTGATCGTCAACGACAGCATCGTGCCGTTCGATCTAGGTGACGAAACCTACATGAAGTACTTCTTCAAGTACACGCATGAACCTTCGGAGCGCAAGGGCGTCGATTTCTGGTGGCTCGACTGGCAGCAAAGTTCGATGTATCCGCGCGTGCTGGGGACGACGACCCCCTCGCTGGCGTGGATCAACAAGCTCTATTACGACCGTTCGAAGCGCGACGGCCTGCGCGGAGCCAGTTACAGCCGCTGGGCGGGGTGGGGCGACCACCGTTACCCGATCCAGTTCTCGGGCGACTCGTTCGCCAACTGGAATCTCTTGGCGTTCGAGGTCGAACTGACGGCGACCAGCGGCAATGCCGGCTGCTACTACTGGGCGCACGACATCGGCGGTTTCTACGGCGGTTCGGGACCCGAATACCCCGAGTTGTACGCACGCTGGACCCAGTTCGGAGCCATGTCGGCCTCGCTGAAGATCCACTGCACGCGCGATCCGAAGCTCGACCGCCGTCCCTGGATGCAGGGCGAGGCGGCCACCCGCTCGCTCCGTGCCGCCTACCACCTGCGCTCGCGCCTGTTCCCCTATATCTATTCGAGCGTCCGGCAGACCCACGAGACGATGCTGCCGCTGATCCGTCAAATGTATATCGACTACCCCGAGGCCGACGAGGCTTACGAGAACCCGCAGCAATACCTATTCGGCGACCTGCTGCTTGTAGCGCCCATCACAGCGCCCGGCAAGGGGGAGAACTGCATCGCCACGCAGACCGTCTGGTTCCCCGAGGGCGAAGTGTGGTACGACTGGTTCTCGGGCAAAGCCTATCCGGGCGGTCAGCGGCCCGGCGTGGCGAAGGGGCTGGACGAATTTCCGCTCTTCGCGCGCGGGGGTTGGGTCATCCCCATGCAGCCCTATACGCCGCGCCCGGCGACCGAGCCGCTCGACGAGGTGGTGCTGCGCTGCTATCCCGGGGCCGACGGAGCCGACAATACCTCGACGCTTTACGAGGACGACGGGGTGAGCGACGCCTGCGAACGGGGCGAGTACGCGAAAACGGCGCTCAACTACCGCCGCGACGGCAGCCGGGTGACGATCTCCGTCTCGCCTGCGAACGGGTCGTACGAAGGGCAGCCGCAGCAGCGCAACTACCGGATCGAACTGCCCGCCGTCCGCTCGGTGGGTTCGGTCCGGGTCGGCTCGAAGCGCGTCGCTCCCCGGCGGGACGAGACGATCGCCGGCTATGTCGTGGAGATTCCCGCCCGCAGCATCCGTACGGCGACGACCGTGACGGTCGAGCAGATGCAGCTCTGACCGATCGAGTATAAAGTTTACGCCCCGGACCGCATGCGATCCGGGGCGTAACTTTTATAAGTCTCCTCCGAGGAGGGGATATAGGGGGTGGGTCAGACCTGTATACGCGCCGGAGGCCGCGAATTACGACTGTCTGGTTCGAACGCCGGATCAAAAATTACCGGTACATTCAAGTGTGATTAATGCGTCTCCCGATACCACGCCGTCTGCCGGTTGGCGTCGACCTGCCGCTTGGAGGGCTCGCTGACCGAGACGCCCGAGTAGTGTCTGATGGGGTTCATCTTTCCGTTATAGACCGAATAGAACGCCTGGGTGTGGAAGCGGCAGTCGACGGGAAACGCCCGCTCCATCCGCTCGTTGAACTCCGCCAGCAGCGCCGCATCGGGGCAAACCGTCTGCGTGTAGTGCCCCAGGTCGAAGAAGAGGTGCGAGGTGAGACCTTCGTAGATTTGCAGGTCGTTCGGTTCGTAGGGCAGAAGCCCTTTCTGGTTGATGCGCCGCATCACGTCCGCCAGACCGTCCAGCTCGGCCGTTACGGCCAGCGAGATGCAACCCGACTGGGCGTTACGGGGAACGCTTTTCCAATCGTTCTCGTAGAAGTTCCAGAACTCGTAGCACGCCCCTTTCAGATCGCATGTCGCGCCATTGTCGGCGAACAGACGCGGTACGGCCCGGCTGTACGGGAATCCCGCCGCCATGATCTCGCACGGGGCGGCAACGACCCGCTCGACCGATCCGCGCAGGTCGTAGAGCGTCTCGATATTGGCCATGAAGCAGGCGTCGAAGATCAGCCATGCGATGCGGAACTTCTGCGCGTCGATGGCCGCGGCAAGCTGTGCGATGTCCATCTCGCGCCCCGGATCGCCGAACGCACGGGTCGGAAGCGCTCCGGGCACGGGTGTC
The DNA here is from genome assembly GCF_048465635.1 of Alistipes sp. Lineage (GTDB taxonomy): Bacteria > Bacteroidota > Bacteroidia > Bacteroidales > Rikenellaceae > Alistipes. The sequence goes on from NZ_DBFWLF010000017.1 coordinate 139,797, forward strand.
CAGAGGTCGTCGGCTTCGCCCGGACGGCGGCCGAGCGCGGTGACGCTGCCGCCGGCCGGAATCCACCCTTTGCCGTGGCAGCCGATGACCAGCCCGTAGCGCTGTGCGGGTGCGATCTCGGCTACCTGGGCGAGCATCTGTTCCACGTCGGCGGGATCGTCGGCCCGGAACGGGTCGAACTCCCCGTGTATGAAGGTCGTGCACTGCTGCGTTTGGGCGTCGTAGCCGATCTCCAGCAGCGTCGCCCGATCGCTCCGTCGATCGGGCTGATAGCAGACCAGTATCCGTCCGTCGCCCGGCATGCGCGCGTTGACGGCGCTGCGGATGCCATCGATGTTGTTCTCGTAGTCGTCCAGCAACTGGTGTCCCGGCATGTAGAGCAGCATGGTCTGCGTCGCTGTGGCCGGACGCTGAGCCACCTCCAGCGTGTATTCGACGGTCCCGTCGATCAGCCTGAAGCGCACGCTTCCCAGCGTGCGGCGCTTCGGAGCATCGTTCGGTTCGGTCACTGTGATCGTAACGCGCGTCACGCCCTGCCCGCCCTGGACGGGCGAGACCAGAAACCCTTCGCCGCTCGTGGTGAGCGACCACGGTTCCGGGGCGTCCACGTCGATCGTCGCCACGGCGTCGGCGTCGGCCGCCAGCAGCGCGATGGGCTGGGAGAGGTGCAAAACGGGCTCCTCCTCGTCCTTCGAGCAGGCCGCCAGCACGAAGGCTGCGATCAGCAGCAGGCCGAGGCGGCGGATCATTTGTATTCGCGGGGTTTGAGGTTGTTGAACTGCCATGTGCGGTCGCGTTTGTAGGTGTAGCCTTCGGGCTTGTTCCGGTAGATGCGTCCGAAGTCGAAATAGAAGCCGCGGCGTTTCTTGCCGTCGACGACGTAGGGGGTGGCCAGCGGTACGAACTCCACCGTGCGGCTGACGATACGGCTCTTGCCGTAGGCAAGCCCCTCGGCGGAGAGCACGTCGAGCGCGTGGTCGAACATCAGAATATGACGCGGCGTGGATTGCGTGAGCCCGTCGCCCGAGGCGAGGATCGTGCGCACGACGCCGTTCATGCGGTTGTAGTAGGCTTTCTCGCGCTCCCGGTCGCCCAGCGCACCGTAGGCGAAAGCCATCAAATTGAGGAGTTTGGGGCTGAACGGGTCCTTCTGCTGGGCGTCGAACGCGGCCGACAGCAGCGCTTCGAGCGATTCGCGGTTAGGGTTGTCGGGGTCGATCCCGGCGGCCAGCAGCAGCACCTTGTCCAGATAGGGGTTGGTCTCCAGCGGCTTGTAGGCGTCCTGGTAGGCGTAGCCGTAATAGAGGTAGTGGTAGTCGTCGTCCGTGAGCGTCTCGTCGCCCGCGTTGTAACGCATCAGCAGCGCCGAGTAGTAGTACGGCGATTCGCGGTCGAGCGTCTTGTCGAGGATGTCGTTTTCGTCGGGGGCCTTCGCCGCGGCGAGCGCGGGCAGGAGCAGCAGGGCGATCAGGAGTCGTTTCATGGGCTTCGGTTTTCAGCACTAACGGGCAATCAACGCAAATCGTATTCCGCAATCAGCCGTTCGAACCGGGCGCGCAGCGCTTCCGACCCCGGAACCAGCGGCAGGCGCACGCGGTCGTTGATAAGTCCCATCACCGACAGGGCGCACTTCACGCCCACGGGGTTGCCCTCCGCAAAGAGCGCACGGACGGCCTCGTCGAGGGCTTCGTACTCCTTTTGCGCCCCGTCGAAATCGCCCGCCTTGGCCCTCCCGATGCACTGCATGAAGCGCCGCGGGAAAGCGTTGGCCGCCACCGAGATCACCCCGTCGCCGCCGCGGCGCATCAGTTCGAGCGTCATGCCGTCGTCGCCCGAGAGCACGAGAAAGTCGGCGGGGCGCTCGTCCAGAATACGCTGCATCTGGGCGATGTCGCCCGAGGCTTCCTTGACGCCGATGACGTTCTTCAGGTCGCGGGCCGCGCGCAGCGTCGTTTCGGCGGTCATGTTCACGCCCGTGCGGCCGGGAATGTTATAAAGGATGATCGGCAGGGGAGAGTGCTCCGAGACGGTGCGGAAATGCTGGTAAAGCCCCTCCTGCGAGGGTTTGTTGTAGTAGGGCGTGACGCTCAGGATGGCGTCCGCACCCCGCAGATCGAATTCGCGCAGCTGGTCCAGCACCTCCGAGGTCGAGTTGCCGCCCACGCCGACCACCAGCGGCACGCGGCCGGCGATGTGGTTGGTGATGAACATGGCGATGACCGCCCTCTCGGGCAGGTAGAGGGTCGGGGTTTCGGCCGTGGTTCCGAGCGCCACGATGTAGTCGACGCCGCCCTCGATCACGTAGTCGATCATGCGCGCGAGGGCATCGTAGTCGACCCGTCCGTCGGGAGTGAAGGGGGTTATCAGGGCGGCTCCCACGCCTGCGAGCTTGTGTCGTATCATAATGTTCGGGTTTCTCAGCAGCAAATTTAACAATATTTTGCGGAAAACCGCGCGGCGCGGCGCGACTTTGAGAAGCCGTCCGTTACCCGCCCGCTCCGGTTGCGATCGCTCACAGCCGCAGGGGATGGCCGCCGATGCGGCGGACGCTCAGAACAGCTCGCCGTCCCGGGGCGCGGCCCCTGCGGCTCCTGAGGACTTTCCGGCTTCGGGATTTCCGGCTTCCCCGGCCCCTGCGGCTTTTCCCGTTGCTGAGGTTTTCCGGGTCTCTTCGCCGCTCTGAGTCCCTTCGTCGCTCCCGGCTTCCCGGCCTTTTCCGGACGGAGCGGTCTCTTCCGTCTCTTCGGCCCGTTCCGCTTCCGGGTTTGCGCCGAGCATCGCTTCGAACTCCTCCTCGGAAATGATCTTCACGCCCAGCTTTTCCGCCTTTTTCAGCTTGGCCGGACCCATGTTCTCGCCCGCGACAAGGTAGTCGACGCTGCCCGACACGGCTGCCACATTGCGCCCTCCGTGCCGCTCGATCAGCTCCTTGAGTTCATCCCGGCTGTGGTTGAGGAACTTGCCCGAGATGACGAAGCTCCTGCCCTGGAGTGCGTCCGACGAACGTTCGCGCGCCTCCTCTTCGAAACGCAGCCCGGCCTCTCGCAGCCGGGAGATGATGCGCAGGTTCTCCGCATCGGCGAAGTACTCGACGATCGCCTCGGCGATCTTGCCCCCCACCTCGTCGGCCTCGGTAAGCTCCTCGCACGAGGCAGCCATCAGCGCGTCGAGCGTGCGGAAGTGTTCGGCCAGATACTTGGCCGTGGTCTCGCCCACGAAGCGGATGCCCAGTCCGAACAGCACGCGGCGGAACGGGACCTCCTTCGACCGGCGGATCGAGCGGATGATGTTCTCGGCCGACTTCTCGCCCAGCCGCGGCAGACACGCCAACTGCGGGGCTTGCAGGTCGTAGAGGTCCGAAATGTCGTGCAGCAGGCCGTTGTCGTAGAGCAGTTCGACGGTCTCCTCGCCCAGCCCCTCGATGTCGAGGGCCTTGCGGCGGATGAAGTGGATGATGCGCCCGATGATCTGGGGCCGGCAGCCGCTCTGGTTGGGGCAGTAGTGTTTGGCCTCGCCTTCGTAGCGCACCAGCGGCGTCCCGCAGACGGGGCAGCGGTCGATATAGCGGAACGGCACGCTGTCGGCGGGACGCTGCGAAAGGTCGACGCCCGTGATCTTGGGGATGATCTCGCCGCCCTTTTCGACGCAGACCATGTCGCCCGGACGGATGTCGAGCTGGGCCATCTGCTCGGCGTTGTGCAGCGTGGCCCGCTTGACGGTGGTTCCGGCCAGCAGCACCGGCTCGAGGTTTGCCACGGGGGTCACCGCACCGGTGCGTCCCACCTGGAAGTCGATGCTTTCGAGCTGCGTGAGCGCCTGCTCGGCCTTGAATTTGTAGGCCACGGCCCAGCGCGGCGACTTGGCCGTGAAGCCCAGCTGGCGGCGCAGGGCGAAGTCGTTGACCTTGATGACCACCCCGTCGGTGGGGAAGGGGAGCGTGCGCCGCGCCTCGTCCCATTGGGCGATGAAAGCGTCGATCTGGGCCGCGTCGCGGCAGATGCGCATGTGCTCGGAGACCTTGAATCCCCAGCTGCGCGCCTTTTCGAGGCTCTCCCAGTGGGTCTTGAACGGCAGATCGTCGCCCGAGAGCTGGTAGAGCGTGCAGTCCAGCCCGCGCCGCGCCACCACGGCCGACGACTGCTGTTTGAGCGTCCCGGCGGCTGCGTTGCGGGGGTTGGCCAGCAGCGGCTCCCCGGCCGCTTCGCGCTCGGCGTTGAGGCGGTCGAACGAGGCGTAGGGCATCAGAATCTCGCCCCGTATCTCGAAGTAGTCGGGCCAGTCGCTCCCCTGCAGGCGCAGCGGCACGGAGCGGATCGTGCGCACGTTGGCCGTTACGTCGTCGCCCTGCGTGCCGTCGCCGCGCGTCACGGCGCGCAGCAACTCTCCGTGCTCGTAGGTGATCGAGATGGCCGTGCCGTCGAACTTCAGCTCGCAGACGAACTCCGTAGGCCCGGCCTCGCGCTCGATGCGGTCGACGAATTCGTGCAGTTCGTCGAGCGAATAGGTGTTGCCCAGCGAGAGCATCGGGAAGCGGTGCGTGACGGTCCGGAACTCGGCCGTCACGTCACTGCCCACGCGCACCGAGGGCGAATTGGGGTCAAGGAACTCGGGGTGCTCCCGCTCCAGGTCCTGCAATTCGCGCATCAGCGCGTCGAACTCGAAATCGCTGATTTCGGGGTTGTTCTCGACGTAGTATTTGTAATTGTGCAGTTCGAGCTGCCGGCGCAGCTCTTCGATTCGTTCGCGTATCATGTCGGAAGTAATACTTGGGTAAAGGTACATATTTTGTAACTAACGGCGGACGAAATCAAAAAAAATGCAAAAAAAAATTGCAGATGTGGTGCGATATACAAATTTTGCTTATAATTGCAGAAAATTTCGAAGCATTACTATGACTAAACAGAATACGGCGAAGAAACATATCGTAACGAGTTTTCATAACCTCACTGCGGAGTTGCAGGATGCCGTAAAAGCGAAATATCCGCTGGGCTTCACCGACGCCATGATGCGCGTGGACAAACCCAACGGCGACTTTTTCTATGCCGTCCCGTTCGATACCGACCAGATCGCCTACCTCGTGAAGATCGACGTGAAGATCGACGACAACGCGCAGGAGGAGGACGACAAGGATTACTACGACGACGAGATCAAGGGAGCCGACGAGATTCAGGACGACGGCTCGGACGACAACGGCGACGACAACGACGACGTGAATATCTGATCCCGTTTCGGTGCTGCGGCGTCCCGAAAAGCCTCTGGCCCGAAAATTGGGACTTTCCCGGACGTACCGTAACCGACTTTTCACCGCCGGCCCCGCCGGCCGCAACCGATAAACCATGAAGCGTCTGTTGTTCGTCTGCCTCTTCGCACTGCCGCTTATCTCCTGCGGTCTGGCCGAGGACGAGCAGGACGACAAGAACAAACGCATCTACATCACCTTCACCGACCCTGCATTCGAGGCGTATTGCCTCCGCGAGTTCGATCTGAACGGCGACGGCCGCGTCTCGGTCTACGAGGCGGAGCGTATCCGGAGAATCGACTGTCCGGGGCTGGGCATCCGATCGCTTTCCGACATCTCCTATTTCAAGAACCTGCGGACGCTCGATTGTTCGGACAACCTGCTTACGGACCTCGACCTGCGCAAGTGCCCGCTGTTGACCGAGGTCGATTGCAGCGGCAACCGGATCGGCTGGCTCGATGTGAGGGACCTGCGCGGCCTGCGGTCGCTCTACTGCTCCAATAATCTGCTGGGGGAACTCGACCTCCAGTCCAACGCTTCGCTCTCCACGCTGGTCTGCCGGGCCAATGCGCTCAAGACGCTCGACGTGAGCGGCTGCGCGTCACGCATGGAGCTGGTCGACGCGACCGCCAACCCTTCGCTGGCGGTGCTCTATATCGGCTCGGGACAGGTCGTGAGCTACCTCATCGACGGGCCGACCCGCGTCGAGGTGTTATAGGCCGCAAAAAAATCAGCGTTAAGGATTTGAATGACAATTTCTTCGAGGCTATCAGCAAGGAGTGGATGCTCGTCACTGCCGGCACGAAAAATAAATTCAATACGATGACAGCCAATTGGGGCGGTGTCGGTTATCTTTGGAACAAGCCCGTCGTTTTTGTCTTTATTCGTCCGGAGAGATACACGTTCGAATTTGTCGAAAATAGCGAAACCTTCACCCTCTCCTTTTTGGGGAACGAGCAACCGGTGTCTGGGTGAGGGAATGACCCCGCCCTTTTTGGCCGGGAAATATTGAGAGGGGGCGTGGAAACGCCCCCTCTGTTGTTTGCCTGATTTCCGGCAGTCGAATTTCAGGAAAGGGTAGCAGCCCTTTACGGGTCCATCCGTTCCGGACAGGCTCGCGCGCGCTTCCTGCGGCCGGGCCGGCTTACTTTCCACCCGGCTTGGTCGTGCGCCGGCAGCTTATTGGACTGCGGTCCATTTCGCGGCCGGGAGCGTCAGCGGATAGCACTTTCCGGCTGCGAGCGCGCCGCCCGTGACGGTGGCGGTATAGGCGGCGCCGTCCACAGTCAGGGTTATCACGAACGACTTCCCTTTCGGTTCGGTTCCGGGTCGCAACAGAAGGTAAAAAGTCGCTGGCGTCCCTTCGGTGATCGGCGAGGAACCCGTGAAAGTAAGTTTGTAGGCCAAGAAATTATCGACCCGTACAGCCGATCCGGAGGTAAAGTCGTAGGCGTAGTTATAAAAGGTGTTGGATCTATCCGCTGTCTCGATCGTGATTTGCGAGAGCGTCCCCGACACCCCTGCGGGTAGTGTGACGTTGAGTTTGAGCACGGCTGCCAGCGGCTTGAATGCCAGTTTCCCGGTGTCGGGATCGTATTTGGCCCAAAGCGGGTAACGGTCGGGCAGTTCCGATGCCGATGACCAGAAAAATTCCAGAGCAGAGGGGTTAAAGCACGTAGGTTTGAACTCGGAGAATCTTACTGTCCCCTGGTGTATTGCAAAGGCAGGTGTCGCTCCGGCGGGGTAACCCGAGCCGGCGAACAAGGCTGTTTTGCCGTCGTCGGAAATACTCGTAGCATCAAAGTAATAGATGGTCTCGGTGGTCGTACTGCCGTTGACGACGTACATATAATCGCCCCTTTTCCATTTGAGTGCGATGGCCGTTGCGCCGTCGTCTTCCATCGAGATGCGCGTGTCGTGCGGCTGGGCGAAAGTGGCGGTGATGGTGTAGGGAGTTTGCGGGCCGGAAGTTCCGGATGCGGGATTTGCGGTCTCCTCTTTCGAGCAGGCAAGGAGCGTAAGGGCCGCCAGAGCGGCAGCTGCGGTGCGGTTGATCTGTTTCATAGCCGGTGCGGATTATTGGTTGGCGGTTTCCCACGAATGGTCGTAGGTGATGTCCTCGAGGGTGCCGGTCGATCCGGCGAACCCCTGCTCGACGGCTATGTCGATCACAGAAATTTCAGGCGTCAGGTATTCGGGATTCCCCCCCCCGATGCGTAGTAGCGGGTTTTTTGCATAATGAATTGATTTTAAAGTTTAACGAGGCGAAATTAAGCAGAAATATCCGAATTTGCAAACACCCGATCGCTGGGCACGTTTCCGGAATAAGCCGTTCCCTGCAAGGATGCCGGGAAGAGAGGCGCAGCCCTCGCCCGGGGTTGCTGCAAGCGCGGATGGCGTCCGTCTTGTGGCCGGCGGAATAATTTTTAATTCCTAATTTTTGATTCTTAATTTCATTTCGTACCTTTGGATGCAAAAAATGTCTTTTGCGCAACAAATTGAATCGGATACCATGAAAAAAGTGGACGTGATCCTCGGCCTGCAGTGGGGTGACGAGGGCAAAGGAAAGGTCGTGGATGTGCTGACGCCCCGTTACGAGGTCGTGGCACGCTTCCAGGGCGGTCCCAATGCCGGGCACACCCTCGAATTCGGCGGCGAGAAATACGTACTCCGCTCGATCCCTTCGGGCATATTCCAGGGCGGCAAACCCAACGTGATCGGCAACGGCGTGGTGCTCGACGCGATCCTCTTCCGCGCCGAGGCCGAGGAGCTGGCCCGCAGCGGGCACGACCTGACCCGGCAGCTCTTCATATCGAAAAAGGCACACCTGATCCTGCCCACGCATCGTGTGCTCGATGCGGCGTACGAGGCCGCCAAGGGCAGCGCGAAGATCGGCACGACGGGCAAGGGCATCGGCCCGACCTATACGGACAAGGTGAGCCGCAACGGCATGCGCGTGGGCGACCTGCTGAGCCCCGATTTCGAAGCGATCTACGCTGCGGCCAAGGAGCGGCACGTGAAGATTTTGCGCAGTCTCGACTACCGATACGACATCACGGAGCTGGAAAAGGAGTGGTTCGACGCGGTCGAATACTTGCGCCGCTTCCGCATCGTCGACAGCGAATATTTCATCAACGAGTGTCTGCGCGAGGGACGCAGCGTGCTGGCCGAAGGGGCGCAGGGCACGCTGCTGGACGTCGATTTCGGCTCCTATCCCTTCGTCACCTCCTCGAACACGGTCTGCGCCGGGGCCTGCACGGGGCTGGGCGTGGCTCCGAACCGCATCGGTGAGGTATACGGCATCTTCAAGGCCTACTGTACGCGCGTGGGCAGCGGACCGTTCCCCACGGAACTGTTCGATGAGACGGGCGCCGAACTGCGCCGCGTCGGCCACGAGTTCGGAGCCGTCACGGGGCGCGAACGCCGCTGCGGCTGGCTCGATCTGGTGGCGCTGAAATATTCGATCATGATCAACGGCGTCACGCAGCTCATCATGATGAAGTCGGACGTGATGAACGGCTTCGACACGATCCGCGTGGCTACCGAATATGCGATCGGCGGAGCGCGCACCGCGCAGTTCCCCTACACGGTCACCGACGACCTGCAACCCGTCTACACCGATTTCGAGGGGTGGAAGTGCGATCTGCGCGACTGCCGCACGTACGAAGAGTTCCCGGCGGCGTTCAAACGCTACGTGGAGTTCATCGAGCGCGAAACGGGCGTCCCCGTGAAGATCATCTCCGTCGGTCCCGACCGCGGAGAGACGATCGTCCGGGAGTGATGCCTTCGGGCGGCTTCGGGGGTTGGCGGCTTGGCTTCTTGGTAAGAAGTTTTGCGGCGTCAGCCGCGCGGGTCTGCATGGGTTGAAAGTTACAAGCGGTCACAAGCGTTTGCGGATATAAGTCTTTCCGGGGTGTTCGATCTGCGAGGTTTTGCGGCGTCAGCCGCGCGGGCCGCAGCCTCCGGCGGCGGAGGCCCGCAGAAGCAGTCCTCCGCAGGCCGCGTCCGCGACTATAATTAAAGAGTTGTCCGCGGGCGGCTGAATAAACGGTAACCTGCGGCACGGCATTAAGATGATGCGCGCAGGGAGGGCGGCAGCCTGCGGAGGAACGCCAATGGGGGGCCGCCGCCGGAGGCTGCGGCCCGCGCGGCTCGAAGAGCCGCATTTGATAGGTGTTATGCGGTCCGTGCAAACAGCGGCCGGAAGCGCGAAACAGGCATCAGACAATAGACGACAGGAACCGACAGAGCGAACTATAATCGAACTAAAATACATACTTAAATACTGTATGAAATCACAACAACCTCTTAAAATCGTACTACTGGCCAAGCAGGTTCCCGACACCCGCAACGTGGGTAAGGACGCGATGACCCCCGAAGGGACGGTCAACCGCGCGGCGCTGCCGGCTATTTTCAACCCCGAAGACCTCAATGCGCTCGAAGCGGCCCTCACGTTGAAGGACCGCGTGCCGGGTTCGACGGTCCACGTGCTGACGATGGGGCCCCAGCGCGCCGCCGACATCATCCGCGACGCCATGTTCCGCGGTGCGGACGGCGGTTACCTGCTCTCGGGCCGCGAATTTGCCGGCTCCGATACGCTGGCCACCTCCTACGCCCTTTCGTGCGCCCTGAAAAAGATCGACGCCGACGTCATCGTCGCAGGCCGTCAGGCCATCGACGGCGACACGGCGCAGGTCGGCCCGCAGGTGGCCGAGAAGCTGGGCCTGCCGCAGGTGACCTATGCCGAAGAGATCGTCGATATCTGTTCGGGTGCGCTCCTCATCAAACGCCGCCTGGAGCACGGAACCGAGGTGGTCGAGTGCCCGATCCCGGCCGTCGTTACGGTCAACGCTTCGGCCGCGGAGTGCCGTCCGCGCAACGCCAAGCGCGTGATGACCTACAAGTTCGCCCTTTCGAAGTCGGAGATCGCCGCCGATCCCGAGTCGGTCGCCGCACGCCGTGCCGCGTCGAAACCCGCCCTGCAGATCGTGGAGTGGGCCGCCGCAGACGTCGATCCCGATCCGCAGCAGCTGGGCCTGCAGGGTTCGCCCACGAAGGTCAAGAAGATCGAAAACGTGGTCTTCGCCGCCAAGGAGGCCAAGCGGCTCACCGCTTCCGACTGCGACGTGAATGAACTGATGGTAGAACTTATTGCGAGCCACACGCTCGGCTAATCCCGAAAGAGATGAACAACATATTCGTATATATCGAACTCGAAGGCGGCAAGGTCGCCGACGTAAGTCTCGAACTGCTGACCAAAGGCCGCGAACTGGCCGATACGCTTCGTGTGAAGCTCGAAGCCGTGGTCATCGGCCACGGGGTGGGGGAGCTGGCCTCCGAGCTGGCCAAATACGGGGCCGACACGGTGTGGACGGCCGACGATGCGATTTTCGCTCCGTTCCGCACGCTGCCCCACACGGCCGTCATGTGCGGACTGATCGAAGAGGAGAAACCGCAGATCGTCCTGTTCGGTGCGACCTGCATCGGCCGCGACTTCGCGCCGCGCGTCTCCTCGGCGCTGCACAGCGGTCTTACGGCCGACTGCACGCAGCTGGTGATCGGCGACCACGCCGACCCCAAGTCGGGCAAAGGGTATAAGGACCTGCTTTACCAGATCCGCCCGGCGTTCGGCGGCAACATCATCGCCACGATCGTCAACCCCGACCACCGTCCCCAGATGGCTACCGTCCGCGAGGGCGTGATGCGCAAGGAGTACGCCGCCAAAACCGGTGCGGGCGAGCGGAAGACGATCGACTGGAAGAAGTACGTGAAGGACGCCGACCTGGCGGTGAAGATCGTCGACCGGCAGATCGAGGAGCGCAAGATCGACATCAAGGGCGCAGGCGTCATCGTCGCCGGCGGCTACGGCATGGGTTCGAAGGAGAACTTCCGTCTGGTGCACGAGCTGGCCGCGGTGCTCGGCGCCGAGGTGGGTGCGAGCCGCGCCGCCGTCGATGCCGGATTCACCGACCATGCCCGCCAGGTGGGCCAGACGGGCGTCACGGTCCGTCCGAAGCTCTACATCGCCTGCGGCATCTCGGGTCAGATTCAGCACACGGCCGGCATGGACCAGTCGGCGATGGTCATCGCCATCAACACCGACCCGGAGGCTCCGATCAATAAGATCGCCGACTACGTGATTACGGGCGACGTGAACGAGGTGATTCCCAAGATGATCAAGTACTACAAACAAAATTCGAAATAGTTTTCGGTATCCGAAGGCGCCTTCGAGACCTTCCCGTCCGCTCCGGCAGTCACTCGCAGCCTTTGGCGGATGCCGGAACAGGCGCTTCGGAAATCGGAAACAAAGAAGCAAAAAACATGGCTAATTTCTTTTCAGACAATAAGGATTTGCAGTTCCACCTCCAGCATCCCGCGATGCGCAAGATCGTGGAGCTGAAAGAGCGCGGCTTCGCCGAAAAGGAGCTTTACGACCACGCTCCGCAGGATTTCGACGATGCGATGGACTCTTACCGCCGCGTGCTGGAGATTGCCGGCGAGGTTTGCGGCGAGGTTATCGCTCCCAACGCCGAGAGCGTGGACCACGAGGGTCCGCGCGTGGTCGGCGACCACGTGGAGTACGCCGCGGGTACGGTGCAGAACCTCAAGGCCATCGTCGATGCGGGGCTGAGCGGACTGACGCTCCCGCGCAAGTACGACGGCCTGAACTTCCCGCTGGTCTGCTTCGTGATGGCCAACGAGATGGTCGCCCGCGCCGATGCCGGCTTCGAGAACATCTGGGGGTTGCAGGACTGCGCCGAGACGCTCAACGAGTTCGCCTCGGAGGAGCTGAAGCAGAAATACCTGCCGTGGGTTTCGGCGGGCGCTACGTGCGCCATGGACCTCACGGAGCCGGACGCCGGTTCGGACCTGGGTGCGGTGATGCTCAAGGCCACCTGGTCCGAAGAGAGGCAGACCTGGCTGCTGAACGGCGTGAAGCGTTTCATCACCAACGGCGACGGCGACGTGTCGCTGGTGCTGGCGCGCACGGAGGAGGGGACGACCGACGCCCGCGGCCTGTCGATGCTCGTCTACGACAAGCGCGACGGCGGGGTGAAGGTGCGCCGCATCGAGAACAAGATGGGTATCAAGGGTTCGCCCACGTGCGAGCTGGTCTTCACGAACGCCCCGGCGCAGCTGGTCGGCGACCGGAAGATGGGCCTTATCAAATATGTGATGTCGCTGATGAACGCCGCCCGTCTGGGCATCGGCGCGCAGTCGGTCGGCACGTGCGAGGCCGCCTACCGCGAGGCGTTGAAGTACGCCCGCGAGCGCGAGCAGTTCGGCAAGCCGATCGTCCGCTTCGCCGCCGTCTCGGAGATGCTCTCCGTGATGCACGCCAAGCTGGTCGGTGCGCGCGCGCTGCTCTACGAAACCACGCGCTTCGTCGAGATTTACAAGCAGTACACTCATATCTCCCACGAACGGCCGCTCGAAGCGGAGGAGCGGCAGGAGATGAAGTTCTACACGCGCCTGGCCGACGGCTTCACGCCGCTGGTGAAGCTCTTCTCGTCGGAGTACGCCAACCAGCTGGCTTACGACGCCGTGCAGATCCACGGGGGCTCGGGCTTCATGAAGGATTACCCCTGCGAGCGGCTCTACCGCGACGCGCGCATCATGAACATCTACGAGGGGACGTCGCAGCTGCAGGTCGTGGCCGCCATCAACGCCGTGACCAAGGGCACGTTCCTCGAACAGATCGAGCGCTACGCCGCCGCCGAATATGCCGAGGCCGTGCAGCCCGTCGCGGCGAAGCTGCGCGAACTGACCGCCCGCTTCGTCGAAATGACGGCCCGTGTCGAGGCCGGCGACAAGGAGGTCCCCGGATTCAAGGACTTCCATGCCCGCCGCCTGGTCGAGACCGCCGGACACATCATCATCACCTACCTGCTCTGCCGTCAGGCCGGGGAGTGCGCCGATTACGTCGCTCCGGCGCGCATCTTCGCCAAGCTGGCCGAGGGGAAGATCGCCGAGGCCCACACCGTGGTGATGAACTCCACGACCGACGACGTGGCCCTCTACCGGGTCGAAGAGGAGGCGTAAGGCCGATGCCGGCACGGACCGACGTGCGGCCGACAACGGGAAAGGTTCTCACGGGAACCTTTCCCGTTCTGTTTGCAAGGGGTCCCGTTGTGCCTGCCCGAAGCGGTCAAAAAGCCGAAATTTCGTATCTTGTCAGCCGAACCAAACGTTTCAGGACATGAGAAAAACAGTTTTTACCCTTCTGGCCGTGCTCTTTGCGGCGCAGCTTTTTGCCCGTTCGAACCGCAGCGAGCTGAGCGTTTCCTATGGTTACACCCCCGCTACCGACTGGGTCGATTCCTTTTTGACCACCCTGGCGGGGCTGTTTCCGGGCATGGATTCCCGGCAGAACGACTGGGGAGCTGTGACGGTGGGGTACAATTTCCGGCTGACGGAACGGATCAGCCTCGGCATGCAGGTGGTCTATTCGACCAACGAAAGCGAATTTTTCGAGGATGGGGTTTCGCGCGTGAAGGTCGACAACAGCTACTGGTCGGTGATGCAAGACGTCAAGGCCGCGTGGTTCAGCCGGCGGATGATCCGCCTCTATTCGAGACTCTCTGCGGGGGCCGCTTTCCGCCGGGCCAAGATCGACGGAGAGAAGCATTCGGAATCGCTCTTCGCCTATCAGCTCTCGCTTATCGGCATCGAGGTCGGCGGCAACCTGGCGGCGTATGCCGAAGCGGGAGTCGGCGTGTCGGGCTGTCTGCTCGTCGGCGCGCGCTACCGGTTTTGACCCTCGTCCGAACGCAGGAAAAAGCCGTCCCCGAAAAGGACGGCTTTTATGTGGCTATTCAGGACGGTCGTTGGGGAGTGTCGGCTTGGGACACTCCGGATCGGTGTCGATCCGTTCCTCCCGCGCCGGCGTCGGAGCACTCCCCGCGCGCGGCGTCCCGGCCGACCGGGGCGGCCGTCCCGGCCGCACGGGCGGTTTCTTTCGGCAAAATTCCCCCCCCCGGCCAGGTTGCGCCGCTCGAGGTACTCCTTAGGCGACATCGACTCCTGTTCGGAGAAGTGGCGGTAGAAACTCGACCGCGAAGTGAAGCCGCAGCGGAACATCAGCTCCTTGATGGTCGCGCCCGGCATGCGGTCGGCGATGAGCTTGAAATGCTCCAGCCGCAGGAAATTGACGTATTCGTGGAATCCCGTGAAGCCGCCCCACTTGACGGCCCGCATGGTGAGCGTACAGCTCGCGCCGACCTGCTGGGCCAGCTTGCGGAGCGTGTAGTCGGGATCGGTGAACGGGGTGTCCGTCTTCATCAGGCTGTCGATGCGGTCGAAGAGCTTGTAGGCGGTGATGTCGGAGCTTGTGAACTCGGGGGTTTCGGGCGTTTGCGCGGGGGTATCCCCCACGTTGCGCGGCAGCGACAGCGGGTTCTCGTCGCGCAGGTAGAGCACCGACAGGTAGATGGGCAGCGCGGCGGCGACGTATCCGAACGCATAGACCGCCCAGCGGTTCACGGCCAGCACGAAGAGGAGATAGGCCGCAAGCATCAGCGCGAAGCAGGCGATGTAGATGCACATGCCCCGCGACCGGCGGCGCTGCTGCGGGAATTTGTAAACGAGCGGCGCAAGCAGGGTAAGCGTCGGGGTGAGGACCGAGAGCAGGAACAGCCCCAGCCGCAGCTGCACGTCGGTATGTCCGATTTGGGCGACGATCTGCGCGGTCGAGTGCAGCGGGGTGATATAACCGTCGAACCACAGGTAGCAGGCCACGACGGTGCAGGCGAGGATCGGGGGCTGCGAGAGCGCCGCGAGCCGCGTGGGAGTGACCCACTCCGGGCGGAGCGAACCGATGGTGAAGAGCGACAGCGCGTGCACGAACAGATACCATTTGATTATGATCGGGATGCTGAGCAGCGTGAGGCTGTCGCGCACGATGAGCGGCTCGGTCCCGAGCCAGCGGTAGTTGTCCCTCAGCATCGAAAGGGAGAAGAGCAGAACCATCGCGCCCCAGATCAGCCGCAGCCGGTTGTCCTGCGCCCGGACGATCAGCAGGAGGGCCAGCGCGGCCATCACCAGGTCGAGCACGATTTGGATAATCAGATGCGGAGCGCCGGGGTAGTTCATGTCCGGAAGTTTGGGTCGGAATTTTCGCGCGGCCGGGCGGAAACGCCTCCCGTCGGGCCGGAAAATTCGGTTGCGGAATTATTTAATGGGTTAAATATACGCATTTTGAACGAAAGTGCGCATCCGGCGCGCGAAAAATGCACACGAAAAAGGGGTTTGCCGCAGCAAACCCCTTCTCGGATGCGTCGGACGCCGTAGGCTCAGACCTGAGCCGGTTCGCACGCGCGCATTACGCAGCGCGTGGTGTTGAACAGGTTGAGGTTGAGGTGTCCGGCCACGTAGCTCAGCGCCTTCTGCGCCTTGACCGAGTTGCCCGCCTCGTCGAGCGGAGGTGCGAACGCCGCCAGCCCCATCACGCCCGGCACGACGCCCAGGATGCCGCCTCCGACACCCGTCTTCGCGGGAAGCCCCGTAAGGAAGAGCCAGTCGCCCGTGTGCTCATAAAAGCCCACGGTGGCCATCATCGCGGTGATCTTCGGCGCCAGCTCGGGTTTGAAGACGGGACGGTGAGTCACGGGGTTCACGCCGCCGCCCGCGATCGTCGCGCCGACGGTGGCCAGCTGGCGGGCCGTGATGCCGATCGAGCACTGGCGCGTGTAGATGTCCAGCGACAGGTCCGGATCGTCGTAGATGCGGCCGTAGTTCTTCAGCAGCCAGGCGATCGACTTGTTGTTGAAATTGGTCGCGGTCTCCGACTTGTACAACTCGTCGATGACTTCGACCTCTCCTCCGGCCAGCTCCGAGATGAAGCCGACGATGGCTTTCCACTTCGCGTCGGCATCGCCTGCGGGGCGAATCATCGAGCAGGCTGCGATGGCGCCGGCGTTGACCAGCGGGGTGGAGGGGTGGTCCTTTTCGAGCAGGATGGCCATGATCGAATTGAACGGCAGCCCCGTGGCGTCGGCCCCGATCTTTTGGAGCACCTCTTCGCCGCTGTACTGGTTCATGGCCAGGATGGCCGTGGGTACCTTCGACACCGATTCGATGCCGAAGCGGTACTCCGTGTCGCCCACGGCGATCACCTCGCCGTCGGGCAGGCAGGCGGCGATGCCGAACAGGTTCGACGGCACGTTGGCCAGGTAGGGGATGTAGTCGGCGTTCTTGCCGCCGGTTTCGTTCTTGCAGCGTTCGTAAGCCATCTGGACGGCTTCCCGAACGGTCTCTTTGTCGATTTGCTGAATCATGGCGTCGCTTATTTGTTATGCAGTTCGGTGGACGAGGGCTTGGCCGCGGGCTGCGGGTCGGTCTTGACCGGTCGGGCCGTCTTGGCGGCGGCAGTAGCGGCGGTTGCGGAGGGGACGGCGGGCTGCTGCTCCCAATGGAAGGGGGCGAACTGGGCCGCTGCCTCGGGGTCTTTCCACGAGGGTTTGCGCAGCGCATAGATCACGAACGGAGCGCCCACGACCACGATGCAGCCGATGATGAGCACCGAGAACCAGACGGTGCTGCTGCCCGTGGAGATCTGGCTGGGCGGCACGAAGCTGAGGATGAAGGCCAGCAGCGCGCCGCAGAAGCCGACCACGCCCAGCAGCCACATCAGCCAGTTGCCTTTGCCCAGGCGGAACGGACGGGGCGTGTTTTTCATCTTGTAGCGCAGCACGATCGCCGCGGAGAACATCAGCATGTACATGATGAGGTAGAGCAGCACGGTGAGCTGCGAGAGAATCTGGTAGAACGACTGTACCGACGGCATCACCACGAACAGCAGCGCCAGCAGCGTCACCACGCCGCCCTGAATCAGCAGAATGTTGCGCTGCACGCCGTTGCGGTTGGTCCGCTGGAAGAACGGCGGCAGGTAGCCCGCCTTGCCCACGGCGAAGATACCCTTCGAAGGGCCGGCCACCCACGTCAGCACGCCGGCCAGCACGCCGAACATCAGCGCGATGGCGATGATCGGGCCCGCCCACGAGATATGCAGGTACTTGAAGTAGTTGTCGAAGCCCACCAGCAGCGACTGCGTGAGGCTGATATCCTTGGCCGGAATGATAAGCCCCAGCGAGAAGGTTCCCAGAATGAAGATCAGCACCGTCACCAGCGAACCGATGATGATCGCTTTGGGGTAGTTGCGCGAGGGATTCTTGACGTCCATCACGTGAATACCCATCATCTCCATACCCGCGTAGAAGAGGAAGATGCTGCTGGCCAGCACCAGGTTGTTGAACTTCGACAGATCGGGGAAGAAGCCCTGCGACATGTCCATGTGGTTCTGACCGCCGGTCGCCAGGTAGATGATGCCAAGGATAATCAGCAGGGCCGCCGGGATGATCGTACCGATCATGCCGCCCCACTTGCTGATCTTGCCGACCCAGCCCAGACCCTTCAGGGCGATGAACGTGGCGATCCAGTAGATGGCCAGCACCATGCAGAGCGTGAAGATCTTGTTCGAGGCCAGCGTCGCGTCGTGCGCGTCGTTCATGCCGATGAAAGCGATCGTCACGGCTCCGAACGTCAGGACCGTGGGATACCAGATCGTCGATTCGATCCACTGGAGCCAGATGGCGAGGAATCCCGTGCGTGCGCCGTACGCCTCACCGACCCAGCGGAACACGCCGCCCTGCTTGTCGGAGAACATCGCGGCCAGCTCGGCAGCGACCATCGCCGTGGGGATCAGGAAGACGATGGCGGCAAAAAGGTAGTAGAACGCCGACGAAAGGCCGTAGACCGCCTCTGCGGGCAGTCCGCGCAGGCTCACGACCGCGGTCACGTTCATGATGGCGAGCGTCATGACGCTCAGCTTGAAACCTGTGCTTGTGGCAGTTTTCTTTACATCCATAAGTGAGATTTTTTGGTTTTTTAACGCCTCGGCAGGTGCAACTACCGTGCAAATCTGCCAGATGGCCCGCTTTTAAGCCTCCGGCCCGGGAAATGTCGGCGAAAAACGCTATCTTTACCCGAAAGAAATCCGGGCGTTCGTGCCGCCTCGGCCAGCTCTCCGGAGCGGAGCGGTCACGCACGATGAACGTAAAAAGAATGTCCATGCGCCGTATCCTGCTGATCCTACTGTCGCTTGCCGCCGTCGCATGCGGAGGGCGACGCAACTCCGCGACGCAGCAGCCCGCCTCTGCCGCCCCGCGCGTCTTTCTGCCGGCTCTGCCGCCCGCCGCCCTGCCGCCCGCCGAGCGGACGAAGTGGCTGCGCCGGCACTACTGGGACCGCTTCGACTTTGCGGACACGACCTTTCTTACGGAGGCCGACACCGCGCAATTGGTCGAAGCCTATGCGCGCTACGTCGCGCTCCTGATGGCTGACCCGACCGACGGCGCGCCGATGGATTCGCTCATGCGGCGGGCGAGCACGTCGCGCCGCATGCTCGATTACTTCGCCTGGCTGGGCGCCGAGGTGCTGCACGACCCCAACTCCCCGCTGCGCAACGACGAGTTCTACATTCCGGTACTGCGGGCCGTGCTGGCAAGCCCGTGGTACGACGAGTACGAGCGGATCGGACCCGCCTACGAGTTGGAGACCGCCCTGCAAAACCGCATCGGCGAGCGGGCCAACGACTTCCGCTACACGCTCGCCTCGGGCCGCACGGGAACCCTCTACGGGGTGGAGGCCGAATACGTCCTCGTCTTCATCAACAACCCCGACTGCCCGATGTGCCGCGAAATCCGCGAGGCGATCGTCTCCTCGCCGATGCTCTCCGAGATGATCGAACGCGGGCGGCTGAAGGTGCTCTCGATTTACCCCGACGAGGACCTGACGGCGTGGCGCGCGTACCTCGACCGGATACCCCAAGCGTGGATCAACGGCTACGACGCCGGGTGCGTCATCCGTGCGACGAACAGCTACGACCTCTCGGCCATCCCGGCCCTCTACCTGCTCGACGCCGACAAGCGCGTGCTAGTGAAGGATTCGACCGACGTACTTTATATCGAGGAAGTGATCGACCGCCGCGGCTGATATAAGCGCGGCTTATCGGACTATAAAAAAAGACGATCGGAAAATGATGGCGGCTTCGTTTGAAATCGCTATCTTTGTCCTACAAACAGAAACCAACACGCAAAACAGCAAAGATTATGGCAAAGAAATGGCGTTGTACCGTATGCGGTTACATTCACGAGGGACCCGAGGCTCCCGAGCAGTGCCCGATGTGTAAGGTCGGCAAGGAGAAGTTCGTCGAGATCGTCGAGCAGGAAGGCGACCTGGATTTCGTCACCGTCCACAAGATCGGCGACGGCAAGGGTTCCAGCCCCGAGCTGTGGGAGGGCCTGCAGAATCACTTCATGGGCGAGTGCACCGAGGTGGGCATGTACCTGGCCATGAGCCGGCAGGCCGACCGCGAGGGCTATCCCGAGATCGCCGAGGCCTACAAGCGTTACGCCTGGGAGGAGGCTGAGCACGCCTCGAAGTTCGCCGAGCTGATCGGCGAGGTGGTATGGGACACGAAGACCAACCTCTACAAGCGCATGAACGCCGAGTGCGGTGCGTGCGAGGACAAGATGCGTCTGGCCCGCATGGCCAAGGAGCAGAACCTCGACGCCGTGCACGACACCGTGCACGAGATGGCCAAGGACGAAGCGCGCCACGGCAAGGGCTTCGAGGGCCTCTACAAGCGTTATTTCGGCAAGTAGTCCGCACCAAAAAGCAGTTCGACCGCCGCAGCCCCGAGGGCTGCGGCGGTTTTTTGCGGGGTGCTGACCGGATGGAGCTGGAGGGCCGCTCTTCCCGCTGGGTGGGCCGTCCCCCTCTTCGCCCGCTGTGATGCGTCGGCCACGTGGTTCGACCCGCTGCGTCCCGCCTTCGGACAGGAGCGGTTCTTCTTCGGGGAGTGACCCAAAAAAGGCCGGCTTTCGAAAAAGTCGGCCTTCTTTCCGGTCGGACGGATATTACCGGTCGTGGAACAGCTGGTGGAGCGCTTTGAAGAAGCGGATCTTGTCGACTACCCACTCGTAACCGGCCTTGGCCAGGCGAGCCACCTCGTAGACCGTAGCGGCCTGCGTGCGGATCTGGTCGAGCGCGCGGTGGATCGCAAAGCGGTAGATCGCCCACGAAACCAGCGCGAAGAAGACGGCCAGGATCGACGCGGAGAGGATGAACGATCCGGTGACGTCCGACAGCCAGACGAGCAGCGCCGCCAGCAGCAGCAACAGCGCGAACGTGGCCGAGAGTGCGAAGAAGAGCAGCGAGGTCAGCAGACGGCCTCCCGAAGGCAGCTTGTTATCCATCGTTCCGGGGCGGCGTCGTTAGTCGTTGCAGTCGCAAACACCCTCTTCGTCGCACTTGCAGCGCATCTTCTCGATCTCGCTCTTCACCTTGTCCACCTCGTCGTCGATGAAGTCCTTGATCTGCCTGCGGGTTTCGGGACCCGACTGGGGCGTGAAGAGCATGGCGAGCGCCGCACCCACGATCATACCGCCCACGAGCGATACGATGGTAATACCTGTGTTTTTCATAGTCGCTGAAATTTTATTGAATTCAGCGGGAGAAATTGCAAAGTCCGGGCCAAAGCGCACGTTCCGATCGGGCGGACCGTGCACGGCCACTTGTTTTTGTCGTCCGCTTGCCTTATCTTTATGCCATGAACTCCGATCCCGCCGCGACCGCCGCCTTTACGGGCCACCGCACCTACGACGGAAGCGCCGACGAGGCGCTGCGCCGCACGGTGTGCGAGCTGCATGCGTCGGGCGTTAGGACCTTTCTGAGCGGTATGGCCGTGGGTTTCGACCTTGCGGCCGCCGAAGCGGTCCTCGCGTGCCGGCAGACGATCCCCGATATGCGGCTGGTGGCCGTCGTCCCGTTCCGTGAGCAGGCGAGCCGCTTCCCGCCCCGCGACCGCGAGCGATACGACCGGATTCTGGCCGCCGCGGATGAACGGGTGGTGCTTTCGGAGGGGTTCTACCGCGGCTGCTACGCCGTGCGCAACGACTACCTCGTCGAACACGCTTCCCGGCTGGTCGCGTGGTACGACGGTTCGCCGGGCGGCACGCGCTACACCGTCCGCCGCGCGGAGCGGAAAGGACGGCGCATCATCCACCTCCATCCCGACGCGCCGACCACCCCGATGCAGGCCGAATTGTTCTGAGGCTTTTTCTTTCCGCATAAGCTGCACGCCTTCGATGTCTGCCCCTCCCCCTTGTTTCGGGCTTAAAAATTGGGCAGACGTCCAAATTTTACTATCTTTATGACGCTAACCAACTCAAAGAAGGAGAAAACATGAAGAAATGGATCGTTTTGGCCGCAGCCGTGCTGCTGGCCGCCGGAACTGTTGCGGCACAGACCCCGGAAGAGAAACAGGCTTCGGCCGACCGCATCGCCCTGCTCCGGCAGCCCGCACCGAAGGATTGCGGCATTCAGAAGATCGACGAGGCTGTCGGCAAGTGCCAGTCGCTGGCCGGCGGGGTAGTCGCCATCGCCGATGCGACGGCTGCGCTCACGGGTGAGGCGGAAGGCGTCGACCCGGTGGCTTTGGCGGAACAACTCAAAAAGGCCGGGACCGACCTTTCGGATGCGGCTCAGGTGCTCGGCGAGGCTGCCGCGGCACTGAAGGAGGTGAAGAACCCCATGAAGCTCAAGTCCGCCAAGAAGTCGCTGGACTATGCACAGGCTGTCGTGAAAGCCGCCGGCGAGGAGCTGCCCTACCAGGGCAAGGTCGTTGCCGCGCTGGTCGGCGGCGAATAGCCCGATCCCCATACAATAGATGAGCCGCCCCGAAAGGGCGGCTCATTCATTTATACGGACGGAGGGTTACTCCCAGTTGAGAATCCGGTGGAAGTCGTACTCCTCGGGATTGGGCAGGTACTTGCGGGCGGCTTCGTAGTCGGCCGGAACGATCGCGTTGAGGATGTTTTCGACCACGGAGGTGAACTTGTCCGAACGGATGTCCACCAGACGGGGCGGAATCTTGCCCGTTTCGGGGTCCTGCAAATCTTTGAGATAGAGGGGCGAGACGTTGCCCTCCGAATCGACGTAGACCATGCAGCCCGTCTTGCCCTCGGCGAAGAGCTTGTGCACGCCGATACCCAGCTCCGAGCAGTAGGTCAGGTCGTAGGCGATCGGGGTCTGGCAGCGGATTTCATAGCCCAGCTCCACGGGGCGGCTCTTGACCTTGAGACCCAGCTCCTTGACCCGCTTCTCGATCAGCTCGTTGAAGATGTGCGCCTTCGACACCTTGCCCAGCTCGGGGTGTCCGTGCTCGTCGTAGGTGAAGTGCACGCCGCTCTTGCGGATCTCCTCGTCGGACAGCGAGTGGAACACGCCCTCGGAGATGACCGCAGCGCCGTAGTCCATGCCCATGATCTTGCGCTTGACGATGGCCGAGATGACCAGCTTGACGATCTTGTCCACCGTGATCTCCGTCTTGTCGAACATTTCGGGGATAACGATCATGGGGTAGTGGCACGCCTCGCCGATACCGAACGCCAGGTGACCCGCCGAGCGGCCCATGGCTGCCAGCACGAACCAGTTGCCGCTGGTGCGGGCGTCGACATAGACGGCGCGGGCGATGACCGTACCCTTGTCCTTGGCCGATTCGTAGCCGAACGTGGGCGTGCCCTTCGGAAGCGGCAGGTCGTTGTCGATGGTCTTCGGCACGTGGATGTTGGCGATGGGGTATTTGTTGGCTTCCAGGAACTTGGCGATGCGGTTCGCGGTTGAAGCCGTGTCGTCGCCGCCCACCGTGACCAGCAGTTTGACGTTGTTGTCGGTGAAGAACTTGAGGTTGAAGTTATGCTCGAAGTCCGAATCCTTGGGCTTGAAACGGCTCATCTGCAGGAACGAACCGCCCTGGTTGAAGATGCCGTCGGCCATCGGATAGTCGATGTCCACCGTGCGGGGAGTGGGGTTGAACAGCCCGGAGTAGCCTTCGTGCAGGCCGATCACGCGGTAGCCCTTGCGGATGAAGGTCTTGGCGACGCTGCCGACCACGGTGTTCATGCCGGGGGCCGGACCGCCGCCGGTTAGGATTGCGATTGCTTCTTTCATGGTTTTGTAGCGATTTATGATTTTTAAGATGCTGTTTTTGCGATACGAGCGCCCAAAATTAGGGCTTTTTTTTCAAACGGGCAAGAAAAAAGGGAGGCTTCGAAACCCTCCCTTATGAACGCGGTTAATATCGTTTACCCGATTACGGTCACGTTTACGGCCTGCTCGCCCTTGGCTCCCGAGCCGACTTCGTACTCGACGGCCTGACCTTCGTTGAGTGACTTGAAACCATCCGTTGCGATACCCGAGAAGTGCACGAAAATCTCCTTGCCGTCCTCTCCGGTAATGAATCCGTAGCCTTTTTTGCTATCGAACCATTTTACCTTACCTGTCATAAAAATGTGAATTAAAGTGTTAAGTGTTCGGCAAAGTAACGTAAAAAACCTTGGTTCTCAAAACTTTTTGGCATGTTTTTTCGTCTTTGGAATAAATTTCCTATATTTGTTCGGTGATCCGATTCCCCGCGGAACGTTCCCGACGGATGCCCGCTGCAAAGATCCGGGGGCGGGAGGATGGCTCTCGGGCCGGGTCGGTCCGTTTCCCGGGTGCAGAGAGCGTGGATCGGATGCGGCCCGTAAGGGAGGCTGGCACTGCCGCAGGACGGCCGGAAGGCGGCCGGGCGAAATCTTCGGGGAATCTAATTTGATTGAGGCTTATGAATAAGAAACTGAAACTCGCGCTGGCGGCTCTGCTGGGCTTTTCGGCGGCTTGCTCCACGGTGAAGAACGCACCGGCCAAGGGGGAACCCGCGGCTGCGGGCGAGGCGGATACGACCGTGATGGAGACCCCGCGCATGGTGGTCATGTACGGTGTGCGCATACCCCGCAAAGGTTCGCCGGAGGGTGCGATGTCGGTTCCGCTGAAGGATTCGGTCGATCGCTCCGGCAACACGGTCGCTCCGCCGCTCGATCCTCTGGCCGAGGAGGCCGTCGAGGAGTAACCGCCGACGCCGATGTCCCGCCGACGGCTGGGTCTGCGCAAGCGCATCGCCCTCAATATCTTTTCCGATCTCTATGCGTCGACCGTGGCCGAGCATCGGCTCGATACGCTTTTCTGGGAGTGTACGCTCCGCTGCAACCTCGCCTGCCGGCATTGCGGCAGCGACTGCCGCGTCGACCCCGGCGTGCGGGACATGCCGCTGGAGGACTTCCTGAAGGTGCTCGACGAGCAGATTACGCCCCACGTCGATCCGGCGGAGGTGCTCCTTATCTTTTCGGGCGGCGAGGTGCTGGTGCGCGAGGACCTCGAACGGGCCGGGCAGGAGGTTACCCGCCGCGGCTATGCCTGGGGGATGGTGACCAATGGCATGGCGTTGACCGCGGAGCGGTTGGAGCGTCTGCTCGATGCCGGACTGAGGACCGTGTCCGTCAGCCTCGACGGCTTCGAACGCGAACACAACTATATCCGGGGCAATCCGCTCAGTTACGACCGGGCGCTGGAGGCCATCCGCCGTATCGTGCGGCAGCCGGCGCTGACCTACGACGTGGTGACCTGCGTCACCGGGGCGATGATCCCGCAGCTGGAAGCGTTCCGCGACATGCTGATCGCCGAGGGGGTCGCCCACTGGCGGCTCTTCTCGATCTTCCCGATGGGGCGTGCCCGCGACGATCACTCGCTTCGGATGACCGACGAGCAGTTCCGTACGCTGATGGAGTTCATCCGCCGCACCCGGCAGGAGGGGCGCATCGACGCCAGTTACGCTTGCGAGGGGTTTCTGGGCGGCTACGAGGCGGAGGTCCGCGACCACTTCTACCAATGTGCCGCGGGGGTTTCGGTGGCTTCGATCCGTGTCGACGGCGCGATTTCGGGCTGCACGTCGATCCGGGCCAATTTCAATCAGGGCAACATCTACCGCGACAACTTCTGGGACGTATGGCAGAACCGCTTCGAACCGTTCCGCAACCGAGAGTGGGCACGCCGCGGCGCGTGCGCCGACTGCCGCCTGTTCCGCTACTGCCTCGGCGGCGGTATGCACCTGCACGGCGACGACGGGGAGTTGCTCTACTGTCATTATAAGCGGTTGTAGGGCGGCAGTCGGGGTCCGGATTGCTCTTTCCCGTTGTTTGTTGCGGAGCGATCGCAGGCGGCCGTGGGGGCGTCATGTGTAGAGCGGATTCCGGGTTGCTCTTCCCTCGGCTGTGTGCCGTTGCCGTGCGATCACAGGCAGGCGTGGGGCGTCATGGCTTACTGCCAAACGGAGCCGTTCCAAGGCTCTTTATTGTTCTGCGTCCGGTCGGACGGGTGCTTTGGCAGAATTTTTTCCGGAAATATTTTGACAATTCGGATTTTCGGGTTATCTTTGTGCGCTCTTAAATGATAAGGGCATCTGTTCGGGGTGTAGCGCAGTCCGGTTAGCGCGCCAGCTTCGGGAGTTGGAGGTCGCTGGTTCGAATCCAGTCTCCCCGACATCAGCATCGACACGACAGCACGCTAAAGCATGCTGTCGTTTTTTGTTGGGTGTCTTCAAGCCGTGAAATAAATTTCCGCTTTCGCCACCCAACAAAAACCGCTGCGCGGTCGATGCCGTTCTGTTCGTGTACCTGGATTCTTGGGTGTTGGTTGCGGGACGAATATCACAAACGGGCTTGCGCCCTATTTACAGTTGTCGTTCCGCGAGTGCTTCACACTTCGAATCCAGTCTCCCCGACAAGCCGACATTCGGCGAAACCTTTGCATAAAGCAAAGGTTTTTTGTTTTGAGCGCAGTTCGGGCTTGCACGAAACTGCGTTCAAAGGCAAAAAAGTCTGCGAAGCAGGTTTCGCCGCGGAGGCTTGTGCATGCGCAAAGGGGTTTTCGTGGAAAGGCGTCGCGGAGCGGTCGAAGACCGCGCAGCAGCCAATCCGGTCTCCCCGACGTCAGCATCGAGCGTGCTGTCGTTTTTGTTGGGTCTCTTCAAGCAGAAATTTATTTCCCGGTTACGTTCCGTGCTTGTCGGGTTCCTTTTACCGGTAAAAGTTTGCCGGAACGGAAAAAAGCCGCTATCTTTGCACCCCGGAATCGAAAGGTTCCCCCGGCCGGGGCCGTGAGCGTATGGGATTGTCGGACAGAGAAAACGATACGGTCACGCTGCAAGGTCGGGAACGACGGGGTGTAGCGCAGTCCGGTTAGCGCACCTGCTTTGGGAGCAGGGGGTCGCTGGTTCGAATCCAGTCTCCCCGACATATTGATAATCAGGCGTTTACAATTTTGTAAACGCTTTTTTGTTGCTCGATCGCTGGGAGGATTTATTCAACGTAAGTGATGAGCAACAAAAAATCCGCATAGCGGTTCGCATTGAATCTTGTAGTCATGCAAAGGGGTTTTCGTGGAAAGGCGTTGCGTAGCGGTCGCAGACCGCGCAGCAGCCAATCCAGTCTCCCCGACAAGAGCATCGACACGACAGTATGCATGAAGCGTGCTGTCGTTTTTTGCAGGATATCGCTATTCGGAGAAAAGCCTCCTCCTCTCTACCATCCCAATTTACGTTTCAGGAAGTTGGAAAAGCGTTTTTCGATCAGGTGGTAGCTCAGGGCTGAGGAGCCGACCGTAAGGGTGAGAATCACCGTCACGCGGACCCAGCCGGGCGTATGCGAAAGCGGTTGCAGGAGCTTTTCCGACAGGAACAGTACATGCAGCATATAGATCGAATAGCTGATATTGCCCAGATAGACCAACGGCCGGACGGCGGCCGAGACCTTGCGGCTGCGATCAAGGACGCGTTCGAGCGAAAGCCCTGCCACGAAAACCAGCAGGCAGAACAGCGAGGTTGCCGGGCCGTGGCCGTCGAACCGCGGACGGACGATCATCAGGACGATTCCGACCGTTGCCGCCGCGAACGGGATCAGGTCGAAGGCCGGATGCCAGCGGCGGCTGGTCTGGTAGAGGGCGCCGAGGAGGATGCCGACACCAAACAGCAGAACCATCGGGTTCATCGCCATGCCCAGGTAGGGCGAATGAACGCACGGCATTTTGAGGTAGGGGTCGAACGATTGCAGGAAGGGGACTCCGGTAAAGAGGATGAAGAGCGCATGAAGCAGCGCGAAAGCGGCGAACAGCGCGGCGAAGCGGAATTTACGCAGGAACAGCGATCCGAAAAAGAGCAGGTAGAAGAAGACTTCGTAGTTCAGTGTCCAGCCGACCATCCAGGTTGCATAACCGAAGAACGGCGGTCCCGATTCCCCCCCCCGAGCGGTATAAATAACATGGAGCGGTAGGTGTCCGGATTGGTCAGGCTGCCCAGCCCCCGGAAAGTCAGCAGGGCCAGCCAGTAGAGGGGAACGATGCGGATGAAGCGTCGGCCGATGAATTTCCACGGGTCGCGGTTCCGCTCGGTAACTTGGTACATGATGAACCCTGAGATGATGAAAAAGAGGTTGACGCCCATGAAGCCCTGCGCCGCGCATGCGTCGAGCACGGGAAAATCGGCGAATAGATACACCCGGAAGTGGAACCCTACGACCGACAAGGCAGCGATTCCACGCAGAATTTGCAAGGTCTTGATCATAATGCGGATTGACGGTTACTGTCCGAGCAGGAGGATTGTCCGGCAGCGGATGGTTGCCTGTTGGTTGATGGTTGTCCGTTGTCGGATGGTTGCCCGACTGCGGGGTCCGGCCGGTCGTGCGGACCGGGGCAGGAGGCTGCCGTTGCTTTCTCGACCGTCGCAATGCCCTCGCTTGCCGATGTTTCCGTTGCCGCCAAGGTTTTTCCGATCGTCGCTTCTCCGCTTGCCGAGGTTTTCCCTGCCGTTACCGTTTCACCGGTAATGGGAGCGGAGCCGTCGGCGGATGCAGGTGCATCCGGAGCGGTCCCGTTATCCGCGTCGGACGCGCCGCCGATCTCCACGCGTTCGCCCTCCACTTCGAGCGAGATCGTGTAGCGGTCGCGGCCCGTGTAGCTCTCCAGCGCTGCCGAATCGAGCGGTTCCAGCCGGAAGGCGGGTGCTGCGAGGCGGTGGGTCGAAAGCATGTATTCGGCTACGGCCCGGTCGCGCAGGGACATCAGCTGACGCAGCTGGCGTGCGGCCTGCTCGCCGAAGAGCGTCCGCGCTTTTTGGTCTGCGGAGAGTCCGTGCGGAGCGATGCCGCGTGCCGTGAGCAGCGAATCGGCGAAAGCCATGATCCCGGGCGTGCGTATATCGAGTTGCAGAAGCCGCTCGTACTCGATCATCGAGAGGCGCGGCCGGGCAGCCGGAGCGGCGGCATTGTCCGACCGGGAGGCAGCGTGAGCGGACACGGGAGCTGAACTTCCGGATGCAGATGCCGAGCTGCCGGACGCGGAGGCGGCATTCTCAGACGCGGGTGCTGAACTGTCGGATGCGAATGCGGAATTTTCCGACGCAGAAGCGATGTTCTCGGAGGCGGCATTCTCGGCTGCGGAGGCGGCGCTGTCGGGAAGTGCGGATGGCGTGGGGACCGGTCGCGTCGCGTCGGACGGAGCCGAAACGCGGTCCGAAGCGACGGGAGCGGATGCCGGAACGGCAGCTGTGCCGTCGATGGCCGGGTGCACGGAATTCGCGGCGGCCGAATCCGCCCCTTGCAGGTGGGCGGCATAGGCCATCCGCAGGGCGTTGGCCGCCTGCGCGGGCAGCGCGCGCTGCAGGTCGAGCCGCTGGGTGAGGACGATCTGCATCTCGGGTTTCTCCTGCAACAGCTGCGCGATGCGGTCGAGCGAGGCGTACTGCTCCGAGGTGAAGGCGTATTGCTGCGGATCGAGGGCGATGTATTCCAGGTTGTCCTTATGCCCTCCCAGGAACGAGAACGGGGCCGTCACCACCTTGAGCAGCACGTTGCCGATCGCTTTCATCACGATTTTGCGGTAGGAGAACTCCGGCGAATCGAGGCTCCCTTTGACCGGCAAATCCATCTTGACGTGCCCCTTTTTGTCCTTGAGCACGTAGAGACCCAGTTTGAGCGGGATGTGCATCTCGGGCTTGAGGTCCTTGCGTTTTTTGGCCGCCTCCGGTTCGAACAGGTCGAGGTGGTTCGTGCCGTCGAGATGTCGGTTGCGGATGATGTTCTGACTGCGGAAGGTGAGGTTGCCGTGTGTGAGCGGATAGGCCGTGTAATGTTCGCAGTAAGGCCCGAAGTCGGCCAGCGCGACGTTCGAGAGCCAGAGCGTGATATTCTGGTTGTCCAGTCCGTCGAGCGTCCCTTCCCAGCGCAGGCGGGCCTGCCCGGTCTGCTGCATGCGCGCCTCGATCAGCAGGTTGTTCTTCGCTGCCGGGTCGAAATTGCGGCTGTGCATGCGGATGTCGCCGATGCGGTACTCGAACGGACGGTGGAGGGTGCGGTCGCGCAGGGTCACGCTGCCGCGGGCGATCTCCAGATCGGCGATCTGCAGCGTCGGCGCGGGGGCCAGCCCTGCGGCCGGCTCCTCCGCGGCCGTTTCGGCGCCGGGTGCGGTCTGACTGTTCCCGGCCCGCTCACTTCCGGCCCGCTTGGCCCCGGCCTGCTTGGCCCCGGCCTGCTCACTCCCGGCCTGCCCGCTCCCGGCCGGGGCCGTGCGCATCAGCGCCGAGATGTTGTCGCCCTCGGGCGTAAGCTCCACCAGGGCCGAAAAACCGCTCATGTAGAGCTTCTCGAGGCGGAACCGGTTCCGGCCCAGGTCGCCCTCGGTCAGTTTCACGGCCAGCGTGTCGACCGCCGCCACCTCACGGTGCTGCGCGTCGTAGAGGGCGAACCCCGCGAGCGATGCCTCGCCCGAGGCGCGCAGCGAGAGCAGATGCTCCAGGTCGCCCTGCAGCCGCACGTCGGCCGACAACCGCCCGTCCACGTCCGTCACGTCGAGCGACTGGCGGAAGTAGGGGAGCATGCCGTCGAGCGCCAGCTCCCGGAGCCGGATGCCGATGTCGAAATCCGACCGCTCGATGTCGTAGGCCACGCGGGTTTCGAGCGAGCCGCCCTCGGCGAAGTTGAGCACCGCGCCCACATCGGTCTTCGCGCCCGAGAAGTAGACCCCGGGGATGGTGAGGTTCACGTCGTTCAGCCCCCAGGTGGCGTCGAGCAGCAGGTCCTTGTAGAAGATATGTCCGTCGCGGATGGAGATGTCGTAGATGCCCACCTCCCACGGCTTCGCAGGTTCGGCCGGTTCGGGAGTGGCGGTCGTGTCTGCGCGGAAACGGTCGAGGATGTCGTCGAACGAGAACGCTGTGCCCTGCTGGTAGATTTTCAGATCGGGGCCCGTGAAGGCGATGCGGCGCACGTCGATCCGCCGGGCCAGCAGCGGCCAGAGGCGCATGCGCATGTCGAACGAATCGAGGCGGAAAAAGGTCGTCGAATCCTCCGCCCCGCCGATGCGCAGGTCCGTGATGCGCAGCCGTCCGGTGAAGAGGTTGAAGCGCAGCCGTTCCATGCGGATCGAGCGGCCGAGCAGTTCGCGGTCGTGCCGCTCGATGTAACGTTTGGCCACGGGGGAGACGGCGACGGCCGCCACAAGAAGGATGCCGGCCAGTACGGCAATGACGATCAGGGTTATTTTCAGCGGTTTCTTCATGGGTTCGGAGTAAAATGCGGGTTCGGGTTCGGAAGGCCGGGTTAGAGCGGATCGAACAGGTGGGCGAAGTCTTCGTCCGGCGAGGGCCGGTAGACGGCGAAGCCCAGCGCGCGGGCGGCGTTGACGTTGCGCTGGGAATCGTCGATGAAGAGGCTCTCTTCCGGCCGCATGCCGCTGTCGGCGATCATGCGGCGGAAAATCTCCTCGGAGGGTTTCAGCAGGTGCATTTGGTAGGAGAGGTAAATCCGGTCGAAGTAGTGGTCCATCGTGCGGCCGTCGGCGGTGAACATGCGGCGGATGACCTCCATCGAGGCGGGGTTGTTGTTCGAGAGTACGTAGGTTTTGAGGCCCCGGCTGCGCAGCGTGTCGATCAGCCGCAGGTTCCGTACGGGAACGTCCGTCAGAAAGGCGGCATAGGCGTCGGCGATTTGCTCATCGGTAACCTCCGCGCGCCCCGTAAGGCGGCGCATCTGCACGCACGCTTCGTGGAAATCGATCTCCCCCTTTTCAAGCTGCCCGATCATGGCGGCGGGGTGGTAGGGGTCGACCAGTTCGGCGACCTGCGGCATGCCCAGATTGACGAATGCCGCCTTGCAGCGCTCGATGTCGAGCTTCACGAGCACCCCGCCCAGGTCGAAAATAACGTTTCGTATCGTATCCATCATTTCTGAAATTTCATCGTATAGCGGCGCAGCGGGCGCAAGACGCACATGGGCAGTGCCTTGCAGAGCGGGATCCAGATGCGGTTCCACCAGTCGGGCACGATGCAGCGGCGGCCCCGCCACAGGGCTTTCAGCCCGCGCCGCGCGCAAGAGTCGGCCGAAATGAGCACGCCCAGCCGCAGCCCGATGCGCTGCCAGTAGGGGGTAAGACCGTACAAATCCGTTGCCACGCCCGCCGGGCAGACGGCCGTGACGCGGATGTTCCGCTCGCCGACTTCGCGGGCGAAGGCCACCGAAAAACTTTTCAGGTAGGCTTTCGAGGCGCTGTAAAGGGCCAGCCCCGGGAAGGGCATCCAGAGCGAATAGGACGCCATGTTGAGGATATGTCCCCGCACGCCGCGGCGGATCATGTCGGCCGCGCAGAGGCGGCTGAGCTGCGTGGCGGTCACGTCGTGCAGCAGGATGATGCGCTCGATGCGCTCGGGCGGCGTTGCGAGAATATCGCAGAACGAGAAGATGCCCGCATTGTTGATCAGCACGTCGACGGCGATCCCCTCGGTCTGCACGTGGTCGAACAGCTCGCGCGCCGCCTCCGTGCGGGCCAGGTCGATCGCGCAGATGCGCACCTCGGCCCCGCCCAGCGCCTCGATCTCGCGCCCGACGGCTTCGAGCGGTTCGCGCCGGTCGCCCGCGATCAGCAGCCGGTAGCCCAGCGCCGCCAGCCGCAGGGCGTAGCAGCGGCCGATGCCCGACCCCGCGCCCGTAACCAGCGCCCAGGCGCTGCCGTATGTCACAGCACCCCGTTTCATGGCAGCCGGTCGAGCTCCTCGCGGATTTTGCGCGGCAGGTTGTCGCACTGTTTGCAGCACTTCATGTCCACGGAGTACATGCGTGCGATGCAGTAGTTGCGGTGGTCGCAGCCGCTGCGCGTCGCCTCGTCTCCCGTGCGGAGCTTCTCGACGAAGGCCGTGTCGTTGACCAGCGCGCGGGCCATCTGCACCAGGTCGAACCCCGCGTCCAGCGCCCGGTCGATGCCTTGGCGGCTGACCAGCCCGCCCACGTAGACCAGCGGTCCCTTCAAGGCGGCGCGGAACTTTCGGGCGTCCTCCAGAAAATAGCACTCCTCGAAGGGGAACTGGCGGATCATGTAGGGACCGCAGTAGCGGATGAACAGCCTGAGCCACCAGGGGGAGTAGTAGCTCATCGTGTAAATGGGGATCAGCCCCCGCATGACGGCCATCGGGGCCTTCGACACGAAGCCGCCCGAGAGGACGATGCCGTCGACGCCGTAGGACTCGATGACCCGGGCGATCTCGATGCTCTCGGGAATCTCGATGCCGCCCGGGAAGCCGTCGTACATGTTGTGTTTGACCAGCACGGCCACCCGGCTGCGCGCCGCCGCCTCCATCACCGAGTCCATGCACATGCGCAGGAAGCGCATGCGGTTTTCGAGCGAGCCGCCGAACTCGTCGCGGCGGTGGTTGGTATAGGGCGAGAGGAACTGCGAGATGAGGTAGCCGTGTCCGGCGTGCACCTCCACCGAGTCGAACCCCGCCTCGCGGGCTGTCGTCACGGCGCGGCCGAAGTCCTTGGCCGTTTGGACGATTTCGTCGCGGCGCATGCCCCGCACGGGGGTGTAGGCGTAGAGGTTGAAGCCCGTCGAGGCGCCGACGGGGATCTGCCCGGCGGTCGTCAGATGGGTCATGTTGCCGCAGTGGCCGATCTGGATGCCGCACGCCGCGCCCTCGCGGTGTACGGCGTCGGTCAGCTCGCGCAGGCCCGGGACGATCTGGGGACGCAGCCACAGCTGTTTGCGGAACGAAAGACCGCTGCGGCTGACCGCGGCATAGGCCACCGTGGTCATGCCCACGCCGCCGCGGGCCACCGCGACGTGGTAGTTTTTCAGCTCTTCCGAAGGGCCGAAGTCGCGGCCCATCGACTCGAAGGCCGCCGAACGCACCGTGCGGTTGCGCAGCGTGACGGGACCGAGCTGGTAGGGGGTGAAGAGTTTAGAATTCAAAATTAAAAATTAAGAATTAAAAATTCCGTTCATTTCAATAAATAAAGGGGATGATCCGTTTGCGGTGGAGGCGCGTGAACTCCTCGCCGAACTCCCGTTCGTAGCGGCGGCGCAGCGAGGCGGCCCGGGGGGCGAGGTTGGCGAAGGTCCACCACGCGAATACCGCCCCGGCCCACGACCACGAAGCGATGGCGAAGCCCGTCCACTCCAGCAGTTCGCCGAAGTAGTTGGCCGACGAGACGTAGCGGAACATGCCGCCGCGGGGGATGTAGTGGCGCGTGTCGCCCGGCCGGCGGAGGTTGCGGATGATGTGGTCGGCGTGGAGGTTGACGGCCATGCCCGTCAGAAAGAGCGCGCCGCCGAGGTAGATATAGGGTTGCGAGAACCAGTCGGCGTAGTAGTCGGCGGGGGAGACGTAGAAGATCCAGCCGCCCTGCATCAGCGCGTTCAGCGTGTTGAAGATCATGCCCATCACGACGATGCCCAGCGGCATCTTCGACTGCCCGCGGATCAGCAGCGGGAAGATGAACGCCCGCTGGAGGTAGTGCGCCTGAAAGAGCAGAAAGAGCGCCAGCGGCCCGGCCTGCCACATTCGCTCGGACGAAGCCCAAAGGACGCACATGAAGAGGAAGACTGGGGCCTCCATCACCACCCAGCCGATGCGGTTGGGCACGGGCGGTCCGTAGCGGCGGTCGAACAGGTAGCCGTAACCCGCCTCGAAGAAGTGCAGCGCGACGAAGACCACGGCGGCCAAAGCGGCCATGACGATCAGAAAGAGGGTGAATGCGTGAGCCATTGCGTTTGGGTTTGCGGGCCGCAAGTTAGCGAAAATTTCGCGGGCCGCCAAGCCTCCGTCCGCCGAGATGTTGTTCGAAAGGGGAAAGGGTGGATGCAGGGTCAGGGAACGGCTCTCCCCTCCGCTGCAATTCCCGGTATTGCCTGACAGCGCGACCGAAGTCCCCTCCGAGGAGGGGATTTAGGGGTGGGTCAGATTTGAATACGCGGCCGCAGGCCGCGAGTGACAGCCTGCGGATCGAAAAACCGCGTCGGGGATTTTGGTGCTTTCCGGCGCTGAGGGAGCCGCGGGATCGTATGATGCGGGAGGTTCCCCTGCCGCTGCGGAACGTGATTAGACAGGGCCGCCGCGGGAGGTTCCTGCCGCCCGAATCAGAGCGACGAATAGATATCCATCAGCCGCCGGGCCACGGCGAACTCGGAGAATAGCTCCGCGCGGCGGCGGCAGCGGGCGCGCATCGTGCTGCGGTAATCCTCGTCGAAAAGCGTATGTTCGAGGGCGGCAGCCAGCTCGCCGACCGAGTGGGGACGCACGTAGAGCGCCGCATCGCCCGCGGCCTCGCGGTTGGTCGGGGTGTTGCTCAGCACCATCGGCAGTTCGCAGCGCAGCGCCTCGACCACTGGGATGATCGACGCCTCGACCTGAGCGTCGGGTACGTAAACGAATGCCCGGGCCAGCCGGAAGAGGGCCGGAAGGTCCTCCCGGGCGGGTTCGTAGAGGAAGTCGACCCGCGTTGCGATATGCCGGCTGCGCGCCAGCGCCAGCAGTCGGTCGGAGTAGGCCGTGCGGCGTCCGCAGACGACGATTCCGACCGGGAGTTCGGCGGCGAGCACCGCTTCGAAGACCGCATGGTGGTTGTGGCGCTCTTCGACGGTTCCCAGCATCAGGATAAAGTGCTCGGGCAGCGCATATTTATGTCTTACTGCCTCAAGTTTCGCTTTAGGCGGGTCCGGCTGCGGAGCGAGCGCCGCCAGCGGCATCACCACCTCGATCTTCCGGCGGTCGATGGATAGCTCCTCGGCCAGGTAGTCGCGCGCCGGGGTGTTGACCGTGATCACGCGCGAGGCGGTGCGCAGCGTGCGGCGGTAGTACCACAGGACGAAGGGGCGCTGCGGGAGCGGGAAGAGGTGGGGATAGCGCAGGAGGTTGAGGTTGGCGACCGTCATCACCGACGGCACGTTGCGCCGCCGCACGGAGAAGGGAACCGACCGGAAGCCGTGGTAGATGTCGACCGTCTTATAGGATTTGTCTTCAACGATATATTCGTGCTCCGGCGCGTGCCGCTTCAGAATTTTGGCAAGGTGTTGGGAGTAGGTTCCCGCGGGCGAGGCCGCGGGTGTGTCGAGTCCGATTTTCATAACAGTATTTAAAAAATTTCGTCTATGTGGCAAAAAAGTGTTAACTTCGCTGAAACTAAAGTCCCCTCCGTCATGAAGAGAATCCTCTGGCTCATGCTCTTCGCGCTGCTCGCTCCGGCGGCCGGCGCGGCTCAGAATATCGCGCTGGGCGAGCGTGCGCCCGAAGTGCGGCCCTCCGCTTGGCTCGGAGGCCGGCAGCCCGCCGGGGCCGAGATGACCTACGTCGAATTTTTCGTCGCCTCCAATCCGGCGTGCCGGACCTCGCTGGAACGGTTGAAGGAGTTGACGAGCAAATTAGGAACCAAACTGCGCGTGGTCGTGGTCGCCCGCGAAAAAGAGGAGCAGATCGCACCGGTGCTGGTTCCCTACCTCTCGCCGCAGATCGGCGCGGCGCTAGATCCCGAGGGCAAAATCTTCGCGGCGTACGGGGTGAGCTACGTGCCGTTCGGCGTGCTGACCGACGCGCGCAACCGTGCGCTGTGGATGGGCAACTCGCTGCAACTGACCGAACAAGTGATCGAACAAAGTAAATAAACACTATGTCCCACACCCGCATCGAGCATTACGAAAAAGAGTATGCCGACACGCACCACGATACGGCGCTGAACGTTACGCAAGGCGTTGAGGACCAGCCGATCGTAAACCCTTACTTCACACGCCGCAAGAAACGGGCCCTCACCACCGATGAGTACGTCGCCGGTATTCTGGCGGGCAATATCACCGTCCTTTCGCAGGCCATCACGCTCGTCGAGTCGAACAATCCCGACCACTACGCCCAGGCTCAGCAGATCATCGAGGCGTGCCTGCCGCACGCCGGCAATTCGGTGCGCATCGGCATTACGGGCGTGCCGGGAGCGGGCAAGTCGACCTTCATCGAGGCCGTCGGCAACATGGTCACCTCGCTGCGTCACAAGCTGGCGGTGCTGGCCATCGACCCCTCGTCGGAGCGCAGCGGCGGTTCGATTCTGGGCGACAAGACGCGCATGGAGAGCATTTCGACCAATCCCGACGTCTTCATCCGCCCCTCGCCCTCGGCGGGTTCGCTGGGCGGCGTGGCCCGCAAGACGCGCGAAACGGTGGTGCTGTGCGAGGCCGCGGGCTTCGACGTGATCTTCATCGAAACGGTCGGGGTCGGGCAGTCCGAGACCGCCGTGCACTCGATGGTGGACCTCTTCATGCTCCTGCAGATTTCGGGGGCGGGCGACGAGTTGCAGGGCATCAAGCGCGGCATCATGGAGATGGCCGACCTGATGGTCATCACCAAGGCCGACGGCGAGAACATTCACAAGGCCGAGCTGGCGCGCACCCAGTTTCAGGGGGCGCTGCGGCTCTTTCCCATGCCCGAATCGGGCTGGCGGCCGAAGGTCTACACCTCGTCGGCCGTGACCAAGACCGGGTTGGAGGAGGTTTGGAAAGGGGTGGAGGAGTACCTCGACCATATCAAGGCCAACGGCTACTTCCGTCACAACCGCAACCGGCAGAACAAATACTGGATGTACGAGTCGATCGACGAGGCGCTGCGCAACTCGTTCTACCGCGATCCGGCGATCGAGGCGCGCGTCGGCGATTACGAACGGCGCGTGCTGGAGGACCGCATCTCCTCGTTCGTGGCCGCCAAGGAGCTGCTGGACATCTACTTCGACGACGCGGCCAGCCGGAAGATCCGCTAACGCCTCTCCGGATCGGGATCGCGCCGCAAACTAAAGCGGCCTGCGTCCCAAAAGGGGACCGTCGAAAGGGGTTTGGCCGGATCGGTCCGTCGCCTGCCTGCTTATAGCACGACGCCGGTGTTGCGTGGCTTCGAACTTAAAAAACGATTGCACCCGTTTTGCGGGTGCAATCGTCATGAATACCGTACCGTCCTGCTTCGGACGGGTGTCGCGGGGAAGGTCCCTGAACCGTCGGTTCCGCCATTACCGGCCGCGAGACGGATCGCCCTCGGAGGAGCGGTACGGAAGCGCGGAGAGGCTTAGTGCGTGAAGACCTTGCCCTTCTGCCGGATGTTGTTCTCCAGCTTGATGCGCGACGGGGTGGGGTATTCGAGCTTTTCGAACTCGGCCACGGCGTTGCGGATGTCGTCCATCAGCATGTCGGCCATGTC
Organism: Alistipes sp.; assembly: GCF_048465635.1. Taxonomy (GTDB): domain Bacteria; phylum Bacteroidota; class Bacteroidia; order Bacteroidales; family Rikenellaceae; genus Alistipes. The sequence goes on from NZ_DBFWLF010000017.1 coordinate 177,458, forward strand.
GCGCGACATGCCCTGACGCACCACGATGCGCATCACGACCATATCCTCGATGTCCTTGGGCATGGTGTAGGCGGGAACCATCCAGCCGCTCTGCTGCAGGGTGGCCTGCAGGTCGAAGAGCGTCCACTTGGCCTGCTTCTGATACTCGGGGTCCATCATCCAGATGAACAGCGGGTTGACCACCTCTTCCGAATAGTTTTTGAAGCACTTCATCTCACCGATCTGGTCGTGGCAGTACTGGGCGATGTCCATCGAATTTTGCTGAATCTCCTTGTAACCCTCGAATCCCAGCCGGATGAAGTTGTAGTACTGGCCCAGAATCTGCGCAGCCGGACGCGAGAAGTTCAGGCCGACCTGCGTGATGTTGGCTCCCAGGTAGTTGACCGAGAAGGACATCTCCTCGGGCAGGTATTTCTTGTCTTTCCAGACGACCCAGCCCAGACCGGGGTAGACCAGCCCGTACTTGTGGCCCGACGTATTGATCGAAAGCACCCACTTGAGGCGGAAGTCCCACTTCTTCTCGGGGCGCAGGAACGGCAGGATAAAGCCGCCCGACGCTGCGTCAACGTGGATCGGAATCTCGTAACCCGTCTTCTCATTGTAGGCGTCCAGCGCCTTGTCCAGCCCCTCGATGTCATCGTCGAGACCCGTCCATGTCACGCCCGCGATGGGCACGATGCAGATGGTGTTCTCGTCGCACATGTCGAGCGCCTGCTGCGGGTCGAGCGTGATGTGCTCCAGCGTTAAAGGCACGGTGCGCATCTCGATCTGCCACAGCTGGCAGAACTTCTCCCAGACGACCTGGAACCCGGCGCTCATCACCAGGTTGGGCTTGTCGAAGGGTTTGCCCGCGGCCTTGCGGCGGTGACGCCACCGCAGCCATGCGGCCACGCCGCCCAACATGCACGCCTCCGACGAACCGATGCCCAGCGCACCGGTCTTCCACTCGGCCTGCTCGGGCGAGTTCCAGAGGTTGGCGATGATGTTGATGCAGCGGCCGCACATGACGGCCACACGCGGGTATTCCGTTTCGTCGATATAATTGACGTTGATCGCTTCGTTCATCAGCCGTGTGGCGTATTCGTCCATGTAGGTGGTGACGAACGTGGCCAGGTTCAGCCGCGGCTGGGTCTGGGGATAGGTTTCATCCTTGACTAACTGATACGCGATCTCGGGCGAGGTCTTCCCTTCGGGAATGCACTCCGTCGGGGCCGGCGACCGCATCTCCTTCGATCCGTAGATGTCGGTCAATGTGTCTTCGGTGGTGTGTTTTTGCTGCTCCATGATGCAATGAATTTGGTTTTACTGGCCGCATCGTTGCATGAACCGTGCCGGAGCAGGGGCGTCTGCGCGCTGCACCGGGGGCGAGTCGTAAGCGGGAGGCTGATTGGTTTTGTCCGGTTTCCGACTGGTAGGGCGGCGTGCAGCAGCCTCCGGGCGCGGAGGCCCGGGAAGATAGTTGCACCGGATGACCGTTGGTCGCACCAACGTAACACGCTTTCGATCGCCGAGCCTCGCGGCGTGCCGCCGCGTATACAAGTCTGACCCCACCCCCGACCCCTCCCTCGGGAGGGGCGAAGAACCTCAGGTATGAAGTTAAGCCTTTCGTGTTTCGATCTTACGGACCCGCGCGGGTTGTCCTGTTTTCGGCTGTTAAGCCGGCGGGCCGTAGCCTCCGGGCGCGGAGGCCCGCTTGTCGCGTGCACTCCGCAGGCTGCGCCCGAAAGAGAAATACGCTCCTTATAGGTTATGCTTATAAAGCACTTGTCTTTCGTAATTCGGTTCGGAGAACCGGCGGGCCGCAGGCAGCGCCCGAAAACTATCACTTTCTTTAATTATTCTGCGCCGCACCTGCACGCGCACTTCTGGAAACGGCGGGACTTGCGGTCGTCGGACGCCGAGCGCCCGGAACGGTTGTTCGATATGCTTTAGCTTTCGTGCCCGTTCAGCGAGAAGGAGGACGACCGCCCGCCGTTTTCTGCGTGCGCGGTTCTTTCGCCCTTTCTTTAAAGAAAGGGCAAGAGATTCGGTTCGAAGAGCCGGCGGGCCGCAGCCTCGCCCCGCGGAGGCCCGCTGATGCAGTCCTCCGCAGGCTGCGCCCTCCCATCACAATTGCATAACGTTGCAGTCTCTTGTACTTTTTGGCCGCAAAAAGTACCAAAAACTCTCCGACGGATGCCTCGGCTACTCCGGGCGGCCTAACGCTGGCTCCGGGCGACTATTCGCGGGTTTGCAAGCAAACCGTCCCCTCCGCTCGCGCTTTTAGTCCGCCCTGCGTTTAACGCCTGCGGCATCAAGTCGGATTTTTGGCGGCGCTACGCGACATTTGTTAAATTCGGCTCAAAGAGCCGACGGCCGCAGCCTCGCCCAGCGGAGGCCCGCTTGTCGCGTGCACTCCGCAGGCTGCCGCCCGAAAACTTTCCGCAAGCGCATCTCCGGCAGGCTGCTAAAGGAGCGCGATTATTGCGAAATCCCGACCTAAAATATATCTTTGCAGCGTGTAAACGGGAAAGTATGAAAAAACTGGTCGTATTCACGGGCGCGGGAATGAGCGCCGACAGCGGTCTGGCCACGTTCCGCGACGCGGATGGACTTTGGGCCAACCACCGCATCGAAGAGGTCTGCACCCCCGAGGCGCTTGCGCGCGACCGGGCCAAAGTGATCCGCTTCTATAACGAACGCCGCCGCGAAATGCTCCTTGCACGGCCCAATCCGGGGCACGAGGCGATCGCCGCGCTGGAGCGCGATTTCGCCGTCGAGGTCCTCACGCAGAACGTCGACAACCTCCACGAGCGCGCCGGCTCGACCCGCGTGACCCACCTGCACGGAGAGCTGACCAAGTTGCGCTCCATGCGCGACGAGGAGCTGATCGTCCCGATCGAGGGGTGGGAGCAGCCGCTCGACGCCACGGCTCCGGACGGCGCGCCGCTGCGTCCGCACATCGTCTTCTTCGGCGAGGCGGTCCCGCAGTTCGAACGCGCCGCGGCCATCGCTGCCCGGGCAGACGTGATGGTGGTCGTCGGAACGTCGCTGGCGGTCTATCCGGCGGCTTCGCTAGTGCGTTACGTGCGTGCGGACGTTCCGATCTTCGTGGTGGACCCAGGCATGCCCGACACTTCGGGCATCCGCAATCCGCTGACCCATATCCGCCGCCGGGCCGCCGAGGGGATGCCCCTGCTGGCGGAGCAGTTGCGGGAACTGCGGTAAGCAACCCCCACGAAAGATTCAATCGAATAGAATAGAGTGACTGTCTTTACCTTTATCGAAATTCTGGGTACGCTGGCCTTTGCCATCAGCGGTATCCGACTCGCCTCGGCCAAGCGCTTCGACTGGTTCGGGGCCTATGTCGTGGGCTTCACCACGGCCATCGGCGGCGGTACGCTGCGCGATCTGATGCTCTCCGTCACCCCGTTCTGGATGCTCGACGCCTCCTACCTGGTCGTCACGGCCGCCGCGCTGCTGCTGGTCGTCGGCTTCGGGCGCTACCTGATCCGGCTGAACAACACGTTCTTCATCTTTGACGCCATCGGTCTGGGCCTCTTCACGGTCGTCGGCATCGAAAAGACCCTGTCGGCCGGATTCCCGCTCTGGGTAGCCGTCATCATGGGCACGATCACCGGTGCGGCGGGCGGCGTGCTGCGCGACATCCTTATCAACGAGGTCCCGCTGATCTTCCGCAAGGAGATCTACGCGCTGGCCTGCGTCTTCGGCGGCGTGGTCTTCGGCCTCTGCCAGTGGGCGGGCCTTGTGGGCGGCGGGCTGCAGGTGGTCACCGCCGCGAGCGTCATCGCCGCACGCATCGTCGCCGTCCGCTTCGGCCTGCGGCTTCCCGTGCTCAAATAGGCGATCCGACTTCTGATCTTCTGTCCCGATCGGGTCCGTTCATTTATTTTATTTTTTAATTGCGTATTTCAAAAGGAAATAGCTATCTTTGTGTTCGCAAAATAACAATGCACGCAAAATACGGGAATATTCAACTAACTTAAATTTATTTTTGCTATGAAAGTTTCTCATATCGAGCACTTAGGTGTTGCTGTCAAGAGCCTCGACGAGGCGATTCCCTATTGGGAGAACGTATTGGGCCTGAAGTGCTACGCCATCGAGGAGGTCCCCGACCAGAAGGTCCGCACGGCGTTCTTCATGCTGGGTCAGACCAAGATCGAGCTGCTGGAGCCCACCTCCGAGGAGTCGACCATCGCCAAATACATCGAGAACCGCGGCGTGGGCATTCACCACATGGCGCTCGCCTGCGAGAACATCGAGGAGCAGCTGGCCGACGCCGAGGCCAAGGGCATCCGCCTGATCGACAAGACCCCGCGCAAGGGAGCCGAGGGCATGACCATCGCTTTCCTGCATCCCAAGTCGACCCAGGGCATCCTGACGGAACTTTGCGAGAACAAGAATAAATAGTTCGCCTGTTTCCGGAGCCGTTTTTTCGCATCCCGCCGGAAAGTTCCCGCCGAGGCGGGGATTCGTGGGCGTGGCGGACTTGTAAGCAATACCGAAAGCGGCGGCCTTCCGGAAAGGTAAAACGATAAAATTCCATTCATTCACTATGAGCCAAATACAGGAAAAGATCAGCCAGCTGATCGACAACCGCGAGACCGCGCGTTTGGGCGGAGGCCAGAAGGCGATCGACAAACAACACGAGAAGGGCAAGTACACGGCCCGCGAGCGCATCCAGATGCTGCTGGACGAAGGCAGCTTCGAGGAGTTCGACATGTTCGTAACGCACCGCTGCTACGACTTCGGCATGGAGCGGAAGCACACCTTCGGCGATGGCGTGGTGACCGGTTACGGTACGATCGGAGGCCGTCTGGTCTACGTGTTCGCCCAGGACTTCACCGTCACGGCGGGTTCGCTCTCGCTCTCGATGTCCGACAAGATCTGCAAGGTCATGGACATGGCCCTGCGTAACGGCGCGCCCTGCATCGGCATGAACGATTCGGGCGGCGCACGTATCCAGGAGGGCGTCAACGCGCTGGCCGGCTACGCCAACATCTTCCAGCGCAACGTCATGTCGTCGGGCGTCATTCCGCAGATTTCGGCCATCTTCGGCCCCTGCGCCGGCGGTGCGGTCTATTCGCCCGCGCTGACCGACTTCATCATCATGAAGAAGGAGACCTCGAACATGTTCCTCACCGGCCCGAAGGTCGTCAAGACCGTGACGGGCGAGGACGTGACGCAGGAGCAGCTGGGCGGTGCGGTGATGCACACCACCCGTTCGGGCGTGGCTCAGTTCGCCGTCGACACCGAGGAGGAGGGCATCACGCTCATCCGCAAGCTGCTTTCGTACATGCCGCAGAACAACATGGAGGACGCTCCGCTGGCGGTCTGCACCGACAAGATCACCCGTCTGGAGGATTCGCTCAACGAGATCATCCCCGACAGCGCCAACAAACCCTACGACATGGCCGAGGTTATCAAGGCCATCGTCGACGACGGCGAGTTCCTGGAGTCGGCCGCCGGCTACGCCAAGAACATCATCACCTGCTTCGCCCGCTTCAACGGCCAGTCGGTCGGCATCATCGCCAACCAGCCCAAGTTCATGGCCGGCGTGCTGGACATCAATGCCAGCCGCAAGGCCGCCCGCTTCGTGCGCTTCTGCGACGCGTTCAACATTCCGCTGGTGACGCTGGTCGACGTTCCGGGCTTCCTGCCGGGCACGACGCAGGAGTACGGCGGCGTGATCACCCACGGAGCCAAGCTGCTCTTCGCCTACTGCGAGGCTACGGTTCCCAAGATCACCGTCACGCTGCGCAAAGCCTACGGCGGCGCCTACATCGTCATGTCGTCGAAGCACATCCGCGGCGACATCAACTACGCATGGCCGACGGCCGAGATCGCTGTGATGGGCGCGAGCGGCGCCGTCGAGGTGCTCTACGGCAAGGAGCTGAAGGAGCTGACCGACCCGGCCGAGCGCGCCGCGTTCATCGCCGAGAAGGAGAAGGAGTACAACGACAAGTTCTCCAACCCCTACAACGCCGCCCGCTACGGCTATATCGACGATGTGATCGAGCCGCGCAACACGCGCTTCCGCATCATCCGCGCGTTGCAGTCGCTCTCGACCAAGCGCTTGCAGAATCCGGCCAAGAAGCATTCGAACATTCCCCTCTAACAGACTATTAGACTATGAGATTCTTATCGGTTATGGATTGGGACTGGTCGGAGATGCTGTGGGTGGCGCTGATCAGCATCTGCTTGGTGTTCATCATGCTGCTGCTGCTGGTGTGGGTCATGAAGCTCTTCGGTTTCGTGTTCGCGCGCCGCAGCCCCTCCGACGCTGCGGCCAGCGCTGTGGTGCAGGGACAGCTGCACGAAGAGGAGATCGCCGCCATCGCTACGGCCCTGCAGCTCTATCAGAGCGAGCTGCACGACCGCGAGTCGGAGGTGCTGACCATCATGAGCATCAAACGCGCCTACTCGCCCTGGAACTCCAAGATCCACGGCTTAACCCAGTTGCCCGACAGAAAATAAGCAAGCAAGAAACATGAAAGATTACTCACTGAAAATCAACGGACAGAATTACGACGTGCAGATCGACAAGGTGAACGAGACCTCGACCATCGCGCACGTGATCGTCAACGGCACACCCTACGAGGTGGAGATCGCCGGAGCCAAAGGCTCGGTGTCCACCAAACCGCAGGTAGCGCCCGCTCCCCCCGAGGCCGACAGCGCCCAGATCACCCCTGTGACGGCGGTCCCGTCACCCCGCGTGGCCGCTTCCGCGCCCGCGTCGGGCTATGCGGTGAAGTGTCCGCTGCCGGGCACGGTGCTCAGCATCAAGGTCGCCGTGGGCGACAAGATCGCCGCGGGTCAGACGCTCGTGGTGCTCGAAGCCATGAAGATGGAGAACAACATCGACGCCGACCGCGCCGGTGTCGTCAAGGAGATTCTCGTCCAGCAGGGCGCTACGGTAATGGAGGGCGATAAACTTGTGGTGATCGGATAGTTTATGGGTACGCTGCTGACCTCCTCTACGGACTTCGTGGGCGAAAGCCTGCTCAAATTCGTCGACTCCACCGGTGTCGCGGGGTTCTTCTCCGCGATGGGCTGGGGGAGCGTGGCGATGATCTGCGTGGCTTTCTTCCTGCTCTATCTGGCCATCCGGCATAAGTTCGAACCGCTGCTGCTGTTCACCATCGCGTTCGGCATGCTGCTGACGAACCTGCCCGGAGCCAACCTCTACCATACGGAACTCTTCGCGGGCGGACACGTCCACTGGGATATTTTCGTGGGCCAGGCCGGCCTTCTGGACTACCTCTACCTGGGTGTCAAGCTGGGCATCTATCCGTGTCTGATCTTCGTGGGCGTGGGTGCGATGACCGACTTCGGCCCGCTGATCGCCAACCCTAAGAGCTTCCTGCTGGGCGCTGCCGCCCAGATCGGCATCTTCGCTACGTTCCTGGGGGCCTATGCGCTGGGCTTCTCGCCCGCGCAGGCCGGTTCGATCGGCATCATCGGCGGTGCGGACGGCCCGACGGCCATCTACCTCACCTCGTTCCTCGCTCCCGAACTGCTCGGCCCGATCGCCGTGGCGGCCTACTCCTACATGGCTCTCGTGCCGATGATTCAGCCGCCCATCATGCGGGGGCTGACCACCCGCAAGGAGCGCGCCATCAAGATGCGGACGCTGCGCACGGTGTCCAAGACCGAACGGATCCTCTTCCCGATCATCATCACGGTTATCATCTCGCTGCTGCTGCCGAGCGCCACGCCGCTGATCGGCTGCCTGATGCTGGGCAACCTGATGAAGGAGTCCGGGGTGGTCGACCGCCTGTCGAAGACCGTGCAGAACGAGCTGATGAACATCGTGGTGATCTTCCTGGGCCTCACCGTCGGCGCTACGGCGACCGCCGAAGCGTTCCTCAATGTCCGCACGCTGGGAATCCTCGTGCTGGGCGTGCTGGCGTTCTGCCTGGGAACCGCGGGCGGCGTGCTGCTGGCCAAGCTGATGAACCTCTTCCTCAAGGAGGGGAACAAGATCAATCCGCTGATCGGTTCGGCAGGCGTTTCCGCCGTGCCGATGGCCGCCCGCGTGTCGCAGACCGAGGGCGTCAAGGCCGATCCGTCGAACTACCTGCTGATGCACGCCATGGGCCCCAACGTGGCCGGCGTGGTCGGCTCGGCCGTCGCTGCGGGTATTCTGCTCTCGTTCCTCGGATAGCGGAGCTTTTCAAGCCATTTGTTCGGACCCGGCAGGCGTTTGTCTGCCGGGTCCGGTTTTTTGTGCCTGTTTGCGCGGCCGGCGGTTTCGGTCCGATCGGTCCTGCTGGCTGCCTTCGGTCGCAAGTGTCGGGGGCGTTTCGAATCCCCCGGCGGCTGGGCATGTTCCCGAACGCGCAAGGACGTTGATTTTTAGCCGCGAGGGGTGAAATTTTCCGGCTTTGCCTTGTGTTCTCGAAAACTTTTCGTACCTTTGCGCACCCGTAATATGCGGGAAAAGGATTACAACAAGTTAAATTAAACGTAAAAACAGTGGATTCATTAAGCTACAAGACTATCTCGGCGAGTGCTGCGACCGTCACCAAGGAGTGGGTGGTGATCGACGCCAACGGCGAGGTATTGGGACGTCTTGCATCGCAGGTCGCGAAGATCCTCCGAGGCAAGAACAAGCCCTGCTACACCCCCCACGCGGATTGCGGCGACTACGTCGTGGTCATCAACGCGGACAAGGTGAAGCTCACGGGCAACAAGATGACCGACAAGGTCTACACGCGTCACACGGGTTACCCCGGCGGCCAGCGCTTCACCACGCCGGCGGAGTACCTGGTAAAGAAACCGACGTTCATCGTCGAGAAGGCCGTCAAGGGCATGCTGCCCAAGACCCGTCTGGGCGAGCGTCTTCTGATGAACCTGAAGGTGTACGCCGGCGCCGAGCATCCGCACGCCGCCCAGAACCCCAGGACGATTAAGTTAAACGAGATTAAGTAAGAGTTATGGAAGTTGTAAACACCGTAGGTCGTCGCAAGGCCGCTGTGGCTCGCGTATACGTGAAGCCGGGCAAGGGGCAGATTACAATCAACCGCAAAGCGCTCGAGGTTTACTTCCCGCTCGAGATTCTCCAGTACCAGGTCAAGCAGCCGCTGCTGGCCACCAACACGGTGGAGAATTACGACATCGTCATCAACCTCGATGGCGGTGGTATCACGGGACAGGCTTCGGCAGCTCGTCTGGGCATCGCACGTGCCCTGTGCGAGATTGACGCCGAGATGCGTCCGACCCTCAAGAAGGCCGGATTCCTCACGCGCGATCCCCGCGAGGTTGAGCGTAAGAAGCCCGGTCAGCCCGGAGCACGTCGCAAGTTCCAGTTCAGCAAGCGTTAATCCGCCGCGAACGACCGAATTTTCGGCAATGCACGGCGTCGGTCGCCAAAACGTGGGGACTACCTATATAATATAATCGGTATTACCTTGCGTTTGCCACGCCGCGGAAAACGTCCCGGGATCGGGAGACCCGCTACCCGGAGCGTTGATGAAAAGAGAATTAAAATTACAAACACGCATCAAAATGTCACGTACTGATTTTAATACATTACTGGAAGCCGGCGCGCACTTCGGTCACCTGAAGCGCAAGTGGAACCCCAAAATGGCTCCTTACATCTTCATGGAGAAGAACGGCATCCACATCATCGACCTGCACAAGACCGTGCTCAAGATCGATGAGGCCGCCGCAGCCATCAAGCAGATCGCCAAGAGCGGTCGCCGCGTGCTGTTCGTCGCCACCAAGAAACAAGCCAAAGAGATCGTTGCCGAAAAGGTGGCAGCCGTCGGAATGCCTTACGTCACCGAGCGTTGGGCCGGCGGTATGCTGACAAACTTCCCCACGATACGCAAAGCCGTCAAGAAAATGGCCACCATCGACAAGATGACCACCGACGGCACGTTCGATAACTTCTCCAAGCGCGAGAAGCTCCAGATCGCGCGTCAGCGCGCCAAGCTCGAGAAGAACCTCGGTTCGATCGCCGACCTTACGCGCCTTCCGGCCGCCCTGTTCGTCGTCGACGTACAGAAGGAGTCCAACGCCGTCCGTGAGGCCAAGCGACTGAGCATCCCCGTATTTGCCATGGTAGACACTTGTTGTGATCCGACCGACATTGATTACGTTATACCGGCAAATGACGATGCTTCCAAGTCGATCGCCGTGGTCATCGAAGCCATGTGCGCCGCAATCGCCGAGGGCACGGAGGAGCGCAAGCTCGAGAAGGAGAAAGAGGCCCAGGAGGCCGAGGCTTCGGCCGACGCCGCTCCCCGCAAGGAGGGCAAACCCCGCATCAAGAAAGCCGTGAGGGCTACGGTCGATGCCGAGGAAGAGGCCGTCAGGGAGGTGGTGGCCGCGGTGGAGACTCCCTTCGAGGAGCCTGCAGCGGTGGCTGAGGTCGAGGTCGTGGCGGTCGCCGAGACGGCTGAACCCGCTGCTGAGCCTGCTGCCGAAGTCAAGGCAGAGTAATTGCACCGAAGAAGTTAATCACGAATAAAAAAGCAAAAGATATGGAAATCAAAGCAGCTGATGTAATGAAGCTCCGTAAGATGACCGGCGCCGGGATGATGGACTGTAAGAAGGCCCTCGAAGAGGCGAACGGCGATTACGACCGCGCTCAGGACATTATCCGCGAAAAGGGCAAGCTGGTCGTGGCCAAGCGTGCCGACCGCACCGCTACCGAGGGCGTGGTCGTGACGAAGATCGTCGGCCAAAAGGCCTACATGCTCTGCCTGGCCTGCGAGACCGACTTCGTGGCTCAGAACGCCGAGTACTCCGCTTCGGCCAACGCCATGCTGGAGGTTGCCGTCGCCGCCGACGCCGCCGACCGCGACGCCCTGCTGGCCGCCAAGAACGCCGAAGGCCGTACGGTCGAGGAGCTGGTGACCGAGAAATCGGGCCAGACGGGCGAGAAGATCGAGCTGGCGTTCTACGCCCGCATCGAGGCTCCCTACTGCGCCGCCTATGTACACTTCAATAAGAAGCTGGGCACGATCCTGGGCTTCAACAAGGAGGTTCCCGCCGAGGTGGCCCACACCGTCGCCATGCAGGCTACGGCGATGGCTCCCGTTTCGATCTCGGAGGCCGACTGCCCCGCCGACGTGGTGGAGCACGAGCGCAAGATCGCCGTCGAGGCCATGAAGCAGGACCCGAAGAACGCCAACAAACCCGAAGCCATTCTGGAGAAGATCGCCGAGGGCAAGATGCGCAAGTTCTTCGAGGAGAACACGCTGCTCAACCAGTGCGTGGTAGGCGAGAAGGAGTCGATCGCCGACTTCATCCACAAGGCCGACAAAGAGGCTACGGTGATCGCCTACAAGCGCTTCGCGCTGGGCGAATAATCCGAAGCATTATACAGGAAAAGCAGGGCTGAATACTTTCAGCCCTGCTTTTTATTATAGGTGGGGGTGGATAATTGCCGCAGAATCCGGCCGGACTCAAAGCGAAAGGATAGTCGATAGTTGTCACGAACCTGATCGGCAGAAAGGGTAGGGCGGTGTCGTTGCGAACTGCGGCTGAACAGCGGGGAGCCGGCCAATGCGCAAACCCCGACCCATCGAAAGGGTAGGGCAGTCGGGCAAGACGCACGGTTTCGCGGATAGGACCGGGGCTGCGTGCACACGGCGCAACTCGTGTTTTTTGCCGTGCGCTGCGCTGCGGGGACGGTACGGCGATCAGGCTTGCGCGCAGTGGTACGGACTGCCGACCCGGAAAGGTGCGAAAAAATCGGCAGAAGCTCCTGCAAAAGAGACCTTACGATTTGTGAATCAAAAAAGTTTATCCTAATTTTGTTCACCCGACCAAACCAGCAATGAATCCGGAAACCCAGACGAACCGTTTTGAATTCGGACAGTTGTATACCCAGTGGTATCGGCGGTTCGTGGTCATCGCCCGCCGATACGTCCGGGATGCAGTGGTCGCCGAAGACCTGGTGACGGACAGTTTCGTCGCATTCTGGGAGAACCGCGAGCGGCTGGCGGACGATCTGAATGCCCCGGCCTATCTGCTGACGTCGGTCAAGAACAACTGCCTGAACTACCTGCAGGCCCAGCAGACCCACCTGCGCATCCAGAAACACCTTCACGGCAGGCAATACCGGATGGTGTCGGCCAATATCGCCTCGCTCGAAGCGTGCGATCCGGAGCGGCTCTTCGCCGAAGAGGTGTCGCAGATCGTGCGGCAGGCGCTCTCGACCATGCCCGAACTCACGCGCATCGTCTTCGAAGCCAACCGTTTCTACGACAAGACCTACGCCGAGATCGCCCGCGAGCAGGGGATCACCGTCCGCCGCGTCACCTCCGAGATGCAGCGTGCGCTGGCCCTGCTGCGCGCCGAGTTGAAAGACTATCTGCCGGTGGCGCTCATCCTGTTGGGAATCAAAGAAATAAGTTAGTAAAATATTTACACAATATCTTAAAAATATTTATTTGCATCCGAAGTGCGCCGAAGCCTGTAAGGTCGGCGCACTTGTTTGTTATTATAGTGTTATGGACAGAGAGACATTGCTTCGATTCATGCGTTGCGAAGCCACGGCGGAAGAGGAATCGGCCGTGCTGACGTGGCTGGCAGCCAATCCCGAACACCGGCGGGAGATGGACCGGTACGACGCGGCTTACAACGCGATGGTGCTGCATGCGCCCGAGGCGGCGCAGCTCCGCCGCCGGAAGGTGTTCACGCTGCGCCGCGTGCTGCGTTTCACGGCTGCGGCCGCTGCGGCGATCTTGCTGATGGCCGGCAGCGGGTGGTACTTCAGCGTCCGGCAGATGAAGCGTCTGGCGGGCGAGCTGACCTCGATCATCGTTCCCGACGGACAGCGCATCAGCATGAAATTGCAGGACGGCTCCGTCATCTGGCTCAACGCGGGTACGACGATGGACTATCCCACGGCGTTCGCCGGCGACAGCCGCCGCGTGCGGCTTTCGGGCGAGGCGATGTTCGAGGTTGCGCCCGATGCGAAGCGCCCGTTCATCGTCGAGACCTTCGCCTGCGACGTGGAGGTGCTCGGCACGAAGTTCAACGTGCAGGCCGACGAGCAGGCCGGACGCTTCTCGACCGCGCTGATGCGCGGCCGCGTGCGGGTGGTCAACCACCTCTCGGCCGGCGAGCAGGTCATTCTCCGTCCCGACGAGTGCGTGACGTTGGTGGGGGGCCATCTCAACCTCGAGCAGATCGACAACCACGACGACTTCCTCTGGACGCAGGGCATCATCAGCCTGAAGGACGCCTCGTTCGGAGAGTTGATCCCCCGGATCGAGAAGTCGTACGGCATCCGCATCAAGGTGCTGCGCGACGACCTGCCGCGCCTGAGCTGCCGCGGCAAACTCCGCATTTCGGACGGCATCGAACATGCGATGCGCATCCTGCAGACCGGAGCCGACTTTACCTACGAGATCAACCGCGAGACCAACGAGATTTATATTCGATAATCGACCGATAAACTATTGTAGAACCTAAAAAACCGACCTGCCTATGCCGTAGAACAGCCGACCTCGCTACGCGTCTATGGAATGAAAAAAGGAGCTGCAGACCCCTAAAACCTGCAGCTCACGCGGACCATAGACCTTTACATTTCCACTCAGTGTAAGACTATTGATCCTTAATTCACAAAATTATGAATAAAATAAGTATTCAGCAATTCAAAATGCTGTTTACCGTCGTATTTGCCGCCTGCCTGTCCCTGCTTCCGCGGGAGACGTATGCGCAGGGTGTCCGGGTGACCCTCGACATGGATAAGGCCCAACTCGGACAGGTCATGAGCCGGATCGAGCAGCAGACCAGCTACCTCTTCGTCTATAACGAAGGTCTCGATCTCAAGCAGGCCGTCAGCGTACATGCAAAAGAGCTGCCGCTGACCGCCGTGCTGGACCAGATGCTCGAAAACACCTCCATCGCCTACAAGATCAGCGGCACGAACATCGTCCTCTCGCCCAAGCAGGCGGCCGACAATGCGCCCGTAACCGTCTCGGGTACGGTCCTCGATGCCCAGGGTCAGCCGATTATCGGTGCCGCGGTGATCGTCAAGGACACCACACTCGGCACGAGCACCGGAGTGGCCGGAGAATACACCCTGCAAATTCCCCCCCCCCGCATCTTCGGCTGTCTTGGTTGTCAACTATTTAGGCTATGAGACGGTAGAAATTCCCGTCGGCAGCCGCACCACCCTCGACATCACCCTGAAAGAGTCGGCCGTCAGCATGGACGCCGTCGTGGTGACCGCCCTGGGTATCAAGCGTTCGGAGAAGGCGCTGTCCTACAATGCGCAACAGGTCAATTCGGAGGATATCGTGGCCGTCAAGGACGCCAACTTCATCAACTCGCTCAACGGCAAGGTCGCCGGTCTGAATATCAACACCTCTTCGTCGGGTATCGGCGGCGCTTCGAAGGTGGTCATGCGCGGTTCGAAGTCGATCGAGCAGTCGTCCAATGCGCTCTACGTGATCGACGGTATTCCGATGTGCAACTTCCGCGGCGACGGAGGCAAGGAGTTCGAATCGCAGGGTTCGTCGGAGGCCATCGCCGACCTCAATCCCGAGGACATCGAGTCGATGACCGTGCTGTCGGGCGCCGCCGCTGCGGCCCTCTACGGTTCTGACGCTGCCAACGGCGCCATCCTCATCAATACGAAAAAGGGTAAGGCCGGCCAGACCACGGTGACCGTCACCAGCAACACCGAAGTGCTCACGCCTTTCGTCATGCCCATGTTCCAGACCCGCTACGGGACGGGCGACATGCTGGCCGGATCGACGACGGGCATCTACTCGTGGGGTTCCCGCCTGAACAGCTTCAACTACCAGGGCTTCGACCCCGCCGACGACTACTTCCAGACCGGCGTCGTGGGAACGGAGACCGTCTCCCTCTCCACGGGCGGCGAGCGCAGCCAGACCTACGCTTCGGCCGGTGCGGTCAACTCGCGCGGCATCACCCCCAACAACGGTTACGACCGTTACAACTTCACTTTCCGCAACACCACCTCGTTCCTCAAGGACAAACTCAAACTGGACGTCGGCGCCAGCTACATCATCCAGAAGGACCGCAACATGGTCAACCAGGGCGTCTACTCCAACCCGCTGGTTTCGGCCTACCTCTTCCCGCGCGGCGACGACTGGTCGGACATCCAGATGTACGAGCGTTACAACACGGCCCGCGGCATTTCCGAGCAGTACTGGCCCACGATGGGAACCGACACCTACCAGATGCAGAACCCCTACTGGATCAACTACCGCAACCTGCGCGAGACGCGCAAGGACCGCTACATGTTCAACGCTACGCTCACGTACGACATTCTCGACTGGCTGTCGGTGGCAGGGCGTATCCGGGTGGACAATTCGAGCAGCAACTTCGAGGAGAAGTATTACGCTTCGACCAACCCGCTGCGTACCGAAATGTCGCCCAACGGACTCTACGGCATCACCAAGACGCACGACAAGCAGACCTACGGCGACGTGATGCTCAACATCAACAAATCCTTCGGCGAGAACTGGACGCTGCAGGCCAACATCGGCGCTTCGATTTCGGACATGCAGTCCGACGCTCTCAAGGTCCGCGGTCCGATCGCCTACGGTCTCCAGACCGGTTACGACAAGGACGGCAACCCGATCAAGGAGCCGAACAACATTCCCAACGTCTTCAACGTCTACAACCTCTCCCGTTCGGCCACCGTGCGCGAGCAGAACGGCTGGCGCGAGCAGGCGCAGTCGATCTTCTTCTCGGCCGAGGTCGGCTTCAAGGGAGCTTACTACCTGACCGTGACGGGCCGTAACGACTGGCCGTCGCAGCTGGCCGGACCCAACTCGGTCAACTCGTCGTTCTTCTATCCCTCGTTCGGTGCGTCGGTGGTCGTCTCGGAGATCATCCCCAACATGCCCAAGAACCTCTCCTACATCAAGCTGCGTACCTCGTACGCTTCGGTAGGTCTGGCTTTCTCGCGCTTCTACGCCAACCCGACCCGCTCGTGGAACGGATCGACCGACAGCTGGAACATCTCCTCGCAAAGCCCGCTCTACGACCTGAAACCCGAGCGCACCAAGTCGTTCGAGGTAGGTCTGACGATGCGCTTCCTGCGCCACTTCAACTTCGACATCTCCTATTATAACACGCGTACGGTCAACCAGACCTTCAATACGGGTATCGCCGCCAGCTCCATGTACAGCAAGGTTTACAAGCAGGACGGCGACGTGCGCAACCGCGGTTTCGAGGCTTCGCTGGGTTACAAGAACACCTGGAACAAATTCTCCTGGGAGACCACTTTCACGGCCAGCGCCAACCGCAACAAGATCATGAAGCTGGGCCAGAGCGTCATCGACCCCAATACGGGCAAGGAGACCCCCATCGGCGACCTGAACGTGGGCGGCATGGGCAACGTGCGCTTCATCCTGCGCGAGGGCGGCTCGCTGGGCGACATCTATTCGCGCGCCGACCTGCGCCGCGATTCGAACGGCGACATCTATCAGGACCCCGACGGCAACATCTTCGTCGACAACAAAACCCAGTCGAAGGATTTCGTCAAACTGGGTTCGGTGTTCCCCGATGCCAACCTGGCGTGGCGCAACGACTTCCGCTGGCGCAACTTCAACTTCGGCTTCCTCGTCACGGCCCGTCTGGGCGGCGTGGTCTACTCGCGCACGCAGGCCGTGCTGGATTACTACGGCGTTTCGGCCACCTCGGCCGATGCGCGCGACGCGGGCGGCGTAACGATCAACGGCAACGACCGGATCGATGCGCAGAAGTGGTATCAGACCATCGCCAACGGCGACACGACGCCCCAGTACTACACCTACTCGGCGACCAACGTCCGCCTGCAGGAGGCGTCGATCGGCTATACGATCCCCCGCAAGAAGCTGGGCGACGTGTGCGACATCACCGTGTCGATCGTGGGCCGCAACCTCTGGATGATCTACAACAAGGCTCCGTTCGATCCCGAGGCGGTCGCTACGATGGACAACTACTATCAGGGCATCGACTACTTCATGATGCCTTCCATGCGCAGCATCGGTTTCAACGTGCGTGTCAAATTCTAACAAGCTAAAACGCCATGAAATATATATCGATAACCAAAACGGCCCTCGCAGCGGCAGCCCTTGCGGCCGCGTCGTGTACGGCCAACTTCGAAGATATCAACCGCAACCCCTACGAGGTTACGGGCGAAGAGATGGAGCGCGACGGCTATAACATGCGTTCGTTCCTGACGACGATGCAGAGCTGGGTGATTCCGACCGACGTCAACCAGTGCCAGTTCACTGACCTGCTGCTGGGCGGTCCCTACGGCGGTTACATCGCCGATGCGAACAGCGGCTTCAACACCGGCAAGTTCTCGACCTACGACCCGCAGTCGAACTGGTCGGAGGTCTTCTACCGCGTGATTTACACCCACCAGATTTCGAACTTCTCGGAGCTGTGCAAGGTCACCGAGGACGAGAAGGCCATCGCCGTGGCGAAGGTGGTGAAGGTCGCCGGCGTCCACCGCGTGGCCGACACCTACGGGCCGATCCCCTACACCAAAGTCGGCACGGGCGTCGATCCGGTTCCCCTCGATTCGGAAGAGGAGGTCTATACGGCCATGTTCAAGGACCTGAACGAAGCCATCGAGGTGCTTACGCGCAATCGGACCAACATGATCTCGGCCGATGCGGACCGTCTCTACGGCGGCAATCTGGAGAAGTGGGGCCGGCTGGCCAACTCGCTCAAGCTGCGCCTGGCCATGCGTATCGTCTATGCCAACCCCACGCTGGCGAAAGAGATGGCCGAACAGGCCGTATCCTCGGAGCTGGGCGTGATCGAGAGCAACGCCGACAACGCCATGTACACGGGCTTCGGCAAGGACGGAAACCCGTTCTACGTCTGCTTCTTCAGCTATAAGTCCGGACAGGGCGACCACCGTATCGCCGCCGACATCACCTCGTTCATGAACGGTTACGACGACCCGCGCCGCGACAACTATTTCAGCGTGTCGACGTTCAAGGGAACGGGCATCACGAACGGCTATATCGGCCTGCGCAACGGCATTCAGATTCCGGAGGACGACCAGATCAACTACTATTCGCTCTACAAGGTCACAGCCTCCACGTCGCTCATGTGGATCAACGCCTCGGAGGTCGCGTTCCTGCGCGCCGAAGGTGCGCTGCGCAACTGGTCGATGGGCGGTGACGCGCAGTCCTTTTACGAGCAGGGCGTCCGTCTGTCGATGGAGCGCTGCGGCGTTGCCGACAAGACGGCCGACTACCTTGCGTCGGAGGCCGTTCCGGGAAGCTACAACGATCCGGCGTTCGGCTTCAACTACACGAACGAGTCGACCATCACCATCCCCTGGAATCCGCTCAACGACGGCGCTTTCGAGGAGAACCTCGAACGCATCATCACCCAGAAGTGGATCGCCAACTTCCCGCTGGGAAGCGAGGCTTGGGCCGACTTCCGCCGTACGGGATATCCGCGCCTGTTCCAGGTGGCGGTCAACAACAACCCCGATATCACCAACCTCAAGCTGGGCGCGCGCCGTCTTACCTATCCGCTGACCGAGTATGAGATCAACGGCGAGACGATCCAGGCGGCCGTCGATCAGTACCTGGGCGGTCAGGACAAGATGTCTGTTCGCCTCTGGTGGGACTGCAATCCCAACGTGAGATAGTAATCAACCCTGAATCTTAAAGATTATGATACGCAGAATCAAGCAATCCATCTTGCCGCTTACGCTCGTTGCCGCCCTCTTCGCGGGAGGCTGCAGCGATCTGGTCGAGCCCGAAGGTCTCGATGTGGTCTATCCTTCGTTCGAGGAGGCGAATCCCGAGCTGTACGCCCAGTACATGCAGACGCTCCGGGAGTATAAGGCAGGTCCGCACAAGGTCGTCTTCCTGACGCTGGAGAACCCCGCCGACGGAGCGATTCCCACGCGTCGCAACGAGCACGTGACCATGATGCCCGACAGCGTGGATTTCATTTCGCTCAACAACCCCGCCGTGCTCCATCCGATGACCGTCGAGGAGATCGAAAAGGTGCACGAGAAGGGGACCCGCACGATCTACAACATCGACTTCGCGGTGCTCGAAGCCGAGTGGGCGCTGAAGCTCAAGAGCAATCCGGATCTTACCGAGGAGGAGGCGCTGGCCTTTATCGCCGCCCGCACCGAAGAGATGCTCGGCTATTGCGATCGGTGGGGCTTTGACGGCATCACCTTCAGCTATGCGGGCCGCACGCTCGAGAGCATGCAGGAGGCCGACCTGGCCATCTATACGGCGCGGCAGGACGCTTTCCTGAACCCGATCCGCACGTGGCGCACGGCGCATCCGTCGCACGTCATGACCTTCCGCGGCAACGCCGTCTATCTGCTGGAGAAGAACCGCACGATCCTCGACGACTGCGATTACCTGATCGTCCCCTCCAACGCAGTCAAGACCTATGACGACCTCTCGTACACCGTCCTGACGGCCATCTCGGCTGCGGGCGTGCCGACCGACCGGGTCGTCGTGACGGCGCAGACCACGCGTCCGGGCGACGACAAGCATATGTTCGGCTACTGGAGCATGACCGACGCCTCCGGCGATCAGATGCGTGCGATCTGGGGCTGCGCCGACTGGATGGTGCGTCCGTCGGATACGTTCGTCCGGGCCGGACTGATGATCGAGGATGCGCAGTACGACTACTACAACCTTACGTTCGTCTATCCCGCGATCCGCGAGGCGATCAGTATGATGAATCCCTCACTCTAAAACCCGACAAGCCATGAAATTCAATCGTTATATACTGGTTCTTACGACCCTCGCCGCGGCGGCACTGACCGGCTGCAAGAACGAGGACCTCGACAAGCACCACTTCGACAACAAATTCTACATCTCGTCGGCGATTCTCAACGACGACCTGCTGATCAAGGAGGACGAGCCGGACTACACCCGTACGATCGAGACGCGTCTGGCACAGCCCGTCGAAGAGGCGGTGACCGTGACGCTGGAGGCGATGCCGCAGCTGACGGCCGATTACAACATGATCTACCGCGACCAGGCCGTGGCCCTGCCCGCCGAATACTACGAGCTGCCTCAGAAGCAGGTCACCATCGAAGCGGGTGCGGTCTCGGGCGACCCGGTCGAAGTGCTCTTCAAGGGGCTTAACACGCTCGACAAGAAGACGCGTTACGTGCTTCCGGTGACCGTTACCGACTGCAACGGCGTCGACCGCCTGGACAGCCGCTGCACGGTCTACTACATCGTTCGCGCCGGTGCGCTGATCAACGTGGTGGCCAACATCGCCGAAATGTACTTCACGGTCAACTGGTCCGCCGAGGCGCAGCAGTTGGTCAAGGGCATGAAGTCCGTGACGGTCGAGGCGCTGCTCCGCAGTTCGGATTGGATCGCCGACCGCGGCGACCCGCTGAGCACGGTCTTCGGCATCGAGGGCTACTTCCTGATCCGTGTGGGCGACAGCGACCGTCCGCGCGACCAGTTGCAGATGGTGGCCCCCTCGGGCGGCAACTGGCCCGAGCCGAACGTGGCTCCGGGGCTTCCGGTCAACGAGTGGGTGCACATTGCTATCGTATGGGATGCCGCGACCGGCGAACGCTACTACTACCAGAACGGCGAGCAGGTAGCTTATTCTAATGCGCCGCTCTCCGGTTCGGTGACGCTGACCGGCCAATCGAACGGTTGCTACATCGGCAAGGCGTGGAACAACGAGCGCTGGCTGCCCGGTGAAATCTCGGAGCTGCGCATCTGGGGCGTCCAGCGCACCGCCGAGGAGATCCGCGACAACATGTACGACGTCAGCCCTACGACGCCGGGTCTGGTGGCCTACTGGAAGTTCAACGACGGCGCCGGCAGCCAGATCAAGGACTATGCCCACGGCACGAACCTCACCGCAACGGGCGGCACGCCCGAGTGGATTCCGGTGAGCCTTCCCGTAATCGAATAATAAATTTGCAAAAGATGAAAACGAGCTATTTCAAATCAGGCATACTTGCCGCGGCCGCCGCACTGTTGTGCGCTGCGACGACCGTCTCCTGCAAGGACGATATTTATGTCGGCGAGTGGAACGGCAGCGCTCCGATCGAAGGCGGAATGGCCGGAACCGGCGCTACGATCTCCGACGGTGAGACCAACCAGGCCGAGAACTCCGTCGAATTGTGGAGCGAGAGCTATTCGACCGACGTGAAACTCCACCTGACGCGCGTTCCCGAGGGCTTCAAGGCCACGGCTGCGTTCGACGCCGCCTATCTGGAGGAGTACAACGCCGCCAACCACACCGACTACCTGCTCTATCCCGCCGACAAAGTTCTCTTCGAGAACGAAGGCGCTTTCACGGCCGTTGCGGGCGGAGAGTTCAAGGTGGGTATGGCCGTCTCGGCCGCCGAGGACCTCGAGGTCGGCAAGACCTACATGATTCCCGTCGCCGTCACGGCTTCCGGAGTGACCTTCAAGCAGACCCACTGCGTCTACCTGATGCAGGACATGCGGTCGCTGCCGAACTGCCATAAGGGCGAGGATATGGCCAAAGGCTTCCTCTTCTTCGAGGTGAACGACGTGAACCCGCTGAACGCCCTGTCGTTCGAGCTGGAGAACGGCAAGCTGCTCTGGGACGTGATCTGCCTCTTCTCGGGCAATATCAACCACCACAGCGAGCGCAACGCTCCCTACCTGAAGTGCAACCCGCAGGTGCAGTTCCTGCTGGACAACAACGAGACCTACCTCCAGCCGCTGCGCAAGCGGGGCATGAAGGTGGTGATGGGTGTGCTGGGTAATCACGACCAGGCCGGCGTGGCGCAGCTTTCGGCGCTCGGCGCACGTGTTTTCGCCGAGGATATGGCCAATGTCTGCGAGGTCTACAACCTGGACGGCGTCTGCTTCGACGACGAGTATTCGACCGGTCCCGATCTGACCAATCCCTGCTATACGAATCGCAGTACCGCAGCTGCCGCCCGTCTCTGCTACGAGACTCGGCAGCGGATGCCCGACAAACTGATAGTTGCTTACTGCTACGGCTCCTTCAGCATTTACAGCTTCCCGGAAGAAGTCGAGGGTTCCGATATTTCGGAGTGGGTGGATATTGCCGTAGCTGACTATGGCGGAACGTCAGCCCCCAAAGGTAAGATGACCTGGTCGCAGTGCTCGGGTATCTCGATGGAGTTCAACCGCGGATCGGGGGGCAATTTCAACAGCTCCGCCGGCCAAAGGATGCTCGATAAGGGATACGGCTGGTTCATGGGCTTCGCACCCGATCCGCTAAAGAGAGCGGACGGTTCGGACATTGTGATAAAAAATCATTGGCAGGACATTTTCAACCGGATGAAGGGCGGTCCCGAAACAATTTACGGTTCGGGGCTGAAGGACCCGACGACGTTCTACTTCTTCGCCGATCCCAAGCCGTATAAATATCCGGAAGATCTGCCCAATCGTTACACCCGTCCGGAAGTCTGACCGACCCGGGAAAGGATTACGTTTCACTTCACGCCCTCCGGCCGGACCTCCGGGTCCGGCCCGGGCTGGGCTAACTAACCGAAAAACAGCAAACAATGAAAACAATACGTAAATCCGCGTTGCTCTTCGCCCTTCTGGTGGGCGGTGCGGCGCTCTTTACCGGTTGCCGCGAGGACGAGACGGTCGATCTGGCCGGCTATCCCGAAACTCCGGCCGGCATTGCGATCGCCGGAACGGACAAAACATCGGCGACTTATCAGGGAACCTACGACGAAACGGGCGAACTGAAACTCTCCGGTTCGATGTCGAAGAACTACGTCGTCACGCTGGCGCAGGCCAGCCCCGAGAATGTCTACGTCCGCGTGGAACCGATCGTGGTGAATCTCCCGGCGGACCAGGTCACGATCAGCGCCACGGAGCTGGTCATCCCCGCCGGCAGCGTCGCTTCGGAGACGATCGAACTTACTTTCGACGATACGGACATGCAGTTCATGGCCGACGAGCTCGCGGGGATGGTCTACGAGCTGGGCGTACGCATTACGGCGGTCGAGGGCTTTCAGGTATCCCTTTCGACGACCGAGGCCAAGGTCTCGGTGGAGAAAGTTCCCTACCTTGCAACGGCTTCGACCGTGCTTGAAGACGGCGGTAGCGAAGCGCTTTTCAAACGTAAGTATTATGACGGGACGATTCTCAACGAGGAGCCGATCGCGTGTACGTTGAAGATCGTGCTGGATCGTCCGGTGGTCAAAGACACGAAGTTTGTGCTGAAGTCGTCCGGCATTCCGGAGGCGTTCCAAAAGGACGAGACCATCACGCCCGCCGAGGTGACGGTTGCCGCCGGCGAGAAGGAGTCGGAGGCGATGACCTGGACGCTGACCGATGATTTCCTGCTGACCAGCGAGGACCCCGAAACGCACCATATCGTACTGCGGGCCGAGCCGGTCGACGGGGGTGCGACGGTGTCCGGTTCGGATGCCAATGTCGAGGTTACCGTTTCGAAGACCTTCAGCTTGCTGGACTTCCTCACGGAACCCAATCCCGACTGGGTACAATACGATACGACCGGATGGAACGGTGAAACGAACGGTTACGGTGATATTCCCGATCTGTTCGACGGCAGTCTCAATACCGATGTTTATGTAAGCAGCTGGGGTGGGGAAGGCTATCTCTGGTTTACGATCGACATGCTGGAAGCCCGTGAGATTCATGGTGTTATCATGACGCAGTACGGCTCGATCAAGTACATGGGCGAACGGTTCGCGCTTTCCACTTCGGACGACGGGGAGACCTGGACACAACTGGGTGAGCTTTTGACCGACGAAATAAGTTCATCTCCTTACTACATTACCTTCCGCAAGCCCGTTACGGCCCGATACATCAAGTACGAAGGATGGAAGGGCAGCAAGTATGCTCCCGACATCGCCGAGTTCTACGTACAGGGTAAAAAGTAACCGGAAGTCGTAACCAAGCGACTCCGATCCGCAAATGACCGCCGCGCGGCCCGGGTATGAGCAACACCGGCCGCGCGGTTTTTTTACCGTCCGCTCCCCGCTGCCGCTCCGATGCGGCCGGGCGGGCGCAGGCAGCCGGAACGTCTTGCGGAATCGGAAATTTATGCTTACTTTTATCCGATCTTAACAACCTAACAAACAAGCAGACAAATGGAGTGCAAATACAAAATCGAGGGGGAACCCCTGCCCGACATGCCGTGGCAGGAGCGTCCCGCCGGCAGCAACGAAGTGCTTTGGCGCTATTCGGCCAATCCGATCATCGGACGCCATGCGCTTTCGACCTCGAACTCGATCTTCAATTCGGCCGTCGTTCCGTTCCGAAAAGGCGAATACAACTACGCGGGCGTCTTCCGCTGCGACGATACGAACCGCCGCATGCGCATCCACGTCGGCTTCTCGGTCGACGGCCTCAAGTGGGACATCCGCGAGGAGGATTTCCGACTGACGGGCGCCGACGCGGAAGTGGGCGAGTGGGTCTACGGCTACGACCCGCGCGTTGCGAAGATCGGGGACAAGTACTACGTCACCTGGTGCAACGGCTACCACGGCCCGACGATCGGCGTGGCGTGGACCGAGGATTTCGAGACGTTCCACCAGCAAGAAAACGCCTTCCTGCCCTATAACCGCAACGGGGTGCTCTTCCCCCGCAAGATCAACGGGAATTTCGCCATGCTCTCGCGTCCGAGCGACACGGGCCACACGGCTTTCGGCGACATCTTCTACTCGGAAAGCCCCGACATGGAGTTCTGGGGCCGCCACCGCCACGTCATGTCGCCCGCACCGTTCGAGGTGAGCGCCTGGCAGTGCATGAAGATCGGCGCGGGTCCCGTTCCGATCGAGACCTCGGAGGGGTGGCTGTTGTTCTATCACGGCGTGCTGCGCTCGTGCAACGGCTACGTCTATGCGTTCGGCTCGGCGCTGCTCGACCGCGAGCAGCCGTGGAAGGTCACGGCCCGCAGTGGTCCGTATCTGATTTCGCCGCGCGAGCTGTACGAGTGTACGGGCGACGTACCCAACGTGACGTTCCCCTGCGCCGCGCTGCACGACCCTGCGACGGGCCGCATCGCCGTCTACTACGGCTGCGCCGACACGGTGACGGGTGTGGCGTTCGGCTATATCCCGGAGATCATCGACTTCACGAAGAAAAACAGCATCCTATGAGACGGCTCGCGCTGCTGACGGCCCTCGCCTTCGCGCTGACCGCCCGGGCGCAGGAGCCGGCATCTTGGGTCGATCCGTTCATCGGGACGACCAATTTCGGGACGTGCAACCCCGGCGCGGTCACGCCCAACGGCATGATGGCTGTCGTGCCGTTCAACGTCATGGGGTCGGATGCGAACCTTTACGACAAGGACGCGCGCTGGTGGTCGACGCCCTACGAATACCAAAACAGCTTCTTCACGGGCTTCGCGCACGGGGCGCTGAGCGGCGTGGGCTGTCCCGAGCTGGGGGCGCTCTTGACGATGGCCGCGACGGGTGAGCTGACGGTGGATTACCGCAAGTACGGCTGCGCCGTCGCCGACCAGACCGCCTCGCCGGGCTATTACGCCGCCACGCTCTCGAAATACGGTATTCGCGCCGAAGCGACCGCCACGCCCCGCACCTCCGCCGAGCGGTATACATTTCCGGGCGGCGAGGGGCATCTTCTGCTGAATCTGGGCGAGGGGCTGACCAACGAGAGCGGGGCCGTGGTGCGCCGCGTGAGCGCCACGGAGATCGAGGGCATGAAGTTGCTGGGCACGTTCTGCTACAACCCGCAAAAGGTCTTTCCGGTCTACTTCGTGCTGCGCGTGTCGAAAACCCCGTCGGCTTCGGGCTACTGGAAGAAGCAGCGGAAGATGACCGGCGTGGAGGCGGAGTGGACGCCCGACAACGGGAAATACAAGCTCTATACGGAGTACGGCCGCGAACTGGCCGGCGACGACGTGGGCTACTGGTTCACCTTCGACGACCTCGCCGCAGGTGAACAGGTGGAGGTGCGCATGGGTATCTCCTACGTCTCGGCGGAAAATGCGCGCCGCAACCTCGATACGGAGCAGCCTGCGGGCACTACGTTCGATGCGATCCGCGCCGAGGCCCGCCGCCGCTGGAACGACGATCTGGGCCGCATCCGCGTTGCGGGCGGCACGGACGCGCAGAAGCGGGTCTTCTACACGGCGCTCTACCATGCGCTGATCCACCCCAACCTGCTGAACGACGTGAACGGCGAATACCCGCTGATGGAGCGCAGCGGCGAGGTCGGTGTGACGGAGGGCGACCGCTATACGGTCTTCTCGCTGTGGGACACCTACCGCAACGTCCACCAGCTGCTGACGCTGGTCTACCCCGAGCGGCAGACCGACATGGTCCGCTCGATGGTCGGCATGTACCGCGAGTGGGGGTGGCTGCCGCGCTGGGAGCTTTACGGCCGCGAGACCTTCACGATGGAGGGCGATCCGGCCATCCCGGTGATCGTCGACACGTGGATGAAGGGGCTGCGCGATTTCGACCTTACGACGGCCTACGAAGCGATGCGCAAGTCGGCCACGACGCCCGGGGCGCAGAACCGTCTGCGGCCCGACATCGACCCCTATATCGAGCGGGGCTACATTCCGCTGGGCCACTTCGCGCAGGACCTCGCGGGCGACGTTTCGGTTTCGCATGCGCTGGAGTACTACGTGGCCGACGCGGCGCTCGCCCGACTGGCCGATTCATTGGGCTACAAGGACGATGCGGCGCTCTTTCGCGCCCGCTCGCTGGGTTATCGCCATTATTACGACAAGGAGTTCGGGACGCTGCGGCCCATCACGCAGGACGGAACGTTCCTCACCCCCTTCGATCCGCGGGCGGGCGAGAACTTCACCACCGCGCCCGGCTTCCACGAGGGGACGGCCTGGAACTACACGTTCTACGTGCCGCACGACGTGGAGGGGCTGACCCGGTTGATGGGCGGCCGGCGGAAGTTCGTCGACAAGCTCCAAATGGTCTTCGACGAGGGGCTGTACGACCCGGCGAACGAACCCGACATCGCCTATGCCTACCTTTTCAGCCGCTTCCGCGGCGAGGAGTGGCGCACGCAACAGCAGACGCGGCGATTGCTGGAGCGATACTTCACCACCGCGTCCGACGGCATTCCCGGCAACGACGACACGGGCACGATGTCCGCCTGGGCCGTCTTCACCATGCTGGGTTTCTATCCCGACTGCCCGGGCGAACCCTGCTACACGCTTACGGCTCCCACCTTCCAGCGGGCCGAGATCGACACGCCGCGCGGCACGCTCGTCATCGAGCGGCAGGGCGAGGGGTATATCGACCGGATGACGCTCGGCGGAAAGCCGCTGACCGCATACCGCCTTACGCACGACGAACTGCTCCGGGGCGGCCGCCTGACCTTCCACCTCGAAAACCGCTGACGGAATGAAACGCTTTACGATGCTTCTCATCGCGCTGCTGCTCGCGGCCTCCGTCGGGGCGCAGACCGTCCTGACCCGCCGCGGCAGGGCGGTCGCGCGGATCGTTCTGGCGGAGGATACCCCCGCCGACCGGACGGCCGCGCAGCTGCTCGTCCGCTTCGTAAGGGAGGCGAGCGGCGCGACGCTGCCCGTCATTTCGGGAACGCCGCGCCGGGGCGATCTGCTGATCGGGGCGGCCGATACGGCGGGCCTGACGGAGGACGGCTTCCGGCTCCGCACTGCGGACGGCGTGCTGCGGCTGAGTAGCGGCGGGGATAAAGGAGCGGTCTACGGGGCGGTGACCCTGCTGGAGCGATTTCTCGGGATGAACTACTACGCGGCCGGGGTCTATGACCTCGACCGTCGGCAGTCGATCGAAATCCCGGCGCAGGACCTTACGGATAACCCCGCCTTCCGCTACCGGCAGAGTCAGGGCTACGGCATGGCGCAGGATTCGGTCTACCGGCTTTTTCTGCGGCTGGAGGAGCCGCGCGACCTCTTCGCGGGCGGACTGTGGGTGCATACGTTCGACCGCCTGCTGCCTGCGTTGGTGTACGGGGCCGACCACCCCGAGTGGTACTCGATGATCGGCGGCGAGCGCCGGCCCGGGCGGGCGAGCCAGTGGTGTCTGACCAACGACGAGGTATTCGAGCGGGCCGCCGCGAAGGTCGATTCGGTCTTCCGCGCCGATCCCGGCCGTCGGATGATCTCCGTCAGCCAGAACGACAGCAACTTCACCTACTGCCGCTGTCCGGAGTGCGAAAAAGTCAACGAGGAGGAGGGCGCGCCCTCGGGCAACTACGTCCGCTTCCTGAACCGGCTGGCGGAGCGCTTCCCCGATCGGGAGTTCTCGACGCTGGCCTACCTCTTCACCATGCAGCCTCCCCGGCTGTCGCGGCCGCTTCCCAATGTGAACATCATGTTGTGCGACATCGACTGCGACCGCGAAGTGCCGCTGACGGACAACGCCTCGGGCCGCACCTTCGTCCGGGCGCTGGAGGGGTGGTCGGCGCTGACCGACAACATCTTCGTGTGGGATTACGGGATCAATTTCGACAACATGGTGGCCCCGTTCCCCAACTTCCCGATCCTCGGGGAGAACATGAAACTCTTCCGCCGCAGCGGGGTGAAGAGGCACTTTTCGCAAATCGGCGGCTCCTACGGCGGCGACTTCTCGGAGCTGCGCACCTGGGTCGTATCGAAACTGCTGTGGAACCCTGCGCAGGACGTCGATTCGCTGATGCGGCGCTTCATGCGGGGTTACTATGGCCCGGCCGCGCCCGAACTCTACGCCTACGAAAAATTGCTGGAGGGCGCTTTGCTCGGCTCGGGACAGCGCCTATGGATCTACGATTCGCCCGTCTCGCACAAGGACGGGATGCTCAACGCGGCGTGCCGCAAGCGCTACAACGCCCTGTTCGACCGGGCCGAGCGAGCCGTGGCGGCGGACAGCGTGCTGCTGCGCCGCGTCCGGCTGGCGCGCCTGCCGCTGCTCTACTCCGAGCTGGAGATCGCCCGCACCTCGCCCGAAAAGGACCTGGACGCAGTCGTGCGCACGCTCGACACGTTCGAAGAGTATACCGCCCGCTACGGGGTGCAGACGCTCAACGAGCGCAGCAACAGCCCCGCGGAATACTGCCGCCTCTACCGCGCGCGCTACCTGCCGCAGGCGGAACCGAACAAGGCGCTCGGGGCACGGATCGTCTGGATCGACGGACCGGCCGAAAAGTATCGGACCGACGGCGAACGGACGCTGACCGACGGTCTGTTCGGCGGGGCGACGTTCGTCGAGAGCTGGACGGGCTGGGAGGGGTGCGACGGCTCCTTCATCGTCGACCTGGGCCGCGAGACGGAGTTTACGCATGTGGAGACGGATTTCCTGCACCAGTTGGGCGCGTGGGTTCTGCTGCCCCGGGCGGTGACCTATGCGGTCTCCGCGGACGGGGAGGAGTACCGCCCGCTGGGGCGCCGGGAGCTGCCGGAGGACCGCTCCGTGCCGGTGAAGTTCGTCGCCGCGGGCGTCATGAGCGCCGAGCCGGTCCGGGCGCGCTATATCCGCGTGGAGATCGAGGGCGTCAAGACCTGCCCGTCGTGGCATTACGGCGTCGGCT
Source organism: Alistipes sp. (assembly GCF_048465635.1). Lineage (GTDB taxonomy): Bacteria > Bacteroidota > Bacteroidia > Bacteroidales > Rikenellaceae > Alistipes. The sequence goes on from NZ_DBFWLF010000017.1 coordinate 206,884, forward strand.
GCCCGTGCTGGTTCTTCGCCGACGAGGTGACGGTGCGGTAAAGCGAAGTATAACCTATAACTTTTTAACGGATAATGAACCTCAAGTACAACCTTTTATTCGCTGCGGCGCTCCTTGCCGCGGCGTGCTCCCGGCCTGCGGCCCCGGAGAGCCTGACCCGCTGGGTCGATCCGAAGATCGGCACGGGCGGCCACGGCCACGTCTTCGTGGGGGCCAACGTGCCTTTCGGGCTGGTGCAGGTGGGCCCCACGAGCATCCCGCAGGAGTGGGACTGGTGCTCGGGCTACCACCAAAGCGATTCGACGGTGATCGGCTTTTCGCATACGCACCTGAGCGGCACGGGCATCGGCGACCTGTTCGACATCACCGTGATGCCCGTCACGGGGAGGGTGACCTATGCCCGCGGCGAGCAGAGCGACCCGCAGTCGGGCCTGTGGTCCTATGCCGACCGGACGCGCGAGGTCGCGCGGCCCGGCTACTACTCGGTTCCGCTGCTGCGCTACGGCATCGTGGCCGAGCTGACGGCCACCGAGCGCGTCGGCCTGCACCGCTACACCTTCCCCGCTTCGCAGGAGGCGGCCATCGTCTTCGACCTGGAGAACGGCGGCTGCTGGGACAAGGCGACCGAGACGGGCTTTGAGTTTTCGGACGACAGCACGCGCCTCTGCGGCTGGCGCTGCTCGACGGGGTGGGCGAAGGATCAGAAAGTCTATTTCGCCGCCGAGTTCTCGAAACCCGCCAGCAGCCTGACGTTCGAGCAGCCGGGAACGATGACCTCCGAAGCGCCCGCGATCGCGGCCCGCTACGCCCGTGTCGGGTTCGATACCACCGACGGGGAGCAGGTGCTGCTGAAGGTGGCCCTGTCGCCCGTGAGCATCGAGGGGGCGCGCGCCAACCTGGCCGCGGAGCTTCCCGGCTGGGACTTCGACGCCACGGCGGCGGCGGCCGATGCGAAGTGGAACGACCAGCTGTCGAAAGTGAAGATCGAAACGACGGATGAGACAGCCCGCAGGATATTCTATACGGCGCTCTACCATACGATGGTCGCCCCGTCGCTCTTCTGCGACGCGGACGGTGCGTACCGGGGTGCGGACGGCGTCGTGCGCGCCGATCCGGGGTACAGGACCTATACGACCTTCTCGCTGTGGGACACCTACCGCGCAGCGATGCCGCTGATGACTATCCTTCATCCGGAGATGACGCCCGACGTGGTCAATACGATGCTGGCCATCGCCGACGAGCAGGGCCGCCTGCCCGTATGGCATCTGTGGGGGAACGAGACCGACTGCATGGTGGGCAATCCGGGCATCGTGGCCGTGGCGGACGCCATCGTCAAGAACGTCCCGGGCTTCGACCGGGAGCGTGCGTTCGAGGCGATCCGCCGCACGGCGATGGACGACGGCCGCGGGGGCGACCTGCGGAAGAAATATGGTTATATCCCGTGCGATCTGTTCAACGAGGCGGTGGCCTACGACATGGAGTATGCCGTGGCGGACGGCGCAGCGGCCCGTGCCGCCGAGGCGCTGGGCCGCACGGACGACGCCCGCTATTTCGGGGAGCGCAGCCACTCCTACCGCCACTATTTCGACCCTGCGACGGGCTTTATCCGGGGCCGCGACAGCCGGGGCGGCTGGCGCACGCCGTTCAGCCCCTTCGCCTCGACCCACCGCGCGGACGACTACTGCGAGGGTAACGCCTGGCAGTATACGTGGCTTGCGCCGCACGACGTGAAGGGATTGCAGGCATGTTTCGGCAGCCGCAAAGCGCTGCTGGAAAAGCTCGATTCGCTCTTTTTGGCCCCCTCGACGATCGAGGGCGGCGACACCTCGCCCGATATTTCGGGGCTGATCGGGCAGTATGCCCACGGCAACGAACCCTCGCACGCGACGCTCTACCTCTATACGATGCTGGGCCAGCCGGGAAAGACGGCCGAGAAGGTGCGGCAGGTGCTCACGACGCTCTACCACGCCGCGCCGGACGGCCTTTCGGGCAACGAGGACGTCGGTCAGATGTCGGCCTGGTACGTGCTCTCGTCGCTGGGCTTCTACGAGGCCGAACCCGCGGGCGGCCGCTACTGGTTCTCTTCGCCGCTGTTCGATCGGGCCGAGCTGAAAGTTCCGGGCGGCACGTTCACGCTCACGGCGCGGAACAACTCCGCCGACAACAAATACATTCAGCGCGTGTGGCTGAACGGGCAGGTCTATACGAAGCCCTACCTGACGCACGAGGCGCTGATGCAGGGCGGCGAACTGCTCTTCGAGATGGGTGCGGAGCCGAAAGTGTGGTACTGCGCGGACGAACCGGAGGAGTACGCCGACCGGCGTCCCCGCCGCGAGGAGCGCCTTTTCCGCTCGGAGGCCGTGGAGCAGGAGATCGCCCGCGTCTGCAACCTGCTCGCCAACGAGCGGCTGCGGTGGATGTTCCGGAACTGCTTTCCCAATACGCTCGACACGACGGTCCACTACGGTGAGGACGCCGCGGGCAACCCCGATACATACGTTTATACGGGCGACATTCCGGCCATGTGGCTGCGCGACTCGGGGGCGCAGGTGTGGCCCTACGTGCAGTTGTGCGGCGACGATCCGCAGCTGCGGCGGATGATCGCGGGGGTGATCCGGCGGCAGCTGAAACTCATCAACATCGACCCCTATGCCAATGCGTTCAACGTCTGCCCGACGGGTGCGCACAACCCGACGGACTATCCCGCGGCGGACCCGATGGTCTTCGAACGCAAGTGGGAGATCGACTCGCACTGCTATCCCATCCGCCTTGCGCATCATTTCTGGAAGACAACGGGCGACGGTTCGGTCTTCGACACCGAGTGGCTTGCGGCGGTGCGCAATATCCTGCGCACGCTGCGCGAGCAGCAGCGCAGGGAGGGCCCGGGCGACTATCTCTTCCTGCGTACGACCGACCGCCAGCTGGACACCAAGTGTCACGTGGGCCGCGGCAATCCGGTGAAGCCCGTTGGGCTGATCGCCTCGGCGTTCCGCCCCTCGGACGACGCCACGACCTTCGAATTTCTCGTGCCGTCGAACTTCATGGCGGTCTCCTCGCTGCGCAAGGCCGCCGAAATCCTCACGGAGGTGAATAACGAGTCGCAGCTGGCCGCCGAATGTACGGCGCTGGCCGACGAGGTAGCCGCAGCTCTCGAAAAATACGCCGTCGCGGAGCACCCGAAATACGGCAAAATCTACGCGTTCGAGGTCGACGGCTTCGGCAACCGCTACCTGATGGACGACGCCAACGTCCCGTCGCTGCTGGCGATGGCCTACCTGGGCGACGTGGACCGCGACGATCCGGTCTACCAAAACACGCGCCGCTTCGTCTGGAGCGAGGACAACCCCTACTTCTGGCGCGGTGCGGCGGGCGAGGGGATCGGCGGTCCGCATATCGGCGTGGAGATGATCTGGCCGATGAGCATCATGATGCGGGCCTTAACGGCCGACGACGATGCGGAGATCCGCGACTGCATCGTGGCTTTGATGACCACCGATGCCGGGACGGGCTTCATGCACGAATCGTTCTCGCGCCACGACGCTGCGGACTACACGCGGCCCTGGTTCGCGTGGCAGAACACGCTCTTCGGCGAACTGATTCTCAAACTGGTGAACGAAGGGAAAACCGAGTTGCTGAACTCGATAAACTGACCGAAACGATGAAGATTGCAACCTGTTTGCTCGGCGGCGTCTGTCTGCTTCTCCTGCCGGGCTGCGGTTCGAGGAACACGGCCGCCGTTTCGCCCGACGGGCGTACCGAAATCCGCTTCGCGCTGGACGAGGCGGGCCGTCCGACGTGGGCCATAGACCGCGACGGAGAGCCACTGCTGCTGCCCTCGCGGCTGGGGATCGTGACGCGCGAGGTGTTGTTCGATTCGCTGACCCTGCGCCGCGTGGAGCGCACCTCGGCCGACGAGGCGTGGACGCAGCCGTGGGGCGAGAACAAGCACGTGCGCGACCGTCACAACGAGACGGCCGTGGAGCTGACCGCTCCCAACGGAGCGACGCTGACGGTGCGCCTGCGCGCCTTCGACGACGGGGTGGCCCTGCGCTACGAGTGGGCCGCAGGGGTCGATTCGCTGACGGTGACGGACGAGCGGACCGAGTTCCGCTTCGCCGACGAGGCGGGTGCGATGTCGTGGTCGATCGCGGGCAATTTCGAAACCTACGAACTCCCGTACCGCGAACAGCCGATCGCGGCGGTGGCGGACGCCAACACCCCCTTCACGTTCCGCAGCGGCGGGGGCGTCTACGGCTCCGTGCACGAGGCGGCGTTGTACGACTGGCCGGAGATGGTGCTGCGGCGTGACAGCGCGGGCGTGCTGAAAGCCGACCTGGCTCCGCTGCCCGACGGGGTGAAGGCCCGCGTCCCGGGCCGCTTCACCACGCCGTGGCGGACGATCCAACTGGGCGACCGGGCGGTCGATCTGATCAATTCCCCGCTGATTCTCAACCTCAACGAACCCTCCGCGATCGCCGACGTGTCGTGGATTCGTCCGCAGAAATACGTCGGCGTATGGTGGGGCATGCACCTCGGGACGCAGACCTGGACGATGGGTCCGCGCCACGGCGCGACGACCGAAAACGCCATCCGCCACATCGACTTCGCCGCGGCGAACGACATCCAGGGCGTCCTGTTCGAGGGGTGGAACCGCGGCTGGGAGAACTGGGGCGGCAACCAGCACTTCGACTATCTGGCCCCTTATGCCGATTTCGATCTAGAACGCATCGCGGCCTATGCCCGCGAAAAGGGCGTGGAGCTGTGGATGCACAACGAGACGGGCGGCAACATTCCCGAATACGAAGCCGCGATGGAGGCCGCGATGAAGCGCTACGCCGAGCTGGGCGTCCACACGCTCAAGACGGGTTACGCGGGCGGCTTCAAGGGCGGCTACCTGCACCATTCGCAGTACGGCGTGCAGCACTACCAGCGCGTGGTGGAGGCGGCCGCGAAGCATCGGATCATGCTCGACGCCCACGAACCGATCAAGGAGACGGGCATCCGCCGCACCTGGCCCAACATGATGACGCGCGAGGGGGCGCGGGGCATGGAGTGGAACGCTTGGTCGGAGGGCAACTCGGCGGAATATCTGTGCACGCTCCCCTTCGTGCGCCTCTTGAGCGGTCCGATGGACTACACGCCGGGCATCTTCGACCTGGACTACTCGCGGGCGAAGGCCGACCCCGGCCGACTCATGTGGAACGGCGACAATTCGGCGTGTCGGATCAGCACCACGTTGGCGCGGCAGATCGCCAACTGGGTGCTGATCTACTCGCCGTTGCAGATGGCCGCGGACCTGATCGAGAACTACGAGGGTCACCCGGCATTCCAGTTCTTCCGCGATTTCGACGCCGACTGCGACGCTTCGGAGGCGTTGCAAGGGGAGATCGGCGACTACATCGTCGTCGTGCGCCGTGCCGGCGACCGCTTCTTCCTCGGGGCAGGGACGAACGGCGAGGCGCGCACGCTCACGCAGCCGCTCGCGTTCCTGGAACCCGGCGTAACCTATACCGCCGCCGTCTATGCCGACGACCTTTCGTCGGACGATCCCGAAATCTGCCGCATCGAGCGGCGGACGGTCACGGCGGCCGATACGCTGGTGATCGGGATGGCCCCCTGCGGCGGACAGGCGGTGACGTTCTTACCCGTAAATGAGTAGTATCATGCGGAAATGCCTGCTTCTTACCGCGTTTTGTGCGCTCGTCCCGTTCGCAGCCGCAGCCCGCGGCGAGGGCTGGGTCCTGACGGCGCGGGACACCTCGGCGGCGTACTATCCCGCGGCGATGGCCAACGGCGAGTTGGGCGTGGTCGTGGGCCGCGCGCCCCTGTGCTTCGGCCCGGTTCTGCTGGGCGGGGCCTATGAACGGGGAACGGCGGAGCGGGTGAGCCGCATGCTGGAGGGGATCGACCCGCTGGCGCTTTCGATGCAGGTGGACGGTCACGAGGTCGACCTCGCGGCTTTGCGTGCGCAGGAGCAGCGGATCGACCTGCGGCGGGCCGTGCATGCGACCCGCTTCGCGGCGGAGGGCGTGGAGGTGGTCTGCCGCGTGCGCGCCCTGCGTAACATGCCCTACGCCCTGATGGCCGAGGTGGAGGTCGCGGCGGCGCGCGATGCGGAGGTCTGCTTCACCAACCGCCACGCGATTCCCGCTGAATTCGCCGACACCGTGCGCGAATCCCGCACGGTGTGGTGCGACGACGGCAGCCGCATCGGCGTGCTGCGCAGCTCGGGGAGCTACAACCGGGGGCAGGATTGGATCGTCGCCGTCTCGACCCTGCTCGGCGGGCCGGGGTGCGAACCGGCTGCGCCCGGCAGCGTGTGTATCTCTCTGCGCAGGGGCGAATGCGCCTCGTTCGCCGTGGTCGGCATCGTCTGCACGACGGCTTCGTTCGCCGATCCGTGGAACGAGGCGGAGCGGCAGGCGGTTTACGCCGTCCGCGAGGGAACGCAACGGCTCATCGCCGCCCACGAACGGTTGTGGGAGCGGCTGTGGCGGAGCGACATCGAGATCGGAGGTGATGCGGAGGCGCAGCGGACCGTGCGTTTTGCGCTCTTCAACCTCTACTCCTCGGTCCGCGCAGGTTCGCGGCGGAGTATTCCGCCGATGGGGCTTTCGGCGGGCGTTTACAACGGCCATATCTTCTGGGATGCGGAGCTGTGGATGTTCCCGGCGCTGCTGGCGCTGCGGCCCGAGCTGGCGCGCACGATGCTCGACTACCGCATGGACGGCCTTGCGGCGGCACGTCGCCGGGCCTATGCCTACGGCTACGGGGGCGCGATGTTCCCCTGGGAGGGGGACGACCGCGGCGAGGAGTGCACCCCGACCCGCGCGCTGACCGGACCGCTCGAGCACCATGTCACGGCCGACGTGGCGCTGGCGTGCTGGAACTACTACTGCGTGACGCAGGATCGGGCGTGGCTGCGCACCTCGGGCTATCCGCTGCTGCGGGAGACAGCCCGGTTCTGGTGCGACCGCGTGACGGCGAACGACGACGGCAGCTACTCGATTCCGAACGTCGTCGGCGCCGACGAATACGCCATGGGCGTCACGGACAACGCCTTTACCAACGGCGCGGCCCGCCGGGCGCTGGAAGCGGCCGCGGCTGCTGCAGCCCTCTGCGGCGAACGGGCGGACCCCCGCTGGACGGAGATCGCCGCGGGGCTGCGCATCCTCCGCTTCCCGGACGGGGTGACGCGCGAGCACGCCGCCTATGCGGGCGAGCGGATCAAGCAGGCCGACGCCAATCTGTTGGCCTATCCGCTCGGGATCGTGACCGACCGCGAGATCATGCTGCGCGACCTGGCCTATTACGAGCCGCGGATCGACCCCGCCGACGGACCGGCGATGAGCTACGCCGTATTCGCCGTCCAGTACGCCCGGCTGGGGATGGCACACAAGGCGGACGAACTGTTCCGCCGCTCCTACCGGCCCAACCTGCGGCCCCCGTTCGGCGTGCTGGCCGAAACGGCCACAAGCGGCAACCCCTGCTTCATGACGGGGGCGGGCGGCCTGCTGCAAGCCGTGCTGTTCGGCTTCGGCGGGCTGGAGATCGGCCCCGAGGGGCTTGTCCAGCGCGAATCGGTGCTGCCGCCGGGGTGGACCAGTCTCAGGATCAGCATCGACGGCAAAGCGGCTTATACGAAAATGAACGAAACTAATTGATAAACTGACCTACAATCGCATGAAAACACTTGGAATCCTCGCCTGCGCGCTGCTTGCGTGGGGGTGTGAACGCCCGGCCCGGCAACAGGCGCCGCGGCCCTCGGAGTACGTTACGACCCTGGTGGGTACGCAGTCGGACTATGCGCTCTCGACGGGCAACACCTATCCGGCCATCGCCCTGCCGTGGGGCATGAACTTCTGGACGCCCCAGACCGGCGCGATGGGCGACGGCTGGGCCTACACCTATGGGTCGCACACGATTCGGGGCCTGAAGCAGACGCACCAGCCCTCGCCGTGGATCAACGACTACGGACAGTTCTCGCTGATGCCCGTGCGCGGGGCGGACAAACTCGGCGAGGAGAGCCGTAAGAGCTGGTTCTCGCACCAGTCGGAGGAGGCCAGACCCTATTATTACAAGGTCTACCTGGCCGACCACGACATCACGGCCGAGGTCGCGCCGACCGAGCGCGCGGCCGTGATGCGCTTCACCTTCCCCGAAACGAAGGAGGCGGGCGTGGTGATCGACGCCTTCGACCGCGGTTCGCGGGTCGAGATCGTCGACGACCGGACCGTCGCGGGCTACTCGACGCGCAACAGCGGAGGCGTGCCCGGCAACTTCCGCAACTGGTTCGTGATCCGCTTCGACAAGCCCTTTACGGGGGTGGAGCTGACCGCCGACCCCGCGAAATACGAGGCGGGCAGCCAGGTGCTCTATCCGGAGGGCGGAAAGAGCGTCGAGGGCGGCCATGCTGTGGCCAAGGTGCACTTCGCAACGCGCCGCGGCGAGCAGGTGACCGCGCGCGTCGCCTCGTCGTTCATCTCCTCGGAGCAGGCCGTGCGCAACCTCGAAACCGAGGTGGGCACGGACGACTTCGACACGGTGCGGGACAAAGCCCAGCGCCGCTGGGACGAGGTGCTGGGCCGCATCGAGGTGTCGGGCGGCACGGAGGAGCAGATGCGCACGTTCTACTCGTGCCTCTACCGCTCGACGCTCTTCCCGCGCAAGTTCTACGAGATCGACGCGCAGGGGACACCGATCCATTACAGCCCCTACAACGGCGAGGTGCTGCCGGGTTACATGTATACCGATACGGGTTTCTGGGATACGTTCCGGGCGCTCTTCCCGCTGCTCAACCTGGTCTATCCGTCGGTCAATGCGGAGATTCAGGCGGGGCTGGCCAACGCCTACCGCGAAAGCGGCTTCCTGCCCGAGTGGGCGTCGCCGGGCCACCGCGGCTGCATGGTGGGCAACAATTCGGCCTCGATCGTCTCGGAGGCCATCCTGCGGGGCGTAACCCCCGAGGAGGATGTCGCCACGCTCTACGAAGCGATGTTGTCGGGGCGCGGAAAGGTCCATCCGACGGTCTCCTCCACGGGGCGTCTGGGGCACGAGTACTACGATTCGCTGGGCTACGTGCCCTACGACGTGGGGATCAACGAGAATGTCGCCCGCACGCTGGAATATGCCTACGACGACTGGTGCATCGCGCAGGCGGCCCGCAGGCTGGGCCATGAGGAGGACGCCGCGATGCTCGAAAAGGCTTCGCGCAACTGGCGCAACGTCTTCGACCCGGAAACCCTGCTGATGCGGGGCCGCAACGCCGACGGGACGTTCCAGCAGCCGTTCAGCCCCTATAAGTGGGGCGACGCCTACACCGAGGGCAACGCCTGGCACTACACCTGGTCGGTGTTCCACGACGTTGGGGGCCTGAGCGACGCGATGGGCGGCGAGGAGGGATTTGCCCGGATGCTCGATTCGGTCTTCGTCGTACCGCCGATCTACGACGACAGCTACTACGGCGCGCGCATCCACGAGATCACCGAGATGCAGGTGGCCGACATGGGCAACTACGCCCACGGCAACCAGCCCGCACAGCACATGATCTACCTCTACGACTACTGCGGCCAGCCCCACAAGGCGCAGTGGTGGACGCGCGAGGTGATGGACCGCCTCTACTCCCCGAAGCCCGACGGCTACTGCGGGGACGAGGACAACGGACAGACCTCGGCGTGGTACGTCTTCTCGGCGCTGGGCTTCTATCCCGTCTGTCCGGCGTCGGACACCTATGCCGTCGGCTCGCCGCTCTTCCGGCAGGCGACGATCCACCTGGAGAACGGCGAAACGGTGCGGATCGACGCCCCGGCGAACACTCCGGCGAATCGCTATATCCGGGAAATGACGCTCGACGGCGCGGTCGTCGCGGAGCCTTTCCTGCGTTACGACGATCTGAAAAAGGGCGCTCAGATCCGCTTTGCGATGCAGGCGGAACCTGCCCCGGTGAACAACCGATAAGCTGCCGCAAACGAAGAAGCGGGTCCTGTCGAAACAGGACCCGCTTTCGTTATCGGGGACAGATGCGCCGCAGCAGCCACAACGGGTATTTCCTTACGGGACGCAGCCACAGCCAGATGCGCGCCAGCGCGAGGTGCAGCCGCCCGCAGTCGACGATGCCGTGGACCCGTTCGCGGGCGATCGACTCCGTGCCGCACCAGTTGCCGTCGCCGAGCAGCGTGATGCGCTCCCGTCCGATGTGCAGGATGCGGTGCACGACGAACGTTCCCGCGTCGGTTTCACCCAGCACGACCTTCCCGCGGGCCAAATCGCCGGCGGCGAGGGGGCGCAGGCGAATGACGCTGCCGCTGCGGAAGAAGGGGAGCATGCTCTGCCCCTCGACCCGCACGCTCACCGGATGCCCCTCGCGCAGCAGGTCGCGGGCCAGCGCGAAAGCGGCTCCGTTAGCAATCCGTTTCATGCGGGAAGAGGGTTTGGCAGACCAGCCGTGCCGCCGCCGCGTCGGGCAGGCACTCCAGGTGGTAGACGTCGACGAGCGCCAGCAGCCCCGCCACCGTGTCGCACACGCGGTCGAACAGCGCCTTGTCGTGGGCGAAAGCGGGCGGACAGGAGGGGAGCAGCGCCCCGATGGAGGCGAGGGGCTGCAACTTTCGGATGCGGTTGTGCGGCGCCTGCGAGAGGCGCACGAAAGCCCGGATCGGGTAGCACTCGTTGCGGTAGCAGGGGGTCTTTCCGCTCCACGGCGAGCCGCAGGCCAGCGCGACAGGAAGCTCCTGCGGAGGCAGGCCCGGGAGGTGCAGGAATGCCGGCTCGGCATCGTTGCTGCGCTCCCCGCCGACGATGCGCACGATGGGGCTGTCGTCGTTGAGCAGCTCCGCGCCCGGAATATGCTCGCGCCAGAGCCGCGTGTGGGTGCTTTTGCCCGTCCCCGATTCGCCCAGAAAGAGCACGGCCTGCCCCCGGTAGAGCAGCACCGAGGAGTGGATCGCCAGGCTCATCCGCCGCAGGGCGGCGATGTTGAAGGCGGTCCACAGTCCGAAGCGCAGCAGGGCGGGGTGGTGGTGGAGCGAGTAGTCGGTAAGGACCTCCGGGGCGTCCCTCCGCATGCGGAAATGCGCCGTGGCGCTACCGTCGCGGGGCGTCATTTCGAGCAGATAGCCCGCCGAATCGCGTCCGAAGCGGCAGGCGGCGTCGGCGTCCGAGAAGTCGAAGCGGTCGATTTCGCGGTAATCCGTGCCCGGCGGCGGGCAGTCGCCCGTCAGCAGCAGCACGTCCGGTCCGGAGAGATCTGCTCCCGAGGCCGTCACGGCGAAAGGTGCGAGCGCACGCGAGAAATGCCCCGCCGCCAGATGGTCGGGCAGACTCACGCGCAGGTCGGCGATGATGTATTCCATGTTATTCTCCCAGCGTTATGATCCGGTCACAATATTCCAGCGAGCTTTCGCGGTGGGCGATGGCCACCAGCGTCAGGCCCGGGTGCGAGGCGGCCAGCGCCGCGATGGCGCGGTTGACCTGCTCCTCGGTGCGGCTGTCGAGCGCCGAGGTCGCCTCGTCGAAGAACAATACGTCCGAGCGGCGGTAGAGCGCCCGGGCGATGCCGATGCGCTGGCGCTGACCGCCTGAGAGGCGGCAGCCGCACTCGCCCACGCGGGTGTCCATGCCGTCGGGCAGCGAGGCGATGAACGCGCCCAGCTGCGCTGCTTCGAGCGCTTCGGCCGCGCGGCGGCGGTCGATCTCCTCGGCGGGCGTGCCGAGCGCAACGTTCTCGGCGAAGGTCGCATCGGCCAAAAAGAGGTGCTGCGACACGTAGCCGATCCGCCGCTGCCAGGCGCGGCGGTTGCTGCGCGTAAGGGGCACGCCGTCGATCTCGATGCGGCCCGCAGCGGGCTCGTAAAGTCCCAGCAGCAGGTTGAAAAGGGTCGTCTTGCCCGCCCCCGATGCGCCGCGGATGCCCACGCGTTCGCCCTTGCGGATGGTGAGCGAGAGGTCGCGGAAGAGTTCGCTGCCGTCGTCCTCGAAGCGGAACGAAAGCCCCCGCACGGCGATTTCGCGCTCGAAAGGCAGCGTGCGGCCGTCGTCCGGCTCCGCCGGGGCCGTTGCCGTAGGCGCGTCGCGCAGGATGTCGATCGTGTAGCGGTTGTAGCGGATCGAGGCCCAGCCCGCCATGATGCTGCGCACGGAGGGCATCAGCCGCAGCGCCGCCACGGCGAACACGCCGAAGAGCAGCCGCGCGTCGGCGGCTCCGCGGCCAAGGCTCAGGGCGACGAGCAGCGCCATGCCCACGGCCAGCCCGACCTCGGTGAAAGTCTGGGGCAGCATCCAGAGCGCCGCTTCGCGCCGGCGGTTGTCGATCACGCGGTCCATGGCGCGGTCGAACGTGCGGAGCATCATCGGAAAGGCGTCGTTGATCTCGATGTCGGCGTAGCCGCGGAAGGTTTCGGCCACCAGCCGCGCCTTTTCGCGCTGGGCCTTGTTCTCCAGCTCGCCGTAGCGGGCGATGCGCTTGCGCACGAGCGTGAAGTAGAGCCACGCCGCAGGCAGGAAGACCGCCACGGCGAGCAGCGCAGCCAGCGGCGCATAGGCGGCCAGCGCGGCGATGAGCAGGACGAGCAGCATACCCTCGGCGGCCATCGAGGCCGCGGGGCGCAGGATGCCCGAGACGAAAGCCAGGCAGACGACGTTGACGTTGCGCGCCAGCAGCGCCGAGTTCGTCCCCTTGATAAAGGCCAGCCCCCGGTCGTGGTAGGCGACGAAAAGCCGCCGCGACAGCGTGCGGTAGAGGCTGTATATATAACGGTGCTCCGCTTGGGCGAGCAGGTAGTTTATCAGGCACTTCGTCCCCACGACCGCGACCACCCCGCCGCACAGCGCCAGCGCAAAGGTGCGTGGCGACGAAAGTCCCGAAAGGGCGTAGGCGCGGGCCAGCGGACCTGCGGTTGTGGTCCACGACGGATCGAGCACCAGCGCCAGTGCGGGCAGCAGCGCCGCCAGCCCCGCCAGGTTGAGCACGGCCCGCACGAGCAGGGTCGCCGCCACCCGCAGCCCCCGGCGGCGGTAGGCCGGAGGCAGGATTCGGATCAGTTCTTTCAGCATGCCTCGCCGACTTTTTCGATTTCACCCAGTTTCACGTACCAGAGATAACCCTCGCACGCGGTGTAGCCCATCCCCTGCAGCAGGCGGAGGTATTCGCCGATCTGGCGGCGGTTCTCGCCCGCCTCCCGGCCGCCGAACTTGTAATCGACCACCACGGCGCGGTCGCCGCGGGTCATTACCCGGTCGGGTCGCCGCGTGACGCCGCCCGGGAGGATGATCTCCTGTTCGTTGCGCACGCGCTCCCAGCCCCCGCCGAACCACTCGCCGACGACGGGGTTGTCCAGCGCCCGATCGATCATCCGTTGCAGGGTGGCGGCGTCCGCATCGCCCAGCGTGCCGTCGGCGTGCATGCGCTCCACGCAGCGGCGGATGTCTTCCGCGGTGTCGGCCTCCTGAAACGCCCGGTGCATCAGGATGCCGAAGTTGCGGGGCGAGAGTTCCCGTTCGCCCTCGTCGAAGTAGCGCTGCGAGGGGAGGCGCAGCCTGAGGTCGGCGCGGGAGGTGAGGTAGTGTTCCAGCACGACATGCTCCGCCTCCTGCCGCCGCCCCCCGCGGGCGACGGGCGGGGCGAACTCCCCGTACTCGAAGCGCTCGCCCGCTTCGGAAAGCGTGTGGCGGACACTGCCGGGCCGGGTCTTTGCCGCTTCGCTCTCTGCCGCTTCGGGGGCAGCCGTTTCATTCCCGACCGCCGTCTCTGCCGCTTCGGCGGCAGGCGTCCCTGGCCCGACCGTCATCTCTTCCGGCCCGGCAGCCGTCCCGTTCCCGACCGCTGTCTTTTCCGCTTTGGCGGCAGCCGTCCCGTTCCTGCCCGCAGTCTCTTCCGGCCCGGCAGCCGTCCCGTTCCCGACCGTCTCTTCCGGCCCGGCAACCGTCCCGGCTCCGTCCGCCTCGGCAGCGAGGCATTCCAGCAGCAGCGAACCGATGTGACGCCCCCCGCGTTCGGGCACGAAGACGTGGAGCGACTCCGCGGCGCGCGTAAGGGCCACGTAGAGCAGATTCACATTGTCCACGTGCGTGTAGACCAGCTCGCGGTAGTACTCCGCAGCGAAACCCGATTTGGCCATCGAGCGCTTGAACCTGACCGGGAAGCGTCCCACGGCCCCGGCCTCCCCGCGCGCTTCGGCCCAGACGATATTCTGCACGTTGCCGCCCGAGCGGGGGTCCAGCGGCCAGGAGCAGTAGGGGATCACCACGACCCGTTTTTCAAGCCCTTTGGCCTTGTGGATGGTAGTGATCTCGATGGTCGAGGCGCTCTCGTCGATCGAGAGCGAACGGGCGGAACCCTGTTCGTCCCACCAGCGGAGGAACAGGGCGATGTCGGCGATCTTGTTGGCGCAGAAAGCGATGATCTGCTCGTGCAGGGCTTGCAGGTAGGCCGTGTGACGCTTGTCGCGCTGGAGATCGTGTTCCATGACGATGCGTTCGAACGCCTCCTCGGGCGGCAACAGACGCAGCGAGCGGAAGAAGGTGCGGCGGCTCTCGTCGAGCGGAGCATCGAACGCGCGGCCGAGAAAGCGGTTCCAGACCGCGCGGCTGAGCCGGTCGTCCGGATTGAGCGCCAGCCGGAGCGCCGCAACGACGAACGAGCTGACCGGGGCGCGGCCGATGATGAGCGCCTCGTGGGTCATCACGTCGAAGCGGTAGCGCTCCTCGCGGTTGCGGCGCTTGAAGTCGAGCAGCTCCTCGGCTACTTTCGCCCCGTCGGTGGCTCCGCGCACGAGAATCATGATGTCGCACGGACGAAAGCCCTTGTCTAACAGTTCGCACAGCCGCTCCACGACGGGCGGCCTGTCGGCGAAGGTCTCCACCGAGACGTAACCCGGGTGCTCCGCCTGCCGGCGCGGACGCTGGGCGTGGTCGCGGTAGGCGTCGGCGAGCGTGTCGCGCAGGGCGGCACATTCGCCCGCCGTCAGGTCGCCGCGCGCCGCAGCTTCATCCACGGCGGCGTTCAGCAGGCGGTTGTCCGCCGCCACGATGCGGGCGATCGCGCGGTTGTTGAAGTCGACCACCACGGGCAGACTGCGGAAATTCTCCTGAAGGGTGACCGTCTGCGTTTCGGCTGCGCCCAAAGCCTGCTGCGCCCCGGTGTGCAGAATCTTCCAGTCGCCGCCGCGCCAGCGGTAGATCGACTGCTTGATGTCGCCCACGACCACTACCGAGGTGGCGTCGGACTGCGCCATGGCGTTTTGCAGCAGGGGCAGGAAATTCTCCCACTCCTTGACCGAGGTGTCCTGGAACTCGTCGATCATGAAGCGCTCGAAGCGGTTGCCGACCTTCTCGTAGATGAACGGCGCGTCGTTGTGGCCGAT
>NZ_DBFWLF010000018.1:0-37313 GCF_048465635.1 Alistipes sp.
TTGAAGTAATCCATTATGGCAACCTATAATTATACCCCGGCGGATTTCAAAAGCGACCAGGAGGTACGCTGGTGCCCCGGATGCGGCGACCACGCCATCCTCAACGCCGTGCAGCGCGCGCTGCCGGAGGTCGCCGACGCCACCGACACGCCCCACAACCTCTTCACGTTCGTGTCGGGCATCGGCTGTTCGTCGCGCTTCATCTACTACATGAAGACCTTCGGGTTCCACTCCGTCCATGGGCGCGCCAACGCCGTGGCCACGGGCGTCAAGGTTGCCAACCCGCGGCTGAACGTCTGGGTCACCACGGGCGATGGCGATTCGCTGGCCATCGGCGGCAACCACTTCATCCACGCCATCCGCCGCAACGTCGACCTGAACGTCATTCTGTTCAACAACGAGATTTACGGCCTGACCAAAGGCCAGTACTCCCCCACCTCGAAGCTGGGCAAGATCACCAAAACCTCGCCCTACGGCACGGTAGAGAAGCCGTTCAACCCCGGCGAACTGGTCATCGGAGCCAAAGGCACGTTCTTCGCCCGCTCGATCGACATGGAGGTGATGCTTTCGAAAGAGTGCATGGTCGCCGCCGCGCTGCACAAGGGCATGTCGGTGGTCGAAGTGTTGCAGAACTGCGTGATCTTCAACGACAAGACCCATGCGGCGTTCGCTGCCGACAAAGCCACGCGCGCCGAGCGCACGATCACGCTGCGCCACGGCGAGAAGATGCTCTTCGGGGCCGACCGCCGCAAGGGGCTGGTTTTCGAGAACATGAAGCTCAAGGTGGTGACCGTCGGCGAGGAGGGCTACACGCTCGACGACGTGCTCACGCACGACGCGCACGAGAGCGACACGACGCTCCACTCGATGCTCGCCGCCATGAAGTACCCCGACTATCCCGTGGCGCTGGGCGTCATCCGGCAGGTCGAGCAGGACGCGGTCTACGACGCGGCCGTCGAGCGGCAGGTCGAGCAGGTTCTCGCCCAGAGCAACATCCACTCGGTGGACGAGCTGCTGCACTCGGGGGCTACCTGGGAGGTGGAGTGAGCAAGAATTAAGAATTAAAAATTAAAAATGAAGAGTTAAGAGTTTAACAGACTTCTGTCTTATTAATCTTGCCCTAAAATTTTTAATTCTTAATTTTTAATTCTTAATTACTGATAAGAGCGACAGGCGACCGCACGGCCGCCTGTCGCTCTTATCAGTATACGTTTGCCGCTCGTAGGACGATCCCCTCCAGCAGGCGCTGCATGTTGCCGATCACGGGGTTGTCGGCCATGCCGTAGGCCGCACCCAGCGCGCGCATCTGCGGGAAAGCCACCCACACGCTGCCCCGGGCATCCTCCCAGACGGCGATCCGCAGCGGTAGCTCGAGCGCGATGCTCGGATTTAGCTGCATGAGTTTCGTGCCGACCTGCGGCGCACCGAACACCACGACTTTCGTGGGTCGCAGCTCCAGCCCGACCTCCGCAGCGTTGCGGCCGTGGTCGAAGCGGGCGAAGACGGGGATCTGCAACGCCTCCAGCTGCCCCTCGATACGGGTCATCGTCTCGTCGACGCCGAACGGACTTTCATAGGTGTAGAGTCGGTTGTCGTCGGCCCCCGTACCCAGCTGCCGCCCGTCGTAGGCCGCAGCGATCCGCCGGGCGAGGTTCGTCAGGTCGACGCCCTCGCGGTTGGCCATCAGCGTCACGCAGACCAGCTCCGAAGCGTCGGTAAAGCGGCTCAGAAAGACCGAGTGCCCCGACACGCCGCCCTTGATGTCCATCAGTCCGGGATGGGCGTAGAACTGCCAGCCGGCCATCGCCGGAACCCGCGTGCCGTTGTCGAGCGTCGTGGCCGCATAGACCTCGGCCCGGTTCTCGGGCTTTTCGATCAGCACGCCGCCCGCAAGGCCGATGTCCCAATGGCTGATGTTCTCGGCCGAAGCCCACACGTCGGCGAAACCTTTCATGGACGGTCCCAGCGGAGCCGCCTCCTCCAGCATCCCGTCGCGCTCGGCGTAACCCACGGTCGTCTCCGCCGGGTCGATGTAGGCGGGATCGTGCTTGAAGCGCTCGTGGCGGTGGTTCGTGGCCGCGACATCCTCCTGCCGGACCCGCGACAGCTCCTCGCCGAAGAAGGTCTCGCGCAGGCCCAGCCGCTCGATCTGATTCACGCGGACAAATTCGCGGTAGGGCATCCGGGCCGCCCGCTCGACCGCTTCGGCCAGCAACAGGAAGTTCGTGGCGCTCTGCCGCACCTCGGTCCCGGGTTCAAACGCCAGCGGCAGCGAAGCCACCGAGGCGATCAGTTCGGCGGGTGTCGCCGAGGCCGACGCGTCGAAACCCGCCTGCTCGCGGTAGTCGGGAATACCCGCGCTATGCTGCAACAACTGTTTGATGGTGATGCGCTTCCACGCCTCGGGAAGTCCCGGAACCCGGTCACCGATCCGGTCGCCGAGCGCCAGCGCGCCCTGTTCCACCAGCTGCATCACAGCCACCGCGGCGAATCCCTGCGAGATCGGACCCGCGGGCCAAAGGGTCTTCACCGAGGCCAGCCGCCCCTCTTCGAGGTCCGTCACGCCGTACCCCGCCACGCGGGGAATGTAGGGCGCCTGCACGATGGCCAGCGTCATGCCGGGGATGCCCTCCTGCTCCATGAACTCGTAGATCATGGCGTCGACCGACTTTCCGAGGTATTCCAGTCGGGAATTTCCGCGCCCCTCGCGGGGCAGTTGATAGTGCTTCATCGTTTCATTGCGATTTTGGGCCGTCAGCGTACCTGCCGCCAGCAGCGTGGTTATCCACAGGATCGGTTTCATCATTGGTTCGTTTGCGGCCGTCGGGCAGCATCAGGGCCGGGACAGCCTGTTCCTTTACTTGCCGAGCAGCGTGCCGTCGACGATCTTGCGCATGTCGTCGATGCCCATCGCACCGGTGGCGTGCTGCGGCTTCCCCGCACGCGGGATGAAGATGAAGGTCGGGATGCTCCGCACGCCGAACAGCGCCGCCAGCCGCCGCTCCTTGTCCACATCCACCTTGTAGACGCGCACCCGCCCCTCGTACTCGCCCGCGAGCGTCTCCATCACGGGCGACATCATCTTGCAGGGCCCGCACCAGGTGGCATAGAAGTCGATCACGGCGGGCAGGTCGCCCTCGTACTTCCAGTCGTTGTTCTTCGTGTAGTCGAAGATTGCGGTTTTGAACTCCGCTTCGGTCAATTCGATTGCTTTCATGGTTTTCGTGTTTTGGGTTTCGGCCCGGAGCGCCCCGGGAGCAGCCGCTCCCGCCAGCAGCGCCAGCGCCGAAACGATTCCGATTCGTGACTTTTTCATAGTGTTTCCGATTATGGTGCAAAGATCGGGCTTCGAAGGCATCCGCGAAATGGCCAAACCGCCGGAAGAGTTTGCAATTCTTCCCGCAGCACATCCGACTACCGTCAAAAGGCCCTTTCAGCAGGCCGATCCGGTAGGCTTTTTCGCCTTGCGCCGAAAAAAAGCACAGGAATTTTCGGCCGAATATTGCGCAAATGAAAAAATCGGTTTATCTTTGCACCCACCAAGGGGGATTAGCTCAGTTGGCTAGAGCGCTTGCATGGCATGCAAGAGGTCACGAGTTCGACTCTCGTATTCTCCACAGGAAAGACCCTGCAAAATAAGTTTGCAGGGTCCTCTTTTTTCCAACCGCCGAATCCTCCTTTCGACGCGGCACATAAGGAGGGTCGTCACAACGGCAGTACAATCCGGACCAAATTCTCAGAGATGCAACACCTGTCGGCGATTGTTGGCGCTGTAAGATATATGCACCCAGGCGTAGCCCGATTCATCGATCAGCTGGTCGAATTGCAGCGAACTGCTGCGTATCATTTCGAACAGCTCGCGGTTCTTTTCGGAATCTCCGGCGGTGATGTCGGCAGCCTCGCCTTTGCAGTGCTGCGAAGTCGGTACGCCGCCGACCGCTTGGTTCAGCTCGGGGCAGCGGTAGCCGCTGTTTACCCGGATCGGTCTGCCCCAGCGTTCACGGAGGGGGTCGAGCAGATTGTCGATCAGACGCTGCAATCGTGCAGTCACTTCCGGCAAAGGCGTATTGTCGATACCGCGAGCCGCAGCCGTGGAGGAGCGCGTGAGTTCGGAGAGAGAGAAATATCGGCTCATTTTCGCATTCAATTCGGAATATTAATTTTGGCATACTTTGATGCCATCTTAGGGTAATGAGAGTTGAAGTAATCTGTTTCGGTCTTATTTAACGGTATTGGGCTACCGTCCAAAAATTGAATTAATTCGATATCCAAAATCAGACTGACAGGGGCATATCCGCCGAAATCACGAGAGGTCCATTTGTCATCAGCTACCACCCTATAATAGACTCCATAGGTTTTTCCAAAGTGCGCTTTCAAATACTTAGCTATGGTGATCAATAATTTGACGTAGTTCTCGTAGGTTGCGTGGAGGCTGTTTGCTTGGTTGGTCAAGGGGACCATGTTCTTTTTTTCGCCCCATCCTCCTAACTCCTCATTGAGCAAATGACCTGAGATGTACCCGGAGCTTTTTTTCATATGTATTTCGGGGGGCGTCCCTTTGCTGCCTCCCGACAAATCCCCTCCATTCAAAACGACCTCCATAGAAGTTCCCCAACCATGAGCGTTTAATGGCCCCCAAACGGGGGATTTCAGATAAAGATCTTCAAATCCGTATTTTTCAGGGGGTTTCGTTTCACGTTTCGGTCGAAACATAAATCCATGCTGTTTTAAGAATTTCTATTTTCAAGCATTGCCTGCCGGAATAGGCTCGATGCAGGCGGCCATAATATCCATCAGCTTGCTCAGCCCTTCGGTCGGTTCTTGCTGGCGGGCGGAAACGTGCACCTGATACTTGGCCGTCTGGTTGGTCGAGCGGGTGTTTTCGCGGGCCGAAGACACTTTACCCTTGACGTTGATGCTGCCGCTGCCGAACCAGCCGAACCGGAAACTCGCATTGGCTTCGGTCGTGACCTCCGACGAGGTATTCTCCTTGCTGGTGGCCGTGTCGGTGACCTCCATCTGAAAATCGATCTGTACATCGTCGATCAACAGCGAGGGAATGGGAACCAGTCCCAGAAACGGAGCGCGCACCATCACCTCGGATTTAGCCCCTCCCTGCCCCTCTATCGGGCGTTCGAGTCTGAATTCCAGCAAGCGGGGTTTGTCTTTATCCGCAAACCCGATTTGAGTCATAAACTCGAATGCCGATTGGGCGAGGAGTTTTTGGGAGTCGCACGCAGCGCGAAGAGGCGATGCGATGAGTTCCGCAATGGGAAGTCCCTGGAAATTTTTTGCTACACTGTCAGCCATAGTTGTAAGTTTTAGTTAGTGAACTATTCGTTTGTCCGGTCGTAAGGGATGATGGTTTTATCGAACTCCTCGATGATTCGGGACAGACCCTCGGGAATGGGATGCGATTCGAATTTGATCTTCACGTTCATGGTCGAAAGGTTCTTCTTGCCGCCGAAGCTCACTTCGAGGCTCGAGCGTTCGACCCCCATATTCAGGTCATAGGCTTCATCCCCCACCCGAAAGCCTTCCTGCGCGGCTTTACGCTTGAGTTCCGAAGCATGAATCTGCACGTCGAACTCCATCTCCACCTCTTTGATGTTGATAGCCGAAGGATTGACGAT
The DNA here is from genome assembly GCF_048465635.1 of Alistipes sp. Taxonomy (GTDB): domain Bacteria; phylum Bacteroidota; class Bacteroidia; order Bacteroidales; family Rikenellaceae; genus Alistipes. The sequence continues at coordinate 5,634 of NZ_DBFWLF010000018.1, forward strand.
AGAGATGATCGGAATGTCGATGGCCGTATCGTCGCTGATCGCAAGACGGCGTGTGGCGGCATTTCCGTCCTTGTCGAAATAGCGGCCCAGCAGCTCGATGTTGCGCGCTTCGAGCATCTCCATGGCCGCATTCACGGAGTGCTGCAATCCCCGGATCAGATCGGCGAAAGTCTGCGATTCGCCGTTTTGTTTATTCCAGAATGCCATAAACCTAATTTTCGGACAAGATATGCCCGCATGGCGAAGTTTTGTTTCGCCACGAAAAATTTTCACGAAAAATTGTTTGCGGGATCAGCACGCATAGAACCGGATTTTTTCCGCGAGCCGGCACAGCACGCTGAAATGTCCGGGTGTAATGGATGGCCGGCACTGTTCCATCACGCTTTCGAGCAGAGTCGCCTCTTCCAGCGTAAAGGAAAACGGATGCAGGGTGTATGCGCTGTCTGCGTAATAATACGCTTTTTTATAGGGACAGTAGTTTATCGGAGCATGAAACCCTAACAGGGGGTCGTGGCGCATGGCTTCGATGTCGAGTTGGATCGTGCGGCGCGTGACCCTGTATCCGATTCGTTCGCGGCATATTTCGACGACTTCGGATGTTTTGGCGTAGCGTTTCTTATGCAACAGCATATCGATGATAAAGTAACGGGCCAGTGCAAATTTATTCTGGGGCATAATCCGAACGAATTTAACCAGAATAAATATAGGTTATTTTCAGGCAATGCAAGAATCCATTGCATCGCCTGCTTCGGCGCGCAGATAGGGTCGACAAATACGGATGCAGGCAGAACCGATCCGGCCTGGATACCCGCGTCGACCCGGGTATCCGATCGTTTATTCGTGACGGTTGGTTTGCGGTTCGGCGGACCTCCGTCCGCTCCCTTCGGATCGGAGGGAGCGGATAGACGGTCAACGCTTCGACTCGCTGGCCGGTGGGTTTCCAGCGCTCAAGCGGTGCGAATTGCTGCAAAAGCGGATTCCGCACTGCCGAAAAAAGTCCCCCGGCCGACCAGGCCGGGGGACTTCGATCGGTCCGCTCAAAAAGAGGCTACTTCAACTCCTCTACCGTGACGGTCCACTTTCCGTTGGCCGACGTGACATTTAGGTAATAGGTTCCCTTGCGCAGATGCGATAAATTGCTTTCGCCCTGCTCGCCGGCATCGAGCATGACTTCGGGGAAACCGCCTTCGGTCATGATGTCCGTTCCCTCCTTGACCACATACACCGCAAAGACGCCCATATTGTTCGCCTGGAAATTGTAACGCAACCGCGCTTTACCGCCCGAATAGTCGAATTCCGCCGATTTCTTATTGCCCGAGCCGCTCAGCGTAATCAATTCGACCCACTCTTTGGACGGACTTGCGGCCTCGGTCGTTTCGGTCGCCTCGGTGGTAGCGCTATCGGAGCCGCCCAATGCAGCAACAATGATGATAAAGAATAGGGCAATAACCGCTATCCAAATCCAAGTTTTCTTTTTCATACGTCTGTTTATTTTGGGTTAATTATATTAGATAGACAAATCCGATCTCGAGCGGTTACGGGGCACAATGCCGACAAAAGGCATCGAATAAAACAAAAATAGCAAAAAAATTCCAACCGATCGTCTTTTCGGGAAAAATAGGACCGACCTACGAACATTTTTTCTGTTCCCGAACAGATTTTCCCGCACGGTCGCGGATAGTTCCTATCGGGCCAGACGCGGAAGCGCGTGACAGTCGCTCACGGTCGGACCGAGCTAATTACGGTTGTGGCACGCGGCCTGTTCGACAACCTCAGAGGCCCTCGAACGGACGGGGATAGTCCACCTCGAGCGAAGCGCGGAAGCGGGCGCAAAACTCGTTGTACAAAAGGAGTGCGCGGTCGGTCCGGCCCAGTTTCCGGAGTGCCGCGACACCGGCCTCAAGCATGTCCTCGTTCAACGGATCGACCGCGAAAGCCGCCCCGATCAGCCGTTGCACCCGCTCGTACGCGCCCGTTTCGCTGAGCGCGGCAATCTGCCGGCGAAGGGTTCGCTCGATGGTTTTCTCAAATTCGCGGCGGTGATCCTCCGTCCAAGGTTCCCCGACCAGCGGGAAGAGCGTACCGCGCGCGACGACGCGTATCGCCTCGTCCGTCAGCGTATCGGCCTGCTCCGCGGACAAACCGCTCGAATCTCCGTTCCCGGCCGTCCCGTCCGCATCCGGCCTGGGCGTCGGACCCGCTGCCGAAGCGTCGATCCTGCGGCACAGGGACATGCAGCGGATGTAATCGCAGTAGAACTCTTCGCCCAAAAGGAACCGCCACCGTCCGTTCTCACAAACCAGTTCGATCCCCCGCAGGTCGTTCAGTATCTTGCGCAGGTGGTTGATCGTCACCCCGCGGATGTTTTTGGCTTCGGCCAACTCCTTGTCGGGCCACATCGCCTTCGTAAGCCTTTCGGTGGAGAGACCGTTGTCGCCCTCCTTGCTGTGGAACAGAATCAGGGCGAAGAGTTTGCGGAGTTTGGCGCTGAAACGGTATCCGACGTCGCGGCCGCGGGCATCGAAAGCCAGAAAATCACCCAAGACGTAGACCGCATTGCGTCGGAGACTGACGGCATGCGCGACTGCGGCAGGCCGCTCCTCGTCAGGCGGCGGCACGTTCGCGCCACGGCGCAGGCGGAACAGCAGCAGGCAGCACACAATCCCAATGGCCGCTGCCGCCAGAGAGAGCAACCGCAGCGGGGAGAGCCATACCGGATGGTCATAGTCGACCAGCTCGCGGGCCGAAACGGGCGGAGAGCTGAGCGTATAAATCCGGATGTTGGCCGTCTGCGGGTCCTTGTACTCGCGCAGGACCGCCACCAATTCGTTCATGGGAGCGTTGCGGAAGAGAAACGCACGCGTGGCGATCTCCTCGGAGAGTATCGGAATGGGCGAGCTGACGATCTCGCTCGCTCCCGTGCGCAGGTCGAAGCGGCAGAGTTCGAGCTGCGACGAAGCGTGATGGTGGGGATAGATCAAAGCGTAAAAGTGCTCCTTCTCCCTGTCCAGCAACAGATTGGTGGCCGGAACATACGCCGAATCGGGTGCGATCTCCCACAGTTTGCGCAGGCGCTTGTGCTCCAGGTCGATAGCCGTAAGGTCGTAAAGGTTCCGCCCGCCGAGTTCCTGCCGTCCGCTCCGGTTGCCGAAGCCGCCGAACAAGAGCACCTCATAATCGTCGCGGCCGCGCCCCGTCGCGGCGAAGAAGCGCGGAGCGAGCGAGTCGCCGCCCGCGAGTTTCACCTCCACCCAGTCGTCCGTCGGAAGGTCGTAGCGGTAGAGGCGGTTGGAGTAGGTAAAGTTGCCGTACCCTCCGAAGAGAAACAGCGTATCGCACTCGGGATCGAAGAAGGCGTTGTGATGGTGCAGTCGGTTGCGGATATGGGGCGCTCCGGTCCCGACGATTCCCAGCGTCTCCATGTCGAGCAGGGCCACCGAGGGCGCGAGCGAATCGGGCGCTCCGAGGTTGTAGAGCCAGGTATGGTTGCTTTTGGGGTTGTAGATCGCCTCGTCGACCGGCATCGGGACACGCCCGATCGGGGTGTAGACCACCGTACGCGTGTCGGTGCGGAAGATCGCCAGCGAATCGCGGCCCGCCACGTAGACCTCATTGGCCGAAGAGTTGTAGGCCACTCCCGCCCGCAGCGGCGCGTCGAACGAAGCCGCAGGCGCCCAGTTGAAATGCTCGGTGATCAGCCAGACGGGATTGGCGACGCTCCCTACTGCACGGCCCCGGTCGTCGTGCACGGTTTCGCCCGTCGATTCGTCGAGCGGAATGTGAAAGCGGAGCCGTCCCCGCTGCTCGATACGGATGTTTTTGAGCGCCATCGCCGGAACGTCGAGGTTGATGCCGTGAAGCCCGAAGAATATTTTCAGCCGGGCCGGGTCGGAGAACCCCACCCCCGGGCATTCGTAGGCCGCACTGTCGAGGTGGATGACCGCCCGGTCCGCCTCCAGGTCGAAGTCCATCCGGACCGTCACCCAGCGGCCCGTTCCCGACATGTCGGGCGGAATGCGCATCGGGATGTTGCAGCCGGTTCGCGTGGTATTGAAATCGATATAATATTTGTTGTCGGGCCGGAAATTGACGAAAACCAAACTCGCCTCCTCCCCCTCGGTATCGACCAGCCGCACGATGTAGCCGAAACGCCGCGCGTCCCGAATGGAGAGATCGAACGAGAGGGAGAAGTTCCGGAAGAAACGGTGTGCGCGTCCGTCGAACAGTTCGAGCGAGGTGCGCTGCGTGATGGATTCCGTTTTGGAAGTGAAGAGCAGTCCCGACGCGACAGGCTCCCGTCCGCCGACGGAACCCGCCGCCAGCAGGCAGAGGAGCAGCAGGCCATATGTTTTCATAGACGCTTGCGAATCAGGTGTCCGAATGTGCTACAAAGGTAACAAAAAACGACAATTTTGCAACGAAAAGCGCCTCACACCGGTTAATTTTCATGTATCGACCCTCAAACCAACAGATTGCGTCGTCTCCTACGAAAAAGCGAGGTTAACGTTTTTTTCGTCGCGTTAACCCGCTTGTTAACCCGCGCCCTAATCGGACCCGGCTATTTTTGTCTGACGCCGGATGCCGTCGCAAACGCATCGGCCGCCGGGAACCGCTCCAACGACCAACCAACCTAAAACCGATATAAATGAAAAAATTGGGACTATTGTTCTTTGCAGGGCTGTTGACCGTCGTCGGCCTGTGCGAAGCCCGCGGGCAAGGCCCGATCCGTGTTTCGGGCCGCGTGACCGACGCGGAGGGCGTGCCGCTGCCGGGCGTCTCGGTCGTTGTCGAAGGTTCGGTCCACGGAACCACGACCGACACCAAGGGCGCCTACTCGCTCGGCGTACCGTCGAAGGAGTCGGTGCTGGTCTTTTCGATGCTCGGCATGAAAACGCTCTCGCACCGCGTGGGTAACCGGAGCGTGGTCGACGTGGAACTGACCCAGGACGCCGTGGGCATGAAAGAGGTGGAGATCGTGGCGATCGGCTACGGCACGTCACGCCGTTCGGATTTGACCGGTTCGATCTCCTCGGTCAACAGTGACGTGCTGAGCGACCGTGCGGTCGTTTCGCTCGAAGATGCCATGCGGGGCAAGGCCGCCGGCATGCAGATCGTGCAGAACGACGGTTCGCCCGGCTCGGATTACACCATCCGCATCCGCGGAGCCTCGTCGGTGAACGCATCGAGCGCACCGATCTTCGTCATCGACGGGGTGATTTCGGACGACGCCTCGCTGCTCAATCCCGGCGACGTGGAATCGATCGAGGTGCTCAAAGATGCCTCCTCGACGGCGATCTACGGTTCGCGCGGGGCCAACGGCGTCATCATGGTCACCACGCGCAAAGGTTCGGCCACCGGCAAGACCCGCGTGGAACTCTACGCCAATTTCGGCGTCCAGCAGGCCGTCAGGGCATACGACATGCTCGAATCGGCGGATTACGCGCTGATCCGCTACAAGGCCGCCTGGAAATACTTCCCCTACGGGAGCGATCCCGCGACATTCGGCAAGGGGACCGTGCTGCGCGACAACCCCAACGGCGACGGCAACTACTGGGTGCTGCCGGACGATTCGCCCTACACCGACTGGCAGGCCTATGCGCGGCCCGACAGCGTGAACACCGCCTGGCAGGACCTGATGTTCCGCGACGCCCTCTTTCAGGAGTACCGCGTCAACGTCTCGGGCGGCAACAAAACCACCCGTTATTCGGTTTCGGGCGGCTACCTCAACCAGGAAGGCATCGTGGTCAACAGCGGCTACGAGCGTTATTCGGGCCGTCTGAACCTTACGCAGCAACTCGCCCGCAGCGTGACGATGACGGCCAATCTGGCGGCCACGCACACCAAAAACTCGGGGCTGGCGACGGGCAGCACCGACGGCCTGATCATGAAACTGCTGCGGCAGCCGCCGACCACCCCGGCCACCTCGTCCGACCTGACGGAGGGTACAGGCGACGAGGAGGGCACGGTCATCTCGAATCCCTACGCACAGGTGCGCGACATCACCAACGACCGCTACAAGGACAACTTCACGGCACGGCTGGCGCTCGAGTGGCAGATCACGCCCCGCATCTCGCTGCGCGGAGCCGGGACCTATGAGGACAACCACCAGAAAACCGATGTCTTTTACCCGGCCGACACCGAACAGGGTTTCAAGGCCAACGGCCGCGCAATCCAGTCGACGGCCGATAGCAAGAAACTCTCCGGGGAGGCGTTCCTCACCTACGCCAACCGCTGGAAAAGCGGCCATCGCCTCAAGGTGCTGGTCGGATCGACCGTCGAGACCTACCGCAGCGACGCGGTGCGGACCGAGAACCAGGACTATCCGGCCCTCAACCTGGGGGTCGACGGACTGGGCATGGGTCTTGCCCCGCAAATCCCCACCAAAACGATCGTCCACTGGAACATGGTTTCGTTCCTCGCCCGCGCGGAGTACAATTACAAGGAACGCTACCTGGTAACAGCCAGCTACCGGGCCGACGGTTCGTCGCGCTTCGGCGCAGGCAACAAGTGGGCCGGCTTCCCCTCGGTCGGCGCCGCCTGGCGCGCGAGCGAGGAGCCGTTTATCCGCGACCTCGACGTCTTCCACAACCTCAAATTCCGCTTCGGCTACGGGCGCAGCGGCAATACGGCCATCCCGGCCTACCGCAGCCTCTCGACCGTCACGACGGCCCTGCATCCGATGGACGGGGAGAAACTCTCCTACGGAGCGATCATCGACCGGCCGGCCAACCCTGCGCTGATGTGGGAAACGACCGACATGTACAACGTGGGCGTCGACATGGCCTTCTTCCGCAACCGGCTGGCGCTGACCGTCGAACTCTACCACAAGCAGACGCGCGACCTGCTGCTGGAAAAGAACGCCGCGCTGGTCACCGGCTACGAAAAGGGATGGGCCAACATCGGCGCCATCCGCAACCGGGGCATCGAACTCACGCTCGACGCCACGCCCGTATCGAACCGCCGCTGGAACTGGTCGATGAACTTCAACATCGGCTTCAACCGCTCGCGTGTGCTCGATATCGGACCCGGCGGCGAGATGGGCTTCGACCCGGGCATCATCCCCGGTTCGGGCAACTTCGTGATGATCCGCGAGGGGCGCAGCCTCGGACAATGGTACGGCTATGAGATCGAAGGAGTCTACGGCTCGCAGTACGAGATCGACGACCAAGGTCTGAAAGAGGTGCTCGGGCAGAAGATCGCCAGCGTACGGCCCGGCGACTACCGTTTCCGCGACCAGAACGGCGACGGCAAGATCAACTCCGAGGATCTGGTCATCCTCGGCAGCGGAGAGCCGCTGTTCACGGGCGGCTTCACCAATACGCTCTCTTATAAGAATCTGACGCTGAGTTTTTCGCTCCAGTTCAGCTACGGTGCGAAAGTCTTCAACGCCAACCTCCACTCGCTCACCAGCGGACGCGACGGTCACAATCAGATCGCAGCCATGCGCAACGCCTGGTCGCCGACACTCTACGACCAGACGGGCGAGATGGTCTTCGCCGGAAACTCCGACGCCAAATACCGCATGCCGGGCGGGGCGGCGCTCAATTTCTGCACCTCGAAGATGCTCGAGGACGGTTCGTTCCTGCGCATCGGCGATGTGACGCTCTCCTACGGTTTCCCCCAGAAGATCGCCCGCAAGATCGGCATGCAGGGGCTTAAGGTTTTCGCATCGGTCAAGAACCTCTGGGTCTTCACCGACTATTCGGGTTACGATCCCGAGGTGAACACGCGCCAGGGGCAGACCGGAGACCTGATGCCGAGCCTCGATTTCAGCGCCTATCCGCGCAACCGGTCGTTCTCCGCCGGATTCAACTTCATCTTCTAACCCAAGTACCATGAAAAGACAGCTATTCCTGCTGGCCGCTTGCGCCGTCGCCGCCACCGCGGCCTCCTGCGCCGGATTTCTGAAGGAGGTTCCCGGATCGGAATTCTCCGAAGGCAGCTTCTACACCGATATCGAATCGCTTCGCGCGGGCGTCGTGGGGGCCTTTTCGGTCACCCAGTCGATCTACGTCGTCGGGACCAACACCCCGCTGTTCATCGGCATGCTCGGCACGGACGAATGTATGTATCCGGCCGAAACCAACCTGCGCGGCTTCCTCGACCGCTATACCTTCACGCCCACCGACGGCTGCATCAAAGAGTTCTGGCGGCGCTACTACCGCATGATTACCGCCTGCAATACGGTCATCCACAAGTCGGCAGGCATGCCGGGCGACCGTGCGGCCATCGACCGCTGCGTGGCCAACGCCCGCTTCCTGCGCGCCTGGGCCTACTTCAACCTCGTGCAGACGTTCGGAGCCGTCCCGCTGATGGCCGACCACGTGACGGAGCTGACCTACGACTTCGGGCGGGCTCCGGTCGACGAGGTGTACCGCTTCATCGAGGACGATTTGCGTTTCTGTCTGAGAGAGGGCGTGCTGCCCCGCTCGATCGACGGCGGCTGGGCCAATTACTGGGCCGCCGAAACGCTGCTGGCGAAAGTGTACCTCACGATGGCCTCGGCCCGGCGGGCCGGACGCGTCGCGGGCTACGAACGCATCGCCGCGAGCGACGAGGAGCTTTACGGCCAGGCGCTCGCGCTGTTGCAGGAGGTGATGGATCAGAGCGGCCGCGACCTGGAACCCGTCTACGGAGACGTCTTCAAGATCGAAAACAAGAACGTCAACCGGGAGACCATCTGGGAGATTCAGTTCAGCCGCGAGATTCCCTACGGGTCGCAATGGTCGAAGGAGTACGGCGTGCGGGCCGTGGACTACGACAGCCAGAAACTCTACGGCGGATGGCGGTCGAACGCCGTGGCCGGACAATGCACGCTCAAGTACGTGCCCTCGTTCTGGTACTATTACGATAACAACGGATACGACGTCCGCCGCGCCTGGAATCTGACGGATTATATCGTCAAATTCGACAAAAAGACCAACAAACCCCTTTCGCAGAACTTTTTCTCGACACTTGCGGCCAAGCCCCCGCTCGGCGACAACGACAACGCCACGACCATCCTCTACAGCGGCGTGACGAAGTACCGCTGGGGCAATACATGGAAGGACGAACACACCGATTTCGTCTATTCCAACTGTCCGAACAACGTGATCGTGCTGCGGTTCGCCGACGTGCTGCTGATGTATGCCGAAGCGGACCTTGCGCTGCACGGCGCGCCGACCGAAGCGGGGCTTGCGGCCATGAACCGGATCGTGCAGCGCGCCCGGGGCGTCGACGCGGAGGGACGGCCCGTGCCCGCCGACCGGACACCCGGATTCAGCGACTACACCGAATACGGTCTGGAGGAGATTCTGCTCGAGCGTGCCCGCGAACTCTGCTTCGAGCATTGGCGCTGGTACGATCTGGCGCGCACCGGAATGTTCGAACACTTCCTCGAAGAGCGCAACGGCCACACGCAGACGCGCACCTACTTCGACGCCGGCAAACACTATCTCTTCCCCATCCCGCTGAGCGAAATCCAGCTGGCCGAGGACAAGGAGGGCATGTACCAGAATCCCAACTACGACGGACAATGAGACTGCGCACGATACTTCTCGCGGCGACACTCGCATGCCGCCTCCCGGCCGGAGCCGCCGCACCCGACGACGACTTCTTCTGGTGGCCCGAGCAGCGGTCCCCGGCCCGCTACACGGTCTGCACCTCGCCGCGCAGCCCCGCAGAAGCCGTGCTCGCCCAGTCGGCCGCCGGACTGGCCGCCCGCGCCGTGAACGAGGGACGCTCCAAACGGATGATCTGGATCGCACGCGGCGGCCGTTACGAAACGTGGCTGCGGGCGACCGCCCGCGAACGGCGCATCCGCTGCAACGGAGAAACGGACGTATGGTCTCTGGTCGGGCAGCTCCGCGACGAGGGGCTGGTCAGCGGCTACGTGCTCTATGCCGCGCAGGACGGCAGCCTCAACCCCGCCACGGTGCACGCCGGACAGCTCGGCGCCGTGCTGATCGAGCAGAGCCTGCGCCCACGGGCCGAAACGGCCGGGCTGCGGCAGGTATACGACGCACGCGGCGAGCGGCCCGCGGCCTGCCTGGCGCAGGCGGGCGACAGTCTGGGCCGCGACCTGATCGTGGTGATGAACCCCTCGCTGCCCTTCAACCGCGATCTGGCCGTCGCGCAGCGTGCGATGGTCTACTACGGCGCGGACAGCGCCTACCGTGCGATGCTGGCCCGTACGCACCCGTTCTCGCCCGTGATCGGCTGGAACGAGGGACCCGAATCCGGTCACGTGGGTCCTCCGTCCGAATACGGACTTTTCAGCACCGCTTCGGACTTCTGCTCCAACCTCCCGTTCCTGATGGCGGGTGCGCGGCAGGCGAAGATCGACCGGGTGCGACGCATCGACCCGCACACGATCGACTTCGCGGCTCCGGGCAGTTTCCACGCCTTTCTGATGAGCGACGGCGACAACATGCAATGGACGATGGACGTCTTTTTCAGCCGCGACTACTACCTCAGCCCCATCTGCGAGCGAATACCGATCGGCTGGACCTCGTGTGCGGCGAACCTCTCGCAGGCAAGTCCCGCGACCTGGAACTCGCTGGCGCGGCAGCAGCCCCGCAACGCCACGATCGCCGAATACAGCGGCGGCTACCAGTATGCCGACCTCTTCGGCCGCGCGCTGCCCGACCGCTGGGAGGCGCTGCGCCGCTACGCCCGCATGACGGGTCGCCACATGCGCCGCACGGGGGTGACGGTGCTGCATCTGATGATGCTGGGTCCGATCGACTCCCCCGATGCGATGCGGGCCTACTCCATCTATGCCGAGGAGATCGACTCGCTGACGGGCATCGTCGCCATCCAGTACAACCCCTACCACGCCGGGCGCGGGGCCGTCTACTGGGTCAGGGACCGGCACGGCATCGAACTGCCCGTGGTCACGGCCCGCTACTCGCTCTGGGGCAAGATCGACCGCGACGGCTTCGGGCGTCCCGACCAGATTGCCCGACGGATCGATGCCGATGCCGCGGCGGGCGACGCGCTGGGCTGGACCATCGTCCACGCCTGGTCGCGCTACAAGCTGCGCGAAGACGGGAGCATCGCCGATGCCGACAACGACGATCCGGCGGCGGCGCGCGGCGCTGCGGCGGTGGCATGGTGCGCCGACCGCATCGGACCCGCGACGCGCATCGTCCCGCTCGAAGAGCTGTTGTGGCGCATCCGCATGCGGCACGATCCCGCTGCGACCCGAAAAGTGATCGAAACAATTGACCGACCATAAAATGAAAAAGATCGACCGAAGAACCTTTGTCAAAACGCTGGGGCTGGCCGGGGCGGCCGCAGCCGTCACGAATCCCTTCGACCTGCTGGGCGAAGTGCTCGCCGAACCCCGAACGCGGGAAGGCATCCCGACGCTCGAGCCGCTCGATTTCGACGTGGCCGTGGTGGGCGCAGGCGCCGCAGGCATCCCGGCAGCCATCGCCGCGGCCCGCGAGGGCGCGCGCGTCGCACTGCTCGAAGAGGATATGCTCCCCGGCGGTGCTCCCGTCGACCAGTACGTCACTTTCATCTGCGGCGCGCCCCGCGTGGGGCTGTTCCGGCGGATGGTCGGCGAGCTGAATGCCCGGCACACCCTCTCGGGCGTTCCCGTCGACACTTTCGGCGCGGACGGGATGGACGGCAAGAACCATTGGTGGCATCCGACCTCCTATCTGCAGGTCCTCAGCGGCATGCTGGCCGAACAGACCGGCATCACGCTGCTGTGCGGGGCGCACGTGGTGGATGCGCTGCTCACCGCCTCGGGCAGCCGCAACCGCGTCGGAGGCGTGCGCATCTACCGGGGCGGCGCGCTGCAGGAGATTCGCGCACGGGTGACCGTCGACGCTTCGGGACGCGGCCTGCTGTCGGAGAAAGCCGGCTGCGAGATCCTCTACGGCCGCGAGAGCCGGAGCGACTACGACGAAAACCTCGGGCTGGAAAAGGGCGACGGCAAGACGCAGCCCTGCACGTGGATGTTCATCAGCCAACGCATCCGCAAGGGGGCCACGCTGCCGCGCGAACGGCTCCGCGGGGGCGTGGTCGAAGACAACCTCGACCGGTGGATCATGCCCGCCGACCGTGCCGCATGGGCCGCCCGCGATGCGGGCATCTACCTGCATTGGGGACGCACCGTGCAGGTGGCCGATACGCGCGACCCGCTCGCGCTGGCCGCCGCGCAGATGCAGCTGCTCCGGGAGCTGGAACCCGAAATCGCGGCGCTGCGCGAGGCGGGTTTCACCTGCAACCTCGCGCCCAAGATGGGCGTCCGCGAATGCCGGCGCATAAAGGGCGAATACGTGCTGCGCCTCGCCGACATCCAGAAGGGTCGCTTCCCGGACGATACCATCGCCGAGGCGTGGTACGATCTCGACCCGTGGGGCATGAACCTCACCCGGGCGCAGAAGGTCGTGCCGCCCTACGGCATCCCCTACCGTTCGCTCATCCCGCTGGGCACGGAGGGGCTGCTCACCGCCGGACGGATTATCAGCGGCACGCATATCGCCGCCAGCTCCTACCGCGTGCAGCCCATCTGCTCGAACACGGGCGAAGCGGCGGGCACGGCCGCGGCGCTGGCTGCGCTGAACCGGACGGGCGTACGCGACGTCGACCTCCGCACGCTGCAAGCATCGCTCGATGCACACGGGCTGTTCGACTTTTCGAAGAGCCGCAAAAAACATTGAAACCGTAAAAAAAGCATACCATGAAAAAAATCGCAATCCTCCTGCTGCCCTGCCTGCTGCTCTCGCTCGCGGCCCCGGCGCAAACCCGACTTTTCAAAGACCTGCGCAAGGGACACGACCGGACGCTGGTAGTCTACGGTACGAGCATCGCCCGTCTGGGCAACGGTCCCCTTTGGGTCGAGCGGATCGGCGAAGAGCTCAACGCCGCCTGCAAGGGCCGCCTGACGGTGCTCAACCGGGGCGGCAGCGGCCGCAACTCGCAATGGGGCGCCGACAACTTCGCCGACAGCGTGCTCACAGCGCGGCCCGACGCCCTGATCATCGAATTTTCGGTGAACGACGCCGTGACGCGCTTCGATATTTCGCCCGAACAGTCGGTCCGCAACACCGACTACATGATCCGCAAGGTCCGCGAGCAGAACCCGCGGGCGGAAGTCATCCTGCTGGTGGTCTCATCCAACCCCGTCGGCGAAGCGGCCGACAAGCGGCCCGACCTGAAAAGTTATATCGCAGGCTATCATACGCTGGCCGAACGCTACGGCTTGCAGGTGATCGACTTTTCGCCAGTCTGGGCCGAGTTGATCGCCCGCGAAGGGGAGCGCGGCATGCGCGTCTATCTGCACGACGGCGTGCATTCCACGCGGCGGGGCGCGCTCGAAATGATCGCCCCGCGCATCGTCGAAGCCCTCGAAACCGGAAAATAGACGCGCCATGGCAATCGACAGAAGAGAATTTCTGAAACTGGCCGGCATGGGTCTGGCGTTCGGAGCGCTGTCGCCCGCGCTGACCCGGGCCGCCGAGGCGGCGGCCGCACGGGAGCCGCTGCCCGCCTTGCCGCCGCTGGATTTCGACGTGGCAGTGGTCGGTGCGGGTCCCGGCGGAATCCCGGCGGCGATCGCCGCCGCGCGCGAAGGCGCCCGGGTGGTGCTCATCGAGGAGGACATGTCACCGGGCGGCGCGCCCGTCGACATGTTCGTGCCGTTCGTCTGCGGAGGGCCGCGGCTGGGCGTTTTCCGCGAGCTGATCAACCTTTTGAACGATCGTTACGACCTCTCGGGCAAACCCGATCCCGATTTCAACAACAGCTACAACGGCAAAAACAACTGGTGGCATCCCACCTCGTTCCAGCAGGCGGTCGTGGAGCTGATCGACGCCCAGCCCAACCTTACGCTGATGTGCGGCGTGCCCGTCATCGAGGCGATCGCCCGCCGCCGACGGGGCCGCACGTTCGTAAGCGGCGTCCGGGCGCTGCGCAACGGCGCCTTGCAGGAGATTCGCGCCCGGGTGACCGTCGACGCCACGGGTACGGGGCTGGTGGCCGCCTCGGCGGGCTGCGCCTACCTCTACGGCAACGAGTCGATGGAAGATTTTCACGAATCGGTGGGCATGGCCGTCGGCGACGGCAAGGTGCAGCCCTGCACGTGGATGTTTCTGGCGCAGAAAATCCGCCCGGATGCCCGCTTCCCGCTCGACCAGCTCCGCGGAAGCAGCGGCATGGAGTACGGCGAGCGGGATTGGCTGCGCAAGGAGAACCTGGCCGAAATCCATCGCCGCGACAAGGGCGCGTACCTCTTCTGGGGGACTACCATCCCCGTCAGGAACACGTGCGATCCGGTCGAGGTGGCCGCCGGACAGCTCCGAGGGCTGGCCAAACTCGAACACAACATCCGGGTCATCAGCCAGGCCGGTTTCTCGGTGACGCTGGCCCCGAAAATGGGTATCCGCGAGGCACGGCGCATCGTGGGCGACTACGTGCTGACGGCCGACGACATTATCGGCGGGGTGATGCCTCGGGACAAGATCGCCGACGCACATTACAGCCTCGACGCATGGGGCATGCATATTCCCGAGCAGAAGAAGCACACCCCGCCCTACGGCATTCCCTATCGCTGTCTCACCCCGCGCAACACCGAAGGACTGCTCACGGCCGGACGCATCATCAGCGGAACGAAGATCGCCCACAGTTCCTACCGCGTGCAGCCCATCTGCGCGCTGATCGGAGAGGCGGCCGGCACGGCGGCGGCCCTGTGCGCCGCACGCAACCAGACCACACGCGGAATCGACGTCGGGGAGCTGCAGCAGCGGCTGGCCGCACGCGGGCTTTTCGACTATACCCAAAACCGAAAATGAACCTTAACGAACGGATACGATGAAAACCTTTTCCAGAACGCTTCTCTCTCTTGCTGCCGCGGCGCTGTGCCTGGCGGCGTGTGAAGAGGAGGCGGATACCAGCTTCCGGTACGAGAACGTACCGCTCGAAAGTCACGACGTGGTGCTCGCCGAGCAGGATGTCGTCGACATTGCGATCGGCCTGCCCGACGGCAGTTACCGTGTGACGAGCGACGATCCGGCCATCGTCGCGGCCGAGATCGCCGACGGGGCGATCCGGCTGACCGCCGGAAAAATCGGTCGCACGATGGTACTGCTGTCGGACGACGGCCTGCGGCGCGCCCGGATGCAGGTCGAAGTGAAGAAACTCTACGAACTGACGCTCGAAGCGCTCCCTGCCGAACAGGAGGAGCTTCGGCTCGACAACGACGGCACGCCCAAGGAGCTGCGAATCCTCACCGGAAACGGCGGCTACACAGCCGTCAGCTCCGACCCGGAAGCCGTCGAGGCCCGGATCGTCGCGGACCCGGCGGATGAGAGGGTCTGCAAGCTGGTGCTGCGCGGCCTGTCCGACGCCGAAGGGGTGACCGTGCGGGTGACCGACGCCAAGCGAAAGACGGCTGCGGTCGCCGTGCGCGTGACCGCTCCGATCCGGCCGATCCTTTTCGATGTGCAGGGACCGCTCACGGGCGAATACCGCTACGGTCAGACGCCTGCGCAGATCACGTTCCGCATCACTTCGGGCAACGGCGGCTACCGGGTGCTGACCTCGAACGCCGAAGTCGTGACGGCGACCCTCGACGCCCAGGTCGTAACGCTCACCGTGCAGGGCGACGGCGGGGCGACGATCACCGTGACCGACGCGGCCGAGGAGACGCACAGCATCGACCTTTGGGTTCCGCTCAACACGGACGACCCCACGCCGCGGATCGCATGGGACGGCTACCGGGCCTGTGTCTCAACGGCAGGGGCTTCGCTGCGCGAGAGCATCGTGACCAATCCCAAACATATGTACTGGGACCAGCTCACCGACGCGGGTACGGACACCTACGACGTGACCTTCAACGGCGGCTGGTCTAATGCACTGGAGTGCGTCGGGGCCGCCAACCGCAAACCGGGGCTGACGACCACGCTCGGCGGGGTAACGACCGTCTACAACGACAGCAATTCGCCTATCCGGCTGCAAAGCCTGCTGCTGGTCAAGCAGGTGATGCCTGCCGACGGAAAACCGCGGCTTTACTACGTCACCTTCTCCATCGCGGACGGGCGCGAAGGCTTCATCGTCTATTCGTGGACCAACTGACGGCTCCGAAGCGCCGCCCCGTCTATCCGGTGTCGGGGAGCCGCAGAGGAAATGAAAACGCCCCGGCCTTTACAGGCCGGGGCGTTCGTAACGACGGAACCGCTACCGGAGTTTCATCACCTCGTCGATGCCCATGTCCTTGTAGGTGGAGGCCAGTTCGTCGCTGCGGTCGGAGATCACCAGCAGTTTGTCGCCCAGCCGCAGTTCGGTCTTGCCCTGCGGCACGAAGTACTCACCGTCGCGGCAGACCATCATCACCAGCGTATTTTCAGGCAGAGTGATCTCCTTGAGCGTGTGGCCGCTTTCGAGCATGCACTCGTTGACCTCAACCTCCGTGAGCGCCGACTTCATATCCTCGTGCATGTTGACGTCGAACGCCGATTCGCGCTCCTCGTAGGCCAGCCCCAGCAGGTTGGCCATCCCGCTGACGGTGGTTCCCTGCACCAGCAGCGAAATGATCGTCGAAAGGAAGACCACGTTGAAGAGCAGGTTAGCGTGTTCGACACCCGCCATCAGCGGGTAGATGGCGAAGAGGATCGGCACGGCGCCGCGCAGCCCCACCCACGAGACGTAGAGGCGCGCCCGGGTCGAAAAGCGCCGGAACGGAGCCAGACAGAGAAGCACCGAGAGAGGTCGCGCCACCACGATCAGGAACGCTCCGACCAGTCCGCCCAGCGCCAGCACGCGGGGATCGAGCAGTTCGTTGCTGTTGACAAAAAGGCCCAGCGTGAGGAACATGACGATCTGCATGAGCCACGTGAATCCGTCGTAGAAGACCGTGAGCGGTCGTTTCTGCGTCAGTTTGTGGTTGCCGACGACCAGTCCCGAGAGGTAGACGGCCAGGTAGCCGTTGCCCCCGACGAGGTCGGTGAACGCGAACGAGAAGAAGATGAAGGCCAGCAGCAGCACCGAGTAGAGCGAGTGGTTGACCAGGTTGATGCGGTTGATGGTCCACACCGCCAGCCGGCCGATCAGGTAGCCCGCCAGCGCACCCACGACCATCTGCACGGCGAAGCGGAAGATGCTCGCGCCCACCCCCGCGTCGCCGGCATCGTCCGTGAGGATGCCGACCAGCAGGATGGTGAGCATGTAGGCCATCGGGTCGTTCGAACCGCTCTCCAGCTCGAGCAGCGGCCGCAGATTCTGCCGCAGCCCCTGCTTCTTGCTGCGCAGGATCGAGAAGACCGACGCCGAATCGGTCGAGGACATCGTCGAGGCGAGCAGCAGCGCCAGCAGGAACGGCATCTGAAGCCCCAGCCACGGCGCGACGAGCCAAATGAAGGTCGCCAGCACCAGCGCCGTGACCACGACCCCGACGGTGGCCAACACCGCACCGGGAGCGATGACGGGCCGGATTTCGGTGAACTTGGTGTCCATACCGCCCGTGAAAAGGATGATGCACAGGGCGATCATGCCGATGAACTGGGTCATGTCCACCGAACGGTAGGAGATGAAATCCAGCCCGAAGAGCATGCCCACGCCGAGGAACAGCAGCAGGGCCGGAGCACCGAAGCGGTAGGCCAGTTTGCCCGCGATCACCGCCACGAACAGCAGCAGCGCGCCGACCAATACGATATTTTCACCACTGAAATCGAACATCTCTTTCTTTCACGTTTTTTCCGTCCGCCCGAAGGCGGCGGAGCTGTTCACGGATACCGGCAGCGCGCACCCCGGTTGACGGGAGGCTTCTACAAGCAATCCCCAGCTGCAGGCCCGGCGAGGGGAACTCGCAAGGATTCCCGGCAAGACAGGCCGCCAGAAATCTGTCCGGGAAGCCCCGCGGAGAGGGGACGGCGCCCCTCCCCGCCAGCCTCCTACCGCATCACGATCCGCAGTTCGGTCAGAGGCCGGTACTCCAGATCGGCGTACTCGAACGCCTGCAGGGCGGCGAAGCGGTTGTCGGGCGTCCGGTAGAGCGCCACGGCTACCGACGGAACGCGGGCGTGCCGCTCCTCGAGCAGCTGCTGCACGGCCCCGTCGCCGACGCTGCGCACGACCGCCTCGCGGTCGCCCGGCTCGAAGTAAAGCTCCTCGTAGCGCAGGTAGCACCCCTCGCCGCGGTGGAACGGCGCTCCCTCGCCCCCGAAGAGGCGTACCATCGTTAGGACGATCCCCACAATGGCCAGCGCACCGCCCACGAAAACCACCGCCGAACGCAGGTTGTTCGTCAGCTCCGCACCATAAATATTGTTTGCGACGATCATCGCCACACCCGCCGCGAACAGCGCGACGGGCATCCAAACGGGTTTGCGCCGTTTGACCACGACCTTTCCCGGCAAGGCGTAAAGCGCCTCGCAAATCTTGCTTTTATCCATGTTTTTTCATTATAGCGTTGGTATTTACTTTCGAGATCGGAAGAAATACGATACGCTAAATAATGAGCCGCCGCAGGCGGTAGACGTAGTAGTCCACGGCATGCGTAACGGCGACAGGACGGGTGGAACCGAACGGGGAGGTTATCTTCACGACGCCCGCCGCAAACGGGCCGGACACGCAGCGGAACGGCGCGCGCACCGGGTCGGCAGGACCGCGGCTGCATGCGACACGGCTCTGCGGCGCAGCAAGCCCGCACGGGATGCGGGGCAGGTTCAGGTCGGAGTTGTGCGAACGCTCGCAAAGCCACTGCTCCACCGCAGCGCGGTCGACCGAGAGGGCGACCGCCGCCCGGGCGGTCCGATCCGCACGGGGCATCGTGCGGCCTGCCAGCAGCAGGCAGCCGACCAGTACCAGAAGCAGGCAGATCGCTTTACGCATCGTTCGAAACAGTTCAAATAAACAGCAGACAGCGCCAACCGCAGAGCCGGGATGCAGCCTGTCCGAGCCGGATATTTCCCGAGCAAAGATCGCGCAAGCCGAACGCAGCACCGAGCACAATCAGGGTTATGCCGGGAGGAGGCAGCCTGTCTTACGCAAAATTTACTTTCGCAAAGTTAAACTTTTTCCGGCAAAAATCGCACCCGACCCGCAAAAATCATCGGAAGCCGTAAAGCCGGATCGGGACGGAAGAGCCTGTCGCGGAAACGGCTTCAGGGGAAAGCCCCCTGAACAGGGCAGACGGTCCGGCAGAGGCTACTGCGGAATGAAGATGTAGGTGATGGTCCCCGTCTGGCGGGCGGGGGCCGCCTCGTCGATATTGAAACGCGAAGCGCGCGCCGCCCGCAGCGCCGCTTCGCGCATGCAGTCGTCGCCGCCGCTCACCACGCGCGCCCCGGTCACCTTTCCCGTACGGTCGAGCGTCACGGAGACCTCCACGTCGCCGCCCCCCTCGCAAAGGTAGGCCGGAACCTCCAGACGGCGCGACGTGCGCACCGGGTCGACAAACGAATAGGAGACCGTGACGCGCCCTTTTGCCTTGCTGTCCTGCCGCTCGGAGCCATCCTCGCGGCCGCGGCGCTCGCTGATGGCGCGTTCCTCGGCCAGCCCCGCCTCGTAGGCCTCTCGGTTGGCGCGCATGCGCTCCTGCGCCTCGGTGGCGGCGTCGTTGATCGCCGCCGCATTGCTGCCCCGGTCGTCGCGCAGCTCCTCGTCGAGCGCATTCTCGTTCGACGCGCGGTTGCGGATGCTCCGCCAGTCTAAGGGGTCCTCCTCCTGCCGGCGGCGCACCTCCTGCTCGAGCCTGTCGCGCTCCTGCTCCAGCTGGGCGAGCGTCTGAAGGTCGATATAAATCCCCTGCGTGGAGGCGCGGCGTCCCACGACGATCTTTCCGGCCACGAAGCCGATCATCAGCACCAGGTAGGCGATCAGCGTCACGCACAGTCCCGCGCGGTGGTCGTAGGCCCACGTGCCGATGTCCGGCCGGCGGTTGTCGAAAGGCAGCCGCAAACGGGGCCTGCGCATACGCTGAGGGGTGTTATCAGGGTTCTTCTCGGTCATTACGGATTGCCAGATTTTCGAGCAAAAATAGGTTTTTTTAACGATTTTTTCCTATATTTGCGCGAAATATATAAGAGAAAACGTTTATGTCTACCAAACAGCAAACCCTCTGCGCACCCATCTCCTTCTCGGGAAAGGGGCTGCACACGGGGGTCGAAGTCACCATGACCATCCATCCCGCCGAGGCGGACAGCGGCATCGTCTTCCGCCGCACGGACCTCGAAGGGGAGCCTATAATTCCCGCATCGTGCGATAACGTGGTCGACACCTCGCGCGGGACGACCATCGAAGCGGGCGGTCACCGCGTGGCGACCATCGAACACGTCATGTCGGCGCTCTGGACGCTCGGCGTGGACAATGCCCGCATCGACATCGACGCCCCCGAAACGCCCATCATGGACGGCTCGGCCCGCGAATACGCACAGGCGATCACCCGCGTCGGAACCGTCGAGCAGCAGGCCGAACGCAAATACTACCACGTGACCGAAAAGATGGTCTACACGATCCCCGAAAAGGGCGTGGCGATCATCCTCTACCCCGACGACGAGTTCTCCGTCTCGCTGCACGTGGACTACAACTCGAAGGTCATCGGCAATCAGTATGCCACCTTCAACCCCGGCGACGACTTTACCGGCAAGATCGCTCCGTGCCGCACGTTCGTCTTCCTGCACGAGCTGGAGCCGCTCATGAAGATGAACCTGATCAAGGGCGGCGACCTGGACAACGCCATCGTGGTGGTCGAGAACCCCGTCCCCGACGAGCAGATGAACCACCTCAAGCAGCTCTTCAACAAGCAGGACATCGAGATCACGGGCGGCTACCTGAACAACCTGGAGCTGCGCTGCAACAACGAGCTGGCGCGCCACAAGCTGCTGGATTTGCTGGGCGACTTCGCGCTGCTGGGCGTGCGGATCAAGGGCCGTGTGTGGGCCACGCGCCCGGGCCACTTCGCCAACACGGAGTTCATGAAGCAGCTCAAGCACGCCATCCGCAAGGGCGGCGAGAAGCCCCGCTACCAGTACGACTGCCGCAAACCGCCCCTCTACGACATCAACGAAATCCGCCACATGCTGCCCCACCGTCCGCCGTTCCTGCTGGTGGACCGCATCTTCCACCGCGACGCCACGTCGGTGGCCGGCATCAAGAACGTCACGATGAACGAACCGTTCTTCGTGGGGCACTTCCCCGAGGAGCCGGTCATGCCGGGCGTGTTGATCGTCGAAGCGATGGCGCAGTGCAGCGGCATTCTGGTGCTGGGCGACGTGCCCGATCCGGAGAACTACTCGACCTACTTCATGAAGATCGACGGCGTGAAGTTCAAGCGCAAGGTCGTGCCGGGCGACACGCTCCAGTTCGAAATCCACCTCATGGAGCCGATCCGCCGCGGCGTGGCCGTGGTCGAGGCCAAGGCGTTCGTCGGCGAGACGCTCGCCTGCGAGGCGGTGCTGATGGCGCAGATCGTAAAGAACAAAAAATGAGCGGCATGATCAGTAAGCTCTCCTACGTCCATCCCGACGCGAAGATCGGCGCGGATGTGACCATCGAACCCTTCGCCTACGTCGCGGGCGACGTCGAGATCGGCGACGGGTGCTGGATCGGCCCCGGCGCGGTGATCCACGACGGCGCACGCATCGGCAAACGGTGCAAGATCCACACCGCGGCCTCCATCTCCTGCCTGCCGCAGGATTTGAAGTTCGCGGGCGAGGTAACCACCTGCCGGATCGGCGACGACAACGACATCCGCGAATACGTCACCGTCAGCCGCGGAACCAAGTCCACCGGAACCACGGTGGTCGGGGACCACAACCTGCTGATGGCTTACGTCCACGTGGGCCACGACTGCGTGATCGGCAGCAACTGCGTGATCGCCAACCGCGTGTCACTGGCCGGCGAGGTGCACGTGGGCGACTGGGTGGTCATCGGCGGACACGCCGCCATCCACCAGTGGACCCGCATCGGGGCGCACGCGATGATCCAGGGCGGCGCGCTGCTGGGGCAGGACCTTCCCCCCTACGTGATCGTACGCAACGACACGCTGCGCTTCGCGGGCATCAACAAGATCGGCCTTTCGCGGCGCGGCTTCACGGCCGAGCGCATCGCCGAAATCCACGACGCGGCGCGCATCCTCTTCCAGAGCGGGCTGAACTACCTGAACGGCTGCGACGAGGTCGAGCGGCAGGTTCCGCAAAGCCCCGAGCGCGACGCGCTCGTCGAATTCATCCGCACCTCGAAGCGCGGCGTGATCAAACCCTATGCATCGAAAGAGCGGGAGGAGTAAAAATTGACTATAAATATTGGTATATCGAAATTTTTCACTATATTTGCATGTCGAAAGACAGGCGAGAGGTAAGGGGACGGTGAGTCCCCTTATTTCATGGTTGGCCGAGAACACTCCGGCCGCAGACAACACGAAAGATGATCGATACGAAGAAAATAGTGGAAGCCGCAGAGCGGAACCTAACGGGCACGGACCTGTTCGTGGTGGGCTGCACCTGCTCGGCCGGCAACGAAATCGAGTTGACGGTGGACAGCGACACGTCGGTGGACATCGACGCCTGCGCGGCATTGAGCCGCGCCGTCGAGGCTGAGTTCGACCGCGACGCGGAGGATTTCTCGCTGACGGTGGCCTCGGCAGGCATCGGCTCCGAGCTGCGCTGCCTGCGCCAGTACCGCAAGCTGACGGGGCGCCCCGTCGAGGTGCTGCTCACAAGCGGCGTGAAGGTGCTCGCCACGCTCGACGAGGCGACCGACGAGGGCATCGTCCTCTCCTACGAGGAGAAGCAGCTCGTCGAAGGGCGCAAGCGCAAGCAGTCGGTGCGCGTCACGCGCAGCTACTCCTACCCCGAGATCAAGTACACGAAGGAGTGGCTGGACTTCAAGTAACCCGGAAAAAACAATAACAAGATAACGACACACATGGACAATCTCAATCTGATCAGCAACTTTGCCGAGTTCAAAGAGCTGAAGAACATCGACAAGCCGACGATGATCGGCGTGCTGGAAGACGTTTTCCGCCACGCTTTGCAGAAACAGTACGAAACGGACGAGAATTTCGACGTGATCATCAACCCCGAGAAGGGCGACCTGGAGATCTGGCGCAACCGCACGGTCGTCGAGGACGGCGCGGTGGAGAATCCCAACATGCAGATCGCCGTGTCGGAGGTCAAGGCCATCGACCCCACGTACGAGATCGGCGACGAGTACGCCGACGAGATCAAGCTCGCCTCGTTCGGCCGCCGCACGGTGCTCTCGCTGCGGCAGAACCTCGCCTCGCGCATCCTCGATCTGGAGAAAGCCAACCTCTACGAGAAGTATTCGGGCAAGGTGGGCGAAATCATCACCGGCGAGGTTTACCAGGTGTGGAAGAAGGAGGTGCTGATCCTCGACGACGAGGAGAACGAACTGATCCTTCCGAAGGCCGAGCAGATTCCCAACGACTTCTACCGCAAGGGCGACACGATCAAGGCCATCGTCAAGTCGGTGGAGATGAACAACAACCAGCCGCGCATCATCCTTTCGCGCACGGCCAACCAGTTCCTCGAGCGGCTGTTCGAGCAGGAGGTTCCCGAGATTTTCGACGGGCTGATCACCATCAAGAAGATCGTCCGCATCCCCGGCGAGCGCGCCAAGGTGGCCGTCGAGTCGTACGACGAACGCATCGATCCGGTGGGAGCCTGCGTCGGCATGAAGGGTTCGCGCATCTACTCGATCGTCAAGGAGCTGCGCAACGAGAACATCGACGTGGTCAACTACACGGCCAACACGCAACTGATGATCCAGCGCGCGCTCAACCCGGCCAAGATCTCCTCGATCACCATCGACGAGGAGAAGCAGACCGCCTCGGTCTACCTCAAGCCCGACCAGGTGTCGCTGGCCATCGGCAAGGGCGGTCTGAACATCCGGCTGTCGAAGATGCTCACGGGCTACGACATCGACGTCTACCGCGAGGTCGAGGAGGAGGACGTGGCGCTGACGGAGTTCACCGACGAGATCGAGGGGTGGATGATCGATCAGCTCAAGAACGTCGGCTTCGACACGGCCAAGAGCGTGCTGGAGGTTCCCGTCGAGGAGGTCGCCGAGCGCGCCGACCTCGAACTGGAGCAGGCGCAGAAGATCGTCGAAATCCTGAAAGCCGAATTCGAATAATCACACAGCAAGCGAGAAAAGAGAAGATATGGAAAGAAAATTAAGGCTCATTCAGGTTGCCAAGGAGTTCAAGGTGGGATTGAACACCATCACGGACTTCCTGCAAAAGAAGGGCATCAAGAGCGACGGATCGCCCAATACGCTGGTCGACGATCAGACCTACGCCGTTCTTGAGAAAGAGTTCGGGTCGAACCGCAGCGCAGGCAATGCGCGCGACTCGATCCGCGAGCGCATCTCCCTCAAACAGACTACCATCACCCTCGAAGAGGCGAAGAAGCAGGAGCGCGAGGAGGAGAAAGAGGTGGTCATCAAGAGCAACGTCATCCACGTCAAGGACGAGATACAGCAGGCCAAAATCCTGGGCAAGATCGACCTTTCGCCCAAGCCCAAGGCCGCACCCGCTCCGGCTCCGGCCCACGCGCCGCAGCCGGCGGCCGAGCGCAAACCCGCGCCCGAACCGGCCGCCCGTCCGGCTGAAACCGCCGCACCCGCCGCAGCGCCCGCACAGACGCCGCAGCCGGCTCCGGCCGAGCGTCCCGTTGCCGGGCAGCCCAAAGCCGCACCACTCGTCGCGGAGGCAAAAGCCGAAGCGCCTGCGCCCGCCGCTGCACCCGCTGCGGCAGCGACACCGGCCGCCGCTCCGAAAGCCGAGGCCCCGGCCCCGGCCGCCGAAATGGCTGAAAAGGCCGCCGTTCAGACGCCCGCCCCGGCACAGCCCGCCCAGCAGCCCGCTGCGGCTCCGGCTCCCGAGGCTCCGAAGGACAATATCTTCCGTCCGGAGACCGTGACCCTGCAAGGGCCGCAGGTCCTCGGCACGATGGACGTGTCGGGCTTCGTGGCCGGCGGACGCCACAAGCGCAAACGCCTTCAGAAAGAGAAGGTCGACGTGAGCAAGGCTCCGAAGGGAGGTTCCAACGCCCAGGGCGGATCGCGCTCCGGACAGGGAGGTCCCGGCGGACAGGGCGGACAGAACCGTCCCGGACAGGGGCAGAATCAGCCCCGGCCGGGCGAGGGACGCCGCAGCAAGAACAAGAACGCGAAGGCCCCCAAGCCCATCCTGCGCCCCGAAGTGAGCGACGAGGAGGTTTCGAAGCAGGTCAAGGACACCCTGGCCCGTCTGACGGCCAAGGGCGCCAAGAGCAAGAGCGCCAAATACCGCAAGGACAAGCGCGACGCCGTGGCCGAGCGCATGAACGAAGAGTTCGAACGCGTAGAACAGGGCCGCTCGACGCTCAAGGTCACCGAGTTCGTGACCGTGAGCGAGCTGGCCACCATGATGAACGCCTCGCCCACCGAGGTCATCACGGCCTGCATGAACTTGGGTCTGATGGTTTCGATCAACCAGCGTCTCGACGCCGAGGCGCTCGTGGTGGTCGCCGAGGAGTTCGGCTACAAGGTCGAGTTCGTCTCGGCCGACATCCAGGAGGCCATCACCGACGAGCAGGACAAGGAGGAGGACCTCGTGCCGCGTCCGCCGATCGTGACGGTCATGGGCCACGTCGACCACGGTAAGACCTCGCTGCTGGACAACATCCGCAAGACCAACGTCATCGAGGGCGAGGCCGGCGGTATCACCCAGCACATCGGTGCGTACAGCGTGGTGCTCAACGGCCAGAAGATCACCTTCCTCGACACCCCGGGCCACGAAGCCTTCACAGCCATGCGTGCCCGCGGCGCGGCGGTCACCGACGTGGCGATCATCATCGTCGCGGCCGACGACAGCGTGATGCCGCAGACCGTCGAGGCCATCAACCACGCACAGGCCGCCGGCGTGCCGATGGTCTTCGCCATCAACAAGATCGACAAACCCAACGCCAACCCCGACCACATCAAGGAGCAGCTTTCGCAGATGAACTACCTGGTCGAGTCGTGGGGCGGCAAGTACCAGGACCAGGAGGTTTCGGCCAAGAAGGGCATCAACCTCGACAAGCTGCTCGAAAAGGTGCTGCTCGAAGCCGAGATGCTCGACCTGAAGGCCAACCCGAACAAGAAAGCTGTCGGTACGGTCATCGAATCGACGCTCGACAAGGGGCGCGGCTACGTCTCGACGGTGCTCGTGCAGGGCGGTACGCTCCACGTGGGCGACGTGATCCTCTCGGGTACGAACACGGGCCGCGTGAAGGCCATGTTCAACGAGAACGGCAAGAAGGTCACCGAAGCGGGTCCCTCGACCCCGGTGCAGGTGCTGGGTCTCAACGGCGCCCCGCAGGCGGGCGATACGTTCAACGTGATGGACGACGACCGCTCGGCCCGCGAGATCGCCAACCGCCGCGAGCAGCTGCAGCGCATGCAGGGCATCATGACCCAGAAGCACGTCACGCTCGACGAGATCGGCCGCCGCATCGCCATCGGTTCGTTCAAGGAGCTGAATATCATCGTCAAGGGCGACGTCGACGGATCGGTCGAGGCCATGTCCGGATCGCTCATCAAACTCTCGAAGGAGACCGTGCAGGTCAACGTCATCCACGCCGCCGTGGGTCAGATTTCGGAATCGGACGTCCTGCTGGCCGCCGCTTCGAACGCCATTATCGTCGGCTTCCAGGTGCGTCCGTCGGGCGCGGCGCGCAAGCTGGCCGAGAAGGAGGAGATCGAAATCCGCCTCTACTCGATCATCTACGACGCCATCAACGACATCAAGGACGCCATCGAGGGCATGCTCGAACCGGTGATGAAGGAGGAGATCGTGGCCTCGGTCGAGGTGCTCGAAATCTTCAAGATCACCAAGGTCGGAACCGTGGCGGGCTGCGTCGTGCGCGAAGGCAAGCTGCAGCGCAACACCCCGATCCGCGTCATCCGCGACGGCATCGTGATCCACACCGGCAAACTCGGGTCGCTCAAACGCTTCAAGGACGACGTGAAGGAGGTCAGCGTAGGACAGGACTGCGGTCTGAACATCGAGTCCTACAACGACATCAAGGTGGGCGACATCGTCGAGGGATACGAGCAGGTCGAGGTGAAACGCAAATAACCCCGGCATGCAGAGACACCGAATTTGCAGTTGAAACGGACACCGCCCCGCATGATTTGCGGGGCGGTGTCCGCTTCACATACCTTAATAAATAGGTCCGATACCGCTTCCGACGGGTCCCGCCACCCCGATCCGAAAACACCCTCAGCGCAATTGGCCGAGGGGTCGGGAGCATGGTTTCAATACCGATCGGAGATAAGGGAGATACCGCCAGGAAGGTCACTCCAGACCGAAGAACCTGCGAATCTCGGGTTTTGCGAGCAATCCGTTCAGATAGTCGTTCACCCCTTCCCCGTCGACGATCTCTTCGGGTCGCACCTGCATCGAACGCAGCGTACCGTCTTTTTGCGGGGCGATCAGTACGACCCGCCCGTCGTCGAGGTCGAACAGACGCATGTTGACGACGGCATACTGCCGCCGTTCCGCCGTAATGAAAGCCATATAGTCGATCTCCCCGTCGGCCAGTTTCACGTACCCCTCCCCGATGTAATGGGGATTGTTACGGGAGATCATGTGTCCGCGGGCATGGGTGTAATCGACCGTGTCGATTGGCGCATCGGTCAGTACGCAGAGCATGAAAAACATCTCGCTCGACCTGTCCTGCACATAAGGCGCATTGAGATCCGTTCGGTTAACGCCCAGGGCCGGGAAGACGAAATGCCGGCCCGAACCGTCCTCCGCATCACGAATGCCTACCGTCATTCTGACGCCGTGATACGTGCCTTTGAGCAGGTCGTAGCGCGGAACCGGGAAAGCCCCGAAAGCGAACGCCTGGCCGCGGGTGGTTTTATCCTGTTCGAGCAGCCGGAGATCCCACGTGGTGGAATCCTGCAAATCGGCCCGGTGCTGCCGGGCGACCGATTCATTCCAACAGGGATTCGGTTGTGTGGCGAAGAGCGCCGTACCTACGGCCAAAGCGCAAACCAGAAGCAAGAGCGGTTTTTTCATCGTTTTGAGATTTCAGTCCAAGTGCCGGTCGACCGGCGCACACCCGGGAGCGGTCCATAAACCGTTTTCAAAATTAGGGCATATATAGGGAAATTCCAAATAATACATTATCTTTGTACCCGGCCGGCCAACCACCCGTCCAATGAGTTACGGTACAAGAGGAAACCTACAAAACACACAACCCAATATGCACACTCCGATCCACTTTACCACCCCGGAAGAGGCCGTCAAGGTCATCAAGTCGGGCGATCATGTCCATCTGAGTTCGGTCGCTTCGGCGCCCCAATGCCTGATCAACGCCATGTGCGCCCGCGGCGAA
Organism: Alistipes sp.; assembly: GCF_048465635.1. Lineage (GTDB taxonomy): Bacteria > Bacteroidota > Bacteroidia > Bacteroidales > Rikenellaceae > Alistipes. Next base: position 33,956 of record NZ_DBFWLF010000018.1, read on the forward strand.
GCGGGTGAGCTGAAAGACGTGCACGTACACCACCTGCACACCGAAGGGCCTGCGCCCTATGCCGATCCGAAATTCGAGGGTATCTTCCAGCTCGATTCGTTCTTCGTCGGCTCGAACGTCCGCAAAGTCACCCAGAGCGGCCATGCCGACTACATTCCCATCTTCCTGAGCGAGACGCAGCGCCTCTACCGCTGCGGCGCCGTGCCGTGCAACGTGGCCATGATCCAGGTCTGCCCGCCCGACAAGCACGGCTACGTGTCGCTCGGCACGTCGGTCGATGCGACGCTGGCCGCCGTGGAGTGCGCCGACCACGTGATCGCCGTGGTGAACAAGCACGTACCCCGTGCATTCGGACAGGCGATGATTCCGATGTCGAAGATCGACATCTTCGTGCAGGACGACACGCCGCTCATCGAGGCCAAGTTCTCGGAGCCGAACGAGGTCGAGGCGGCCATCGGCAAGCACTGCGCGGCGCTCATCGAGGACGGCGCAACGCTCCAGATGGGTATCGGCGCCATCCCCAACGCCGTGCTGGCGCAGCTGGGCAACCACAAGAACCTGGGAATCCACACCGAAATGTTCGCCGACGGCGTGCTGCCGCTGGTGCGCAAGGGCGTCATCAACGGCGAGGCTAAGAAGACCGACCCCGGCAAGATGGTCTCCACGTTCCTGATGGGTTCGCAGGAGGTCTACGACTTCATCGACGACAACCCGGGCGTGCTGATGATGGACGTAGGCTACACGAACGACCCCTACATCATCTCGCAGAACGACCGCATGACGGCCATCAACTCGGCGCTGCAGGTCGACCTGACGGGGCAGGTGTGCGCCGACTCGCTCGGCACGAAATTCTGGTCGGGCGTGGGCGGTCAGATCGACTTTGTTTACGGCGCATCGCTCTCGAAGGGGGGCAAGGCGATCATCGCCATGCCGTCGATCACCAACAAGGGCGTCTCGAAGATCTGCCCGACGCTGCTGGACGGTGCGGGCGTGGTCACCACGCGCAACCACATCCACTGGTTCGTGACCGAGTTCGGCGCGGTGGACCTCTACGGCAAGACCATGCAGGAGCGTGCGCGGCTGCTGATCTCCGTGGCGCACCCCTCCGCGCAGGAGGAGCTGGACCGCGCGGCTTTCGAGCGCTGGGGTTCGCACCACCACTACATCAAAGGATACATGACCAAATAAGCTGGCATGTAATAAGGAAAGCGCCCCGCTTTGGGGCGCTTTTTTTGTGCGTCGGGGGCGCCTGTCTCACGTCCTCCCGCATCTTGATTTCCAAATCGGAACCTCAGGCGATCGTTTTCCGCGGTGCTACCGCTCGTTATCGGGTTTGTGGAATCCGATCGGCCGGGGCTGTTTGTGCGCCGCCGGCAGTCGGACCGAAAGAGCCGCAATCGCTTCGTAGATCGTGTCGAGGTCACGGCGAACGTCCTCCGAAAGGTCGTTGATCGCCTCGGCATTGTCCTCGCCCGTGCGCTCCACCAGCGCCAATTTCGCACGAATCTCCGCCAGCTCCGCCGTAACGGTCGTTGTCGTGGTGATGTAATTGCGCATGGCGACGAAAGCTCGCATGATGGCGATATTGATACGTACGGCAACCTTGCTTCGCAGAATACCGGAGAGCATGGCAACCCCTTCCTCCGTAAAAGCGAACATTTCCGTGGTTCCGATGTTATAGTCCGGGGGTATCACATTTTGTGATCTCCCCATGTCTATCAAACAGTTAGCCTCGTTCGAGGTCAAACGGAGCATGAAATCTTCCGGGAAGCGTTCGATATTACGACGCACGGCCTGCTTCAAAGCGCGGGTCTCTACCTGATACAAAGCGGCCAGGTCGCGGTCGAGCATCACGCGCTGTCCGCGAATCTCATAGATTTTATGCTGAATTTGAGCCAATTCCATGCAACGTATTCTTTCTTCTACAAATATAGCAAGATTTTTAAAAGTAACCCGTTTGTTGCATCCGAAAACCGAAATAAAATAGTTTTATTGTATATAATATTGAATCTACTGTATTATACATCATTGATCTGTATTTTACATACAATATAAACAAACTATTTATTTAAATGCATGCAAAACAAAACCGGAACCAACCGGCTCCGGAAATTTAATTTAATATTGTATGGATTAAATATAATATTTACTTCTTAACCATCATTCGTTCGACACCTTTTCCGGTCTTCGGAGGATAGTCCATTCCCTGAAAAAATTCGGGAAGCGTTAGGTCGTAAAAATCGCAGAACTTTGCAATAGATTCCAACGACGGGAATTTTTGCTTGCTTTCATAATCCCATATTTTAAGGTGGGTATTGTTGGCTAAATACTCCTGTGTATGGTTATGCTGTTCCCGAATTTCAATTATTCGTTCAGCAACCAAATTTACCAATATGGGGTTTGTACGTTTCAGCGTCTAAGTTTTTTACAAAAAACCGCTCTTTTTAATCTTTTTCATTCCCCCATAAAGGGGAATATCATATTTTTTGCTTATATTTGTCGCATAGCACATTTGAACGCAGAAATTATGCTAACTTTGCCAATAGACAGTTCGGCATAGCCGACAAACATACAACATAAAGGGTAAACAACTCTTTATACCTATCGACAAACATAGGAACCTCTTTCGGGAGGGTTTGAATCAGGTGTAAAAGTTGTCAGTCCTTGTTATGTCCCGCTATCTTTGCGGGACACAACAGGGGCGCAGGACAGCTTTCTGATTCGGGTTTCCTATGACCTGTCGATAGAGGCTGCGAATGCGCTCCTTTTTTATACCTTTCTATGAACAGGCGACCGATCACCCTCGATCGGATACCGGGGACGTGGCAGCGCATAACGCCCGTCTTTTTTTGTGTCCTCATCCCAACCTTTTACCTATGAAATCGCTGAAAGATTATGCCGATGATCCGGGGATTTGCGAATACCTCGAAACGCTGATCTTCCGCCCGCAGCTGCTCGATTACTTCGAGACCCTGCGCCGGGAGGCACACCACGTCTATGCGCTGCTGATGCAGGCTCCACCCTCGGTGGTTTGGATCGACTGGGCGAATTGCCATGCTCCATGGCAAAGCGCGAGCTACTCCGTGGCGGCGTTCTGCGCTGCACCCGAGGAAGCGTTCCCATTTCCCGAAGAGTTATACCTCTTCGTGGCGGGGTACATTCCGCGCTGCGAACGCGACCAGGCGTCGGAACTGAAATACGAACCGTTCAGCGGCCGCTGCGTAAGGATGTTCTCGAAACGGGACGAACTGACCGTCGAAGCGCTGCTGAACGAATTCCCGGCCATGCTTCTGCTGCAAGGCCGCGAAGCGCTGCTCGACGGGCATCCCCTCCTGCCCGACGACGCTACTGTGCGCCG
>NZ_DBFWLF010000019.1:0-165104 GCF_048465635.1 Alistipes sp.
GGGAGGACCCCGACCCCGAGCGGGGCGCCTTGCGGGCGATCTACGAAGCTGCGGGCGGCGGAGGCTGGACACACAACGAGAATTGGTGTACGGACAAGCCGCTTGGCGAGTGGTATGGCGTCGAGACCGACGACGAAGGGCATGTGGTGGCACTCAGCCTGTCGCACAACAACCTCTCGGGCACGATCTCGGAGCGGATCGCCCGACTGACCCGCCTGCAACACCTCGATCTGAGCTGGAACGCACTGGAAGACGACGTAGAGCGCATGGATATGCTCAGCGACTTCGTGCCGGAATTGGTGTCGATCGATCTTTCGCACAACAAGCTGTTCGGGGAGATGCCGATGTACTGGTACAAACTGGGCAACCTCACACGTGTGGATTTATCCTCCAATCTGCTTCATGGTGCCGCTATCCCTATTCAGTGGAAACCAATGTTCGTGAACGGCCGAACGGTAGAACTGAACCTGAACGACAACTACCTGCATGGAGATATAACCGTCGTTGTGCAGGATTACCCCGACTGGGACCGCCTTGCGCTCGGGGTGATCCGTCAGAGCCGGGATAACCAGCCAGGCATCGAATACGACAAGGATATCCACCTGCCCGACTTTACGTTCACCGACCTAAGGGATAACTCGCAGCGGAGTATCCGCGAAGTAACTGCGGCCAACAAGCTCACCATGCTCCTCTCGTGGGACCCTACGCAGCCCAAGAGCACGGAGTTTATGCAGACCACCGTGCGGAGGTTCCATACGCTGTTCAAGGCGCAGGGCTTCGCTGTGGTGGCGATTACGCCCGAGGGGGAGCAGTATGCCGAGGCGGCACGAAGCTACCTGGCCGGGCATCCGCTGGCGTGGCCCGTGGTAACGGACTATGCCGACGCGCAGGGCCGCCGGACCATCCTGCCCGCATATCCCTACCCCAGCTACCTGCTGGTGGATGGGGACGGCAAGTTGCTGGAAGATATCTTCACGGGTCAGTACTGCTCCATGCTGAACCTGCCGGAGGAAGGGTATCTGTTCGATCTGGTCGCACGGCCGTTTCAGCATAGCGACTTTCTGGATCGTTTTTTCCAAAATACATTTGGCTGGAGCACCTACCGGAGCACCGACTACTCGAAGGATAAGCAGTACGAAACGCTCCAGACCGCTACGCGCGGCAAGGGGATCGATATCGTGCTGGTCGGCGATGCGTTTACCGACGTGGATATCGAAACGGGCTACTACCGGCAGGTGATGGAGTTTGCCATGGAGTCGTTCTTCGCGCTCGAACCCACGAAATCCTACCGGGAGTATTTCAATATGTATATGGTTTATGCCGTGTCCCGGGATGCTTTTATCGGCAACCGCTACGACAGCGAAACGGCATTAGGATCGTATCTTGCTGATGGAAGAATCAACAATCCGCTGAATACCGTCAAGAATTACAGGAAGCCTAACCCTGACACTCCGGTAATAGCAGCAATTGTCAATGGATTAAGGGGAGGATCGACCTACGTTTACCAAACGGGCACGAATTACGCATTTATCGGTGGTTGGTACGGTTGCCGACCAATTTGGGGTAATACACTTGTACACGAAGCGGTAGGACATGGATTCGGAACACTGGATGATGAATACATAATGCCCGATCCTGGATACAATAGTACAATCCCAGAAGCTGAAAAAAGCAAATTAAGAGAGTATCAAAGTAGAGGACGATTCCTGAATGTTTCAATTACGAATAATCCCACGGAAGTATTTTGGTCGCATCTGATCGGACATCCGCGTTTTCCATATGTAGGAGTACACGAAGGAGGGCATGGATACAGTCACGGAATATGGCACTCGGAGTATTATAGTATGATGCTTTCATCTCAGAAATACTTCAATGCGATCAGCCGCGAATTGATCGTCAAACGCATTCTCGAACTTTCGGGAGAGGGTTTTACTTTCGAAAAATTCCTCGAAAAGGATAGCGACGTCGGTCGGCCTACTTCTGCCGCTACCGTTGACCGATTTACGCACCCAGACAAAATTCCCTACAAACACCATCCGCCTATATTGGTCGATTAACCACCGAACTACCTTATAAGTAGTAAATAACCCATCATTAACCTAAATTAAACCGTTATGAAGAAGCTATTTCTTTTCAGTGCGATGCTGTGCCTCTTCGCTGCTTGCAGCAAGGACGAACCACCCGTTTGTTGAGTTTGTTTCTGCGGATGTAAAACAGCAGGCTAAATGATGATCTTTCCATAAGTACACCGAATAAGGGTTACAAAGTTATTTTCCCAAGCGTCTTACGGTCGAGTGTCAAACGATGTAAAATGGTGACAAATAAAGGATTGCAGCAAATTCGGTGTACTTTTCCGGCTTCCGATCAGGTACACCGAATAAGTAACTACCAACACGCTCCGAACCTCTTTTTCCTGCTGCTGCCTATAAACACAAAACCCGCAAATTGTTGGTTTGCAGGGTTTTAATGTTTGGTTCGTTGTGCTTTTGCGGAGAGAGAGGGATTCGAACCCCCGGTACAGTTACCCGTACACCGCATTTCGAGTGCGGCCCGATCGACCACTCCGGCATCTCTCCCGATGTTCGGCCTTCCATGCTGCTGCATCGTGCGCAGGCAATCTCTTGCCCCCCCCCTCTTGCAGCGTCCGGTAGGCCCGGTCTTCCTTTCGCAACCGTGGAAACGGTTGTTTTGGGACTGCAAATATAGACATAATTTTTATTTTCCCGCATTTTCGGGAGGAAAAAATCGCTTCCGACGGCAAAAACTATTTTCGGCGGGCGTCTTGCGCCTTATCGGAATATTCGTACCTTTGTCGATGAGGGTTCCTCCCTTTGTCGGTAAGGGGGCTGCCGGTGCGGAAGCACTCTTTCCCTGCGCCCGCATGCAGTAATATCCGGGCTGGCCCGTTTATTGGGTAAACGATAATAAACACGGTACGATTTTCGTTTTATAACCAAGGGAACTAACGCAAACATCCTATATGCTATGAAAAAGTCAGGGATAATTTGGGGTGTCGTCCTGCTCGCAGCGGCCTCTTCGGGCTGTTCGTCGGCGTACTATTCGTCGGCGGGGTATGCGGGCGACGATTTATATGCCTTGCACGACAAGGCGCAGATCGCACGCAAACAGCAGGCGGAAGCCGAGGCCAAGAAGGCCGAGGCCGACTCACGCCGTGCCCAGTGGGAGGCGATGGTAGCCGAGGCGAGGGCCAATGCCGCGCAGAACGGTTCGGTCGATTTCGAGGGGACGGATTCCTACGGGGGCGTACTGGCCGACACCTACGAGAGCGCCTATGCACGCCGGCTCCGCGGGTTCGAGTCGCCGACGTACAAGATGCCGTCGAGCTACTTCAATTTCCGCTACGGCAACGCATTCAATTATGTTTCGGCCTACGATCCCGCATTCTACAACATCGTTATTTCGGGCGACGAGGTGTGGGTGGAACCCAAATACATCACCTCCATGTTCGGCACGTGGGGCGGTACGGTCTACCCGGGCGGCTGGAACTTCGGCTGGAGCGTCGGACCCTCCTACTGGTGGGGTTACCCGCGCTACGGCTGGGGCGGCTGGAACTGGGGCATCGGTTACAATCCCTGGTACGGCGGCTGGTACGACCCGTGGTACTACAATCCGTGGTGGAACCACGGTTGGGCCTACCGTCGTCCGCACAACTATCGGTTGGACAGCTACAACAGCGGCGGTTACCGGGGCAACAGCTACCGCGGAGGCAGCTACCGGGGCGGAAGCAGTTACAACAGCGGCCGGGGCAGCAGCTATAATAGCGGCCGCGGAACCGGCTACAACAGCCGGGGAGGCAGTTACAACAACCGGGGCGGCAGCTATAACAGCGGTCGCGGGAGCAGTTACAACAGCGGCCGGGGCAACAGTTACAACAGCAACCGGAACAACTTCAACGGCAACCGCAACGACAGTTACAACCGCAATGACAGCTACAACAGCAACCGCAACGACAGTTACAACAGCGGGCGCAGCGAGAGTTACAACAGCGGCCGCGGCAGCAGCTATAACAGCGGCGGCGGCTTCAGCGGAGGCAGCGGTTACAGCGGCGGCAGTCGTGGTGGAGGTGGCGGCAGCTACAACCGGGGACGTTAGTCGAACTTAAAAGCAAAAAAGCATGAAACGGATAGCGATCATTCTGTCTGCGGCCTGTCTGGCGGCGCTGCCCGCCGGCGCGCAGCAGGCCAATCCGGCCGACCTGCGGTTCGGCGGCCTGGCGCTGAACCACGATGCGATGCTGGCGTGGGATTTTTCGGAGCTTGCGCGGCCCCAGAACTTCGGTACGGCGCGCGCCATGGGCATGGGCGGGGCGTTCGTGTCGCTGGGCGCGGACATGACCTCCATGTCGCTCAACCCCGCCGGGCTGGGCATGTACCGCCGCAGCGAATTTTCCGTCACGCCGCTCGTGTCGCTCTCCCGGGCCGAAACGCCGGGGACGGGCGCGTGGGCAGACAACTCCAAGAACCGCTTTGCGCTCTCCAACGTGGGTGCGGCGCTGAACGTCTACCAGAGCGCCACGGGCTCGCTGACGAGCGTGACGATCGGCCTCGGGCTGAACCGCATGGCCGACTTCAACACGCGTTACTCCTACTCCTCCGAGACGCGCTACGACCCGCAGTCGGGGCGTGCCGTGCCGAGCATCGGCGATGTATATATCGGCATGTTCGAGCGCGGGCAGAACGGGGGACCGATCTTCCCCGATCGCAATGAGGATGGGGGGCCGAACGGACCGCTGGCTTTCCGCGATCCCTACTTCTGGCCCGCCGTGCTGGGGTATAAGACGGCGATGATCCATGTCGCCGAGCGGGACAACGATCCTGCGACCCGCATGTGGGAGCGCGACGCCATCGGGCACAACGCCTCGATCCTGCGTTCGGTCGACGTCATCAACTCGGGATCGATCAACGAGTTCGATCTCTCGTTCGGAGCCAATATCAACAATATCGTCTACGTGGGTGCGTCGCTCGGTATTCAGAGCGTGCACAAACGCTCGGATTTCGTCTACGGCGAGGATTACGGCTATTTCGACAATCCGAACGGCATCGCTACCGACAAGGAGGGCGCGATGCGTCCGGCGCAGCTGGAATATTCCGACCTCTGGCAGCGCGTGGTGGTCGACGGCAGCGGCGTGAACTTCAAGCTGGGCGTGATCGTGCGTCCCGTCGACGGCCTGCGGCTGGGCGTGGCGTTCCATACGCCGACCTTCTACTCGCTCGACCGCTCCTACCGGGCGGGGATGGACTACCTGCTCCTCTCCAACGAGGGGGATGCTCCGCTGGAGGACCGCTGGGAGTCGCCCACGCAGTACGACGAAGGCTCCGACGGCTGGGAGTTCGTCTCGCCCTCGCGGCTGATGTTCGGTGCGTCGTACACCTTCGGCAATTTCGCCATCGTTTCGCTCGATTACGAACGCGACTGGTACAACGGCATCCGCGTGAAGAATACCCCTGCGGGGCTGGACCTGACCAAGAACGACTACAAGGCCGACTTCAAGCAGAACTTCTGCGGCACGAACGCCGTGAGGGTCGGCGTCGAGGTCAAACCCCTGCCGATCTTCGCCCTGCGGCTGGGCGGCGGCTACACCTCGTCGATGCTGCGCGACGAATCGCTGGCCTACGAGTTCCCGCAGACGACGACCAGCTACTACGTCACCGCCGGCGCGGGCGTCAGCCTGTCGCGCAGCGTGTCGCTCGACGTGGCCTACCAATATCTCAGCGAGAGCCAGAGCCAGTACCGGCTGTTTTACAGTTTCGACCGCGCGACGGAGACGTTCACCGCCGCCAGCGACCTTTACCAAACCTCGCTCACGCGTCACTTCATCACCATGACGCTCGGGTTCCACTTCTGACGCCGGTTCAATATGAATATAAGGTCCGTTTTGCGACGGACCTTTGTTTTTTTTATTATATTTGCAGTCCGAAACGAAAGCATAAAACCAAACGATACATGGCAAAGGAACTTAAAGACCTCACCAAGTCGGACGAGAACTACTCGCAGTGGTACAACGACCTAGTCGTGAAGGCCGGGCTGGCGGAAAACTCGGCCGTCCGCGGCTGTATGGTCATCAAACCCTACGGCTACGCCATCTGGGAGAAGATGCAGGCCGCACTTGACAAAATGTTCAAGGATACGGGCCACCAGAACGCTTACTTCCCGCTGTTCATCCCCAAGTCGTTCTTCTCGAAGGAGGCCCACCATGTGGAGGGCTTCGCCAAGGAGTGCGCCGTGGTGACGCACTACCGTCTGAAGAACGACCCCGAGGGCAAGGGGGTGGTCGTGGACCCCGATGCCAAGCTGGAGGAGGAGCTGATCGTGCGCCCCACTTCGGAGACGATCATCTGGAACACCTATAAAAACTGGATCCAGTCGTACCGCGACCTGCCGATCCTTTGCAACCAGTGGGCCAACGTGGTGCGGTGGGAGATGCGTACGCGTCTGTTCCTGCGCACGGCCGAGTTCCTCTGGCAGGAGGGCCACACGGCTCACGCCACGCGCGAGGAGGCCATCGAGGAGGCCGAGCGGATGATCCGCGTCTACCAGCAGTTCGCCGAGCAGTGGATGTCCGTGCCGGTGATCGTGGGGCACAAGTCGCCCAACGAGCGCTTCGCCGGAGCCGAGGACACGCTGACCATCGAGGCGCTGATGCAGGACGGCAAGGCATTGCAGAGCGGGACGTCGCACTTCCTGGGACAGAATTTCGCCAAGGCGTTCGACGTGCAGTACGTCAACAAGGAGGGTAAGCTGGAATACGTCTGGGCTACCTCGTGGGGCGTTTCGACCCGCCTGATGGGCGCGCTGATCATGGCTCACTCGGACAACAACGGCCTGGTGCTGCCGCCGAAACTGGCCCCGATCCAGGTGGTGATGATCCCCATCTACAAGGGCGAGGAGCAGCTTGCCGAGATTCGCACCCGCTTCGAGGCGATTGCCGCCGGGCTGCGCGAAAAGGGCATCTCCGTCAAGATCGACGACCGCGACAACGTTCGCTCGGGCTTCAAGTTCGCCGAATATGAGTTGAAGGGCGTTCCGGTGCGGCTGGCGATGGGTCCCCGCGATCTGGAGAACGGCACGATCGAACTGGTCCGCCGCGACACGCTCGAGAAACAGAGCGTCCCGCAGGAGGGGCTGGTCGGGCGGATCGAGTCGCTGATGACCGAAATCCAGGAAAATATCTTCCGCAAGGCGCTCGCTTTCCGCGACTCGATGATTACGCGGGTCGATACGTGGGACGAGTTCCGCCGCGTGCTCGACGAGAAGGGCGGCTTCGTGCTGGCGCACTGGGACGGCACGGTCGAGACCGAGGTGGCCATTAAGGACGCCACCAAGGCGACCATCCGCTGCATCCCGTTCGATGCGCCCGACGAGGAGGGGACGTGCGTCTTCTCCGGCAAGCCGTCGCATCGCCGGGTGCTCTTCGCCCGAAGCTATTAAGTTTGCAACGGACGGCTCGCCCAAAGGCGGGCCGTTCGCAGCTTAGCGGGAGCGGGGAAGCGGCGGTTTGCCGAAAAGCGGTCGGCTCGCAACCCGGAACGGTGAGATAAGGACCGGCTGGTCCGTGCCGCGGCAGATTACTTTCCCGTGGAACGGGAGGGCTGCTGCCTGCGGAGTGCACGCGCTTTGCAGCCCCTATTTGTAGGTTTGTTCGGGCGGCGGCCTGCGGGTGAATGTTTCCCGCGGACGCAACCTGCGGAGGGACGTGCGAATGTGGGGCTATTCTTGGGAGATGTTTCCGTCCTGATTCAGGCAGCAGCCTGCGGAGAGCAAGCGGTACGCGGGCCTCCGCGCCGGGAGGCTGCGGCCCGCGCGGCTCTTTGAGCCGGACGTTCTTGCCCTTTCTTTGAAAGAAAGGGCGAAAGAGAGGCGCACGCAGAAAACGGCGGGCGTCCTCCTTCTCGCTGAACGGGCACGAAAGCTAACGCATATCGCACGCCTGTTGCGGGCGCTCGGCGTCGGCCAACCGCAAGTCCCGCCGTTTCCAGAAGTGCGCGATGAAAGTGCAAGCTTGTCGCTTTGCTTATTAATAAATTAAGGCGTGTTGCCAGGGACCTCGATTTTGAGACGCAGCCTGCGGAGGACTGCATGTGCGGGCCTCCGCCAGCCGAGGCTGCGGCCCGCCGACCTAAAGGTCGAAAACAAGGATGGTGGTCAGTACGGCTTGACAGCCGGAAACAGGATAATCCGCGCGGCTTCGAGAACCGCAAAGCCGGACAGGAGAAAATTTACAAATCTGGCTGCGGCCCGCTGGTTTCAGAGGTGAAAGTTATGGTTATTGAAATATAATGTAACCTTCGTCAGCACCCTTTCCGCCGCAGGCGGGAGGTAAGTCCCCTCCGAGGAGGGGATTTAGGGGAGGGTCAGATTTGTAAACGCGGCGGTACGCCGCGAGGATTAGGCGGTCGGAATCGGGTAAACGGAGTTCCTCCCACTTCCGACCGGAGTTAAATAACCTTTTCGTATGGACGCACATCGGCTGAAAGCCATCTACCGGGTTACGTTCGTCGGGTTCGCCGTTAACCTCGTGCTGGCGGCGGGAAAACTCGCCGCGGGCCTTGCGGGCCGAAGCGGCGCGATGGTCGCCGACGCGGTGCACTCGTTCTCCGATCTGGCGACCGACGTGGTGGTGGCCGCCTTCGCCAAGCTCTCGGCCAAACCCAAGGACGAGGGGCACGACTACGGCCACGGGAAATACGAGACGCTGGCCACGATTCTGGTGAGCCTGGCGCTGGCGGCGGTCGGCGCGGGCATCCTTGTGAGCAGCATCCGTGGCATCCGCACGGTGGTCGACGGCGGCATACTGCCGCGGCCCGGAGCCGTCGCGCTCGCGGCCGCCGTGGTCTCGATCGTCGCCAAGGAGCTGCTTTACCGCTATACGGTGCGCGAGGGGCGGCGGATCGGCAGCCCGAGCGTGGTGGCCAACGCCTGGCATCACCGCAGCGACGCGCTCTCTTCGCTGGGAACGCTGGTCGGTATCGGCTGTGCCTATTTCCTGGGCGAGAAGTGGCGCATCGCGGACCCCATTGCGGCGCTGGTGGTTGCCGTCTTCATCTTCAAGATCGCCTTCGACCTGATCCGGACGGGACTCGACGAGCTGATGGAGCGTTCGCTGCCGCCCGATCTGGAGCGGGAGATACTCCGGCTCGTCGCGCTCGATCCCGAGGTGCACGACCCCCATAACCTGCGTACGCGCCGCATCGGCGCTTCGATCGCCGTCGAGGTGCATGTGCGCATGGATGGGGCGATGAGCGTCGCCCGTTCGCACGAAATCACCGAGCAGATGGAACGCCGCCTGCGCGACCGCTTCGGCGACGGGACGATGATCGCCATCCATGTCGAACCGCTCCGCGCGCAGTGATCCGGGCCGCGGCCTTTCCAAAATGACGCTTCCTGCGCCGCTTGCGCCGCAGCGGTCGGACGATTCACCCGCCGATCCGGGCGTTTCACCGGTCAGAAGGTTGGTGTCTTCGGCCCCGGAACCGTCGCGCAACCCTTTCTGCGGTACGATTTTTGCATGGTTGCGACCGGAAATAAACAGCCCGGCGCACACCGGAGGAGTAGAAAGAAATTTGGAAATTCCGAAAAAAGTATTTATCTTGCCCACGTAATATCTGCCGGAATTGCGGTCGGAACGGCCAGCCGGAGGAGCATTTTTGAAAACCTTTTTAACGGATTGCCTATCGGGAAAAAATTCTACTCTTAAACTAACAGACTAAGAGTATGAACGTACAGTTAAGTGACCAGGTATTGCTTAATCATTACCTCTCAGGTGACCGGAATGCGATATCCAAGCTCATAGAACGTCACAGTCGCCGCGTGCGCGACTATATCAATATGATGGTCAAGGACCGCGACCTGGCGGAGGACATCTTTCAGGAGACCTTCATCAAGGCCGTTCGGGTGATCGACGAGGGGCGTTACACCGATAACGGAAAATTCCTTTCGTGGGTGCTGCGCATCGCGCACAACCAGGTGATCGACCACTTCCGCGCCCAGCGCCAGAACAAGGCGGTCACCGAGGCCGAGGCGGGCTACGACGTGCTGGGTTCGCTGCGTTTTGCGGAGAGGACCGTCGAGGACGCGATGGTCTGCGACCAGATCGAACGCGACGTGCGCGGGCTGGTCGACCTGCTGCCCGACGAGCAGCGCGAAGTGGTGATGATGCGTTATTTCTCGGGGCTGAGCTTCAAGGATATCGCCGAGCAGACCGATGTGAGCATCAATACGGCGTTGGGGCGCATGCGTTACGCGCTGATCAACCTAAGGAAGATGATCAAGGAAAAAAATATGGTGCTGAGCTGATTTTTTGCGCAATATTCCCCGGAGCGGTGCGTTATCTTTCCAGATGAACAACTAAAAACCGCGCCTATGGAGGATATGGACAAAAACGAAGTTTCGGACAACGGCATCTCCGAGGACGAAGACTTACTGATGCGGGAGGTGATACAAGAAGATGCGGATCTGTTTTACCTGCATCATTACCTCTCGGAGGTCTTCCGAAAAGGGGATAATTTTTAAGGGTTAATTTTTGATGGGGAAGGGAGCCTGGGGAGGCTCCCTTCATTTTTTTGTGCGTATCGGAGAGCGACGGCCCGGACGTCTCTTCCGCTCCGCCCGTCCGTTCCCGGTCCGTTTTTTGTCCCCTGCGGAGGAAAAGGCTTCCATGACGCAAATTCGCATCAAGCGGGTTTACGAACCCGCCTCGCCGGACGACGGCTGCCGCATCCTGGTCGACCGGCTCTGGCCGCGCGGCTTACGTAAGGACACGCTCCGCTACGACATTTGGGCGAAAGAGATCACCCCTTCCGACGATTTGCGCCGCTGGTTCCATGCCGATCCCGAAGCGCGCTGGGAGGAGTTTCGCCGCCGCTATCTGGCGCAGCTCCGGGCGTCGGACGCCGTCGGACGGTTCGTGGAGGATATCTCCCGGGAAAGGACCGTGACATTGCTCTATGCGTCGAAACAGACGACGCGAAATCACGCCCTGGTCTTGCAGGAGTACCTGCAAAAGGCGCTCGGTCAGCTTACTGCGGCCCGATCCGAGTGATTCCCCGGTCGGTTTGCACGGTTGATTCCGGCGATCTGCCGGGCGGTCGATGCGGGCCGGTCGGAGTGTCCCTCCCTCGGCGGTTTGCAGCGGCTCGATCCGGAGGACGGCTTACAATGGCTCGATCCGATGATCTGCCGGAGGATTGATGCGGTGCGGTTCGGGTGCCCCCCCCCTCGGCGGTTTGCAGCGGCTCGATCCGGAGGACGGCTTACAACGGCTCGATGGCGGTGATCCGCGCCTCGCCCTGTCCGGGCAGCGGCTGATAGACGGTGACGGCCACCTGCCGCGCCGCATCCGTTCCGACGGTCGTTTCGCGGCAGACGAACCGGTAGTTGGTTCCCGCCACGACCTGTGTCGCAACGCTTTCGGGGGTGTAGCGCACGCTGTCCTGGATGGCAGTCACTGTGCGCAGAAGCGCCTTTTCCTGCTCGGTCGGGGTACGCTGATCGGTGTAGCCACCACACATTTCCGCTCTTTCTGCGTTATTTTCGGCCCGTTTGGCGGGACCGCCGCAGGCGGTGAACGTAACCGCCAGGAAAGCGATCAGTAACAGTTTAATCATGAATCCGGTGTTTTTGACCACGAAAGGTAGGTTTTTTTGACCAATCGGCAAAATGTCCCCTCCCGCAGGGGTGTCCGACCGAGGAAAGATGCCCGCTTCGGCGTTCGTTCAGCCAACTGGCGTGTAATATATGATACTCTCTTTTTGCCGTTTTGTGGCGATTTTTGTCGCAAAAATTGTCCGTACTGTCGATTAAAATTCCGCTTTGTCTTGTCCGGACGCGTTGTGCAAACGATTGTTATCATGAACAGAAAATTCTTTCTGACGCTTCTTGCCGCTCTTTGCAGCTGGTGGGGCGTTTCCGCGCAGCAGGTGGCCGTAAAAACCAATCTGCTCTACTGGGCGACCACCACGCCCAACATCGGGGTCGAGGTGGCGCTGAGCGACCACTACACGGTGAGTGTCTCTGCCAATTACAATCCCTGGACGGTGAACGATCACGCCATGATCCAGCACTGGTTCGTCCAGCCGGAGATCCGTTACTGGTTCACCGGCAAGTTCACGCGCAGCTTCCTCGGCGCGCACATGATCGCGGGGCAGTATAAGCTCGGGGGCTTCAAACTCCCGTTCAACCTCTTCTCCTCTTTCCGGAGCCACCACTACAAGGGGTGGGCCGTCGGCCTGGGTCTCACCTACGGCTACCAGTTCTACATCAGCCCCCACTGGAATCTGGAGGCTTCGCTAGGCGTCGGGTATGCCCGCACGAAGTACGACTGCTACGATCTGAACGGGAACTACACCTCCACCCGTTCGCGCAACTATTTAGGTCCCACGCATGTAGGGCTTTCGTTCATCTACCTTTTCAATGCCAAAAAATAATCCGGTCGACCTATGAAAAAATATTGCTTACTTCTTATTTTCCTTTTTGCGGCGGTTTCGCTCCGCGCGCAGATCGTAGGCGACGTGGACGTGACGCGCAAGGTGCTGCGCGAACGCGGCGGCATGCTGGAGCTGGAGCTGGAAATCCGCGTGGGCCGCAGGGCCGTGACCCGCTCGCAGAGCTGGACGATCATCCCCGAACTGAGCACGGCCGACCGCCGTTCGGTCAAACTCTTTCCGCACGTGCTGATCAATGGCCGCTATCAGAAGCATATGATGGAGCGCCGCCGCCTGCTCTCGGGCGATTTCTGGGCGGAGCGTCAGCCTTATGCGGTGGTCGACGCGGGCAAGAAGGTCGAACAGACGATCCGCTACCGGATGTCGGTTCCCTACGAGCCGTGGATGGCCGATGCGACCCTCGTGCTGCGGCAGATACAGACCTCGCCGGGTGACGAGCGGCGTGTTTTTACGGTGGATGTGAACGGAGCGGTCGATACCGGTCGTAAATAAAACCGGGGCCCAGCGATGAAACAACGATGGATACTATACGCTGCGACGGGACTTGTCGCGGCAAGTCTCGCGGGCGGGTGCAGCCATCTGCGCAAGCTCACGAAGAGCGAACCCGAGGTGGGGCTTTACCAGCCGGCCCATGCCGGTTCGGGTTATCAGCCTCCCCAGGCGCCCGATACGGCCCGCTCGATGAAGATCATCACCTACCGCAAACAGGACGGCACGGAGCTGACCCTCACGCCGGTCGACGTCGACTCGGTGACGGGCGAGAAGATCATGTCGGTGGCCATCGACGAGGTGGTCATCTCGGCATCGAACCGCCGCAACCTGGTCGAGCGCAACGGCAAGATCAACGTGGAGTTCGTGGTGACGGTTCCCGAGACGTTCCAGCGCCGCAACTGGCAGCTGGTGCTCGACCCGCTGCTGCAGAAGGGGGCGGATACGATGCAGCTCGATCCGCTGGTTTACAGCGGCGACCGTTTCCGTGACATGCAGCAGCGCGAATATGCGCGTTACGGCCGTTACCGCAGCCGCATCGTCGACAGCGCCGACTACTTCAGCCGCTTCGGCAACCGGCGCGCCTACCTGCGTTACATGCGCTATGTCGAGGACAAGCGCGGTGAATACGGCATCATCTGCGACCGGCTGGAGAACCTGCCGCCCCGCGAGGTGATGTATGACGAACAGGCCGGCTGGGTCAAGCCGCGCGTGCAGCGCCGGCAGAACGCCCTGATGCGCAGCTATGTCCGCTCTACGGACCGGAAAGTGGCGCGTTGGGTGACCTATACGCCCCGGGAGGGCGATCGGTTCGACCACCTGAACGACTATTTTACGCCCCGCTACCGTTATGAAGGCGTCGAGGTGCTCCCCGGCGGCGATGTTTACACGCGCGTCGACGGAGAGTACCCGCTGCCCTCCGACCAGCAGCGCGAGGACTACCTCCACGCGCTGGCCTCCAACCGCAGTTCGGTGCGCCGCGAAGTTTCGTCGGCCGGCAGCGAGGATTTGCGCCGCATGGCCGCCGAGCGCGCCGCCTATACCGGCCGCAACCGGAAGATGGTCGACGGACTGCTCCGGGCGACGGGGGACAGCGCTGTGCTGGCCAATTACCGCATCCAGAAGGAGATAGCAGCCGAACGCCTGGCTTATTACAACTCGCTCGACACCGCAGCTATGCGCGGGCAGATGCTCCGCTGGGGCAAGGTCTACCGCAACCGCAAGCTGGACGAGAACAGCAGCCGCGCCTTTGCCCGGCTGGTTCCCCATCCCTATTTCGCCGATGCGCGGCTCGATACGGTGCTCCGCCGTCCCGACGGGAAGATCGACTACCACTACACCGAGCAGATTCAGGCCGACGAGAACACCTCCCGCCTCTACCTCTACCTGGCGGGTGCGGTCACCGACCGCAACGACCGCCGCTACCTGCTCGGGAAGTCGGATACGCTGATTTACAGCGTTGCCTCGATGACCAACTTCATCGACGACGAGCCCCGCTACATGCAGCGCATCGTGCTGCGTGACGCCGAGGCCAACGCCCGCTTCTATTTCACGTTCCCCGCCGGAAAGTCGGAACTGGTCGATACGCTGACCGAGAACCGCAACCAGCTGTACGCCGTGCGGGAGCTGACGCGCTCGCTGATGACCGACCCGGTTTATATCATCGACAGCATCACTCTTCGCGCCACCGCATCGCCCGAGGGAACCTGGAAGGTCAACGAACGGTTGGCTCAGGAGCGTGCCGAGGCGCTGCGCCGCGTGCTGGTGTCGCAGTTCCGGGTGATGTACGATTCGCTGCGGGTGGCTGCGAGCGTGACGCTCGACGATGAGGGGCACGAGGTGCTCATCAAGGGCAACGACGAAACGCTCCCCAACCTCCCGAACCTGCTGCGCACGAAGCACCTGGCCGAGGACTGGGGCGAGCTGCGCCGACTGGTCGAGGCCGATCAGCAGATGCCCGACAAAGAGGAGGTACTGGCCATGATGTCGTGGGACGGCGATCCTGACACGCGGGAGTGGCGGATTCGCGCCAAGTATCCGAAGGCCTACGATCATATGCGCCGCGTGCTCTATCCGCAGATGCGCGCTGTCGACTTCCGCTTCAACCTCCACCGTCGCGGCATGCAGCAGGATACGGTCTACACCACGGAGATCGACTCTTCGTACATGCACGCCGTCGACCTGCTCAAGAAGCGGCGTTACGAGGAGGCGCTGACCATCCTGCGCCCCTATGAGGACCGCAACACGGCGCTGGCCTACATGTCGCTGGGGTACGATGCGGCCGCCTACCGCATCCTCAAGGAACAGCCTAATGCCGACGCGACGGCCGACATCCAGTACATGCTGGCGATTCTGGCCTCCCGCCTGGGCGACGAGGAGCAGGCCGTGCACTACTTCCTGCGCTCGACCGAGCTGCGCGAAAACCTCAAGTTCCGCGGCAATCTCGATCCCGAGATTTCGCGTCTGATCCGCAAGTACGGATTGTTCCGCGAGGACTTCATGTAGGGGGCGGGGATACCTTTGGCCACGAGAAACGGGACGCTTCGAAAGCGTCCCGTTTCTTTTTGCGGCCTTGCGCGAAGGGCGGTCTTTACCCGCGGCGGAAGCCTACTTGTTGTCCAGGCAGTGGTGCGCCTGTCGCAGCTGCATGGCCAGCGAGCAGGCCGCGATTCCCGCGAAGAGCAGCGAGATGCCGACCCAGACCACCACGGCCGCCGTGCCGAATACCAGCGGCTGGAACAAAATCCACAGGGCGCACAGCAGCAGAAGAATGCCCGCGAAGATGGTCCATCCCGAACCGGGAATGTCCATGGCGTTCATGTCGCCGCCAAGTCCGATGGCGCTGAACCCGCGCAGCATCAGCCAGAATCCCAAAAAGATGGGGAGCGTGGCCGCCGAAAGCGCGACGTTGAAGATCAGGATGATGCCCAGGACGATCTCGATGATGCCTCCGGCGAGCATCCAGCCGCGGCCCGTGATGAAGTGCTTGTTGACCGAGGAAAGCACGACCTCCAGCACGCCCGCGAAGAGCATCACCCAGCCGAACAGCACGGCCATTCCGAGGTAGCTCTGCATGGGGAAGATGAAGATCAGGATGCCCACGGCCAGCAGTACGATGCCGACGATCAGCAGCAGCCACCAGTAGCGCACGGCCTGTTTCGAGTTTTCGATCAGCGAAGAGAAACGGTTCATAGTTCTTGCGTTTTCGCACTCGATCGACAATTTGCGTACCAGACCCATGTGCAGCCGCATCCCGCGACTGTTTTCGCGCCGATAATTCTCGGCTGTGTCTTTTACAACGTTTATTGCACGGACTGATTCAAATGATTCGGCCGCTATCATCAGAAAGAAAGCGGCCGATAGTCAACAGGACGTCCCTTATGTCTTGCTTTTTAATACTGTCTATTCGCTGGATGGAGCTATTATTGCAGTGTTCTCAACGACTTATTGTTCAATCTCATCAGGCGCCTTATTATCTTCGTTTTCACACTGTTCGGATGCCTTTCGCAAATCCTCCAGAATATTCCCTTTGTACGAGAAATATTTAGCTCCTTGATAAGCTCCCGATGTATTGCGTCGCTCTTCAGGCATGAAAGTCCCGACGAATGGAGACAGTTTATAAATACGTCCCTCATATTCGACGGTATCGTCGCTGGCGACCTTAACGCTGATATTCCTCGGTGTGAACGTTACGTACTCACCGATATTGATTCCTACCATGCTGAATTTGAAGCGACCACGTCTGGCACATTGCGCGCTTGGCCTGGGAAGTCTATCCGCTTTGTTAGTCGGCAGGTTATTCTCGAACACGGTAACGATCGCATCGTCGATCGTTCTTGCTATATCCTTAAATATGTCCAATGCGACTTGAGGCGGGACGTTGAAAAATTCCCGATTCTGCCGAATGCGCAGGTCGGTCAAGCGGTCGATGGTTTTGTGAACCAACTTTTCAACCTCATTGAACTTCGCCGTCTGCATCGTGGCAAAAATTTCGAAAGGAAGAGGTACGGCCGTATTGTCCAACTCTTTAGATCGAACATCGACGGGACGCGAACTCTTCCCAATTTTCACCCAATCTTCACGGAAACTCGGATTGGTGAGAATGTACACTAAACCAGTATTTGTATTTTCCATAATTAGTAAATTTTATTCCAATCTTATGTTTCGATGATTGCGTAAAGTTTACCGTTAAACCGCTTGGGGATGTTGCGGCGCTCTTTCAGACCGAATTTTGGGTTGTCATGGCAATCGGTGATCGAATATAATATACAAAGATAGAAATTTTATCCGTAATGATGTCCCTTGCGGTTTTTTTAGGAGTGATCACTCTCCTTTTCGCCGAAATGGGCAACAAAAAGGGAGCCTTCCGAAAGGCTCCCAATGTGCGGATAAAGGGACTCGAACCCCCACGCCGTAAGGCATCAGATCCTAAGTCTGACGTGGCTACCAATTACACCATATCCGCTCGTTACGCGCAAAGGTAAGCAAAAAAACACAAATCCCGTTCCCGTCCGCGCCATAATCCGGCATTTTTACGTATTTTTGTCGACGTATAACCACCGATCATGCCGCAGATTATCACCCTCACGCTCACGCCCAGGCAGGCTGCCGATGCGAAACTCTACACGTCGCTGGCCGCCCGGCGGCTCGGTGTCAGGGAGGAAGATGTCGCGCTGATCCGGGTGGTGAAGCGGTCGGTCGATGCGCGGCAGCGGCAGCCGAAGGTCAACCTTTCGCTGGAGGTCTATGCCGACCGGGAGCCGCAGCCGCAGCCCGTCGTTTTCGACTATCCCGACGTGGCGGGCCGCACGGAGGTGCTCATCGTCGGCTCGGGTCCGGCGGGACTTTTCGCGGCATTGCGGCTCATCGAGCTTGGGCTGCGCCCCGTCGTGCTGGAGCGGGGCCGCGACGTGGCGGTCCGCAAGGTCGACATCGCGCGCATCAACCGCAACGGAGCGGTCGATCCCGATTCCAACTATGCGTTCGGTGAGGGAGGTGCGGGCACGTTTTCCGACGGCAAGCTCTTCACGCGCAGCAAGAAGCGCGGCGATTACCACAAGGCGCTGCAAACGCTCGTGTTCCACGGCGCAACGCCCGAAATCCTATACGAGGCCCATCCCCATATCGGGACCGACAAGCTGCCCTACATCATCTCCCGCATCCGCCGGACCATCTGCGACGCGGGCGGGACGTTCCTGTTCGAGAAAAAGGTCACGGATCTGGTCCTGCGCGGCGACCGGCTGGTCGGCGTGTGGTGCGGCGAAGAGGTGATCGAAGGGGCCGCCGTGGTGCTGGCGACGGGCCACTCGGCCCGCGACATCTATGAACTGCTCCACCGGCGGGGCGTGCGCGTCGAAGCCAAACCGTTCGCCATGGGGGTGAGGATCGAGCACCCGCAGGCGCTGATCGATTCGATCCAGTACCATTGCGCCGAGCGGGGCGAATACCTTCCGGCCGCCTCCTATTCGCTCGTGAGCCAGGAGAACGGCCGCGGGGTCTACTCGTTCTGCATGTGTCCGGGCGGCTTCATCGTCCCGGCCATGACCGATGCCGCGCAATCGGTGGTCAACGGCATGTCGCCCAGCGGCCGCACCTCTCCCTGGGCCAATTCGGGCCTGGTGACCGAGGTGCGCCTCTCCGATTTCGAACACCTGCGCGGAGCATGCGGCGAGCTGGCCGGACTGGAGTTCCAGCGGCGGTTCGAGGAGCTGGCCCGCGAGCGGGGCGGAGAGCATCAGATCGCCCCCGCGCAGCGCGTCTCGGACTTCGTGGCCGGGCGGGCGAGCGGAACCCTCCCGGCGACCTCCTACATCCCGGGAATCGTCCCGTCGCGGCTCGATCGGTGGATGCCGCAGTTCATCGCCGACTCCCTGCGGCGGGGCCTTGCGACCTTCGGGCGGAGGATGCGGGGATTCGTCACCGACGAGGCCGTATTGGTGGGCGTCGAATCGCGCACGTCGACCCCCGTGCGCATTCCGCGCGATGCCCAAACGCTCATGCACCCCGAAACGCGGGGGCTTTTCCCCGCGGGCGAAGGGGCCGGCTATGCCGGAGGCATCATTTCCGCTGCGCTCGACGGCCAGCGCGTCGCCGAGGCGGCCCAACGTTACATCCAGCAAGGAACCCGCCCATGAACCCCGTCAAAGTCATCATCCCGATCTATAAGGAGCGGCTCTCCGCCAACGAGGCTCTGTCACTGAGGCACAACATGAAGGTGCTCGGCAACCATCCCCTCGTGCTGCTCGTGCCCGCGAGCTTCTCGATGGAGCGTTTCCTGCAGGCAACCCCCCCCCTCGATGCCTCATACGAAGTGATGCGGGTTCCGGACGAGTGGCTCGGAACGAAGTGCGGCATCGCCGGATACAACCGCATGATGCTCTCGGAGAAGTTCTACGCCCGTTTCTCCGACTGCGAATACATTCTTATCTGCCACGTCGACGCGTGGGTCTTCCGCGACGAGCTGGCGGCGTGGTGCGCGAAGGGGTACGACTGCGTAGGCGGAATCTGGTGGCGCCGGGGCATCTGGGCCTTGCCGATTATCGGCCGCCTCTTTCCGCCCAACCGGCGGTTGTACCACCGTATCGGCAACGGCGGCTTCTCGCTGCGCCGCGTCGCCGCGTTCCGCGACTATTGCGTGCAGGCCCGCGAACGAATCGAGTACTACCTGCGACACGACCACCACATCTACAACGAGGACGTCTTCTGGGCCGTCGAGCCGGCCCATTTCCGCTATCCCTCGCGGGAGGAGGCCAACGCCTTCTCGTTCGACAACCACCCCGACCGCTGCATGACGCTTGCGGGCGGACGGCTGCCCTTCGCCTGCCACGGCTGGCTGAAGGCGGCCCGGATCGGTTTCTGGCGTGCGTACATCCCCCAAAACTAACCCGAATATGAAACAGCGTTACCTTTTTCTGGTCTCTCTGGCCTACGCTTTTCCTATCCTGCGTCCGTTGCAGGAGGCGATCCGCCGACGGGGCGGCGAAGCGGCGTGGTTCTTCGACAACGACGCCGTCCGCGGTCTGCTCCGCGATGACGAGCGGGAGCTGCGCACGGTGCGCGAGGTGCTGGAGTACGATCCCGTGGCGGTGTTCACCTGCGGCAACTCCATGTACGACTTCTTCCCCGGAATCAAGGTGCAGCTTTTCCACGGCTACGCCAACAACAAGCGGGCTGACAAGATCGACGACCACTTCACCATCCGCGGCTGGTTCGACATCTACTGCACGCAGGGACCCAGCAGTACGGGCATGTTCCGCGAACTGGCCCGCAAGCGGGGTTATTTCCGCATCTATGAGACGGGGTGGCCCAAGGCGGACACCTATTTCTCCCCCGAGATGCAAACCCTGCCGAAGAACGAACGTCCTGTGATCCTCTATTCGACCACTTTCACGCGCGGAATCACCTCCACGCCGATCCTCGCGGAGGAGATCGAGCGGCTGGTCGCCTCGCGCGACTGGGAGTGGATCTTCATGTTCCACCCCAAACTCACCGATCCGGAGATTCTGGGGCGCTACGAGGGGATCGCCGCCCGGCACGACAATGCCACCTTCCTGGGCAATACGTTCGATCTGGAGGCCATGCGGCGCGCCGACGTGATGCTATGCGACAGCTCGACGGTCATCATCGAGTTCATGTTCCTCGACAAGCCCGTGGTTACGTTCCGCAATACGCAGCCGGGACCTTTCCTGCTGGATATTCAGCGGACCGAGGAGTTGGAGGGGGCGCTCGAACGGGCGATTTCGCGCCCGGCCGATCTGATGGAAGAGGTGCGCGCCTACACGCTTTTCCACGAGCCGCACCGCGACTGCCGCTGCTCGGAACGGGTGCTGGACGCCGTGGACGACTTCCTCGCCCGCGGCCGCGAGGGGTTGAAGCGCAAGCCGCTCAATCTGGTCCGCAAGTGGAAGGTGCGACGCAAACTGCACTACTACCCGCTGCTCGAACGCTTCCGGCGCTGAGGCAAAAACGCCCGCATCCGAAAAGGATGCGGGCGTTTGTCGTATCGGGCTTCGGTTAGAGATGCAGCCCCTTGATGACCAACTTGGCCCAGAAGCGTGAATTGGGCGCGCAGGCCAGCCAGCCGATGCAGAGCACTTTCATGTCGTAAAACCCGCGCCGGAAACGCGCCTGCGAGTATTGGCGGTAGTACTTCCAGTTGTCCAGAATCCCCTGAGCCAGCGTGTTCGCAATCTCGGTGTTCCACCCCTTGTGGCTGCGCAGCTCGCGCCGCACGCGCGAGAAGAGCGTGCGCACGGTGATGTAGAGCACCTCGTCGTAGTAGCCCAAATCGGCGTACTGACGGCGGATGTACTGCCAGTTCTGCAGGATGGTCAGCGGGTCTTTGGGTTTGTGCAGCAGACTGTTCTGCACGTAGCGGTAGTGGTAGGTGGCGTGGCTGTTGCAGACGATCCGCCTTACGTAGGTGCAGTAGCGCGCCGTGAAGATCTCGTCCTCGGCGTAGTGGATGTTCGGATCGAAGCGCAGCGAGTAACGCTCGATCGTTCGGCGGGAGAACATTTTGTTCCAGCTCCAGCCGAAACAGCGGGCGCGCAGCAGCTGGGCGATCGCCTTCATGCAGTTTTCGTGGTTGTTCTCCACGTCGAAGTCGGGCATGGGCGCGGGACGCCCCTCGCGGCCGTCGGGCCGCTCGCGGAAGAAGTTCGAGAAGACGATGCCCTCTTCGCCGATGCCGCTTCGGAGGAACTGTTCCAGGTGGTCTTCATCCAGCCAGTCGTCGGCGTCGACGAAGACCACGAAGTCGCCCCGGGCTTCGTCCAGGCCGAGGTTGCGGGCCGTGCTCACGCCGCCGTTGGGGCGGTGGAAGACCCGGATGCGATCGTCACGCGCGGCATAGCGGTCGCACAGCGTACCCGACGAATCGGTCGACCCGTCGTCGATGAGCAGCAACTCGAAATCGGATACGGTTTGGCCGAGTACGCTTTCGATACATTCCGAAAGGTACTTTTCGGCGTTGTAAACGGGGATAATGACGGATACGGTCATTTTGATGGGTGGGGGAAACGTTGTTTTTGGGTGGGTTAATGATGCAAATGTAGCGTTTTTCTTATTTATATAAATGTCCGTTTTGGGAAATACTGCGTCGCACAGCCCTGATTTTGTCGTTTTCGGGCCTGGACGTCCCTTGCGGACGGATAAGTGTTCCGTGCGGTTCGGCTATTGCCTGCAAATGAGGAGTATATTAAATATTCTCAAGAAATTTGCAAAATATTTTAATAAAAACTTGCACGGAACAGATTTTCGCCTTATCTTTGCAGTGAAGTTTTAGGTTCATTTAGGTTAGTAGTTTTAGGTTGGTGAGGAAACTGAGGAAGACGGACGATAAGTCCCGATTCCGGTTTCCTTTTTTCATGCTTTTTTCGGGCGTTGCCTCCCGCCCGATCTGTCCTCCCGCACGAGCCTTTGTCCATCCTCCAGTCCGATCCGCCACCTCTCTTCCCTCAATCTCTCTGGCCTGCCTTACCGTTTGACCCGTTCGATCCGCCACCCGTCCGGGCCTCTGTCCACTTGTCCGTTCTGTCCGACCCATCCACTGCGTCCGATCATCTGCCGCCCGTTGCTACCCGTCTGCCTGCCGTCCGGGCCTCTCTTCAGTCCGATCCGACACCTGTCCGCCCGTCTGCTGTTCGGCCGCCACTCTCCCTGCCCTCTCCCTTCCCATGCTGCCCGTCCGGTCCATGCGACCGCTCCGGTCGAACCATTCTTGCATGCATGTGCCTGGCCGGTTTTTTGGCTCAGTTCCTCGTTATCAGGGGTTTTGAGGAGCGGGTCGAATGCGCAACGTTACCAAATTGTTAAATATATTTAATATATTCATAAAATATTTGCATAAATCAAAAACGGCGCTTATCTTTGCAGTGAAGTTTTAAGGTTCATTTAGGTTAGTAGTTTTAGGTTGGTTGAGGAAATCGGCAGGTTGTAACGCAATTTGCGTTACTAAGACTTCGGGGAGCGGTGCTCGCTCCGCCGGGTCGAATACCTCCGATTTAACCTCGTTTTTGGAGGGGGTGGTTCCCCGCCAAAAAAGAAGGTCTTAGTCGTGACGACTCAGACCTTTTTCTTTTTGCTGCCTGCCGCTAAGATTCCCCGTCAGGGTTTGCCAAGTTCGTCCAGCTCCTCTTTCGTCAGCGTCACTTCGACCAGCCCCAGGGCATAGCAGCCGATTTCGTAGGGATTGTAGATAAAGGTGACGCCCTCAGGCGTTACGCAGAAATTGTCCGTTACGGCGATATTCTCCGGAAAGAATCCCTTTCCGGTCAGCTCCTCGTCGTTGGCGGCTTCGTACTGCTCGTAGAGCCGGGCGCGGATTCGCTCGCCCACGCGCGGCAGCCGCTCCGCGCCCAGCAGGTCGGCCGCCGTCAGTTCGTAGCCGCTCTCCAGCGAGTAGGTGTGGCATTCGATCCCGTAGATGCCGTGCGCACCGCCCGTGTAGCTTGCGCGCGTGATCGTATAGGTGATCAGCGTGTCGGTGACACCGCCTTCCGCCTCTACCGAAATTTCATAGTCCGCTCCGACGGAGCCGGCCGGAATGCCCTCGGCGAATTCGGCGGCAATCTCCCGCAGCGTCGCTTCGGCAGCCTCCCGGGCCGTACCGGTGAATCCTTCCAGCTCGAAGAAGTAACCGATATTGGCCTCTTCGACGGCCTGCAGCGCGGGAGATGCGGATGCGTTGAGGATCGGTGCGTAGCGGTAGCCGACCCGGCACATGACCCCGCCCGGTGAGGCGATCAGCGTATCGATGTCGCTCGCCCCGAATTGGGGCTGGATGGGTTTGCGCGAACAGGCGGCGACGGCAAAGGCCGCAAAGGCAAACAGCAGGGCGTATTTCAGGGTTTTCATGCGTGGAAAAGGAGGTTTAGCGTACGGTAAAGATAGTCAAAAAGCCTTTTCAGGCGTAAAGCGGAGAAAAAATTTCAGATATTTTACCGGAAAATTTTGGAGATTCGAAAGAAGGCGTTATCTTTGCACCACAAAACTCAACGGTGGATTCATCTAAGGGTTAGGATACGTGCCTCTCACGCACGACATAGGGGTTCGAATCCCCTATCCACTACGAAAGCAACGGCTGTACATAAGTGCGGCCGTTTTTTGTCGTTTCCGGGGGATGAGAACCCTGAGTTCGGACAAACCGAGCAGCGAGGGCAGAGTCCGCTTGCGGGATTTGCCGAGTCGCAAGGTTTGAAGACAAGCGCAGCGCAGTCAATCTCCTATCCACTACGAAAACAACGCAGCTCACAAGTGCGGCCGTTTTTTGTCGTTTCCGGTGGGATTAAGCACTCACCCGAACGTCAGGTGCAATGCCATCGGCATTGCCGCGTTGTCCGGCTCGCGCCGGATGGCGCGACCCCGCAGCCGGACAACGCGAGTTTCCGCCTTCCGGGTACGCGCGGAAGCTCCCAACAGGAAAGGACGCCACCCCGGAAAGGGCGGCGTCCTTATACTCTTTAAAAGGGCCGGCGCTTCGTCCGCACCCCGAAAGAGCGCTATTCGTCGTAGATCAGTTCGAAATCATCGACCCACATTTCGCTCTTGGTGCTGCCGGTGAAGTAGTCGCCCCAGCGCGAGGCCGTGCAGACGATCATCATGTGCGTCGGCGCGACGTTCTTCACCCGGTAGTCGAGCTTGATGTCCATCATCACCCAGCCGTCCTGGTGGCTGTTCGGGAACGCCTTATCCGTGTCGGTGTCGAAGACGTATTCGCCGTAGGCGATCACGTCCTTACTGTCGTGCTTGAAGAAGGTCGCCACGTCGCGCGTATCGACGCAGATGGGCGAGTCGTCCGTCCCGACCAGGTTGCCCTTGCTGTCACGGCCGTATTCGGCCGCCGTCCACGTGCCCAGCGCAATGTAGATATGTCCGTTGTCTGGGTCGCCCAGCTTGATGTCCGAACCCACAGGAACCGATTTGAGCTTGTCGATGATCCCTTGGTGATATTTCGCCCAGATGCGCAGCCGGGTAGGCCGCAGGGCGAACGGGCGACCGAAGGTCAGCACGCCGTTGGTCCCTTCGTTGCGCACGTAGTGGCCCAGGAAGAGGTTGCCGGCCGCGAACTTGCCCAGTCCGACCAAATTGGCGAACTGCGACTTGAGGTAGGCCCCGTACCGGCCCGACGAACCCGGCCGCGGGTCGCACTTGTCCGTGAGTGTCGCGTTGGCGATCTTCGCGCCCAGATTACCCGTGCTCCAGTAGGGAGCGGCTCCCTCCAGATAGGGATAGACCACGTCGTTGTTCGTGCTCCACTCCTCGAAACTGCCGTTGGCGAGCGCCTGCACGGGGTCGGTCGTGACGCTGACCGGTTCGGTCTCGTCGCTGCCGCAGTAGGCTATGATCGTGTATTGCGTCTCCGGTTCCGCCGCGAGGTGCGCCGTGAAGCTGCCCCCGTCGCTGGTCACGTTTTCCACCTCGTGCCACTCGCTCTGTTCGCCTGCCCGGTAACGGAAACCGGACGTTACGCCCTGAATGCCCGAGCCGTAGAGCCAGATGACCTTGCTCCACGCATAGACACCCTCCAGCTGCACGCTCTTGTCGGTATGCTTCACGTAGAGCATCCACCGCTCCGTGCGATTGTGACAGGTCACGTCGACGAAGCGCACCGTTTGGAAGCTCGTGCCCGAAAGTTCTTCCAGCGTGGGCGAATAGTCGGTGATTCCCGAAGGGCCGAGCTTGAGCGAGGAGACGACGACCTCACTCAGGTCGGCGTCCTTGGCCACATAGGCCGTCACGGTCCGCGTCTCGGGGTCGATCTCGGTTGCGCCGACCTGTCCGTCGACCGCGAAGATCCGCTCGATCTGCTGCCGGGCGCTGATCGTCCAGTCGTAATCCTGATAGAGCGACAGGGTGGTGTAGAGCGGCGTGCGCAGGTCGAACACCCCGGTCAGCGGCTGCGAGGTGCGCACCTGCGGGATAAGCTCCTCAGCCGTGAGGCTCGTGGCGTGGGGCGTGACGCCCAGCGCCGCGTCGATGATCTTGACATGCTGGATGTCGGTCGCCTCGTCGAGGGTCAGCACCACCGTGCGCGTCGAAGCGTCGCTGGCGGCCGTGAAGCCTTCGCCCGTCATCGTATTGATAAAGATTTCGACCTCGGGGTAGGGGATGTCGTTCTCGATGCACGAGACGCCCGCGATCGCCGCGGCCGCGCAAAGTATACGGATCAGGTGTTTCATCGTCATTTCTTTTTCTTGTCCCACATATGGATGGTCATGCCGATGTTGATGGCCGCGATGTTGAGCTTGAACTTCATGTTGGAAGCCTTGCGCGTACCGATCTTGTTTCCGTCGGCGTCCTTCTGCGTGACGGAGGTGTACTGAATACCGCCCAGTCCGAACGAGAGCGTCGCGCAGACGTTGGGGAAGATGTAGACCGCCGCTCCGGGATTAAACGCCAGTTTCACCTGCATATTGTCGCTGTAAACCTCTTTTATCACGTCGCCCGATTCGTAGAGGAACTCCGTCGAGCCGGTCGATACCGACAGCTCGAACTCGGCGAACAGACCGAAGCGCCCCTTGGGATCGAGTCCCGCATAGGAGCGGTGGAAGATGCCGAAGGAGTAGTTGTCGCTCTTCAGGTCGAGGTAGGGAACGTCGAAATTCAGGTCGTTCTCCTCGCCCAGGTCGACATCCAGGTTGTCCACCTTGCCGCCCAGATGGCGGTAGCCGAAGCGCACGCCCAGACAGTTGTTGTCGCGGTAGAAGTAGCCGATGAACGGTTTGACGGTGGCGACGGTTCCCGAGGCATTGATGTTGTCGAGGATGAGCATGATGTCCGAGTCGTCGCTCGACAGCGTGCCGTAGGAGGCTGTCAGACCCATCATCACCTCGCCCTTGTAGGCGAATTTGAGCTTGTCGATCTCGCGGTCAATGCGGCGGCGCGTGGGCAGGAAGCGCTGCCTGCGGCGCAGCTGCACGGCCTGCTCCTCGGCCTTGAGCCGGCTGAGGTGCTCGTGGGCACGGACCATTGTGTCCGCGGGCTGGGAGGGGACGGGCATGACGCGGAAATCCACGGTCCCGTCGGGAGCGAGGGGCGTTTCGGCCACGGCTGCGAGCACGATGCCTGTCGAGAGTATGGAGAGTAGGATTCGTTTCATCTGCGTGCCGTTTTAGAGATAGAAAGCCATGCCGAGGCCGATCGAGAAGATGTTGACCTTGAAGTTCATCATGCTCGACGAGCGCCGCCCCTCTGTCACCTGGTTGTGAACCTGCTTGGTGCTGTTGTAGGTGATGCCCATCACGCCGACGTTCACCTCCACGGCCATGTTGTTCGTGGCGAAGGCAATGATGCCGGGGCTGATGCCGAGCGAGAAGTTGAAGCCCCGCTCGAAGGTCCCCTTTACGGGGGAGTCGTTGGCGAAACGGCCCTGCGTGGCTCCCAGCCCCAGCGACATCTCGTTGAAGAGCGCGAAGCGCTTGTTGCGCCCCAGCGGGATGTACTGCCGCCAGATGATGGCCGCGGTGTAGCTGTGTACGAGCTTGTAGAAGTCCTTCACGACGATGTTCGTCCCCGACTCGTCGTCGCCCAGCTGCATGTCCGCGTCGTCGATGCGCATCAGCGAACGGCCGTAGATGAAGCGCGCGCCGAGGGCCATGTTGTCGCGGAAGGCGTAGGCGATCATCGGGCTGACCTTGACGTTGTAGCCTTTCGAGTTGATGCCCTCGATGACCAGGAATTGGTAACCTTCGTTGGAGTGGGTCGAGTAGGAGGCCGTCCCGCCGAAGATCCACTGTCCTTTGGGAACGAACAGGTTGTGCGTGTCCGTCAGGCCGCGCTGCCGGCGTTTTTCGTTGATCGTCAGCGGGCGTTCCGGCACGGCGGGCGCTTCGTCCGAAACCTCGGCGGCTGCCGGAGCCGAATCGGCCGCCGGAGCGACCCCGGCCGGGATCGCCGTGCCGGATGCGGCGGTCGCGCTCCCTTCGGCGCTTTGGGCGCGCAGCCCCTGCGCAGTGCCGATAAGGCACAGCGCGAGGCATGCGGGAAGTAGTGTGGTGCGTATCACTTGCGGTTATTCTTCGTTAATATACCCATTCGAAATCCTCGACGCAGAGCTGGTTGTTGACACTCCCCGCCACGTAGTCGCCGTAGGCGCTCGACACGCAGGAGATCACCAGCGAGTAGTTGCCCGCGGCAGGCGCTCCCTGCGTATCGTACCAGTTGATCGGCAGCGTAAGGGTGTCCCAGTCGAACGATTCGGTGAAGGTCAGCGACCCATAGCCCAGAATCGGACCCTCGTTGAGCGACGTGCTCTTCACCGGGTCCCAGAACGTGTTCGGGTCGGAACTTGCGCCCGACTTGACGGCGTGGCGCGCGCTCCAGTCGATCACGCAGACGTAGACGCGGGCCGGGTCCATGTCATCGGTGGTAAGTTTGCCTCCGTTACCCTCATGAGTAACCTTGGCGATGGTCGCTTTGACATGCAGGCGAAGCGCTTTCGGACGCGCCGAGAACGCATATTTGACGCCGAACCGTGCGAAGCCGAACGTGTCGAACGCTCCCGTGCCGCAGTCGAAGGTTCCGGTAAAGAGATTGCCCGCGGCGAAGACGCCGAAAACAGCCGCGGGCTGCAACACGGCGCATTTGCCGTTGCTGCCTGCGATCTGGTCGCTTCCCGTGCAGAGCGAATTGGTCTGCTTGTTGTTGCCGCCGACCCAGAACTCCACGCTGCTGCTTTCGTTGGGGTAGGGAACCGTTCCGCCCGTTAATCCACTTCCCGTGACGGTGTAGGTCGACCACAGCTCCATGCCCGCGTTGTAGATCGCATCGCCTTGCGGGGTTGTGAATGTAGCCGCAGTCTGCTCGCCGCCGATCTCGGCCCGGTATTCATAGGTTTTGCCCGCGAAGACGCCCGTGCCCGCAACGGGGGTGCTGACGGTCAGCCCGGCTTCGTTCTGCGACTGCTGCCATTCGACCCGGAACGCGGCCGTGTAAAGGGCGTCTTCGCCCGCCGCGGCGTCCGCTTCCTGCCACGTGCCGTTCGCCTCGCGCAGCGCCAGCCGGACCGCGCCCGCATCGGGATCGAGCACCATAGCCCGCAGCGTAACGGTGTTGTTCCAGAGGTCGTAATCGGCCTCGGTGACGGGCAGAAGCCCCTGCAAGCGGTACTCCGCCCGCTTCTCCAGCGTACCGCCCGCCGTGTCCGTAACGCGGAACGAGAGCGTCTGCGAACCTCCTGCCCGGTCGGCGAAGAACGCGTCGGAGAGCGTTACCCGCAGATTCTTCTCACCCGTCCGTTCCACTTCGATGCCGTCCGTGGCAGCGCGCGACGCGAGCGCCAACAGGTCGTAACGCTCCTCACCCAGCGTAAGCTCCGCCGACTGCATCGGCGACATGGTGCTGATCTTATAGCTCTTCGCCGCGCTCTTGCCCGGGATGAAATCCTGCACCGAGCCGATGTTGAAGCCGTCGCCCTCGACAGTCGGGTCGGGGCTGAAGATGATCGTGTCGTCCTTGTCGTCGGTCGAGGTGTCGACCTTGACGGCGAAGCACTCGATGTAGCCGGGCAGGTCCTTCGAGTAGCGGAACGTCAGCGAGTACCTGCCGCCGGCGACCACCGCCTGTGTACCCTCCTTGACGACGCTCCCGCGCGAAGCGTGCTCGCCCGCAAACCGCCAGGCCAGCGTCGTCGCACCCTCGGGCAGCGTGAAGTAACCCTTGCCGTCGGCCGTGAAGCGCAGCGCCGGAACGGCTCCCGCAGCGGCCTGCTCCTCGTCGACGCTTTCGGCGATGACGGTCCAGGCGTAGAAACTCTCCCCGAAATTCTCCCCGATCGTAGGGTCGAACTTGACCTCGGCAACGGTGTTTTGCAGGCGGCAGGTCACCTCGGCCGTGGTCACGCCGCCCGGCGTGATGGTGAACGTCTCCTCGCCCTTGTAATAGCAGACGCTCTCGGAGGCCGGGACCGCCTCGCCCAGTTCGACCGCCACGCGGTAGTCGCCTGCGAGCAGTTCCAGCCGGTTGTCGTCGGGCAGGTCGTCCTGCGACGTGTATTTGCGAAGCAGGCCCCCGTCGGCGTTGTAGATGCGCACGGTCATATGCTCGGCGGGATCGTAGCCGGTCTGGGTCTCGGTTCCGGTGCGCGAAGCGAGTATGCGCATCTGCAGGACGCCCGTTCCGTTGCCGTCCGCCGCGGCATCGTCTTTCGAGCACCCGGCGCAAAGGGCCGTCAGCAGCGCCCAGACGATATAGATCGTTTTTTTCATTGCACTATCGGGTTACGTGGATTTTGACGCTCTTGGTGATCGTCGTGCCTGCGTTATCCGTCAGGTCGAGCTTGAATTCATGCACGCCCTCGAAAATGGTCAGCAGCTCGACGAACGGCGTGATGCAGAAGGGCACGAGGGTCTGATTCTTCACCTGATCGTTGATCGGGAATCCGAAGCCGTCGGGTGCGCCGAGCGTCTTGGCCAGGTCCGGGTCCTGAATGTCCGCCAAATCGAACGACTGGGGAAGCCCCACATCGGTCACGTCGAGTGTCTCGGAGATGATCGTCACCACCAGCGAGCGGATGCCGGCCGGCGCGGTGAACTCGATGTCGATCTGCATGTCGGGGTCCAACTCGTAAGGCTCTTCGCGGTCGATGTCGTAATCCGTGCCGTCGACATACTGCCCTTTCCAGACGATGTTCGGGGCACCCGATTCGCTGCCGCGGTTCACCACGAGCACCAGCGAAGCCTCGACGGTCTGTCCCTCCGCGTCGGTGATGCGGAAGCCGAAAGTGTGCGTCCCGTCGAATCCCGGACGCTTATAGAGCAGCGGCATGGCTCCCCCGATGTCGAAATTCTTTTCGGTGGCGTTGCGCAGCGCATCGCCCAGCGGGAATCCGAAGGCCGACAGCAGCGTAAAGGCCGGGTGCGTGGGGGCGATCTGACAGAGGTCGAACGTTTCGGGAACATTCGCAAGGCCCAGCGACTCGATGAAGTCGGGGTTGGTCGAGGTGATGTCGACCACGAACGAGGCGACCTTGCCCGGCGCGGTAAGCTCGAAGTCGAAAGGTTCGGTGCACTTGTCGTCCGCATCGAACATCGAGGCTTTGAGCTGGAACGGTTTCGTGAGGTCATGGTCTTTCCAGACGATCGTCGGCGGATCGATGAGCGGGTCTTCCTGATAAATCTCCTCCCACGATCCTTGCGTGCCGTCGACCACCACGGTCTCGTCCTGCACGAAGCTGTCGACCTGTATGTCGAGCCGGATGCCGCCCTTGTCGGCATAGGCGATCACCAGCGTGATCTTGCGCCACTGTCCGGCCTTGACGTTGGCGATGGTCTTGCTGAATGTCACGCTCTCGTCCGGCGTATCGGCGAAGCTGCCCGCCAGCACGAAATCGAGCGTGTTGGTCGGCGCCAGCGGCATGAAGTAACCCGCCTTGCCGCCCACGATGGGGAAGACGAGGCTGTTCGGACCCAGCGACACGGTGGCCTCGGAGTTCTCGGTGAGCTTGCCCGCCAGGTCGACCGAGAGTTTGACCGTGACCTTGATGTTCTGCAGCGTGCAGACCACTTCGCCGATCTGCACGGGATTTTCTTTCGTGTCCGCCTTGGTCACCTGGATGGTTTTCGTGCAGCCGTAGACGGGGTGCTCCCACTCCGCGGCGGGGCTGTCGGCCTCCGAGCGGACGTTGAGCGTGTAGCTGCCCACTTCGAGCGCCATCGGCTCGGCGAGGACGGTTTTCAGCTCGCCGTAGGTGGTCTGGAGCACCGCTTCGCCCCGGGCGTTGAGCAGCTCGATCAGGTAGGCGTCGGTGTCGATCCCGTCGTCTGCCGCGCGGGAGGCGGGACGCTGGGTGTCGCCGCCCGTGTCGTCGTCGCCCGTTTCGGTCTCGGTGTCGAGGATCACCCGCATCGAGAGGTTCGTGGCCGCGAGGTAGCCGTGGCCGTCGGCCGGGACGGGCTTCTCCTTTTCGTCCAGATAAGCCGGGTCTTCGTCCACGCAGCCTGCGGCGAAGAACGCCGCGGCGGCGAGAAGGGTGAGAAATTTGGAGTGGATTTTCATATCGCGTGTGTTTTATTTCGTCTCTTCAATCGCTGCGTCGTTCATTTCCAGGTCGAGCACGATCGTCTCGACGGGTTGGTCATCCAGTTTGATGATCAGAATCGCGCTGCCCGCGTCGGGCGCGTCGAATTGGAAGTTGTAGCGCGTCCGCGGTGCGGTCGCGGCGACGGTCTGCTCGCTGAACTTCACTTCGGGGCCGTCGTCTTTTCCGTCGGGGCTCTGCTTGCGTGCCGTGCCCTCGACCTTGAGCGAGGTCCCGGCCCTGACGTAGACCGGCTCATCGGGCACGGACGCGGCGGGATTGAACCCGAAGACGCTGCCTGCGCCGGTCGTGACGCTGATCTGCGGGTCGTGGAAGTAGCGGAGGAACTGCTCCGTGACCGTTACGGTCACCTCCGAATTGGCGATGCGCGCCTCGATGGTCACCTGCGTCGTGCGTCGCGCGACGATCTGCACCGCGGCTTTCCCTTCGTAGTAGGGCTTGTCGATCCCCTCCGCCTGGGGATCGCCCCAGGTGACGGTGGCGGTGTAGGGGCCCTCCTTGAAGATGGTGTCCTGCCCGGCGAACCGGGCTACCGTGGCCCACTCGCCGTGATAACCCTCCCCGTCGAGGACGAACGCGAACTCCTCGCCCGCGGGGACGCTCGCTGCGCGGCTTGCGAGCGAGAGGTCCGCGCCGCAGCGCACGCTCAGCCGCCCGTAGCCGGGCGTTCCCTCGTCCGCCTTTTCGGAGCACGCAGCCAGCGCAAGGGCCGATGCCAACAGAAATATAAGGTGTTTTTTCATGGCTTCTTTGCGTTTAACGGACGATCGAGACTTGGATGTTGTCGAGGTAAACATCGTCGTAGTTGAACATTGTTCCGTTCTTGCCGGAAGTTTTCCAAGCGATGCTTTGCGTTCCGGTAAAGTTGTCCACCGTTACCGAACGCCGGGTGGGAATATTAGTCGACGAGGCGTTTCCGTTGTCGCTCATCGAAATGGTCGTAGCGTTGTCGATGCTCGAATTGAGGTTGTGTCCCGAGGTGCGTCCCACGATTAGCCCCATCGACGAACTCTTGTTCTTCTTCCAGTCTGCATTGAAGTCGATCCGGACGCTTACCGTTTTACCCGATTTGAGACCGGATAGGGGACAACTGTCCAGTCGGGAGTGGTAGGGACCGCCTATATGGCTGTAGCTTCTCAGCCGGACACTTATTCCGGCCGATCCTTCGGCGCGCGCTCCGGCATACCAGCCCGGTAAACCAGAGCCGGACAATTCGGTTCCGGCAACGCTGCTGCTCGTCTTTTCGGGCCCGCTGAAGCTGCCGCATTCGCTGAAATCCTCCGCCAGCAGGTAGGGAACCGCGAATCCGTCGATCGTATTGCGATCGTCCGCCGTAAGCGGCGGCATGGTGAATCCCTGCGAGAGAAGTGCGTTTTCCGAATCGAACGTGACGGTGAACGGCTGGCCCGAGAGGTTGTCCGTAAACTCTCCTTCGTAGAAAATTTCGTAAAGATTGTCCTCGTTGACCGTAAAGGTGCGCGTGTTCGAACCGTTGCCCAGGTCGACCCCTTCGGGTCCGGTCAGCGTGAAGGCGTTGACCCTCTCGCCCAGCGTCGAGCAGCCGTAGCCGCCCGCAAGGTCTTCCGCAAGGTCGGTCTTGCCGTCGCGGCCCGCCAGCGAGAAGAAGATGCGCGTGACGCGGTACATTTCGGGGATGGTCAGCCGGATCGGCGTGGTGTGGCCCGCCAGGTAGTCCTTGCCGTGCATGATGGCCGGAAACGACTCCTTGCTGTCGGTATAGGCCTTGATCTCGATTTGATCCGCTGCCGTGAGCGCCGTCGGGGCGATCATGGCGTAAACCGTGTCGCCCGCATCTTTCGGGGTGGCGAACGAGAGGGTCACGACGTTGTCGCCCTCGGTCAGCGTCGGCGCAGCCGCCGGATCGGCGGCGTCGATGCTCAAAAGCCCCGTCACCTCCACGGGGAAGGTGAGCGTCAGCCGCGTGATCGGAAGGTTCATCTTGTTGACAGGAATCTCGATCTTCAGCAGGTGAACCTTGTGCGAGAAGGCGAGGGTCACCGCCTCGCTGTTGTCGCCCGGCAGCAGGGCGCCGCCCGCCACGGGCGAGGCGACCATAATGTCGTGCGCTCCGTCGAACGTGCCGTCCTGCACGGCGGGAATCTCAAACGTCGCGTGCGTCCCCGCCACGGCGTCGGGTACGGGCGAGACGGCGTAATAGGTGTAGTTTCCCTCGGGCATCTCGGGGATGTCGGCCGTGAATTTGGCGTCGTTATAGAAATCGTTGTAATGCCAGAGGACGAACGGGTGGGCCGCAAGCCGCGCCGTCCCGGTCTCGTCGACGGCCCAGAGGGCGATCCGGTCGCCCGCGGCCCAGCGGATCGTTTTACCGTCGTCGTCCAGCGCCGTGCGCGAGGCGATATCGAGCCGCGGACCCGTGCCCACCGTGACGCGGATGGTCTTCTCGTCGAGTCGCACGGACTCCTCCGCCCCGGAGCACGAGGCGAGCAGTAGCGGCAGCGCGACGAATGTCCAGCATGTTGTTCGCATAGGGATATGATCTTTTATCGGATGTGTGCAAAAGTACGCATCGGTTACCTATATGGAAAATAAATTCAACGAACGCCCCGATTTTCATCACGAACAGGCCGCTTTTCCCCGCCCGTTTCCGGGCCGTACGACGGAAAAGACCCGCCTTGCGGGCGGGTCTTCCGGCGACTGCGCCGGACGCAATCGTTTGGTGGTCGGACGAATTTATTGCTTTACATAGCGGTCGAGCCAGCCGAAGAATTCGCGGTTCCAAACCAGCGAGTTCTGCGGTTTGAAGACCTGGTGCGCCTCGTCCGGAAATTCGACCAGCCGGGCCGGTATTCCCTGCACGCGCGCGGCGGTGAACGCTTCGAGCGACTGGGTGTAAGGGATGCGGTAGTCCTTTTCGCCCGTGAAAATCAGGATCGGGGTGTCCCACTTGGCGGCCGACTTGTGCGGCGAATTGGCGTAGGAGCGCTGCGCCGTGGCGTTCTTCGCGTCCCAGTAGGCGCCTCCGTAGTCGTTGTTGACAAACCACAGCTCCTCGGTCTCGCCGTACATCGAGTCGAAGTCGAAGATGCCGCAGTGGGCGATAAACGCCTTGAAGCGCCCCTCGTGGCAGCCGGCCAGGTAGTAGACCGAATAGCCGCCGTAGGAGGCTCCCACGCAGCCCATGCGGTCACGGTCGGCCCACGGCTCGCGCGCCACGTCGTCGATGGCCGCGAGGTAGTCGCGGATGTTCTGTCCCGAGTAGTCGCCCGAAATCTGGTCGAGCCACTCCTGTCCGAACGAGGGGAGGCCGCGGCGGTTGGGGGCGACCACCACGTAGCCCTGCGCCGCCATCAGCTGGAAGTTCCAGCGGTAGCTCCAGAACTGCGATACAACGCTCTGCGGGCCGCCCTGGCAGTAGAGCAGCACGGGGTATTTCTTCGCCGGGTCGAAGTCGGGCGGCAGGATCACCCATGTGAGCATCTGTTTGCCGTCGGTGGTCCGCACCCAGCGTTTCTGCACCTCGCCCATCTTCACGGCGTCGTAGACGGGTTTGTTGATGGCCGAAATCTGCGTCAGCTTCCCGTCCGCGGGGTTCACGTCGAAAAATTCGTCGGCCATCGAGATCGTGCACATCTGTGCCACGATCCGGCCGCCGGCCAGCGTGAAGGCGTTGATGTCGTGGTCGCCCGCGGTGAGCACCTCCACCTCGCCCTCCGAGGGTGCGATGCGGCAGATCTGGTGCGTAGCCTCGATCGGGGCGATGAAACAGATCCGATCGTTGCCGTCCCAGACGACGTTCGTGGCGTTGTAGTCGAAGTCTGCCGTCAGATCGGTCATTTCGGCCGTGCGGCAGTCGTAGAGCAGGAGCCGCTCCTTGTCCGACTCGTTGCCCGGACGGCGCATCGAGCGGAAGGCGATGTGCAGGTCGTCGGGCGACCAGACGGGGTATTTGTCGTAGCCGACCATCTCGGCCAGGTCGACCACCGCCTCGCCGGGCCGTGCCGGCTTGCCGGTCAGCGGCTTGCAGATGTTCTGCGTCGCCCCGTTCTCGACGTTCCAGACGAAGATGTCCGAGTCGGTCGAGACGGCGTATTCGGTTCCCGTGAGCGGCTTGCAGGTGTAGGCGAGCATCGTTCCGGCGTGGTTCCACGCGATCTCGGCCATGTCGAAATAGGGGGCCAGCGGAGCGTCCCACTCGGCGTCCGCGCCGATGATGTCCACGCCGGGCTTCATGCCCTCCGCGGTGATGTCGCCCACGAAGATATGGCGGTATTCGCCCTCGTCCCAATAGTTCCAGTGGCGGACCATCAGATCGTCGTAAATGCGCGCATTGGAGCGGGGCATGTCCTTGTGGTAGTCTTTCGAGAGGCGGTCGGCGACCTTCACGGTCTGCACGTACCATGCCTTGTCGCCGCGCGGACTGATGCCGAAGCCCTCCACGTCGCGGTCGAAGGCCGAGAGCTGGCGGGCGCCGCTTCCGTCGGCAGCCATCTCCCAGACCTGCATCAAACCGCTGCGGTCGGAGAGGAAGTGGATCTTCGATCCGTCGGCGCTCCAGCGGGGGTCGGCGTTGTTGGATGCCGTGTCGGTCAGCCGCCGGAGGGTCCCGGAGGCGAGGTCCTGCACCCAGATGGTCGTCACGCCGCGGTTTTCGGCCATGTTGTAGTCGGTCTGCTGGTAGAGGAGCGTCGCCCCGTCGGGCGAGAGCGCGGGTGCGCCCGCACGGCTCATCTTCCACATCACCTCGGGCGTCAACCGCCCGGCGGCGATCTCTTCCGCGGTCAGCGCATTGTCGATCGTAAGCGGTTCGGGGCGTTTGTCGCAGGCTCCGATCCCGATAGCTGCCATAGCCATAAACAGGAGAATTTTTTTCATTTGCGGTCGGGTTTTCTCATTTATTCGTATTTTTGCTCCAAAATTCCGGAACATGGATCGTACTGTCTATTTCGCCGACAAGTCCGTCGTTTTCACCACGGAACTCCCTGCCGGGGAGTGTGTGGCCGTCGCGTCCGCCGACGCGGAGGCCATTACGAGGGCCAAGATACTCAAAATTCTCGAAACGAGCAACTGCGTGGCCGTCCTTTCCGCCGATCCCGATGCGGCCTTCGCCGCCTTCGCGGCCGAGTTCACCCCGGTCGAGGCGGCGGGCGGGGTGGTGGTCAACGAGCGGGGCGAGTGGCTGATGATCTACCGCAGCGGCCGCTGGGACCTGCCCAAGGGGCATGTCGAGCCGGGCGAGGGGTGCGACGCCTGCGCCGTACGCGAGATCGCCGAGGAGACGGGCGTCCGGGCTGCAGTCGTGCGCCCGTTGTGTGACACGCTGCATGCCTATTATTTCAGCCGGACGGCCCGCTGGGAGCTGAAACGCACGCACTGGTTCCTGCTGCGTACGTCGGCTTTCGACAGGCTCCGGCCCCAGCGCGAGGAGGGAATCCAACGCGTGGCGTGGTGCACGCCCGCGGAGGTGGCCCGCAACCTGCACGGGGCGTTCCCCACGATCCGCTGCGTCGCCGCGGCGATGGAGTAGCCGAAAGACCCTATGGAAAGACCGGGACCCGCTCACAGGGTCCCGGCCTTTCTCGTTTCAGGCGTCGGTTCCCGCCAGCCGCTTCTGCACCTCCATCGCCTCGCGGATCAGCTCGGGCGGATAGTCGTACAACTCCAGAATGCGGATGGCGTTGCGCGTGGTCAGCGGACCCGTATGGAGCCGGTAGTCGAAGACGAGTTCGCCGTCGGTCACCTCCTCGCGGAAGTGGTGCAGCTCGTAGCGGTCGTCGTGCAAAAGGAAGGCCAGTTCGACATCGTGCGTCGAGCAGAGCACCACGTGCGGTCCCCGGTTCAAACGCGCCAGCACGGCCTTTCCGGCGGCGATCCGCTCGGTGGTGTTGGTTCCCTTGAACAGTTCGTCGAGGGCGAACAGGCAGGGCGCGGTCTCTTCGGCCGCATCGAGGAACCGCTTGACGATCAGGACCTCCTGGAGGTAGTAGCTCGTCCCCTCCGAAAGATCGTCCGTCACACGGATCGAGGTGAAGAGCTTCATATAGGGCGCCGTGTACGCCTCGGCGAAGCAGGTGTCGATCGTCTCGGCCAGCAGCGCGTTAAGCAAAAGCGTTCGGATGAAGGTCGTCTTGCCCGACATGTTCGATCCGGTCAGCAGCAGCCCCGAGCCGTCGAGCGTCAGCGTGTTGGCCACGCAGCCGTCGATGAGCGGATGGACGGCCTGCGTGACGGCGAGGTACTTGCCCTCGACGAAGCGGGGCCGGCACGTTCCGCCCTCGCTGCGCAGACGCATGACCGCGATCGCCGCGTCGGTGCGGCCGATGAAGCGGAACAGCCCGTGGATGGCTTCGCGGTGATGGACGATGCTGCCGATGAAGCGGTGGAAGAGGATCACCTCGATATTGAAAGCGATCTTGAGAAACTCGACGGCGAGCCACGCAACGGCGAGCAGTTCGTTGCCGCCGTCGCCCTGCGCGGCGACGATGCGGCTGCGCCGTTCTACCGTGGAGGTCAGGCGGATGCTCTCGGCGGCCTCCTCCGTACCGGGAACCTCCTCGGCGGCGAGCCTGCGGGCCGTGCGCAGCGCCTCGGCGAGCTGTTTGACCGCGGCGGCGTAGAGCGTGATGTTGAGCTTGTTGTCGTAGTGGATGTAGAGGTTCGCGGCGAACGTCGCGGCGAAGAGCAGCAGGAAGAGCGGGTGGAAGAAACTGGCCGCGAGCGACGCGACGGCCAGCGCGCTGAACAGGTAGGCCGCCCGGATGCCGCGCACGCGGGCCGGGGTGTCGAAGATCAGGTTTTGCAGGTCGTAGGCCCGCTCGTCGGAGAGCCGTTTCAGATGCGCCGAGCAGCGCGCGGCGAGCGCGGGATCGCCGGCGAACCGCTCCGCATCGCGCCCGAAAGCGGCGGTCTCCTCCTCGCCCCGCAGCGTGCGCAGCCGGGCATAGAGGTATTGCTGTCCCACGCGCGAAGTCGTGCGGTCGATCCGCTCGAAGACGGCGTTGAGGTCCAGATCGGACGTCGTCTCGGCATCGACCGTCTGCAGGCACGCCGTCTCGGGGGCGCTGTTGTAGAAGTAGCTGCCGATCCGCCCGAAATCGTATGCGTTCCGCTCGGCCGGAGGCGTTCCTTTCGGCAGCAGGAGGGCGGCGAACGGATCGGAGATTTTCACGGTGCGCTGTTTTAGCAGGCGGGAGCCTGGTTCATCGCCCGGGCGATCCCCTCGGCGATCTGGTCGAGCGCCCCCTGCAGCTTGCCGCCGATCATCATCTTCATCATCATGTTCAGCTCGATGTGCAGCACCAGCCTCAGCCGGGTGTCCGTCTCGGAGACTTTATGCAGCTGGATCCAGAAGGCGAAGTCCACCGGCACGCCGCCCTCGTCGCCGACGATCTTGACGTGGCGCGGAGCCTCGCGCTCCTCCATGCGGAGGCGGACGGTGAATCCCTTGGCCTTGAACGAACAGGTGTCCTCGGTGGCCTGCCACTCCTCGACCTTGTCCCCGACTGCGGGCGTAAGGTTGTCGAAACGGCTGATGACGGCATAGATCTGCTCGGCGGGGCGCAGCACCTGCTGCTGTTTGGAGATGTATTCCTGCATGGTTACCGGTCGTTTATTGCTTTTGCAGTCCGTTGGCGGGCGCTGCCCAGAAACGGTGGGCGTCCGTGGTCGGGATTTCGTTTCGATTGAAGCTGAAACCACCGTATCCCGCGGGCAGCAGGGCGACGGTGCGGCCCTCGAAGCCGACCTCCTTATCGAAGCCGGTTTGCTCCCAGCACTCGAACCAGTAGAGGTTCTTGGCCCAGTAGGCGCGGTAGTCCCCGAAATCCTCCTCCTCGCCGAGTAGCGCGTGGTATTCGATGGGTTCCCCCGCGATGTAGCGCGAG
The DNA here is from genome assembly GCF_048465635.1 of Alistipes sp. Classification (GTDB taxonomy): domain Bacteria; phylum Bacteroidota; class Bacteroidia; order Bacteroidales; family Rikenellaceae; genus Alistipes. The sequence goes on from NZ_DBFWLF010000019.1 coordinate 39,852, forward strand.
CGCATTTCCGCCAGCGAAAGCGGCACGCCGTCGGGGGTGGCGGCATAGGCCTGCTGGTCGGAGTCGATCATGGCCCACTTTTCCCGTTCGGGCAGCCAGACGATGTTCACCACGTGGCAGTCCGAATCGAGCGAGTCGGCCGGCAGACACGTCACGAAGCGGTTCACGATGTCCGAGGCGAGCAGCAGCTCATGCAGCAGGATCGCGTGCAAACGGCAGTTGAAGGCGGGTTCGGTGTGGAGGTGGTATTCCCAGAGCGCCGTTGAGTTGCGGGTTTGGGGCTGAACCTGCTGGTTGGCATGGGGGATGTTGCGCGCGACGAACCGAGCCAGCGCGAGGGTGTTTTCCCACGTGGGGGCCGAGGGGTCGAGCAGCGTGTCGAGGCGGAAGTAGGTGCGAATTTCGCGGGCACGGAGCGTATCCTGCGTGTAGGTGAAGCATAGATCGGTGCTGTCGGCACCGTACGATCCTGCCGAGCGCAGCAGCTCGACGCGCTTTTGAAGCGGCGCATTGCTCCGGCCCTCCTCGATACGGGCGCGGAACACCACGCGCACGAGCACGAACAACAGGAGGATGCCCACTACGATCCATCCTGCGATCACAACCGTTTTTTTCATCTTCTTCGGGTTTTGTTTCCCGGCAAAGATAGTGATTTTTGCCGAAAGCCGCTGCTTCCCGGACGCAAATAAGGCACGCTCCCGAAAGCCGTGCCCCGATGGGTGCGCGCTATTCGATTTCGAACGTGCGGGCCGTGTCGCTGTCGACCCGGATGCGCACGGTCACGACGTTCTCCGGGAGCAGCTGTTCGATCTTCTCGGGCCACTCCACCAGGCAGATGTCGCCCGAGTAGAAATACTCCTCATAGCCGAAGTCGTAAGCCTCTCGCACGTCGTTGATGCGGTAGAAGTCGAAGTGGCAGATGCGTCGGTTGCCCGTTCCCTTGTATTGGTTGACGATGGCGAACGTGGGGCTGGTCACCGTGTCGGTGGCCCCTAACTGGGCGACGATCTCGCGGATGAGCGTGGTCTTGCCCGCGCCCATCTCGCCGCGGAAGGCGACCACCGTGCGGCGGCCGATGGCTTCGATCACCGCCCGCGCCACGTCGGGCAGCTCCTCCTGCGAAGTGATATGGATGGTTCTCATGCGATCAGTTTTTCGGTTTGAGTACGATATACGGAACGATCATCTCCTCCATCGAGATACCGCCGTGCTGGAACGTATTGCGGTAGTAGCGGATATGACGGTTGGCGTCGTTGTTGTAGACCAGAAAGTCGGAGTTGTAGGCGAAGATGTAGCTGGACGTGAGGTTGCTCGACGGCAGCTGAATGTCCTCGGGCCGGAGCACCTCGTACACCTCGCGCGGGTTGTATGCCAGGTTGCGGCCCGTCTTGTAGCGCAGGTTGGCCGAGGTTTCGCGGTCGCCGGTCACCTTGACGGGGTTGTCGACGCGGATGGTTCCGTGGTCGGAGGTGATGACCACCGTGTGCCCCCGCTCGGAGAGCATGCGCAGGATGGTCAGCAGGTCCGAATGTTCGAACCATGAGCGCGTGAGCGAGCGGAAAGCCGATTCGTCCTCCGTCAGCTCGCGGATGATGTCCGTCTCGGTGCGGGCGTGGGAGAGGATGTCGAGGAAGTTGTAGATGATCACCGAGAAGTCGGCGTCGTAGACCTTCTGGATGTTGTCCAGCAGGCGGCGGCCCTGCTCGGGGCGCACCAGTTTGTCGAACGAGAATTTCCACGTCTTGCCGTTCTGCGCCATCAGGCGGCGCAGGAACTCCTCCTCGTACTGGTTCTTGCCGCCGTCCTCGTTGTCGTTGAGCCACTTGTTGGGCATCAGCTTGTCGATCGAGAGCGGCATCAGCCCGGCGAAGACCGCGTTGCGGGCGTACTGGGTCGCCGTGGGGAGGATGGCGCAGTAGAAGTCGTCCTGCACCACGTCGTAATATCCGCGCAGCAGCGACGAGATCGCCCGCCACTGGTCGTAACGGAAGTTGTCGATCAACAGCAGCGTGGTCTTCGGATTCTCGTCTGCGACGGGGAAGATATTTGTCCGCATGAGCGTGTGCGACATGACGGGCGTATCGTTCGAGCGGCGGTTGATCCAGTCGTAGTAGTTGCGCCGCACGAACTTGCAGAACTCCTGGTTGGCCTCGGTCTTCTGGTAGGAGAGCACCTCCTTGATGCTCTGGTCGGTCGAGCCTTCCAGCTCGATCTCCCAGCCGGTCAGCCGACGATAGATCGAGCACCAGTCCTGGAAGGTGTCGGCCATCTGCAGCGAGGCCGAGATGCGCCCGAACTCCGAGCGGTAGTCGGCCGTGGTCTGCTCGGTGACCAGCTGCCGCGAATGGACGTTCTTCTTGATGGAGAGCAGCACCTGGTTGGGGTTTACGGGCTTGATGAGGTAGTCGGCGATCTTCGACCCGACGGCCTTGTCCATGATGTTCTCCTCCTCGCTCTTGGTGACCATGATTACGGGCGTGGTGGGCCGCACCTCCTTGATCTTGGGCAGCGTTTCCAGCCCGGTCATGCCGGGCATCATTTCATCGAGGATAATCAGGTCGTAGGACCCTTCGGAAGCCATGTCGATGGCGTCGTAGCCGTTGTTGCAGGTATCCACTTCGTAGCCCTTCCCCTGCAGGAAGAGCACATGCGGCTTGAGAAGTTCCACTTCGTCGTCGACCCAGAGTATTTTGACCATGCGGTTTCGGAAATTAAGATGACAAAATTAACCAATTTATTATCAAACGCAAAAAACCCGCGGTTTATTGGATCGGCGGCCGGGTTTTCTCCCGGACGGTCGGCGGCTGCCGGCGAAGCCGGAATTTTTTCGAATGATGGCCGATCCGCGGTTTTTGCCGGTTATGAATGTAAATTACAGATTAACAACTGATTAACGTCATCTGTCGTTTCTTCGCCTCGCAGGAAATAAATGCCTGATGCAGAATATTTTAATTTTCCATCGACTTTTGCCCGATATTTGTTATCCCCCTCACAGCGTGCAACGTAGAACGTTCACGGAAAAAACGGCGAAAAAAATAAGGGGTTTGTTGTCGGAAATGCAAATAAAACGTATATTTGCAGTCCGAAGTCCGAGCAAATTAGTAATTTTAATACATTATAGACATGACAAAGGCAGATATCGTAAGCGAAATCGCAAAGAGCACCGGCATTGAGAAGGTGCAGGTGCAGGTAATCGTCGAGGCGTTCATGGACAGCATCAAGACGTCGCTCACCAACAAGAACAACGTCTATCTTCGCGGTTTCGGCAGCTTCATCGTCAAGAAGCGCGCCCAGAAGGTCGCCCGCAATATCTCGAAGAATACGACCATCACCATTCCCGAACACGACATTCCTGCATTCAAGCCCGCCAAGAGCTTCGCAGCGAAGGTGAAATAACACGCGATAAACAAAGAACCTCAAAAAAATCAAAACTATGCCAAACGGAAAGAAGCATAAGCGTCACAAGATGGCTACCCACAAGCGCAAAAAACGTCTTCGCAAGAATCGTCACAAGAAAAAGTAGGGTAGCACCTTTGTGCTAAACGATAGGTAAAGCTAAAGGAGCCCGTGGCTCTTTTAGCTTTACCTGTTTTCGGGTTTTTCGCCCGGAAACGCCGTTTTTCGCCGGACGCGACGTCCGGACCGGCCCTGTGCGCATGCCGCACGAATGCCGGTTACGACCTTGGAGTTCGCCGCCACTTCACGCCAACAGGCGGTCCAATACTAATTTCAGCATACCGCGCCTCCCTTTCCGGAGCGCGACACACGATAGATGAACAAAGAATTAATCGTAAACGTCAACCCGACCGAGATATCCATCGCCCTGTGCGAGGACAAGGTCCTCGTCGAGCTTAACAAGGAGCAGTGCCAGACGGGGTTCGCCGTGGGGGATATCTACCTGGGAAAGGTGCGTAAGATCATGCCGGGGCTCAATGCGGCCTTCGTCAACATCGGGCATGAGAAGGACGCCTTCATCCACTACCTCGATCTGGGGAGCCAGTTCCCCTCGCTGCAGAAGCTGGTCGAGTCGCAGCAGCCCAACAAACGCGGCCTGCGCGTCGAGAGCATGAAACTCGAGGAGCCCGTCGAGAAGACGGGCAAGATCGGTAACTACCTGCAGGTGGGACAGACCGTCATGGTGCAGGTGGCCAAGGAGGCCATCTCGACCAAAGGTCCGCGCCTGACGGCCGACATCTCGCTGGCGGGCCGCAACGTGGTGCTGGTCCCCTTCTCCTCGAAGGTCTTCCTCTCGCAGAAAATCCGCTCGACGGACGAGAAAAAGCGCTTGCGCCGCATCGCCGCCGGGGTGCTGCCCAAGAATTTCGGGGTCATCATCCGCACGGCCGCCATGGAGGCCAAGGACGAGGACATCGAGCACGACATCCAGACGCAGATCGACCGCTGGCGCAAGACTGTGCTGGCCATCCGCAAGAACACCGCCCCCGCCCAGCTGATGAGCGAGATGAACCGGGCGAACACGATCATCCGCGACTCGCTCAACGGCGACTTCTCCCAGATCGCCGTCGACGACGAGGCCATGTTCAACGAGATCCGCAACTACATCCGCCAGATCGACCCCTCGAAGGAGAAGATCGTCAAGCTGTACCGCGGCAATGTGCCCATCTTCGACAACTTCGACATTTCGAAGCAGATCAAGTCGCTCTTCGCCAAGTACGTCTCGCTGCGGCGCGGCGCCTACCTGATCATCGAGCGTACCGAGGCGATGAACGTCATCGACGTCAACTCGGGCAACCGCACCAAGGCTGAGGACAACCAGGAGCAGACCGCCATGGACGTGAACCTCGCCGCCGCGAAGGAGATCGCCCGCCAGCTGCGTCTGCGCGATCTGGGGGGCATCGTCATCATCGACTTCATCGACCTGCACAAGGCGCAGAACAAACAGGCTCTCTTCGACGAGATGGTCCGTCTGATGGCCGACGACAAGGCCAAGCACACGGTGCTGCCCCTCACCAAGTTCGGCCTGATGCAGATCACCCGCCAGCGGGTGCGCCCCGTGGCCGTGGAGAACGTTTCGGACGTCTGCCCCACCTGCAACGGTTCGGGCAAGATCGAGCCGACGGTCCTGCTCGACAAGAAGATCGAGAACCAGATTTCGTTCCTCACGCAGGACCGCGGGCACAAGTTTATCAAACTGGTGGTCAGCCCCTACGTGGCCTCCTACCTGCGCAAGGGCTTCTGGTCGCTGCGCCGCCGCTGGGAGTGGAAATACAAGGTGCGCCTGCAGGTGGCCGAGGATCAGAGCGTCGGGATTGTGGAGGTACACTACCACGACAAGAAGGACAGCGACCTGATCAATAAATAATCCGGTTCGCCGGGGCTTTCTGCGCCCGGAGCCGAACGGCGCTATTTGCGGCGTTTCCCGGCGGACGACACAGCGGACACGGGCTGGCGCCGCGGGTTTCGAACGAGGGAGTTCGTACGGTCGCTTGCGGAGGGCGGCTTTGAAGCGGGGTGCTACGGAAATAGTTTCGGACGCAGTTTGCGGAGGGTGGCTTTAAAGCAGGAGTGCCCCGGACATTGTTTCGGGCGGCAGCCTGCGGAGGGACGCGATAAGGGGGCCTCCGCGCCCGAAGGCTGCGGCCCGCCGACCTAAAGGTCGAAAACGAAGACCGGAGGTCCGGCAATCCGACAGTTGAATACAAAGCTGCGGCCCGCCGACCTGACAGCTGAAAACAAGATCGGAGGACCGGCAACTTGACGGTCGAAAACGAATGGCCGAAAACAAGTTGCCGTCATTTCAGGCCGCCGGTTCCGACAGCCGCAACCGTCCGGATCGTATGTCGCGGCGGTACGCCGCGGGATTCGGCGGTCGGAGCCGGCAGCGCGGAACACGTCCCGAAACCGACCGATTCGACAAAACAAGATAAACATTTCATGACTGCCCGAGAGCAGATGGCGCAGTTCGCTGCCGGGTCGAAAGCCCTGCCGAAGCTGTGCCGGGAATACCGGAACGAACGTGCCACCGTCCATCTGAAAGAGTTGGTCGGCGGGGCGCTTTCGTTCTATGCGGCGGCGGCCGTCGCAAAGGTCGGGGGCGTGCATGTCTTCGTGGCCGAGGACCGCGATGCCGCGGCCTACCTGATGAACGACTTCTACAACCTGCTGGACGAGGGACAGGTCAGCTTCTTCCCCTCGGCGTTCAAACGTTCGGCGGCCTACGGAACGGAGGACGCGCAGGGGGTCGTGCAGCGCACGGCGACGATGAACGCCCTGCGGAGTTTTGCGGGCAAGGGCTACCGGGTGGTCTGCACCTATCCCGAGGCGCTTGCCGAGCGGATCGCCGACGCCGAGACCATGCGGCGCGATACGATCGCCGTCGGGGTCGGCGACCGCATCTCGATCGAAGTGCTCGAACAGGCGCTCGTGGCGGCGGCGTTCACGCGCGTCGATTTCGTCTACGAGCCGGGCCAGTACTCCGTGCGCGGCGGCATCGTCGACGTCTTTTCCTACGCCGAAAGCAAACCCTACCGCATCGACTTTTTCGGCGACGAGGTCGATTCGATCCGCCGCTTCAACATCTCCAGCCAGCTCTCCGACGACAAGCTTCCCCGCGTGGAGATCATCCCCGACCTGCACACCGCCGGGGCGAAGGTGTCGCTGGCACATTTTGCGGGGGCGCAGGCCGCGTGGTGGTTCTACGATGCGGATTTCGTGCTGCGCCGCGTGAACGACGTGCGCCGCCGCACGCTCGCCGACATGGAGCATCCCGATGCGGTCGATGCGCTGCTGACCAGCCGCAACGCCCTGCTGGCCGACCTGGCGGACAGCCGCTTGTTCCTGCTGCGAGACAACCTTCCGGAGCGTCCGGCAACCGCCTCCGTCCTCTTCTCGACCGCGCCCCAGCCCAAGTTCAACAAGAATTTCGAACTGCTGGCCGACGATATGATCCGCAACGCGCTGCGCGGGTACGAGACCTACATCCTCTCCGAGAACAAGGTCCAGGTGGAGCGTCTGGAGAACATCTTCCACCAGATCGGTCGCGGACAGGCCGTCGTGCGCCCGCTGTCGCTGACCCAGCACGAGGGGTTCGTGGACAACGACCTGAAACTCTGCCTCTACACCGACCACCAGATCTTCGACCGCTACCAGCGCTACCGCATCAACGGCGAGATCCGCCGCGACGAACAGATGACCGTGGCCGAACTGAACCAGCTGCGCCCGGGCGACTATGTCGTGCACATCGATCACGGCGTGGGCCGCTTCGACGGACTGGTCAAGATCGCCGCGGGCGACGGCCGCATGCAGGAGGCCATCAAGCTGGTTTACAAGGACAACGACGTGCTTTTTGTCAACGTCCACTCGCTCCACCGCATCGCCCGCTACAAGTCGGGCGAGGGCGAGCCGCCGAAGGTCTACAAGCTGGGAAGCGGCGCCTGGCAGAAGCTCAAGAACGCGACCAAAAAGGCCGTCAAGGACATCTCGCGCGAGCTGATCGCCCTCTACGCCCGGCGCAAGGCGTCGAAGGGTTACGCCTTCTCGCCCGACAGCTACCTTCAGCACGAACTGGAGGCGTCGTTCCGCTGGGAGGACACCCCCGACCAGCAGGCAGCCACCGCAGCCGTCAAGAAGGACATGGAGTCGGATCAGCCGATGGACCGCCTCGTCTGCGGCGACGTGGGCTTCGGCAAGACCGAGGTAGCCATCCGCGCCGCGTTCAAGGCTGCCGTCGACGGCAAGCAGGTCGCCGTGCTGGTCCCCACGACCATCCTCGCCCTGCAGCACTACCGCTCTTTCACGGAGCGTCTGCGCGACTTCCCCGTGCGCATCGAGTACCTCAACCGCTCCAAATCGGCCAAAGAGGTGCGGCAGATCGCCGAGGACCTCTCCGCGGGGAAGATCGACATCCTGATCGGCACGCACAAGATGCTCGGCAGGCAGATCGTCTTCCGCGACTTGGGGCTGCTGGTGATCGACGAGGAGCAGAAATTCGGCGTCGCGGCCAAGGAGAAACTCACGCAGATGAGCGTCTCGGTCGACACGCTGACCCTTACGGCGACGCCCATCCCGCGCACGCTGCAATTCTCGCTGATGGGCTCGCGCGACCTGTCGGTCATCTCGACCCCGCCGCCCAACCGGCAGCCCATCGTCACCGAGTCGCACGTCTTTTCGGAGGAGATCATCCGCGACGCCGTCGAGACGGAGCTGGCCCGCGGCGGGCAGGTCTACTTCGTCCACAACCGCGTCGAGGACCTGCAAACCCTCCAGGGACTGATTACTCGCCTATGTCCGAAGGCCCGCGTGGCGGTGGGCCACGGCAAGATGCCCGCCGACAAGCTCGAAAAACTCATCATGGACTTCATTTACGGAGAGTTCGACGTGCTGGTTTCGACGACCATCGTCGAGAACGGCATCGACATTCCCAATGCCAATACGATCATCGTCAACGACGCCCAGCATTTCGGGCTGAGCGACCTGCATCAGCTGCGCGGACGCGTGGGCCGCTCGAACCAGAAGGCCTACTGCTACCTGCTCTCGCCGCCCGACGAACTGCTCTCCCCCGACGCACGCCGCCGCCTGAGAGCCATCGAGGAGTTCTCCGACCTGGGTTCGGGTTTCAACATCGCCATGCAGGACCTCGACATCCGCGGTGCGGGCAACCTGCTGGGCGCGGAGCAGAGCGGCTTCATCGCCGACATCGGCTTCGAAACCTACCAGAAGATCATGAACGAGGCCGTCGCAGAACTGCGGGCCGAGGGGCTGGAGGTGGCCGGGCTGAGTCCCGACGAGCAGCAGGTCGTGGGGCAGATGCGTTATTTGGACGACGCGCATATCGAGATCGAGGTCGAAGCCTCGCTGCCCGACAGCTACGTGGCCCAGCAGGCCGAGCGCCTCAAACTCTACCGCGAGCTGGACGCCACGCAGGACGAGGCGGCCCTGCAGGCTTTCGAAAGCCGTCTGGCGGACCGCTTCGGACCCCTGCCGCGCGCCGCGAAGGAGCTGCTGAACGTCGTGCGTCTGCGCTGGGAGGCGATCCGTCTGGGTATGGAGCGCGTCAAGGTCAAGAACTCGCTGATGATCGTCCACTTCGTCGGCGAGGAAAATTCGCCCTTCTACAAGAGCGACACCTTCATGGAGCTGCTGCGCCGCGTGACGCGCCATCCCGACCGTTTCGTCCTCAAGCAGCACAATAATCGGCTGGCGATGACCGTTAGACAGGTCAAAGACGTGGAAGACGCCTACAAAACCCTGCAACAGCTTTGAACCTGATCGTGGACATAGGCAACACGCTGGTCAAGCTCGCCCTGTTCGACGGCGGGCGGCCGGTGGCCGAGCGCAGCGTCGAGCGGCTGCTGCCCGCGGTGCTGGACGACCTGCTGGCGGGCCGCAGGGCCGAGGGGGCCATCGTGGCCTCGACGCGCGGCGAAGCGGACGAGGTCGTGGAGATGCTCCGTACGCGGGCGCGCCGCGTCGTGGAGTTCACCTCGCAGACCCCCGTGCCGATCGCCAACGCCTACCTCACGCCCGAGACGCTGGGCCGCGACCGGCTGGCCGCCGCCGTCGGCGTGGCTGCGCTCTATCCGGGCCGCAACGTGCTGATCGTCGATTTCGGTACGGCGGTGACCATCGACCTGGTGACGGCCGACAACACCTTCCGCGGCGGCTGCATCTCGCCCGGACTGGGCATGCGCCTGCGTGCGCTGCACGACTATACGGCCCGCCTGCCCCTGTGCGCCCCGACCGAGAAGGAGGAGCTTACGGGCCTTACCACCGAAGAGGCCGTCCGGCACGGGGTGATGAATTCGCTGACGTTCGAGATCGAGGGATATATCGACCGCATGCGGGGGCGAATTGACGATTTATGCGTTATTTTTACCGGCGGAGATGCGAAATTCTTTGTTAAACGGATTAAAAATACGATATTTGCATGTTGTAATCCGGTCTTTTGCGGATTGGATCGAATTTTAGCTTATAATGCACGTGAAGAACACCTTGATTAAACTCCTTGTCGCGCTTGCGGCGCTGCTACCCCTCGCCGCCGGGGCGCAGACAAGCAGTATAAATGCATTCTCCCCCTATACGATGTACGGCATCGGCGAGCTGAACACGCCCGGAACGCTGCCGATGCGGTCGATGGGCGGCGCGGGCGTGGCCATGCGCGGCACGGGCGTTATGAACCTTTTGAATCCCGCTTCGTACAGCTCCGCCCCGCAGAAGAGTTTCCTGTTCAACTTCGGGCTGGAGGGGCAGAACTACTACAACGAGCAGACCGTCGAGGGGCAGTCGAAGCGCTCGGCCTACAACACGTTCAACTTCCACGACGTGGCCTTCCAACTGCCGCTGGCCAAGAAGCTGGGGCTGGGTTTCAGCCTTACGCCCTACAGCTCGGTGGGCTACCGCATGAACTACGACCATCCGTTCGATCCGAACGACCCCGTCTGGGGCAACATCGGACGCGTACAATATAATTACAAGGGCGAGGGCGACGTGACGGAGGTCAAGCTGGGCCTGGGCTGGGAGGTCTTCAAGAACTTCTCGGTGGGGCTGGCCGCCCAGTACTACTGGGGCAACATCGACCGCGACTTCCAGATGAACGTGACGGCGATCCTGCCCGACGGCAACTCGACGTTCGCCTCCACGCTGGGCAACGAGAATTACAGCATTTCGAGCTTCAAGGGGCAGGTGGGCGTGCAGTGGCTCGCCCTGCTGACGGCCAAGCGCGTGCTGACGCTCGGCGCGGCGTTCGACTTCGGCGGCAACCTGAACCCGAAGGTGAAGACCACCATCTACGACAACAACATGAACGGCACGGAGGTGAAGGCCGATTCGACCAACCTGGCGCTTGTGCTGCCCCGGCAGCTCACCGTCGGCGCCTACTACCAGACGGCCAAGTGGGCCTTCGCGCTGGATTACGTCTACCAGAACTGGGGCGGCCGCAACCGCTCCTCCGTGTTCACGGGCGTGAGCGGTGCGGACAAATCCTCCTACGAGGTCTCCTACACCAATACGAGCACCGTCAAATTCGGCGTCGAGTACACCCCCTCCCGTTATGACGTGCGTCACATGCTCAAGCGCTGGTCCTACCGCGCGGGCTTCCGCTACGGCTCGTTCAACCAGACCTACGACGGACACCGGCTGGGCGAATACGCCGTCACGGCCGGCATCGGCATCCCCGTGAAGTTTTTGGCCATATCGGCCGTCGACATCGGTTTCGAGTACGGCCGCCGCGGCTTCAACGTGGCCGAACACCTCGGGCTGGTCCGCCAGCAGTACTTCAAGTTCGCCATCGGCTTCACGCTCTTCGCGGGCAGCGAGAACGGCGAGTACTGGTTCCTGCGTCCCAAGTACGATTAAACGAACGGCAAACAACATTAAAAATTAATCTCATATCCATGAAAAACGTTAAATTCCTGCTCTCTGCGGCTTGCGCACTCTTCGCAGTGGCGACGATGGCCCAGGACTTCAGCGATCCCAAGTACGCGATCTGGGGCGATACGCCCGAAGCGCGCAAGGAAAACATCCTCAACAGCAACTTCCTCAAGGAGTCGCTCGACAACAAGGACTACGATGCCGCCGCGCACTACCTCAAGGAGTTGCTCGACAAGCGTCCGCAGGCGTCTGAGAACACGTTCGTCCGCGGCACGCAGCTCTACAAGAACAAGATCAACCGCGCCAAGAGCCTGGCCGAGAAGAAGATGTTCACCGACTCGCTGCTGCTGATCTACGACCTGCGGCTGGAATACTTCGGCGACCACCCCAAGCGCGGCCGCGCCTATATCCTCGACCGCAAGGCCCGTGAGGTGCTGACCTACCTGCCCAACGACCGTGCGGCCATCCGCAAGGCGTTCCGCGAGGCGATCGCCGAGGCGGGCGACAACGCCGATCCGGAGAGCGTGGTGGCCTACTTCTCGAACCTTTGCGACGACTACAAGAATACCGACGAGGTGATGCCCGACGAACTGTTGGCCGAATACGACCGCCTCACGCCGTTCTTCGAGAAGAATCCCGATGCCGCAGAGTACAAGAAGCAGTTCGACGCCGCATTCGGGCTGAGCGGGGCCGCCAGCTGCGAGAATCTGGAGAACCTCTTCGCCCCGCGCATCGCCGCCGCTCCCGACGACGAGGAGCTGCTCGGACAGGCCTTCATGCTCATGTCGCGCGCCAACTGCGACAGCGATTTCTATTTCACGCTGGCCGAGAAGTATTACGAGATGAAACCCACGTCGGAAAATGCCATGTTCCTGGCACAGTCTTTCCAGAATAAGGGCGACTACAACCGCGCTTCGAAGTATCTCAACGAGGCGCTGGCCGTGGAGCAGGACCCCGCCGAGCGTCAGAAACTCTACGCCCGCATCGGGCTGCTGGAGTTCGTTTCGAACGACATTCAGGGCGCTGCCGCCGCTGCGCGCCAGGCCCGCGATCTGAATCCCGAGGACGGTCTTCCCTACTTCATTCTGGCGCAGTGCTATGCCTCTTCGGCTGCTGCCTGCGGCGGATTCGCCGGGCAGGCTGCGTTTTGGGCCGCCTACGACACGATGGCCAAGGCCGTCGAGCTGTTGAAGGAAGAGAACTATATCCAGACCGCCAAGACTTCGCTGGCCGCTTACCGCAGCCGGTTCCCGACCTCGGAGGAGTGCTTCTTCAACGAGGTGAAGGAGGGGGCGAGCTATAAGGTCACCTGCGGCACGGCCGCCGGCATCGTGACCACGGTACGTCCCCGCTAAAGCCACGAGCCTCTGTTCCGCATGCTGAACAAAGCGGCAAGATACGCACTGGTAGCACTCTCCCTGGCGGGGAGTGCTATCTTGCTATACTCCTGCGCGGAACCCGAAGCGGAGGAAAGTCCCGCCGCCCTGGAGACCCTGCAAACGGAGTACAGCGAGAACCTCTCGATCGTCGAATCGCTCAACGGACGCCGCTCCTACCACTTCGAGACCCCGCTGCTCGAGGGCTACACGCTGGCGCGCGAGCCTTACCGCGAATTCCGCAAGGGCATCAAGATAACCACCTACCAGGACGACTCGCTCTCGACGGTCGACGCCGTGCTCACGGCCAATTACGCCATCAACTACGAGAAGCGCAAGCTGTGGGAGGCCAAGGGCAACGTGGTGGTGGTCAAGTCCGATGGCAAAACGCTCTATACGCAGCAGCTGTTCTGGAACGCGCTGACCAAGAAGATCTACTCGAACGTCGATTCGAAAATCGTGCAGAACGACGGCCGCGACGTCTTCATCGGCGAGGGCTTCGAGTCGGACGAGGAGTTCAAGGACTGGCGGTTCCGCCGCATGAAGGGGCGCATGGAGGTCAACGTCACCCCCACCGAAGGGAGCGATTCCGTCGCAGGGGCGCGCCCGGCTGCGGCCGGAGCTTCCGGGGCAGCCCGGAAGCCCGAGACCCCCGCTCCGAAGCGGGCTGCACCCGCCCGGCCGCCGCAATCGGCCCTGCCTGTGGGCACACCTCCGGCAAACGCCGCTTTGGACGACGCTGCCCTGCTTGCCGTGCCCGATGTGCAGCGGCCGGCCGTACCGATGCGCTCCGACGCGCTGCCCGAAGAGACTGTCCGCCGTGCCGTGCCGGCCCAATCGGTCCGCGACGAACAGCCCGCCCTCAAAACGGACAGGGCGGTCGCCGAACCTGCCCGCGGGACCGGACAAAAGGACGGCGCCGTTACGAAGCCGGACCGAAAAGCCGGACCGAAAAGCGACGCCGTAGCCAAGCCCGCCCGCGAGGCCGTACAAATGGACCGAACTGTTGCGGAACCCGCCCGCGAGGTGCGGCGCGATGCGCTGCGCCCGGAAGAGTCCCTCGCCGAGCCGCGCGGAGCCGTGCGCTCGGACGAAGCCTCGAAATGATAAAGCGTCTGAAGCCATGCTCACCTCGATTGTGCTGATCCTTGCGATGCTGCTCCTCTCGGCCTTCTTCTCCGGGATGGAGATCGCCTTCACGAGCAAGAACCGCCTCAAGCTGGAGATCGACCGCAAGCAGAGCCGGATGTTCGACTTCATCGCCGACATCTTCGCCCGTCACCCGGGGCAGTACATCACCACGATTCTGGTCGGCAACAACATCGCGCTGGTCATCTACTCGCTCTACATGTCGCTGCTGCTGCGCGGCCTGTTCTACGCCGCGGGGTGGGAGAGTGCGGCCCGTGAGGGTTCGGTGGCCGTCGAAACGGCCGTCTCGACGCTCATCATCATCTTCGCCGCCGAGTTCCTGCCCAAGTCGATCTTCCGCAACAACCCCAACTTCTACTACCGGGCTTTCGCTCCGGTGATCTACTTCTTCTATATCGTGCTCTACCCCGTGGCGCGCTTCACGACGATCATCTCCCACGGCATCCTGCGGCTGGTGGGGCGGCGCGTCGAGGCGAAGGATACTGCGCCGGTCTTCAACCGCGAGGACCTGGCGGCGCTGCTGGAGACGAACAGCGCGGAGGCGCACCCCGAGCCGGACAACGAACTGAAGCTCTTTCAGAACGCGCTCGATTTCGCCGATCTGCGCGTGCGCGACTGCATGGTTCCGCGCGTGGACATCGAGGCGGTGGACATCGACGACACCACGATCGAGCAGCTTACCGACCGCTTCGTCGATTCGAAGTATTCGCGCATCTTCGTCTGGCGCAAGTCGATCGACAACATCGTGGGTTATGTCAACTCCAAGAGCCTCTTCCGGCGGCCTGCCACGGTCGCGGAAGCGGTCATGGAGGTCAACTTCGTGCCCGAGACCATGCCCTTGCAGCTGGTGTTGCAGAACTTCATCAAGCACCGCACGAACATCGCCGTGGTGATCGACGAATTCGGCGGCACGGCGGGCGTCATCTCGCTCGAGGACGTGCTGGAGCAGATTTTCGGCGAAATCGAGGACGAGCACGACGTGCCCGACCTGACGGAGAAGCAGGTCGGTCCCGGCGAGTGGGTGCTCTCGTGCCGGCTGGAGGTGAAATACCTCAACGAGAAGTACGGCTTGGGCATCGAGGAGAGCCGCGAATACGACACGCTGGCCGGTTTCATCATCTACCACTACGAGGGAATCCCCTCGGCCGGAGAGACGGTTTTCGTGGGCAGTTTGCAGCTGCGCATCCTGCGTACGACGCGTTCGCGCATCGAGTTGGCCCGCGTGAAAAAATTGTGATTCCGGACCGCTTTTTCCGAATTAATTACTACCTTTGGCTGTTTAAAAGAAACAATACGAACAATTAACAATTCATATGGCAAGTCTCAACACTTTACGAACCAAGTTCGGCATCGTGCTTTCGATCATCATCGCACTGGCCCTCTTGGCATTCATCCTCTCTCTGAAGACCGAAATGGGCTTCTCGGGCAACGACCCCAAGGTGGGCGTGATCGACGGCGAAAAGATCAGCTATTCGGAGTATTACGAGCAGTACGAGCGGATCCGCGAGCAGAACAACGTGCAGGAGAGCGACGAACAGCAGTCGGCCATGCTGGCTAACGCCGCCTGGCAGTCGCTCATCGCCAACCGCGTGATGGCCCCCGGTTTCGAACGGATGGGACTTCGCGTCACCGAGCCGGAGCGGCTGGCCATGATCAGCGGACAGCACCCCTCGCAGACGCTCTACAACGCTTTCGCCGATCCCCGCACGGGCGAGTACAACGTGGCTGCCGTGAGCGAGTTCCTGGCCCAGGCCGAGACCAATCCGCAGGCGCAGCAGGCGTGGGCGCAGCTCAACGAGCAGATCCGCATGGAGCGTGAGGTGCAGAAGTACCTGGGCCTGCTCCGGGGCGGCACGTACGTCAATGCACTCGAGGTCGCCAACGGCGTGGCCGCAGCCAACGACACCTTCTCCGGCAAGTGGGCCGGCAAGAAGTATTCGGCCGTTCCCGACTCGCTCTTCCAGGTTTCGGCGTCCGATCTGAAAGCCTACTACAAGAGCCATAAGAACAGTTTCCGGCAGATTCCCAACCGCACGCTCTCCTACGTAGTATTCGAGGTGAACCCCACGGACGACGACCTGCTCGCGCTGGAGAAGAGCGTGGAGGAGGTGGGCGCTCAGTTCGCCGCTACCGACGAACTGAAGAGCTTCGTGCGCGCCAACCGCAACGGTACGGTCTCCGACCGCTACGTCTCCGCGGCCCAGCTTTCGGCCGATGAAGCCGAGGCGCTGATGGCCGGCAAGACCTACGGTCCCGTGCTGAAGAACAACGAGTGGACGATGTCCCGCGTGGTCGATGCCAAGCTGGTTTCCGACACGCTCGGCATCCGTCATATCGTCCTGCCCTACACTGAGGACCGGCTGGCCGACAGCCTGCTGGGCGTGCTGCGCAAGGGCGGCGACTTCCGCCAGCTGGCCGCACAATACTCGGTTTACGACGCGACGGCCGCCAACGGAGGCGAGGTGGGAGTGATGCCCTTCTCGGCCTTCACGGGCGAGTTCGCCGAGGCGCTGGCCGGGGCGAAGCAGGGCGACGTGGTGAAGATCGCTTCGGGCGACGCCATCCAGCTCATGCAGGTTTACCGCGCCGACAAACCCACCAAGCACGTGCAGGTGGCTTCGATCACCTATCCCGTCGAGGCTTCGGAGGCTACGCGCCGCGAGGCCCACAACCAGGCGGGCGTCTTCTCGGTCAATGCCAAGGGTTCGGTCGAGGCGTTCAACGACGCCGCATCGACGGCTGCCGTGACGCCGCGCATGGCAACCCTCTCGCAGGGCGAACGCACGCTGCGCGGACTGGACGACTCGCGCGAGGTGGCCCGCTGGGCGTTCGGCGCCAAAGAGGGCGACGTATCGGAGATTTTCAACGTCGGCAAGGACTATGTGATCGCCATCCTTACGGGGATCGACGACGAGGAGTACGCTTCGCTGGACAAGGTTTCGGCGCAGGTGCGTGCACAGGTGCTCCGCGATAAGAAATACGATCATATCGTGGCCGGACTCAGCGGTTCGACCCTCGAGGAGCAGGCCGCCAGCCTCGGTTCTGAGGTCGCCGATTTCGATAATGTGACCTATGCTTCGTACTACGTCAACGGACTGGGCGTCGAGCCTCGCGTCGTGGGCGCGATCACCGCTTCGGAGCAGGGCGCCGTCTCGGCTCCCGTCAAGGGCGGTTCGGGCGTCTACGTCTTCCGGGTGGACGAGATCGCCAAGGAGGAGAAGCAGACCCCCGAGGGCGAGAAGGTCCGCGCTCAGGCGATGGCCGAGAACATGGTTCAGCAGTTCGCCATGCCGGCCATCCAGCAGATGGCCAAAATCCAAGACCTCCGCGGCCGCTACTTCTAAGTCGCGCTGCGGATGCGAGAAATCAGGAACGCCGGGCATGTCCCGGCGTTCTTTTTGTTATCTTTGTCTATCCAAACTCTTTTGCCATGAATAATTTCATCTATCACAATCCGACCGAACTCGTCTTCGGCAAGGGACAGATCGCCCGGCTCTCCGAACTTATCCCCGCCGGAAAACGCATAATGATCACCTTCGGCGGCGGCAGCGTGCGCCGCAACGGCGTTTACGATCAGGTCGTGCATGCACTTGAGGGGCGCGAGTGGGTCGAGTTCTGGGGCATCGAACCCAACCCCTCGGTCGAAACCGTCCGCGAGGCGGTCGCCCTGGGACGCGAGCACGGGGTCGACTTCCTGCTGGCCGTGGGCGGCGGTTCGGTGATCGACGGGACGAAGCTGGTGGCCGCTGGACTGCTCTACGACGGCGATCCGTGGGACATCGTACTGCGCGGCAAGGCCGATCGTTCCGTGCCGCTGGCTACGGTGCTCACCATGTCGGCCACGGGTTCCGAGATGAACAACGGCGCGGTGATCTCGCGGCGGGAGACGCGCGAGAAGCTCGCTTTCTACGGGCAGTATCCCGTCTTTTCGATCCTCGACCCCGAAACGACCTTTTCGCTGCCCGCGCGGCAGATCGCCTGCGGGCTGGCCGATACGTTCGTGCATGTGCTCGAGCAGTATATGACCACTCCGAACCAGTCGCGCCTGATGGATCGCTGGGCCGAAGGCATCCTTTTGACCGTCAAGGAGATCGCGCCTCTGATCCGGGCCGACCAGCGTAATTATGACGCCATGTCGGAATATATGCTCGCGGCAACCCTCGCGCTGAACGACATGATCCGCATGGGCGTGACGCAGGACTGGGCCACGCACCGCATCGGCCACGAACTGACCGCGCTGCACGGCCTGACGCACGGCGCGACGCTGGCCATCGTCATCAACGGCACGCTGCGCGTGCTGCGCAAGCAGAAGCGCGGCAAACTGTTGCAATTCGGCGAACGCATCTGGGGCATTGCCGAGGGTTCGGAAGAGGAGCGCATCGACCACACAATCGCGGCCAATGAGGCGTTCTTCCGCTCGCTGGGTCTTTCGACGCGCCTCTCGGAGGAGGGTATCGGCGAAGAGACCATCGCCGAGGTCGAGCGCCGCTTCAACGCCAACGGCTATGCGTTCGGCGAGGCGCAGAACGTCGACGGCGCGATGGCCCGCCGGATTCTCGAGGCGTGCCGGTAAAGAGGTGCGGTCCGGTCGGGATCGGATCAGCGACGGTAGCGGGCCGCAGCCTGAGGAGCGTTTTCCGAGCAAGGTCAGCGCTTCAAGACGGTACTATCCCGGTTTTCGGTCGCGGCCTAAGGTGGACTTTCGTAGTCCAAATGAAAAGCCTTAAATGAGTGAGGATCCGGAAGCGGTTTGCGGAGGGATGCGATAGATGGGTCTCTGCCGCTCAGCGAACATGGTTCGTAATCTCCCTGGGCAGCAGACTGGGGCGTTTCCTACGTGTCTGCACGGCCAGGACTTTTCGGACGCAGCCTGCGGAGGACGCGATGAGCGGGCCTCCGCCGCCGGAGGCTGCGGCCCGCGGTTCTTCGAACCAAACGTTCTTGCCCTTTCTTTAGAAGAAAGGGCGAAAGAACCGCGTACGCAGAAAACAGCGGGCGTCTGTCCTCCGCCTCGCTGAACGGGCACGAAAGCTAAAGCATATCGTACACCCGTTCCGGGCGCTCGGCGTCGGACAACCGCAATTCCCGCCGTTTCCATAAGTGCGCGATGGGGGTGCAAAGCTATCGCTTTGCTTGGATATAATTGAGGCGCGTTGCCGTGGTCCTAGGCTTAGGGACGCAGTCTGTGCCCCGCCGGCCTAACGGCCGATAACAAGGCAACCGGATTGCGGTTTGCGTGTCTTTTCGATCCGTGCCTACAATAAAACACCGCCGCGTATTTCTACGCGGCGGTGTTTTGAAAAGGTCTTTGCAGGTTACTCGGCGAGCAGGATTTCGAGAATCTTGATCGCCGCCGTAGCGATGGGCGTGCCGGGGCCGAAGATGGCGGCGGCGCCGTCCTTGTAGAGCTGGTCGTAGTCCTGGTGGGGGATTACGCCGCCGACGATGACGATGATGTCCTCGCGGCCCAGTTTCTTCAGTTCGCCGATGATCTGCGGCACGAGCGTGAGGTGGCCGGCGGCCAGCGACGAAACGCCCACTACATGCACGTCGTTCTCAACGGCCTGCCGGGCAGCCTCCTCGGGGGTCTGGAACAGCGGGCCCATGTCGACGTCGAAGCCGATGTCGGCGTAACCCGTGGCCACGACCTTCGCGCCGCGGTCGTGTCCGTCCTGACCCAGTTTGGCGATCATCACGCGCGGCTGACGGCCCTCCTTGCGGGCAAATTCGGCGCACAGCTCCTTGGCGTGCTCGAAGGATTTGTCGTTTTTCACTTCTGAACTGTAAACTCCTGAGATGGAACGAATGACTGCCTTGTAACGGCCTACGACAACCTCGCAGGCGTCCGAAATCTCGCCCAGCGTGGCGCGGACCCGGGCGGCCTCGACGGCCAGCTCCAGCAGGTTGCCCTGCTTGGTCTTCACGCACTCGGTGATGGCGGCCAGCGCCTTCTTCACGGCGGCCTCGTCGCGCGCAGCGCGCAGCTCCTTCAAACGCTTGATCTGGCTCTCGCGTACGGCGGTGTTGTCCACGGCGAGAATGTCGATCGGGGCTTCTTTCTCCAGACGGTATTCGTTCAGTCCGATGATCTTCTCCTCGCCCGAATCGATGCGGGCCTGCTTGCGGGCCGACGCCTCCTCGATGCGCATTTTCGGAATGCCGGTCTCGATGGCCTTGGCCATGCCGCCCAGCTTCTCCACCTCCTCGATATGCTCCCAGGCCTTGTGGGCGATTTCGTTGGTGAGCGTCTCGACGTAGTAGGAACCGGCCCACGGATCGACCTCGCGGCAGACGTTGGTCTCCTCCTGAATGTAAATCTGCGTGTTACGGGCAATACGCGCCGAGAAGTCGGTCGGCAGGGCGATCGCCTCGTCCAGCGCGTTGGTGTGCAGCGACTGGGTGTGTCCCAGCGCCGCGCCCATGGCCTCGATGGCCGTGCGGGCCACGTTGTTGAACGGGTCCTGCTCGGTGAGCGACCAGCCGGAGGTCTGCGAGTGGGTACGCAGGGCCAGCGACTTGGGATTCTTGGGATCGAACTGCTTGACGATCTTGGCCCAGAGCATACGTGCCGCGCGCATCTTGGCGATCTCCATGAAGTGATTCATGCCGATGGCCCAGAAGAACGACAGACGCGGTGCGAAGGCGTCGATGGACATGCCGGCGTTGATACCCGCGCGCAGGTACTCCAGACCGTCGGCCAGCGTGTACGCCAGCTCGATGTCGGCCGTGGCGCCCGCCTCCTGCATGTGGTAGCCGGAGATCGAGATCGAGTTGAACTTGGGCATGTTCTTCGAGGTGTACTCGAAGATGTCGGCGATGATACGCATCGAGAACTCGGGCGGATAAATATAGGTGTTGCGCACCATGAACTCCTTGAGGATGTCGTTCTGAATCGTACCCGAAAGCTGGTCGAGCGTGCAGCCCTGCTCCAGTCCGGTGACGATGTAGAACGCCAGGATCGGCAGCACCGCGCCGTTCATGGTCATCGACACCGACATGCGGTCGAGGGGAATGCCGTTGAAGAGCACCTTCATGTCCTCCACCGAGCAGATCGACACGCCGGCCTTGCCCACGTCGCCCACCACGCGCGGGTGGTCGGCGTCGTAGCCGCGGTGCGTCGCCAGGTCGAAAGCCACCGACAGACCCTTCTGTCCGGCGGCCAGGTTGCGGCGGTAGAAGGCGTTCGACTCCTCGGCGGTCGAGAAACCGGCGTACTGACGGATGGTCCACGGACGCATCACGTACATCGTCGAGTAGGGACCGCGCAGGAACGGGGCGATGCCCGCCGCGTAGTTGAGGTGCTCCATGCCCTCGAGGTCTTCGGCCGTATAGGCGCCCTTGACGGGAATGCGTTCGGCCGTCAGCCACGGTTCGACCTTTCCGCAGCCTTTCTTGGCGCAGCAGCTCTGCTGCCCGTCGCCTTCGTATCGGATTTCGTTGAATTTCGCTCTCATGATCAGATTCCCATCTCTTTAAGGTAGAACTTCAGTGTTTCCAGGACGTTCGACTTCACGTTGATGAAGTTCGAGATGCCCTGTGCCTCCAGCTCGGGAGCGCACGCCGGAGCACCGGCAACCACGAGGATCGCACGGCCTGCCAGCAGCTCCTTGACCTTCGGAGCGGCCTCTGCGTAGTCGTCGTCCGAAGCGCAGACCACGACGATCTCGGCTTTCGCCTCCAGCGCGGCCTGGACACCCTCCTCGATTGACTGGAAGAACGTGTTGTCGATCACGCGGATGCCGGCGCAGCCGAAGAAGTTGCACGAGAACTGGGCGCGGGCGCGGGCCATGCCCAGGCTGCCGCAGGTGAGCATGAACGCCTTGGGCTGACGGCCCGAGCGGTCGACGCGCAGGCGCATCTCTTCGAACGCCATCGCACCGCGGTAGGGCACGAGTACGTTGCCCTCGGCTTTCGTGCGGGTCACGGCCTCGGCGGTAATCTCCTTCGGGGCCACCTCCGAGAAGTTGGGGTACTGGTTGGCGCCGAGCAGCGTCTGCCGGCGCGTGGCGATCATCTTGTCCTTAGCGGCGGCCGAAGCATCGACGCGCTCCTTGATGAAGCCCGCCTTGTAAGCCTCGGCGTAGCCGCCCTTCTCTTCGATCTCGAGGAAGAGCTTCCACGCCTCGGCGGCGATCGACTGCGTGAGGTTCTCGATGTAGTACGAACCGCCTGCCGGGTCTACGACCTGGTCGAAGTGGGCTTCGTGCTTGAGCAGCAGCTCGACGTTGCGGGCGATGCGCTTCGAGAACTCGGTCGGGGTCTCGAACGAGCGGTCGAACGGGGTCACCTCCAGCGAGTAGACGCCGCCGATGGCCGCCGACATGGCTTCGGTCGTACCGCGCAACATGTTGACGTAGGGGTCGTAGACGGTCTGGTTCCAGCGCGAGGTCTCGGCGTGGATCTGCATCTTGCTCGGGCAGTTCTTTTCGGGAACGTACCCCTTGACGATGTTGGCCCAAAGCATGCGCGCGGCGCGCAGCTTGGCGATCTCCATGAAGTAGTTCGAGGTGACCGAGAACGAGAAGCGCAGCTTGCGCGCCGCCTGCTCGGCCTCGACGCCCGCGTCGGTCAGGCGCGAGAGGTAGTCGTTACCGGCCGAAAGGGCGAATGCCAGCTCCTCGACGATGGTCGAACCGGCGTTGCCGAAAGTCTGGGCCGATACGGTTACCACGCGGATATGCTTGTACTCGCGCGTCTTCTCGATCAGCGCCGCGATGCGGGCGAAGCACTTCTGCCCGTCGGGCGAGCAGAAGTCGCCGCGTTGGGCAAGTCCCTTGACCAGCGGATCGATCGCAAAGGCGATGCGCACCTCTTCGTTGGCGATGCCCTCCTTTTCGATCTTGGCCAGCACCAGTTCGGCCACGTCGGCGGTGTGCTTGCCGCAGAAGACGATCGCTGCGGCCGGGATCGAGATGCCTGCGAGCAGCACGTCCAGGTCGGCTGCCGTAAACTCCTCCTTCTGGATGCAGAGGCCCAGCGAATCGACGCCGCGGTTGAGGATGTCCAGCGCCTCGGCGTTGGCCGCTGCGGGATCGGAGACCTCGACGGTCTGGTGGATGCGCCAGCGGTTATGCGCGCGCGTACCCCGTACGAAGGGAAACTCGCCTGCCTGCGAGCCCAGGAATCGGATGCCCTCGAGGTTCTCGGCGCGGTAGTAGGGACGGACGTTGAACCCTTCGCCCGTACGCCAGACCAGTTTGCGCTCGTAGTCAGCACCTTTCAGGTCGGCTGTAATCACCTCTTCCCACTTCTCGGTCGGAACCGGCGGGAACTCGGTGAACAGCTTTTCACGTTTGGTATTTGCCATAACTGTTTAGAGATTAGTATGAGTGTTGTTTCTCTTGTTTTCAAATTGCACGTAAAGGTACAAAATAAATATCTAACTGTAACCAAAAATTGTTACCAAAATAACAGTAGCGGCTGCTTTTTGGCGCGCAGCCTGCAAAGGCATTTTCGGACGGACTGCGGCTGAAAAACGGGCGATCGGTTGAATATTGTTCGAAAAATCCGCAATTTTTGGTGGAATTGCAAAATTACGGAAAATCGAAGAAGCGCCCGAAAAACCATCTGTTATCCTAATAACAGCATAAAATTTCACCGATTCCCAAAAAAATAGGGGCTGATTCCCGGAAAAGGCTGAAAAAAACGGGCGATTTCGGAAAAAACAGGAATTGTGAAAAACAACGGCAGGCGAAAAGAATTACCTTTGCCCCCGAAAACGATTTTTCGAAGAAACCCAATCATACAGCTTATGTCCCTGCTCCGTTTCAAAATGGTCGATGCGGCGATCAACCACTCGGCCGTCGAGGTGAAAGCCCCCGAAGGGCGCCCGTCGGATTACTTCGCCGAGAAGGTTTTCAACCGCGCCGCCATGCGCAAGTATCTGGATAAAAAAACTTACTCCATCCTGCTGGAGACGATGGAGAAGCGTGCGCCGCTGCCGTTCGAGGTGGCCGACAGCGTAGCCGCCGGCATGCGGCAGTGGGCGCTCGAGCACGGTGCGGACCACTACACCCACTGGTTCCAGCCCCTGACGGGCGGCACGGCCGAGAAGCACGACGCCTTCGCCGAACCCGACGGCTCGGGCGGCGTGCTGGAGGAGTTCTCGGGCAAGCTGCTCGTGCAGCAGGAGCCGGACGCCTCGTCGTTCCCCAACGGCGGCATCCGCAACACGTTCGAGGCGCGCGGCTACTCGGCATGGGACCCCACCTCGCCGGCGTTCATCGTCGACACGACGCTCTGCATCCCCACCGTCTTCATCGCTTACACGGGTGAGGCGCTCGACTACAAGGTCCCCCTGCTGCGGTCGCTGACGGCCGTCGGACGGGCGGCGACGGAGGTGTGCCACTACTTCGACAAGAATGTGCAGCGCGTGGTCTCCTACCTGGGGTGGGAGCAGGAGTACTTTCTGGTGGACGAGAGCCTGTGGGCCGTGCGCCCCGACCTGATGCTTACGGGCCGCACGCTGATGGGCCATGAGTCGGCCAAGAACCAGCAGCTGGAGGACCACTATTTCGGAGCGATTCCCACGCGCGTCATGTCGTTCATGCGGGACCTCGAATACGAGTGTCTCAAGTTGGGCATTCCCGTCAAAACCCGCCATAACGAGGTGGCGCCCAACCAGTTCGAACTGGCTCCCGTCTACGAGGAGGCCAATCTGGCCAACGATCACAACCAGCTGTTGATGACCATCATGGACAAGATCGCGCGCCGCCACCAGTTCCGCGTGCTGCTGCACGAGAAGCCCTTCAAGGGGATCAACGGCTCGGGCAAGCACAACAACTGGTCGCTGGGGACCGACACGGGCGTCAACCTGCTGGGACCCGGCAAAACGGCGTCGGAGAACCTCCAGTTCATCACCTTTCTGGTGAACGTCATTTCGGCCGTCTGGAAGTACAACGGTCTGATGAAGGCGGCGATCATGAGCGCCACGAACGCCCACCGGCTGGGGGCCAACGAGGCGCCCCCGGCCATCATTTCGGCATTCCTCGGCTCGCAGGTCTCGGCCGTGCTCGACAAACTGGCCGCCAGCCGCGGGGACGGCGATATCCGCTTCGACGCCAAAAACGTCTTCAAGATGAGCGGCATTTCGCACATCCCGACCCTGCTGCTCGACAATACGGACCGCAACCGCACCTCGCCGTTCGCCTTCACGGGTAACCGCTTCGAGTTCCGCGCCGTAGGGTCGTCGGACAACTGCGCCGAGGCGATGATCGTGCTCAATTCGATCGTCGCCGACGAGCTGGTGGCGTTTAAAAAGGCGGTCGATGCCAAAATCGAGGGGGGCATGAAGAAGGAGAAGGCCCTCTACGAGGAGCTGAAGCGGATGATCCACGCATGCAGCGCGATCCGCTTCGACGGCAACGGCTACTCCGACGAGTGGCGGACGGAGGCGGCCCGGCGCGGGCTGGACTGCGAAACCTCGACGCCGCTCATGACCGACCGCTACCTCGACAAAGAGACCGTCGACATGTTCTCGCGCATGGGCGTCTTCACGCGCGTCGAGCTGGAGGCGCGCGCCGAGGTCAAGTGGGAGACCTACACGAAGAAGATCCAGATCGAGGGGCGCGTGCTGGGCGATCTAACGATGAACCACATCGTCCCCATCGCCTCGAAGTACGAAGCGATGCTGCTGGACAAGGTGTATAAAATGTCGCAGATTCCGGGGCTGAACGCTTCGGCGGACATTGCGCTCATCAAGAAGATTCAGGACCATACGGCCTCCATCCAGAAGCTCTCCGACGAGCTGATCGAGGCGCGCAAAAAGGCCAACCGCATCGAGGACCAGCGCGAGAAAGCGATCGCCTACCACGACACCGTGGCGGTCTTCTTCGACGAAATCCGCTACCACATCGACAAGCTCGAAGAGATCGTCGACGACCAGATCTGGCCGCTGCCGAAGTACCGCGAACTGCTCTTCCTGCGCTAAGCAGCGGGGGATTCAACCAAACAGGGACCGTCCTTTCGAAAGGACGGTCCCTGTTTTTTTCGGTCCGGCTCGCTATCGGCCGAAGGGGATGCGCTCTTCGCGCCCGTCGATCGTGACGGTTACGGACTCCATCGGCCGGCTTTCGCAGAACGGATTGGCGACGGTCGTCTTGCCCGCGGCCCGGTCGTGGATCAGCAGACAGGGCTGGTCGACCGTGATCGTTCCCGCGCCCTCGGCCGTGATGCTGCCCGGCTCGTAGAAGGCGGCCATCGTCTTGCCCGAGGCGAGGTCCGCCACGGCCTGCACCTGCGGCGTGTTGCTGAGGATGCGGTAGTCGTCGCCGCGCTTCAGGAACGCCTCCTCGCGGATCGCCGGGTAGACGGCGTAGGCGTAGACGGCCTGCTGCGGGGCGGTCCCGTGGTCGAAGCCGATCCAGAGAATGTCGCCCTTTTTGCCCTTGTACTCCGCGGGATAGGTCCCCTTATAAGTTTCCGCGGTCGGCGTTCCCGTATCGAAGCGGTAGCCCACGTCGTAGTGCCAGAGCCGGTCGAACGGCGCGGTGTTCTTCCCGCCGAGCGCCGCCATCGCGCCGCCGCTGCCGGCGGTCGCCTTGCCCGAGAGCTGGGTCTGGTTGACCGTGGTCACGGCCGGAGCGTCCCTGCGGTCGCTGCGGATACCCGCGCCGAGGGCCACGAAGTAGTCGTCGAAATAGAACCACGCCTTGTGGGCCGTGAGGCTGTCCTTGGCGTAGATGAAGGCGCAGACGCCGTTACGGCCGTCCGAAGCGCCCGAGGCGTACTCGCTGCCGCCCTGACCGCCCTCGCCCCACATCGGAGCGGGCATCGCACGCCGGTCGGCCATGACGGTCGTCCCGGGGATGCGCTTCCAGTTCCACCCGGCGTAGATCGGGTTGTATTCGTCGCCGTGGACCTTGATGTAGTTGGCTCCGTCGCCCGTGTGGTAGTTGTCCATGCCCTCGGCGTTGCCCGCCTCGTTGCCGACCGTACGCACGGAGGTCATGCGCGTGGAGATCATCGCGCCCGCAGGGCGGTGGATCATGTAGTCGGTACGGGGGAACATGCGGTTGCCGTTAAGCTCGCCCGAACCCTTCATCAGCGCGATCATCTTTTTCAGCTCGTCGGCGCGCGGCGTGCCGAACGCGGCCAGCTGCTGCGCCATGTCGAGGAACGAGGGTGCGGTGCTGTTGCGCAGCAGGCCGCGGCCGTACTGGTTGACGTCGATCTCCCCGGCATACCAGGTCCAGACAAGCCCGTCGAGGAACAACCGCTCGAAAATGTCCACCTTTTCGGGGGCGAGCCAGAAGTCGGTCCCGTTGACGAAGTTCAGGAAGAAGAGGATGCCGTTCACGTAGTCGCGGCCGTAGGTGGCCAGGTAGAGCTGCCGCCCGCTGCCGTTGTGCTGCGTGTAGGAGAAGTCGGGCTGGATGCCCTCCTCGCGGTCGCCCTCGGCGATCTTGACGAGCGAATTGACCTTCTCCATCACCTCGCCCAGCAGTTCGCCGTTCTCCGACGAGACCGCCGCGGTGAAGGTCACCTGGCAGATGTCCGTGCCGTTGGCGCCGTCCTGCGCCCGCTGTTCGGGGATCGACCAGGAGTGGGTCATGTAGTCGATGAATTTGGCATACAACTCTTTGTCGTAACGCTTCATGTCGTCGCCCATCAGCACGAGCGTGGGGATCAG
This sequence comes from Alistipes sp., assembly GCF_048465635.1. Taxonomy (GTDB): domain Bacteria; phylum Bacteroidota; class Bacteroidia; order Bacteroidales; family Rikenellaceae; genus Alistipes. The sequence continues at coordinate 67,335 of NZ_DBFWLF010000019.1, forward strand.
ATTCTTCGGCCAGCCGATGATGCGATGCCACCAGTTCTGGTCCTCCAGGTTCAGGTCGATCCAGTAGGCGAGCGAACGGGTGATCGCGTCGTAGAGGTCGCGGTCCTTGTAATACGTGCCCGGGGTGGTGGCGTAGGCGCGCGCCAGCTTGCCTAGGTCTACCAGGTGGGGCGTTTTCCGCCCGCCGGTGTTGAACGTTTGGTCGGCGTAGTCGATGTTGGAGAAGGAGCCGTCGGCCTCCATGCGGCCGAGAATCTCCTCGACGGCGGTGTCGCTGGGCTTGCCGCCCTCGTAGTAGCGCAGCATGCGCAGCTTGATCTTCTTGATCTGGCCCGTGCTGCTCTTGGCGGGTTTGGCGGGTTTGGCCGCCGTTGCCGCCGCCGGCAGGAGCAGCGCTCCCGCCAGCAGCGTCAGCAGCGACAGGGTGATGAGTCGTTTCATGGCGATTCGGTTGATTCGGTTCATAACCTGCTAACGGATCATTTCCACTTTCTGTTGCCTCCCCAGCCCTCATTTTGTTCCGACTGCGGGATCAGGCCGTTGCGGCTGATCTCGTCCTGCGGAATGGGCATGATGTAGTGCACTTCGGGGTTGAAGTTGTTGAACGCGCCCATCTTGTCGCGCACCCAGCCCTGCGAGGTCGCGGCCAGCTCGCCGTTGTAGGCCTGCCGGTAGAGCGGTTCGATCTCGGCGAGCTTCTTCTCGTAGAGGCCCCAGCGCACCAGGTCGAAGCGGCGTTTGCCCTCGAAGCAAAGCTCGCGGGCGCGCTCGTCGACCACCAGTTCGAAGACCTTCTCCTGCGAGGGCACGCCCTGCACCTCGGTGGCCTTGGCGCGCCGGCGCACGATGTTGATCTGCTCGACGGCGCCCTGCTGGTCATCCAGCGCATTGAGCGCCTCGGCCAGCATCAGGTGCACCTCGGCGATGCGGTACATCGGCAGGCGTGCCCCGCTGTAACTGCGCGATGCGCATTCGGCGGCCGTGTTGGCGTAGATGGTGCGGTACTTGCCCGGGTAGAACTGGAAAACGTTGACCGGACTGGTCGTCACGGCGGTCGTGTCGGGGGCGTTGTGCTTGGTCTCTTTGGTCATTTTGAACACCGTGCAGTTCCACGTCGCGCGCTGGTCCTTGCCGTCTTTCCAGGTGTCTGCGATGGACTCCGGATCGTAAGACGAAACGTCCTTCTCCGAAATCTTGGCGTAGAGGGGGCGCAGCCCGGCTGATTGGTAGATCCATGCGTCGGCGGCGTATTCCTTGGTGTTCGCGCCGCCGATGCCGTTGTACTTGCCCAGACGGCTGTCGGTGTTGTAGCCGTTGGTGCCACGCAGGTACATGGTCTGCAACTCCCAGATCTGCTCGTTGAGGTTGGGAATCTGCCGCACGGAGTTCATGAATACGGTGATATAGTCGGTCTTGGTGATGTCGTGAACCGGATTCTCCAGCACCTTGCGGCTCCAGTGCGCCGCGCGGCGGTACATGAGATTGTTCTGCATCGAGTCGGCCGGCAGGCGGTCTTTCATCAGGTAGCCCGTCAGGTTGAGGTAGACGTCGGCCAGCGCGGTCTGTGCCGCCGTGTTGGCCACGTGGCCGTACTCCACCTGGTCGGGATTGGGCATCAGGGCCTGAATCTCGTTCAGCTCCTGCACGATGAAGTGATAGATTTCGACGGCCGAGGTGCGGGCGATATCCAGATCGTTCAGGTCCGTGGTGGGTTCGGTGCGGAACGGCACGTCGCCGAACATGCGCACCAGCGTGAAGTAGTAGAAGGCGCGCAGGAAGCGGGCTTCGCAGATCTGCTGGAGGCGCACGGCGGTCTCTTCGGCGGTTTCGTCGTCGGGAATGTAGGTGTCGGCCAGCCGGATGAACTCGTTGGCCGCGTTGATGCCCGCGTATAGCACGCGCCAGGGGTCGTTGAGCGTCGTTGCGGTGTGGGAATTGTTGGCCACTTCGCCCGCCGTGGTCGAACGCGAGATGGCCACGTCGGTGGCGGCTTCCATGCGGATGGAGATGAATGCGCCCCAGGTGGCTTCGTTGTAGAGGTAGGCGTAGACGCCTGCCAGCACCTGTTCGCGGATACTCGGGTTCTTGTAGGCCTTCTCCTTGTCGTTCATCTCGCCGCGGGGTGCGATGTCCAGCTTGCTGCACGAGGCGGCCAACAGCACGGCCATCAATACGGGTATGAGGTATTTTTTCATGTTCGTGTACGTTTAGCGATTAGAATTTGAGGTCCAGACCGAACGTGTAGGTGCGCGAACGCGGATAGGAACAGTAGTCCAGCCCGCGCATCAGGGCCGAGGAGTTGGTGTTCACCTCGGGGTCGTAGCCGGTGTAGTCGGTCCATACGAAGAGGTTGTCGGCCGAGAAGTAAACCCTGAGGGCCGAGAGACCGATCTTGCGCAGGAAGGGGACCTTCTTGGCGTTGAGGTTGTAGCCCAGCGTGATGTTTTGCAGGCGCAGATAGCTGCCGTCCTCCACCGAGCGCGAGGTCACCCAACGCTCGATCTGGCTCTCGGCGCTCGGGATCGCCGGCATGTCGTTGGTCGGGTTGGTCGGGCTCCAGAAGCCGGTGGTCTTCGTGAGGTAGTTGTTGCGCGAGCTGTCGAAGCTGGTCAGCAGCGTCTCGTTGGCGTTGAGGATGTCGTTGCCCGCCACCCACGTGAAGAATACCGACAGGTCGAAATTGTACCACTCGAAGCTGTTGGTGAAGCCGCCGAAGTGCTTCGGATTGGGGTTGCCGATCACGGTTCGGTCGTTGGCGTCGATCTTGCCGTCGCCGTTGATGTCGCGGTACTTCGTGTGGCCGGGTTTGATGTTCGTGAGCGAGCCGATCTGGCCGGGAACGCCCGGTTTGACCACATACTTGCCGTCGGCGTAGTAGAAGTCCTCGTTCTGGTAAACGCCGTCGTAGACGTAGCCGTAGATCATCGACGCAGGCTCCCCGATGCGGGCGATGTACTGGTCCTCGTCGTAGTTCTGATACCAGTTGGGCTTGCTGAGCATGTACGCCTGGCCGCTGTTGAGCGCAAGCACCTTGTTGCGGTTGAACGAGATGTTGAACGAGGTGTACCAGCGGAAGTGCTTGTGGTCGATGTTGGTGGTGTTCAGGGCGAACTCCCAGCCCTGGTTCTGCACCGAACCGATGTTGAGGTAGGCGCTCTGGTAGCCCGACGAGGTGGCCAGGTCGGAGTAGAGCAGCAGGTCCTTCGTCTTCTTGTGATACCAGTCGACCGTGAGGTTGATGCGGTTGCTGAACACGGCGAAGTCGATGCCCACGTCGGCCTGACGCGTGGTCTCCCACTTCAGGTCGCGGTTCTCGACGCGCGAGGGCTGGTAGCCGTAGACCAGACTGCCGTTGAACAGGTAGCCCGTGTTGGCGCTGTTGTAGAGGGCGGCGTAGGCGCTCGAACCGCCGATGCGGTTGTTGCCCGTCAGACCCCACGAGGCGCGCAGCTTGAGGTTCGACAGCCAGGGCACGTCGCGCAGGAAGTTCTCCTGCGACACGCGCCAGGCGAAGGCTCCCGAGGGAAAGTAGCCGAACTGGTTGTCGCCCAGGAATTTCGACGAGCCGTCGGCACGGAACGAAGCCGTGAAGATATACTTGTCGTTGTAGACGTAGTTCACGCGGCCGAGGAACGACATGGTGAAAAACTCCTCGATGGCGGTGACGGCCGGCTGCGCCGTACCCTGGCTGAGGTTGTCCATGCCCAGCACGTCGGTCGGGAACTTGATATAGGTGTTGGCGACGCTCTTGTTCAGGTAGCCCTCCATCGTGTAGCCGCCCATCACGTCGAAGCGGTGGCGGCCCCACGTTTTGGCGTAGGTGAGCGTGTACTCGTTGAACCACGTGTCGCGCACGACCTGCGACTTGTAGGCGTTGATGCCGTTGGTCTGCAGAATCGGGTGGCCGTAGCGGCTGTCGGCGTTGTTATACGAATCCTGCACGGTGGTGTAGTGCGTATATCCGCCGCGGATCATCAGCTTGAGCGGCTTGGCGATCTGGTAGTGGAGCGTTCCGTTGATGGTCAGCTGGTCGATGTAGATTTCGCGGTAGGCGTTGTTCAGGTTGCGGATCGGGTGGTAGGTGAGGTTGCCTGTGTCGGTGTCGACGTCCGCCGGGACGCCCTCCACGCCCAGGTCGCCGTATTTCATCGGGTTGACGGGCTGATACTGGAGAATGTCGCGGATGATCGAGTTGCGGTTGCCCTCGGAGCTTTGCAGACCGTGGCGGCGCGTGGCGTTGTAGTTCACCAGCCCCACGAAGCGGAACTTCTTGCTGATCTGCTGGTCGAGGCTGGCGCGGAAGTTATACTTGTCGATGCCCGTATTGAGCAGCAGGCCGTCCTGCAGGAACACGTCGGTCGAAACGTTGTACTTGGTCGACTTGTTGCCGCCGTTGATGGCCACGCGGTGAGAGTGGGTGATGGCGTTCTTGAACGCCTCGTCCTGCCAGTCGTGCATCGTCCACGGCAGGTCGGCATAGTCCTCGATCGTGAGTTTCTCCCAGTCGGCGGCCTTGGCGTAGGTCAGCTCGATGCGGTTGCCCGAGGCGTCGAGCGTGTAGGGTCCGCCCGGGGAGTCGCGCTTGAAGAGGTCGTTCACCAGATAGCGGTCGGCGAAGGTGGCGAAACCCGTCGAGGAGTAGTTGTCCGCCACGGCCTTGGCCATGTAGAGGTAGTCCAGCCCCTGCAGCATGCGCATCTTGCGCTCCGAGGGGAGGGTGCTCACGGAGAATTTGCCGTTGTACTCCACGTTGACCTGACCGTTGTCCGTACCCTTCTTGGTCTCGATGATGATGACGCCGTTGGCGCCGCGCGCACCGTAGATGGCCGTTGCCGAGGCGTCCTTGAGCACCTGCATCTGCTCGATGTCCTTCGAGTCGATGGAGAAGGTGTTGGGATTCTCTATGGGGAAGCCGTCGATGACCCACAGCGGAGCGTTGCTTCCGGTGAGCGAGTTGCCGCCGCGGATGGTGATGTCGACGCCCGCGCCGGGACCGCCCTCCGAGCTGGTCACCTGCACGCCGGCCATGCGGCCCGCCAGCGCGTCGGAGAAGTTGGCCGAGACCACGCCTTTCTCCAGGTCCGAAGCCTTGACCGTGGAGACCGCGCCCGAAATGTCCTTCTTGGCCATCTGGCCGTAGCCGACCGAGACGACCACCTCTTCGATGGCGTTGGCCGTGGCCTCCATGCGTACCGAGAGGTCGGTCATGTTCTGCGTGACGGGCATCACCTTGTCCGTGTAGCCGATGAAGGAGAAGACGATCTTCTGCCCCTTCTCGGCCGAGAGGTTGAAGTGCCCCTTCGTGTCGGAGGTGGTTCCGCGCGGCGTGCCCTGGATGATGATGGACGTGCCGGGCAGGGGCTGGTTGTTCTCGTCGTAGACCGTACCCGAAACGGGGACCGTCTGGGCATATAGCGACGCCGCACCGATGAGCAGCAGCAGCGTGAAGCCTGTTTTGAGGATATGTTTCATGATTCTTCGATTCTAAGGTTTTACTTGGGCTGTCTGCGGGATCAGTCGGCGAGCGAATCTTCCACGCGGAGCGACTCGATCCGGTAGGTGCGGCTGTTGTTGTTGTTCGCGGTCGGGTTCCAGTAGCGCAGCGCGAAGCGTATCTTCTTGCCCTTCCAGGCCGAAATGTCGAAGCTGCGGGGAGCCGGCGGGAAGTTCTGCAGGTTCTTGCCGCTCTGCACCAGGTTGTACTCGATCTTGGCGGGGATGGCCGCATTGTTCTGGTCGGTGGTGGCCAGCGGCGTCCATTGCAGGCTGCCCGGCACGGCGTCGAGGCCCTTGTCGTCCTGCGCCTCGTCGCCCTTTACATAGATGTTCTGAGCGTCGATCTGGGCGATCCAGACCTCGAGGATGTTCTGCGCGTCGGTTCCGTACTGGTGCAGGAAGTTGAAGCTGATGGCGGGGTTGAAGCTGCCGGCCGGAATCTCGATCTCGGAGGAGACCACCCAGTCGTTGTTCATGTTCGTATTGCCCGCCTCGGTGTTGGCGTTGTTGACGCCCGTGGCGTCGATGCAGGTGATGCCGTTGGCCGAATTGGCCGAAGCCTTGCCCCAGCCGTTCTTCACGGCGATGGTCGTGGCCGTCGACTGGTCGGTCTTGTTGTAGTTGGTCTCCAGCTTGCCCGAGAACGAATAGCGATCCATATTGGCGATGCCGCTGTTGGTCAGCGAATTGTCCTTCGAGTTGGTGACAAAGGCGATCTGCCAGAGCACGGGATCGATGCTGAAATCGCCCAGATAGGTCCGGAACGGGGTCTCCATGCCCTGATTCGTAACCAGCACGGTGAGTTTGTTGTCCTGCGTGAGGAAGGGCATGCGGTGGCCTTGGGCCAGCGTGACGATACCGCTCTTGCGGTCGATGGAAACCCCTTCGGGGGCATTTTCGAGCGACCATTCGATGCCGACCGTCGAGCCGGTGACCGACGGACGCTGCGAGGTCCACGCTTCGCCCGGCCGCAGCGCGACGGGGAACGCGTCGGGGTAGTTGACTTTCGTCACGGGTTCGGCCTTCTTGTCGGGATCGACCGTGACGGTATAAGCCCTCGGGAACGAGGTCGTCCCCTTGGCATTGGTCACGCGCACCTGCAGTTCGAACGTCTTGGCCGACTGGGTTACCAGCGGCGTGTCCTCCGGGAGGGTGATCACGCCGGTCGCAGCGTCGATCGTGAAGACCCCGAAGTCGTCGAGCAGCGCATAGCTCACCTGCGTGCCCTCGGCGGCCGCTGCGGCCCGGACGGTGGGCCGGGGCGAGGTGTGTCCCTCGAGCGGAATGAGCGCGATGGCGTCGGGTTCGTACTTCAGGTCGTAGGGTTTGCTCTCCACCGTCACGGTGAGGACGTCCGCAAAGACGAATCCGTCGGGATTGGTGCGGTTTACCACGCGGATCGAGAGCGGATAGACCCCCGCTTCGGCAGCGGCCGAGACGGTCACGGCGCAGGTCGACTTGTCGACCGAGAAATGCGTGTAGTCGGGGTTGTGGTCGGGCATTACGAGCGTGTAGACCGTACCCGTCTCCTGAACCAGGTAGGCGTGCTGGACCGGGACGGTCAGCTCCTCGCCGCGGGTGGCGGTCACCTCCGGATGCTCGAAGACGATGCCCCGGACCACGACTTTCAGCACGTCGGGATACTCCTCCGCGTAGTCGCCGTCGACCAGACGGATCGAGACGAACCACTCGCCCACGGCCGACGGGTCGCTCGGCGGGGTGAGGTTGATGACGCCGGTGGTCGCGTTGACATCGGCCAGCGACAGGTCGGCCGCCGCGCCGTTGTGCCTGACGGCCGTGACGACGAACTGCGGCGCGGAGGTTGTGCGGAGGGTGGGCGCGGCCGAGGTATAGGTCCCCTCGCCCAGCGTCATTTCGCCTGCCGGATAGCTCAGCGACGTGTTGGCGGCAGGAATGTCGTAATCCTGACACCCTGTCAGGCTCGCAATCAGCATCGCCGATAGCAGGACTGACAACAGATTCTTGCAGGTTTTCATAGGTTGGTGGTTAAAATTGATTCATTCGGTTCGGTTTGTATGGTTCGATTCACGGGTGCTAATTTAGGCCATTCGGCATTCATCGGGGTGGCGGTATCGTCCGTCCGGTTTGCCATATCGTCCATATTTTGGGGGTAGGGCGCTCCGTGACGCTTCCCAATCCGGACGCGGACTGCGGACGCCCGTCCTCCGAGCGGTCAGGCTCCTTTTTCCCGAAACTCCGTTTGCGTCGCATCCTGCCATTCCTATCCCCGAAAATCTGTCTGCGGCGCTCCTTCATGATGTTGCCCCCCCCCGGCCCTTTTTCCGGGTTCCCTTTTGCATCGGCTTTTTTCGGCGCTCCCTTTTCCGGGAGCCGTCCTAACCGTCGGTTCCCGTCGCAGACTCCTGCCCGAGGTTGCGGCGGTAGGAGAGCGGGCTGAGCTTGAACTGCGCCTTGAAGCACTTGCTGAAGTAGTGTGCCGAGCTGAATCCCGTGCGGTCGGCGATGTCCGAGACGTTCAGATCGGGGTTTTCGGCCAGCAGGGCGGCGGCCCGCTTGAGACGGATGGTCGAGATGAACTCGTTGGGCGTGCTGCCCGTGATGGCCTTCAGCTTGGCGAAGAGGTTGGTGCGGGCCATGCCCATCTCCCGCGAGAAGACCCCGACGCTGAACTCGGGATCGTCCAGGTGGCGTTCGATGATGGCCGTCGCCCGTTCGATCAGCTGCTGGTCCTTGGGGTTGGTGGCCAGCATGCGCGCCGAACGCCCGGGCTGGCGGCTGAACTTTTCGCGCAGGACGATGCGGCTGTTGACCAGGTTGTTGCAGCGCGAGAGCAGCAGCGCCGTATTGAAGGGCTTAATGATGTAGTCGTCCGCACCCGTGCGCAGCCCTTCGAGCGTGTGTTCGGGGGCGGTGCGGGCCGTGAGCAGCACGACGGGGATGTGGCAGGTGTTGATGTCGTCCTTGATGCGGCGGCAAAGCTCCGTGCCCGAGAGGCGCGGCATCACCACGTCCGAAAGTACGATCTGCGGCTCCTCGCGCAAGATCTTCTCCCACGCCTCTTCGCCGTCGGCGGCGGTCGAAACCTCGTAGTAAGGCTCGCACAGACGTACGAGCATTTCGCGCAGCGCTTCGTTGTCCTCCACGATGAGCATGCGCGCGCCCCGGATGCGGCGGAAAACCCCCTCGTCCATCTCCTGCTTCTCGCGTGCGAAGGCGCTCTCCGGCAGCGCGGTCTCCCCCGCCTGCGCCGCCTCCTCGGCGGCGTCCCGCACGGCGATCTGCTCTTGCGTGAACGCCTCGCGTCCCAGCGGCAGCGCGACGGTGAAGGTGCTGCCAGCACCGGGCCGGCTTCGGACGGTCAGCGTGCCGTGATGCAGTTCGACGATGCCCTTCGAGAGAGCCAGTCCGATCCCGGTCCCCTGCGCCGCGGCCTGCTCCGTGTCGGGAACCTGGTAGAAACGGTCGAAGATGCGGGCGAGGTCCTCCGCGGCGATTCCCTGCCCCGTGTCGGTCACGCCGAAGAGGGCCTTTCCTGCCTCCCGCCGCACCCAGAGGGTAATGCTTCCGTCGGCGGGAGTATGTTTGAGGGCGTTGGAAAGCAGGTTGTTGACCACCTTCTGCAGCTGCGCGCGGTCGAACCAGACGGGAAGCGTCGGCTCGGCATGGTCGAAAGTCAGCCGCACGCGGCGGTAGTCGGCGTATTCGCGGAAAAGGAGGTAGTTTTCGCAGAGGAACGCCACGAGGTCCTGCTCCCAGACGCGGATTTTCATGTGCCCCTGCTCCTGCTTGCGGAAGTCGAGCAGTTCGCCGATCAGCTCTTTGAGCTGCTGAGCGTTCTTATAGATGCGCAGCACCTTGTTGTAGATGGTCGGGGTGAACGACTGCACCTGCAGCAGCATCTCGACCTGCCCCAAGATAAGGGTCAGCGGCGTGCGAAATTCGTGGGAGATGTTGGTGAAGAAGCGCAGCTTCGATTGGTTGAGCGCCTCCACGTCGCGGATGTGCTGCTGCTCGTAGCGCAGCGACTCCTGCAGGCGGATACGGCTGCGGTAAGCGCGCACCAGCGCCCAGAGGATGCCTCCGGCGGTCAGCAGGTAGAGCAGCCACGCCCAGGTCGAGCGGTAGAAAGGCGGCAGCACCTCGATCTCGAGCCGGGCTTCGGGCGTATCGGGACCTGCCGCGCGGGCGCTGCGGACCACGAGCGTGTAGCGGCCCGGGTTGAGGTTGGTGTAGGTGATCTCGGTCTGCCCGCGCGTCGGGGTCCATGCGTCGGAGAACCCCTCCAGTCGGTAGACCAGCTCTTCCCGGTTCGCGGGGATGAAATTCGAGGTGGCGAACTCCACCGTAAAGACCGAATAGCGCGCCCGCAGCCGGATGCGGGCGGTGTGGCAGAGGGCGTTGCCGAGGATGCCCGTACGGTCGCCCACGGCGACCGTCTCGCCGTTGACGATCAGCCGGCTCGGCACGATGCGGTAGGGCTTGGGCGCGAAGTCGACCGCCTCGGGGTCGAATGAGACCATCCCCTGCGTGCCGCCCAGGAAAAGCCGTCCGTCGTGCGTGTAGCAGATGGCGTTTTCGTTGATGGCCGTCAGCGGGAAGCCGTTCGAAAGGGTGTGGTTGTCGAAGCGGTGGGTGGCGTAGTCGAAGCGTGAGAAACCCTCGTTGGTGATAATTAGCAACTTGCCCGTACCCGAATCGCGGATGTCGTAGATGCAGTCGCTCGAAAGACCGTTGTGCGCGGCGTCGAAGTTCTCGAAATCGTCCGTTTCGTAGCGGTAGCGGTCAAGCCCCGTGCCTGAGGTGGCGATCCACAGGTTGCCCGCACGGTCCTGCACGATGCTGTTGACGTTGTTGCCGCTCAGGCTCGCCGGATCGTCCGGATCATGCCGGTAGCGGGTCAGCGTGCCCGTGTCGAAGCGGTAGGCGTAAAGTCCCTCGCCCGTGGCGGCGACCCAAAGCGTACCCCGGCTGTCGAAGAGCAGCGAGGCCACGGCCTTGATGCGCCGCCCCTGAGCCGTATCACGGAAGAGCTGCCGCGCGCGGCCCGTCGCCGGGTCGAAGACGCAGACGCCCTCCTGCGTGGCCACGACGAGGCTGTCGCCGTAGAGCACCACGTCGCGCACGATGTCCGAGGGGAGGGTGGTTGCATCTCCCGCCTTGGCGCGGTAGTGCGTGAAGCGCTGCGTAGGAAGGTCGAGGCGGTTCAAGCCGCCCAGGTGGGTTCCGATCCACATCGCATGGCGCTTGGGGTCGTAGCGGATCGCCTTCACGTTGTCGTGCGAGATGCTGTTGGCCCCGGGCGTGTGGCGATACCAGCGGAAACGGCCCGTCCTGCGGTCGAGCACGTTGACGCCGCTGCCCTCCGTGCAGATCCAGAGGTTGTGCTCCCTATCCTCGATCATCTTGCCCACGATGGGCGACGAAAGCCCCCGGCCGGGCTTTTCCGCGGCTTTATAGCGGGTGTATATCTCGTATTCGGGGTTGAAGTAGTTGACTCCGCCGAAGTAGGTCCCGGCCCAGATCGTACCCTGATGGTCCTTCATCAGACACCAGATCGAGGAGTGGGTCAGTCCCTCCGCGCTTCCGTCCGCCACATAGGCGCTCATCCGTCCGCTCTTCGGGTCGAGCCGGTTCAGGCCGAGGAAAGTCCCGATCCAGAGGTCGCCCCGGTCATCCTCGACGAAGCAGCGTACGAAGTCGGAGAGCAGTTCGCCGGGCGCGCTGCGGCGGTTGATCCACGTGCCCCCCCCCGCAGGACGGTGGTAGTAACCCTCCTCCCACGTGCCCGCCCAGAGGCCGCGGGCCGAATCCTCGTAGATGCTCGTCACGTTCGAGCGGCCGAACGGGTGCTCCAGCGTCCCGTCCGGGCGCAGGCCGTAGAGACCGCTGCGGTCGGTTCCGATCCAGAGGATTCCCGCCGCGTCGCGCAGCAGGCAGGTGATCTCGCCCGTGATGTCGGCCGGGAGGGCGTAAAAGGGGGCCAGCTCGCCGTTTTCGGTGTTGCAGCGGAAAATTTGCGTGCCGCGGGCGACGTAGAATCCGTCGTCGTAATAGATGGCCGACGCCGTGCCGTTGAGCAGCGTGCGGAACTCGTCGCGGCGGATGTCGAAGCGGGCCACGCCCTCGCTGCAGAGCAGGAAGAGCGAGCCGTCGCCGTCGCCCGTGATGCGCAGCACGGTGTTGCAGAAGAGGCTTGCCGGATCGCCCTTGCGCTGCTTGAACGTCTTGATTCCGTTGCTGTTGTAACGGTTGAGGCCCTCGCGCGTGCCGATCCAGACGAACCCCCGTTCGTCGCGGTAGAGCGCGTTGACAGAGAACTGCGACAGTCCGTTGTCGGTGGTCAGGTGGCTGAACGCGACGTGCTGCGCCGCCGCGGGCACTTCGGAAAGGAGCGCGGCCAGCAGGAGAATCAGCGTGCGTGCGATATGTCGGAAAATCGAAGTCACTGCGGACAGGTTTTCCAACAAATATAATAAATCTTTCCGGTATCGGAAAATAAAATCGGGCGGCAAATCGGCTGCGGATAAATTCTCCGTGCGGACTTTTTCGGGCTGCCCGCTGACTTTCATCGGGGTAGGTGTTCGGGGCGGACCGGCCGGATGGTAGCGGAACGGGGTAATAATCCGGCGGTCGTCGGAGAGGATGCGATTAGGGTTGCGGCCGAGGGGCGATGGAGCCGGTGGAGTTGCGACCGAGGGGCGATGGAGAGGATGCGACGGAGGAGCTTTGGACAGGGATGCGATTGAAAGGGCAATGGAGGGCTGCGGCAGAGGGCGCCGTAGGAAATGTTTCCGAGTGAGTGCGGCATCCGTGCGGGCTTTCACGGACTGCCCGCTGACTTTCATCGGGGTAGGGATTCGGGGCGGACCGGCCGGACGGTAGCGGAACGGGGGTAATAATCCAACGGGCGCCGGAGAGGATGCGACGGCGGGGTGTTTCCGGGTGAATGCGGCATCCGGGCGGGCTTTCTCGGACTGCAGTCGGTAGCCTGCGGCTCCGACACGAGAATGCGAAACGGGCAGGCAACCCGAAAGTTGTCTGCCCGCTGGTCTTGTAAACGCCGACGTTTAGTCCTCGTCGCGGTACATGTGCTCCACGTAAACGGCGTGCTGCATGGCCTCGCGCTTGGCGATCGACGGCTTGGTGAAGTACTGGCGGCGGCGAAGCTCCTTCAGTACGCCCGTGCGCTCGTATTTACGTTTGAATTTCTTCAGGGCGCGTTCGATGTTTTCGCCCTCCTTAACCGGCATGATAATCATGATATACTTGCTTTTTGTTTGTTTTATTCTTTTCGATTTGTTTGTTGGGGGCATCGTGCGGATGCCGCCCGGAAAGGGTTCGTTACTCGTTGTGGGGTTCGCCTTCGGAGCCGAAATGCAGATAGGGAGCCAGTCGTGCTGTCTCCTCGCGGGTCAATATGTCATCTGCAATCAATTCCTCGGTGCTGCTCCAACCTCCTTTCAGCTGTCTTGCTTTCAACAGTTTCCTCAGCGAGCGGGGGGCCAGGTATGGATGGCGCGCCAACTCGTTCGGGGTTGCAAAGTTAACATCAATTTTTCGAATTTTGCAACTGTCGCAGTAAATTTGTTTCAAAATTCTTTCGTAATTGCGCTCCGTAACGCCCGGAACCTCGGCCAGCTGCTCCGCACGGACGAATCCGCCGAGCCGTTCGCGGTAGCGGAGGATCGCTCCGACGGTCTTTTCGCCGATCCCCACCACGGCCCGCAGCTGCATCGAATCGGCCGAGTTCAGCTCCAGGGCGACATCCGCCGGGTGCAGGATCGGATCGGGAAAAATAATGTACGGCTCCAGCGCTGCGGCCACCGAGTCGCTCACCACGTAGCAAGCCCTCAGCTCCTCCATGTCGCGGATGCCGCTCAGGTCGCGCCAGCGGATGAACGCCTCGGCCTGCCGTTTCGACAAGGCTCCGATGGCGCGCAGGTAGCGGGCGCTCACCGTGTCGATGCGAAAGGGCGACGGCGGCAGCGGATCGGCGATCAAGCGCCCGGTGCGGTACTGCTCGGGCGCGATCATGTAGCGCCGTCCGATGCGGATGTAGGGGGCGATGCGGCGGTAGAGCGAGTCGCCGATGCCGTAGCAGAGCGTCACGTCCTCGGGGATGCGGAAGATCTTGCCCGCCGCCCGGAATTTGAGCAGGCTGACCGCTTCGTGCTTCGAAAAACCGAGGGCGAGCAGTTCGTCGAAAGTCACCGTGTTGGGGTCGAACGGTTGCAGTCGGGGTTCGGCCGTGCGCGCCTCCATCTGCTGCTCGGCACGCCGGGCTGCGGCGGTGTCGGCCAGGGGCCGGACGAGTGCGACGGCCAGAATCGCCAGCGCTGCCAGCGGCAGGAAGATCGCCACGGCGCGGATCTCCCGTTCGGAAAAGAGCTTTGCCATATTTCTTGGTGTTCTTATTATTTTTTCGGGTTCACCGGCGGTTCTTTGCCGACCGGCTTTTCGTCGCGCAGCGTGTCCAGCGCCCGCTTGACCGATCCGCACCGCAAGAGCAGCGCGCGCGCCTCGTCGTTCGGAAGCCCCGTTTCGCGGACGATCATGCCGACGCCGCGCGCGACGAGCTTGTCGTTGGTGAGCTGCATGTGGACCATGCGGTTGCCCTCGACCTTGCCCAGGCGGATCATCACGGCGGTAGAGAGCATGTTGAGCATCAGTTTCTGTGCCGTTCCCGCTTTCATGCGCGTCGAACCCGTCACGAATTCGGGACCGACTACCGCTTCGAGCGCATATTCCGCCTCGGCGGCGGCAGGCGAAGAGGGGTTGCAGGTGATGACGGCGGTCAGAAGCCCTTCCCGCCGGGCGCTGCGCACTCCGCCCACCACGTAGGGGGTGGTTCCCGAGGCGGCGATACCTATTAATATGTCTCCGGCCGTCGGGCGGTAGGGCGCCATATCGCGCCAGGCCCCCTCGGGGTCGTCCTCGGCATGCTCCACCGAGCGGCGCAGGGCACGGTCGCCTCCGGCGATCAGACCGATCACGCGGTCGTCGGCCACCCCGTAGGTCGGAGGCAGCTCCGAGGCGTCGGTCACCCCCAGCCGGCCGCTCGTCCCGGCTCCGATGTAGAACATGCGTCCGCCCCGTTGCATGCGTTCGGCGACGCGTTCGACGAGCCGTTCCATGACGGGGATGGTCTGCCGCACGGCTTCGTGTACGCGGGCGTCCTCGCGGTTGATGCCCGTGAGCAGGTCGTGCACCGACATGCGCTGCAGGTCGTCGTAGGGGGAGGGTTGTTCGGTGATTCTATGTTCCATGGTGGTAGCGGATAAGCCCTTCGGCGGGCGATTCTTCGATGCGGCAGAGGGTGAACCCCTCCGCGGCGAGCGCTTCGCGCAGTATCTCCGCGAAGTGGGCCGCTACGCCGCCGATGCAGGCCACGGGAAGTCCGGCGGGGTAGCGCGTGAGGTTGCGGCGGGCGAAGTCGCGGAAACTCTCCGTGACCAGCTGCCGAACCCCGGGCATGGCGAGGTGTGCGTGTACGAACGGAGCCAGCGAGGCGAGAAAGCGGTTGGCGGCGGGCTCGCGGTAGACGCGGCGGATAATCCCCTCGTAATCGAGCCCCGTAGCGGCGAACAGCTCGTCGCGCAGGGGAATATGCCCCTTGAGGACGGCGTTGAGCAGGTTGCGGCCCAGTACCGCGCCGCTCCCCTCGTCGCCCAGCACGTAACCCAGCGGCGGGATGTTTCCGACGATCCCGCCTCCGCGGCAGTGACAGGAGTTGGAACCCGTGCCGAGGATGCAGGCGATGCCTTCGCCGCGTCCGAACAGCGCGCGGGCCGCTGCGAGCAGGTCGGAGTGGACTTCGATGCGGGGCGTACGGAAATGCCTGCGTAGCGCTGCGGTCATCCGTTCGCTCGCTTCCGGAAACTGAGGGCCGCACCCCGCGCCGTAAAACACCACGGAGAGGTCGGCTCCCTCGGTCGGAACACTCCCTGTTGCGGCCTGTATGGGGGCGCAGAAGCCGGTCGGAAGCTCCGCGAGCACGGCGGCGATCCGTTCGACGCTCTGCTGCACGGCGTTGATGCCCCGCGTGCGAACGGTTGCGTGCCGTTCGCCGTCCGTAGCGATCCAGGTGCATTGGGTCGATCCGCTGTCTGCAAGAAGTAACATTATAGTAAGTTACAAAAATATCGATCGGCCGGGCTGTGTCGGCTCATCCGGATTTGCGGCTCCAGGAGCCGTCCGGTTTGTCCTGTTTTGGCTGTAAACCGGAGGATGCAGCCTCGCGGCCCATGGCCGCGTTTGTAAATCTGACCCCACCCCGACCCTCCCTCAGGGAGGGAGAAGAGCCTCAGGTATAAATTTCTTTGGCTCAATTTGCGGCTTCTCGGAGCCGCGCGGGTGTTCGGTTTGTTCTGTCTTCGACCTTTAGGTCGGCGGGCCGCAGCCTCCGGCAGCGGAGGCCCGCTTGTCGCGTGCACTCCGCAGGCTGCTGCCCGATATCTTTCCGCCAGCGCATCCCTTCGCAGACAGCCGCACGAATCAACCACTGCGGCGCATCGCGCCGCACCAGCCCGCGCACTTCTGGAAACGGCGGGAATTACGGTTGTCCGACGCCGAGCGCCCGGAACGGGCGTGCGATATGCTTTAGCTTTCGTGCCCGTTCAGCGAGGAGGAGGGCGGATGGCCGCCGTTTTCTGCGTGCGCCTCTCTTTCGCCCTTTCTTTTGAAGAAAGGGCAAGGAAACCTTCGCAGCAGAGGCCCGCATACCGCGTTCCTCCGCAGGCTGCCGCCCGAAAACTTTTCTCCGATAAGCCCCCTCCGCCCGGATTCCAGACCTTGTCGCCGATCCGTTTTTCAAAAGTAATCATTTCGCCGAAAAACCCGAAATTTCCGATAAACTAATTTTATTAGTTAAAAAACTATGGAAAATAGTTGTGGGTGAAATTTTTTTAGTTACCTTTGTCGAAGAGAACTCCGGATGGGTCCGGCGGCGTCGGAGAGCATCCGGTTAGATTCCCGGCAGCTCACAACCTCTCCGGCCTGCTCGGGATGTCGGACAACAGACAGAGAACGATGAAAAAATGGGTGATTTTACTGGGACTGGCTCTGGCGGCCGGTCATGCGTGCGCTCAGCAGGGCGGGGACGGATGGATCCGGGCGGCCAGCCTGATCGACGGGCACTTCTTCACCGAGCAGCCCGAACCGTATCCCACGGTTCCTATCCGGGCGGGGTTGATCAAGGATTCGCTGGGCGGCAGGGTGGCGGTGACGATCTATCCCAAGGGGACGCACCTTTCGGCCGAGGCCGCTGAGCTGGCCATCCCGGTCGAGCGGGTCTTCTGCGGAAAGGAGCTTCTGGAAGCGGCGCAGCAGACGCGGCTGTTCACCATTACGATGGGGGCGCCCGAACCGCTCCGCCACGGGGTCGGCCAGACGATGCCGCCTTTCACGGAGGTCGACGATGCGGGACGTACCTGGACCGAACGCGATGCGAAGGGCCGTCCGGTGGTGCTCAATTTCTGGTATACCGGCTGCCGGCCCTGCATCCGCGAGATGCCGGAGCTTAATACCTGGATCGAGGCGTGTCCCGATGCGTTATGCCTGGCCGTAACCTGGAACTCGGCCGAGGAGATTCGCCCGATCGTCGAGCGGCAGGGGTTCGCCTTTCACCGGATCGTCGATGCCCGGAAGTTGTGGGACGAATTTGGTGTCGAACAGACCCCCACGACAGTGATCGTCGATCGCAAGGGTGTCATCCGCTGCGTCGAGATCGGATCGAGCACGCTGCAGCGACGCCGTTTGTTGGAGTGTCTCGAAGAGTTGGAAACCGAAAAATAAGGATATGAAAGAGATTCCCGAAAAACTCACGCGCCGCGAAGAGGAGCTGATGCGCTGCTTCTGGGAGCGGGGAGCGCTGTTCGTGCGCGAGCTGGTGGCGCTTTCGCCCGACCCCAAACCCCACTTCAACACCCTCTCGACGATGGTCCGGGCGCTGGAGGCGAAGGGCTACCTGTCGCACGAGGCGTTCGGCAGCACCTACCGCTACTACCCGGTGGTGAGCGAGGAGGAGTTCTCGCGCCGCACGCTGGGCAGCGTCATCAACCGTTATTTCGAAAATTCCTACCTCGGGGCCGTCTCGGCGCTGGTCGAGGAGGAGAAAATCTCGGTCGACGAGCTGCGCGGGCTGATCGACCGGATCGAAAACGCCCATAACCGATAGCCATGTGGTACGATCTGATGCTGTACAGCGCCAAGGCGGGCGTCTGCCTGGCCGTCTTCTACCTCTTTTTCAAATTGTTGCTGAGCCGCGAGACGTTCCACCGCTTCAACCGTATCGTCGTGCTGGCGGCCGTTGCGCTCTCGTTCGTGCTGCCGCTGTGCGTCATTACGGTGGTGCGCGAACTGCCTGCGCTGCCGGAGTTGCCGACGGAAACGGCGGCGGTGCTCCCGGCCGAACCGCAGCCCGAACCCTTTCCGTGGGAGAGGCTGGCGACAGCCGTTTTCCTGATCGGGGCCGCGGTGACGTTGGGCCGGATGCTTCGGTCGATCGGCGGCGTGGTGCGCCTCATTCGCCGGGGTCGCCGCGAGCGGCTCGACGACGGGGCGGTGCTCGTGCGGCTGGACGAGGCGGTAATGCCGTTCAGTTGGGGTCGCTACATCGTCCTCTCCGAGCGGGATTACGCCGAGAGCGGACCGGAGATTCTGATCCATGAACGGGCCCACCTGCGGCTGCGCCACTCGTGGGATCTGCTGCTGACCGATCTGGCCGGATGCCTGCAATGGTTCAATCCGGCCATGTGGCTGCTGCGGCGCGAGCTGCGGGCCATCCACGAATACGAGGCCGACGAGGTGGTGCTCGACAGCGGCGTCGACGCGCGCCACTATCAACTGATGCTCATAAAGAAAGCTGCCGGCGGGAGGTGGTACTCGATAGCCAACAGCTTCAATCACAGTAAACTTAAAAACCGTATTACCATGATGTTACAGAAAAAATCGTCGCGGTGGGCCGCAGCCAAAGCGCTCTTCCTGCTGCCGCTGACCGGGCTTGCGCTGGGAGCTTTCGCCCGAACCGCCTATGTCGCTCCGCAGGACAAAGTTACCAAAGAATCGGTTACCGTCCAAATAACCGATGGAAAAACTGCCGTCGCAGGCATCGACGGCAAGCCGCTCGTGCTGGTCGACGGCAAGCAAGCAGCTTCGACGGACGGGCTGCCTTCGGACCGGATCGCCCAGGTCAAGGTGTATAAAGGTGCGGCAGCCACGGACCGCTACGGCGAAAAGGGGAAAGACGGGGTTATCGAGGTGACGCTTCGCAAGGAGGGGGATGCCGCCGAAGCCGGAGCGGACCTGCCGGAAGAGAAGGTTGTCGTGATCGGTGCGGGCCTGCCGGAAGAGGAGGTCGTCGTGCTCGGTTCGGGCGAGAAGCCGGGGCCGGAGCTTACGGGTGAGGTCGTGCGGGTGAAGTCGGTTGGTGATAACAAGACTTACGTTATCCGGGGCCGGGGTGAGGATGCCGTGCAAGACGATCCATCGGTCTTCATCATCGACGGAAAGATGGTGAACGACCGGAGCAAAGTCGACCTCAAGCCGGAAGATATTCTCCATATGCGGGTGGATAAATCGGGTTCCGAGAGCCTGATCTTCATCACGACCAAGAAAGGAACGGCACAGCGCGCGCAGGAGGGTGTAAAGGCCGCCCGCGAGGGGGTCGTCGCCGCGCGTGAAGGAATAAAAGCCGGCCAGGAGGGGATCGAAGCGGCGCGTGCCGCGCTGGAGAGCAACCGCAAGCAGATGAATAAAAAGGAGTGGAAAGCCGCACTCCGGCAGTTGGACGATGCGAAGAAGCAGATCGAACAGGCGCGCGAGCAGATTCGGGCCGCCGAGCAGGAGATTGCAGATGCGAAGCAGCCGTATATCGGCAAAACTTCCGGACAGGCCGATGTGACCGTGCATACGAGTATCACCACCAACGCCGACGGAGAGAAGGAGAACTCCGTCACATTGAGTGCGGACAAGCTGTCCTACAATACGATCAGCAACGGCATAAAGGGCAATCCGCTCATTATAATTGACGGAAAGAAGGCCGACAAGGCTGCATTGGAGAAGATCGGCTCCGGCCGGATCCATCGGATGAATATCTACAAAGGCGACGTGGCCGTGAAGAAGTACGGCGAGGAGGCCCGGGACGGGGCGATTGAAATCAGCACCCAAAAATAACCATAGGTGACCAATAAAAAGTTCGCAACCCGGAACGGCGTCAGGCTGTTCCGGGTTATTTGTCTATACAAGGGAAGGGAATAAGGAGAAGATGGGGTATACTTGGGAAGAATAGGAATAGGCCCCTCCTCTCTCCGCGGAACTATTCGAACCCGACGATCTCGGGCCGCGCGGGCCGGTAGCGGTACTCCTCGAGCCGCGTGCCGTTCGACATGCGGAAATAGTCGCTTGCGACCAGTCCGTGTTTGCCGAAGGCGATGCCCAGCCGGATCTGCACCCGGCTGAATATCAGACGCTCGTTCTTGATGCGCACGCCGATTCCGAACGAGGTGAAGAAGTCGTTTTTGAACGTGTTGGGCGAGTAGCCGATCAGTCCGAAGTCGGCGAATCCGAAAAAGGCGAACCGGAATCCGAGCGGCTGGAACGGGGCGAAGATGACGGTTTCGGTGTTGAGCACCATGCGGTTGGTTCCCGTGATGTACTCGTCGAGCGCCTGCAGGCCGTTGCGGTCGGTGAAGCGGATGCTTTCGTTGTTGCCCACCTCGCGGTTCCACCCCTGCGTGTAGTTGAACGAGAGAAACTGGCGGATGCGGTTGCGGCGGAAGATGAAGAGGTTCGAAAACCAGCGCAGGTCGATGTCCACGGCGCTGCGGCTCCACATGCCGCTCGTGTGGTCGATGTAACTGCCGAGCGTGAAGCCGCCCATGATGTAGCCGATCGAACGGAAACCGCCCGTCTTGTACCCCATGCCCAGGTAGAGCGCGTCGCTGAACTCGCCCCACGAATAGCCGGTCACCAGCTCGGCCTTGTAACCCGTGGCCAGATACTCCTTGGTTCCGAAGCCGTATACCATATTGGCCGTCAGGAACTTCTCGCGGTAGAGACCCACGCCGGTCAGCAGCGCGTCGCGGTCGTGCAGCGCGGGGTTGTAACCGTACCACACCGCGGGGCGTTCGCTGAAACGGGCGTAGTTGTAGCGGGCCGTGATGAAGAAGCTCGACCGCAGCGGTCGGATGTAGCGCGAGCGGCCCGCCCAGAGGTCGAGGTTGCGGACCTTGACGATCTCGGAGGTGTCCTGCTCGACCATGTAGTGCTTCGACCGCAGATCGTTGTAGGTCACGCCCACTTCGTAGTCCGTGGGTTTGAGAAACTCTTTCTTCAGCCCCAGAGCGAGTGTCTCCTCGTAGAAGCTGCGCCCGGCCTCGATCTTCACGCCGTAGAACGAACCGAACAGGTTGGGAATCTCGTATTGAAACAGGTTTCCGCCGTAAGAGAAGTCGTGACGGCTGAAATTGGTCATGACCTTGAGCCGGTTTCCCGTGCCGAAGATGTTGTCGTCGGAGAGGCCCACCATCGTGCGCCCCTCGGAGCGAAGCCCGGCGTCGACGCTGATGGTCCAGCTGTCGCGCGTGCGCAGGACGAGGTCGACGCGCGTGGTGTCCGTCGAGTCGGGGACTACGGTCACGTCGGCGTCGGAGATGTACGAACGCGAGCGGAGCAGCTGTTCGCTGCGCACGATCTGGTCCGGGTCGAAGCGGTCACCCGTCTTGAACAGCAGGTCGCGGCGGATGACGCGTTCGTGCGTGAGCCAGTGCAGTTTGTTGCCCGCGCGCTCCAGCCAGTTGCCGCCCGGATCGAAGACCTGCTCTCGTTCGATGCGGATCTCTCCGATGGTCTTGCCCGTGTAGGGGGCCAGGAGGCGGGTTTCGTCGAGGACACGTCCGCTGGCCGTGGTGTCGAGGCGGGGCTTGACGAAGAACATCTTGTAGAGCAGGCGCGGCACGGCGCGGCGGCTGGTTTTCGACTCGATGCTGTCGTAGAGCCGCTGGTTGCGCTCCGTGACGCGCGTGTCGAGCGTATCGACGTAGTCGGGAGCGCGCAGACCCGCATCCGGGGCGTGCAGCGCCTCGTTGGGGGTGTGCATGTCGGGACCTGCGACGCGGGCGAACGCCGTCACGGCCGCGAGCAAGGTCAGGAAGAGTATGCAAACCCGGGAGTACATCGTGTCAAAGATAACGCATTTTTGCGGGAAAACGTATGGAGAGGGGGCTGTCTATGCTCCCGGGACACGAAAAAAGGTTCACCCTTGCGGGGAACCTTTCTATCGGTGAATCGCTGCCGCAGCGTTTGCAGCGTGGGGAGCATCGGATCGCGGACGGAGCATCGCCAGCCGGCCCTGCCCGGGTTCGTCTGCGGATATTTCCGGTTCCGGCCTTTCCGGATTCTGCCGGGGATACGGCATTTCGCCGCCTTTTCCGAACCGACGATCCCAAGCATTATGCTCCGCTTGTCAGACCCTTGCGACTACTCGGGGACCGTCGCCTGCCAGAGAGATTGCCTCCCCTTGGGTATTACTGTCTCTCCCGGGACTGTCGCCTGCTTCCAGGTATATCGCTCCCCCCCCCGAATTATCGCCGGCCCTCTTTGGCCTCGATGCACTCCGTGGCGTGGGGAACCTTCATCAGCCGCTCCTTGGGGATGAGCTTGCCGGTGGTCTTGCAGATGCCGTAGGTCTTGTTCTCGATGCGCACGAGCGCCATTTCGAGGTTGCGGATGAACTTCATCTGGTGGGCGGCCAGCCGTCCGCTCTCCTCCTTGGAGAGGGTAGCCGCGCCCTCTTCGAGCACCTTGAACGTGGGGGAGGTGTCCTCCGTGTCGTTGTCGGCCGTGTGGGTTATGGTGGCGCGCAGCAGCTCGTAGTCCGCGCGTGCGTTTTCCAGCTTTTTCAGGATAAGCTGCTTGAACTCCTCGAGTTCGGCATCGCTGTATCTGGTTCGTTCGTCTGCCATGGTCTTGCTCTGCTTTTGGTTTTACGTAAAATTAAAAAAAGATTCCGACAAAACCAAATTTTGCGGTAAAATCGGAACCTATATCCGCGTCACGGCGATGCGCACCGGAGCGTCGTCCACGTCGGAGTCGACGATGACAGCGCCCTGCGGCTCGGCTGCGGAGAGCACCTCGACGGCCAACGTCTGCGAGGCGATGTAGGGGGCGAACTGCGCGACGGCAGCCGTCACCGGCTCCTGCCGTTCGATCTCCACCCGAATCTTGTCGGTCACCTCGAATCCCGCCTCCTTGCGGATATTTTGGATGCGGTTTATCAACTCGCGTGCCACGCCTTCGGCCCGCAGGGCGTCCGTCAGGGTGATGTCGAGCGCCACGGTCAGTTTCCCCTCGGTGGCCACCAGCCAGCCGGGCATATCCTCCGAGGTGATCTCGAAGTCGGCCGGGGTGACGGCGATCCGCTCGCCGCCCACCTCGAGCAGCGTCTCGGGCGCTTGTTCGATGCGGGCGATCTCCTCCTGCGAGAACGAGGCCGTGAGGGCCGCGATCTGCTTCATGTACTTGCCGTATCGGGGCCCGAGCGTCTTGAAGTTGGGCTTGATGCGCTTGGTGATGACGCCCGCGGTCTGGGCGATCAGCTCTACCTGCTTGACATTCACCTCGTTCATCACCAGCCCCTTGATCGCCTCGATGTGGCGTGCCGTCGCGGGGTCGAGCACCGGAATGAGAATCTTCTGCAGCGGCTGGCGCACCTTGATCGAGACCTTGCGGCGCAGGGCGAGCACCATCGACGAGAGCTGCTGGGCCAGCGACATGGTCTGCTCCAGATCGATGTCGATGCGTTTTTCGTCCGCCGTGGGGAACGTGGACAGGTGCACCGACGTCTCGGCGTGGCGGCCGCTCATGGCGTTCAGATCGGTGAAGATGCGGTCCGCGATGAAGGGTGCGAAGGGCGCCGCGAGCATCGCCACGGTCTCCAGACAGGTGTAGAGCGTCTGATAGGCCGCCAGCTTGTCCTCGGTCATGCCGCCGCCCCAGAAGCGCTTGCGGTTCAGGCGCACGTACCAGTTGGAGAGGTTCTCGCACACGAACTCCTGGATGGCGCGGGCTGCGGGCGTGGGGTCGTAATTCTCGAGCGAGTCGATCACGGTGCGGGTCAGGGAGTTCAGCAGCGAGATGATCCAGCGGTCGATTTCGGGGCGCCGCTCGATCGGCACTTCCGCCTCGCGCCCGGTGAAGCCGTCGACATTGGCGTAGAGTGCGAAGAACGAATAGGTGTTGTAGAGCGTGCCGAAGAACTTGCGGCGCACCTCGTCGACCCCCTCGCGGTCGAACTTGAGGTTGTCCCACGGCTGCGAATTGGTAATCATGTACCAGCGCGTGGCGTCGGGTCCGTAGGTGTCCAGCACCTCGAACGGATCGACGGCATTGCCTAACCGTTTCGACATCTTGTTGCCGTTCTTGTCGAGCACCAATCCGTTGGAAATGATGTTCTTGAAAGCCACCGAGTCGAAGAGCATCGAAGCGATGGCGTGCAGCGTGAAGAACCAGCCGCGCGTCTGGTCGACGCCCTCGGCGATGAAGTCCGCGGGGTAGACCGTCCGGAAATAGTCGCCGCCGTGCTCGAACGGGTAGTGGAGCTGGGCGTAGGGCATCGCGCCCGAGTCGAACCAGACGTCGATCAGGTCGGGTTCGCGGCGCATCGTGCGGCCGTCGGACGAGACGAGCACGATCGAATCGACATAGGGTCGGTGCAGGTCGATCCGCTCGGTGGAGTAGTTCTCCTTGGACATGTCACCCACCTTGAACGCCTTGTAGGGGTTCTCCTGCATCACCCCTGCGGCGATGGCGCGGTCGATCTCGGCCATCAGCTCCTCGACGGAGCCGATGCACTTCAGCTCCGAACGGTCCTCCGTGGCCCAGATCGGCAGCGGGGTTCCCCAGAAGCGCGAACGGGAGAGGTTCCAGTCGTTCAGATTTTCGAGCCACTTGCCGAAGCGGCCCGTGCCGGTCGATTCGGGCTTCCAGCGGATGGTCTTGTTCAGCGCAATCATGCGCTCCTTGCAGGCGGTCGTGCGGATGAACCACGAGTCGAGCGGGTAGTACAACACGGGTTTGTCCGTGCGCCAGCAGTGGGGGTAGTTGTGGACGTGCTTCTCGATCCGGAACGCCTTGCCCGCCTCCTTGAGCCGGATGCTCAGGTAGACGTCGAGCGACTCGGCGGCTGCGGCGGCCTCTGCGTCGTAGCGGCCGTCGACCGTGAACTGCGGATCGTAGGCGTTCTTCACCCAGCGGCCCGCATACTCGGCGTAGGCCGGCGATACGCACGCGGCGACGAAACGTTCGTCCAGCTCCTCCACGCGGTAGAATTTACCCGTCAGATCGACCATCGGACGCATTTCGCCCCGCCGGGTGACCATCATCAGTGCCGGGACGCCCGCCGCGCGCGCCACGAAGGCGTCGTCGGCACCGAACGTCGGGGCGATATGGACGATGCCCGTACCGTCCTCGGTGGTCACGTAGTCGCCCGCAATGACGCGGAAAGCCTTGTCCGAAGCGTCGTGCCAGTTGCCCGCGGCGTCGGTTTCGATGGGTTTCACCCACGGCAACAGCTGCTCGTAACGCATGCCGACCAGCTCGGGTCCTTTCAGCACGCCCGGCAGCACCTCGTACTGCCCCTCCATCTTCTTGGTGAAGTAGGCCGGAACGAGTTCCTTGGCCAGGATGACCGTCTGGGGCCGGTCGGTATAGGGGTTGCGGCATTTGACGCGCACGTAGTCGATCTTCGGGCCCACGCAGAGCGCCGTATTCGAGGGCAGGGTCCAGGGGGTGGTGGTCCAGGCCAGGAAGCAGAGTTCGCCGTCGATGCCGTTGAACAGCGGTTCGCTGCGCGCGTCGCGCACCACGCGGAACTGCGCCGTGCAGGTGGTGTCCTTCACGTCGCGGTAACAGCCCGGCTGGTTCAACTCGTGGGTCGAGAGACCCGTACCCGCAGCGGGCGAGTAGGGCTGGATAGTGTAACCCTTGTAGAGCATTCCTTTGTCGAAAAGCTGCTTCAGGAGCCACCACAGCGACTCGATGTATTTGTTGTCGTAGGTGATGTACGGGTCGTCCATGTTGACCCAGTAGCCCATCTTGCGCGTAAGCTCTTCCCACATGCCCGTGAACTCCATCACCGCCTCGCGGCACGCGCGGTTGTACTCTTCGATCGAAATTTTTTTGCCGATGTCCTCCTTGGTGATGCCGAGCTTCTTCTCCACGCCCAGTTCGACGGGCAGTCCGTGCGTGTCCCAGCCCGCCTTGCGGTGCACGCGGAAACCCTGCTGCGTCTTGTAGCGGCAGAAGATGTCCTTGATGGTGCGGGCCATGACGTGGTGGATGCCCGGCATGCCGTTGGCCGACGGGGGACCCTCGTAGAAGACGAACGTGGGGTGGCCTTCCCGGGTGGAGATGCTCTTGTGGAAGGTGTCGTCGGCATCCCATCGCTTCAGCACCTCGGCGGCCAGTCCGGCCAGATCAAGGCCTTTGTACTCGTTGAATTTCATATCGCGCGGTTACTTGTTATCCATGAAACACGCAAAGATAGCGAAAAAGATTGAAAATAGTGCAAATTTCGGTTTTCCCCTTTCGGTGGCGGTGCCAGGAGACTGGACGAAGGGGTGCGACTGCGGTATGGCGGCTCGGATGGGTTGCTGGCTGTATGCTTGGGCCGACCGGGGACGCAGGTGATCGGCAGTGCACCAGCCTGCGGAGACCGATTCGGGACGCAGTCTGCGGAGGACTGCTCCTGCGGGCCTCCGCGCCCGGAGGCTGCGGCCCGCCGACCTAAAGGTCGAGAAGAGATCGGTATGAATTGGGTGCGCAAAATATAAAGGAGCCGCAACCGACCGGATCGTACGCCATCTCCCTCCCTGAGGGAGGGCCGGGGTGGGGTCAGATTTGCATACGCGGCCAATGGCCGCGAGGAATCAACGCTCGGAAGCGTGGTTACGGTGCTTGGAACCGAGACCATCCGAATTGCCAATCTTCCGGGCCTCCGCTGCCCGGAGGCTGCGGCCCGCCGTTTCCAGAAGTGCGCGTGCAGATGCGGCGCGCTGCGCCGCTATGGTTGATTACTGAGTGAATCGAAAAGCCTGCCGGGGACACGCTTGCGGGAAGTTTTCGGGCGCAGCCTGCGGAGGGACGCAGTACGCGGGCCTCCGCTGCCGGAGGCTGCGGCCCGCCGACCTGGCGGTCGAAAATCAGGACCCGCAGCCCGCATGGCTAAAAGCCGCAACCGTTCGGATCACTTACGCTTTTCCTTGCAACAGCCGCTTGACCCGCACGTCCCTTACACCCGGCAGACCCTTACATTCCCACCTACCTTACCCCTCCGCTTCGCCCTTGGGCGAGAGCCTGCGCAGGATGCGGGCCGGGTTGCCGGCGACGACGGTATCGGACGGCACGTCGCGCGTGACGACGGCTCCGGCCCCGACGATCGCGCGGTCGCCGATCGCAACGCCCGGGCAGACGATCGCTCCGCCGCCCAGCCAGCAGCCGTCGCCGATCCGGATCGGCCTGCCCGCTTCGCGCCCCGAGGCGCGCTCGGCCGCGTCGAGCGGATGGTGAGCGGTGAGCAGCTGCACCTTGGGACCGATCAGCGTGTTGCATCCGACGGTGATCGGGGCCAGGTCGAGGAATACGCAGTCGAAGTTGACGAACGATCCTTCGCCGATATGGATGTTGAAACCGTAGTCGCAGTAGAACGGGGCGCGGATGAATCCCCCGATGCCGGGGCACAATTCGCGCAGCGTGGCCTCGTACTCCCCGCCGCGCAGAGGCAGGGAGCTGTTGAGCCGCTGCATCAGCCGGGCGGCACGGTCGCGGGCCGCGGTGAGTTCGGCGTCTTCGGGGTCGAACCACTCGCCCCGGGCCATCTTTTCGCGTTCGGTCATGGCTTGGTGGTTTTAAGAAGTGTTGCAAGGCGGAGCGCTCCGGGCCACTCCCTGTCAGGCGAAGGGTCAGTCGAACGACTGCATTTCGATCAGTTTGGCGTAGATGCCGTTGCGGGCCATCAGCTCGGCGTGCGTACCCTGCTCGGCAACGCGGCCGTGGTCGATGACGATGATCTTGTCGGCGTTGTGGATGGTCGACAGGCGGTGGGCGATGACCACCGACGTGCGGCCCCCTTCTAACAGCCGGTTCAGGGCATCCTGCACGAGCTTCTCGCTCTCGGTGTCGAGCGCCGAGGTGGCCTCGTCGAGGATCAGGATGTCGGGGTTTTTCAGCACGGCGCGGGCGATCGAGAGACGCTGCCGCTGACCGCCGGAGAGTTTCACGCCGCGGTCGCCGATATTCGTGTTGTAGCCCTCGGTGCATTCGCGGATAAATTCGTCGGCGTTGGCGATGCGGGCCGCTTCGACCACCTCTTCGTGCGTGGCTCCCTGCTTGCCCATGGCGATATTGCCCTCGATGGTGTCGTTGAACAGCACGGTGTCCTGCGACACGACGCTCATATGGGCGCGGATGCTGTCCTGCTTGTAGTCGCGCAGCGAAATGCCGTCGATCAGAATGTCGCCCGCCGTGGTGTCGTAGAAGCGGGGCAGCAGCTCGCTCAGCGTCGACTTGCCGCCGCCCGAGGGACCCACCAGCGCCACGGTCTCGCCGCGCCGGATTTCGAACGAAATGCCGTCGATCACCTCGCGCTGGCCGTCGTAGGAGAAGTGCACGTCGCGCAGTTCGATCTTCTCTTTCAGTCCGGTAAGCTCCACGGCATCGGGCCGGTCCTGGACCTCGCTCTGGGTGTCGATAATCGAGAAGATGCGCTCCCCGGCGGCGATACCCTGGTTGATGTTGGCGAACTGGTCGATGAATGTGCGCACGGGGCGCGTAATCTGCGAGAACATGGCGATGAAGGCGATGAAGCCTCCCGGATCGAGCGAACCCTTCATCACCAGCGCGCCGCCGAAGACGAGGATCACGCCCACGGCCGTAATGCCCAGAAATTCGCTCATCGGCGAGGCCAACTGCTGCCGGCGGGCCATCGAGAGGGTCAGGCGCGCCAGGTCGGCGTTGATCTCGTAGTATTTCTTTTTGATGTACTGCGTGGCGTTGTAGCTCTTGATGACCTTGATGCCCGAGAGTGATTCGTCGAGCGTCGAGACCATCTCGCCTAACCGCTTCTGGCTGGTGCGGGCCGGGTGGCGCAGGCGCTTGACGATCGAACCGATAAGCAGCGCCACCACGGGCAGGAACAGGACGGAGAAGAGCGCCAGCTCCCACGAGATGGCCACCATCATCACCAGGTAGCCCACGATCAGGAACGGCTCGCGGAAGGCGACCTGCAGCGTGTTGGTGATGCAGAACTGCACCACGCCCACGTCGGAGGTGATCTTCGAAATGATGTCGCCCTTGCGCTGGTCGCTGAAGTAGCCCACGTGCATGTCCACCACGCGGGAGAACATTTCGTTGCGCATGCGCTGGAGCGTCCGCGTGCGCATGTTCTCCACGGTCCACGAACCCAGGTAGCGGAACAGGTTGCTCAAGAGGCTGATCGTGATGGTCACCAGCGCCAGCAGAATCAACACGTTGCGTGGGTCGTACTGGTTGAACAGGTGGGAGTAGGCGTAGTTGAACAGCACGGCCATGTACTCCTTGTTCATTTCCAGCGGGGGCAGCTTCTCGACGTACTCGAACGTGTAGTTCGCATCGAACATCGTGTTGAGGATCGGGATGATCAGCAGGAACGTGAGCGAGTTGAACAGCGCGTAGAGGAGCGAGTAGATGAAGTAGGGAACGGCGTATTTTCCGACGGGCCGGGCGAAGCCCATCAGCCGCATGTATGTCTTAAACATTCCGGAACGGGGTCAGGTTAGGGTTATGCGAATAATCGGCCCAAAGATACGCATTTAAAGCGAGAAAAGAAAATCCGCAGCGGATATTGGCCGGATCGGCGATTTTGTAGTACCTTTACGACACGAAAAAAACAGTTTCGGTATGAAAAATTTTCGGGAAACAGATCCTGCGCGCATCGATGACAACTTCATCCGCGCGATCGGACAGGAGTGGATGCTCCTAACGGCGGGCGACGCCGAACGGTGCAATACGATGACCGCCAGCTGGGGCTTCGTCGGCGAGATGTGGGGCCGTCCTGCGGCGATGGTCGTGCTGCGGCCCTCGCGTTATACGAAGGAGTTCGTCGACCGTAAAGAGCGGCTGACGCTCTCGTTCTTCGAGGAGAAATACCGCAAGGCGCTTCAATACTGCGGCACGCATTCGGGCCGCGACGGCGACAAGATCGCCGAGGCGGGGCTGACCCGCTGCCTGACCGACGGCGGCACGCCCGCTTTGGCGGAAGCGCGGCTGATTCTGGAGTGCCGTAAAATGTATGTCGATGAGCTGCGTGCGGAACGGTTCCTCGAACCGGAACTGGCCGAAAAGTGGTATCCCAAGCGGGATTTCCACACGTTTTACGTGCTGGAGATCGAGCGGGCCTACGTGCGGCAGGAGTAAGGCGCATCCCGGTCCGGCTGCGGGCAGGGGGTGTGCTTATAAATCAGCCGTTGCGGTGTAGCCCGTGTCCTCGATCAGATGGGCGCTGTCGTTGGCCGCGGCCACGGCCAGAGAGTCGCAGCGGTTGTTCTCCGCGGTCTGGGCATGCCCCTTGACCCACACGAAACGGACCCGGTGGCGGCGGTAGGCCCTTAGAAAGCGCATCCAGAGGTCGGGATTCTTCTTCCCGGCAAACCCCTTTTTCTCCCAGCCGAAGACCCAGCCTTTGGTCACCGCATCGACTACGTACCGCGAATCGGAGTAGATCACCGCCTCCGACCCCTCGAAGCGCAGCGCCTCCAGCGCCACGCAGACCGCCATCAACTCCATGCGGTTGTTGGTCGTCCGGCGGAATCCCTGCGACAGCTCCTTGCGGTGGTGTCCCGCAAGGAGCACAACGCCGTAGCCGCCGGGCCCGGGATTTCCGAGGGCCGAGCCGTCGGTGAAGATGGTGATTGTACTCAATGGAGGTTGTTGTTTCCGTGAAATTACTCAGTTATTGAGGATGCGTTTCTTACTGCTTGGTTTGCGGTTTGGGGAGCACTTGTCCGGCAATTCGTCGTTTCGTTCTGGTTCGACCTTCAGGTCGGCGGGCCGCAGCCTCGGGGTGCGGAGGCCCGCATTCTGCGCCCCTCCGCAGGCTGCGTCCTTTTTCTCAACGTAAGCCGTTTTGCGCTACATATTGTTCGGTTCGAAGAGCCGGCGGCCGCAGCCTCGGGGCGCGGAGGCCCGCTTTCCGCGTGTCCTCGCAGGCTGCGTCCCCGCCCGGGCGAACCTCCGCAGGCTGGCGCTTTGCGAGTGCAAGCGTCAGAATCAACGCACGGCGCCGAAACCTCTTGCCGCCCGCGCCACTCCTCCCGACCAGATAGCCCTACGACAGCGCCTTGAGCTGCGCCTTGAGCGCCGCGATCTTCGCTTCGGCGTCGGCCTGCTTGGCCCGTTCGTTGGCTACGACCTTCTCGGGGGCGGACGAGACGAACCGTTCGTTCGACAGCTTCTTCATCACCGAGGCGAGGAACCCTTCGCAGTAGGCCAGCTCGTCGGCGAGCTTCCGGCGCTCGGCCTCGGCGTCGATCTTCCCGGCCATCGGGACGAAATACTGCGTGGTCTTGACGAGGAACGCAGCGGCCGCCGGGTCCTTCTCCGCCACGGTCTCGATCCCGGTCAGGTTGGCCATCTTCCGCATTACGGGGGCGTACTCGGCGGGGTAGTTCTCGTCCGCTATTACGTGCAGCGTCAGCGCCTCCTTCTGCGGCAGGTTCTTCTGGTTGCGGATGTTGCGCACCGCGGAGACGACCTCCCGCGCCAGCTCGAAGCGGGCCAGCAGCTCGGTGTCCTCCGGCGCGGGTTCGGGCATCGGGGCGACGCAGATCGACTCGCCCTCGGCGCGGGGCGCGAGGTCCTGCCAGATCTCCTCCGTGAGGAACGGCATGAAAGGGTGCAGCAGGCGCATCAGGGCGTCGAAGAAGCGGCGCGTCGCGGCCATCGTGGCCGGGTCGGTGGGTGCGCCGTAAGCGGGTTTGACCATCTCGAGGTACTGGCCGCTGAACTCGTCCCAGAAGAGTTTGTAGACCTTCATGCACGCCTCCGAGATGCGGTAGGCGCGGAAATCCTCGGCGATCAGCCGCAGCGCACGGCCCAGCGCCTGTTCGAACCACGCGACCGCCAGCGCGTCGTTCCCGCTTTGTGCAGCCCCGTCGTCCACCGTCCAGCCGTTCACGAGGCGGTAGGCGTTCCATATCTTGTTGCCGAAGTTGCGGCCCTGCTCGCAGAGCGCCTCGTCGAACATCACGTCGTTGCCCGCCGACGAGGACATGAGCATCGCCATGCGCACGCCGTCGGCCCCGTAGCGGTCGATCAGGTCGAGCGGATCGGGCGAGTTGCCCAGCTGCTTGGACATCTTGCGGCCGATCTTGTCGCGCACGATACCCGTGAAATAGACGTTGGCGAAAGGCTTCTCTCCGCGGTACTCGTACCCGGCCATGATCATGCGGGCCACCCAGAAGAAGATGATGTCGGGACCCGTCACCAAATCATGGGTGGGGTAGTAGTAGCTGATCTGCTCGTTGTCGGGACGGCGGATGCCGTCGAAGACCGAGATAGGCCACAGCCACGACGAGAACCACGTGTCCAGCACGTCCTCGTCCTGCCGCAGATCCGTCAGTTGCAATGTTGCATCGCCGCTTTTCGCGCGGGCCTTCTCGAGCGCCTCTTCGGCGGTCAGAGCCACCACGAAGCCGCCCTTGGGCAGGTAGTAGGCCGGAATGCGCTGCCCCCACCATAGCTGGCGCGAGATGCACCAGTCCTTGATGTTCTCCATCCAGTGGCGGTAGGTGTTCTTGTATTTTTCGGGTACGAAACGGATTTCGTCCTCCATCACCGCGCGCAGCGCCGGGGCGGCCAGCTCCTGCATCGAGAGGAACCACTGCATCGAGAGCTTCGGTTCGATGGCGACGCCCGTGCGCTCGGAGTAGCCCACGTTGTTGGTGTAATCCTCGGTCTTTTCGAGCAGACCCGCAGCCGCCAAGTCTTTTTCGATCTGCCGGCGCACGTCGAAACGGTCCTGACCCGCGTAGAGGCCCACCTTGTCGTTGATCGTGCCGTCGTCGTTGAAGATGTCGATGGTCTCCAGCCCGTACTTCTCGCCGAGCATGTAGTCGTTCACGTCGTGCGCCGGAGTGACTTTCAATGCGCCCGTGCCGAACTCGATATCCACGTAGCCGTCGCGGATTACGGGGATCGAACGGCCCACCAGCGGCACGATGACGCGCGCGTCGGCCGGCAGCCAGCCGTAACGTTCGTCGGCGGGGTTGACGCAGAGCGCCGTATCGCCCAGAATCGTCTCGGGACGGGTCGTGGCGACGATGACCGAGCGGTCCGTGCCTTCGACCCGGTAGCGCAGGTAGTAGAGCTTGCCGTGCGACTCCCGGAAGACGACCTCCTCGTCCGAGAGGGCCGTTTTGGCCGCGGGGTCCCAGTTGACCATCCTTACGCCGCGGTAGATTTTGCCCTTTTCGTAGAGGTCGCAGAAGACCCGCAGCACGCTCTCGGTGCGCGCCTCGTCCATCGTGAAGCACGTGCGGTCCCAGTCGCACGAGGCGCCCAGCCGGCGCAGCTGTTTGAGGATCACACCGCCGTACTTCTCCTTCCACTCCCAGGCGTAGCGCAGGAACTCCTCGCGCGTGAGCGACTGTTTCTCGATCCCTTTTTCGCGGAGCATGGCCACCACCTTGGCCTCCGTGGCGATCGAGGCGTGGTCCATGCCGGGAACCCAGCAGGCGTTGCGCCCCGACATGCGGGCGCGGCGCACCAGCACGTCCTGCAGCGTGTTGTTGAGCATGTGCCCCATGTGGAGCATGCCCGTCACGTTGGGCGGCGGGATGACGATCGTGTAGGGTTCTCGCTGGTCGGGTTCGGAGTGGAAGATGGCGTGCCGCATCCAGTAGTCGTACCATTTCGGTTCGATCTGGGCGGGCGAATATTTGTCTGCGATTTGCATGGCGCGTCGGTTTTGCTTTGACGTTAGGAGCCGCAAAGTTATTAACATTCTGTCAAAGATGAAATAAAAATAGGCGAAAAATCGTTACCTTTGCACCAATATTCAAGTATTCTATGAGCAAAAAAGATAAGATTGCATCCCTCGATCCGGAAGAGATCAGCCTGCTTCCCGAGATGCTCGACGGCAACCACCGCGTCATCCCCATCGTCACGGGCGGGGATGAGCTGACGGAGGAGGTCGAGATCCCGGAGATCATCCCGATTCTCACGCTGCGCTCGTCGGTATTGTTCCCGGGCGCGATCACGCCCATCACCGTCGGCCGCGACAAGAGCATCTCGCTCGTGCGCGCCGTCAATGCCGAAGGCGGCATCCTGGGGGCGGTGCTCCAGCGCGAGAGCGATGTCGAGGACCCTGCGCCCGAAGATATGTACAAGGTGGGCACGGCGGCCCGCATCATCAAGATTCTCGAGATGCCCAACGGCAACCTCACGGTGATTCTGAACGGGTTGGAGAAGATCGAGATCAACCAGTACGTAGCCACCGAGCCTTACTTCAAGGCCCGCGTGACCGCCTTGCGCGATACGACGCCCGATATGAAGAGCATCGAGTTCGAGGCGTTGGTCGACTCGATCCGCGACGTGGCGCTGGGCATCATCAACGTCTCGCCCTCGATGCCCAAGGAGGCCGCGTTTGCCATCAAGAACATCGACTCCAAGCGCGGCATCATCAACTTCATCTGCTCCAACCTCGAACTTTCGGACGAGGACCGGCAGTCGCTGCTGGAGGCGCCCGGCCTGTTGGCCCGTTCGCGCAAGCTGCTCGAAATCCTCATCCGAGAGCAGCAGCTGGTCGAACTGAAGAACCAGATTCAGGAGCGCGTCAAGCAGGAGATCGACAAGCAGCAGCGCGACTATTACCTCCAGCAGCAGATGCGCACCATCCAGGACGAGCTGGGCGATGGCGCCGATGCCGAGCTGGAGAAGCTGCGCGAGCAGGCCGCGAAGAAGAACTGGCCCAAGGAGGTGGCCGAGACCTTCGAGAAGGAGGTGCAGAAGGTCGAGCGGCTGAACCCCGCCGTGGCCGAATACTCGGTGCAGATGACCTACCTCCAGCTATTGCTGGAGCTTCCGTGGAACGAGGTCACGCAGGACAACCTCGACCTTACGTGCGCCCGCGAACAGCTCGACCGCGACCACTTCGGGCTGGACGAGGTGAAGGACCGCCTGCTGGAACACCTGGCCGTGCTGAAGCTCAAGGGCGACCTCAAATCACCCATCCTCTGCCTCTACGGCCCTCCGGGCGTGGGCAAGACCTCGCTGGGCAAGTCGGTGGCCGCAGCGCTGGGCCGCAAGTTCGGCCGCATCTCGCTGGGCGGTCTGCACGACGAGTCGGAGATCCGCGGACACCGTCGCACCTACATCGGAGCCATGCCGGGCCGTATCATCCAGACCATCAAGCGGTGCGGTTCGTCGAACCCGGTCATCATCCTCGACGAGGTGGACAAGGTGACCGTCTCGAACCACGGCGATCCGTCGAGCGCCCTGCTGGAGGTGCTGGACCCCGAGCAGAATACCACTTTCCACGACAACTATATCGACATGGAGTACGACCTGTCGAAGGTGCTCTTCATCGCCACGGCCAACAACGTGGGCAATATCGCCCCGGCACTGCGCGACCGCATGGAGATGATCAACATCCCCGGCTACCTGCTGGAGGAGAAGGTTCGCATCGCGCTGGACCATCTGCTGCCCAAGCAGCGCGAGGCTCACGGGATCAAGGAGCAGGAGCTGACGATGACCCCCGCAATCGTGGAGCAGATCATCGCCGGTTACACCCGCGAGGCGGGCGTCCGTTCGCTGGACAAGCATCTGGCCAAGATCGCCCGCGCCCGCGCCAAGCAGATCGCTTTCGACGAGGTGTTCGCGCCCGAACTGACCCCCAAGGAGGTGGAGAAGATTCTCGGCATGCCCAAGTACCTCCGCGAGGAGTACGAGGTGGGCGGCCTGACGGGCGTGGTGACGGGCCTGGCGTGGACCGAGGTCGGCGGCGACATCCTCTACATCGAATCGGTGCTGACGCCCGGCAAGGGCAAGGTGAGCCTGACGGGCAACCTGGGCGACGTGATGAAGGAGTCGGCCACCATCGCCCACGAGTGGGTGATGGCGCACCATGCGGAGCTGGGTATCGACCCAGCCCTGTTCGAGAAGAACGATATCAACATCCACGTCCCCGAGGGGGCGATCCCCAAGGACGGCCCCTCGGCCGGTATCACGATGGTCACCTCGATCGTCTCGACCTATACGGGGCGCAAGGTGAAGGAGCGCATCGCCATGACGGGCGAAACCACGCTCCGGGGCCGCGTGATGCCCGTGGGCGGCGTGAAGGAGAAGATTCTGGCCGCCAAGCGCGCGGGAATCACCGAACTGATCCTCTCGGAGGAGAACCGCAAGGACATCGCCGAGATCAAACCCGAGTATGTCGAGGGGCTGACGTTCCACTACGTCCGCACCAACGAGGAGGTGCTGAAACTGGCGCTCGAATAAGGTTTGTAACATGGATATCGAAACATTCCGGGCCGACTGCCTCGCTTTGCCGGGGGTGCACGACGACTTTCCGTTCGGCAAGGCGACCTCGGAGTACGACCGCAATATTCTGGTGTTCTACGTCGGCGACAAGTGGTTTTGCTTCGTGAATGCCGTGGAGTTCGATTTTTGCAACCTGCGCTGCGAACCGGAGGCGATCCCCCTGTTGCAGGAGCGCTACGAGGCGGTCGGTCCCGGCTGGCACATGAACAAGAAGCATTGGATCAGCGTGCGTTTTCAAAGCGACGTTTCCGATGCGATGCTGCGGGAGCTGGTGCGGAAATCGTACGACCTGGCGGTGGCGCGGCTGACCCTCAGGCAGCGGGAGGCGCTCGCGGAGCAGGATTAAAAAGGTCCGGCTAAGGCCCTGAGGGCGCAGCCTGCGCAGGGACGCGCTTTCGGAAAGGTCTCTCGGGCAGCGGCCTGCGGAGGGACGCGCAAAGCGGGCCTCCGCGACCGGAGGCTGCGGCCCGCCGGTTCTTCGAACCGAAATTTAATAAGTGCCGCAGAGCGCCGCTAAAAATCCGAATTGATGCCGCAGGCGTTAAACGCAGGACGGACTAAAAGCGCAAGCGGAGGGGACGGTTTGCCTACAAACCTGCGAATAGTCGCCCGGAGCCAGCGTTAGACCGCCCGGAGTAGTCGAGGCATCCGTCGGAGAGTTTTTGGTGCTTTTTGCGGTCAATAAGCACAAAGAGGTTGCAACGCTATGTGTTGTAATAGAAGGTCGCAGCCTGGGGGGCACGCGATTAAGCGGGCCTCCGCTGCCGGAGGCTGCGCCCGCCGACCTAAAGGTCGAAAACAGGACGAAACGAATTGGGCCTACCGGCTTGACAGCCGAAAACAGGACAATCCGGACGGCCCGCACGGCTCCGAGCCGCAAACGAAATAGTTTTGAAAACGGATTTCGCCATGAAATTTCTTGCGATCATTCCCGCGCGTTACGCATCGACGCGCTTTCCGGGCAAGCCGCTGGCGCTGCTGGGCGGCAAACCCGTCATTCGGCGCGTCTACGAGCAGGTCGCGGGCGTTCTGGACGATGTGCTGGTCGCCACCGATGACGAACGTATCTTCGATGCCGTGCGCGCTTTCGGAGGCAGGGTCGTCATGACCTCCCCGGACCACCGCAGCGGCACGGACCGCTGCCGGGAGGCTTACGAGAAGCAGGGCGGGCAGTTCGACGTCGTGGTCAACGTGCAGGGCGACGAACCCTTTATCCGGTCCGAACAGCTGGAACTGCTTAAAAGTTGTTTCGACGATCCGGACACCGACATCGCCACGCTGGTCAAGCCTTTCACCCCGGCCGACGGACTGGCCGCGCTGGAGAATCCCAACTCGCCGAAGGTGGTGCTCGACAGCAGGAAGCGGGCGATCTACTTCTCGCGTTCGGTGATTCCCTACCTGCGGGGCGTAGAACGGGAAGCGTGGCTGGCGCATCATACGTTCTACAAGCATATCGGCCTCTACGCGTTCCGCACGGAGGCGCTGCTGGCCGTGACGTCGCTGCCGCCCTCGCCGCTCGAAAAGGCCGAGTCGCTCGAGCAGCTGCGCTGGCTGGAGAACGGCTGCAGGATCGGCGTGGGCATCACCGATGCCGAGACCGTGGGGATCGACACGCCGGAAGATCTGGTGAAGGCCGAGGTTTTCCTGCGGGAAAATTCCCGATAAACCCGGGCACTGTTCCATGACCGGACAGCTGCCTGCGGAGCACGTCCCAGACGGTTTTCGCGCCCGGAGACAGCGACCCATTCGCCGATGCAGGCGGATTTACGTATAAGATTGCCAAAAATAAGGATATGGAACTGAAATTCATTGCCGGACCCTGCGTCATCGAATCCGCCGAATTGCTCGACGCGGTGGCCGAACGGCTTGTGACCATCAACCGCAAGCTGGGGACGGAGATCATCTTCAAGGCGTCGTTCGACAAGGCCAATCGCACTTCGATCTCTTCGTTCCGCGGTCCGGGACTTGAAAAGGGGTTGCAGATGCTCGCCGACGTGCGGTCGAAGTGGGGCCTGAAGCTCCTGACCGACATTCACGAATCGTGGCAGGCCGCGCCTGCGGGCGAGGTGGTCGACGTGCTGCAGATTCCGGCGTTCCTCTGCCGCCAGACCGATCTGGTGGTCGCCGCGGCCAGAACGGGCAAGACGGTCAACATCAAAAAGGCGCAGTTCCTTTCGGGAGCGGACATGCAATACCCCTACGAAAAGGCGTGCGAGGCCGGGGCGCGCGAGGTGTGGCTCACCGAGCGGGGCAACTCGTTCGGCTACAACAATCTGGTGGTCGATTTCCGCAACATCCCGGACATGCTGCGTATCGCCCGGACGGTGGTGATGGACTGCACGCACTCCGTGCAGCGTCCCGGGGCGGCGGGGGGCAAGACGGGCGGCAACCGCGAGTTCGTGCCCGCCATGGCGCTGGCGGCCCGCGCTTTCGGGGCCAACGGCTTCTTCTTCGAGGTACACCCCTCCCCGGACACGGCGCTCAGCGACGGCCCCAACATGCTGCCGCTTGAGGCGCTGGAGGAGGTGATCCGACGCCTTTTGCAGATGCCCGAACCGCCGCTCGTCCGATAGGAGGGGAGGCTTCGAACAAGTACAACCAAACTTCAAGCAATGACCGATATCACCAAAGAGAGGATCGTCGAGGTGGCCCGCCGGGCCATCCACACCGAAATGCTCGCGCTGCGGCATATGGAAGAGACCTTGGGCGACGACTTCGCCGCCGCCGTCGAACTGATTCTCGCGGGACAGGGAAAATGTATCGTCACGGGGATGGGTAAGTCGGGGCTGGTGGGGCGCAAGATCGCCGCGACGCTCGCCTCGACCGGAACCCCCAGCTTCTTTCTCCACCCCGGCGAAGCGTTCCACGGCGACCTGGGCATGATCTCCAAGGAGGACGTCGTGCTGGCGCTCTCCTATTCGGGCGAGACGGACGAGATTCTCAAGATCGTGCCGTTCATCCACTCCAACGGCAACAGGCTCATTTCGATGACCGGCAACGCCGAATCGGCGCTGGCCAAGAATTCCGACGTGCACCTCGACGTGGGGGTGAAGGAGGAGGCGTGTATTCTGCACCTGGCTCCGACCACCTCGACCACCGCGCAGATCGCCATGGGCGATGCGCTGGCCGTGTCGCTCATGCAGCTGCGCGGCTTCACGAGCGTCGATTTCGCGCGCCTCCACCCGGGCGGCAGTCTGGGCCGCCGGTTGCTGATGACCGTCGGCAACGTGATGCGTTCGAAGGACCTGCCCGTCGTATCGCCCGACTGTCCGGCCGCGGAGATGATCCACGCCATTTCGAAGGGCGGGCTGGGACTGATCATCATCTGTGACGGCGACCGCATCGAGGGGATCGTCACCGACGGCGACGTGCGACGCGCCATGGAGCGCCGCCGTGCGGAGTTCTTCACTATCCGGGCTGCGGACATCGCCACGCCCAACCCC
This sequence comes from Alistipes sp., assembly GCF_048465635.1. Lineage (GTDB taxonomy): Bacteria > Bacteroidota > Bacteroidia > Bacteroidales > Rikenellaceae > Alistipes. The sequence continues at coordinate 106,826 of NZ_DBFWLF010000019.1, forward strand.
AAGACCATCTCCCCGGACGAGAAGCTGATCGAGGCCGAGAAGATGATGACCCGCAACAAGGTTACCTCCCTCTTGGTCACCGATCCGGCGGGGAAATTGCAGGGCGTGATCCAGATTTACGACATCAAGTTATAGCCTGTCTGGAACTCCGGACCTCGGCAGAGGCTCGAATACTGCCGGCTGCGGAAGCATCATGGCGTGCCGCCGGGTTCTCAAGTCGGACCCACCTCCAAACCCCCGCCTCGGCGGGGGCTTGTTTTATCAAATGTTCGAAGTCTGAAAGCGTGCTGATTGTCTGGGCGTTGCCTGCTGCGAAGTCCTCACGGCGTTCCGCCGTGTTTACAAGTTTGACCCACCCCCCCAAAACCCCCGCCTCGGCGGGGGCTTTGTTTGTGACGAGTGTCGGGAGCCTGAAACGCGGCAGGACTTCAAAACCGGGAGGTGTTCAAAACACCTCCCGGTTCTTTCCTTATTCGCCCTCTTCGAGCTGGAAAACAGCCTCTACGGGTTTTCGGAACTGCCGGGCGATCTTGAGCGCCAGCAGGGTCGAGGGGACGAAGCGGCCGCTCTCGATGGCGTTCACCGTCTGTCGGCTGACGCCGATGGCGTCGGCCAGCTGCTGTTGCGTCATGCGGGCCTCGGCGCGCTCGACACGGATTCTATTCTTCATCGCGCACCTCCTTTCGCAGCCGCCACAGCCGGCCGCGGAACACGGCCAGAAACAGCAGCGGCAGGGTGAACAGGTTGTAGACCATCACGTCGATGAAATCGAGGTCATAGACCAGCAGCGCCGCGAGAATGACGATGGCGAAATTCACGTAGAGCGCCAGCAGCAGCGCGTTGAGGCGTATACGGCCGATCATTTCGTCCTCGATCCGTTCGCGGGAACAGGCGACGAACAGGCTTCCGGCGATGATACCGACGATCAGCACGTTGTTGAGCCACGGCACGACCCCGTTTACGATCCGGGATACGTTTTCCGCGGGAGAGGTCGCGCCTCCGGCGAGCACGCGTCCGATCTTTTCGACCAATTCGGAGGTGTCCCCTCCTTGCAGCAGGACGACAAGCCCTACGAGCAGCGTCGGGACGAGCAGAATCCAGCCGATCTTCTGAAAGGCGTGCGGAAGCAACAGGTTGTTTTTCATAGCGGGTAAGTTTTTGCGGTTTTGGCCGACTGTCGGAGGTGCGCACGGCTCCCGTCGGCACTACAAATGTAAAGTATAATTTACATTTATGCAAGTAAACGCGACAAAAAAAATCGCCGTCCGGCAGAAATTCCGCGATATTCAATAAAATTTCCCCGTCCCGCAGCGGCGGGAACGGTAATTTTGCCGACGTAAAACCAACCCGGAAACGCGTATGAAACGAATGAAACTTTGGATGATTCCCCTTGCCGCGGCACTCTTTGCGGCTTGCAGCAGCAGCGACTCGGACGATCCCGCCCCGCAGCCGAATCCGACGCCGACCCCCAACCCCAATCCATCCGTCGAAAGCTCCTATACCGCCTTGCCCACGGGTGCGGGCGCTTACCGGGACGCCTGCCTGACGCTCGAATTCAAGAGCGCTGCGCCTTCGCTCGGCACGTCGGGAAAGATCCGCATCTACACCGCAGCCGGGAAGCAGGTCGATGAGATCGACCTTAAGGACGTGGCTGCCGAGCGTACGCAGCTGGTGAACACTTCGCTCTACACTACGGCGATGGACGCCATCGGTTCGCGCAAGCTGGGCGCCTACCGCATCGTCAACTACGATCCGGTGCGCATCGAGGGCCGCCGTGTGACGATCAAGCCGCACTATGCCGTGCTGGACTACAACGCCTCCTATTACGTGACCGTCGACAAGGAGGCGATCGTGGCCGAAGCGTTCGACGGCATCGCCGCTTCGGAGTGGACCTTTACGACCAAGGCGGCTCCGTCGGGCACGTCGGTGACGGTGGGCGAGCGCGGCGCGGACTTCCGCACCGTGCAGGCCGCACTCGACTATGCCTACGACTGCGGCCGCGATGCGGCGGTGACCGTCACGGTGAAGAACGGCATCTACGAAGAGCAGCTCTTCATGCGCTATAACAACAACGTCACGCTGCGCGGCGAGAGCCGCACGGGAACCGTCATCCGCTACGACAACTGCGAGGCGCTCGCCACGGGCGTGGGCAGCAGCGTATCAAGCCTGCCCGCGCTCGGGCAGCCGATCCAGAAGTCGGGCGGCCGCGGGGTGATGCTGGTCGAGAACTGCGACCTGCTGCGCATCGAGAACCTCACCCTCGAGAACACGCACGGCTCCGGCTCACAGGCCGAGGCGCTCTACTTCAACGACAATACGGGCACGGGACGCCTCGTCTTCGTCGGCTGCGACATTCTCAGCGCGCAGGATACGTTCAACCTGAAAGGCTACTGCTGGTTCTGCGACTGCCTCGTTGCGGGCGATGTCGACTTCATCTGGGGCGGCGTGGATACGGCGCTGTTCGAAAAGTGCGAGATTCGCTCCGTCAACGGCGGCTATATCGTGCAGGCCCGCTGCGCCGCGGGCAAGAGGGGATTCGTCTTTATCGACTGCTCGCTGACCAAAGCCGCCGGGGCCAATTCGAAGGAGGTCTACCTCGCCCGCACGGGCGGCACGGCCACCTCGGATAATGTGACCTATGTCAACTGCCGGATGGGGACGCACGTCGCCGCCGCAGGCTGGCTCGCGCCCATGTCGCCCGCAGCGGCCGACGCCGTGAACGGCTGGAAGGAGTACGGCTCGACGGATGCCGCAGGGGCGTCGCTCGATCTGTCGAAACGCCTGGCGGGCAGCTATCGCCTGACGCAGGCGGAGTACGAGGCCGGATTCCGGGACCGCGCGACGGTCTTCGCCGCCTGCTCGAAAGGCACGGAGTGGCTGCGCGAATAGCTTCCCGGAGCGGATGAAGAAAGCGGGGACGGAACCGACCGGGTTCCGTCCCCGCTGTTTGTCGGTCGGGCGTCAGCTGCGCACGTAGTGCGGCAGCTGGTCGGGCAGCTCCAGCGAAAATTCGACCAGCCCGCGGATCGTGCCGTCTGCGCGCCACACAGTTTGGTAGATCAGTTTCTTCACGCCCCGCTTTTCGATGGTGTAGACATTCTTTCCGCCCTCCTCCGCGAGGCGGCGGATGATCGCGCGCGAACGCTCGTTGTGGCAGGGAAGCAGCGATCGGCCCTGCACGTCGCCGTTCACTTCGCGCGAGCGGTCGTTCTGATAGAGCACCACGCCCTCGGTGTCGCACACCGTAACGGCGCAGTCGAGTTCATCGGCCCAGGGGAAGGGATTGTCTAAGGTCATATTTGGGAGTAAGATTCGTTGTCCGAAGGATCAGCCCCTCCCGAGGGAGGGGTTGGGGTGGGGTCAGATTTACGGCGCGTCGCTAACGCGACAACCGCGCGCTGTGACTGCTGTGGCGGCTCGGCAATTCGCAAGCGATTGCACTCGCCTGTTGCCCGCAGTTGTAAACGCGGCCAAAGGCCGCGGCCGAAACCGTAGAAAGCGCAGCGACTTTCCGGGTAGGGGAATCCATGGAGCAATTGGTTAAAATCCAACAATCATTGTTGTATTTTTACCAACTGCTCCCGGTACGCATTCAGTATGCGCGACTTGGAGATAAATCCCAGGTAGTGCCCCTGCTTGTCCACCACGGGCAGCATCCACGTATGCTTGTCCTCGAACTTCTCCATCACGCTCTGGATCGACTCGTGTTCGAGAATTTTGTCGGGCGGCGGAATCATGTACTGCGAGATCGGCGTGCCGTACTTTTCGTGCTTGAACATGTCCTCGCGCAGGTCGTCCAGCTGCACCACGCCCAGCAGACGGCCGAAGTTGTCGATCACGGGGAAGATGTTGCGGCGCGCCGTGGAGATGATGTGCACGATGTCGCCCAGCGTCATGTTCTCCTTGATGCGCAGAAAGTCGGTCTCCATCAGGTTCTCCAGCTGCAGAAAGACGAACACCGACTGGTCCTTGTCGTGGGTCAGCAGTTCGCCCCGGCGGCGGAGCTGCTTGGTGTAGATCGAGTCGGGATCGAGGTAGTAGTCCACGGCGAACGCGATGCAGGCCGTGATCATCAGCGGGATGAAAAGTCCGTAGCCGTTCGAGAGTTCGGCGATCAGGAAGATCGACGTGAGGGGGGCGTTCATCACCCCCGACATGACCCCGGCCATGCCCACCAACGTGAACGAGACGATCGACACGTCCCAGTCGAACAGGGCGTTGCAGATCAGCGCCAGGGTCGCTCCGGTGAATGCCCCGACGAACAGCGAGGGGGCGAACGTTCCGCCCACGCCGCCCGCGGCGTTGGTCGAAGCCATGGCGATCACCTTGAAGAACATGGTGGCGATGACGAAGAGGATGACCACCCAGTCGATGTCGCGGAAACGGTAGAAGAGCGAGTTGTCGAACAGCTTTTCGGCCTGTCCGTGCATGAGGGTCATGAACCCCTCGTAACCCTCGCCGTAGAGGGGCGGGAAGATGAAGATCAGAATGCCCAGCACCGCGCCGCCCAGCAGCCACTTGCGGTACTGGCTGTCGACCCGCTTGAAGAGCGCCCCGATGCGCTGGTTCATCGAGGTGAAGTACCACGCCATCAGCCCGCACAGGCAGCCCAAGAGGATGAACAGCGGAATCTGCCACAATTCGAACGCATCCGCCGGCGCCAGCGTGACGGCCAGAATCGGATCGAAGCCGCGCAGCATGAAGGCGATCGTGGTAGCGGTGATTGAGGCGATCAGCAGCGGAATGACCGATCCGGCGGTGATGTCGAGCATCAGAATCTCCAGCACGAAGACCACGCCCGTGATCGGGGCCTTGAAGATGGCCGCCAGCGCGGCGCCGGCGCCGCAGCAGAGCAGCAGGGTGGTGTGCTTGTAGTTGAGCCGCGCCAGCCGTCCGACGTTCGAGCCGATGGCCGCTCCCGTGAGCACGATCGGGGCCTCGGGACCGACCGATCCGCCGAATCCGATGGTCGTCGCGCCGCCCACGATCGAGGTCCAGCAGTTGTGGCGCGCGATGCGCGAATCGCGCCGCGACATAGCGTAAAGCACGCGCGTGACCCCTTCGGAGATGTTGTCGCGCACGATGTATTTGACGAAAAGCGTCGCCAGGATGATACCCACCGCCGGGTAGATCAGGAAGAGGAAGTGGGCGCTGTCGACGGGGAACCAGCTGATCAGCCCCTGCTTGATGAAGTGGAGCAGAATTTCGAACAGCCACGTCCCCAGCCCGGCCAGCACCCCGACCACCACGGCCAGGAGCATCAGCATCTGGCTGTTGCTCATGCGGCGCGTCAGGCGCAGGAACACGCGGTAGATGCGGTCGGTGCGCAGCATGCGGGGTATGGAGTCGGCGGGGAACACGCGGATGCTACTGTTTGGCGGCGTAGGCGCGGGCCTGCTCCTCGATGAGCGCCTCGTCGGTGAAGTAGTTGATCTTCATGGCAGCACGCACCTCGTCGAGCGTTCCGGCGGCGGTTTTGCGGGCCTCTTCCGAGCCGCGGCGCAGAATGTCGTACACCTCGCGGATGCGGCCTTCGTAGTGCTTGCGGCGGGCGCGGATCGGATCGAGCGTCTCGTTCAGCACGGCGATCAGCAGCCGCTTGACCTTCACGTCGCCCAGTCCCCCGCGGCGGTAGTGGGCCTTCAGCTCATCGAGGGAGGCATATTCGGGCAGGTAGGCCGCGAAGTGCTCCGGCCGGCAGAAGGCGTCGAGGTAGGTGAAGACCGTGTTGCCCTCGACCTTGCCCGGGTCCTCGACCCTAAGGTGGTCGGGATCGGTGTACATGCCCATCACCTTCTTCTTCACCTCGTCGGCCGTGTCTGAAAGGTAGATGCAGTTGCCCAGCGACTTGGACATTTTGGCCTTGCCGTCGGTTCCCGGCAGACGCAGGCAGGCCGCGTTGTCGGGAAGCAGGATCTCCGGCTCGACCAGCACCGGGCCGTAGACGGTGTTGAACTTGTGGACGATCTCGCGCGTCTGTTCGATCATCGGCTCCTGATCCTCGCCCGCCGGAACGGTCGTCGCCTTGAACGCCGTGATGTCCGACGCCTGGCTGACAGGGTAGGTGAAGAAGCCGACCGGAATGCCCTGCCGCTGCTGCGTGTCGCCCTCGACGGCACTCTCCGCAAAGCCGCGCAGCGTGATCTCGGCCTTGACCGTCGGGTTGCGCTGGAGGCGCTGAACGGTCACCAGATTCATGTAATAGAAAGCCAGCTCGCACAGCTCGGGAACCTGCGACTGGATGAAGAGCGTCGATTTTTCGGGGTCCAGCCCAGCCGAGAGATAGTCCAGCGCCACCTCGATGATGTTCTGCCGCACCTTCTCGGGGTTGTCGGCGTTGTCGGTGAGCGCCTGCGCATCGGCGATCATGATGAATATGCGTTCGAATGCGCCCGACTCCTGCAATTCGACGCGGCGGCGCAGCGAACCCACGTAGTGGCCCAGATGGAGCCGGCCCGTGGGACGGTCGCCGGTGAGGATGATTTTTCCCATTTCGCGTGTCTGTGGTTTGGTGCGGAGAGCGCGAAGCACCCGCGCGGCGCCGAAGCCGTGCGGCCGAATCCCGCTGAAATCCCCGTAGTTTCGGCAAACATACGAAAATCTGCGACAGCGACCTAAAAAAGTTGCCGGATATAGATTTTTTTTATATTTTTGTTTTGTGAAATAATCCGCTGCTATGACTATAATCCAACTCGAATACCTTCTGTCGGTGGCCAACTGCGGCAGCTTCTCGCTGGCCGCCGAACACTGTTTCGTGACGCAGCCCTCGCTGAGTATGCAGGTCAAGGCGCTCGAAGAGGAGCTGGGAGTGGTGCTGCTCGACCGCTCGAAGAAACCCGTCATCCCCACCGAGGCGGGCGAAGTGGTGTTGGAGCAGGCCCGCGAGACGATCAAGGCGTACAACTACATCAAGGAGGCGGTGGCCGAACTGAAGGGCGAAACCGCGGGCAAGCTGCGGCTGGGGGTCATACCGACCATCGCGCCCTACCTGCTCCACAAGTTCATCCCCTCGTTCGTGCGCGACTTCCCGAAGGTCGAGCTGGAGATTTCGGAGATGATCACCTCCGACATCGTCGAGGCGCTGAAGAAGGACCGCATCGACGCGGCGCTGGTGGCCAGCGGAACGTGCGGCGACGGCATTCTGGAGCAGGAGCTGTTCAACGACCGCTTCTTCGCCTACGTCTCGCCCGAAAATCCGTTGTACGAGCGGCAGAACATCCGCATCGAGGAGATCGACCTGAAGGACCTGGTGATCCTCAGCCCGGGCAACTGCATGCGCGACCAGATCATCGAACTGTGCCAGGCGCGGCGCGGCATGCCGTCGCACTACTCCTTCGAGTCGGGTTCGCTCGACACGCTGATGCGCATCGTCGACTGCACGCAATGCCTGACGATCATCCCCGAGATGGCCGTGGAATATATCCCGCAGGACCGCCGCGACCGCGTAAAGACGCTGGCCAAGGGGGCCACCTCGCGCAAGATCGCCGTGGCCGTGCGCCGCACCTACGTCAAGAATTCGATCATCCGCGCCCTGACCGACACCATCCTCGCCAGTCTGGACGCGGTGAAGCATTGACCTGTAACCGTTAACGGGGTGGTACGGCGGGAGTTCCGCCGGGCCATTGCCGTTTCTTGCTGTTTCCGTCTGGCCGGAGTTGCCGCCCGAGCTTTCCGCCGTGCCGTAATCCTTCCTGTTTTTCTGCCGTCCGTGCCGCTCTCTGCCTCCCGCCCGGCCGCTGCGCAGGCCGCCGACGCCTTTTGCTCCCGTCGGACCGTTGCCGCATCTGCCGTCCGTGCCGTTCTCTGCCTCCCGACCGGCCGCTGCGCGGCCGCTGTCGCATCACCCGATTTTCTCGGGCGGGAGTTACCGCCGGAAATCCGCCGGAGCGCGTGCCGTGCTCCGATTTCGCCTAAAATCTTAAGGCTTAATTTTCAAATCTCATTCTCTTTTCGTACCTTTGCAAGGTTATAGACACGCATTGAAATTTATGGACAAACTGATCGAAACGATCGTCAGCGCGATTGAAGATAAAAAAGGTAAGGATATTGTATCGTTGGACCTCTCGGGATTCGACGGGGCGATCTGCTCGCGGTTCGTGGTGTGCAACGCCGATTCCACCACGCAGGTGGCGGCCATCGCCGCGTCTGTCGAGGAGAAGGTGCTCGAAACGCTGGGCGAGAAGGTGTGGCGCATCGAGGGGCAGCAGAATGCGCTCTGGATCGCCATGGACTACGTCGAGGTGGTGGTGCACATCTTCCAGACCGACCTGCGCGGCTTCTACAAACTGGAGGAGCTGTGGGCCGACGCCCCGATGACGCGTTACGAATACGAAGAATAATATGGCACAGCAAGGCAACAGAAAGAATAACGGTCGGATGAACATGAACATGCCGCGTCCCTCGCTCATGTGGGTGTGGGGGCTGATCGGTGCGATCATCCTGGGCTGGTATATTTTCGGCGATGTCAACGAAGCGCCCGTTCCCAGCGACTGGAACACGGTCGAACGGATGGTCCAGGAGGGCGACGTGGAGAAGATACAGGTGATCCTGCCCAACCAGGCGCAGGTCTTCCTGACGAAGCAGGCCAGCGAGAAGTACCGGCGCGATTCGCTCGAAAAACGGTTCCGCCGCATGCCCGAGACGGGCGTGCAGCTGACGTTCACCATCGGTTCGGTCGACTCGTTCCGCGAGGACCTGCGTGCCGCCGAAGAGCAGTCGGGCCACGACGTTCCGGTAATCTACGAGAACCGGGAGAACGGCTGGGTCAACTGGGTCGGAACGTTGATTCCGTGGGTCCTGCTGCTGGGCGTCTGGTTCTTCGTGATGCGCTCCATGTCGCGCGGCAGCGGCGGCGCGGGCGGCGGCATCATGAACGTGGGCAAGGCCAAGGCGCAGGTATTCGACAAGGACAACGCCAAGCGGATCACCTTCAAGGACGTGGCCGGACTGGAGGAGGCCAAGGTCGAGATCATGGAGATCGTCGACTTCCTCAAAAAGTCGGACAAATACAAGGAACTGGGTGCGAAGATTCCGAAAGGAGCGCTGCTGGTAGGCCCTCCGGGAACGGGTAAGACGCTGCTGGCGAAGGCCGTGGCGGGCGAGGCCAACGTGCCGTTCCTCTCCATTTCGGGTTCCGATTTCGTCGAGATGTTCGTCGGCGTGGGCGCTTCGCGCGTCAGGGACCTCTTCGAGCAGGCCAAGCAGAAGGCGCCCTGCATCGTCTTCATCGACGAGATCGACGCCATCGGCCGCGCCCGCGGCAAGAACGCCGGATTCTCGGGCAACGACGAGCGGGAAAACACGCTCAACCAGCTGCTTACCGAGATGGACGGCTTCCAGACCAATACGGGCGTCATCGTGCTGGCAGCCACCAACCGGGCCGACATCTTGGACAAGGCGCTCATGCGCGCCGGCCGTTTCGACCGGCAGATCGAGGTCGGACTGCCCGACGTGAAGGAGCGCGAGGAGATTTTCGATGTCCATCTGCGGCCGCTGAAGCTCGATCCCCAGCTCGACCGCTCGTTCCTGGCGCGTCAAACCCCCGGATTCTCGGGAGCCGACATCGCCAATGTCTGCAACGAGGCGGCGCTGATCGCAGCGCGCCACAACAAGAAATTCGTTTCGAAGGAGGACTTCCTTTCGGCCATCGACCGCATCATCGGCGGTCTGGAGCGCAAGAACAAGATCATCACCGACGAGGAGAAGCGCGTGATCGCCTTCCACGAGGCGGGGCACGCCACCGTGAGCTGGATTCTGGAGAACGCCAGCCCGCTGATCAAGGTGACGATCATTCCCCGCGGCAAGGCGCTCGGTGCGGCGTGGTATCTGCCCGAGGAGCGCCAGATTACCACGCGCGAGCAGATGATGGACGAGCTGGCCGCTACACTCGGCGGCCGCGTCTCGGAGCAGCTCACGTTCGGACACGTCTCCACCGGGGCGCTCAACGACCTGGAACGGGTCACCAAGCAGGCTTATGCGATGGTGGCCTACTACGGTATGAGCGAAGAGGTGGGTAACCTGAGTTTCTACGACTCGACCGGACAGAGCGACATGGCGCTGACCAAGCCCTATTCGGAGCTGACCGCGCAGCAGATCGATGCCGAGGCCAAGAAGGTCGTCGAGCGGGCCTATGCGATGGCCGAAGAGGTGCTGCGCACGCACGCCGACGGGCTGAAAGAGCTGGCCGAACTGCTGCTCGAACGCGAGGTGGTCTTCACGGAGGATGTCGAGCGTATCTTCGGCAAACGGCAGAAAGACATCGAACGCGAACGCCGCGAGGCCGAAGCGAAGGCCAGAGCCGACGCCGGGGCGGACGTTGCCGCGGACGCCAAACACTCCGCCCAGGAGGCGGAGCATTCCCGCAGCCGGCGGCGCAAATCCGCGGCCGGAAGCGCGAAGAGCGAAAGCGCCGCGCAGTCCGGGGATGACGCTCCCTCCCCGGCGCCGGATGAGAAGAGCGCCGCGGACCGGAACGAACCGGAGGAGAGGGAGGAGAAGCCCGTCGCGGCGGCCTCCGCACCCGAGAAATAGACCTGATGCTTACTAACCCGACTTTGAAAAGTGATGAATGATAAAATGAACAACCTCGCGGTGCGTACCCTGAGCGGCGCGGTGCTCGCGGCGGTGATGCTGGGAGCCATCGCCTGGTCGCAGTGGAGTTTCGGCGTGCTGCTCGCAGCGCTGACCGTGGGCGGCATGCTCGAATTTTACGCGCTGGCCGCGAAGCGGGGCAACGCCCCTCAGCGGGTGATCGGCCTGGTGGCCGGCCTGGTGCTCTTCGCACTGAACTTCGCCTTTATCTCCGACGACATCGAGATACTGGGCGGCGCACGCGGCATCTTCGCCGCCGGGATGGCGTTCCTGCTACTGCTCTTCCCCGTCATGTTCGTCTGCGAACTGTGGCGCAGGCGGGAGAACCCTGCGGCCGACATCGGCGTGACGCTCATGGGCGTCTTCTACGTGGCTTTGCCTTTCTCTTTGATGGCCTATTTTCCCATCATCGCCACCGAGCAGTGGGAGCCGCGGGTCATGTTCGGCTACGTCTTCATCATCTGGGCCAACGACGTTTTCGCCTACCTGGTGGGCATGAGCCTCGGGCGGCACCGCCTCTTCGAGCGCCTCTCGCCCAAGAAGTCGTGGGAGGGATTCTTCGGCGGGCTGGCCGGAGCCGTGGGCATGGGCCTGTTGGCCGGACACCTGCTGGGCGCGAGCCTCTGGGCCTGGGCCGGACTGGCGCTGGTGGCCTCCGTCGCGGGCGTGGCGGGCGATCTGGCGGAATCGATGTTCAAGCGGGCCGCCGGGGTCAAGGACTCCGGGGCGCTGATCCCCGGCCACGGGGGTGTGCTGGACCGTTTCGACGCCATGCTGCTCTCCGCACCGTTCGTCTTCGTCTATATGCTTTTCGTGATGTAACTGCAAACCTAACCGTGTTATGAGAATAAATAAGGAAGGCTACAAGATCATCGGCATCACGGGCGCCGTCTGCCTCTTGATCTGGTGGCTGATCTATCACCTGCTGGTCAGCCATTCGAGCATTTCCCTGATGTGGGTGAGCGCCCTGCTGCTGGTGCTCTTCTGGTTCTTCATCGTGGCGTTCTTCCGCGAGCCGCGCCGCGTGCGCATCCACGACGCCGATCTGGTCTTTTCGCCCTGCGACGGGCGGGTTGTGGTGACCGAGGTGGTTCCCGAAAAGGAGTACCTCGAGGAGGAGATGCTGCAGATTTCGATCTTCATGTCGGTGACCAACGTCCATATGAACTGGGTTCCGGTCGGAGGCGTGGTGGAATACTTCAAGTACCACCCGGGCCGCTTCCTGGTGGCGTGGCATCCCAAATCGTCGACCGAGAACGAACGCACGACCACCGTGGTGAAACTGCCTACGGGGCGCCGGGTGCTCTTCCGGCAGATCGCGGGGCTGATCGCCCGCCGCATCGTGTCGTACATGAAGGTCGGGGAACCCGTCGAGCAGAACAGCGTCTGCGGATTCATCAAGTTCGGGTCGCGCGTCGACGTGCTCGTGCCGAAGGGCAGCGAATTGCTGGTCGAGATCGGCGATCCGGTCGTCGGCTCGCAGACGCCCATCGCCCGGCTTAGGAAATAAGGGGCCTAAGCCATGACGACGACCCCTCAAACCTTTCTCAAATTCATCGCGGGAGCGGCGGTGGCCGCCGCCGTCCTCTTCGTGGTCTGGTACTTCTCGTCGATCGTCGTCTACATACTCGTCTCGGCCGTCTTGGCCGTGGTGGGCAATCCGCTGGTGCGGCGGCTTTCCAAGGTGCATATCCGGGGCTGGCGCGTGCCCCGCTCGCTGGCCGCGCTGGTGACGCTGGCGGCGATCTGGGTGGTCGCCGCCACGCTGTGTTCGCTCTTTGTGCCTTTGGTATTCAACAAGGTCTACCAGCTCTCGACGCTCGACCTGCAGTCGGTCGTCGCTTCGATCGAGCAGCCCGTCGCCCGGGTGCAGGCCTACCTCTACGAGTTTTTCTCCATTCCCGAGAGCGATTATTCGCTCTCCGAATCGCTGGCGGCGGCGCTCCGGCAGCTGATCGACGCCGAGGCGGTCAACAAGGTCTTTTCCTCGATCGTCGGGGTGGTGCTCTCCTCGGTGATCGCCATCCTCTCCATTTCGTTCATCACCTTCTTCTTCCTGCGCGACGAGGGGTTGTTCTATGCGATGGTCGCGGCCATGTTCCCCGACCGCTACCACGACAACATCACCCGTGCGCTCGACTCGATCACGGTGCTGCTGTCGCGCTATTTCTCGGGCATTCTGACCGAGAGCCTGCTGCTGATGATCGCCGTGCTGCTGACGATGATGGCCTTCGGCATGAAGGCGTCGGACGCCTGCTTCATCGGGCTGGTTATGGGCGTGATGAACGTCGTGCCCTACGCCGGGCCCTTTATCGGGGGAGTGATTGCGGTCTTTATGGGCATCGTAACCCCGATCGAGGGGATGACCGTGGGGCATACGGCTTTCGTGATCGCCGGCTCGCTGCTGATCCTCAAGGGGCTGGACGACTTCGTGCTGCAACCGACGCTCTACTCGGAGCGGGTCAAGGCCCATCCGCTCGAAATCTTCCTGGTGATCCTCATCGCCGGGTCGCTGGCGGGCATTCTGGGCATGCTGCTGGCCATCCCCTCCTACACCGTGCTGCGCGTCTTTGCCAAAGAGTTCTTCTCGCAGTTCCGGCTGGTGCGCAAACTCACCGAAAAGATATGACCGCGCCGAGGACGATCGAGGGCGTTGTGGAGCACGGACGCCGGCTGGGCCGCGAACTGGGCTTCCCGACGGCCAACCTGCCCGTGCCGGACGACATGTGCGCCGAGGACGGCGTATACCGCTCGCGGGCCGTGGTGGACGGCGCTGTTTACGAGGGGATGTCCAACCTGGGGCGCAACCCCTCGGTGGGCGGCACGCAGCGGCGGCTGGAGACCCACCTGTTCGGCTTCGAGGGTTCGCTGTACGGGCGCAGGCTAAGGGTCGAACTGCTCGAACGGATCCGCAGCGAGCGCACCTTCCCCTCCGTCGAGGCGCTGCGCGAGCAGATCGCCCGGGACAAGGAACAGATTCTTAAAATGAAATAACCCATGTATTTAGACACAACCATTCCCTACAAGGTCGCCGACATGTCGCTGGCCGAGTGGGGACGCCGGGAGATCGAGGTCTCCGAACATGAAATGCCGGGCCTGATGGCCGTCCGCCGTCAGTACGGCCCGAAGAAACCGCTGCGCGGCGTGCGAGTGATGGGCTCGCTGCACATGACCATCCAGACGGCCGTGCTCATCGAGACGCTCGTCGAGCTGGGCGCGGACGTGCGCTGGTGCTCGTGCAACATCTTCTCCACGCAGGACCACGCCGCCGCGGCCATCGCCGCTGCCGGGGTTCCCGTCTTCGCCTGGAAGGGCGAGACGCTGCCCGAATACTGGTGGTGCACCGCCATGGCGCTCTCGTTTCCCGGCGGCAGGGGCCCGCAGCTGATTGTGGACGACGGCGGCGACGCCACGCTGCTGATCCACAAAGGATTCAAGGCCGAGAACGACGCTTCGGCGCTCGATTACGCCCCCTCGTCCTACGAGGAGGAGGTGATTCTCGACACCTTGAAGCGGATTCTGGCCGAGGACCCCGAAAAGTGGCATCGCACGGTGGCCGAGTGGCGCGGCGTGAGCGAGGAGACCACTACGGGCGTACACCGCCTCTACCAGATGCAGGAGGCGGGCGAACTGCTCGTCCCGGCCATCAACGTCAACGACTCGTGCACCAAGTCGAAGTTCGACAACCTCTACGGCTGCCGCGAGTCGCTGGCCGACGGCATCAAGCGCGCCACCGACGTGATGATCGCCGGCAAGGTGGTGGTCGTCTGCGGCTACGGCGACGTGGGCAAGGGGTGCGCACGCTCCATGCGTTCGTACGGGGCGCGGGTGATCGTCACCGAGATCGACCCCATCTGCGCCCTGCAGGCCGCGATGGAGGGCTTCGAGGTCAAGACCGTCGAGAGCGCCCTTGCCGAGGGCAACATCTACGTGACGTGCACGGGTAACTGCGACATCATCACGCTGGAGCACATGGAGCGGATGCGCGACCAGGCGATCGTCTGCAACATCGGCCACTTCGACAACGAGATTCAGATGGCGCGCCTCGAAAAGTCGGGCGCCGTGAAGACCACCATCAAACCCCAGGTCGACAAATATACCTTCGCCGACGGGCACGCGATCTTCGTGCTGGCCGAGGGGCGTCTGGTCAACCTCGGCTGCGCCACGGGCCATCCGTCGTTCGTCATGTCCAACTCGTTCACCAACCAGTGCCTCGCCCAGCTGGAGCTGTGGCAGAAGAAGCACGCCGTGGGCGTCTACCGCCTGCCGAAGCACCTCGACGAGGAGGTCGCCCGCCTGCACCTCGGAAGCCTCGGCGTGGAACTTACGCAGCTCTCGAAGAAGCAGGCCGACTACATCGGCGTGCCGCAGGAGGGACCCTACAAGGCGGAGCACTACCGCTATTGACCCGTGCGTCCGGACGCGAGACGAAAAAGAGGACCCTTCCGCGGAAGGGTCCTCTTTTTCGTTTGCACGCGTGAAGGGTCAGCGGCGGCGGGGTGCGATCCCCCGTTCGCGGGCGATCCGGTTGGCAGCCGCCACGGCGGCGCGGTAGGCGGCCGGATCGGACGTCTGCGTGATGGCGGGCAGCTCTGCAGGCAGGGTTACCGTATAACAACCCGGAGCGCCGGGGATGATGTCTGTGTCGTAGGCGAGGAAGAGCAGTTCGAACGTTTCGCCGGCCATCGTGGTGTCCCAGAACGTGGCGTCGTAATAATAACCTTCGGTTCCGCCGTCCAGCTCCATGCTGCTCTTCCAGCCGGAGTAGTAGCCGTCGTAACCCTCGCCGTAGGCGTTGGCGATCGACGAGAAGTAGTCGACCCAGTACGACGCTTCCTTTTTGGCGAAGTCGCCCTCGTAGTAACCGTCTTCGTAGCGGAACGAAGCCGCGCCGTCGACCACCTCGAACCGGTAGACGGTCGCGAAGCAGTCGGCGGGGGCGCCTTCGAGCTCCGCGGAGTTGATTACCACATGCTGGATGCGCAGCGTGGCCTGGCTCTGTGTGTCGGGATTTCCGCCTTCGAACTCGCTTTTGGTCGGAATCCGGATCTTCGTCCAGCTGAGCTTTCCGGGATTGCCTTCGGCGTCTACGCCGATTATTGCGATGATGCACTCTCTGCCCCAATAGTTTTGTTCTCTGATTTTATTGTCGGCCACGGGAGCCTGTGCGAGCAGATAGGCTTTTAAATCCTCTTCGGTGTTCGGCTCGAAATCGGGATCGCTCGGATCGTCGTCGAAATAGGTCCCGTTCATCACAGTTGCATAATACTTGTCGGTCAGATCGTTGGCCTTGAACGTGACGTTGATGTAGCAATAGGTGGACATGTAATTGTGTTTCTGGTAGCTTATCTCGTCGATCGTCACCCATGGTCCCGAGAGGTAGGACGGAGCGGAGGTGGTCACGGCGTATTCCCTCCATTCCGCGTCGAGCGTCGTTTTGCCGTCGCCGAGCGCCTTGATGCGGAAGGTGTACTCGGTCGCGGCCTTCAGATCGTTGAAGGAGACGGTGAGCTTTTCGGTCGCGGTCTCCGCAACGATGGGCGTGACGGCGCCGTGCGCATTCCTGTGCTGCAAGGTATAGACATAGGAGGCGGCGCCCTCGACCGCTTCCCACGACACCGTGAACGAGGTTTCGGTGATCTGGGAGGAGATGCAGACGGGCTGCGCCACGGGAACGGGCTGCGCTTCGGGGGTGGGATCGGGATCGGCTGCGGGGTCGTCGTCCGAACAGGAGTAACCGCCCCCGGCTACTGCGAAGAGAAGCAGTAAGGAGAAGATTTTTTTCATGAATTTTGGGTTAAGTGGATATTCGGTCCGGAAAAAGGCTGCATGCGCGCTTCTTCCCGGTCGATAAAGTTAGAATATTTCCGGATGCTTTCCAAATCCGTTCCTATCACCCGAAATGCCTTTTGAAAACAGATTATAAGCTGAAAATGTTATTTTCTGCGCTTTTTTCGCCAAAACCCTCGTGTAGCGTCCGTCTCTCGATCTGAAGCGTATTTGCCGGTTACGGATCGTTTTTTCCATATTTTTTGAAAGGCGGTTCATGACCTGACCCCGCAACGGAACGCGACTGCCTCCCGAGGGATGGCAGTCGCGTTTGCTGACGGATTGTGTGCGGCCTAATAGCCGAACATCTCCTCCTGCGAGATGGTCCGGATCGGGCCGAGCGTCTTGAGGTAGTTGAGGTCGATGTCGTTGATATCGCCCAGGATGCCGTAGACGTATTTGCGATCCTTGACCCACTGCTGCTGGGTGGCCACCACGTCGTCGAGCGTCATCGTCTGCACGGCGTCGAAGACCTGCTTGTTGCGGTCGGTGTCAAGCCCAAGGTCGCGCAGGCTGAGGTAGCTCCACAGCACGCCGTCCTTGGTCGTGCGCTCGGTGCGCAGCCGCGAGAGGATGCCCTCCTTGGCGATGTTGAACGCGGCCTCCGAACGGGGCATGTCGTTGATGATCTCGTCGAACGCCTCGACCGCTTTCTGCAGCTTGTCGTTCTGCGTGGCGATGAAGGCGTAGTAGATATAGCTGCCGTCGGCGTATGCGGGGTCCGAGAGAAGGGTCCACGCCGTGTAGGCCAGCCCGCGCGCCTCGCGCATCTCCTGGAAAACCACCGAATTCATGCCGCCGCCGAAATACTCGTTGTACATCGTCAGCGCCGGGTCGTTCTTCACGTCGAACTTCTCGCCCCGGTTCGAATACTGAACGTAGTAGAGCTGCTTGGCGTCGTACTGAGCCAGAACCACTTCGTTCTTATCGGTAGGCTGCATGACGTTGAACTTCTTCTCCAGCGGCTGGAGGTCGCCGCCGACCTTGTGATGGTCGGCAAGCGCGGTCTTGAGCTGCTGTTCGCTCATCGGACCGTAATAGAGCACCTCGTGCTGCTTCTCCATCAGACCTTTGACCTTCGTGAGCAGCTGCTCGGAGGTCAGCGCCTCCAGCGCGGGGTTCGTGAGCGTGGTGCGCGCGATGAAATCCTGGCCGTAGAAGAGGTAGCGGCGCAGCGCGCCGAAGCACTGCTGCTGGTTGAGCTTGGCGTTGGCGCGGCTCTTGATCAGGTCGGCCTTGACGTTCGCAAGAATCGCCTCGTCGGGCTTTGCGTTCAGAATCAGCGCATCGAGCATGTCGATGGCCTTGCCCATATTCTCGTTAAGACCCGTCAGGGTGACCGAGCACTGGTTGCTGCCGGCGCGCATCGAGAACGAGCAGGCGATGCCGTACATCTCGGAGGCGATCTGCTCGGCGGTCATGGCGTCGGTCCCGAGGTAACCCAGGTAGTCGAACGCCAGGTTGAGCGCCGGATCGTTCTCCGTGCCGGTGTTGAAGACGTAGATGAGCGTGAAGAGGTCGTTGTTCTCGTTTTTCTTGTAGAGTACATTCACCCCCGGCTGCGCCTCGAACTGCGCCATCTCCTTTCGGTAATCCACGAAGACGGGTTCGATGGGCTTCACTGCGCTCTGCTTCACCTCCGCCAGGAACGCGCTCTGGTTGTCGCGGTTGGTGACGATCGGGGTGATCTTCGGGGCGGCGATCTTCTGTTCGTCGGGGTCTTTGCCCTGGCGCTTGTAGATCACGGCGTAGTTCTGCGGACCGAGGTACTTGTTGGCCCAGTCCACCACGTCCTGCTTGGTGATCCGCTCCATGCGTTCGATCTCCGCGACGTCGTCGGCCCAGTCAGCGCCGTTGATGAAGGAGGAGACGTACATGTCGGCCCGGCTGCTGTTCTCCTCGAGCGCGCGCATCAGGTACATCTTCCAGTTGTTGACCGAGGCCTCGACCAGCCGTTCGTCGAAATCGCCCGCACGCAGTTTGGCCACTTCAGCGAGGATCAGTTCGCGCACTTCTTCGAGCGACTGTCCCTGCTTGGCGCGCGCTCCGATGAAGAATGTCCCGTAGTCGGGCTGCGGCGAGGAGTAGGCGTAGCACGAAAGCACCTTCTGCTGCTGGTTCAGGTCGAGGTCGATCAGGCCGGCCTGTTCGTTAAAGAGCACCGAACCGGCGATCTCGGCCACCTCGTGCGGCTGGTTGGCAGCGCCCGGAAGCCGCCAGCCCAGCGTGATGTTCTCGGCTTCGAGACCCCACACCTCCTTGACGACCGGCTCGGTGATCGGCTGCTCCGGCTCGAATTCGAGCTTCGGAAGGTTCGGGTTGGGCTCCATGTCGCCGAAGTACTTCTCGATCGTGGCGACCATCTCGTCCGGGTCGAAGTCGCCCGAGAGGCAGACGGCCATGTTGTTGGGCACGTAGTAGGTCTTGTGGTAGTTCTTGACGTTGGTGATCGAGGGGTTCTTCAGGTGCTCCTGCGTACCCAGCACGGTCTGCGTTCCGTAGGGGTGGTGGGGGAACAGCGCGGCGTCGAGGGCTTCGTACACCTTGCTCGCATCGCGGGTGAGCGACATGTTCTTCTCCTCGTAGATGGTCTCCAGCTCGGTATGGAAGCCGCGGATGACGGGGTGCTTGAAGCGGTCGGCCTGAATCTTCGCCCAGTTGTCGATCTGATTCGAGGGGATGTCCTCCACGTAGACGGTCATGTCCTGCGAGGTGTAGGCGTTGGTCCCGTTGGCCCCGATGGCGGCCATCAGCTTGTCGTACTCGTTGGGGATGGCGATCTTCGACGCTTCGTAGCTCACCGAATCGATGCGGTGGTAGATCGCTGCGCGCTCCTGCGGGTCGGTGGTCTTGCGGTAGACCTCGAAGAGCTGTTCGATCTCATCGAGCATCGGCTTCTCGGCCGCATAGTCCGACGTGCCGAACTGCTGCGTGCCCTTGAACATGAGGTGTTCGAAGTAGTGGGCCAGGCCGGTGGTCTCCGCGGGGTCGTTCTTGCCGCCGACCTTCACGGCGATGTAGGTCTGGATGCGGGGCGTCTCCTTGTTGACGCTCATGTAGACCTTCAGCCCGTTGTCGAGCGTATAGATTCGGGTCTTGAGCGGGTCGTTGGGGACGGTTTCGTACTTGTACTTGCTACAAGCTGCGGTCAGCATCGTTGCGACGATCACCGCCAAAAACAGAAGTCTCTTCATACGCTATCGAGTTTAGAAAACAGTTGCGAACCACTCCCGTACGGCGGGGTAGGTGTCGGCGGCCACGTGGACGATGATGCCCAGCGACACGATGAGTTTGAGTCCCGTGCCGACGATGAAGGCCATGAAGGAGCCGAAACCGACGCGCAGGGCCTTGTCCACGTCCTGCTTGTCGTGGACCAGCTCGCCCAGAACGGCTCCGGCGAAGGGACCCAGGATGATGCCCAGCGGCGGAAAGAGGAAGAATCCGGCGAAGACGCCCACCGTCGCGCCGATCGCCCCGGCCCGCGAGCCGCCGAAGCGGCGTGTCATCCAGGCCGGCAGGAAGTAGTCGGCGGCGCTGACCGCCACGACGATCCCCAGCCACAGCCACAGCGAGCCGGCGCTCATCGTCGAGTAGGAGGTGAAGTAGGCGCACAGAAGCCCGGCGTAGCTCAGCACGACGCCCGGCAGGGCGGGAACGATGCTGCCGACGATCCCGAGGATCGCAAGCAGAAAGGCCGCTATCGAAAGGACAATATCCATCGCAGAGGGATTGTATAGGACAAATATACGAAATATCACCAAAAAATCTCCCTTTTCGGGGAGATTTTATCGGATTGCGTTATGTTCGGGTCGGATTATTCGACGAGCCGGTTGGTCGCCGTGTCGGGGAAGATGACCCACGGCCGGAACCGCTTCGCATCCTCGAAATCCATCAGCGCGTAGGAGGCGATGATAACGATGTCGCCCACCTGCACTTTGCGCGCGGCGGCTCCGTTCAGGCAGATGCAGCCGCTGCCGCGTTCGCCCTTGATGATGTAGGTTTCGAAACGCTCGCCGTTGTCGATGTCCATGATCTGGACCTTCTCGCCCTCGATCATGTTGGCGGCCTCCATCAACGCTTCGTCGATGGTGATGCTCCCCACATAGTTGAGGTTCGCCTGGGTGACCGTCACCCGGTGAATCTTCGATTTGATGACTTCGATCTGGAATTTCATTATCGGATGCGGATGTTATCGATTAAACGGATCTCTCCGGCCTGCACGGCGATGCAGCCCTGAATGTGCGGGGCGTCGCTCCATGCGGCGACCTCCTGCATCGTGCGGGCATGGACCGGCTGGAAGTAGATGACCCGCAGCAGCCCGCCGCGCTCGATCTCGGAGCGAACCCATGCCTTCAACTCGGCGGGCGGGAGCGTGTGCGAGCGTTCGGCGGCGGCTTTCAGCGTGGCGTAGATGCGCGGGGCAGCGGCGCGGTGCTCCTTGTCGAGCAGCGTATTGCGCGAGGAGAGCGCCAGTCCGTCCTCGCCGCGGACGATCGGGCAGTCGACGATCTCGACGGGCAGCGCCAGCTGGCGCACCATCTCGCGGATGACGGCGATCTGCTGGAAGTCCTTTTCGCCGAAGTAGGCGCGCGCCGGACGCACGATGTCGAACAGGCGGCTGACCACCTGCGCCACACCGTTGAAGTGACCGGGACGCGTGGCTCCCTCCATCACCTTGTCGATCGGACCAAAGTCGAAGACGCGGGTGTCCTCCGCGGGGTATATCTCCTCGACCGAAGGCATCAGCACGAAGTCCGCACCTGCCTCTTCGAGCAGCCGTGCGTCGGCTTCCGGGGTGCGGGGGTAGTGCCTCAGATCGTTCTTGTCGTTGAACTGGGTGGGGTTCACGAAGACGCTGACCACGACGGTGGCGTTCTCGCGGCGTGCCCGCTCGACCAGCGACCGGTGGCCCGCATGCAAAGCCCCCATGGTCGGTACGAACCCGATTCCCGGCTGCTCCACCTGGTCCAGTTCGGCGCGAAGCTCCTTGACGCTTGTAAATAGTTTCATCTCTTATCGAACGAATTGCGGGGCAAAGGTAGAAATTCCCCCAGACATAACGAAGGAAAAAAGCAAAAAAAGCGTCCGTTCCGTTCGCTTCCGCAAAAAGCGTCCGGCTGCCGCGGCGGACCCGGAGCGAACGGCTTAACGTCCTGCGCGGTCCCATGGGTCCGCCGCCGGATTCGGTGCTGAAATTCCGCCGGTTCGTTGAAAAGGGGTGCAAATGGTTGGATCGGCAGCGGAAAATATTTATATTTATCCGACGATTAGCCCGGAAATACCCGGAAACGGCCGCGTGCCGCAGGAAGGAGGCTCCGTATTTCCGTCCGACGAATCCGCTCCGCGGAGCCGGGAGCGATCTAAAACAAATGCTATGAAAAAGCTCTTACTTCTGATCGGCCTTGCTGCATTCGGAATGAACGCCTCGGCGCAGAACGAATCCGCGTGGAACGTGCATGTCGGATGGAACCTCGCGAGCGAAAACATCAAGGGCGGCGGAGTGAATCTTTCGACCGATTCGCATTCGCAGTTCCAGGTGGGTTTCTCCTATTCGCTTCCTCTTTCGCAGAACATGCCGCTCTACCTGAGCGCCGGACTCGACTTTACGGGACGCGGCGGTCAGACCAAGGTCGATGGCGTCAAGGCGTCGGACAACCTCTACTACCTGCAGCTGCCCGTCACGGTCGGCTGGCATTTCGACCTGAGCGAGTGGGTGTCGATCCGTCCCGAAGTGGGAGTATGGTATGCGGCCGGCCTGTTCAGCAATTCGAAGGTGGGCGGCGAAGCCATCAAGGACGAATCGGGTGACAACTACGATTTTTTCTCCGAATATACCGATGGGGATGGAAAAATGAAAGCGCTTAAAACTTCCGATTTCGGCCTGCGCTTCGGGGTGGACGTCGCCCTGAAGGAGCATTACAGCATCGGCCTGGGGTACGATCTGGGGCTGATGAACATAAACAAAGATATGTTCGATAGCAGCGTCAAGGTCCGCAACGGCGTATTCTATATCCGTGCGGGTTATAATTTCTGATTCCCTCGGGATCGTCTGCCAAGCGTGCATCCATGAAGGATGCACGCTTTTTTCATGGCGACCTGTTTGTTGAAGAGAGAGGCAAATTTAGCCTCGGCGTAACTGAATTGCTGCTTCTGTTGCTGCAGGCTGCGTCTTACCGGCTCTCCGAGCGCTAAAACACAGGGTTTACATTTTTTTTAATGTTTGATAATAAAGGCACTCTGCCCCTTTCTTGGACGCAGCCTGAGTGCATGCGACAAGCGGACCTCCGCAGGGGGAGGCTGCGGCCCGCTGACCTGAAGGTCAAAAACATGACGCTCTCCGGCTCGACCGTTGAAGAGAAAATCCATTCGCGCACAGCCCTGCCAATACACGCCTTTCAGCATACTTTCCTTCCTCCTTTTGCGTTTTGCGGAAAAATATGTACTTTTGTAAGATTTACAACCGAATCCGGAAACAACAACAAACACTATGGATATAGTTGCCAGTATCATCAAAGCCGTCTTCGGCTCCAAAGCCGACAAGGACCGCAAGCAGATCGAACCCTATCTGGAGAAGATCAAAGCCGTATACCCCTCGATCGAGGCACTCTCGAACGACGAGCTGCGCGCCCGCAGCGAATCGCTCAAACAGCAGATTGCCGACTTCATCGCCGGGGACGAGGCGCGTATCGTCGAGCTGAAAGCCACGCTCGAAAAGCCCGAAACCACCCTCGAGGAGAAGGAGAAGATTTCGAAAGAGATCGACGAGATCACCAAGCGTATCGACGAGAAGATCGAGGAGAAGCTCGACGAACTGCTGCCCGAGGCGTTCGCCATCATGAAGGACACGGCGCGCCGCTTCGCGCAGAACGAAGAGATCGTCGTGACGGCCAACGATTTCGACCGCGATCTGGCGGCTTCGAAGGATTTCGTGCGCATCGAGGGCGACAAGGCTATCTACGCGAACCACTGGATGGCGGGCGGCAACGATGTGAAGTGGGACATGGTCCACTACGACGTGCAGCTCTTCGGCGGCGTGGTTCTGCACAAGGGCAAGATCGCCGAGATGGCCACGGGTGAGGGAAAGACCCTCGTGGCGACGCTCCCGGTGTTCCTCAACGCCCTGGCTAAGAAGGGCGTGCACCTGGTGACGGTCAACAACTACCTGGCCAAGCGCGACTCGGAGTGGATGGGTCCGATGTACGAATTCCACGGACTTTCGGTGGCCTGCATCGACGACACGCAGCCCAACTCCGACGCCCGCCGCAAGGCTTACATGGCCGACATCACGTTCGGTACGAACAACGAGTACGGCTTCGACTACCTGCGCGACAACATGGCTTCGTCGCCCAAGGACCTCGTCCAGCGCAAGCACCACTTCGCCATCGTCGATGAGGTCGACTCCGTGTTGATCGACGACGCCCGGACGCCGCTCATCATTTCAGGTCCCGTGCCCAAGGGCGACGACCAGCTCTTCGAGCAGTACCGCCCGGCCATCGAGCACCTTTACAACCTGCAAAAGAACCTGGTCACCTCGCTGCTCTCCGAGGCGCGCCAGCTGATCGCGGCGGGCAAGAACGACGAGGGCGGCGTGAAGCTCTACCGCACGCACAAGGGCCTTCCCAAGTACAAGCCGCTGATCAAGTTCCTCTCCGAGCAGGGCGTCAAGGCGCTGATGCAGAAGACCGAGAACACCTACATGCAGGACAACAACCGCCGCATGCCGGAGATCACGGACGACCTCTATTTCGTCATCGACGAGAAGCTCAATTCGGTGGAGCTGACCGACAAGGGGCACGAGGTACTGTCGAAATATTTCAACGAGGACGGTTTCTTCGTACTGCCCGACATCGGGGCCGAGGTCGCCGAGCTGGAGAAGAGCAGCCTGTCGGCCGAGGAGCGCGCGCAGAAGCGCGACGAGGTGATCAACGACTACTCGATCAAGTCGGAGCGCGTGCACACGGTGATCCAGCTGCTGAAAGCCTACGCCATGTTCGAAAAGGACATTGAGTACGTGGTGATGGACAACAAGGTGAAGATCGTCGACGAGCAGACGGGCCGTATCCTCGAAGGCCGCCGCTATTCGGACGGCCTGCACCAGGCCATCGAGGCCAAGGAGCACGTGAAGGTCGAGGCCGCGACGCAGACGTTCGCCACCATCACCCTGCAGAACTACTTCCGCATGTACCACAAGCTGGCCGGTATGACCGGTACGGCCGAGACGGAGGCTTCGGAGTTCTGGAGCATCTACAAGTTGGACGTGGTGGTCATCCCGACCAATCGTCCCGTCGTGCGCGACGACCGGCAGGATTTGATCTATAAGACCAAGCGCGAAAAGTACAACGCCGTCATCGACGAGATCGTCAAGCTGGTCGGCGAAGGCCGTCCGGTGCTGGTGGGTACGACGTCGGTCGAGATTTCGGAGCTGCTGAGCCGCATGCTCAAGTTGCGCGGCATCAAGCATAACGTGCTGAACGCCAAACAGCATCAGCTGGAGGCTCAGGTCGTGGCCGAAGCCGGCCGCTCGGGACAGGTGACCATCGCCACCAACATGGCCGGCCGAGGAACCGACATCAAACTCACGCCCGAGGTCAAGACTGCGGGCGGTCTGGCGATCATCGGCACGGAGCGCCACGAAAGCCGCCGCGTCGACCGCCAGCTGCGCGGCCGCGCCGGACGACAGGGCGACCCCGGATCGTCGCAGTTCTTCGTCTCGCTCGAGGACGACCTGATGCGTCTGTTCGGCTCGGGCCGCATCGCCTCGATGATGGACCGCATGGGGCTGAAGGAGGGCGAGGTGATCCAGGCCGGAATGATGACGCGCGCCATCGAACGCGCCCAGAAGAAGGTCGAAGAGAACAACTTCGGAATCCGCAAGCGTCTGTTGGAGTACGACGACGTGATGAACTCGCAGCGCGAGGTGATCTACACGCGCCGCCGCCACGCCCTCTACGGCGAGCGGATCGAGATCGACCTGAACAACATCATGTACGACTTCGCCGAGAACTTCGTCGAGACCAACCGCGGCATCGAGTTCGAGGATTTCCGTTTCGAGCTGATCCGCGAGGTGGCCGTCGAGCCGTCGTTCGACGCCGCGGCCTACGCCGACGCCAAACCCGCCGAGCTGGTCGAGTGGATCGTCAAGGACCTCAAGGACACCTACGCGCGCCGCGCCAAGGCGGTGGCCGACACGGTGCGTCCGGTCATGCAGCGCATCTACGAGGACAAGAAGGAGCAGCTGGATTCGAACATCTACTTCCCGATCACCGACGGCCACCTCGGCTACAACGTGCCGGTCAACCTGCTCAAATGCAAGGAGACGGACGGGGCGGAGATTTACAAGGTCTTCTCCAAGGTGGTCATGTTCACCTCGATCGACGACGCCTGGCGCGAGCATCTGCGCGAGATGGACGACCTGCGCCAGAGCGTGCAGAACGCCACCTACGAGCAGAAAGACCCGCTGCTGATCTACAAGTTCGAATCGTTCGGGCTGTTCTCCAAGATGCTCGTCAAGGTCAACCGCGACGTGCTGGCCATCCTCAACAAAGCCTATATTCCGGTGCGGGATCAGAACGCCGAGGCGGTGCAGCGGCAGCAGCAGCGCGAACGGGCCAAGGTCGACGTCAACAAACTGCAGGCTTCGCGCATGCAGGCCGCGGCGCAGGCCGGGCAGCAGGAGCGCCAGCGGACGATGCCCATCCAGGCTGAGAAGAAGATCGGCCGCAACGACCCCTGCCCCTGCGGCTCGGGCAAGAAGTACAAGAACTGCCACGGGCAGGGGCTTTAAGCCCTTGTCCGGAGCGGGCGATTGTAGCAGGTCGGAAGATTCGCTGGATTCCGCTTCTGCCCGGCATAACGCATCGGAAAGGGCGCAGCCGGTTAGTTTTTTGCGGCTCCCTGAGCCGCGCGGGCCGCAGCCTCCGGCAGCGGAGGCCCGCATTTCGCGTCCCTCCGCAGGCTGCAGCCTTGCCACCACCGCTGACCCGACAGCAGACGCTTGAAAATCAGTTTTGCCAAACCGCGTTAAATAAATATCACACTTCGGACATGACCTACCAGGAAGAAAAGCAACGCCAGCTGGACATGCGCTACATCCGCATGGCACGCATCTGGGCCGAGAACTCCTACTGCGTGCGGCGCAAGGTCGGCGCGCTGATCGTCAAGGACAAGATGATCATCTCCGACGGCTACAACGGCACGCCGTCGGGCTTCGAGAACGTCTGCGAGGACGAACAGGGACGTACCAAAGCCTATGTGCTCCACGCCGAGGCCAACGCCATCACCAAGGTCGCCAAGTCGGCCAACAACTGCGACGGCTCGACGCTCTATATCACCTCCGCCCCCTGCATCGAGTGCTCGAAGCTGATTATCCAGGCCGGCATCCGGCGGGTGGTCTACTGTGACGAGTACCGCTCCGAGGAGGGGTTGGACCTCCTGCGGCGGGTGGGCATCGCGTGCGTGCGCTGCGAACCCGACGAACCGGCGGCAAAATAACAAACCCCTCCACCCGACATTTGCCCTGCCGCGCATCGCTGCCGACCGGCGGATCGAAGCCTCACGCCGCCGCGCTCGCGCCCGCCCGACGCGAAGCCAGAAAAAGGGGATCGAATAACCGGAAAGAGCCTATCAACAGGCTCTTTTCCGTTATCCGGACCCTTGCTTATCCGGGCCGCGGTTCGTATCTTGAGCAGGTAAAAATTTCGCTATGAAACGTATCGTCATCGTCGGAGCCACTTCCGGGCTGGGGCTCGAACTGGCCCGCCAATGTATCCGCAAAGGGTGGTCGGTGGGAGCCGCCGGACGCCGCGCCGAAGCACTCACCGCCTTGCAGGCCGAAGCGCCCGGGCAGGTGGCGATCCAGCCGCTCGACGTCACGCACGACGACGCCCCGCAGCGGTTGGACGCGCTCATCGAACGGCTCGGCGGCATGGACGTCTATTTCCACGCTGCGGGTATCGGCAGCCGCAACACGGAGCTTCGGCCCGACATCGAACTCGCTACATTAAGAACCAACGGCGAGGGATTCGTCCGCCTGGTCACCTCGGCGTTCGGCTACTTCCGTGCGCACGGAGGCGGGCGGATCGCCGCCATCAGCTCCATCGCCGGAACCCGCGGTCTGGGTCCCGCCCCGGCCTACTCGGCGACCAAGCGCATGCAGAGCACCTACCTCGACGCCCTCTCCCAGCTGGCCCGCACCCAACGGCTCGGCATCCGCTTCACGGACATCCGCCCCGGATTCGTCGACACCCCCATGCTGCACGGCGACTACCCCATGCGGATGCGTCCGGAAAAGGTTGCACGCGCCATATTGCAGGCCTTGGAAAGCGGGCGGCGGCGCATCGTCATCGACGACCGCTACGCCGCGCTGGTCTTCCTCTGGCGGCTCATACCCGCCGCCTTGTGGGAGCGGATCCGTCTGCAACCGAAAGCGTAAAACGAACAGCCGCCCCTCGAAAGGTGCGGCTGTATCTTCGATCCGACAAGCCGATCATGCCGCTGCATGCGCAAGCAGCCTGACCAGATAAGGCCGATCCTGCAACCGGCCCTCCAGCGTCAGAACGGCAGGTCGTCGGGGTCTTCGGCCGGAGTGGCCGGAGCCGCTGCGGCGGCAGGCTGCGGGGGTGCGGCGGCGGGACGCGGAGCCGCGGCCTGCGGCGTCCCGTAAGCCGACGCCGGAGCCGACGCTCCGTCCGAGGCGGGATTGTTCGCACGGCGGCCCAGCAGGTTCATCACGTCGGCCAGAATCTCGGTCGTGTACCGCTTGTTGTTGTCCTTGTCCATCCACTCGCGCGTGCGCAGGCGGCCTTCGACGTAGATCTGCGTCCCCTTGCGGACGTAGCGGTCCACCACGTCGGCCAGACCGCGCCACAGCGTGATCGTATGCCATTCGGTGTGTTCCTTGGTCTCGTTGGCCTGCCGGTCGAACAGCCGTTCGGTGGTGGCCAGGCGGATGCGGGCGACCTTCACGCCGCCCTCGGTGGTGCGCACTTCGGGGTCGATGCCCACGTTGCCCACCAGAATCACTTTGTTTACCATATCGCTAAAGTTCTTTGATCATTTCGCGGAAGAGCACCTCCATGCGCGCTCCGGCCCTGCGGCCCTGCAGCTGCACGTCCTCGTGGTCGCCCGCCTCGTCCGACAGGCCGCAGTTGGTGATGACCGACACGCCGAAGACGGGGATCGACATGTGGCGCGCCACGATCACCTCCGGCACCGTCGACATGCCTGCGGCGTCGCCTCCGATCGCCTTGAAATAGCGGTACTCGGCCTGTGTCTCGAAGGTGGGACCCGTGCCGCCGACGTAGACGCCGTACTGGAGCTTGATCCCCTCCCGCTCGGCGATCGCGGTCGCGCGGGCGATCAGCGCCTTGTCGTAGCAGTTGTGCATGTCGGGGAAGCGGGGGCCCAGCTCCTCGATGTTGGGACCGATCAGCGGGTTGGGCATCAGGTTGATGTGGTCGGTGATAATCATCAGGTCGCCCACGCGGAACGAGGTGTTGATGCCGCCCGAGGCGTTCGAGACGAACAGGCAGCGGATGCCCAGCTGCGCCATCACGCGCACGGGCAGCGTCACCTGCGTCATGGCATAGCCTTCGTAGTAGTGGAAGCGGCCCTGCATAGCCACCACGCGGCGTCCTTCGACCTTTCCGAAGATCATGCGGCCGGCATGGCCCTGCACGGTGGAGCGCGGGAAGCCCGGAATATCCTTGTATTCGATTACCTTTTCGGCCTCGATCTTGTCGGCGAAGCCGCCCAGCCCCGTACCGAGGATGATGCCCACTTCGGGTTCGAAATCGCCGATCCTTTGCCGGATGAAGGCGGCAGTGTTTTTAATTTGCTCTAACATCTTCTTCGAGTCTTTGCAGAAAATCCGTTGCCGAATCCTCTATGAATGAAATATTGATCGGTAAATAATACAGTTTGATGCGGATTTGCTCCGGGATTTTGTCCCGGTTGGTCAGTTTTACGGCGTCCTTCTCAGTGGTCACCACCACCGCGTCGGGGTGCTTGGCCAGCAGCGCGCCGATGCGGCTGAGGTCGCGGACGCGGTAGACGTGGTGATCGTCGAGGGTCATTTCGGCCACCAGATCGTACCGCGTGCGGAGCGTGTCGAGGAACGGACGCGGATTTCCGATGCCCGAGAGGGCGATGACCTGCTGCGCGGCGGCCAGCGGCTCGCGCGACGCCTCTTCGGGATAGAGCGGCTGGGGCATGAAACTCTCGAAGCGGGTGAAATAGACCTTTTGATAGGCGACCTGGATCAGCACCTTGCGCAGGATGCGGCGGTCGATGGGGGCCATCCGCTCGGGACACTTGGTGACGATAAAGTAGTGGGCGCGGTGCAGCTCTTCGGGCAGGTCGCGCAGCGTTCCGGCCGGAAGCATGCGGTCGTGCTGGATGGGGCGCGTGGCGTCGATCATCACGATATTGACCTTCGGCTCGACATAGCGGTGCTGAAATCCGTCGTCCAAGACGATCAGATCGACCTCCGGGTGCTCGGCGCAGATGCGGCGGATGCCCTCCGCGCGCTTCTCGCACACGGCCACCACCGTATCGGGGAATTTGAGCTTGATTTGCAGCGGCTCGTCGCCCACGTCGCGGTAGTGCGACGTCTCAATCACCTCGCGGTAACCCTTCGTGCGGCGGCCGTAGCCGCGCGAGAGCAGCGCCACGTTGTGCATCTGCGACATGTAGGCGATCACCATCTCGGCCATCGGGGTCTTGCCCGTGCCGCCGACGGTGATGTTGCCGATGCAGACGACCGGAATGTCGAAACGCTCGCTCTTGAGCACGCCCCAGTCGAACAGGCGGTGACGGAACGTCACCCCCGCCTTATACAGAAATGCTGCCGGCGCGAGCAGGAATCTCAACATCTGGTTGCGGTTTGGTCACACGGATTTTCAAAATTAACGATAAATATCGGTACGACAAAACAAAACCCGACAAATCTCGGGCCGGGCGCACAAAGTGCGGGGAAAATTCCCGTTTTCCGCAATTTTTTCCTATTTTTGCTTCCATCTATGAAAAACCCGAAATTAGCGATTTACGCCTGCCTGCTGCTGGCCGCGACGGCATGCGGAGGCAGCCGCGAGCAGGCCGAGGAGCCTGCGGAGGAGCCGCACGACATACTCTACGGCATCGTTGCCGACGACTACCGCACCGAGACGGGCGAAGTGGCTCCGGGCGAGACGATGGGCGGGATTCTGGGCCGCTACGGCGTTTCGGCCGCGGCGGTCGACCGGCTGGACCGCGCCGCCAGGGAGGTGTTCCCGCTGCGCAACATCCGCGCGGGACACAAGTACACGGCATTCATCCACGAAGATTCGCTCTATGCGCCCCACCTCGACCACCTGGTCTACGAGAGCAGTCTGACCGACTACGTGGTGTTCAGTCTCTGCGACGACTCGGTGGCCGTGCGCCGCGACACGAAGCCCTACACGCTGCGCCGCACGAAGAAGAGCGCCACGATCAACTCCTCGCTCTGGGGCGCGATCATGGAAGAGGAGCTTCCCTATGCGCTGGCGGCCGAACTGGAGGACATCTACCAGTGGACGGTCGACTTCTTCGGCATCCAGAAGGGCGACCGTTTCACGGTGATCTACGACGAGCGCTTCATCGACGACACCGTTTCGGCGGGCATCGGCCGCGTCTGGGGCGCCCGCTTCACGCAGGGGGGCCGGGATTATTATGCCATCCCCTTCCGGCAGGGCGGCAAGGTCCGCTACTGGGAGGCCGACGGGGCGAGCCTCAGAAAACAGATGCTCAAGGCTCCGCTGAAGTATTCGCGCATCAGTTCGCGCTTCACCTATGCCCGCAAACACCCGATCTACAAGGTTTACCGCCCGCATACAGGCGTCGACTACGCCGCACCGAAAGGCACGCCCGTACACGCCGTTGCCGACGGCGTAGTGACCTTCAAGGGGTGGGCCGGAGGCGGCGGCAACACGCTCAAGATCAAGCATGCGGGCAACCTGATGACGGGTTACATGCACATGAGCGGTTACGCCAAGGGAATCGCTAAAGGCTCGCGCGTGTCGCAGGGCCAGCTGATCGGCTACGTCGGCTCGACGGGCGCTTCGACGGGTCCCCACCTCGACTACCGCGTCTGGAAGAACGGCAAGCCGATCGACCCGCTGAAGATTCCGCAGGAACCCGCCGAACCGATCGCCGCGGAGAACCGCGAGCTGTTCGAATTTGTCCGCGGCCGCATCCTGGCCGAACTGAACGGCGAGGTGAAGGAGGAGGAGCGCATCACGCAGCTCGACTCACTGGTATTGCCCGCAACGGTCGCTCAGAACGCAGCCGCAGAATAAATTGCTTATGGAATGGCAGACGGCGGTTATCATCGTGGCGGGAGGCAGCGGACGGCGCTGCGGCGGGGGGCTTCCCAAGCAGTTCCGGCTGCTCGCGGGACAGCCCGTACTGGCGCGCACGATCAACCTTTTCGCCGCGGCGCTGCCCGGCGCGGAGATCGTCGTCGTGCTGCCGGAGCGCTATACCGAATTTTGGAAGAACTTCGCGGCCCGCTTCGACGTGGCTCCGCATGCGATCGCCGCGGGCGGTGCACAACGGTTCCATTCGGTGCGCAGCGGGCTGGCGGCCCTGCGGTCGGAACCGGAGCTGATCGCCGTGCAGGACGGGGTGCGACCGCTGGCATCATCCGAGCTGATCCGCCGCGTGGTGGAGGCCGCCGCCGAGCAGGGGGCGGTCGTCCCGGCGGTGGAACCCGCCGATTCGTTCCGCATGACGGAGGGCGACGGAACGCGGATCGTCGACCGCAGCCGTTTGCGCGCCGTGCAGACCCCGCAGGCGTTCCGCGCCGACTGGCTGCTGAGCGCCTACCGGGCCGAATACGACGAAGCGTTTACCGACGATGCCTCCCTGGTGGAGCGGGCCGGGCACAGGATTTGCCTCGTGGAGGGTGAGCGCACGAACATCAAGCTGACCACCGAGGAGGATTTCATCGTGGCGGAGGCGCTGCTGGCCGCCCGCTGCGCGGAAGAGCTGCTCGAAGAAACGCACGCAGGGATGTCCGAAGCTACCCACGAACAGACGCTCGGAATTATGCCTGAATAGGCGCCCGAAGCTACCCCGGAACAGACGACACCCAAAGAAACAAACGCAAAGCCCCCGAATGGACACCCGGAATTGAGCCGAACAGACAACCTAACCCCTCCGAGAGAAGCCCCGCGATGACGAGCATCTACAAATATCATTTCGACCGCCACACGATCTACTGGACGCTGATCTATCTGGTGATTTTCGTGCTGCTGGGTGTAGGGCTTTACTTCCTCTATGAAGGGGGTTACCTCTCAGCGTGGTTCACCTCGTTCATCGTGGCACTTATCGCCCTCGCGGCGCTGTCGATCCCCCGCCGGATCGTGGTCACGGACGAGAGGGTGGAGATTCGCTGCCTGCTGGATATCACCGAGATTCGCCGCGACGAGATCGCCTCGGTCCGCCGCGTGGAGCCGCGCCGCATGAAGTGGTTCCTGCCCGTGTTCAGCGTCTGCGGATTCTTCGGCTACTACGGCCACTTCCTCGACCTGAAACGGTTCGAGCGGGTCAGGCTCTACGCTTCGGAGTGGAAGAATTTCGTCGAGATCACCGACATCTACGAGGAGCGTCTCTACGTCTCGTGCACCGAAGCCGACCGCCTGGTGGCCGAGCTTACCCCGCCCGGCGGGAACCGGCCCCCGGAGGACGAGGACGAAGAGGAACCCGAAAGCGAAGAGGATCAGCGCCGGGAGACCCAAAGCGAGTGAATCGCAGCACGAAAGCAAGCAAGTATCATCCTATAAAAAAGCAAAACCATGAAAAAGTACCGTTGTACCGTTTGCGGCTGGATCTACGATCCGGCAACCGGCGATCCCGACGGAGGCATCGCCCCCGGAACGCAGTTCGAAGAGATTCCCGACGACTGGACCTGCCCGCTCTGCGGCGTCGGCAAGGAGGACTTCGAGGAGGTCGAGGAGTAGGCCCTGATTGGGAGGGCGATTCGTGAGTTCGCGCCCAGAAGCGGCGGGCAATTCGCAGGACGTCCCGGCTCCGAAGAGCGGGTCAGAAATCCGAAAGCAATTCGGGGCTGCGGAGCAACCGGCACTCGGAACAGACCGACTGTGAGGCCCAATCGTTCGTCTGCAGCCGTCTTATTTCGGACCGGAACCCGTCTCCTCGAACTGACATTTATTGCCTTGGACCGAAACCCGTCTCCCGGGGCCGAAACCGTCTCCCCGAGCTGAAACCTATTTCCTTGGACCGGAACCCGTCTCCTGGGATCAAACCTGTCTCTTCGGACTGAAACTCGTCTCCCCGGATTGACCATCTACCGGACCGGAGCCTGTTTCCCGGGATTGAAAACAAAAAGAGCACCCCGCTACCGGGATGCTCTTTTTTCATGCCTTGCGCCGCGCGTCAGTTGACGTTGGGCAGGTAGGAGTAATTCTTCGAGTAGTTCAGCATCTGCTCGACGTAGTTGGCCGGGTAAGTGATCTTCACATCGACGACCTTGCCGTCCCGCTCCACCAGTTCGAATTCGGGATTGACGAAACCGCCGTAAGGCTCGATCCCCAGCGCATAGTAGCGGTCGCGCACCTCGGCGTGCAGCTCGGGGTCGACCGTAACGGCATACTGTTCCACCAATGCCTTGCCGGCCTCGTAGTCGCCCTCCGACTTGATGCGCTGCACCTCGTGCAGCAGCTCACCGAACAGCCCCCGCAGCTTGTCGAAGTCGTTGACCACCACGTAGGTCTTGCCGTTTTCGGTCACCCACTCGATCACGTTGTCGGCCTTGCCGTGCTCGTAGCACCACTCGCAGATCAGTTTGCGGTTGCGCATGTGCGACTCCTCGACGTTCTTGCCCGGCTCGATGCGCGCCAGCTGGGTCATCATGCCATTGAGAATGTATTTGGCGTAACCGGCCTTCGCCACGTCGAGTGACGGGATCAGGCCCAGCTCCACCAGCTTTTCGTCGCCCAGGTAGTAAAGTCCGAACAGGTCGGCGCGCGCCTCTTCGAGCGTCGAACCGTAGCTCTTCAGCTCGCCGCCCTTCACGCCCGGAGCCAACTGGCCCGAACCGTGGCCCAGACACTCGTGCAGGTCGGTATGCAGGTCGTCGGCCAGCTTGCCGTATCGATCCATCCGCTCGCGGTCCTCGGCGCGCAGCACGAACTCCTCATTGAAGCCGTTGCCGTGGGCCGCCATATCGTAGGCATAGGTGATGTTGTCGATGGTCACCGACTTCGAACCGTACTCCTTGCGGATCCAGTCGGCATTCGGCAGGTTGATGCCGATCGGGGTTGCCGGGTAGCAGTCGCCCCCGAGCATGGCCACCGTGATGACCTTGGCCGAGACGCCCCGCACCTGCTTCTTGCGGTATTCGGGCGCCACGGGCGAGTGGTCCTCGAACCACTGTGCGTTGTCCGAGATCACCTCGGTTCGATGGCACGCCTCCGTGTCCATGAAATTGACGTTGGACTCCCACGACGCCTTGCGGCCCAGCGGATCGCCGTAGTCCTCGATGAAACCGTTTACGAAATCGACGTACGAAACGGTATCCTTCACCCAAAGAATATTGTAGCGGTCGAACTCCTTCAGATCGCCCGTTTTATAGTAGTTCACCAGTGCGGCGATGGTCGAGCGCTGCGGCTCTTCGGCCACAGCCTGCGCCTTTTCCAGCCAATAGACGATGCGCTCGATGGCCGGGGAATACATGCCGCCCACCTTCCATACGCGCTCCTTCAACACGCCGTTCTCCTTGACCAGCTGCGAGTTCAGCCCGTAGGAGATCGGTTCGGGATTGTGCGCATCCGCGGCGGCCATCGCCCCGTAGAACTGCTCGGCTTCGGCCTGCGTAACCCCCTCGTAATAGTTGCTCGACGAGGTGGCGATCAGGTCGTCGCCCGCCCTTTGGTTCAGCCGCGTGCGGTAGAGCGCAGGGTCGAAGATCGCCTTGCACACCTCGCCGCGCAGGGCG
The DNA here is from genome assembly GCF_048465635.1 of Alistipes sp. Lineage (GTDB taxonomy): Bacteria > Bacteroidota > Bacteroidia > Bacteroidales > Rikenellaceae > Alistipes. The sequence goes on from NZ_DBFWLF010000019.1 coordinate 142,218, forward strand.
TTCAGCTCGCCGAAACGCTCCTCGGGGATGGTCTCGATCACGTCGAGCAGATAGCCCTCCGAAAACTCGGGCACGAACTTGTCGTTGGAGTAGTGGTGGTGGATGCCGTTGGCGAACCAAACCTTCTTGAGGTACTTCTCCAACGCCTGCCACTCGGGCGCGGTGCGGTCGCCCGCATAGTTTTCATAGACGGTCTCCAGCGTGCGGCGGATGGCCAAATTATACTTGAAATTCTGGTCGAAGAGAATGTCGCGGCCGCATTTGGCGGCTTCGGCGAGGTAGTAGATCAGCTCTTTCTGCTCGAGCGGCAGGGCCTCGAAGCCCGGCACTTCGTAGCGAATCACCTTGATGTCGTCGAAACGGTCGACAACCCAGGGCGCTTCGGTTTGCTGCGAGCCGCAACAGGAAGTCATGGCGGTAGTGATCAGACACATGGAAATAGCAATGCTTGTTTTCATAGGTTTGGGTGTTATCTTAGGACAAAGATAGTGCAAGCCGAGCGCAAAATCAAGCGAATGCTTGAATTTTGCCGAGGCGCAGCCTGTCTAAGCGGAACGCAAAGTAGTGCAAGACGAGCGCAAAATCAAGCGAATGCTTGAATTTTGTCGAGGCGCAGCCTGTCTAAGCGGAACGCAAAGTAGTGCAAGGCGAGCGCAAAAATCAAGCGAATGCTTGAATTTTGTCGAGGCGCAGCCTGTCTAAGCGGAACGCAAAGTAGTGTTCGGTCAGAGACCAAACCGCGTTGTTTTGTATTCGACCTTTAGGTCGGTCGAAATGCGCGTTGTCCTTTCTCGACCTTTGGGTCGGCGGGCCGCAGCTTCGGCAGCTGAGGCCCGCTCGATCGCGTGCCCCGCAGGCTGCGCCCCACCTAACCATAATAAAAGAAAAAGCGGAAAGAAAACTCTTTCCGCATGGAATCGCCGGATTACTCTTTCGGGGGATAATTCATTGGAGCAAAAAATTCATCGAGGGTAATTCCGTAAAATTTACAGATGATTGAAATAGTGGTTAGATTTGGAAAATTCGCCCCCGTTTCGAGATTGGCAATATCAATTTCCGTTCCTGCGTTCAAATCTTCCTGAGAGTGGTGGTGCAATTCACGCAATCCTTTAACTCGCAGAATTACATTTCGCAATAAAATTTCATCCCGCCTTTGCTTTTTTCTTGCTTTGCTCATATAACAAAGAAAAGGAGAGGTGAAAAAAAATATAATTGAACATGTTCAAGTATTCGGAAAAATATTATATCTTTGAGCAAGATTAAATGAAAAGTAAAAATTATGCTACCTTTGCATTTGTATAATTCGGCATAGCCGAAAGACATTTAGAGCAAGCAACTCTTTATACCGCACCAGAAAAATTAGGAACTTTTCTTATCAGAGGTATAAATGTTGCCAGCCCTTGTTTTGTTCCGTTCGGAAACGGACGGAACTTGCAAGGGCGCGGTACATTTTCTGATGGGGTCTCCTAATACCTTCTGGTCAATGTTATCCGCGTCCCTTGCTTTTTTTATGCCTTGACGGGACGCTATCCATCACCCCAATCATTCCCGTTATGACCGCAGAACAAAGTATCGACAGGGTTGCCTTAAAAGCCTTTCTGGCAGAAGCCGAGCGGCTCGCGCACCCGATTTACACCCTCCTGTCCGGCCTTCCGAAAGCGAATTTTCACCTGCTTCGTTTCTACGAGGGGGACCGTGCTCCGAAGATTTGGGAGTATGACGAAGAGCGGAACCGATTTACCGTGGCGGAGTTCCTGACGCACTACGACGATTTCCACCCGCACGATTCGTTCGGCATCTGCTTCGCGGTACATCTGGACCGGATCGACAGCAACCGGGCCGACGACTACGCGGATTGTCTCTGCATCGACATGCAGGAGGGAGCGACCGTGCGGATGCTGGAGGAGTATCTGGACCGTTTTCTGGAGAATTATTGCGAGAGGTGCATGCGCGATAACCGTCCGTTCGAACTGACGGAGCAGACAATCGCCGCGTATGGTTTCACAGCGGAGGATGTGGCGATGCTGCAACCGCGGGTAGAGCGGTTCAACGAAGTTCTAAGGCGACGGATTCGGGCCGAGTACGAAGCGCTCGCACAGCTGGATTTTATCCGCGCGGAAACTGCTGTTTGATCCGGGGCGTCCGCCGCGGACGCGGATGTCAGCGCCCGCCCTTCGCCGCTTCGTGCAGGATACGCCGCCCCACGGGGCATTCGTCGCAGCGTCGGCGGGCGCAGTACTCGGTGGAGAGCTGCAAGAGTGCCTGCGACTCGAAGGCATTGACCGGAGCGAGGCCCGACGCATTGTGCCAGGCGCGCATGTAGCGGTTCTGCTCGGGGGCGAGCCGTTCGAGGAGCGTCAGGGCACTGTCGCGCAGCCGCTCGTTGCCCGTATAGCCGCCGTAGGCGAACTGGAGGACGGCGACGAGGTTGATGCCGATCATGTCGGCTTTGAAATTGCCGATCCGCTTGGGTCGCTCGTCGCCCTCGGCGCCCGGGATATAATGCGTATGCCAGTAGCCGGGCGCTTCGATGCGGAAGAGCTGCCGGATGTCTCCCTCCGTGCGGCAGTTCATGGCACGATCCATCACGAACTCGTCCTGCGCGAAGAACTCCGCGGCCTGCGCCAGCCGCAGCACGGGGTGGTTGGCCGGACGGATATTGACCAGATCCCACGCCTCGGCCTCCATCGGTTCGAGGGTGTATTTGGCCGCGAGGTGCTCGAACGCACGCCGCAGATCGAGCGTATAGACGTCGTGCCGGTAGAGCTCCAGCAGCCCCGACGCACCCAGCAGCATCGCCTCGACGGCGTGGGGCGCGAGCCGCTCGCGCAGCACGTGCTTGTAGGGTACGCGGCGGGCGAGCGTGAGGAACGCCTCCTGGTTGCGGCTGTCGCCCAAGGTGCGGAAATAGAGCAGGTAAAAGGTCTGATTCCAGTTGCCGGCGGCCTCCTCATAGAGCGTTTCGACCATGCGCATCTTGCGGCTGAGGCGGTCGAACGCGAGCGCCGTGAAGAGTTCGCTGCGCCGGAGCGGATCCAGCCCGCCGAGGAAGCCCCCGCAGGCGCACTCCCCGGCTCCGGCCCGCAGCCGGTCGAGCATCCGCTTCGACAGCGCGTCGTCCATCTCAGAAGAGGTTGAGTTCCAGCAGCGCCTCTTCGGACATCATGCTCTTGTCCCATACGGGGTCGAACGTCAGAATGACGTTCACCGACTTCACCCCCTTGACCTTGCCGACCTGCTGGTTGACGTCCTCGACGAGCATATCGGCCATCGGGCAGTTGGGCGCCGTAAGGGTCATGCGGATGGTGGCCACGCCGTCGGGCGTATAGTCGATCTCGTAAATGAGGCCCAGGTCGTAGATGTTGACCGGAATTTCCGGATCGTATATGTTTTTGAGCGTCAGGACGATCTCTTTTTCGACCTGCAAAATCTCTTCGGGTGTCATGCTATTGCTTGCTTTTATCCGTGTTGGCGAAGGCCAGCGCATAGAGCCGCATCTGCTTGATCATTGCCAGCAGCCCGTTGGCCCGCGTGGGGGAGAGGTTGGCTCCCAAGCCGATGGCGTCAATGAAGTAAAGCTCCGTATCGAGTATCTCCTGCGGCGTGCGGCCGTTCAGTACGCGTATCAATAACGCGATGATGCCCTTGGTTATTATGGCGTCGCTGTCGGCCGTGTAGTAGACCTTGCCCGCGTCGAGCCGCGCGTCGACCCAGACGCGCGACTGGCAGCCCTGGATCAGGTACTGCTCGGTGCGGTGTGCGGCGTCGATGGGCGGCAGCGTTTCGGCCAGCCCGATCAGGTAGTCGTACTTGTCGAGCCAGTCGTCGAATACGGAGAACTCTTCGATAATCTCCTCTTGTATCTTGTCCATAACGATAGTGTGTTTACAGATCGACGATTTCGGGCAGCGTCTCGCCGTCCGAGGCGGCGGGTTCCGTCACGCCCGCGGCCCGTGCGAGGGTCGGGGCTACCGCGGTCATGTCCACGCGCCGCCCGATGCGCTGCGGACCCACGCCCGTGCCGTAGAAGACGAGGGGAACCTGCGTGTCGTAGCCGTACATCGAACCCGATGCGGAGACGCAGCGGTCGCGCTCCTCGATCCAGCCGGGCATCAGGTTGATCACCACGTCGCCCGAACGGCGGGGATAGAAGCTGTTCTGCATGCGCCGGGCGTAGCCGCTGCCGAAGTAGCTCGTGCGCATGGCCGTGGCCGCCAGCGCGTGCGACACGCCCGTGAACTGCATGGCGAAGATGGCCACCTCGTTCTGCACGTCCGAGAGGTCGAGTCCCCGTTCGTAGATCAGGTTGTGGTTGAGCCACACGCATTTGTCCGCGTAGCCCAGCACCCACTTGCCCACGCCGTAGCGCACGTTGAGAAAGCCGTTGACGATCACCTCGAACTGGCGGCCGTTGAACCGGTCGGCCTCCTGCGGACCGCTGTCGAAAGAGGGGCTGGTCCCGTGGTCGGAGGTGAAGACCACCAGCACTTCGCCGTTGCGCACCTGCGCGAATACGAACGTGAGGAAGTCCGCCAGGTCGCGGTCAAGGCGGTAGAGCGCATCCTCAGCCTCGACCGATTCCGGCCCATACGCCTCGGCGATGCGGCGCGAGGCGTCGAGGCAGACATTCAGCAGGTCCGGTGTGGCATCGTCGCCCAGCCGGTACTGCGCGATCGCCTGCTTGGCGAAGCCCAGCACAGCGGTGTTGCCCGCCGGAGTGTAGAGCATCCGTTCGTAGTCGGAGGCGGGTTTCAGACGGCCTGCGCCCGTCAAGTCTTTTTCCTTGCGGTTCTTGCCCGCCAGAGCGATGTCCCAGTGGCGGGTGTTGCGGTAGCGGTCCCGCTCGAGCAGCGTGCGCCACTCGGCGGCCACGTACGAGAGGTTGTAGCGCTCGCGGTTGCTGCGCGCCACCCATTCGGGCACGTCGGCGGCATACGCCGGCGAGGTGGTCCAGCCGCACCGCTCGTCGAGCCAAAAGCACGCCCCGCCGCGTCCCGCCGTCACGATGGCCGAGACGGACTCGGCGGCGATGGTCACGGCGCGGCTGCCGGGGGCGTGCTGGAGGAGAGTTTCGGCCAGCGTCGGCGCGATCAAATTTGTCGGGGAGGGATTGTCGCCCTCGATCAGTTCGACCGTCCGGTTGGAGGTGTAGTCCATCCAGCGGGAACCGACCACGCCGTGCGTCGAGGGCATGGCCCCCGTCGAGAGGGTCGCCAGCGAGACGGGGGTGGTGGTCTGCTGGTAGTCGTAACGGCTGTCGGTGTAGACCGTGCCGCCCTCCGTGAGGCGGCGCAAACCCCCTTCGCCGAAGTTGTCGGCGTAGCGCGTGAGGTCTTCGGCGCGCATCGAACCGACGACGATCTGCACGATCAGGCGGGGTTCGGCGGCATGGGTTGCAAGGGCCGCCAGAGCGGCTATGGCGAACAGGAGCAGTTTGCGTTTCATGTTGCGAAAAAGCGTAGACCGCAAATTTACGAATTTATTTCGAGACATCGGCGGAAATAGGCGGTTTCGGCCACAAAATCGATGCCCCGCAGGGCGGCGATCCGCTCCAGCTGCCGCCGGCAGAACACCCGGTGGGCCTCGCTCAGCGGGTTGCGGGGGCGGTGTGCGGCGGCCGCCACGATCGCCTCCACCTCGCCCAGCACGGCTCGGGTCTCGTCGGAGAGGAGTGCGTCGGCGAACTTCTCCCAGATGTAGGCGACGGCCTGCGGCGAGGGGTGGACCAGATCGTCGGCATAAAAACGGTAGTCGCGCAGATCGTCGTTGACGATCTCAAAGGCCGGAAAGTAGTGAATGTTCGCGTGCGTTTCTGCCAGCTCCTCGGCTGCGAGCCGCAGCACGGCTTTCGACAGGGCGTTGCCCTCCAGACCGTCGCCCAGGTGGCGGACGGGGCTGACCGAAAGGATGATCTGCTTGTCGGCAAGCGGCCCTGCGAGCAGCGCGGCGAAGGTGTCGACGATCTCCCCGACGCCCAGCCTGCGCCGCCGGAACTCCACCGCGGGCTGCTTATGGCAGTTAGCCACCACCGCACCCTGCCGCTCGAAGGCCCATGCCGTGCCGAAAGTCACCAGAACGCGGTCCGCGGCGGACAGGACATCGGCTCCGGCCTGCCGGGCGGCGTTCATGCGGCGGAGCGCTTCGTCCGGGGTCAGGGCGGAGAAATCGCCGTGGAAGCCGTAGTGGAACCACACCTCCCCGTCCGTGTGCAGTTCATCGCGCCGGACCGGAACGCGCGCGGCGTAGTTGCCGAGCGCTTCGGCGATGGAGAGCGGGTTGAAGAGAATGCCGGTGGGATTCGTTGCGATGCGGAAGCGGGCTGCGGACAGCCGTCCGGCGATATGCTCGGCGAAACACGAGCCGAGCGCCAGCAGGCGGTTCCCGTAACCGATGCGGACATCGAAGGGGGCGATCTGAATTTCGGTGCGGAATTTCATGCCCCAAAAATAGCAAATTCTTCCGGAAGATGGTCGACAAAACAGTATCGGGCGTCGGTTATATTTTTGAAATTCCGCCGGATGGTCGTAATGGACGGTTCGTATCTCTTAAAACCACACGAGCGAAATTCGTATCGCGCTGTTTTCGACCGTTTAGGTCGGCGGACCGAAATTTACGTTGTTCCGTTTCCGGCCGTCATGTCGGAGGCTGAAATCGCGTCGTCCTGTTTTCGACCGTTTAGGTCGGCGGGCCGCAGCCTCTCGGCGGCGGGGGGCCGCTTGGTTGCGTTCCTCTCCAGGCTGCGTCCTCAAGAGGATGGTTACATTCGCGTTCTGCGCAGGCTGCACCCCTTACTCGAATGTTGAACCTACCGGCTGTCCTGCCGGTCGAGCGCCATCACGCGCGGGATGAAGAATCCGGCCAGTCCGAGCAGCACGATCACCGATCCGGAGAGGATGAACGACGTGGTAAGTCCTACCTGCTCGGCCAGAAAGCCCGTCCCCAGCAGACCGATGGCCGAGGGAAGCAGTCCGACGCTGAAGTAGATCGAGAGCACGCGCCCGAGCACCGCCGGGGCGATGCGGGTTTGCACGACCGATAGGAACGAGGCGTTGAAGATTCCGCCTGCGACCCCCTCGGCAGCCGTCAGAACGGTGAACCAGCCGAATGCCGCCGGGGAGAGCAGTCCCGAGAGGGCGAACGAGAGGCCGACGGCGACGTTCATCAGGCAGATCAGTGCGACGCGGTTGACCCGGTAACGGCGCAGGCTCATCACCGCGCCGCCCACCAGCGAACCGCCGCCCCAGACGATCTCAATCAGGCTCATCTCGAACGTGCCGCCCCCGAAGTGCTGCAAGGTCATCAGCGGGAACATCACCCCCACGGGCATGAGGAAGAAGAGCACGAGGATCGAGAGCGTGAACAACCACGCCAGTCCGGGTACGGACCCGATGGCCGACAGCCCTTCGCGGAATTCGCGCCACAGGTCGGGCTTCAGCCCGCTCGGGGCGGGGCGGGGGATATGGACGAAAGCCAGCGTGGTACAGGCGATGGCCGCTCCGGCCACGTCGAGCAGCAGGATGTTGCCGATGGAGGTCCATGCCAGAAGCAGCGCTCCGAGCGCCGGACCGGCGATGTTCGAAAGTGAGGCGATCATCTGGTTGACCCCCGCGATGCGCGTAAGCTGCTCTTCGGGTGCGAGCAGCGGCACGGAGGCCTGCATGGCGGGCATGTGGAACGCCGAGCCCGCCGAGCGGCAGGCCAGCAGGGCATAGATGTGCCACAGTTCCGCCACGCCCAATCGGAACAGGACGGCCAGTAGCAGGGTGCACAGAGCGATAAATGTGTCGGCCAGAATCATGGTCCGCTTGCGGTCCCAGCGGTCGATGTAGACGCCCACGACAAGTCCCAGAAGCGACTGCGGCAGCATGCCCGCGATGGCGGCCACGGCTAGCACCTCGGCCGATCCGGTCTCGATGCTCATCCAGAAGATCACGGCATAGCCGACCACCGAACTGCTCAGGATCGAGGCCAGCTGTCCGCTCCAGATGACGGCAAAGGTATGTTTCCAGCTTTTCATGCGATAGGGGGACGGTGCAACAACGGGACCGCGCGTGCGCCCGAATCGCGCGGATACGGCGGGGCGCAAAGATAGTGAAATTTTGCCGATATTCCAACGCAGGCCCGGGGACCGCTTTTTGGAGCGTATCTCGGGCTTCTTCCTCTCTCCCGGCACGTGCGGCGCAAGCTCCGGGCGGGTCGCATGGTATGTTTTTTGACGTTCCGGAAAGGATGCCGAGCGGCGGTGAAAAGAAGTAAGAGATGGACGGGAAAACGGTGAATATGGATACGATGCCCCTGCGATGGGGCCACTACCGGGTGCTGATCGTCGCTTCGCTGGGGCAGGTGGCCGGCGCGGCGCTGGCGACGCTGGTCGGGGTGATCCTGCCTATGCTGCAAATCGTGCTCCACCCCGAACTTTCGTCGTTGGAGCAGGGATTGATCGCCTGTACGAGCCTGGTCGGCATCATGGTCGGTTCGCTCCTGTTCGGCGCGTGGAGCGACCGGCGGGGTTACCTGCTGTTGTTCCGGCTCTGCCCGCTGCTGGTGCTCGCCGCGGCGCTCTTCGCTTTTCTGACCGATAGCCTTTGGGGGCTTGTCATCGGGCTTTTCGCCATGGGGCTGGGCATCGGCGGCGAATACAGCCTCGATTCGGACTACATCTCCGAGATCATGCCCCGCCGCTGGAAGCTGCTGATGGTGGGCGTGGCCAAAGCCGCCTCCTCGGTGGGGAATATTGCGGCGGCGGCCCTCTGCTTCTTTCTGCTCCGGGCGTGGCACGATCCGCACCGCTGGAACTACCTGCTGCTGATCGTCGCGGCGCTCGCGTTGTTGATGTTCCTGCTGCGCATCCGTTTCGCCCAAAGCCCCGGATGGCTCCTGGCCCACGAAAAGGATAAGGAGGCCGAGCAGGCCGTGCGTCGTTTGCTTGGACCGGACGTTGAGGTGGGCGAAATCCGCAACCGTCCCCGCAAAAAGCAGATGCAGACCGTCGGCTGGCGCGACCTGTTCCGGGGCGAAAATGTCAAACGGGTGCTGTTCAGCGGGATTCCGTGGGCCTGCGAGGGGCTGGGCGTCTATGGCATCGGGGTGTTTCTGCCCGTGCTGGTGCTGGCGCTTGGCCTGGAAACGGCCTCGGAGGGGGCGTTCGAGCGGATCATCGGTTCGGTGGAGACGACCACTTATATCAATCTTTTTATCCTGCCCGGTTTCGTGCTGGGCCTGCTGCTGGTCAACCGCTGGTGGCATGTGCGCACGCAGACTTTGGGGTTCGCCCTCTGTGCCGTCGGGCTGGCGCTGCTGCTGGCAGCCTACCGGCTTCACTGGCCCGTATGGATCGCCGTGGCCGGGTTCATGCTCTTCGAACTGTTCCTAAACGCTGGACCGCACCTGATGACCTTCATCATTCCGCCGCAAATCTACTCCGTGGCCGAGCGCGGCGCGGGCGCGGGGCTGGCCGCGTCGTTCGGCAAACTGGGCGCCGTGCTGGGGGTGCTGTTCGTGCCGATGCTCCTTGCGTGGGGCGGCGCGACGCTCGTGCTGGCGGTGACCATCGCCGTTCACCTGCTGGGTGCGCTCGTCACGGCCGTCGTGGGCCGCGAGGTGCTGCCCGACCGCCGCAAATACGGCAATCCCGAGATTCGCCGCGACTGATCTTATCCCGTCCTCATCCGGCAGGGCTGCTCCAGCCCGCACGCTTCCAGCAGTTCGCGGTCGCGGAACAGGCGCTCGGTGAGTCCGTCGGCGACGATCTCGCCCTCTTTCATAATCAGCATGCGCGGGCATAGCTCCGCCGCCAGCTCCATATCGTGCGTGGCGATCAGGGTCGTGTGGGTGAAGCGACGGATGAGGTCGATCGTCTGCCGCCGGGCGCGGGGGTCGAGGTTGGAGGTGGGTTCGTCCATCACCAGCACCGACGGCTGCATGGCGAGCACCGTGGCGATCGAAACGCTCTTCTTCTGTCCGCCCGAGAGCTGGTAGGGGGCGCATTTGCGCAGGTGCAGCGCGCCGACCGCCCGGAGCGCTTCGGCGACCCGCTCTTCGATCTCCCCGGAGGTAAGGCCCATGTTGGCGGGTCCGAAAGCGACGTCCTCCTCGACCGTGGGCATGAAGAGCTGGTTGTCGGGGTCCTGGAAGACCAGGCCGACGGCCTGCCGGACTATCGGCAGCGTTCGGCGCGTGAGCGTGATGCCGCCCATCACCACCCGTCCGTCGGTCGGCAGGAGCAGTCCGTTGGTGTGGAGCAGGAGGGTCGATTTGCCCGCGCCGTTCATCCCCACCAGCGCGGCCTTCTCGCCGTGGGTCAGCTCGAACGAGATGCCCCGCAGCGCCTCGTACCCGCCGGGGTAGCGGTAACGGACCTGCTCGAAACGGAGGAAATGGTGGCTCATAGGCGGGGTGCGATCAGCGATGCGAGCGATTCGACGGGGTGGTAAAGACGCAGCAGCAGCAATGCCGTGCTGCCCGCCGCAAGGAATGCCGTGTCGCGTGTCCGCCACGCCGTCTGCATGCCCAGCCCCTCGGGAATACGGCCCGTGAAGCCGCGGGCGAGCATCGCCCGGCCGATCAGCTCGGCCCGGTTGAAGGTGCGGACGAGCAGCTGCCCGACGAGCGTCCCCCACGTGCGGAGCGGGTAGGCCCTGCGGCCGAAGCTGCGCGCATCGCGTGCCCGCGTGAGCTGGAGCGCTTCGCGGATCAGCACGTAGGTGTAGCGGTAGACGAATAGCAGCTGCGTGGTGAAGACCGACGGCACGCCGAGGCGCTGCATGCTGCGGCAGAGGCGGTAGTAACCCGTCGTGGCGATCAGCAGCAGGAGCGCCTGTACCGACAGAAGTCCGCGCACGACGATCGAAAGAAAGGTGATCCACCCGCGCGTGAGCACCAGCGGACCGATCCCCAGGGCGGGTTCCCGGTCGTAGAGAAGGTTGAACACCCCGATGAAGGCGACCAGCGGCAGCACGATCAGCGAGCGGCGGAAGAGCGGCCCGTAGCGCAGCCCGCCCGCGGCGCCCCCGACGATGGGAAAAAGGAAGTAGAGCAGCAGCTCGGAGAGGCGGGTGAGCGGCACGGAGAGCATCGTCGTGAGGAAACCCACGGTCAGCAGGAGTTTCGCCCGCGCGTCGATCCGGTGGAGCGGACTTTGCGCCTCGGCGCTCCGTTCGAGGGCGTCCAGCTCCGCGAGCACGTATGCCAGCTTCCCGCTCATGGTTTCTGCCCGGCCCGGAAGAGGCAGGCGGCTCCGAAGACGACAGCCAGGATCGCCCCGCTGCCGATCACCCCTGCCAGGGTGGTGTTGTAGTCGGGCATCAGCGCCGTCCGCTCCTGAAGGGCGGCCGCCATGCGGTGCGCACCGTCCGGCCCCGCTTCCAGTTCGGCCGTTCCTGCGGTTTTGCCGACCGACCATTCCAGCCCGTCGGGGTCCGACGAGGCGAGCCACGTGAACGATGCACCCAGCAGCAGGGCCGCCGCGGCGATCACCGCCAGCGCACGACCCGGCCGGCGGCGGACGGGTTTCGTTTGTTGGCGGACGGCGACGAGCAGCTCGGGCTTGTAGCGACGCACGACGTTGATGACCGCCGCCGTGGCCAGCCCCTCGCCGATGCCGATGAAGAGGTGGATCGGGAGCATGAATCCCAGAAAACGCCCGAGGGGCAGCGCCGTGATGCCCGACGCCTCGGTTTCGAGCGTGACGGCCACGGCTCCCAGCTCCAGCGCCGCGACGCTCGCCAGCAGCGAAGCCGCCGCAATGCGGCCGGGCGTCGCACCCGGCCGCATCAGCGGTCGGAAGATCAGCGGATAGGCCACCAGCGTGGAGAGCACCGCCATGTTGAGGATGTTGCAGCCGAGCGCCATGAAGCCCCCATCGGCGAAGAGCAGGCATTGGATGACCAGCACCGAGGTGAGCGTCAGCAGCGCCGCCCACGGACCCAGCATGGCCGCGAGCAGGATGCCGCCGACCAGGTGGCCGCTCGATCCGGTTCCCGGAATGGCGAAATTGATCATCTGGGCCGCGAAGACGAAAGCGCCCATCACCCCCATCAGGGGGACCAGGTGTTCGTCGGGACCTGCCGGAACGTCATCGACCGTACCCGAGCCTGCCGAGCCGGGTACTCGTTGTCCGCGGCGGAGCTTGCGGACCGCCGTGCCCAGCAGAACGAGCGAGACGGCTCCTGCGGCGAGCGCCACCGGCGGGGAGACCAAAGCGTCGGACATGTGCATGGCGGCGGGTATCAGCGGTTTTTATCCGTAGGCGTTCGCTTCTCCTCGCGCTCGGAGGAGCGGTCGCCCGTTACCGGAATCTCCTGCGCGGGTGCTCCCTTGCCGGAGCGGTCGGCCTTGTCGGCGTGCGGCTTCTGCGTGTCCGACTGCACGAGGGTCGTATCGGGACGGGCCATCGTGGTATCGACCGGCGCGGAGGCGCTCTTTTCGCTTGTGCTCTTTTCGCTTGCCGGCTTGGAGGCGGCGGGACCGTCGCCTGGTTTATCGCTCGGGGAGGGCAGGTCGTCGGGCTGCGGCAGGTGCGTCTTGTTGGCCGGGTCCCAGTTGGAGTGGTCGGGCTTCGGCTCGTCGTCGAAGCGGATCAGCGGCAGCAGGAACAGCCACGTGGTGATGCAGAACGGTCCGGTCAGGGTCGCCAGCCCCACGGGCGCGAGCAGTACGTTCATGCCGGCCTGAATGAAGACCGTCACCGCGATGCCCAGCAAGGCCCATACGGCCGAGCGCTTGTTGGGCTTGTAGAAGACCGTGGCCAGCGCGATGGCCGTCAGCACGGGGCTGAAGCCGTAGAGACCGTTGGCGATGTCGTAACCCGAAGCCCTGAAAATCAGGGCGAGGAACAGCGCCAGCGCCGAGCCGATGGCAGCCCACAATGCCGCCCAGCGGTTGCAGAGGGCCAGTCCGATCAGAAAGAGCAGCCCCGTAACCCACGAATCGATCAGAAACACCTGAGCGATACCCTTGAACCAGTAAACGATCAGATGGCCGAAATGGATGTTCTCGGCCGAGGAGAAGAACTCCGGCAGCGCGGGTGCGGCCATGTGCGTCGGCGGCATGCCGTGCATGGCGCGGGCGGCCAGCAGGAACATCCACGTGCAGAAGACGAACGGGAAGGTGAACGAATTGACCTTCCAGGGGGCCATCACGTTGTTGAAGCCGGTGCGCACCCACGTCGTGAGTGCCGCGCAAAGGATCAGCGCCAGCCACATCCAGACGGTGTTGCCCATAAACGTGGGGAAGGCGCAGCCGACCAGCACGCCGTTGAAGCCCCAAAGCCCCTGCGCGCCGTCGCGGTCGGGGAAGCGGAGCAGATAGCCCGTCAGCGTGGAGACCGCCACACCGACCAGCGCGCCCCACGCCACGATGCCCATGTGCTCGGCGTAGGCGCCCCAGAAGATGCCGATGATGAACAGCAGCCCCGTCCAGGCGCTGTTTTGGAACATCACCTGCCCTGTACCGCGGAGCAGGATTTTGAGGAAGTCGAGCGAGAAGAAGTTCGGCCGCTCGGATGTTGCGAGTGTGTTTGTCATGGTTGCAAAGTTTTTATGATACGTTTTTTCAGCGCCAGGGAAACTCGTCGGGCAGGGGCCGCTGCTTGACCGCGAGGCGCACCGAGGAGCAGAAGCGGCGGACGAGCCGCTTCACCGGCTCCGTCTCTTCGCCCAGCACCTTATAGAGCAGTCCGCAGCCGTTGGGCAGGCGGGTGATGCCCGCCGCCAGCCGTTGTTCAGGGTTGATGAATGCCTCGGTGGCGGCGTAGATGCGCTCGGCGTGCTGCGCAGGGGTCAGGACGATGACGTTGGCGAAAACGTCGTAGCCGTTCATCGCCCCGAGCGTGTCGGGGGTGACCTGGCCGGGTCGGATGATGAACTTTTCGCGGAAAAGCTCCTCACCGTCCGGGCGTTCGGCATGGGTCGAGACCGAGAGAATGTCGTAGCGGAACCGCTCGCCGCAGTCGAAATACTTGCGGCCGCTCATGTAGATCTCCGCATAGAAGAGCGTCGCCGTGGGGTCGATGCGGATGCACGTGTCGCAGATGAATCGCGTGTGGCGGCAGGGGATCGTCGGCTCGGGCAGGAACTCCAGATAGGCGTCGCGCCCCAGGGAGAAGGTCTGCGTGAGGCCCGAGAAGTTGTGGCGCATCTCGGCGAGTTTGGTGGCCGCGCCCGTCGAAAGGTGGGCGTAGGCGTTGTCGCGGACGACGAAGTGCTGCTCGTAGCGGTCACCGTCGACGTTGGGACCGCCCGAAGAGAGGATGTAGACGCACGGCATCTCGGGCATCGCCTCGTCGAAGTAAAGCTCCTGCTGGACGATCAGCGGTACACGCCGCTCCCAGTCGCGCATGATCGACTTGCCGTCGGGGTCGAGTTCGAACCCCAGAAAGAGGTAACCGACCTTGCCGGGACTGCCTACGGGCATGGCCGGCGGTTGGGCCAGATAGGGAGCCATCTCCCGGGCTGCGGAAAAATTCGTCATCGGGCGGCTTGCTGAGCGGTTTGTTTCGTTTCGTCGAGGTCGAAGAGGGCCATGCGGCGGATCAGCGTCACCAGCTCTTCGATGCCCTCGCCGGTCATGCAGTTGGTGAAGACGAACGGTTTGCCCGGCCGCATCACCTCCGAGTCGCAGCGCATGACCTCCAGATCGGCGTGCACGTAGGGGGCCAGGTCGGTCTTGTTGATGACCAGTATGTCCGACTGCGAGATGCCGGGACCGTCCTTGCGCGGAATCTTGTCGCCCGCGGCCACGTCGATCACATAGATGAAGAAGTCGACCAGCGCGGGGCTGAAAGTGAGCGTCAGGTTGTCGCCGCCCGACTCGATCAGCACGATCTCTCCGTCGGGAAAGCGCGCCTCCATCTCCTCGACGGCGGCGATGTTCATCGAGGGGTCCTCGCGCACGGCGGTGTGGGGGCAGGCGCCCGTCTCCACGCCGATGATGCGCTCCTCGACCAGCACGCCCCGCAGCATCTTGCGGACGTGCTTGGCGTCTTCGGTGGTCACCACGTCGTTGGTGATGATCAGCACTTTGTACCCCATCTCCAACAGGCGCGGGGTGATCGCCTCGATCAGGGCGGTTTTGCCGGAGCCGACGGGGCCTCCGATTCCGATTCTACAGGTATTGCTCATGGTTTTGTTCGGTGGTTTGTCTGTTTTCAGGCGCTGCGGACGCCTGCCGGGGCGTCGCGCGCCTCGACGGTCAGTTCATAAAAAGGCGTTTCGACCCCTTCTCGTGCAGCGAGGCGAGGATGTCGGCCTGCGGGGTGAAGGTGTACATCTCCTGAGGAGTCATCTCCCGGGCCTCGCGGTAGAGCGCCTCCACGCTCCCCGCCGCGCGGAAAAGGATGCGCTGCGTGTCGAAGTGGGAGACGCGCACGCACCGCAGCGCGGCGCTGAGGATCATGTTGACCACGCCGTACTGGTGCGAGCAGAAAAGCTCCTCCTCCCCGATGCCGCAGGCGGCGAAGACGATGCCCTGCGCCACGGGGTAGCAGCCGGGCGTTAGGTCGGCGTCGATCTCTTCGAGCCACCGCGCGACGGTTTCGTCCGCGAAGATGTGTTTCGAAAGCTCGGCCAGCTTCTTGCCCATGCGGCGGGTCATCAGCCGCGCCTCGTCGTTCATCTTGCTGCGGAGCAGCTGCCGGTCGGTCTCGCGGACGGCCGGGTAGTCTTCGCGGCGGTAGCTGCGCCAGGCGTTGAGCGCCGCCACGCCGTCGGTGAAGGCGGCCTGTCGGGCGATGTCCTGCGTGTAGGCCTCCAGCGTGGCCGCATCGTGCACCAGCCCCTGTTCGGCAGCGGTTTCGAGGCCGTTGGAGAAGGAGAAGGTCCCGACCGGAAAGGCCGAGTCGGTGAACTCCAGCAGCCGCATCAGCGTGATTGCGTTCCGGGTCATGGGCTAACGGTTGGATGCGTAACGGGGTTCCTGCGCCGGGCGTTCGGGTGAGGACGGGTGCGCGCGCTCCGCTTCGGCGGCGCGCTCCTGATCGTGGCGGTGGTCGCGGTCGTGGACGTGCTCGTGCCCGTCGGAAAGATCGTTTTCGTGGGGGTGCTCGTGTCCGTCGGAAAGATCGTTTTCGTGGGAGTGCTCGTGCTGCCCTGTCGGATGGTCGTGCGTCTGCGGATGATGGTGGTGCACGTCGCTGTCGGGACCCGTGCCGCCGAACAGGCGCCGGATTTCATGGGGCGCGAGGTAGGGGATGATTTGGGAGCCGGGCTGGAACGAGCAGTCGATCTCTTCGAAGCGGTGGGTGCGCATGACGCTCTCCATCACCTTTCGGTCCACTGTGAGCGGTACGTAGACCTTCGTTCCCTTCACTACGGCGGGCCAGTGCTGGTTGCCGATGGCGTGGCCCAGCTCCACCGCCGTGCGAACGATCGTCTCCGGGTCGTGCCGGACGAGCGACCGCAGGTCGATGACCAGCACGTCGTTGAGCCGGATGCGGATAGCCACGATCGTGTTGCGGTCGGGGTCGTTCTCGAGCACGTCGCCGTCGAGCAGCTGCGCATGGCGTTTGAGCGCCACGGCGTATTCGTTGTCGCGGTCGCTGCGCGTTACGAAACGGCTTTTCTGGGCCGTCCACTGGTCGAGATCGAGGTACTCCACGCGGGCCGTCTCGGCCCGCTGCCGCCACTCGGGCGTGCGCAGATTGCCGATGATTTCGGTGTAGATTTTCATTCGTTCGGTATTTTCTACATGCGTTTTCAATACCGGGGGCAGGCCCTTGCGGACATGCCCCCGGATGGAAATGAGGGTTCTCAGCTGAACCAGTAGAGCTGGCTGAGCGGAAATTCCTGGGCGGGCTTGACGTAGGCGCGAACGCCGTCCACCAGCACGTCGAACGTCTCGGGGTTGACCTCGATCTGCGGCAGGCCGCAGTTGCGGACCATGTCGTACTTGGTCAGCTGGCGCGTACGGCGGACGGGAGCGACCATGCGCTGAAGCCCCAGCCGCTCGCGGATACCGCTTTCGTAGGCGGCGTTGGAGACGAACGAAAGGCACGTCTCGGGCAGCGCGCGGCCGAAAGCACCGAACATCGGACGGTAGTAGCAGGGCTGCGGCGTCGGCAGCGAAGCGTTGGGATCGCCCATGTTCGACCAGTTGATCAGACCGCCCTTGATGACCATCTTGGGCTTGGCGCCGAAGAACTGCGGCTCCCAGAGCACCAGGTCGGCGACCTTGCCCTTCTGGATCGAACCGAGGTAGTCCGAAACGCCGTAGGTGACAGCCGGGTTGATCGTGATCTTGGCCAGATAGCGCAGCACGCGGAAGTTGTCGTTGCCTTCGGCGTCCTCTGCCAGCTTGCCCACGGCGTTCTTCATGTAGGAGGCCATCTGGAACGAGCGCATGAACGATTCGCCGATGCGGCCCATGGCCTGCGAGTCGGACGAAACCATCGACAGCACGCCCAGGTCGTGCAGCACGTTCTCGGCAGCCTGCGTTTCGGGACGCACGCGGCTCTCGGCGAACGCCACGTCCGAGGGAATCTTCGGATTGAGGTTGTGGCACACCATGATCATGTCGAACAGCTCGGCCTGCGAGTTGATGCCGAACGGCAGGGTGGGGTTGGTCGACGAGGGGAGCACGTAGGGCATCGACGCCACCTTCAGCAGGTCGGGTGCGTGGCCGCCGCCCGCACCCTCGGTGTGGTAGGTGTGGATGGTGCGTCCGTCCATCGCGGCGATTGTGTCCTCGACATAGCCGCTCTCGTTGAGCGTGTCGGTGTGGATGGCCACCTGCACGTCGTAGCGGTCGGCGACGCCCAGTGCGGCGCGGATCGCGGCCGGGGTCGAGCCCCAGTCCTCGTGGATCTTCAGACCGCAGGCTCCCGCCTCGATCTGCTCCTCGAGCGGCTGGTTGACCGAGCAGTTGCCCTTGCCCAGCAGGCCGACGTTGACGGGAAGCCCCTCCAGCGACTGGAGGATGTGTTCGATGTTCCAGCGCCCCGAAGTGATGGTCGTGCCGTTGCTGCCGTCGGTCGGACCCACGCCGCCGCCGAACAGGGTGGTGATGCCGTTGCTAAGGCAGGCGTAGGCCTGCTGCGGGGAGATCATGTGCACGTGCCCGTCGATGCCGGCGGCCGTCAGAATGAGGTGCTCGCCCGAGATGGCGTCGGTCGCCGTGCTGGTGACCAGATCGGGGTGAACGCCCTTCATGATGTTGGGGTTGCCCGCCTTGCCGATGCCGGCGATCTTGCCGTCCTTGACGCCTACGTCGGCCTTGACCACACCCAGGATGGGGTCGAGGACCGTGACGTTGGTGATGACCAGATCGAGCGAACCCTCCTTCGAGGTCATCGTGTTGGCCAGCCCCATGCCGTCGCGGATGGTCTTGCCGCCGCCGTAGACGACTTCGTCGCCCAGTTCGCGCAGGTCTTTCTCGATTTCGACATAGAGGTCGGTGTTGCCCAGGCGGATCTTGTCGCCCGTGGTGGGACCGAAGAGGTTGTTGTATTCCTGACGTGAAATAGTTGCCATAATTCGCTATTTTTTCGTGTTTTCACTCTGTTTCATAGCGGCCTCGGCATCTTTTTCCGAAATGACCCTGAAGCCTGCGTGCCGGACCTTGCGCAGCGCGCGCAGACGGGCGGGGAAATAGGTCGGAGCATCCTCGTCGCCGGTGTAGCCCATCACCAGCCCGTTGAAGCCGATCACGCGGCGCTTGCCCGAATAGGTCACCAGTTCGACCTGCTTCTGATCGCCCGGCTCGAAGCGTACGGCCGTCGTGGCGGGGATGTTCAGGTGGCAGCCGAAAGCGGCGTCGCGGTCGAATTCGAGGTAGCGGTTCACCTCGAAGAAATGGAAGTGCGAACCCACCTGGATGGGGCGGTCGCCCGTGTTGCGGACCGCAAGGCGGACGGTGCGGCGGCCTTTGTTGTATTCGATCGGATCGCTGCAAAGGATCTCGCCGCCCACGGCAACGCCCTGCTGCGGCGCGAATCCGGGTTTGTTCGGATAAAGACCGGCCCCTTGCTGCTGCGACGGCTGCTGTTGTTGCTGCTGCTGTTGTTGCGACTGCTCGGACGGCTGCTGCGGCTGGTGCTGCTGCGGCTGCCCGGCAGGGGCGGAATTGGTTGTGCTCATAGTGATTGCGTTTTAATGGTTACTTGATGGGATGGTGGATGCTCACCAGGCGCGACCCGTCGGTGAATACGGCTTCGACCTGCAGCAGGTCGATCATGTCGGCCACGCCCTCCATGACGTCGCTCTTCGTGAGCACGCTGGCCGCGCCCTTCATCACCTCCTCCACGGTTTTTCCTTCCCGCGCTCCCTCCAGAGCCGTGGAGGTGATGTAGGCCACGGCTTCGGGATAATTGAGTTTCAGTCCCTTCTTCATGCGACGTTCGGCGATCAGGCCGAGGGAAAGCAACATCAACTTGTCGATCTCTTTCGGTGTCAAATGCATAGTGTGATTGTTTTGATTGGTTACGAGACGGTCGCCGTTTGCGGAAGATGGTCCCGAAGCGCTTCCGTAAACGACCGCTTCTCGCTTCCATAGCGGCAAAGAATATGCCACGGAAGCGAAACGCACGGGTCGATCCATAGCGGATGCGGGTGGCATCATATTTGGAAAAATCCTTTTCCGTTCCAAAACCTTAAATTCGGATAGCTTATGTTCAAAGCGATGATCATTGCGGGCCTCGGCGGCTTCATCGGCACGTGCCTGCGCTTCCTCACGGGGAAGTTCGCCCACTTCGTATGCGCTTCGGCCTTTCCCTGGGGGACCTTTGCGGTCAACGTCATCGGCAGTTTCGTGATCGGCATCTTCTTCGGCATGGCCGAGAAGACCCACCTGATCTCACCCTCGATGAACGTCTTTCTGATCACGGGATTCTGCGGCGGTTTCACCACCTTCTCCTCCTTCGCCGACGACATGTACCTGCTCCTGCAGCAGAAACACTGGCTCTACTTCGGCCTCTACGTGGGGCTGAGCTTCGTGCTGGGGCTGCTGCTCGTCTGGCTGGGACGCTCGCTGGTCAAGACGGCCTGACCGCGCTCCGCAAGGGGTACAAAAAGAACAGGCGGGGTTCTTCTGTTGAAGAACCCCGCCTGGAGTGCGGTCGCAGCTGCCGGTTTCCCGGGCGTCACGACCTGACGGCCGCCGGAGCGGCCGCCGGCTATTTAACTGCGTTGACGATTGCCTCGAATGCCTTCGGCTCGTTCATCGCCAGGTCGGCCAGAACCTTGCGGTTCAGGGCGATACCCTTCGAATTGAGCTTGCCGATGAATTGCGAATAGGTCATTCCCTGCGCGCGGACGGCGGCATTGATACGCGTGATCCAAAGCGAACGGAACGTCCTCTTCTTGAGCTGGCGGTGTGCATAGGCGTAGCACAGGCCCTTTTCGACCGTATTTTTCGCAACGGTCCAAACGTTTCCCCTTGAACCAAAGTTACCTTTGGCAAGTTTCAAAACTTTCTTCCTTCTTGCGCGTGACGCAACAGCATTGACTGAACGTGGCATAATGGTAAGTTTTTGAGCGCGCAGCGACGCGGTTCTCCCGCGTTCTTCGGGGCTGCTCTGCCCTGATTAATGATTTTCCGCGGGTCGGCTATTTGACCAGCAGGTTCTTGATTTTGGCCTCATCGGCCGCCGAAACGGTTCCCGAATAGCAGAGGTTGCGTTTCTGTTTAGTCGTCTTTTTGGTCAGGATGTGACTGTGATAAGCGTGTTTGCGCTTGATCTTTCCTGTGCCGGTGAAGGTAAAACGCTTCTTCGCAGCGGCATTGGTTTTCATTTTCGGCATTGTCGTAAACAGTTAATTAGTTAAACATAGCCCGCAAAGATATGAAAAATTCCGGACAGTGCAATCGTTCGGGGCATATTTTGTGTTATCTTTACCTTCGGAAAACAAAACGGACGAGATGGAGTGGAACCTGATCCTGCGATTGTGCGTGGCCGGACTGTGCGGAACGGTCATCGGGCTGGACCGCGAGTACCGCGTCAAGGACGCCGGATTCCGCACGCACTTTCTGGTGGCGCTGGGCAGCGCCCTGATTATGACCGTATCGCAGTACGGTTTCGCCGACATTCTGACGCACCCCGGCGTGGGGCTGGACCCCAGCCGTATTGCCGCGCAGGTGGTGAGCGGCATCGGCTTCATCGGAGCCGGTACGATCATCATCCACCGGCAGCTGGTGCGGGGCCTGACCACCGCCGCGAGCTTGTGGGCCACGGCGGGCATCGGTCTGGCCGCGGGGGCGCACATGTTCATCGTGGCGGGAGCCGCGACGCTGCTGACGCTCTTCGGGCTGGAGGCGCTTTCGCTCGTCTTCGGCAAGCTGGGACGGCGCCGCACGCTGATTGTCTTCTCGGCCCCCAACAAGAAGCTGATCGACCGCATGTTCAGCAGTCTGCAAACCAAGGATTACTCGGTGCTCTCCTACGAGGTCGAGACCCAGCGCGGAGCCGGAGGCGTGCTCTACCGCGCCACGCTGGTCATCAGCGCCCGGGGATCGGCCGACGTGGAGGCTTACGTCGCCCTGCTGCGCGAGGAGCCGGACATCACCGTCGAGCGCATCGTCTAAAACCAGCGGCCGACCTCTTCGAGGCACGCCTCGCACGCCATATCGTTGGGGTTGGTCCCCGGCACGTCCTGCGGGACGGGTTCGCCCAGCCTTTCGAACAGCTCCGTCCAGTAGGCCGGCATCGTACCGTCCGCAGCGCGGAAATTCATCGGACGCGCGGTAAAACGGGGCGAACCGTCCGGTGCGAGGTAATTCGCGTGGACCAGTTCGCTGCAATAGTACTTCCCGTTGTCGGGACGGAAGGAGTAGTCGTAGGGCAGCCCCACGCAGCGGCGCGCCCGCTCGACGGCCGCAGCGACGCCCGCGGTGTCCCGCAGCCGCATCGCCACCACGGCCGGACGCCCGCCGATCCGCTCCGCGCTCGCCAGAAATTGCTCCAGCGCACATAGCCGCACGCCGCCCTGCGCGGTGGCCTCCAGCACCGAATCAGCGCCCCGGCCGGCAATTGCGATGGCGACGTGCGTATAATTCAACGCCCCTTGCTCACCGGTGGCTGCCGCAATCGCCCCGGCCATCTCCGACCTGCCGCCCGCCTCGAAGAGCAGATCGCCCGTCCTCAGACGGGGCGTATTCCGGCCGCAGGAGAGGACCGAAAAGAGAATACCTATATATAATAAAGCGCGCATCGTTTCGTTAATTACCCGACGCTGCAAAGATAGTCCATGCCCCACGCCGATGCAAGCGTTGGAAGGGATAAGAGATTTTAAAATTTTTTCACAACTAAGTCGCTGACTGCGAACGGGGTGCGAAAAGCGGGTCGGAAACGGCAAAAAAAAGTCCGGAAAATATTTGGAAATATCGCGCCGTTGCCCTTATCTTTGCATCCGCTTCGAGAGAGAAACACGCCTCGAAACACAATAAAAACGGTTCTGAAAAAGTTTTGAAAAAAGTTCTCTGAATCTTTTGGAGATTCCGAAATTTGACTTACCTTTGCACCCGCTTCGAATGGGAAATACGGTTCGAAACGGTAACAAAATAGGTTCTGAAAAATTTTTGAAAAGATTCTTTCGAAAAGATTTGGTGGTTCGAAAAATTTGTTTTACCTTTGCACCACTTTCCGCTGAAAAACAGCGGGATAGAACCGGGGGAAGGCCGCAGGCCCGATCCGCAGAAATTAAGAAAGTGTTCTTTATAGCAATATAACTGAACAGCGTTCTTTGAAGTATTTGAGCAGCTAAAGTTTTTTATCCACTCTCGCAAGAGGGTGATTTCAAACAATACCTTTGAGATTTGAGCGAAAGATTTATAACAAAACATTTTATACAATGGAGAGTTTGATCCTGGCTCAGGATGAACGCTAGCGGCAGGCTTAACACATGCAAGTCGAGGGGCAGCACGAAGTAGCAATACTTTGGTGGCGACCGGCGCACGGGT
>NZ_DBFWLF010000020.1:0-52106 GCF_048465635.1 Alistipes sp.
GTGGAGGACATCCAGTCGATCGTCGCCACGCTCAAGCACAAGAATATCGGCGTGATCATCACCGACCACAACGTCGACGAGACGCTGGCCATCACCGACCGCACCTACCTGCTCTACGAGGGTAAAATCCTCAAGACCGGTACGGCCGAAGAGCTGGCCGCCGACCCGATGGTGCGCAAGGTCTACCTGGGCCAGCACTTCGAGCTGAAGAAGAGTCACCAGCTCACGCAGGAGATGAAAAACCGCAAGACGCCGGAAACCCCCTGAACCGACACCCACGGCAGCCGTTGCCGACCGACGCGGGAGAAGTTCTCCGTCGCGCGGGGCATCGCATGAAACGATTTGCGCGGGAAGCGGCAGGATGCCGCAGCCCCGCCCCACCCCGAAAATCCCCGCCCGAAGCGGGGATCGCCCTTGAAAGGAAACGAATGGAAAGCGACATAAAGCATGGATAGAACGGTTTCACCCGGCCGCGTCCGGGGCGCGCTGACGCCGCCCTGTTCGAAGAGTTACGCCCAGCGCGCGCTGGCCGCCGCCCTGCTGGCGGAGGGGGTCTCCGTGCTGCGCAACGTGGAGTTCTGCGACGACACGCGCTCGGCGCTGCGCTGCATCGAAACGCTCGGGGCCCACGTCACGCGCATGGGCGACGCGACGCTCTCGATCGAGGGCGGACTGCGGCCCGCGGGCCGCGTGCTGCACGTGGGCGAATCGGGCCTCTCGACGCGCCTGTTCACCCCCGTCGCCGCGCTCCACTCCGCCCCGATGCGCATCGAGGGCGAGGGTTCGCTGCTCGGCCGCCCGATGGGCATGATGGCCGAACCGCTGCGGCAGCTGGGCGCCCGCGTGGAGGACAACGACGGATTTCTCCCCATCGAGGTGTGCGGCCCGCTGCGGGGCGGCGAGGCGCGGATCGACGGATCGCTCTCCTCGCAGTTCATCACCGGGCTGCTGCTCGCGCTGCCGCGGGCGGCCGCGGATTCGACGCTCCATGTCGACCGCGCCGTCTCTACACCTTATTTAGATATGACCCTCGACACGGCCGCGCGCTTCGGCGTGGAGATCTTCCAGCGCGACTACGCCGAGTTCTACATCCCCGGACGGCAGCACTACCGCCCCGCCTTTTTCGACATCGAGGGCGACTGGAGCGCCGCCGCCATGCTGCTGGTGGCCGGAGCCACGGCGGGCGAGGTGACCGTGCGCAACGTCGGCATGCTCTCGCGGCAGGCCGACACGGCCATCTGCACGGCCCTCGTGCGCGCCGGAGCGGCCGTGACGAGCGACGAACGGCAGGTGACCGCCGCGGCGCGCCCCCTGCGGGCTTTCGAGTTCGACGCCACCCACTGCCCGGACCTCTTCCCTGCGCTGGCGGCGCTGGCCGCCGCGGCCGAGGGCGAGAGCATCCTGCGCGGCACGTCGCGGCTCACGCACAAGGAGTGCGACCGCGCCGAGGCCATCCGCGAGGAGTACGGCCGCCTGGGCATCGAGGTCGACACGCCCGAGCAGGACGTGATGCGCATCCGCGGCGGGAAGATCCGCGGCGGGCGGGTTTCGAGCCACGGCGACCACCGCATGGCCATGTCGCTGGCCGTGGCCGCGCTGCGCAGCGAGAGCGACGTGGTGATCGAGGACGCCGCGTGCGTGGCCAAGAGCTACCCGGCGTTCTTCGAAGAGCTGGAAAAGATCAAAATCAGATAACGCATGAACCAATTCGGAAACATCTTCCGGCTCTCCATCTGGGGAGAGTCGCACGGGCCGCAGATCGGCATCGTGCTGGACGGCGTACCGGCGGGCATTCCGCTCACCGAACAGGATTTCGAGCACGACCTCGCACGCCGACGCAGCGGTGCGCCGGGGACCACCCCGCGCCACGAGCCCGACCGGCCGCAGCTCATGTCGGGCGTATACAACGGCACGACCACGGGCGCCCCGATCGCCATCGAGTTCGTCAATACCGACGTTCATTCGCAGGATTACGCCACCGTCACGCGCCACTACCGTCCCTCCCACTCGGACATGGTGGCCTACCACCGCTTCACGGGCTTCAACGACCCGCGCGGCGGGGGCCACTTCTCGGCCCGGCTGACCGTGGCCCTGACCGCCGCGGGCGTCGTGGCGAAGAAGATGCTGCCCTCGGGCGTGAGCTTTTCGACCCGTCTTGCGGAGATCGGCGGCTGCACGGACCCCGCGCGCTTCGAAGAGGTGCTCCGCCAGGCCGCTGCCGAGGAGGATTCGGTGGGCGGCGTGGTCGAGTGCCGCGCACAGGGAGTTCCCGCCGGACTGGGACAGCCCTTCTTCGACTCGGCCGAGAGCATGATCGCCCACCTCCTGTTCGCCATCCCGGCCGTCAAGGGGGTCGAGTTCGGCAGCGGCTTCGCAGGTTCGCGCCTGCGCGGCTCGCAGAACAACGACTGCATCCTCGACTTCAAGGGGACCACGCGCACGAACAACGCCGGCGGCATCAACGGCGGCCTGACCAACGGCAACGAACTCGTCGTCCGCGCCGCCGTGAAACCCACGGCCAGCATCGGACGTCCGCAGCAGACCTACAACCTGGCCACGGACCGCGTCGAACCGCTGCGCATCAAGGGCCGCCACGACGTCTGCGTGGCCCTGCGCGGTGCGGTGGTGGTCGAAGCGGCCGTCGCCATCGCGCTGGCCAACTTCATCCGCTGATGGCCGCGCGCAGCGAAATACTCCGCCGCATCGCCCGGCCCCTCGTGCCGCTCTACGGCGAGCGGGAGGCCCGCAGCATCGCGCTGCTGGCCGCTTCGGAGCTGTCGGGACTTCCGGCGGCGGCCTTCCTCACCGATCCGCGTGCGGAGCTGGAGATTGCGGCGCTGGACGAGGCGGTCGCCCAGCTGGCCGCAGGACGGCCCGTGCAGTACGTCACGGGCATCGCGGAGTTCCTCGGGCGGCGCTTCGCCGTCCGCGAGGGGGTGCTGATCCCGCGTCCCGAGACCGAGGAGCTGGCTGCCTGGGTCGTGCGTGACGAGCGGGCGGGCGGCGCGCTGCTCGACGTGGGTACGGGCAGCGGCTGCATCGCCGCCACGCTGGCGCTCGAACTGCCCGCCGCGGTGGCCGCCGCCGAACTGTCCGACGCCGCGCTGGCGGTCGCCGCCGAAAATTTCCGCGCGCTCGGCGCCGACGTCGACCTGCGCCGGGCCGATGCCCTGCACGATCTGGCGGAGGTCTTTCCGGGACCGTTCGACGCCATCGTCTCCAACCCGCCCTACGTGCCCCGGCGCGACCTTGCTACGATGCACCCCAACGTGCGTGACCACGAGCCGCACGAGGCGCTGCTGGTCCCCGACGACGATCCGCTGCGCTTCTACCGCGCCATCGCCCGCGCCGGACGGCTAATGCTCCGGCCCGGAGGACGGCTCTATTTCGAAATCTATCACCTCCACGCCGACGCAATGGGCGAAATGCTCCGGGCGGAGGGTTACACCGCCCCGGAGGTGCGCGAAGACCTCTTCGGCAAACCCCGCATGCTATGCAGTCGCCTGAAGTAAAACAGCCGGCCGCCCCCGAAAAACGGGAAAGCGGACCGGATCAGCGAACGGACAGCCCCACCGGCCAACGGACCAATGCTCCCCGGGGCTGCCGATCGGACGGCCCGGCAGCCAAGCGCACCAATGCCCCCGAGGGCTATCGATCCGGTCCGGCCGGCAAACGGTCCAAGACGCCAGACCAGGCCCTTGCGGCGCTGATGCGGCTCTGCGCCCGGGCCGAACGGTCGGCGGGCGACGCGCGGCGGCTGATGCGCGGCTGGGGCCTCGCGCAAAGCGATGCGGAGGCGGTGCTGGCGCGGCTGGTCGGCGACCGCTTTATCGACGACCGGCGCTATGCCGAGGCTTTCGTGCGCGAAAAGCTGCGGCTGAGCGGCTGGGGCGCTTACAAAATCCGCGCGGCGCTCGCCCGCAAGGGGATCGCCCCGGCCACGATCGACGAAGCGCTCGCGCAGGCCGAGGGTCCCGAGATGGCCCAACGGCTGCGGCAGGCGCTCGAACGCAAGGCGCGCACGGTGCGTTACGCCACCCCCTACGAATTGAAAACCAAACTGATCCGTTACGGGCTTTCGCTCGGATACGACTATGCGTCGGTGCTGGAGACGGCCTCGGCGCTGAACCCCGACACCGATTCATGCGACGACTTCTTCTGACATTCGGCCTCTCGCTGGCCGTTACAGGCTTCTCCCTTGCACAACAACCCGACACGCTCGGTTACGCCTACCCCGTGGTGGGCGTTTCGGGACTCTGCTCGGCCAACTTCGGCGAGATGCGCCCGGGCCACTTCCACGGCGGCGTCGACATCAAGACCGACGGCGCGGAGGGCAAGCCGCTCGTCGCGGTGGCCGACGGGTACATCTCGCGCATCGCCGTCTCGGCCTAC
This sequence comes from Alistipes sp., assembly GCF_048465635.1. Lineage (GTDB taxonomy): Bacteria > Bacteroidota > Bacteroidia > Bacteroidales > Rikenellaceae > Alistipes. The sequence goes on from NZ_DBFWLF010000020.1 coordinate 4,393, forward strand.
GGCTACGGCCGCGCCCTCTACCTCACCCTCTCCGACGGCACGACGGCCGTCTACGGTCACCTGCAACGCTACCGCAGCGATCTGGAGGAGGAAGTCCGCACGGAGCGCTACCGGCTCCGCTCGAACGCGCTCGACCTTTCGTTCGGTCCCGAACGCTGGCCCGTACGGCGGGGCGAGGTGATCGGCTTCTCGGGCAACAGCGGCGCGTCGATGGGTCCGCACCTCCACTTCGAACTGCGCGAGGCGGGCACGGGACGGCTGCGCAACGTGGTCCGCGAGGGCATCATCCGCCCCAAGGACGACCTGCCGCCCCGCATCGTAAGGCTCCACTACGTCGAGGTCGACACCGTGCAGGGGGTCTGTCTGCGCTCCGCTCCGGAGAGCTACGCCGTGGTCCGCACGGCGGAGGGGCACTACCGCCTCACGCGCGAAGAGCCGCTGCCCGTAGGCCGCAGGGGGTACTTCGTGGCCGAGGTCACCGACCGCCGCAACGACGTGCACAACACGTTCGGCGTCTGGCGCGTGCGGGTTTCGCTCGACGGCGAACCGCGCTTCGAATACCGCATGGACGGCTTCACGCACGCGCTTTCGCGCTGCTGCGACGCCGTGAGCTGTTACCCGCTGCAACTCGCCTCGCGCAACGAGGCGATCCGTCTGGCGCAGTTGGCCGGAGCGCCCGACGCATTCTACCCCCTGATGCGCGAGCGGGGCCTAATCCGCACCGAAGCGGGCGAGCGGCGGCGCATCCGCATCGAGGCCGAAGACGACAGCGGAAACCTTTCGGCGCTGGAGTTCGACATCGCAGGCCGCGAGGGAGCGTTCCGCGCCCAAGCCGACACCACAGCCGTCGTGCTGCGCCCCGACCGCGAGAGCGACGTGGCGCTGGGCTGCCTCGTGACGGCCCATATTCCTGCCGGAGCGCTCTACGAATCCCTCTTCTGCCGCCCGGAGAGCATTCCCGCGCCCCGGGCCGACTCGGGGCTGGTCGTCCTCTCGCCCGCCGTGCGCATCCTCGATGCAACGACGCCCCTGCGCACCCCGGCCACCGTCTCCGTCCGCGCGGACGTGCCCCGCGACCTGCGGCTGCGCGCCGCCCTCGCGTCGTGGAACCCCGCCAAAGGACTGCGCTACGTCGGCGGCTCTTTCGACGGCGAGGCCGTGACGGCCCGTACCCGCACCACGGGGTGGCTCGTGGCGGTGGCCGACACCCTGCCGCCCGTGATCCGGCCCCGCTTCGCGGAAGGGGCCGACCTCACGCGAGCCGCCGAACTGCGCTTCCGCGTGGCGGACAATTTCGCGGGAATCGTCGCCTGGACGCTTCATATCGACGGGCGCTGGGTCCCCTGCGACCGCTACCCCATGCAGAGCACGCTCTCTCACCGCTTCGACACGCCGCCCGCCCGCAGCCGCCATACTGCCACGCTCACGGCCACCGACGCCGCGGGCAACACGGCCCGCTGGCAGGGAACTTTTTATCGCTGAGCGAACCCGCTTATTGCGAAAAAATGGTTATATTTGTCGGAAACTTACCCTCAGAGAACGCACACGCAATGACCGATAGCACCTCCATGCCCCACAAACCGCTGATTCTCATAGCAGAAGATGTCGAAAGCAACTACAAGCTGCTGGAGATCATCCTCAAGAAGGAGTACGACCTGCTTTGGGCCAAGAACGGCCGCGAAGCCGTCGATTACGCTTTCTCGGCGCATCCGGACGCCGTGCTGATGGATATCAAAATGCCCGTGATGGACGGAATCGAAGCGTTGAAGGAGATTCGCCGGCACAACGCCACGCTGCCCGTGATCATGCAGACGGCCTACGCCTTCGACACCGACCGCCGCATCGCCGAGGAGGCGGGCTGCAACGGGTTCATCACCAAACCCGTCATGCCCCGCGAGCTGAAGATGTATCTGGATCAGTACCTTCACCGGGACAATGCGTAAACCTAAGGCAGGGACAATCTAAGAACGGACCGGAATATTGTCCGGTCCGTTTTTTTCATTAATTTAGCGCCACGAACCCCGTAACCGATCCGATGCGACTCCGACCGACACTCCTCGCACTGCTGCTCCTGACGGCCTTCGCCGCGCAGGCCGCGCGTCCGTCGAGCGACAGTCTGCAGCGGGTGCTCGCCCGGACGGCCGATCCCGCGGAGCGCCTCCGCCTGCTGCTCGATCTGAAGGATTTGAACGAGGACACGGGTCTCAACCTCCCCTACTCGATCCGCCTGTTCCGCAAGGCCGCCGACGCGGGCGACACCTACGCCATGTCGGTGGCCGTCGTTCCGGTCATCAGCCGCTATGCGGCCTATGCCGAGAAGGAGGATTCGGTGCGCTACTACGTCCGCACGCTGCACCGCCTCACGCCCGGGACGCCCGAGGAGGGGATGGCCGATTACGCGGAGATGAACATCGCCTATCAGCGTCTGAGCAGCGAAACCAACCGGGAGCGCGCCCTGCAGCAGGCTGACGACGCGCTGCGCTGGTGCGACAGCCTCGACGCGCTGCCGCCCGACATCTACCGGCAAACGAAGTCGTTGCTGGTCCGGGGCTACGCCCGACTGCTGATCGACTACTTCCGCCTCCGCGCCGAAAGGATCTACCAGCGGCAGATCCCCATCTGGGAGCAGGCCTACGACCTGACGCGGCAGATGCCGCAGCTTTTCGTGCGCCGACTCTATGCCGAGCTGGTCTACTACCTGCTCAGCGGCGGTTACAACCAGGCGCGGGACTACGACAAACAGGCCGCCCTCACCGACGAACACATCGCCCTGCTGGACGCCTACTATGCCCGGGAGCGCCAATCGGGACGACGACCCTACCTCTATGCGGACAACAGCTACGTGAGACCCTACCAGCAACTGCTGCTCTGCGCGATGAACATCGGCCGCAGGGATCTGGTACAGAAGCATTTCGACGACTTCCGCAACCGCATGCTCGCGGCCCGGGACGAGGACCTGGTGCGCAACAAGACCTACCTCTACGAGCTGGGATACCTCTGGCACGGGATGATCGACGACTACGACCGCGCGCTGAAATACAACGATTCGCTGGTGCGGCTGATCGAGAGCGGGCAGGGGTATTTCCGCACCAACCCCCACAAGATCCAAAAGGTCTACCGCGACCGCAGCCGCCTGCTCTACCGCTCGGGCGACTACCCCGCCGCCGCGGAGAGCTACCGGCGCACCAGCCGCGTCCAGGACTCGATCCTCGGGGCCGAGCGCGCCGAACGACTGGAAACCATCCGTCAGCGGCAGGAGCTGGACCGCCGGCTCCTCTCCGACACGCAGGAGGTGATCCGCAACCGCACCACGGCCATCGTCGCCTTCACGGCACTGGGCCTCCTGCTGCTCGCCACCGCGGGCTACCTCTACCGTACGCTGCGCAACAGCCGCAAACTCCAGCTCCGCATTCAGCGCATGAGCCGCAAGGCACAGGAGAGCGAACACATGAAGTCGACCTTCCTGGACACGATCTGCCGCGGGGTCGAACCGCCGCTCGAAGCGCTCGACCGCAAGACCCGGCAGCTGATGGTGGCCGGCATCGGCGCTCCGGAGTGCGGCGCGCTGCTGGAGGAGATTCATACCAGCACGCGCGTCCTGCTCTCGACGCTCGACAACCTGCTCGAGGCGGCCAATCTGGACAGCCTGACCGAAGAGCTGGTGCTCGAACGCACCGACATCGACGAGGTGTGCCGCGCCGAGGTGCTCGCCGCCTCGCGCATGCGGCCCAACCCGGCCGTCGAATACCGGATCGAAGCGCCCGGAAGCGAGTGCATCGTCCGCACGCACGCCAAATACTTCTCGTTCGTGGTCCGCGCCCTGCTGGACAACGCCGGCAAGTACACCCGGCAGGGCGCGGTCGTGCTGCGTTACGAACTGCTCGCCGACACGGGCGAACTCCGCGTCATGGTTTCCGACACGGGGCCGGGCGTTCCGCCCGAGCAGCGCGAGCGGATATTCCGGCCGTTCGACGAGAACCCGAACGCCTCCTACGGGCTGAGCCTGGCGCTCTGCCGCCTGATCGCCGACCACCTCTCAGGCTCGATCCGTCTCGACGAAAGCTACGCGCCGGGCGCCCGTTTCATCTTCACCGTCCCCGCCCGCCCATGATCCTCCGCACCCATACCCCGCTCCCCGCCGCGCTGCTTCTGCTCGCGCTCCTCGCCTTCGCACGCACGGAGGCGCAGCCGCTGCGTCCCGAAGGCGACAACGAGTTCGGCGGCACGCCGGGCATGCACCTCTTCCTGCCGAGCAACTTCATCCCCACCCTGCACGAAAACCGCCTCTTTCTGGCCCGGGCGCGCAACTACCGCGACGCATACCGCCGCTCGCTCGAGAGCGGGCGTTACGCCGAAGCGCTGGCCGCCTGCGACTCCGTCATCCGCCTGATCGAAAGCGCCCCCGAGCGCGACGTGCGCATCTGGCGCTGCTACAAGGACCGGGCGGAGCTGCTGCACCTGCTGCACCGGGAGGCGGAGGCGTGCACGGCTTACGAAAGGGCCATCAAGGTGAGCGATTCGCTGCGTCTGCTTTCGCAGAACGGCGCGGTGCGCGAGATGCAGGCCTCCTACGAACTCGACCGCCTGGCGCTGGACGAGGCGCTGCTGAAAGCCCGTCAGCACAAGACTACCCTGATCGCCCTGTCGCTGCTCCTGGCAGCGGCCATCCTGGGCGTGGTATTCATCGAAACGGCGAAACGCCGCACCCGGCGGCTTCAGCGGAAGCTCCTGCAAGAGGTGCAGCGGGTCCGCGAAAGCGAGCAGAAGAAGACCGCCTTCATCAATTCGATCTGCCACGAGGTCCGCACGCCGCTCAACTGCGTGGCGGGGTTCTCCGAACTGCTGTGCGGCGACGACGTGACGCGCGAAACGCACGGCGAGTATTGCGGGATCATCCGCGAAAACCGCCGGCAGCTGCGCTACATCTTCGACGACATGCTCGAAACGGCCCATCTGGAGAACCTCACGCAGCCGCTGCCCGGGCACTACATGGACCTCTGCGCCTTCTGCCGCACGCTGGTGCGCGGAATGAAGGTACGCAGCCCCAAGGCGGGGCTGCGCTACAAGGAGATTATCCCCGCAGAGGAGATCGGACTGGTCGTCAGCGAAAAATACCTGGGGATGCTCCTTGCGAAGCTGCTGGACAACGCCTGCAAGTTCACCGAGAAGGGCTGGGTGGAGATCGCGTGCGGCCGCGCCGGCGACGAGCGGGTCTTCATCGCGGTGACCGACACGGGCTGCGGCATTCCGCCCGCGGAGCACGAGCGCGTTTTCGAGCGGTTCACCAAACTCGACACGTTTCGCCCCGGCAACGGGCTGGGGCTATACCTCTGCCGGCTGATCGCCCGCCACCTGGGCGGCGATGTGCGGATCGACGCCTCCTGGACGGGCGGCACGCGCATGGTGGTCACCCTGCCGCGCAAATAGCATCAACTTTCGACCTTGACCCGGGTCCGCTTCGGCGCCGCCCGCTTTTCGGATGCTGCGGTCCGCTTCGGGGACGGATTCTCTTCCGGCACGGCGGTTCTGCGTTTCGGCGCCGAACCCTTTTCCGGCGCGGCCGCTCCCCCTTTCGGGGCGCTCTTTGCGTGAGGCGCTGCGGGTTTCCGGGTTCGGGACGCCCGCTTTTGGGCCGGGACCGTTTCCTGCGCGGCATCTCCCGGCGGGACCCTCTTCGCCGACGGTTCTTCCGCCGCACGGTCGGTGAGCGAAGCGACCTTGCGCCAGCCGCTCTTCAGGTTCTTCTCCAGCGCACGCCGGAGCAGGGAACGGATCTGGTCGGCGCTGTCCGACACGTCCACATCCCGCTGGAACGGCTCCATCCGCTGCGGCGAGTAGTTCATCACGTAGAGCACGTAGGCCGGGAAGTCGCCCGACTGCTCCTTGTTCGTCTTCCAGACCATGTATTTCTGCACCATCGTCTTCTCGCCGACCGTCTTGAGATAGACTTCGCGGAAGAGCAGGCGGCTCTTCGCCAGCGGGGCGGGCGGCGGCGCTTCGACGATGCGCTCCGACGCCTCCTGCAGGGCGAAGCGTTCGATCTGCTCGAGCCGCACGTCCCCCGCGTCGGCTCTCTTGTCGGTGCGGATGCGCACGAAGACCGGGGCGATGAACTTGGCCCCGGCGACCGTTCCGGCGATGCGGTAGACTCCGTTCACGATCTCCAGCAGGGGGTTCATCTTCGGACCCGCCTCGGTCTCGTACAACAGGTCGCCCACCGTTACCTCGACCACCGCCTCGGGGCGCACCATGCGGAAGGCGACCAGATTGGCGTCGGTTTCGACGAAATCGGAGGGGATGACCTGCTGCGAGAGACGGTCGAAGAGCAGTTCGCGCACCTCCTCGATGAGTCCGCTGCCCACGCGCCCCATCACCTGATAGCGCCCCGGCGCAGGCATCAGCGCCAGCAGCAGCGAGCGCACCTGCCCCCGCTCGGTCCCGATCCCCTCCGAGAACCCGATGACCACGGCGTCGATCGAGTGGCGCGGCTTGATCTTGAAGACGAACGGGAGGTCGCTGCGCACGACCAGCCCCTCGGAGCGTTCGCGCACGACCCATTTCTCATAAAGTTCCGCCACCTGCTCCGCCGTGGTGACCACCTCCATGTCCACCACGCGGACCCGCTCGCCCGCGCGCAGCACTTCGTGCAGCCGCTTCCACGTCTCCGTGTAGTTCGCCCGCCACGGCTTGCCGTTCCACGATACGATGTCGTAAACCGCCAGCCGCAGATCGCCGATCCGCTTGGGGTCGGCCAGCGCCGCCAAGAGGTCGTTCACCCGGCCGCGGCGGTTGCCCCTGTCGACGTAGATCTCCGCCCCGAGCATCGCTTCGCCCACCCCCGCGGCCTCCAACAGCCGCCCGGCCTCCGCGATGCAAGGGATGCCGCGCCGGACACGGCCCGAGCGGTTGATCGTCACGGTCTGCGACCCGTCGTGCACGATCATGGCGTACTCGCCGTCGTACTTGCGGGTCACATAAAAGCGGTCGCCCGTCAGCCGGCGCCCGATCTGGCGCTGGTCGATGGGGATGAACCGCTTGAGAAACTGATTTTTATAGGTAAGCGCCCGTTCGGAGGTCTGCGCGTCGACCGCCTCGGCGCGCCCCTCCTCGTAACCGTGCAGAGGCCGTAGCTTATCGTCGTAAACCGTCATTCCACCTCCGGACGGCCGAGGCTGGAGATCGTGACGTCCCCGCCGCCGTCGTTCGAACCGTCCCACGTCGGATCGACCTCGACCGAGAACTCGATCCCGCTCTCGCGGAAGCGGACCGCCAGTTCGCGGAGCTGATTACGCTCGACGGTCAGCGTGTCGGTCACCACCCGGTCGTAGAGGGGCGTCGCGCCCCCAGCGTCGAAGAGCCTGAGCCGCCATGCGGTTTTCCGGCCCGGCAGCGTCGGGAAGGTTCCGACCACGAACGCCCCCTTGCTGCGCGCCAGCTCCGCCGCATCGACGCGCCGCGTGACGGTGCACTCCGTGTCCGGCTCCCCGGCGAGCGGCATGCGCCGCCCCACGTTGTCCAGCGAGACCTCCACCGAGGCGACCTCGGCGGGCAGGTTCTCGAAGCGGAAGCGCGTCACGCCGTGTACGCGCTGCAGGACGGTCTCGAACTCGTTGCGGCAGGGGCACGTCACCTCGAAGGTGACATCGCCGCGGAAGTAATCGTCGTCTGCGGCGCCCCGGTAGACGAAGTAGAGCCGCTCCGGGGCCGCGGTCGACCCGCTCATCCCCTCCGGCGCAGCGTTGGCCGCCACGGCGAACCGGTACGTGCCGAAAGGAAGCGTCTCGCGGCGGAAGAGGTAAGCGTCGCGTCCGGCAGGCTGCAAATCGGCAATCGATCCCTGTTCGATCAGCCGTCCGTCGGCATAGAGCAGGTAGTCGAGCGCCTGAACGCGCTGCGCGAAGTCCTCCTCCAGCTCCTCGGGCGCGTAGGGCGGCCGGGCGCGGAACTTCTCGACCCGCAGCGTGACCGCCAGCGCGCCCCCGTCCGTCGGACAGGGATCGAGATCGTCATCGATGCACGACACGGCGCAGAGCAGGCAGCCGAGCACAAGCGGCGTATGGAAAAATCGTTTCATGGCTTCGTGTATTATTAGTTGACGTTCCATTCGAAGAACGCGTCGAAGAGCTTCACCGGATCCTCCGGCTCTCCCTCGTCGTCGAAAGACTGTTCGACGGCGATATCCAGCTGCCACGAGGAACCCCCGATGCGGTCGGTAGTCTGAAAGACCAGACCGCTGATGCGGCTCGCGGCGAGCGTTAGCGGATAGGACTGCTCGGCGTGGTAGCGGGGTCCGCCGCTGTATCCAAGGATGATGAGATTGGTCACCTCGAAAGGCAGCAAGTCGACCTTCGGGTCGGTGAACAGGAACGGCGAAAAGACCGTGGAGTTGTGATTGCACGTGAGGTAGGAGCCGCTGCCCGCCGGCTGGAAGTCGCCGATGGTCGAAAGGCTCCACGGCAGCTCGTATAACGGCTCGTCGCCGTAGTAGGCATCGCCCAGCGCGTCGACCCCCAGCACAAAGGGGCGTTCCGTGGCGCGGAGCACCATGCGGAAGGTGTAGGCCGTGCCGATAAAGTTGAACTCCTCGTCGGGTGAGGGCCGGTTTTTGAGCATCAGCCGCATCTTGCCCACCCGGCGGACGGCCTGCAACGTAACGGGCGGCATCGGCTCCCCGTGCAGGTCGCCGCTCTTGGGGACCGTGAAGTCGCTGACGGCCACGAAAATCTCCCGGTTGAGCATCCGGTAGCCGGGATTGGCCACGTGGTCCGACACCCGGTAAACGACCAGCGGCGGCACGGTCGACGGATTCGCCCCGTCGGCGACCGTCACCCCCGGCAGCAGCTCCTCGTTCCAGACGGCGCGGTCCCCGTTGAGAACCGCCACGATCCGGTAGTCGCCCGGCTGCATTTCGAGGCGAAAGCCGGTGGACGGAAGCCGGTCCGTGACGATAAGTTCGTTGAAGATGCCGACGGTCGTATCGATCCGTTGGGTAAGCGTCGTATCCACGATCCACCGCTGCGCATCCCGTCTGAGGACGAGCATGCGGCACTGGTTCGACATCATCTCCCGGACGGTCCCGGCGCGCGTCATGGGTTCGAGCGTCGTTTCCGTGTCGAGATCGGCTTCCAGGCGGAATTCCACCGCTGCGGCGCGTGCCGCAGCGGTCGGCGACAGGCCCGGTTCCCTTTCGGAACAGCCTGCCGTCAGCAGAAGCGCCCCCGCCAACAAGAGGTAAAGATTTTTCATAACCATCCGATTTTACCTGTTCATAACCAGTCGAAATCCGCCGTCATGCCTCCCGAAACGGGGACGTCGATGATCCGGTCGCAGCGCAGCCCGATGCGGTTGCGCGTGAAGAAGTCCGAAGCGACGGGAAGCCCCGCGGGCGCGTCGGGGGCCGGCAGGCTGAGCGTCAGCTGCCGCTGCCCGTAGCACGATGCGTCGTGTGCCCCCGTGTGGCCGTTGCCGCAGAGGGGCAGCGTGTCGTAATAGGTGAAGACCATCCTGACGCGCAGCTTGGCATCGGACGGCAGCAGGAAGTCGCCCGCAAGGCGCAGACTGCCGCGCAAGGCTGCATCGTAGACGTCCAGCCCCTTGTCGGCCTGCGGCAGCGAAACCCGGAAATCGACCAGCTCGGGCCGCACGGTCCGCCGGAGCGGCTGCGCGGCGTAGGAGGCGGGAATCAGCACTCCGTCCGCATCGAAGCGCAGCGAGGCGGTGGGGTTCGCATACTCGATCTCGATGGCCGATACGCGGTCGATGACCGACGCCACCTCGTCCGAGACCACCCCTTCGGGCTTTTCGAGCGTTCCGGCGGTGCGGAAAATGTCGAAAAGCAGCTGCCCGGCCACGCGCGTAAGCGTCAGGCGCACGCTCCCCTCCGCGAGCAGCTGTGCGCCGCTCACATCGGTAAAGCCGCAGTAGCCGTCCGACGCCGCCGCGCCCGAAGCACTCGCAAGGCGCACTGTCTCCCACGCATCGCCCGGCGCCAGGGGCGCTCCGTCCGCCGTCGAGACCGTCAGCCACGCCGCGTCGGCGGGCTGGGCCACCATCAGCAGCCGGTAGTCGTACTTTTGCAGCCCCTCCAGCGGCAGCTTGAGCGTCTGGCCGTCGGCAACCGCGGCGAAAACACGGTCGAGCACATACCCCTGCCCGGACCCCGCTTCCCGCCGGAAAGCCCAGAGCGGCGTCGAAAGTCCTTTGGGGAGCGCTTCGGCCAGCCGCACGTCCACGGTCCGGCCCGTTTGACACGGCAGGCACTCCCCGCCGTCGTCCCGGCTGCACGCCGTCGCCGCAAGCAGCAGCGCCAGCGCGGCGCATATCCGATTGATCGCTTTTCGTTTCATCGCAATTCCGTATTATTCCCAAATGCCCTCGTCGCCGTTCTGTTCCTGACCGATCGGCATCGTGCGTATCTCCACCCCGACCACGGGATAGCCGGACGTTATCCAGAGCGTCACGTCGAGACGCTTGTTACGCTCCGCCAGCCCCTCCAGCGTCACTTCAACCGGTTGAAGCGCCGACCCGGCGGCTGGCGTGACCGCAAGGGTCAGCGCCACCGGAGCGCCGTCGGCAGCCGGGAGGATGAACGGCCCGTCGAGCCGGACGAATCCCTGTTCGGTAAGCTCCGTATAGTCGGCCGTCGCCAGCGACGCGCTGACCGCGGCCGTCCCGGCGTATCCGTCGGGCCGCACGCTACGGCCCGCTCCGCTAACCGTCAAATCGACGCGCTCGATCTCATCGAGCACCGAGTGCGGCGCGGTATAGGGGACCTCGACATACCCCGCCCCGTCGCGGTAACCCCGTTTGAGGGTGACCCCGATCTGGGAGACGGCACGCGTCAGGCGGGCCGAGACGCTCACGTTCGAGCTGCCGACCGTATAGATGCGCTCCGCATCGGCGGCGGGGAATTGCAGAAAAAGTTCGTCGGCCGGGAAGCACACTCCCGCCGCCGCATCGTCCGCACGCAGGGCGAACGCCGCCTCTTCCCACGTCGTCGCCCGGGTGAGCGACGCGGGGGTCAGCGAGAGGTTCTCGCCCTCGCCGCTGGCGAACAGGAAGCGGTAGTCGCCCCGGCGCATGCGCACCGAGCGGCTCCCCTGCGGGTTCCAGCCCGCGCGGAAAAGGGTGTCGAACAGGAATCGGTCGTCCTGCCGGCGAAAGGCATAGACCGTCCCGTTCCCGATCCCCTCGCCAAGCAGCTCGACGCGCGTCGAGGTCCCGTCCGGAGCCGGGGAGGGAGACGCATCCCCCTCCCGCTCCGAGCAGGCCGCGAAAGCGGCGGCCGCCAGGACAAATCCGGTGATAATCCGATAGTTCATGGTCCGGTCGTTTTAAGAGTTTATCAGTCGATCTCTTCGTCCACGAAGTTCGAACCGTCCCAGGCGGTGTCGACCTCGACGGCGAAGTCCACCTTGGTGGTGAAAACGTTGTCGCCCAGCACATAGACCCGGATCAGCGTGACCTTGTTGCGCTCCACGGGAATCGGCTGCGAAAGAATGATGGTGCGCGTGTTGTTCTCGCCCGAGGTGAGCAGCAGTTCCAGCTTGGCGGTGGCCGCGTTGTCGGCGTTGGGGATCAGGTACGTGCCTTTCAGGTGCGCCGAGCCGGAGATGATGTCGGCGGGCTGCACGTTCTCGAAGTCGTACTTGTCAGCACCGACCGTGGTCGCAGCGCCCGTACCCATCGTCAGCACCGCGTCCGAGGCCGTGACCGTATGCACGGGGTCGAACACGCCGTCGACCTTCTCGCCCGAGAGACCCAGGCGGCTGTTGGCGTCCGTATAGGAGAACCGGGCCGAAGCGAGCTTCTCGGGACCGAACACGTCGTCGCCCGCAACCTCCTTATACGCTCCCGTGGCGGGGTCCTTCTCCGCACGGATGAAGAGCACGTCCACGCGCGAGACGGCGCGGCGCAACGTGGCGCTGACCGTCTGCTTCGGACCGTCGAGCGAGACGGTGTAGGCGGGAACGTCGTCGAGCTTCTCATTGAGCATGAAGACCGCAGGGAAGCTCCCCTGCGTGTGGGTCACGTAGAGCGCGTCCGACAGCGCGGCGTTCGTCAGATCGGGCCAGGCGTAGTTGCCCGGCGTCACTAACCCATACGAGGGCAGGAACTTGTACACCCCGGCGGGCAACTGGGCCGAACCCTTGAGGGTCGTCTGCGTGAAGGTCATGCCTGCAAGGGGAATCTCCTGCTGGTAGACATAGCCCGAACCGGCGTCGCGGAAGGCGAGGATGCGGAATTCATCGGCGGTATAGACCGGACCGCGGGCCGAAGCCGGCTGCGGCGTGCGGGTAACGAATTCCACGTTGCCCGACGCCGCAACCGCAGCGCCGTCGTTCTCCTCCTCGTTGGCGCAGCCCGTTACGACGGCTGCGAGGGTTGCAAATGCAAGTAATCGGTAGATCTTTTTCATGGTCATAAGTAATTGGATAAAGATTTATTACTAAAACTGCGGATCGAGTTCGCCCCAGTGCGCGAGGTTGTAGACGGCCTCCGACGAACCGTTCTCCGCCGCCACGGCGAAGCAGTACCCGGCCCGCTCCTGGTCGCCCTCGACCAGGCACAGCACGCCCAGGTTGTTCTGCACGCGCACATCGTCGGCGCAGCGGGAGAGGTACATGCGGGCCGTCTGCACGTCGCCGCGGCACAGGGCCAGCATAGCCATGTTGTTGCAGGCACACGCATCGTCGGGGTAATATTCGACCGCCACGGCGCAGACATAGGCCCGTTCGGGCGAATCGGGCGGGTAGCTCGCCGCCAGCCGGCACAGTTCGCCCACGCCCAGCCACTCGGGGTGCGTGTAGACCACCTCGCGGCTCTCGGCGAGCGTATACGCGGGCAGTGTGTAGCCGATGCGGTAATCCACGCGCCGCAGCTGCGGGTAGACATCGTGCAGCAGCTTGAGGTAGGTTCGTCCGCCGTCGATCCGCCAAATGGCGGCATCGCGGGCATCCGGATCTGGAATGGTGTCGATCACCGCGAGCACGTCGTCGCGCGCGGGCAGGTCGGAAACGACCACCCAGCGGCGCAGGCTGTCCCAGTCCTCGGGAACGTTGGCCAGCGTGAACGCGGATTCGGAGATGCCGTACTTGTCGCGCAGGTAGTTGCGGATCGAGCGGGCGCGGTTGGCCGACAGGCGCGTATTGAAGGCGTAGGTGTCCTCGGGCGAGGCGTATCCCTTGAGGAAAATGCTGTCGACCCAGAGGCTGTCGCTGCCCGTCAGCCGGGCCGTGAGGCTGTCGATGCGCGCGAGCTGGCGGCGGTTGTCGCCGAAGCCGCGCAGCAGCACCGAACGCCCCTGCGGGAAGTGCACGACCGCCGTAATCTGCTCGCTGCGCCGCTTGACGTCCTCTTCCGCGGGGATGAGGAACGACAGCTGCGGCCGCACGGGGGCGGCGATGCGGGCGGCGACCAGCGGCGCAAGGCTCCAGCGGCTGCCGGCGCACCCCTCCATCTCGCGGTAGACCATCACCCGGCCGCCCGCCATCCACGGCTGGTAAGGTATGTCGCCTTCGTAGAGGACGCCCTGCTCCGCGGCCTGCTTGGCGTGCTGCACCACGACGTTGTCGAAAGTGTCTTCGGGCACGGCGGGCGTCCCGTAGAGCCGTTCGCGGCGCAGGTTGACCTTCTGCCGGATGCGGCCCGTGTAGACCAGCGCGGGCAGCGCCTCCTGCAACTCGCCGTTCACCACGACGGGGCGCAGGATCAGCTGTTCGTTGGCCCGCAGGTCGATTCCCGGCTCCAGCGGCAGCCGGACGAAGAGGCGGTCGCCGTCGCGGTAGGCGGCCGGATCGCCCGCGCCGTCGGAGGCCGCCGCCGCGAGCGGCAGGCAGGCGGCCATAAGACCCAAAAAGCGGTATAGCGTATTGCGTATCATATCCGGTGGTTTATTTGATGATGAACACGAGGGTCAGGCCGATCTTCGTCGGACCGAAATAGTTGCGCGTGCGGGTGCGGATCACCTCGCCGCACTCGGCGATCGGGTATTTCTTGTCCCACAGGCGGGCGTAGCCCACACCCACGGTCGCCTCCAGATTCCACCGTTTGCCGATCAGCCACTGATAGCCGTAGGAGATGCCCGCGCCGTAGAGGTGGCCCTGGTAGCGGTTGTGGCGGAAGTTGTCGTTGAATCCGATGCCGCCCACGTTGTACTCGGCATAGTGGGCGTGCAGCCCGAAGAAATGGCCGTTGAAGCGTTCGCAAAGCCAGTAACGCACCTCGGGCTGCACGAGCCAGTGCTTCCAGCGCGCGTCGCCGAAGGTCCACGGGTTGTAATTGCCCGAGACATCGAGCGTGACCCGCTTGCCGAGCGCCGCTTCGACGCCCAGGTTGATGGTGGCCGTAGCGTCGTAGAGCAGGTTGCTCTTCACGGCCCAGCGCTGGGCGTGCGACGCGTTCACGGATGCCAGCAGGATCGCCAGCACAAAAACGAATCTGTTCATTGCTCAATTTTTTAGGGTCCTGACCTACTGTCCGCCCGTTCGGACCGGCAAGGGAGTGCGCCGCAACGGCCTGCTCCCTTCGGGTGCGAACAGGGCGCATTGTTGCAAATAATTTGCCAACAAAAGGCGGTTATCCGGTTTTTTCGGACTGCGGAGATAGGCCGGAAAGGTAACTTTCGCCCGTTCAGAACATGGCGAAATCCATCACCTCGTCGCCGTCCTCGTCCTCCTCGTCGATGAAGCCCGGCTCGTCGTAGCCGATCATTTCGAAGCGCAGCCGCTGCCCGACCAGCAGGAAGAGCCGTCCGTCGGCGGCCAGCACGAAGGCCGGGTTTCCCTCGCAGCCCGCCGTATAGCAGTAGTCGAAGGTGTAGATGTCGCTCCCGACGGCCCGCACCAGCTCTTCGGACGCATCTTCGAGCGCATAGAAGTCGGTGATGTTGTGTTCGAGGTAGCGTTCGGGCGCGGCCTTGCGCCGCAGGGCGATCTGCGTGTCGAAACTCGACGGCAGCAGCGCGGCGGGTTTGCCCTGGGAATCTACCGCGATCAGTTCGCTGCGTTCGACCCACTCGCCGTTCGGGGTGAGCAGTCCGACCGCCGTGCCGCCGCGCGGAATGATCAGGCGGCCCGTCTCGTCGGTGCTGACCACTTCGCACGCACCGCCCGCATCGTCCGTCGCCTCGACGGCCGTCCAGCCGTAGAGTTTGCGGCGGTCGATCTTGCGGGGCGTCACCCGATAGGTCGCGCGGTTGATGACGAAAGTGAGCTGTCGCGGCATATTCGATCGGTCCGGATAAGCCGGACAGGCCGCCGCCTGCAAATTTTCCGCCAAACGGATCGCACGTTCCGCACCGCTCCGGCGTGTCGTCGGGAGGTGAAGGGCCACGGGAAGCGCGGAGCGGGAGGCGCTGTCGGCTGACCGGCACGGAGTTGCTCCGTCCGATTGCTGCCCCGGGGCTCGGGTTGCGGAAAAGCGGAAAAATATTTGCAGTTCGGGCGAATTTTCGTACTTTTGCTCCGCGATTACACGCGTCGAGGTATCTGCCGGACGGCTTCCGGAGAAGGGAGCCGGCAGCGACACACCCTCGGCGAGGCGTTTGCACCGCACGACGGAGGGTCCCGTAGCTCAGTTGGATAGAGCAGCAGATTTCTAATCTGCCGGCCGCGCGTTCGAGCCGCGCCGGGATCACTTGCTTCAGGGACGCTCTTCTCGGTGGAGAGCGTCCCTGTTTTGCGGATTCCGGACGGGGCAAGCGGACTGAAATCCAGGAAATTTATGCCGTTTATTTGGCCGGGCGGAATATTTTGTCTACATTTGCAGGCTTAAAAGCCCGAAGGGGTGAGCGTTTTTAAATAACTCATATCAAAATTTTATAGCAAATGGCTGTTAAAATTCGTCTGGCACGCCACGGTAAGAAGGGTTTCGCCTTCTACCACATCGTTGCCGCAGATAGCAGAGCGCCACGTGATGGTAAATTCATCGAAAAGTTGGGAACCTACAACCCCAACACGAATCCTGCTACGATCGACCTGAACTTCGAGCAAGCTCTGGGTTGGTTACTCAAAGGCGCACAACCCACGGATACCTGTCGGGCCATCCTCTCCTACAAAGGTGTGATGTACAAGAAGCACCTGCTGGGCGGCGTGGCCAAGGGCGCATTCACCGAGACCGAGGCCGAAGCCCGGTTCAACAAGTGGATGGAGGCCAAGGCCGGTAAGATCGAGGCCAAGGCCAACAAGCTCGCCACCGACGCCAAGTCGGCCGAGAAGGCCCGTCTGGCCGCCGAAGCCAAGGTCAAGGAGGAGCGCGCAAAGGCCATCGAGGAGAAGAAGGCCGCTGCCGAAGCCGCCGCACGCGAGGCTGAGGCCGCTGCTGCCGCCGAAGCCGCTCCCGCCGAGGAGGCTCCGGAGGCTCCCGCCGCCGAATAAGCGGTCCGGGGAGGGCAACTGCGGTTCCCGCCCGGCACGGTCGCCGACCGATCGGCTTCGCGGCTGAACATGGATGCGGCCCCGGGCCGGCAAGACCGCTTGACTTACGAACGATAAAAACGGTAAATTTCCCTCGGGCGATTTACCGTTTTTTCGTACCTTTGTTCCACTAAATCCATCGACATGAACCCCGCAGGCAGGATCAACAGACTCTTCGGCACGGGAGGCGGCGTGATGCTCACGCTCTACCCCGCTTTCCCGGACGATTTCACGCCGGACACGCCCCTTTTCGTCGAGATCGACGCGCTGGAAGTGCCGCTCTGGTGCGAGCGCTTTGAACGGCGCGGCATCGCGGGGGCCGTCGCCGCATTCGCCGACTTCGACACCGAGCGGCGTGCCTCGGAACTCCTCGATAGGGAGTTCTACCTGCGGGAAACCGGGAGCGGGGAGGACGACGAATTCTATCTGGAGGACCTGATCGGCTTCGCGGTCGAAGCACAGGAGACGGGCGGCAGGACGCTGCGGGGAACGCTTGCGGACTACTACGACAGCGAGGCCAACCCCCTGTTCGAACTGGATATCGACGGACGCCGGGTGCTCGTCCCCGCCGTCGAGGAGTTTATCGTCCATATCGACTTCGACAAGGGCACGATGCACCTGGTGCTGCCCGAGGGGCTGCTGGACCTGTCATGAAAACGACCATCCATCTCAGACCCTTTGCGGAACTGACCGCCGCCGAACTGCACGCCGCTGCCCGGCTGCGGCAGGAGGTGTTCTACCTGGAGCAAAAGGTCGACTGCGAGGACCTCGATTCGACGGACCTAAGCTCGATATTCCTTTGGGCCGAGGCGGAGGGAGCGGTTATCGGCGTACTGCGGATCGTGCCCCCGGGCGTGCGCTATGCTGAGGCGTCGGTGGGCCGCGTGGCCGTGGCCGCGAAGCACCGCCGGCAGGGCGTGGCGCGGGCGATGATGCAGGCGGCGCTGGCGTACATCGACCGGACGTGGCACGCGCCGGTCCGCATCTCGGCGCAGGAGTATATCATCCCCTTTTACGAACGGCTCGGGTTCGAGGTCGTATCGGAACTTTATTCAGAAGCGGGCATTCCGCACTGCAAAATGATTCGTCAGGTATGGCACGGGTAGTGATCGGACTTTCAGGCGGCGTCGATTCGTCGGTGGCGGCCTGGCTCCTGAAGGAGCAGGGACACGAGGTGATCGGCCTCTTCATGGTCAACTGGCACGACACGACCGGAACGCTGGAGGGCGACTGCCCGTGGCACGATGACCGGGTCTTCGCCGAGCTGGTGGCCAAAAAGCTGGACATTCCCCTGCATGTGGTGGACCTCTCGGCGGAGTACCGCACGCGCGTGGTGGACTATATGTTCGCCGAGTACGAACGGGGCCGCACGCCCAATCCCGACGTGCTGTGCAACCGGGAGATCAAGTTCGACGTCTTCCTGCGCGAAGCGCTCCGGCTGGGTGCGGAGTACGTGGCCACGGGTCACTACTGCCGCAAGGCCGAGACGACCGCTCCGGACGGGCGGACCGTCTACCGGCTGCTGGCGGGGAGCGACCCCAACAAGGACCAAAGCTACTTCCTCTGCCAGCTTTCGCAGGAGCAGCTGCGCCGCGCCCTCTTTCCGGTTGGCGATTTGGTCAAACCCGAGGTGCGGCGCATCGCTGCCGAGCAGGGGCTGGCCACGGCGCGCCGCAAGGATTCGCAGGGCATCTGCTTCGTGGGAAAGGTCGATCTGCCGGTCTTCCTGCAACAGCAGCTCGCGGCCCGGAAAGGCAATATCCACGAGATTCTTCCCTCGTGGCGGGGCTACGGGCTGCGGGAGGGTTACGACGCTTCGGCAGGGCTTTCGACCGATAAACCGCTGACTGCGGGCGTTCCGACCGATGAGCAGCTGGCAGCAGGCGCTCCGACCAATGCGCAGTTGGCGACGGGCGCTCCGAGCGATGCGCAGCTGGCGGCGCTCGCCGCTCCGTGGCGCTACACCGTGCGCGACGGCAAGAAGATCGGCGAACACAACGGGGCCCACTTCTACACCATCGGCCAGCGCAAGGGTCTCGGCATCGGAGGACGCCGCGAATCGCTCTTCATCCTCGCCACGGACACCGCGCAGAACGTCATCTGGGTCGGCGAGGGCGACACGCATCCGGGACTTTGGCGGCCTGCGCTGCATATCGCGGCCGAGGACGTTCACTGGGTCGATCCGCTGCTGCGCCTCGCACCCGGCGAAAGCCGCCGCTTCGCCGTACGCATCCGTTACCGCCAGCCGCTCCAAAGCGCGGTGCTTTTCATGCGCGACGCGGGAGCCTATCTGCTTTTCGACCAACCCCAGCGCGGCATCACGCCCGGACAGTTCGCCGCGTGGTACGACGGCGATGAACTCGTCGGGTCGGGGGTGATCGAGGCGTGATTGGTTAAGACTATCAGACGGTCATCGGGCCGCGTCTGCGAAATCTGCTTCCGACCGTTGAATCCTCGCGGCCGATGGCCGCGTATCCAAATCTGACCCCACCCCAACCCTCCCTCAGGGAGGGAGATGGCGCACGACCCGGACGGCTGAGGAATTATTTCCATCTCCTCAAGCCGCACGGATCGGTTTCGCTTTGTCATGTTTTCGACCTTCGGTCGGCGGGCCGCAGCCTCGGGCTGGCGGAGGCCCGCTTAGCGCGTGCTCTCCGCAGGCTGCCGCCCGAAAACAAAGGTCTATCCCGATTAAAGGAGACCGCATAGCCCAAGCCCTCCGCAGGCTGCCGCCCGAAACGCGCATTATAATCTTTCTAACTCGAAGATCGCGCTGCCAACCTTTTCGTGACGGTCAAGGAGACGATGGAAAGTCCACTCCTCGCACACATTCCCGTACTCCCGCAGCGAAGCCAACAGTTCCTCCTGCCGCTCCATCCGACTGCGCATCCCGATTGTAATTTCCCTGCGTTTCGGTTCTTCGGCGGTCAACGCCTCGACGGTTAGCTGTTCCAGACGGCCGAGATTGGATTCGAACTCGACGGCTAAACGCCGGAAA
Source organism: Alistipes sp. (assembly GCF_048465635.1). GTDB lineage: Bacteria > Bacteroidota > Bacteroidia > Bacteroidales > Rikenellaceae > Alistipes. Next base: position 23,806 of record NZ_DBFWLF010000020.1, read on the forward strand.
CGGTTGCGACGGCAGAAAAAGTCCCAATGATTTTTCATAGGTTGGCGGTTGGTTTACATTAAATGAGCCACAACCACCGCGACCTATGAATACAAAAAAAGCAAGAGGCGCGGATACATTTTCCAATAGAAGGTATTAGGCGACCCAAAACGGAGAAATGCACCACGCCCTTGCCTGTCCCGTCCGCTTCCGGACAGGACATAACAAGGACCGGCAACATTTATACCTCCGTTTAGAAAAGTGCCTAATTTCTCTATTGGATATAAAGAGTTGCAGCTCTTTGAATATGTCTTTTCGGCTATGCCGAAGTATCTATTTACAAAGATAGCAAAAAATTTAATAGTACCTTTCTATTTGCAAATGTTTCCGGCTCTTCGGGCCGGGCGGGCCGCAGCCTCCGGGCGCGTAGGCCCGCTGATGCAGTCCTCCGCAGGCTGCGCCCGAAAACTATCACTTCCTTTAATTATTCTGCGGCGCATCGCGCCGCTCCTGCTTGCGCACTTCTGGAAACGGCGGGAATTGCGGCCGTCCGACGACGAGCGCCCGGAACGGGCGTGCGATATGCTTTAGCTTTCGTGCCCGTTCAGCGAGGAGTAGGACGGACGGCCGCCGTTTTCTGCGTGCGCCGTTCTTTCGCCCTTTCTTTTGAAGAAAGGGCAGGGAAACCGGCTCGAAGAGCCGCGCGGGCCGCAGCCTCCCCCGGCGAAGGCCCGCTTGTTCGCGTTCCTTCGCAGGCTGCGTCCGAGAAAGAGCGGGGGCTTCATAATTAAGATCAATTTATCACTTTATCGGTTCGAAGAACCGGCGGGCCGCAACCTCCGGGTGCGGAGGCCCGCTTGTCGCGTGCACTCCGCAGGCTGCGTCCGCAATTTCTTTGATTTGCTTAGTTATAATGAAGCAATACTTAGTATTGTGAGTTAATATCAATGGTACGATTTTTAGTTTTACAACACTAAAAATTGTCCAGTGATTTCCAAAATCGACCAATATGCCATCGACGCTATTCGCAAAGCGCGGAAAGCCCAAAAAGTATCGCAGGCGATGCTTGCGTATGGCATTGGTAAGTCGAACGGTTTTATCGGACAAGTGGAAAGTTCGAAGTGTCCCACGAAATATACACTTCGGGACATCAACGAAATCGCCAAATACTTAGGCTGTTCGCCCCGCGACTTTCTCCCCGAAAAGCCTTTATAATCCCTCCCCAAGATGCTGCGCCGCTTGATCGCTTCGCTGGCCGCTCCGGGGCTGCTCGCTCTGGGCACGGCAGCGGCACGGCAGCCCGTCGGCATCGCCTACTGGGACCTCGACCGCTTCTACGACACGATCCCCTCCCCTTTCTACAACGACGACGACCACACGCCCGGCGGGCGGCTGCGCTGGACGGCGGAACGCTATGCGCGCAAGGTGCGCAACACGGCAGCGGTGATCGACTCGATGGCCCTGCCGCTGGTGGCGTTGTGGGGCGTGGAAAATGAGGCGGTCGTCCGCGACATCGTGAGCGCCTGCCGGGGCGACTACTCCTACCTGCACTGCACGCTCGATGCGCTGGACGGCATTGACTTCGCCCTCCTATACTACGGCGATCTGTTCTTCCCCGGCAAGGTCGAACCGGGCCGCCGCTACCTTGCGGTCGAGGGGACGCTGCGGCGGCCGGACGGGTGCGACACGCTCTGTCTGGTGTTGTGCGGCGACGAGCGCATGGCCGAGTGGGTCGTCCGTGACCTGCGTGCGGAGCGGCCCGGGGTCCAACTGCTCGTTGCGGGACGCATCGGCAGGCGGACCGAAGCGGCTTACGGACTGCACGACGCCACGGCGCGGGCCGAAGCGGCGGGCCGGGGCAACGTACACCGACGGGGCGGGTGGCTGATGCGCGACCGCATTGCGGCGGACACGGCGCTGCGCATGACGGGAGGCGACGTTTTCATGCGCCGTTATCTGGTTGACCAAAAGACGGGTACGCCGCTTCGGACCTACGACGGGAAGCGCTACCGGGGCTTTTACGGGGAGGCGCTGCCCGTGTTCGCCTACATCGAGTAGAATTTTTTGGCGGTTTCGCAAAGTTTTCCTATATTCGCAATCCCAACGGCAAAAGGCAGTGAGGATCAGGTGTGGCGGCGGCTCCGGGAGCGGCCGTAACTTTTTGTCGTCGAGCGGCGAACATAATTCGAAAAATTCATTATATTTAACAGATCAATTAAACCACAAGAGACTATGGCAGACGTAAAACGAGTCTACACCTTCGGCAACAAGGAAGCCGAGGGCAACGGCAAAATGCGTGAACTGCTCGGCGGCAAGGGAGCCAACCTGGCGGAGATGAACCTGATCGGCATCCCCGTACCTCCGGGCTTCACCATCACCACCGAGGTATGCGCCGAATACTATGCGCACGGCAAAGAGGCCGTCATCAAGATGCTCCGGCCCGAGGTCGAGAAGGCCATGAAGAACATCGAGCGCCTGACGGGCATGAAGTTCGGCGACAAGGAGATGCCGCTGCTCGTATCGGTACGTTCGGGCGCACGCGCCTCGATGCCCGGCATGATGGACACGATCCTCAACCTGGGTATGAACGACCAGGCCGTGGAGGCCGTCGCCAAGCGCACGGGCAACCCCCGTTTCGCGTGGGACTCGTACCGCCGTTTCGTACAGATGTACGGCGACGTGGTGCTGGGCATGAAGCCCGAATCGAAGGAGGATCACGATCCGTTCGAGGTGATCATCGAGGAGCAAAAGGAGAAACGCGGCGTGAAGAACGACACGGACCTGACGACCGACGACCTGAAAGAGCTGGTGGCCAAGTTCAAGGCCGCCGTGAAGAAGCAGACCGGCGAGGACTTCCCCGCCTGCCCGTGGGATCAGCTCTGGGGAGCCATCTGCGCCGTGTTCGGCTCGTGGATGAACGACCGCGCGATCCTCTACCGCAAGCTCAACAACATTCCCGCCGAGTGGGGCACGGCCGTTTCGGTGCAGGCGATGGTCTTCGGCAACATGGGTCAGAACTCCGCCACCGGCGTAGCCTTCTCGCGCGACGCCGCCACGGGTGAGAACATCTTCAACGGCGAGTACCTGATCAACGCCCAGGGCGAGGACGTCGTGGCCGGCATCCGCACCCCGCAGCAGATCACCATCGAGGGTTCGAAGCGCTGGGCCAAGGCGCAGAACATCTCGGAGGAGGACCGCCGAACGAAATACCCCTCGCTCGAGGAGGTGATGCCCACCGTATACGCCGAGCTGAACGAGATCCAGCACCACCTGGAGCAGTACTTCAAGGACATGCAGGACATCGAGTTCACGATTCAGGACGGCAAGCTCTGGATGTTGCAGTGCCGCAACGGTAAGCGCACGGGCGCCGCGATGGTCAAGATCGCCATGGACATGCTCCGCGAGGGGCTGATCGACGAGAAGACCGCCGTGCTCCGCTGCGAGCCCGCGAAGCTCGACGAGCTGCTCCACCCCGTATTCGATAAGAAGGCCATCGCTTCGGCGCAGGTCATCACCAAGGGGCTTCCCGCCTCGCCGGGCGCCGCTACGGGTCCGGTGGTATTCTTCGCCGAGGACGCCGAGAAGGTGTTCGAGAAGTCGGGCCAGCGCGCGATCCTCGTCCGCATCGAGACCTCGCCCGAGGACCTCAAGGGCATGCTCGACGCCGCCGGCATCCTCACCGCACGCGGCGGCATGACTTCCCACGCGGCCGTCGTGGCCCGCGGCATGGGCAAATGCTGCGTATCGGGCGCAGGCGAGCTGGAGATCGACTACAAGGCCCGCACGATCAAGGTCAACGGCTTCACCGTGAAGGAGGGCGACTGGATTTCGCTCAACGGCTCGACGGGGGAGGTCTACCTGGGCGAGGTGGCTACCAAAGCCGCCGACCTGAGCGGCGATTTCGGGCAGCTGATGACGCTGGCCGGCAAGTACGCCGTACTGAAGGTGCGCGCCAACGCCGACACGCCGAAGGACGCCGCACAGGCGTTCGCGTTCGGGGCGGAAGGCATCGGCCTCTGCCGCACGGAGCACATGTTCTTCGAGGGCGACCGCATCAAGGCGTTCCGCGAGATGATCCTCGCCGACGACGAGGCCGGACGCCGCGTGGCGCTCCAGAAATTGCTGCCCATCCAGCGCGGCGACTTCGAAGGGCTGTTCAAGGCAATGAACGGATTCCCGGTGACGGTGCGCCTTTTGGACCCGCCCCTGCACGAGTTCGTGCCGCACGACGAGAAAGGCCAGAAAGAGATGGCCGAGGAGATGAACGTGCCGCTCAAGAAGATCGTCGCCAAGGTCGAGTCGCTGGCCGAGTTCAACCCCATGCTGGGACACCGCGGCTGCCGTCTGGGCAACACCTATCCCGAGATCACCGAGATGCAGGCGCGCGCCATCATCGAGGCTGCGATGAACGTTCGCGCTTCGGTTACGCCCGTGCACGTGGAGATCATGGTTCCGCTGGTAGGCAACCACAAGGAGCTGCGCTACCAGAAGAACATCATCGACACCACCGCCGAACAGGTCTTCACGGAGCGCAACGACAAGATCGACTACATGGTCGGCACGATGATCGAGGTTCCGCGCGCCGCCGTGACGGCCAATCAGATCGCCGAGGTGGCCGAGTTCTTCTCGTTCGGCACGAACGACCTGACGCAGATGACGCTGGGCTTCTCGCGCGACGACATTTCGAAGTTCCTGCCCGTCTACCTCGACAAGGGCATCCTCAAGAACGATCCGTTCCAGATTCTCGACCGCAACGGCGTGGGCCAGTTGATCCGCGAGGCCGTATTCAAGGGCCGCGGCGTGCGTCCGACGCTCAAGTGCGGTATCTGCGGCGAACACGGCGGCGAACCCTCGTCGGTAGAGTTCTGCCACTATGCGGGTCTGAACTACGTGAGCTGCTCGCCGTTCCGCGTGCCCATCGCACGTCTGGCCGCTGCACACGCCGCCCTCAACGAGAAATAACAGTTCCGGGTCCGAGAAATTTCTTTAGTGAAAAGGTCCGCGGCAAATGCCGCGGACCTTTTTTTGGAGGTTCCCGACAGCCCGTCGCACAGCTCCTTTCCCGATTCCGGCCGGGTTGCGACACCCTGTCGCAGACCTCTTATTAATTGATAAAAAAGGCGTGTTCATTGAAATTTTTTGGCCCGAATAGGGAATTTGGCTATATTTGTCCTGCAAACAACTGGAAACAGTCTACAAAAAATAAACGGAAAAATGAAAAAGATTCTTTTTACGGCAATCGCAACGCTGTTCCTGGCAACGGCCGTTTCGGCGCAGGACGCAGGCCGCTGGGCGGTAGGTCCCCGCATGAACATCTACACCAACACGGGTGATGCCGTTGTCGGTCTGGGTGCATTCGGACGGTATAGCTTCACCGACAACTGGCGCATCGAACCTTCGCTCATGGCGCTGCTGCACAGCGGCTGCTCGATCGACATCAGCGTCGATGCGCAGTATGTTTTCCACCTGGGCAAGGGATGGGAGGTCTACCCTGCAGTCGGTCTGACGGCCAACGACATCGGCAAGTGGGCAGCCGGCCTGAATATCGGCGGCGGTTTCGACTATGCGATCACCTCCGAATGGGATCTGTCGGCGGGCCTGAAGTGGCAGCCCATGTTCGACAACAAGCGCAGCAATCCCGTCGTAATCAGCATCGGCGCAGCCTACAAGTTCTAAGGCACAACCGCCGGACAAGCGATCCCGGAAACCATAGTGTGGTTTCCGGGATTTTTAATTGATAACGCCATAACGGGAACCTTTTCCAAAAGGTTGCCGGATTTTTTATGGGTAGCGGCTATCCCGGGAACCTTTTCCAAAAGGGTTCCGGGTTTTTTCATTGCCAAGCAGACGGCATACGAACCCAACGGCATCGGCTTCATCGCGGAACCCCGCAGCGAAACGCTCCGGGATTTTTCCCGTCCGCCGAAGCGCGCAGAAACTCCGTGCGCACCCGGGCGACGCGGAGGTGCGATGCGCGAAATTTCGATCACGGCACGAGTGTTGTACATCTTGGCACGACGGAACGACGAGTGCCCCGAGCTGGTCCCGACCGCCCGCTTCCGAACTTTAAATGCCTAAAAGCCACATTATAACACAAGTAAAAACTTTAACTGCAAGAACATGAAAAAGATTCTTCTAATCTCCATCGCCGCCTTGTTCGCCGGATCGGTCCTGGCTCAGAACACGGACACCTACCGCGATAACCGGAACCGGGACCGGAACGAAGCGTACGGGACCAACGACAACCGGGACACCTACCGCGACAACCGGCGGACCCGGAACGACGGCTACGGAACGAACGGCACGTACGACAACACGGGCACGAACCGCAACGCCAACACCTACGGCACGTCGAACAACTACGGCCGGAGCGATGTCTACAACACGGTCGACGCCTACAACCCCGGCAACGCCAACGCCACGGGCAATGCGCGCACCAACTACCGCAGCTCGATCGGTCCCCGCGTGAACTTCTACACCAACACGGACGATGCCACCGTCGGAATCGGTGCTTACTACCGCTTCAGCTTCGACTCGCACTGGCGCATCGAGCCGTCGATCTACGTGCTGACGGAGAAAGACAGCTCGGTGGACATCAACTTCGACGCGCAGTACGTCTTCCACGTCGGACGGTGGTGGAACGTCTATCCGCTGGTCGGCTTCGTGGCCAACGACATCAAGGACTGGGCGTTCGGCATGAGCGTCGGTGTCGGCTTCGACTTCAACGTCGCCCGCCGCTGGGACATCTCGGCCGGTCTGAAGTACGAACCGATGTTCGACAGCGACCGTTCGAACCCGCTGGTGGTCTTCGTGGGCGGTTCGTACCGCTTCTGACGCAGCGACCCAACCAAGAGCAGCGAACTCCCTCGAGGGGGTTCGCTGCTCTTGTTGTATAGGGTCCGTATCAGGGTATTTCGTTCACCCGTACCGTTTCGAAAATCTTGTAGCCCACCGGAGCATAGCTGCGCCAGGCGGAGCGTTTGGCCCGGTAGACCGTCGGCCGACCGCCTTCGTAGAGCGTCACGGTCGGAAGGGCCTCTTCGTCGAAGAACGTGCAGAGCGAGGCGAGCGGCGTGCGGAGCGAATAGCGGTGTTTCCAGCGCTTCTTCTCCGGTTCGGCGTAGATGCGCCGGACCGCTCCGCGCAGCTGCGTCCGGCCCGCATCGAAGAGGACCGAATCGACCGCCGCGGCGTCCTCCCGCATGCAGGTGAAGTTGAGCGTCGCCAGCCCGTCCTGCCGCTCCTTGTAGGTGATGTCGAAGGTCAGATCGCCCGCCTCGTCATTCTCGAAGAGCGTGCAGGGGAACGTATGGTAGATCGTCCCGTCCTCCTCCGCCTTCGACACGTAGCGGCCGCGGATATTCTGGGCCGACACCGCGCAGCTCCCGACCGCGAACAGCGCCAACAGCAGGGATTTAATCACCGTAGACGATTACCGTATAGATGGTGTAGACCCCCACGTAGGATTTGGCCTGGTAATCGACGTGGTGGATGCGCGTGATCCCCGCCTCGCGGGCTGCGGCCTGAATGCTCGCGTCGCCCAGCGCCACGATGCCCAGATAACCCTTCGCCTCGGCCGTTCCGACCTTGCTCGACCCGGCGTTGCCCGTGACGGCCAGCCCGTCCTTCACATCGGTATAGATACCGCCCACAAGGGGCGCTTTGACGCAGGCCGCGCAGGCCGCGGCGGCCAGGGCCGCCAGTAAAAGTCTCTTCATCGCTTATTTGGTTTTGTAGGAACAACTGTATTTACCTTTGGCCAGATTCAGCAGCTTGCCCTTAATGAGGTTGCGGCGCAGCGGCGAAACGCGGTCGGTGAAGACCACGCCCTCGACGTGGTCGTACTCGTGCTGGATGACCCACGCCTTAAGCCCGACGAACTCCTCGTCGTGGGGTTTGAACTCCTCGTCGAGGTAGCGCATGCGGATCGAGAGCGAACGCTGCACATCGGCATGCAGCCCCGGAAAGGAGAGACAACCCTCGTTGTAGGTCTTCTTCTCGGGCGAGAAGGCGTAAATCTCGGGGTTGATGAACGCCCGCTTGTAGTCGACGCACGAGGGGTCCTCCTCAGCCCACGGCGTGCAGTCGACGATGAACAAACGGATGTTCTTGCCGATCTGCGGAGCGGCCAGTCCGACGCCCTCCGCCTCGGAGAGCGTCGAGAACATATCCTCCACGAGTTTCTTCACCTCGGGATAGTCGGGCGCGATCTGCTCGCAGCGCCTGCGAAGCACCTCGTCGCCGTAAATTACGATGGGATAAATCATGATATGGAACCAATTTTGATTTTCATTTTTCAATCTCGCTTTCGAGCGCCGCACTCGCGGCCTTAAGCCGCGTTTACAAATCTGACCCTCCCCTAAATCCCCTCCTCGGAGGGGACTTCAGCTGCGCGACAGGATTGATAGTACATTTCCTCCCTCGGGAGGGGCTTGTCGCATCGCGCAACAAGACGACAATCCAGCGCTGTCCTCGGAGGGAACTTCGGCTGCGTGCAACAGACGAAGCGAATGCTTTACCGCTCCATTTTCAGTCGCGGTCGCAGCCTGCGGAGGTACGCTTCAGCGGGCCTCCGCCTCCGGAGGCTGCGGCCCGCGCGGCAAAAGCCGCAAGGACCAACTGGTGTCTCAACAGCTGCACACCCCGAACACCATTGGCTGCGGCCCGCGCGGCTGAAGCCGCAAGAACCAACTGGTGTCTCAATTTCAAGGGACCTGTCGCGTCGCACGACAGCTGCCACCCCCGAACACCCGAGGCTGCGGCCCGCGCGGCTGAAGCCGCAAGAGCCGACAACTGTTACCATTTGAGACGTCCTGCGCATCGCGCAACAGCTACCACCCGGCATACGGGAGGCAACCGCTTGCCGTTCCCGAAGCGCCTCCCGTCGAAACGAAAGCCTTGCAAAGATACAATTTTTATGTCGGATCGCCAAACAATCACCGGAGACGTTCGAGGCTCACAAACGTGCCCGAACACCTCCGGTGAACGATCGAAATAACCGGTTTCGTATTCCCCGGCGCTTATTTCACACGCACGAAGACCGCACGGGCGTCCGACTTCTCCTCGCAGAGCGGCTGTTGCTCGCCGTTTTTCCACAACACCGCCTTCTGAGCGCCGAACGGGAACGATCCGGTGCTGATCTGCCCCACGACATAGAGATCCTCCCCGCAACCCGATACGTCGAACGCCTTGTAGCTGCCCGCAGGCAGCGTTACCGGCGTGCCGTTTTTCCACAACAGCGCCTGCTTGGGCGAAGAGGACTGGTTGCCCGCCACGTAGACGTCACCGGCATCCGACACCCAGACGGCATTGGCCAGGCAGTCGTCAGAACCGTCGGTAAGCTCCGTCACCTGCGTACCCTTCCACACCATAGCCCGGTACATGCTCTCCGCGTCGGTCCGATAACCGGCGTAATAGACGTCGGAGCCGTGCAGGCAGATGCCCAACAGCTGCGTCGCCTCGTCGCCGAGGTTCTCGCCCGTCTTGACGCCGTTTTTCCACACGGTCGGTCCGTTGTCGAAGCCCGCCACGTAGATATCGCCGTTTTCGGCCACGGCCATCGAACCCACTTCGGCATAGTTGGCCTGCGAGGGAAGCACGGTCGGCTCGCCGTTCTTCCAGAGGAACACCTTGTTGGCCGTGCCGATTTCGTTGCCGGCGACATAGACGTCGCCGCCGTGCACGAAGACGCTCTTGGCCTGCGTATTCTTCTTGCCGTCGGACAGATAGCTCATCTCGCCGTTCTTCCACAACACGGCGCGGTCGATACCCGTATCGTCGGGCGTGTCCCATCCCACAACATAGACGTCGCCCTTATCCGAGACGTAAACGTCGTTGGCTATGGCCGCAATGCCGCCGTCCGTCAGATCGCTCTGTACGCCGTTCGTCCACAGCACCGCCGTGTTGCCGTTGTACGAACCGGCGACATACACCACCGGATCGACCGTTACGGAGCACGTCGCCGACAGCTCTTTCCCGCCCTTCGCGGTGGCGGTGATCGTAGCCGAGCCGACACCGGCGGCGGTCACCGTTCCCTGCTCATCGACGGCCGCCACTTCAGGCCGGTCGCTCGACCAGACCACGCTCTTGTCGGTCGCATCATCGGGGGTCAGCGTGGCCGTCAGCGTCTGCTGCGTGCCGATATCCAGCCGAAGCGACGGCTCGCTCAGCACGATCGCCGTCACGGCCACCTGCGGGTTATCGCCGCCTCCGGCAGCGGGTTCATCGTCGGTCTTGTCGTCGCTGCATGCCAGTGCGAAGCCGGCGAACAGGAGCAGCGCCATGCGCGCCGCCCGGTCGGAAAATCGGTAAATATTCTTCATAAGCATCGGATTAGATGGTGCTAAAGATAGAAAAAAATCGCTTCACGACAAAAAAGCCCGTCTTTCGACGAGCTTTTTTCCGAAAAACCGCTTTTCCCTCAATGGGAAACCGATTCCATATATCCCTGCAAAATAATCGTTGCCGAAATCTTGTCCACCAGCGCCCGGTCGCGGCGGGCCATTTTCCCGATGCCGCTCTCGAGCATCGTGCGGTGGGCCATCACCGAGGTGAAGCGCTCGTCGTAAAAGACCACCTCCTTGTCGGGCCAGGCCCGGCGGAGGCGGGCCGCCAGCGGTTCGACGTAGCGCCACGTCTCCGACGGCGTGCCGTCCATGCGAGTGGGTTTGCCCACGACTATGGTGCTAACGTCCTCCGCGGCGAAATAGCTCGCCAGCCACGCCTCGAGCTGCTTCGTTTCCACCGTCTCCAGCCCCCCGGCAATGAGCCGCAGCGGGTCGCTCACGGCGATTCCGGTGCGTTTGGTGCCGTAGTCTATGGCAAGGATGCGTCCCACGGTCGTGCGCTATAAATTGATCCCGGACCCGCAGTCGAGCCAGCAGCCGGAAATGGGCCAGCCGGCCGGCAGTCCCGGCGCGAAGCAGACGAGCATCACGATCCGGCGTGCGTTGCGGGAGCTGTCGGGCAGAAGACGCATTACAGATTCAGTTTCTTGAACAACTTTCGGTAGGAGCACTCCTCCCCGACCATCGCATGCAGGTCGTCGATCTTCACACGCTCCTGCTGCATCGTATCGCGGTGACGGACCGTCACCGTGTCGTCCTCCATCGTCTGACCGTCGACCGTGATGCAGAAAGGCGTGCCGACGGCATCCTGTCGGCGGTAGCGCTTACCCACGGAATCCTTCTCGTCGTAGACCACGTTGTAGTCGTATTTGAGCCGGTCGACGATCTGCTGCGCCTTTTCGGGCATGCCGTCCTTCTTGACCAGCGGCAGGATAGCCGCCTTGACGGGAGCCAGCGCCGCAGGCAGCCGCAGCACCACGCGCTGCTCGCCGCCTTCCAACGGCTCCTCGGTGTAGGCCGCCGACATCACCTGCAGGAACATGCGGTCGACGCCGATCGAGGTCTCGACCACATAGGGGACATAGCTCTCGCCCGTCTCGGGATCGAAGTACTGGATTTTGCGGCCCGAGAACTGCTGGTGATTGCCCAAATCGAAATCCGTGCGCGAGTGGATGCCCTCGACCTCCTTGAAGCCGAACGGGAAATCGAACTCGATGTCGGTGGCGGCGTTGGCGTAGTGGGCCAGCTTGTCGTGGTCGTGGAAGCGGTACTTCTCGTCGCCGAATCCCAGCGCGCGATGCCACGCCATGCGGGTCTGCTTCCAAGAGTTCCACCACTCCATTTCGGTTCCGGGGCGGACGAAGAACTGCATCTCCATCTGCTCGAACTCGCGCATGCGGAAGATGAACTGACGCGCCACGATCTCGTTGCGGAACGCTTTGCCGATCTGCGCGATGCCGAACGGAATCTTCATGCGGCCCGTTTTCTGGACGTTCAGGAAGTTGACGAAGATGCCCTGCGCCGTCTCGGGGCGCAGGTAGATCGTCGAAGCTCCCTCGGCCGTTGAACCCATCTGCGTGGAGAACATCAGGTTGAACTGGCGCACCTCGGTCCAGTTGCGCGTGCCCGAGATCGGGCAGACGATCTCGCAGTCGAGGATGATCTGCCGCAAGGCATCCAGATCGTTGGCGTTCATCGCCTCGGCGAAACGCACATGCACGGCCTCGCGCCTGGCCGCGGTCTCCGCCACGCGGGGCGAGGTCGCGCGGTACTTGGCCTCGTCGAACTCGGCGCCGAAGCGCTTGCGGGCCTTTTCGACCTCCTTTTCGATCTTCTCGTCCTGCTTGGCGAGCCAGTCCTCGATCAGCACGTCGGCGCGGTAGCGCTTCTTCGAATCCTTGTTGTCGATCAGCGGGTCGTTGAACGCGCCCACATGGCCCGAAGCCTCCCACGTGCGCGGGTGCATGAAGATGGCGGCGTCCAGCCCCACGATATTCTCGTGCAGTTTGACCATCGAATCCCACCAGTAGCGTTTGATGTTGTTCTTCAGCTCCACGCCGTTCTGACCGTAGTCATAGACGGCGGCCAATCCGTCGTAAATTTCGCTCGAGGGGAATACGAAGCCGTACTCCTTGCAATGGGCGACCAGTTTTTTGAAAAGTTCTTCCTGCGTCATCGTATTGAGTTGTTATTGTTTTCTGAAGGACAAAAGTACAAAATAATCGGGAATAAAGGGAATTACCGAAGCCCTTTTCGCGCATGAACTTTTCAAAGCAGGGACGAGGCAGGCGGCAAGCAGAGAGGCCCCCGGGATAGCCGGGGAGCGGAGACGAGCAGACGAGCAGACGTCGGAAAGGAGGCCGGGACGGGAGGAAACAGAAAAAGACAGGGAACGGGCAGAAACGCATGGACAGACGATCTGGCGACTGATGGAGATAGCAGCCTCAAAGGATACACCCGGTAAGATCGACGGAAAAGAAGCTGACAGGAGAGGAACTGCCGGAAAGGGCCAAGAGAACAGTCCGCTCCAAAAACGAGAACAAAAGGGACAGATCGGAGAGAGAGGCCGCAAGCAAACATCCCAAACCTATGCCCAGGCCCGGCCCGAAGTTCAACACCAACCCAAACCCGACCCTGGCCCCGGTCCTTACCCAGTCCGGTCCGGGCGGCTACCGCAGCAACCCGGCTCGGAGGAACGAGTAATCGCCCTCGCGCGAAATGATCAGATGATCGACCAACCGAATATCGAACAGCGCCGCAGCGCGCGCGACCCGTTCGGTGAGCACCTTGTCCTGCGGGCTGGGTTCTGCCGCGCCCGAGGGGTGGTTGTGGATCAGGATAAGCTGGGTGGCAAGGAGTTCCAGCGCGCGCTTGACGATCAGGCGGTGGTCGACGACCGTGGCCTGCACTCCGCCCTGGCTGATGCGCTGCCGCTCGATGATGCGGTTCGACGCCGTAAGGTAGACGGCCCAGCACTCCTCGTGCGCCAGCCCCTCCAACTGCTGCCGGAACAGCCGCACCACATCGCCGCTTTCGCGGATCACGTCGGATTCATCGGCGCGAGCCAGCGCGACACGGCGGCCGTATTCGGCAGCGGCGGCAAGCAGGCGCGCCCGCCTCAGACCCAGCCCGCCGACCATCCTGAGCCGTGCGGTGTCCTCCGCGGCCAGTCGCGCCAGCGAACCGCCCGCCGCGGTGAGCAGCGCTTCGGCTACCAGCTCGTCCCCCGTGAGCACCGTCAGCAGTTCGCGGTCCGAGAGCGCCGCGGCCCCGCGCGCCGCCATCTTGTCGGCTGCGGGGTCAGTCATGAGCGGACCAGTCTGTCGACCTTGTCGAGCAGCGAGGCACACTGTTCGTCGGTCATGTACTGCGCCACGGAGAAGGCGGCCTGTTGCTCGGCCTCCTTCTTCGATTCGCCGGAGCCGTGGCCGACCTCGATCTCGTCGACGACCACCGTGGAGCAGAAGACCGGATGCGCCGAAGAGGATCCCTTGCCGGGATCGGTGCGGAACTCGACCTGATGGTGATTTTTCTGACACCACTCGATCAGGCGGCTCTTGAAGTCATTCTCCGACCGGGTCAGCTCGTCGATGTTGAGATGCCGGCCATAGATCGTATTGATCAGCAGCCGATTGACGAATTCGTAGCCCTGATCGAGGTAGATGGCCCCCATCATCGCCTCGAACGCATCGCCATAGATGTGTTTCTGGGCGATTCCCGTTCCGGTGCTCGAGATGATATGCCGGTCCAGCCCCAGTTCCCCGGCCAGCGCATTGAGCGACTGGCGCGAGACGATCTTCGAACGCAGCTGCGTCAGAAAACCCTCGTCCCGATCGGGAAATTCGATGAAGAGGTAGTCCGAGGTGACCGCTTCGATCACCGCATCGCCCAGAAATTCCAGCCGTTCGTTGTTGATCGAGCGGCCGTCGTCTAAAAGCAAAGAAGCTGACTTGTGAATCAAAGCCAGCTTATAGAGTTCGATGTTGTGCGGAATGAATCCGAACATGTCATCGACCACCCGGTAATACGACCTGTCCGGCCCGAAGTTCCTCCTCAGAGGCCTCAACACGAAATCCAGCACGCCGTAAGGGTTTTCAGTATTTGCGGAAAATGACCGTCGAGTTGTGGCCGCCGAAGCCGAACGTATTGCTCAGCGCGCACTTCACTTCGCGTCGCTGCGCCTGGTTCAGCGTCAGGTTGAGCCGCGGGTCGATCTCGGGATCGAGCGTCTCGCAGTTGATGGTCGGAGGGACTACGCCGCGCGTGATGGCCAGGATGCAGGCCAGCGCCTCGACGGCTCCGGCAGCACCCAGCAGGTGGCCGGTCATCGACTTGGTCGAGGAGATGTTCACCTCGTAAACATGCTCGCCCAGCACCGACGCTACGGCCTTCAGCTCGGGAACATCGCCCGCGGGGGTCGAGGTTCCGTGGACATTGACGTAATCAATCTCTTCGGCGGTGAGGTGCGCATCCTTGAGCGCATCGCGCATCGCCTTGATGGCCCCCTTCCCTTCGGGATGGGGTGCGGTGAAGTGGTAGGCGTCGGCCGAAGCCCCGCCGCCCACGATCTCGCAGTAGATCTTGGCCCCGCGCGCCTTGGCATGCTCCAGCTCCTCGAGGATCAGCGCGCCCGCGCCTTCGCCGATGACGAAGCCGTCGCGGTCCTTGTCGAACGGACGCGATGCGTGCTGCGGATCGTCGTTGCGCGTCGAGAGCGCCTGCATGGAGTTGAAACCGCCCACCGAAGGCTCGTTGACCGCGGCCTCCGAACCGCCCGTGACCATCACGTCGGCCTTGCCGTAGCGGATGGCGTTCATGGCGTCGATCATGCCGTGGTTCGACGAGGCGCAGGCCGACACGCAGCAGTAGTTCGGACCCATGAAGCCGTACTTCATGGCGATGAACCCGGCGGCGATGTCGGAGATCATGCGGGGAATAAAGAACGGGCTAAACCGCGGTGTCATTCCACCCGCGGCGTAGCCCAGACACTCATCGAAGAACGACTTGAGTCCTCCGATGCCCGAACTCCAGATGACGCCCACCTGCTCCTTGTCGATCGCCTCCACATCGAGCGCCGAATCCTCGACGGCCTGCGTGGCGGCGATCAGAGCATATTGCGTGAACAGGTCGTACTTGCGTACTTCCTTGCGGTCGAAATACCGGTTCGAGTCGTAATTCTTTACTTCACAAGCAAATCTGGTCTTAAATTTTTCGGCATCGAAATGAGTAATGGCTCCGGCTCCGCTGACGCCCTTCTCCAAATTCGAAAAATACTCCTCGATGTTACTGCCGAGCGGGTTGATCGTCCCGATACCCGTCACTACTACCCTTCTTTCTGTCATAAATTTAAGGCTTACTTACCGTGAAAACGTTGCTGTAAAACTTATTTCTTGTGCGCTTCGATGTAGCTGATAGCGTCGCCCACGGTGGCGATCTTCTCGGCGTCCTCGTCGGGAATCGTGATGTCGAAAGCCTTCTCGAACTCCATGATCAGCTCGACGGTATCGAGCGAGTCAGCACCCAGGTGGTTCGTGAAGCTCGCTTCGGGAACTACTTCCGACTCCTTAACGCCCAGTTTGTCGACGATGATCTCGACAACTTTTGATTGAACATCTGCCATAATTTTAAGTTTTTAGTTAAACAATTATTTAGAAATAGTTACGCTCGTTTTTGTGGAAATCTGCGCAAAAGTAACACTTTTTTTATTACTTTTGACAAAACAGCGGTTTTTTTTATTCACAATTTTTTCGACGTTTAGCACATTTTTCCGAGTAAGCTATTTAAAACCATACCCTTATGAAACTACTTCTGATCTCTAATTCGACCAACGCCGGCGAGGAGTATCTGCGCTATCCGCTGCCCGAAATAGAGCGTTTCCTGGCGGGTGTACGCGAAATAGTCTTCGTCCCCTACGCCGCCGTTACGTTCTCCTACGCCGAGTACGAACGGCGGGTGCAGGCCCGTTTCGCGGAGCTGGGCATCCGCGTGCATTCGGTGCACCGCGCCAAGGACCCCGTGCAGCTGATCCGGCAGGCCGAGGCGATCTGCGTCGGGGGCGGCAACACCTTCGCGCTGGCCAAAAAGATGCAGGAGCAGGGGTTGATGGCGGCCATTCTGCGCCGCATCCGCGCCGGCGTCCCCTACGTCGGCTGGTCGGCCGGCAGCAACGTCTGCTGCCCCACGATCTGCACCACAAACGACATGCCCATCGTCCAGCCCGCCTCGTTCCGGGCCATCGGGGCGGTGAAGTTCCAGATCAACCCCCACTACCTCGACGCCAACCCCGAGGGGCATGCGGGCGAGACGCGCGAGCAGCGCATCCTGGAGTACATCCGGGCCAATCCGCGGCGCTGGGTGGCCGGACTTCGGGAGGGGTGCATGCTCCGTCTGGAGGACGACCGGCTGGAGCTGATCGGCAGCCGCCCGATACGGATATTTCGGCACGGCACGGAGCCTTTCGAGGTGCAGCCGGGCGGCGATCTGAAGTTCCTACTATAAATATAGGTATATGAAGGTGCTCATTGCGGGTCTGGGGCTGATCGGAGGCTCGCTGGCCCTCGCCCTGCGCGAGCGGGGGCTGGCCGACGAGATACTCGGGGTCGAAAGCTCCCCGGAGCACGCCTGCGAGGCGCTTCGGCTGGGGCTGGCCGACCGAATCGTAACCCTCGAGGAGGGCGTTCCCGAAGCCGACCTGATCGTGCTGGCCACGCCCGTCGACACGCTGCCGCTGCTGGCGGTCAAGGCGCTCAACCGCATCGACGGCCGGCAGGTGGTGATGGACCTCGGCTCGATCAAGGAGGAGTTGTGCGAGGTGATCTCGATGCACGCCCGCCGCGGCCGCTTCGTCGCGGCCCATCCCCTGTGGGGAACCGAGTACAGCGGCCCGCAGGCAGCCCGCCGGGGCGCGTTCACGGGGTGCAACGTCGTCCTCTGCGAGACGGAGCGCAGCGACGCCGACGCGCTGGCGGCGGTGGAATCGCTCTTCCGGACGCTGGGCGCTCCCGTCCTCTGCATGAACCCCGAGGAGCACGACCTGCACGCGGCCTACGTCTCCCACATCTCGCACGTCACCTCGTTCGCGCTGGCGCTGACGGTGCTCGAAAAGGAGCGCGAGCAGCGGCATATCTTCGACCTGGCGGGCGGCGGCTTCCGAAGCACCGTGCGGCTGGCCAAGAGCGCTGCGTCGACATGGGTTCCGATCCTGCTGCGCAACAAGTACAACGTGCTGGACGTGCTGCGCGAGCATATCCACCAGCTGCAAATCCTCCGCCGCATGATCGAGCGCGACGACGCCGAGGGGCTTGCCGACGCCATCCGGCGCGCCAACACCATCCGACGCATCCTCCCGTGACCGCTTCCGCCGATACGGGCCGCGCAGGCGAATGTGCCGCGGCGGAGTACCTGCGCCGCATGGGTTACGACCTCTGCGCCCGCAACTGGCGGCAGGGTCGCTACGAGCTGGACATCGTGGCCCGCAAAGCGGACGTGCTGCACTTCGTGGAGGTCAAGACGCGCCGCGCCGACGGCCTGACGCCCCCGGAAGCGGCCCTGACGGCGCAGAAGCAGCGTGCGCTGCTGCGCGCCGCCGACGCCTACCTCGCCCGCGCGGGCTGGCAGGGGGAGGTGCAGTTCGACCTGGCGGCCGTGGACGTATTCCCCGACGGCGGGACCTGCGTGCGGCTGATCGGGCAGGCGATGGAATGCAACTGGTAATTTTGCATTTCCGACAAATTGTGCTACCTTTGTCGGACCAAAAACGAGACCCGCGAAGCTGCGGCGCGACCCCGCGTCGTGCCGGCGGAAAGGAACCGATAATACTTCAAACCCCGCAAAACGCAAACACCGATGTGGTTCTATAATTTCGGTCTGAGACTCTACGCCTGGATCATTCGGCTCGCATCGGCCCGGCATCGGAAAGCCCGGCTCTGGACCGAAGGGCGCAAAGACCTCTTCCGGCGCATGAGGGAGGCGATCGACCCCGCAGCCCGCATTGTCTGGATTCACGTGGCGTCGCTCGGCGAGTTCGAGCAGGGGCGGCCCATCATCGAACGCATCCGCAAGGAGCATCCCGAATTCAAAATTCTGCTGACGTTCTTCTCCCCCTCGGGCTACGAAATCCGCAAGGATTACAAGGGCGTGGACTACATCTTCTACCTGCCGCTCGACACCCCGCGCAACGCGCGCCGCTTCCTCGACGCGGCCCGGCCCGAGATCGCCATCTTCGTCAAATACGAGTTCTGGCTCAACCTGCTGCGCGAACTGCGCCGCCGCAAGGTGCGCACCTACATCGTCTCGGCCATCTTCCGCCGCAACTCGGTCTTCTTCCGCCCCTACGGCGGTCTGTGGCGGCAGGCGCTCGAATCGTTCGACACGCTCTTCGTGCAGAACGAGGAGTCGAAAACGCTGCTGGCCGAACTGGGCTTCGACAACGTGCTCGTGGCCGGGGACACGCGCTTCGACCGTGTGGCGGAGATCGCCCGCGCGGCCAAACACGTGGATATCGTGGAGCGTTTCAAGGGCGACCGACGGCTCTTCGTGGCCGGTTCGACCTGGGGACCCGACGAGGAGCTGCTGATCCGGCTGATGAACGAAAATCCCGAAGTGAAGTTCCTCATCGCCCCCCACGAGATGGACGAGGCACGCATCGAACGGCTGCTCTCGCAGACCAAGGGCGGCGCGCTGCGCTTCACGCAGTGCACTCCCCGCACGAGCTACGGCACGCGGCAGCTGCTGATCCTCGATACGGTGGGGCTGCTCGCTTCGGTCTACGGCTACGCCGCGTGGAGCTATATCGGCGGCGGTTTCGGCGTCGGCATCCACAATACGCTCGAGGCCGCGACGTTCGGACTTCCGGTCGCCTTCGGACCCAACTACAAAAAATTCAAGGAGGCGCGCGACCTGGTGACGCTCGGCGCGGCCCGGCCGGTCACCGACTACGAGGCGCTGCGCACGTGGTTCATTCCGTTGCGCGACAACGAGGAGTTCCTGCTCAAAACCAGCCGCATCGCCAAGGACTACACCATGCGCCATCAGGGGGCCACGGGCATTATCGTTAAGACGATTTTCCACTGAACGCCCCGCCAAACAGGGAGCCGGCCAACCCGTCCGGCTTCTTTTTTTGTCCCCAGCTTGTCGAAAAACCCCTGCCGCAAAGAGTGCGGCAGGGGTTCTTTTATCGGCGGGAGCCAGCCGTCAGCATTTGCGGGTCATGATACCCAGCACCAGGCGGTCGGTTTCGTTCATGCCGTCGCGGCCGATGGCCGTCAGGTTGCGGATGCACCGGTCGACATCCTGCTCGATGATCCCCTCCACGGGCGTTACGCAGTGGCCGTCCATCGCCATCATGGCCGACAGTACGGCGGTCGAGACGCCGCTGGTGAGCTTCATCGAGCAGCTGGGTTTCGCCCCGTCGCAGATCATGCCCGTCAGGTTGGCGATCATGTTCTTCACGGCCGCCGCGACCTGCTCGTAACCGCCGCCCATCAGGTAGGTGATGCCGCAGCTCGACCCCGTGGCGGCCACCACACAACCGCACAGGGCCGAGAGGCGGCCCAGGCTCTGCTTGATGTAGATCACCGTCAGGTGGCTGAGCACCAGCGCGCGGATGGTCTGCTCCTCCGTGGCGGCGGTCTGCTCGGCATAGACCACCACGGGAAGCGTCGCGGCGATGCCCTGATTGCCACTGCCCGAATTGCTCATCACGGGAATCATCGCCCCGGCCATGCGCGCATCGCAGGCGGCCGAGGTATAGGAGAGAATACGCGTGAAGATGCTGTCGCCCATGATCCGCAGTTCGCGGTCGCGGCGCAGTGTGCGGCCTACGCAATGGCCGAACTCCCCGGCGAAGGCTTTCTCCGCCGCAGCCTTGTTCAGGCGGCGCGACTCGAGGATGAAACGCAGTTCGTCCACCGGAGCCGTGGTGGCGAACTCCCAGACGCGGGCGAGCGACAATTCCACGTCTCCCTCCTCCTGCTCCGCCGCCGAAGGTGCGCGCTTGTCGAGCGAACAGGCCCCGTCGCGGGCCAGATAGACAAAAGAGGTATGGCCTCCGGCGATAATCGCCGTGGCAGTGTGCCCCGCACCCGAGACCCCGACCTCGATATAGAGTTTTTCGTCGATCCCCTCCTGCAGGGCGATCGAGATGCGTTTTTCGTCGATGTAGCGGCGGCCCCGTTCGACCGCCTCGGGCGTCACGTCGCGCAGCACCTCCAGCCGGTAGTCCGAGCGGCCGATCAGCGCGCCGAGGGCCACGGCGATCGGCAGGCCGATCATCCCCGTGCCGGGAATGCCGACGCCCATCGCGTTCTTGAGGATATTGGCGCTCAGGCGCACGTCGATCTTTTCGGGCACTGTGCCGAGCAGTTCGGCGGCACGCGCCGTACAGAGGGCCACGGCGATCGGTTCGGTGCACCCGATGGCGGGCACGACCTCGCGGTCGATAAGCGCGATGATGCGCTTGCGTTCGGACTGGGGTATCATCGTTTCGGTTCTTGGATAACTCTGCCTACAAAGATAGCGAAAAATCGTTATCTTCGCCGCAGAAAACATCCGTCCCATGAAAAACCCCGAAAACCGGAAGTGGACGGTGCTCGCAAGCGAGTACCTGGCCCGCAAACCGTGGTTCACCGTCCGGCACGAGACGATCGCCCTGCCCGACGGACGCTGCATCCCAGACTACTACGTTTTCGAATATCCCGACTGGGTAAACGTCATTACCATAACGCGCGAGGGGCGGTTCGTGATGATCGACCAATATCGCCACGGGCTGGGCGAGACCTCGTACGAATTGCCGGCGGGCGTCATGGAACCCGCGGACTCATCGCCGCTCGCCGCTGCGCAGCGCGAACTGGAGGAGGAGACGGGTTACGGCGGCGGACAGTGGCGGCTCGTAACAACCCTCTCGCCCAACCCCGCCACACAGAACAACCTGACCCACTGCTTCCTGGCCGAAGGCGTGGAGCGCATTTCGGCGCAGCACCTCGACGCCACGGAGGACCTGCGCGTGCACCTTTTCACACGCGAGGAGGTAGTAGAATTGCTCCGCACCGACCGTATCCGGCAGGCGCTGATGGCCGCACCGCTCTGGCGCTACCTGGCCGAAGAGGCCGGAGCGGACCGATAGCGTCGCGTCCCGGCGTCCGGATGAAACGGCCCGATCCGCGACACGGAGATCGGGGAATGTCCGTTCCGCAGGACGGATTATTTCCCGACCGACTGCGCCAGCGCGAAGAAGTAACGCTCAGGATCGAGGTTCAGCAGCGCCAGCAGCTCCGCGGCAGGTGCGCTGCCGCGCGTCACGGACTTCAGCCCATGCCCGGCCGCGTAAAGGTTGGCATTCTCGGCATACCCCGCCGCATCCTGCCCGCAGAGGTAGCGGATATGCTCGGCCGGAATATCGCGCCCGTCGTAAACCGAGAGGTCGGCGACGTAGACCAGATTCAGCAAGGCCGTCGCCACGAAGGGCTGCGTGCCCGCCAGCGCCCGGTGATCGCCGTCGACCACCCGCACCAACCGATGCGCCGGCTGGTCATAGCGGTAGACGCCGCCCGGCAGAAAGGCGTAGACCCGAATGGGATAGAGCGCCAGCGCCGACGGAGCGGTCAGGTGGTTGTTGTCCGGACGGTTGATCCCCGCCGCAGCCCACACCACGCCCGAAAGCTCTTCGAGCGTCAACGCTTCGCCCGTAAAGTCGCGCGAGGTGGCGCGCTTCCACAACGCCTCGTCGATCGGCAGGCCGCCCGTCGAATCGGGGGTCAGCAGCGCGATTTCGGCATCGTATTCCACCGGAGTGGCGGTCACCTGCCGGGCAGGCCGCGTGCCGCACGCCATCAGAAGCAGGGCGGCTGAAAGAAGTAAGGTTTTCATGGTCGTATCGGTTAATCAGGTTGATCGTTTGAATTGCGCTACAGGGAGGAGAAGAGCCTCAGGTATGAAATTAAGCCCTTCGTATTCGCTCTTGCTGCTTCTCGGAACTGCGCGGACTGTCCGGTTTGTCTTGTTTTCGGCTGTTAAGCCGGCAGCCCGCAGCCGCCGGGTGCGGAGGGCTGCATCTCAGCCTCCGGCTTCGATCCCCCTCCGCCGGCTACGAACTGAGATACAATCGTTTTATTCTTGCGTCTTGTTTAGCGGCTTTTGAGCCGGCGGGCCGCAGCCTGCGTCTATAAATCAAATGCGATACAACCCCAGCCACACAACTTCCTATTCTTTCGGCTCTAAGAGCCGAGCGGGCCGCAGCCTCCGGGCAGCGGAGGCCCGCTTGTCGCGTTCCTCCGCAGGCTGCCGCCCTCAGATGGAACCCGACCAAACAAGCCTTTGGTCAAAGATAAGCATTTTTCTTTCCGGATCCGATCGCTTTCCGAACGAATATAGGCTGATTTTGTGTAAATTTGTGCAACTGAAAGCGCTGTCATGAAACCCCGCACCCTCCACACCTTCGTATTCTCCCCCACGGGAACCTCCCAAAAGATCGCCGCGGCCATCGTCCGCGGAATCGCCGACAGCCGGTCGGAAAACGGCGCAGTCAGATTCGGCAAACCGAACGGATCGAATAAACCGGACGGCTTCTCAACCGGGCAGGTGGAGCCGCTCGATCTGACGCACGCTCCCGCCCCGGCACAAACCCTGCCCGCGGACGCCGTTACCGTGTTCGCCGTTCCGGTCTACGGAGGCCATCCGGCGCCGACGGCACTCGAACGCCTGCGGGACGTGCGCGGGGAGGGCACTCCCGCCGTCGTCGTAGCCGTCTACGGCAACCGCGCTTTCGAGGGAGCCGTACGGGAATTGGCCGCTTTCGTCGCCGAGCGGGGATTCGTGCCCGTGGCCGCGGCCGCGTTCGTCGGCGAGCACTCCTACTCCACCTCCGCGACCCCGATCGCTGCCGGACGGCCCGATGCCGCGGACCTCGCCGAGGCCGAAGCCTTCGGGGAGGCTGTCGGCCGCAAACTCGCGTCCGGCACGCCTGCGCCCGTCGATGCGGCGCGGTTGAAAGAGCCGCGCACGCCGTTCCTTTCCCGCCTGCGGTTCATCCGCTTCGTGCTGGATTACCGCCGTCGTCAGAAACGCAACCCAGTTGTGCTGCTTCCCTCCGGCGATGCGGAGCGCTGCACCCGTTGCGGCCGCTGCGTCAGGGTGTGTCCCACGCAGGCAATCGCTCCGGGCGACGAGCTGCGTACCGACCCTGCGCGCTGCATCCGCTGCAACGCCTGCGTCAAGGCGTGTCCGACCGGATCGCGCACCTACCCGACCCCTTTCGCGGCCGCCCTGTCGCGCTGTTTCGCGCGGCGCAAACCGCCTGTCACGTTACTTTAGCATGGTCGAACGCCTGACGGCCCCGACACCGGAAGAGCTGGACCGGCTGACCGAACTCTGGGAGGCCTCGGTAGTCGCCACGCACACATTTCTGGACGCAGCGGATATTCCCTATTTCCGCCGCATCGTCCGCACGGAAGCGCTTCCGGCGGCGGAGTTGTACGTCGTACGCGACGGCGGCGAATGGAGGGCCTTTGCCGGCATCGGCGGCGACAAACTGGAGATGCTCTTCGTCGCACCCCACAGCCGTGGCAAAGGTGTAGGTCGCACGCTGGTCGAACACCTCGTCCGCGAGCGCGGCATCCGGCGGGTCGACGTCAACGAGCAGAACGCACAGGCCGTCGGATTCTACCGGCGGCTGGGATTCCGCCCCGTATCGCGCGACGAGCGGGACCCCTCGGGCCGCCCCTACCCCATCCTGCATCTCGAGCGGTAAGAGTGCCGCCCGAAACACTACTCCATATACCCCGTAACGGTCAGCGGGGCATCCCCCACCGTCGCCGTCACCTCCGCGAGGTCACCGCGCGCATTCTCGTAGCGGAACGCATAGCTCCGACCCTTTTCGAGCAGGAAGGTCAGGCAGTCGTTCATATCCTGCCGCGGTCCGGCCGTGCGGCCGCCGCCCACCTGCTCCGCTCCGCAGAAGACATCCACATTGGCCGCCACCCGGTCGTCCGAAGCGGCGGCATGCCCCGCCTCGCGGAGCATCACAAAGCGCACCTCGACATGCGTACCCTGCGCCCGCAGGCTGTCGGCCGCAGCGCGCCAAAGGGCGCGGTAACGCGGCGTGACATTCACCCCGTGCACCGCGCGCGAATCCTCGTTCCACACCATCGGAAACCAGTCGCCCGTCTCCCGGAACGAAACGGCATAGATTCCGTGCGCCCGGTCGGCCGGGTCGGCGCGCCCCGCATCCGGGAGGAACCACGAACGGTCGAAGCCCGAGGGGTAATATTCGGTGAAGTGCCACTCCCCGTCGATCCACACCTCCACCCAGCTGTGGTTGCCCCGGTCGTCGTGCCAGGCGGGGGTTCCGGCGAAGCGTGCCGGCACGCCTGCGGCGCGCAGCGCATCGACCAGCAGGATGGACAGCCCCGTGCAGGAGGCCATGTGCTGCCGCATCGACTCGCGCGGGCTTTGGTTCGTCTTCTCACGGGCCGTGTTGTAATCGACTTCAACGAGGTCGCGCAGGCTGCGGTTCACCGCCTCGGCCGCCTCGCGCAGCGTGCGGCACGAAGCCACCTGCGGGGCGAACCGGGCGTAAAAGTCTGCCCGCCACGCATCGCGCACCTCATCGACTGCGGCGTAAGGCAGCACTTCGTTCAGGAACACGCTGTCGGGCAGCGCCCGCGTCCACGGATAGTCGCGCCGGGCCCGGCAGGCGTACTGCACGTTTTCGCGCAGCAGGTCGAGCGCCATCGTATCGCGGTCGCCGCGCGGCATTCCGACCAGCAGACAGGCCATCGCCGCACGGTTGCAGCGCGGCGTTTCGCGCAGCAGCTGCCGCAAACTGTCGGCGCGCGGACAGTCGGCCAGCGCCGCATCCAGCTGCGCTTCGCAACAAGCAGGGACACCCGCCCCGTAACGCCCGCAGGCCCCCAGCAGCAGGGCCGCCAGCAACATCAGAGAGGTCTTCATCGTTCTATCTGAAAGAGAATTTGACGGATCATCGCTTCGTCCGCGCCCACCGAGGCGTACTCCGGAACGCCCGGTACGCCGCCCAGCGACACGTCGGGGTTGCGGTAGGTCATGCCGCTCTCGCGCAGCAGCCGGGCGCTGAAGTGGAGCGCATCCACGCCCGTTGCGGCCAGCATGCGGGCATTCGACGGTTTGACACCGCTGCCGGCCATGACGGCGATGCGTCCGGCGGCCTGACCTACCAGCGCGCGCACCTGGTCGATCCCCTCCGCAGCCGTAGCGCGGCCCCCGGAGGTGAGCACGCGGCGGCAGCCGAGACCGACGAGCGTTTCGAGTGCCTCGCGCCGGTCGCGGACCAGATCGAAAGCGCGGTGGAAGGTCACCTCCATCCCTCCGGCCTGGGCCATAACCTCAGTCATCCTCGCGGCATCCACCCGTCCGTCGGCGGTCAACACACCGACGGCGATGCAGTCGGCCCCCGCTTCGCGGGCGAAGCGCACCTCTTCGAGCAGCTGGCGAAATTCGCCGTCGGTATAGAGAAAGTCGCCGCCGCGCGGTCGGATCATCACGCTCAGCTGCAAACCCCCGATGCGACGAGCCATCCCTACGGCGGCGGCCGACGGGGTTACGCCGCCCTCCCAGGGCGAAGCGCACAGCTCCACCCGCGTCACGCCCGCGCGGCGGGCCGTCTCGCACGCCTCGAGCGAATAGGCGCAAAGTTCCGTTTCGATCATGACCCGAAATTACGGATTTCCGCGCGAAACCGCAAGTTTCGCGGGCGGATTCGCATCCTGCAGGTCACAAAAAGGGGAGCTTTCGGTTGAAAGCTCCCTTCGAACGGCGCACAGCGAGTGCTTACTGCACCTCGATCTGACGCGAAGCGGCGGTCTCTTCGACCTTCCTCTTGGGAATGTCGATGGTCATCACGCCGTTCTCGACGCGGGCCTCGATCTGGTCGCGCTCGATGTTGTCGGGCAGCAGCAGGCTTTGCTGGAACTGCGTATAGGAGAATTCGCGGCGCAGGTACGTGCCTTTGTGCTTCTTGTCCTCCTCCTTCTCTTCCGACTTCTTCTCCACGGAGATGATCAGTTCGTTGTCCTCGTTGATGTGGACCTTGAAATCCTCGCGGGTCATCCCCGGAGCGGCGACCTCGACCTTGTACTCTTGCTCATCCTCGATGATGTTCACGGCAGGGGCCGTGGTGTTGTGGCGCTCGACCCACTCCGATCCGAGCAGATCGTTGAAGATGCTCGGCAACCAGTTTTGATTACGTCTTGCAGGAACCATAATTTTGTCCTCCTCGGTTTATTTGGTTTAACTTGAATTTACTTGCTGCCGCTCGATGCGGTCTGACTGCATACGGTCAAATCCTGTGCCACGGCCCCTGCTTCCGATCCTTGCGGAAGGACATATTTCCGCCTCCCGCCGACCGTTCGACCGCCGAAACGACCTATCTTTGCCCTTGATAAACCCGGCTTAGACAGGCTGCGCCTCGGCATAACGCGCTGCGCTTGATTCTGCGCCCGGCTTGCACTATCTTTGCCGAAAACTATGAAAGAACTCGAATTCAGAGAGGCCGTCGCCGCCGACCTGCCGCAGATCCTGCGGATTATCGCCCAGGCCAAAGCGCAGATGCGGGCGCTGGGAAGCACGCAATGGCAGGACGGCTATCCCGCCGAGGCGGACATCCGGCGGGACTTGCGGCTGGGATACGGCTATGTGCTGGTCCGGGCAGCCGCGCCGGATCGCCCGATCGCCTACGGGGCGGTGGTTTTCGACGGCGAGGCGGCCTATGCCGGCATCGCGGGCAGCTGGCTGACGGAGGGTCCCTACGTGGTCGTGCACCGGCTCGCCGTGGCCGACGGCGAAAAAGGGCGCGGCGCGGCCACCGCATTCATGCGCCGCACGGAAGCGCTGGCCCGCGCACGGGGCGTGCGGGCGTTCCGCATCGACACCAATTTCGACAACCGTTACATGCTGCGCATGCTCTCTCGGCTGGGTTTTGCCTACTGCGGGAAGATCCGCTACGAGAGCGGCGAGCGGCTGGCGTTCGAGAAACGGCTGTAAAATCAGAGCCGGGACCTTCC
This sequence comes from Alistipes sp., assembly GCF_048465635.1. Taxonomy (GTDB): domain Bacteria; phylum Bacteroidota; class Bacteroidia; order Bacteroidales; family Rikenellaceae; genus Alistipes. The sequence goes on from NZ_DBFWLF010000020.1 coordinate 51,164, forward strand.
GGTTCCGGCCCCTCTCCGGGTCAGTGCGTCACTACTCCGCGGAACAGCTCTTCGAACGGCACGTCGTAGAAATCGCTCAGATCGGCCAGCGTGCCCAGCGAGACGCTGTGGCGGCCGCTTTCGATGCGGGCGATATTCATATCGACTGCGTAACGGACATCCTCCTGCGTCAGTCCCCGGGCATAGCGCAGCCCCTTGAGCCGCACTGCAATCTGGACGTCCACCAATGTATTCCGCCGCTGCCTTTTCATGGTGCAAATTACCGCAATTCGAAAGGGATATTTTACTACACACTTGTAAAGACGCCTCCCGATCTGCGCTCCACGCGGCTCTGACAGGGAATGCACCCGCAAAAACACCTGTTCGCGTCAACATTGCGCCCTGACGGAATACGCCTGCGGACGTCTTGAACGAATCTTTAGCCCGAACATGCAGGAGGCAAAATTACGAAATAAACCGGACGGTCGCCCGGCGGAAATCTAATCCGGAGGACTGCGACCGGCGAAAAAATCGAATTGGGACGGTTATCGGCCGGCCATCGCCGCCCAACCGCTCAGGGGTGCGGCACAGCTCGACAAGTTGCACGTAAGTTGCAAATCAGCCGTTTTTTAACTATCTTGCACATAACCCCAAATTCCACTTCTATGTCCCGTTTCTCCCTTCTTCCGACGGTGCTGGCAGCACTTCTCTTCCTCGGCTGCGGCGACAGCGGTACGGTCGACGATCCCGAACCGAACAAACCCCGCTTGAACCTGCTCTCTCCCGCACCGACGCCGTTCAGCGCCGCGGGCGGCAGCACCGAGCTTCAGTTCGCCACCTCGGAGGCGTGGCGGATCACCGCCTCGCCCGCCAACGAGGCGTGGTACTCGGTCAGCCCCCTTTCCGGCGGGCCGGGCGAGCGGATCACCGTGCGCGTCACCCTCCAGCCCAACGAAGCCTACAC
>NZ_DBFWLF010000021.1:0-1471 GCF_048465635.1 Alistipes sp.
CGTCTTCCCGCTCTTGGCAAGCGCCTCTGCCAGCACCTCCGCCTCTCTCTGCTTCCTCTGCCTGTTGAGCCCCGTCAGTTGGGCCGCCAACCTGTCGTACCGAGCCTTCGCCGCGATCAGCTGACGCTGGGTCTCCTGGATCTCCTTGTCGATAGCAGCCAACGTCTTACGCCTCGCAATTGTCGTTCTCCTCCTCACTGTTCTCCTCGGGCTCCCGGGCCATCTCGGCATCTGCGGCCTTCAGGATTTTCGAGATTTTTGCCAACTCAACCGACACATCGTCCTTCGTCAGGCCGAACGCCTTCAGGATGGTCTGCTGCGTCTTCGTGACGGGCTGGTCTAGCTGGTAGACGCTATTGTTGACGCGTGTCAGGTAGATTTTCTTCAGTTCGCCCAAGGCAGCAGGCACCGTCATGTAGTTCTTCCTGACGGGCAGCTTCTTCACCTCGTTCTTGAGCAGGTTGTAGAACCGCTGCCGAATGATGAGCGCGATGAATTCGACAAACAGCTTGGTCGACATCGAGACGTCGGAATGCACCCGGAAGCTCCGGCTCCCCAGGAAGGTCTTCTCCATGCTGAAAAGCTTCTCCGAGACGTCGCGCCCCCGGTAGAGCTCGTAGGCATCCAGAGCGCTCATCTCCTCTGATGTCACGATGCAGAAGTACCCGCAGCGCCTGTACATCTCGTCGACGGCCTCATGCTTGAGTTTCCCGAAGAGCAGTCGATCCTGAGGGTCGAAGAACAGGTCGAAGAGATCCCTGTACTCGTCTCCGAGCTCCACCTTCTGCCCATGGCAGGCTGCGAGGTGCTTCTCCATCAGGGCGATGGACTCGTCGATCTCGCGGCGTTCCTTCGCCATCTTGATCGGGCTGAAGTACAGGTGAAAGAAACGCTCCTTCTCGTCGTCCTCAAAGAGCTTTCGACGGGAGGTGGTGCCGCTGAGGTCGTGCGCCCGCATGGCGTGCTCCGACTTGGCCTCGAAGGTATCGCGCTTTTCGTCGACGATCGAGTGAACGAGCTTCCGGCAGCCCTTCACCATCATGACGAAGGAGAAGCCGTGTTCGTCCATGTACTCGATGTTCTTGCGGCTGAAATAGCCGCGATCGAGGATGAAGCCGACGTCCTGGTAGCCGTACGACATCGCCTTGTTGACGAAGCACTCGAATTGGGAGACGTCGTTGATCGAACCGCAGAAGGGGTCGTAGAAGAGCGGGATCTGGTTGGTCACCTCGGTGGCGACGCCGATGTTGACGATGGGCAGGCCCTTGTCGTCCTTGGCGTTTCCGAACTCCACGAAGCTGATGTCGCCGGCCTGCGAATTCTTGTTCGTCGAATCGTAGGACACGTAGATGCGGGAGCGATCCCGCTCGGCGTTCCAGTCGCTGAGAAAGCCGAGGATCTGCTCTTCCGTGACCTCGTTGAGGAAGTCCGAAATCTTCGAGTCGCTGAACACGTGCATCCCTTCGGTGAA
>NZ_DBFWLF010000022.1:0-34355 GCF_048465635.1 Alistipes sp.
GTCGCGCTTCCCCGCCACGATCCGTTCGCCGCGGTTTATCCGCTCGTTCTGCCCATTGCGGTTCTCCGACAGGGGCGGCTCGTTACCGTTACCGCTTTTTGCGGCGGGTTTCGTTCGGATGCCTGCCCGTGGCGTCTTTCCGCTGGTTCTGCCCGTTGCGGTTCTCCGGCTCGGTCGGCTGGCGGCGGTTTTCCGGCTTGGTGCGGCTCTCCGGCTCCTCCCGTTCGCTGCCGTTTTCCGGCTCGTTGCGGTTCTCCGGCTCCTCCCGTTGGCTGCCGTTTTCCGGCTTGTGCCGCTCCTTGCGGTTCTCCGCCACGGCCCGTTCTCCGCGGTTCTCCGCCACGGCCCGGTGGTTGCGACTGTCCGCCACGATCCGTTCGCCGCGGTTTATCTGTTCGAGCCGCTCTTTGCGGATGTCCAGTTCGTGCCGCTCGTGGCGTACGCCGGGCTGCGCCGAATCCATCGCTTCTTCCGCCGCTTCTTCCGTCCCCTCTTCCTTCGCCTCTTCCGCCGTCTCTTCCTCCTCGCCGCACGAAGTCGAGGCGTCGAGCCGCTCGCCGAAGAGTTCGATCGTCGCTTCGTCCTCGGAGGTTTCGGGGTCCTTGTGCGGATTCAGCGCCTTCGGGTCTTTCCGGATTTTCTTGCGGGTGACCAGCGCCGTGATCCAGAGCAGGGCGGCCGAACCGATGACCGCTCCCGCCAGATTGCCCAGCGTGCCGAAGGGGAAGAGCCCGCCGTAGGAGAAGAGGAGACTTCCGAGGATGCTGCCGACGATGCCCGTCATGAGGTTGAGCAGCAGCGCGGAGGTGTTGCCCTTGACGATGAAGTTGGCGATCCAGCCCGCCGCCAGCCCCAGAAGCAGATACCATAAGTAATACATGATCGTTCCGTAACAGGTTATACGGAACGACGGGGTGCAAAATTCGTTCCCCGAACGGAAGGGTAGCGCTTTAAAGCGCCGTTTTCAGCGCCCGGGCCAGCTGATCGGGGCAGGAGGTCCCCTTGCCGTGACAGTCGATGCCCTCGAGCCGGGCGACGGCCTCATCGGCCCGCATGCCGCGCACGAGGGCCGCGACGCCCTGCGTATTGCCGTGGCAGCCGCCCGTGAAACGCACGTCGCGGATTACGCCGTCCTCCAGGAAGATGTCGATCTGACGCGAGCAGGTTCCCGCGCAGGTATGGGTGATTTTACGGATCATGGAATGGTCGTTTTGCGGATGCAAATATACGCATCGGCGGAGAAGGCACAAAAAAAACATTGCCGAAACGGAGGTAATCTTAAGAGGCGCTTAAAAATTCCCCCCCCCTCGGCAATGCTGGTCGAATGTGCTATGCAAAGATAAACCTTATTTGCTGAAAAACAAAAAACTGCGCCGAAAAGACGCAGTTTCTGTCGAAAAAAGCGGGCGTTTAGCGTTGCAGGTCGCTGTTGTCGGCTACCACCATGTTCTTGTCGATGCGCAGCGTGACGTTGCCGTCGACCTCGATGAGCAGGGTGGTCTCCTTGATCTCCTTGACCACGCCGTAGATGCCGCCGGCGGTGATTACCTTGTCGCCCTTTTTCAGGCCGTCGCGGAATGCCTGCATCTGCTTGCGGCGCTTGGCCTCGGGACGCCACATGAAGAGCCAGAGAACCAGCACCATGAGGCCGATCATGATGATGAAGCCGTATTGCTGCATGATACCCGGCTGGGGAGCCACCGGCTCGACGGGCATTACCTGAAGGAAATTGATCATAATCTATTCTGTTTAAATGTTTGCCAGTAAGGTTAACGCCACAAAGATAATCATTCTTGCGTAATTTGCAAGCGTTTATTCGACATCGGCCTCGACGAAGAGCCTCAGCGGCCGCGAAGCTCCCGAAAGACGCAGGTCGAGCGTCTTGAGCTGCCAGCCCCGCTCGCCCCGCGAATCGAACGTGAGCGTGACCTGCTGCGCGCCGCCCGGCGTAATGGGCTGAGCGTCATATTCCAACGTCGTGCAGCCGCACGAGCGGTCGCAGGAGACGATCACCAGCGGTGTCGAGGCCCGGTTCTCGAGCCACAGCCGCAGGACGGCGATCTCGCCCGAACGCATGTGTCCGAAACGCACGGTGTCGGTCCCTCCCGCGCCGAGCATTTCGTCCGTGAGCGCGATGATTCGGCCTTTGCGCGCAGCGGACGGTTGCCCTCCGCAGGCGGTCAGCGTCAGGAGAAAGGCGCTCAGCATGACCAAGGAGAGGACCGGCGTTACATAAGAGACGGCCGACTTCGCAAGAGAGGTGGTCAGTTTCAAAGGAGAGGTGGTCAGTTTCACAAGAGAGGCGGCCGGGGACGCCAGCCCGCCCGCCGGGAACAGTTGCCGCCTGGTCAGCCCGCCTGCCGGGAACAGACGCCGCTTCGCCAGCCCGTCCGCCGGGAACAGCCGCCGCCTGGTCAGCCCGCCCGCCGGGAAAAGATGCCGCTTCGCCAGCCCGCCCGCCGGGAAAAGTTGCCGCCTGGTCAGCCCGCCTGCCGGGAACAGCCGCCGCCTCATCCGATCAGGCCGCGGCCCGACTTGAGGATGCGTCCCTCGGCCGTGAGCGATTCGACAATCTTGTCCAGCACGCCGTTGATGAAGGTGCTGCTGCCCGGGGTGGAGTAGTATTTCGAAATCTCGATGAACTCGTCGAGCGTCACCTTGACGGGGATCGACGGGAACGAGGTCAGCTCGGCGATGGCCGTGCCGAGGATCAGGTTGTCCATGAAGACGATGCGCTCCACGTCCCAGTTGGCCGTGAACTTCTCGATATACGCCTGGTAGGCGTCGTAGTTGACCAGCGTCTTCTCGAAGAGCGTGCGGACGAACTCGGGGTCGTCCTCGCTCTTGAATTTGGAGGTCACCTTCAGCTCCTTATGCGAGGCGCGCAGGTTGGAGAGCGTGCGCAGGATCATCATCAGGATGTAGGGCAGGTCGTCCGTCCAGAGGATCGACATCTCCTCCAGCACGTCGTCCAGCGCCTCGCAGTTCTGCAGCTGCGTGAAGAACTCTTCGACCAGCTTGCGGTCCTCGTCGAACGAGCGCTCGCCGCGCTGCATGTACTCCCGGTAGTAGTCGCTTGCGATCAGTTGCGTGTAGAGCGTGCGGATCAGGTCGGGGTGCTTCGCCCAGCCCAGTTTGCGGGCGGCGGCGTAGTCGTTCACCGCGTCGCTGTTGGCGATGGTGCGGATCACGGCGTTATCGACGAATTTGGTGTTGGGGTTGAGGTCCTCGGGCGTCGGCAGCTTCTTCCGTCGGGCGATCTCCTGCCGCTCGCGGGCGTATTCCGCCACCTCGGCGGGCAGCAGCAGGAGTTGGAAATAGAGATCGTAGGCCTTGTCCACGGAGCTCATCAGCGTCTTTTCCGAGGCCATCATATTGTCGGAGCACGACTTGAGGTGGGAGAAGAGTGCCTTGAGCACCTTAATACGGAGTAATCTTCTGCTCAACATAATTTATCAGAACCTTATTCGGTGATTTTTTGCGGCGGCAAAGATAGGAATTTTTTCCCGAAAGAACGAAATTAATGCCTATCTTTGCACCCGTATGGAACAAATGGAAGAGAAACAGCCCTATGACGTGATCGTCATCGGAGCGGGCGCCGCGGGCATGATGGCCGCCGGGACCGCCGCGCGCAACGGCAACCGCGTCCTGCTGATCGAAAAGATGGACAAGTCGGGCCGCAAGGTCCGCATCACGGGCAAGGGGCGCTGCAACGTCACCAACGCGCGCCCGGCCGAGGAGTTCGCGGCACAGGTGCGCACCAACGCCGAGTTTTTCGCCCCGGCGTTCGCCGAGTTCAACAACCGGGCCGCCATCCGCTTCTTCGAGAAACAGGGGGTGAAGCTCGACATCGAGCGCGGCGAGCGCGTCTTTCCGCAGAGCGGCAAGGCGTGGGACATCGCCAATGCGCTGCTCGAGTACTGCATCGACAACGGCGTGCGGACGCTCTACGACACGCGCGTTACGGAGATCATGACGCTGGGCGACAAGGTGTTCGGCGTCCGCTATATCAACAAGCGGGGTTACGAGCGCAAGGAGGAGTGCGCGCGGGTGATCGTCGCCACGGGCGGCGTCTCCTACCCGTCGACCGGCTCGACGGGCGACGGCTACGCCTTTGCGGCGGACCTGGGCCATACGATCGAACCGCTGCGCCCGTCGCTCACGCCGCTCATAACGTCGCATCCCGAGGCGCCGATGCTCGGCAAGCTGCTGCTGCGCAACGTTCGGGCGGTACTCTTCGTCGACGACGAACCCGTCCGCGAGGAGTTCGGCGAGATCGGATTCTCCGAGCGCGGCATCGAGGGGGCGGTGGCGCTGCGTATGAGCCGCGATGCGGTCGATGCGCTGATCGACGAACGAAAGGTGAAACTGGTCCTCGACCTCAAGCCCGCGCTGACCGGGGAGGTGCTGCGCGAGCGGATCGCCCGCGAGACGGCCGAGATGGAGCCGACCGAGTTTTTCGGCGAGCTGCTGCGCAAGCTGGTTCCCAAACCGCTCGTCATGCCGCTGGCCCGGGAGGTGGACATCCCCGCCAAAACCTACGTCAGCAAGCTCAGCGAGGAGCAGATCCTGCGCCTGATCCGCACGCTGAAGGGGCTGACCTTCCCCATCACAGACTATGCGCCGTTCGATTACGCCGTGGTCACGGCCGGAGGCGTCCGTTGCGAGGAGGTCGATCCCTACACGATGGAGTCGCGCAAGGTCCGCGGACTCTACTTTGCCGGCGAGGTGCTCGATCTGGACGCCAACACGGGCGGCTACAACCTCCAGATCGCCTTTTCGACGGGGCGCCTGGCGGGCATGCTCAAACAGTAACGACCGTGAAGATCGCCGGACATATCGGCTTCCGACTGACCGGACGGGTTGCGGAACTGCGCAACCGGCTGGTCCGGGCCCGTTATTTCCGCGGGCACGGGGTACATTCGCCCTTTGTCTACGATCTGGTGCGCAACGTCTTCATGCGGGGAGAGTTGCTGCCGGGCGACCGGGAACTCTACCGGGCCCTGCTCGCTGCGGGCGTGGCGCGGCAGCGCGCCGTGCAGTTGCAGAATCTGGCGATTCACTGCGGATACGGTACGTTTGGCCTGGATCGTGCAGCGGGGCGGTTGTGCGTGGTGACGCGGGCGCTGCCGCGGCAGGAGGTGCTGGCGCTGGTGCGTGCCGCCGCGAAGCGGGGTGAGACCGTGGCGATTCTCGCCCCCTATGCCGACCGGGAGCGTCAGGCGCTCTGCCGGCAGATCGTGGCGATGCACCGTTCGACCACGGTGGACAATCGCGGTTACCTGCTCGTATTCAACAACCATTTACCGAAACAACACTTCCGGATATGAAAGTATACACCAAAACGGGCGACGGGGGAACCACCTCGCTCATCGGCGGGGAGCGGGTCTTCAAGACCGACGAGCGGGTCGAAGCCTACGGCACGGTCGACGAACTGACGGCCTTTACGGCGCTGCTGGCCGACCGCCTGCGCGCCGATGCGTCGCTGGCGGAGTATGTCGATGCGCTGAACCACATCCTCTCGCGTCTGATGACCGTCGAGGCGCTGCTCGCGCGCGGGGAGGCGGGCGGCGAGCATCTTCCGCAACTTGCACCCGATGCCGTCGCGTGGCTCGAGGAGCGGATCGACGCGATGCAGGCCGATTTGAAGCCGATCGACAAATTCACCATACCCGGCGGGAACAGCGCTGTGTCGTGGTGCCATGTCTGCCGCACGGTCTGCCGCCGGGCCGAACGGGCCGCGCTGCGGGCCGACCAGCGGTACGGGGTCGATGCGGTGGTGCTCACGTTCCTGAACCGGCTTTCCGACTACTTCTACGTATTGGGCCGGGCGCTCACGGCCCGGCTGGGGGTGGAAGAGACGCTTTGGCTGCCCTAATCCTTTGGCAGCCCTACCGTCGGCAGCCCTAACCGTCTGGCTGCCCTAACCCTGTGGCTGTCCTAATCCTTTGCCTGCCCTAACCGTCGGCAACCCTTACCCTTTGGCAGCCCTAACCGTCTGGCTGTCCTAACCATTTGGCTACCCTCACCCTTTGCCTGCCCTAACTGTCTGGCAGCCCTAACTGTCTGGCAGCCCTAACCATTTGGCTGCCCCCACTGACTGGCTGTCCTGACCCTTTGCCTGCCCTAACCGTCGGCAACCCTTACCCTTTGGCTGTCCTAACCGTCGGCAGCCCTAACCCTTTGGCTGTCCTAACCCTTTGGCTGTCCTGACCCTTTGCCTGCCCTCGCCGTCTGGCAGCCCTAACCGTCTGGCAACCCTAACCGTCGGCAGCCCTAACCCTTTGGCGGTTCTAACCGTCTGGCTGCCAGCGGCCTTGTCGGCGGCATGCGCTATTTTGTGATTTTTTATTTGTTTTTCTCGATTTTTTTATACTTTTGCAACTCAGTCCCACGGGTAAACAACTCCGGCTGCTGAGTTAACCGACTGATCGATGGGAAATTAAATAATTGAGAATATGTATTGGACACTTGAATTGGCATCGAAGCTCGAAGATGCGCCCTGGCCCGCGACGAAAGAGGAGTTGATCGACTATGCGGTACGTTCGGGTGCACCGCTCGAAGTGCTCGAGAATCTCCAGGAGATCGAGGACGAGGGCGAGATTTACGAATCGATCGAAGATATCTGGCCCGACTACCCCTCCAAAGACGACTTTTTCTTCAACGAGGAGGAGTATTAGTCGGTCTCGAATAGATTAAACAATTGAATACAGCGCGATGAACAACGAAAATTTGTTTGTCGCGTTGGTATTTTATGGCCTCATATAGTGTGATTCGTTTGTTTAAATTGCGGTTTTTGAGGCAAAAATCGGAGTTTGTTTGTCTAAAATTCCATATCTTTGTTTCTCCTCAGGAATATTACTGAAAGGAGGATAATATAGGAAGACCGAAAAGACTATACCCGCTTGGCAGATTCCGGCTCCGTGTCCCAAAAGATGCGGAGGCGGACAAAGCTTACCCTATCGTTTTGGAATACCTGGAACAGGGAGATTATTCGCAAAACGACAAATGTCTTTGCAAAAAATTCTGACTGGAATCAGAACGGCAATCAAGGATGTGGCGAATTGCGTGTCAGTTACGGCAGCGAGTACAAACGTCTTAACCAGCTTCTGCTGGCCCGTGTTGAACGGATTGACAGTCTGCTTGCGGAGTATAATGAGCGAAATCCAAATCAGATTACAGCTGAAGTTGTGGCGGGCTTCCTTGCGGACAAGCCGCATGCACGACGAGACCAAGGGAAGGATTTTGTGGAATTTACTTTGGAGCGCCTTTCGTCCGATTACTCCCGTACAGGATCGGCCGGAGCCGCTGCGAAAACGGGAAGAGCTGCATGAATATCTTCCAGACCTTTCTGCGGGCGACCGAACAGGGTTCCTATCGCTCCGATGCAATGTAGATGGCTATTGGAAACATTCACTAATTTACACCAAAAATTGATCTGAGATGACTATTACGCAGTTATTCCTATTGCTGGCGTGTGCATTTGTTCTGGTATTGGTGCTTTCTACTCTCTTCGAACGATATAATAGGATAATCAGTGGTCTGCCGCATTAGTCTTTTTTAATAGGGACTCTGCTCCTTATAGGTCTTGGGATAATTGATCCGGTAAAGGACAACCATCCTGATCCTGTTGTGATAACAGGTATTTTCACCGCCCTTATCTTATCGGGAGTATAGGCGTACGGAGCATAAAAGCTGCGCATCTAATCAGTCGGTTACACGCCAAGTTATGGCAGAATCATAACTTTCCATGACACCCATCTTAATCTTGTATAATATATACTATAACTCACGAAGTTACAAATCGTTTATACATTCGTACCGTGATTTTGGTGCGATGGGCACAATCTAAAGCGCATGTGTAAAGTTGATAAATTCTTTACTAAACACACCTTAGTTTACAGTCTCATCCATTGACTATCTTGTTCTTGAAGTCCTCAAGAAACATCTCTTTGTTCTCATCAATTAATTTCTTTATCTTGACATCTTCAGCTTGGCGAAGAAAGCGGCGAATCAGTTTATTGTACTCTTTTTCTATTTCATCACGCGAAAAATTCGGACTGCGTAGCATCGCCAGAAACCGTCCGTCGGACTTTAGAAACTCATAAAATTCGTTTGTCTTAGCAAAGTAGAATCGTATTTCCTGCTCTCTTTCCTGTTCAGTTGCGTTGAGTCGGGCAAGGGTGTTGAATATCGAGGCCAAGCCGCCTCTGTTCTCTCCCGTATTTTTCTTGCTCTTAGAGTTCGCAGGGTCGTCGTCCGGCTCCTGCGGCTCTTCTATCTCAACTTCATCGCTCACGAGCAAACCAATTTCTCCGTCGAATGTGGTGTGTATTGAGCCGATAGAGTCTTGTTGCTCAAATAAAGAGCGATATATATTGCAGTATCGCTGCCAGAAATCAATAAATATGGCATCTTTGAATCGAGCATCCAATTCGATTACACCTTGCAAAAGGACCAGCAGAGAGTCGTATCGGCCGATATTTTTGCACAGTACTTTTGCTGGATCATCGTCGCTAGTGGAGGCCGTTTCCTCGCTATGCGTTTTAAGATCCTGCGTGTATTGCGTATGCGCCTCCATTACATTCTTAATCCACGCCCGAATGTCGGCGTCCATATCAAGACATAGCTGGGCATTAGCCTCTGCATTATTGACAGAAGATCTATATCGCTCGAACCACTTGATGTAAATTGGTTGCGCTAATAATTCTCGATACAACTCCTGAATAATCGCCTTTTCACGAAGCGGGTCGAAGTCCGTGATAACCATACCACAGAACTTGGCAAAAGCATCCCGAATATTTTTTTCGTTAACATTGCCGAATGAGAAGTCTATAATATGGCACTCTTCTTTGTACTTGGCCTTGCGATTTACGCGCGAGATTGTCTGAATGGCATTAATGTCCCGAATCTCCTTGTCAAGAAACAGGGTGTGTAGCTTGGGCTCGTCAAAACCCGTTTGCAACTTATCGACAACTATGATAAGTCCGTTTTTTGCTGTTTTAAAATCGTCAATCACCTTATCCTCTGCCACACCGCCGTTCATCGACGAACATTTCTCATACTTTTGATTGTCGGAGTAGACGATAGCTACAGGAGCATCGGCATATTTGGCGAAAATTCCCGAAGCTGTCTTTTCCGCCATCAACCGACGAATGATTTTACAGTACTGAATAGCAATAGGGATGGAGCTAACCGCAAGCATGGCTTTTCCTGTGCCACGAATTTTCCCGTAAACCAAAGAAAGCAGCCGATTGACCACGAACTCGGCAATTGCGTTCATTCGGTACGGGTTTTCGTATATTTGCTTTTTGGCGAATGATACCCGTTCATCCTGCCCCGAATTCATGGCTGCCGTTATAGCCTGCATAACGCCATTGGGGAGTTCAAAATACATTTTTGCAGGTACGGGAATAATATGCTTCGTTGGATCAAGAATGTAACCGTCGGCTATGGCTTCCTTCATGGTGTATGAATCGAATGGCTTCCATAGCTGATTGAAGTTGGTGCTTCTATGAAATTCCCCAAAGCGGGCTAACACTCGGTCGCTGGGAGTTGCCGTGAACCCGACAATCAAGTTTTTCTTAGTAGAGCCTCTTTTGATAAATCCTCCGTTCTCATCGAAGATATCCTGCAGCTCATCGAACGCTGAATACATCTCCTGATGGACATCATCGGTGTTTGAGCGGTGTACCTCATCGATAAGAAAAGCCACGCGCATATTCTTGAAATCTTTGCCGGCTTTTTCGATGGCTTTCTTGAGTTCCCAGAATTTCTGAATGTTCACGACGATGATACGGCGTTTGTCGCTCAACGCCTTCACAAAGGTGTCCTGGTCGGTAGCCTCTACGAACATGGCCTTGTCGATATTCATGTTGAGCATCATCGAGTCGAGCTGGTCGCGCAATTGCAGGCGATCGACAACGAGCAGAATCTTGTTATAAACCCATTCGCCTTTGTAGCGCAGGTCTTTGAGTTGTAGAGCTGTCCAACCTATTATGTTGCTCTTACCGAATCCGGCGGCATATTGCAACAAGAGCGAATAGACATATTTGTTGTTGCAATAACAGTCTCTCTCGGCAACTACGCGGTCGATCAGATCCTGGGGCGCATTGAGTGCTTGCAGTTCGGCCCGCAGTCGGTTGATAAAATACAAGGGCTCATTTTCGTGGTCCAGAAATTCCTGGACACGCTCCATGATCCGGTCGCAGCCGAATTTCTGCTTCGGACGCGGACATATCAGACGGCCCGTTTTGTCCTTATACTCCTTCTTCTGTACTCTATGGCCATTCACAACAGACGTTACGGTCTTATAGGTATAGGCCATGAAGTTGTAGTAGAGGATCTCTTTCTCGATCATCTTCTTGGAGTAGAGCGAACGCATTGCCTCTTCGAAGCGAACGCGCGGATCGGTTGCCTCCACCTGCTTTATGGGTAGGGGCTTGAATACCTTCTCCACCACCGGACGAAAAGAAGAAATCGAGATGGTATCGTCTTGAAAACCTCGCTTCGCTTCATCAAAGAACTGTCCCGGATCCCGCAGTATATATGTGTCCGTGATATCCGTGGTTACGAGATGAATCGACTTCTCAAACGGCCGGAGCATACGCCGGCGAAGCGATTGCGACACATCGTTGCCATTGGCAATTTTGGTATATTCCCATACGGCTTCGAGGTAGTCGGTAGTGATTTTGTTCCTGCCGTTCGTTTTGGCGGTCTGATTAGTGAAGTTGCTCTTCAATTCGGCGTAGCCGAGAAAAATGCCGTTGACAAAGAACGACAGGTCGGGGCGAAATGCGAATATCTTTTTGGCGTCGTGGTGGAACGAATAGCTCATCTCCTCGACGGCCGCAAATATGTTTTTGTTAAAGTCCTCGTCGCCGCGCAACTCCGAACCACTGACATAAATAAGTTGCAGAGCTTCGCCTTCGAATGAAATGGTTCGGTTTTTATTCAGGAAGATTGCTACGTTGGCACTCGCCTCAATCTTCTCGCGAATCATATCCATAATGGCGTGAAGCAATTTTTGTTCGTCGCCATTGTATTCGCTCTTTTTGAGCAGGTTGTTCCATGCCTTGCGCGAATTCTCTTTCAAGAACTCGTACAGATTAGCCGGGATAAACAAATCGGGCGAAACGGCATTATTCTTAACTTCACGAAATCCAAGACCATCTGCACGGCGGCAGAAAAAGTCCATTACATATTCACTTTGCAACTCAAGTTCGGTCATAATCCAATGGAGTTTTAGGAGCGCGATTCCTTATCGATGGCTCGCTGGCCGGTTACTACTTCATTTATCAGGGAACGTTTCAGCTCCTTCAGACGCTCTATCTCGGTATTTATTTTTCCAAGGATGGCATCGATCTTTGCGCACTTTTCATCCAGATATGCAGCAATTTCAATTTGCTCATCAATTGGAGGAACAGGTATTTTAAAATATCGCAACTCATTAAAAGATAGTGTCAACCGAATACCCTTCCCCATGCCATGAAAAAATTTGCGGTAATCAAAGGCTTTGAAAAGATAATTGAAAAAGTCTGAACATATATTGTTACAAGGCCGTAAAACAATGTATGCCGATGTAATTATTCCACTTTCAGTCACTTTCCCAACTCGCATGGATTTGAGATCATAATTGAGATTGAGCCCATTGATTATTATGTCATTTTGCTCTACGATAGTGTATCTCTCATATGTATCTTGATATTCGTCTTCCTCAAAGTTTTCATCTTTATGAATTATTGTTCCTTTGAAAAATTTGAATGCATGTTTGTATTCAAAATCCTTATTAAACAAAGTGTTACTATGAAAATATTTTCCCACTCGTTCATACCCCCAATGTTGTGGAATATCACCAATCCAACTATTGCCAGATGGTTTTAATGAAACATTAGGATCCAATCCACGGGTGACGGCGCGGTTGATCAGGGAGCGACGAAGTCGGCTGTAAGCATCGGCTTTGCGCTCCAACAGTTCTATTTTTCGACCAATCTTCTCACACTCCTTATCCAAATATGCCGCAATTGCCTCCTGTTCCTTGATTGGAGGTACAACGATAAAAGTTTGTTTCAGTATTCCTTGCGTTATAGAATATAATTTTACACTTTTAACTTTTTTGCGAATCTGAGAGCGCCATTGATCGCTCATAAATAAATATGCGAAGTATTTACCGCAACCTAATCCTTCATTTTGTAAAAGAATTGTGTGGTACCCGGCGTATAAATCAATTGGCTCATTAATATAAATGCAATTACCACATCCTTTTAAATCTTCTGATGTATCCGCAAATATAAAATCGCCCTGTTTAACTTTTGACGACAATTTATCATTAACCAACGAATCGGGAATAAATTTAATTAGTTCATGATTTATTCTGGTCGTTGGGTTGTTTTTAGCATGGATTTGGCCATAACTAAGAACGGCATTCCCGCAATTTACAAGATTGGCTTTTGTAAAAGTAATACCAGTATTTGTTGATGTATAATCTTTTAACCTACATATCTTCCAATGAGAAGGGAATGATTCTAGCCAACTCATTTCAGAGACACAACACTCTTTCATAAGCCAAGACCTTTCTCGAGATTTGCTATTGCCTTGTCTATATCCGAAATTTCGGCAAGGATGGAATCCACCGGTTCGACCGTCTCGGGAACATAGAATTCCTTGTTGAAGTTCACCTCGACACCTACGACATTCTCGTCAATCGTATAGGGCTTATAGATATAGCGTTGTAGAAAATCCTTGATGCCTTGTTCATTGACCTCGGGATTGGGATCGAACGGAATAATCTCCGAGTCCTTGGCCGTACAATCGACAATTTTGGCAGATATGGTATGCTCTTTCTGGCGTTTATTATAGCCGAGCTGCACGTTGATAGCCCCATAGCCCAGACGCTCATGCTCTCCGGCGTAGGCAGTGCGCATGATTTCGTTGTTTTCTTTATCTACCCAATAGATGAAGTCCGGACAAACAAGAACTGTCGAAGCTTTTATTCCAAGATTTCGCAGCATGGAATCCCGGAATTGTATCTCCTCGGCATCAATATCGCGTGGCCATACCCAGCACCCATCTAAATTGCAGTACGAAATATCCTTGACATTGTATGGCTTTCCTTCCGTGTGGAGGGTCTGGCTGACATGGCGTCCTTCGCTGTCGATTTCGGTAAGAATGACAGATTGCTTGTTGAAATAGAAATGCCATTTGTCATAAACTTTGGCAATGGCGCAATCCTTGAATTCAACCAGTGCGCAGACAATGGCTGCACGATGCTCGGGGTTCATCTCCTTACGTTTCGAACCCTTGTTTTTCTTCAACGGCTGCCAAAGATCGGCGGCGTTGATAAGGATTACCTTGTCTTTACGCTCGGCTGGTTTATTCTTGTTGAGAATCCACAAATAGGTGACGATGCCCGTATTGAAGAACTCGTCGGACGGCATCTGAATAATGGCCTCGACCCAATCGTTGTCGAAGAGATATTTGCGGATATTGCTCTCTCCACTGCCGGCATCGCCGCTGAACAGCGACGAGCCGTTGTTTACTTCTACGACAATACCTTTATCTTCGTGCAGGTGCCATGCGTTGTGCTGCAAAAAGAGCAATTGCCCGTCGCTCACCGTAGGCAAGAATGAGAACTGCCCGGTCTGGTCGTCGCGGATCTCTTTCTCATATCCTTTCCACGGTATTCCGTAGGGAGGGTTGGCGACAACGACATCGAACTCTTTACCCTTGAAAGGCAAAGAGGTAAGGGTATTGCCATATTTGATTTCGGTATTCTCGCGGAACAACGATTCGATTTTCGCCAAAGCGTAAAGCGCATCGTTCCAGTCGCAACCGTGAGCGGCTATATATTTGTAGCCGGCCTTATCGCGTAAACGGTCCACAACGCCGAACAGCAGGTTGGCTCCACCGCACGTCGGGTCGTAGATATGTACAAAATCATCGGTAGAGATGTCGATCTTCGCCGCAACGATTTCGGCAATCAGCGAAATAATATCTTCCGGGGTGTACTGCTCTCCGGCCGTTTCTGCCGATATGTCGGCCCATTTGCGTTTGATATGCTCTTCGAGAGTGGTTATTTCCGAGTTGTTGTAGGGAGAGAGGTCTATTTGAGACCATTGGGTGATATACTGCATCAGAATACCTTTCTTCCGCAACTCTGCTACCATGCCGTCCAGATTGAGGTATTTGCTGTCGTCCGTACCACGCTCGATGCCGAGTAATTCTTTGAGTGTCCCGTCAAAGCCTGCCAGATAGCTTCGGAAATCCTGCTCAAATGTCTTGTCGTTATTGCAAATGGTGGACAGTGTTTTGCCTTCGCGAACGATGTAGTCGTTATATCCACACTCACGATCCCGGAAAGCTTCGATAAACTCTTGCAGGTTGTTCTCTCGGGTCAGGCCCTCGGAGGCTTCAATCTCCGCCATCTCATTTCGCATACGTCCTTCGAGCATGATGAGAGCGAAGAATGGCATCATGTAATCAGGGAATTTGCTTTGTTTGATTCCCGATGATATGAGTAAATCGGCGCACGACCAAATGTCGGATTCGTATGATAATATATCTTTCATAATTCTATCTATAGTTCTTCGTTGTCTGTGATCAGGTCTTTCAAGTCGACTTGCAGGATGACTGCAATTTGTTGAAGAGTCTCCAGGTTGGGCTGAATCCTATTGCAGGCATATGCGTTAACCATGCTGAAGCTCTTGTTAAGCTGCTTAGCCAACCATGTCTGAGAGATACCTTTCTCTGTCAGAACGGCTTTTATCCTATTTAATTTCATAGAATGCCTCGATTGAATAGTACAAATGTAGGGAATTAATTTGATAATTTAGATAGTTTTACTATATTTGGAGTATGAGTTAAAAAAAGTAATATGGCCATTATTCCTAATATTTATATTAACGCTGTAGTATCAATTGGCATCAGAAATCAGTCTAAATGTGTTTCTTGGATTGGTAGTGGTTTTTTTGTAATTAGAAAAGTCGATGATAAAGGTAATGCTCGTCCATTCCTTATCACAAATAAGCATGTATTGGGAAATCAATCAACTATTGTCCTTAGGATGAAAGAGCACGGCTCTACTAATTTGAGAGAAATAGATGCACCACTTAACTCTAGTGAAGGTCATCCATTATATAAAACTCATCCTACTGCTCAGAATATTGATATTGCTATACTTCCTTTGGATGGTTCTTTTATTACTTCAAATAATTTGGAATTCCCAGCTTTTGATATTGATGATCATGCAATGGCTTCAGGTGAGTTAATTAATAATGGAGTAGATGAAGGCTCTTTAGTTTATATGCTTGGATTTCCAATGGGCTTGGTCAATAAAGATTCAAAAGTTCCAATTTGTAGATTAGGGTGCGTTGCACGCCTTTGTTCAGAGCAGATAAAGGAAACATACAATGTATTGCTCGATATACAAAACTTCCCAGGCAATTCTGGTAGTCCCATTGTTTCAAGACCGGAACTTATGTCAATTGGGGGAACTCCAAGTTTAAACAGAAGTGTGTTAATGGGAATAGTGCATTCGTATATACCATATCGAGAAACATTGATTAATAGTCAAACAAATGAAGTCGTGGAAGTTCGCAGTGAAAATAGTGGAATAGCAAATATGCATCCCGTTGAATATATTCGGGACATAATAGATACGATTCAGCCCAAACTAGAAATTAAATCAGACAAATAATGTTGCAGATCCACTTCATTTGTTTGTCCACCATTTCCTCCCATCGCCCCAGACCGTCTCAGACGGTATGGTTGTTTGCGTAAATTCATTTATTATAGCATAATAGATTGATTATCGACATCGATAAATTTCTTCAACGAGGAGGAGTATTAGCCTTTCGGCAAAATCAAAAGTCGCCCGGTTCCTGACAGGACCGGGCGACGTTCGTTTTCGGCGGGGCCGCTATGCGAACAGCTCGTTGAACGCCTCGCTCATGCTGGGGTGGGTGAAGATGAAGTCGCGCAGGAAGTCGGCTTTCAGGCCCGCCTTCATAGCGACCGAGACGGTATTGATCACCTCGTGGGCTTCGGGACCGAAGAACGTGCAGCCCAGGATCGCACCCGTTTGTGCGTCGGTGACGGATTTGAGTACGCCGTCGCTTTGTTCGAGCGTCCGGACCCGGGGGATCGAGGCCACGGCGATCTTCTTCACCCGCACGTCGAATCCCTGCGCGCGGGCCTCCTGCTCGCTCAGCCCGACGCGGGCCAGGGGCGGGTCGATGAAGACGGCGTAGCTCACCGGCCCGCGGTTCTGCGTGGTGCGGCTGCCGTCGCCGAACAACTCCTCGCGGATGATGCGGTAGTCGTCGAGCGAGATGTAGGTGAACTGCAAGCCGCCCTTCACGTCGCCGATGGCGTAGATGTTCGGAGCGGTGGTGTGCAGGTGCCCGTCCACGCGGATTGCGCCCCGCTCATCGGTCTCGACGCCCGCCGCCGCCAGATTCAGCCCCTCGGTCAGGGGGCGGCGTCCGGTGGCGAGCAGCACGGCGTCCGCATGCACTTCGCGCCTGCCGTTCGCTCCGTCGGAGAACGTGACCACCGCTTCGTCCCCGGCATCCTTTATCGAAAGAACCCGCGCGCCGAGGTGGAAGCGGACCCCCTTTCGCTCCATGACGTGCATCACCTCCGCTGCGATGTCGCGGTCCTCGCGCGGGATCAGCTCGGGCGACCCCTCCAGCACGGTCACCTCCGACCCGAACGAGGCGTAGATCGAGGCGAACTCCAGCCCGATGTAGCCCCCTCCGACGATCGTCAGCCGCCGCGGCAGCTCCCCGAGCGTGAGAATCGAGGCGCTGGTGTGGACGCGCGGATTGTCCGCGATGCCGGGAATCGGCGGCACGACGCTCTCCGCCCCGGTATTGATGACGATCCGCCGTCCGCGAAGGCGCTCAGTGCCCTCTGCCGTCGTTACCTCCACCTCGTCCGCCGAGGCGAACGAGCCGCTTCCCGTAAAGACGGTCACGGCGGGGTTGTCCGCCAGGTTGCGGTAGTTGCGCTCGCGCAGCGCTTCGACCACGCCCTGCTCCCAGTCGATCGAGCGGCGGTAAAATTCCCGCTTCTCGTCGAACGGGGTGTCGGGCCGGAGCGCCGCGATCGAGGCGCGGTGCACCAGCGCTTTGGTCGGGATGCACCCCGTGTTGATGCAGGTTCCGCCGTACATCTTGTCGGAACGTTCCACGACGGCGACCCGCTCGCAGCGGGCGGCCAGCTCGGCGGCGAGGGTCTTGCCCCCTTTGCCGAAGCCGATGATGATGGTGTCGAATGTTTTCATGGCGTTATTTGTTTTGTCGTTTCAAAATCTGCCGGGCCGAGTCGGCCAGCACGACGATCGCTCCGGCGAGGATCACCGTGTCCTTGATCACCAGCCGCCCCGCGCCGCTCAGCAGCGGGAAGCCGTACTCGCCGCTGCCCAGGTCGGGAACCCACACCTCGGGCGTGGTCACCAGGAACGAGAGCGTGCCGACGGTCATCACGATTGCAAGCATTGCGCCTGCGAGGCCGATTTTCGGAAAAAAGATGCCCAGAAAGGTGAGAACGCCGATGGCCATGATCAGAATCCCCAGTCCGTGCGAGAAGGCGTAGGTGCGGTTTTCGACGTGCCAGGCGTGTTTGACGGGGTCGGTCTCTCCCTCCCGGAGCTTGAACTGCCGGTACTCGGGGGCCTGTTTGGCGTAGAAGAAACTCATGAAGGGGCTGTTGGCCACGAAGGGGACGATGCCCTCGGCTTCGTAGTTCCGGAATTTCAGTCCGCCGATCCAGACGAAGACGATGAGGATGGCCGCGCGCAGCAGGTGGATGCCCAGCCGCTGCGACGAGGCGGCCGTGCGCAGGAAACGCTCGTAGAGCTGTTCGAATTTTGCCGTCATAATTTTCAGGTGTTTGATTATGGTGCAAAGTTCGGACGAAAGGCCCGTCGCGGAAATGGCCGCACTACCGGAAATGTTGGCAATTATTCCCTTTCGCTCTCCGCGCGGAACTCGGAGATGCTCTTTCCGGTCATTTTGCGGAAGAAACGGCTGAAGGCCGCCAGCTCGTCGAAGCCCAGCAGGGCGGCGATCTCCTTGGCGCTCATGGGGGTGTAGAGCAGCAGCCGGCGCGCTTCGGAGAGGATGCGTTCGTGGACGATGCGCAGCGGCGACGGCAGGCCGCACGCGGCGAAGAGGTTCGAGAGGGTCTTGGGCGACCGGTGCAGCAGGTCGGCGTAATCCTGCACCTGCTTCTTCTGCTTGAAGTGCTGGTCGACGAGAATGTAGAACTGCCGCACGATGTCGAAGGCGTGCTCCGTATCGGTCGAGCGGGCGAAGCGTTCGCGCGCCATGCGCGTGCAGGTGATGATGAAGCGTTTGAGCAGGATGCGCAGCATCTCCTCCCGGAGGCTGTCCTGCTCCGAGAACTCCTCGGCCATCTTGCCCACGATGTCCTCCAGCTGCGCCGCCTGCCGCTCGGGGAGCCGCAGCCGGGCGATTTCCGACGAGCCGTGGAACAGCACGCCGCTGCACGACACCTCGCTGTCGTGGCCGTAGATGCAGTAGAAGTCGCTGTTGAAGAGCAGCGTGAGGTAGTCGCCGTCAACCTCCCGGATAGCAACGCGGTGCAGCGGGGTCAGCGGTACGACCTCCCCGGCTTCGAGCCGCGTCGGTACGTGGTCGATGGTCAGCGTGAGCGTGCCGCTGCGCACCCAGACGAACTTGTAGAGATTTTCGGCTTTTTGCAGCGCGGCGTCCGTGTGGTAGGCGTCGGTCAGGGCGACGATCCCTTGCAAGGGGGTTTGCAGGCGGAAGTTCATCGGCGGGGGCTATTTGGTGGCGACGAAGAAGAGGTCGAAGCACTCCGCAGCGACCGGACCGATGCGGTAGTCGTCCATGCGGATCGAGGTGGTCAGCTCCTGATTCGCCTTCAGCAGCCGGCGGCGGTTGATCCGGTTGAGCAGGTCGTAGGGCGCTTGCAGCATCCACCGGGGCAGCCGGTGCTGGAGGTCGAGCGGATCCAGCCGCGCGATGCGTTCGACGCTGCGCCGGTTCTGCGCGTAGTAGTCCATGACCTTTTCGTTGCCGAAGACCCCGAGCCGTTCGACCGAGCGGAACGGCCCGACGAGCAGCGCGGCCAGCTCGCCGGCCGTGTATTCGCGCACGTGCCACGGGTTGCGCGTCAGGGACATCGGGGCGTTGGGCGTGGTGAGGATGAACCGTCCGCCGGGGCGCAGCACGCGGTGCACCTCGCGCACCAGGTCGGCGTCGCGCCGGATGTGTTCGATGACCTGGAACGAGATCACGCAGTCGAAACTCCCGTCCGCAAAGGGGAGGGGAGGGACCGTCGCCCGGCGAAATTCGACCGAGGGGTATTCAGCGGGAAGCGTCGGGGGCGTGTGTTTGTCGAGGGTGACGAACCGCGCGGCCCGGGGCGCGATGACCTCGATGCCGTAGCCCGATCCCGTGCCGATCTCCAGCACCTCGCCCGCGACCCGCTCCGCGGCGGCGTGGTAGGCCAGCAGCGAGCGCTGGAAGACGAAGTTGTCGGAGGCCTCCGCGGAGACCCTTTCGGCTGTCTGGAGCTTGGCCATCTTATTCGTGCAGGGTTATGCCGTTTTCGTCCGCCGTGACCGTGCCGCGCTTGAGCAGCACGCCCAGCGAACGCTTGAACGACTTCTTACTCATGTTCGTCAGGCGGGCGATCTCCTCCGGGGCGCTGTCGTCGCCCAGCGGAAGCGTGCCTCCGTTATCGCGCAGCAGCTGCACCAGAGCGGCGGCCGAGTCCTTCACCTGCGCGTAGCCCTGCTGCTGGAGGCTCACGTCGATGCGGTTGTCCTCCGTGATGCGGCGGACGTAGCCCTCCAAGCGGTCGCCGACGGCCACGGGCCGGAACAACTGGTTGTGGTAGAGCATGCCCCAGTGGCGGTTGTCGATGATGACGCGGAAGCCGATCGGGCTTTCGGAGGCGACCAGCAGCGACACCTGCTGCCCGGGCCGGACCGTGATCAGCTCGTTGTTGATGAATCCCTTCAGCTTGCACGTGGCCACGCAGCGCCCCGTCACGTTGTCCTCGTACATGTAGACGATGTAGCTGCGCCCGGCGATGATGCCCCCCTGCTGGTTGCGGTTGGGCAGGAAGAGGTCCTTGCCCTGCAGCCCCCAGTCGAGGAACGCCCCGTGGACGCTCTTGTCCACGACCTTCAGGTAGCCCGCCTCCCCGACGCGCAGCAGGGGCGTCTCGGTGGTGGCTACCAGCCTATCCTCGGAGTCGTGGTAGACGAAGACCTCCTTCTCGTCGCCCGGACGGTCCGAGAGCGAGGTGAAGCGGTTGGGCAGCAGCACTTCCTGCTGCTGCTCGTCGACGAGGTAGATGCCGTAGTCCGACAGGCGGCTGACGGTGAGTTTCTGGGTGCGTCCGGCTTTGAGCATGGTTTTTCGGGGGATAATGTCCGGCAGCAAAAGTACGCTTTATTTCGCACGGATGCAACTTTGTCTTTGCCGTTCGGAAAAATTTCGTTATCTTTCCCGAACGGTTCTTTCGGACCGCGCAACGATTTTTTGAGCCATGAAGATTGATGTAGCCATTTGCCAGGTGGATATGGAGTGGGAGAATACCGCCCGCAACCTCGACCGCCTGGAACCTTTCGTGGCCGCCGCGGCGGCCGACGTGGTGGTCCTGCCCGAGATGTTCGCCACGGGGTTCAAGCTCCGGCCCGCGGTGGTCGCCGAACCGGCCGACGGCCCGGTGGTCACCGCCATGAAGCGGTGGGCCGCGACGTACGACCGCGCCGTGGTCGGCAGCGTCGTGATCGCCGAGGGGCCCCAGTACCGCAACCGCATGTTCTTCGTCAAGCCGTCGGGCGAGGTGGCGTGGTACGACAAGCGCCACCTGTTCCGGCCGGGCGGCGAGGCGCGCGACTACACCCCCGGCGACCGCCGCGTGGTGGTGGAGTACAAGGGGTTCCGCTTCCTGCTGCTCATCTGCTACGATCTGCGCTTCCCGGTCTGGAGCCGCAACCGGGGCGACTACGACGCCATCCTGTGCAGCGCCTCGTGGGCCGACGACCGGCGCGAGGTGTGGCGGACGCTCCTCCGCGCCCGGGCCATCGAGAACCAGTGCTACATGGCCGCCGTGAACCGCGTCGGTACGGACCCCGACGCCAACTATGCGGGCGACTCGGCGATCGTCGATTTCGCGGGCCGCACGCTCTGCGACGCGGGCAGCGAGGAGCGGACGATGGTCGCCTCGCTCGACAGCGAGGCGCTGGCCCTCTACAAGGAGCGCTTCCCGGCGTGGATGGACGCCGACCGCTTCACGCTGCACGTCGAGTGATTTTGTTCTTCGGACGGAATATTGTATCTTTACGCGATTTTCCGCAGGCGTCGCCCCGGCCAATAAAATGGGCGCCGCATACGTTATTCCGACGATGAAAGAAGAGACGATCAAAATACTCGGCGCGCGGGTGCACAACCTGAAGAACGTCGACCTCGAAATACCGCGCCGCAAGCTGGTGGTCATCACCGGGCTTTCGGGTTCGGGCAAGTCGTCGCTGGCCTTCGACACGATCTACGCCGAGGGGCAGCGCCGCTACATGGAGACCCTGTCGACCTATGCGCGGCAGTTCGTCGGGACGATGGAGCGCCCCGACGTGGACAAGATCACGGGCCTGAGCCCCGTGGTTGCCATCGAGCAGAAGACCACCAACAAGAACCCCCGCTCCACGGTCGGCACGGTCACCGAAATCAGCGATTTTTTGCGTCTGTTGTACGCGCGCGCCGCGCGCGCCTACTCCCCCGTCACGGGCGAGGAGATGGTCCACTACTCCGACGAGCGGATCGCCGAACTGATCCTCGATGGGTTCGCCGGCCGCCGCATCGCGCTGATGGCCCCCATCGTCAAGGGGCGCAAGGGGCACTACCGCGAGCTGTTCGAGTCGCTGGCCAAGAAAGGCTACATCTACGCCCGGGTCGACGGCGAGATCCGCGAGATTTCGCCCGGCATGCGGCTCGACCGCTACAAGATACACACCATCGATCTGGTGGTCGACCGGCTGGTGGCCGGCGAAGAGTCCCGCGAGCGGGTGATGACCTCGCTCCGGGAAGCCCTGCGTCAGGGCAAGGGCACGATGGCCGTCTACGACTACGGGACCGAGCAGATGCGCTTCTACTCGCGCCACCTGATGTGCCCCTCCACGGGCATGGCCTTCGAGGACCCGGCGCCCCACACCTTCTCGTTCAACTCCCCCAAAGGGGCGTGCCCCCACTGCAACGGCCTTGGCGAGGAGGCGGTGTTCGATTTGCAGAAGATCATCCCCGACATGCACCTCTCGCTGCGCGAGGGGGCGGTCGAGCCGCTGGGCAAGTACCGCAACAACCTCCTGTTCGCCCTGCTGGAGATGCTGGGACGGCGCTACGACTTCACGCTCGACGATCCCGTCGAAACCCTCTCCGAGGAGGGGCTGAACGCCGTGCTGTACGGCGACTCGGAGCCGCTGACGGTCAACCTCTCGGAGTTCGGCTCCGCGGGCGGCAATCAGTTCGTGGCGTGGGAGGGCGTGGCCGAGTACATCGGCCGCACCGAGGACGAGGAGTCGGCCCGGGGCCGCAAGTGGCGCGAGCAGTTCCTCGTCTACCGCAAATGTTCGCTTTGCGGCGGCACGCGCCTGAAGAAGGAGGCCCTTCAGTTCCGCATCGGCGGCAAGAGCATCGCCGATGTTTCGGCCCTCTCGATCGCCGATTTCGCCGCGTGGGTGGCGCATATCGAGGAGTACATGACCGACAAGGAGCAGCGCATCGCGCAGGAGATCGTCAAGGAGATCCGCGAACGGCTGCGCTTCCTGATGGACGTGGGGCTGGGCTACCTGTCGCTCGACCGCTCGTCGCGTTCGCTCTCGGGCGGCGAGAGCCAGCGCATCCGGCTGGCCACGCAGATCGGATCGAAGCTCGTCAACGTCCTCTACATCCTCGACGAACCGTCGATCGGGCTGCACCAGCGCGACAACCGGCGGCTGATCCGCAGCCTGGAGGAGCTGCGCGATGCGGGCAACTCGGTGATCGTCGTCGAGCACGACGAGGACATGATGCGCGCCGCCGACTTCATCGTCGACGTGGGTCCGCGGGCGGGCCGCAAGGGGGGCCATATCGTCGCCGCGGGGACGTTCGGCGACATCCTGAAGACGGACACCATCACGGCCGACTACCTGACGGGCCGCCGCCGCATCGAAATTCCGCAGACTTTGCGCAAGGGGACGGGCCAAAGCGTCGTCATCCGGGGCGCGCGGGGGAACAACCTCAAGAACATCACGGCCGAATTTCCGCTGGGCAAGTTCATCTGCGTGACGGGGGTGAGCGGCTCGGGCAAGTCGACGCTGGTCAACGAGACGCTGCGGCCGATCCTCTCCCGGGCGCTTTACCGCTCCTTCGACCAGCCGCTCGCGTACGATGCGGTGGAGGGGATCGAGCACATTGACAAGCTGGTCGTGGTGGACCAGTCGCCCATCGGGCGCACGCCGCGCTCGAATCCGGCGACCTATTCGAATGTCTTCGCGGACATCCGCAAGCTGTTCGAGATGACCCCCGACGCGCAGATCCGCGGCTTCAAGGCGGGGCGCTTCTCGTTCAACGTCAAGGGGGGCCGCTGCGAGGAGTGCCGCGGCGCCGGGGTGCAGACCATCGAGATGAACTTCCTGCCCGACGTCTACGTGCGCTGCAAGGCGTGCGGCGGCCACCGCTACAACCGCGAGACGCTCGAGGTGAAGTACAAGGGCAAGTCGATCGACGACGTGCTCAACATGACGGTCAACATGGCCGTGGAGTTCTTCGAGAATATCCCCAACATCTACCAGAAACTACGGGCCATTCAGGAGGTGGGGCTGGGCTATCTGACGCTCGGACAGCCCTGCACGACGCTTTCGGGGGGCGAGAGCCAGCGCATCAAGCTCTCCAGCGAACTCTCCAAACGCGACACGGGCCGCACGCTCTACATCCTCGACGAACCCACCACGGGGCTTCACTTCGAGGATATCCGCCTGCTGCTGGAGGTGCTCAACAAGCTGGTCGACCGCGGCAATACGGTCATCGTCATCGAACACAACCTCGACGTCATCAAGGTCGCCGACCACCTGATCGACATCGGTCCCGAGGGGGGCGCGGCCGGCGGCGAGATCATCGCAACGGGTACGCCGGGCGAGGTGGCCCGGTGCGCACGCAGCTACACGGGTCAGTTCCTCCAAAAGTTGGGGCTGTAAGGGGCCGACCGAGGCCCGATGCGGTTGTAAGGGCCGACCGAGGCTGGCGCACACGCGCTACCCGGGCCAGTTCCTCCAATAGCTCGGGCTGTGAGGGGCTGACCGAGGCCCGCTGCCCGCGCAGCTATAAGGGCCAGTTCCTCCAAAAGCTGGGGCTGTAAGGGGCCGACCGAGGCCCGATGCGGTTGTAAGGGCCGACCGAGGCTGGCGCACACGCGCTACCTGGGCCAGTTCCTCCAATAGCTCGGCTGTAAGGGGCGCACACGCGCTACCCGGGCCAGTTCCTCCAAAAAGCTCGGGCTGTGAGAGGTTGACCGGAGCCGGTGCTGGGGCTGTGAGGGGCTGACCCGGCTCCCAACGTTCAGGAACCACCGCCAAGACGAAGCTGCACCCCGCTGCGGTCCGTTCGGAAACCATTCGGCCGTGGGAAGCGATTCTTTTTCGACATTCGGTATATTTCTTGCATTCATGGCCGTAACAAACCTTATGTGCCATGAAAAAAACAGTCATCTTTGTCGTGGGCCTCTTGCTGTGTGCGGCGGCCGTTACGGTCATCGGTCAGCGAAAAATGCTGTCGCCCAAGGAGGAGCGCCGCGAAATCCGTGAGAAACGGCGTGCCGAGCGGATCGCCAACTTCGAGAAAACGATGGATTCGATCGTCCTTTCGCGCAACTTCCAGTTCAACCCCCAGACCATGCAGCGCGAGCCGGCCGGTCCGCTGCGTCAGATCATGAACCCCGAGTTCAATGTCGGCATCTGGGACGGTACGGCCGATATCTGCCTTCCCTACATCAAGGGCTACGTGCCGCCCTACTACATGACGATCATCAACTACACGGTCAACGACTTGCAGGGCTACCTCACCGAGCAGACGCACGAGGGGTGGATGGTGACCTTCTCCACGTCGCTCTTCTCGGCGTCGACCTACACGTTCACCTTCGAGATATTCTCCCGCACGGGCGGCGCGACGCTGACCATCACCAACCCCTGGTACAACCCCGTGCAGTATTCGGGCAGCATTTCGCAGCTCTATTGACGGGTGAATATCCCCGGACCCGAATCCGTGTCCGCAGGCGGTTGCGCGCGGCGTTGCGCCCATTTACAAGCCTGAACCACCCCAAACCCCCGCTCCGGCGGGGGCTTTTTAACCCCCTTTGCGTCACTAAATTTTACCCTATATGAAAATTTCTTTCCTCTGTTCCCTGGGCGCGGGGCTGCTGGCCGCCTGCGCCGTCTCCGCACAGTCGCCGCAATACACGCTGGGCACTTCCGGCGCCGACAGC
Source organism: Alistipes sp. (assembly GCF_048465635.1). Classification (GTDB taxonomy): domain Bacteria; phylum Bacteroidota; class Bacteroidia; order Bacteroidales; family Rikenellaceae; genus Alistipes. The sequence continues at coordinate 25,513 of NZ_DBFWLF010000022.1, forward strand.
GTGCCGCAGACCACGGTGGTCCCCGTCCAGCAGCCTGCCGTGCAGGTGGTCGAGCACACGACCGTCTACGAAGAGTCCGAAAAGGGGATGGACCGTGCCGAACGGCGCGCCTACAAGGCCAAGGTCTACGCCGCGAAGATCGACTCGCTGGTGCAGTCGCGCGACTACATGTTCTTCCCCAACTCCATGCAGCAGCTCCCCGGCGGAATGATCCGCTCGATCTACACCGACTACTTCTTCTTCGGAATGTTCGTCGACCACGTTGAGGTGCACCTGCCCACGGAGCGGGGCGTGACGCAGTATATCGAGATGCTGAACTTCGATTCGATGTCGATCCACAACTACCAGTCCTCGCGCATGCAGTGGGGGTGGGCCGTCTCGTTCGACATCTCCGACGGCGACGCACTCTACCACGCCGACCTGGCCGTCTCGACCGCCACGGGCGAAACGGTCCTGACGCTCATCACCCCCTCGGTCACCATGCGCTATGTCGGCTGGTTGTGGAACAAGCGGATCAAGGACCCGAAATTCCGGCGGATCGGGTAAAACGCCGTCCAACCGGACGGCATTCATTATTGAATGTATTTGGCAAGTTCCTCTGCAAATTTTTCCGACAAAGGCCGGTAATATTCGTAGAAGTCTGAGCACTTCAAATATTCGGCATCGGTGTAGATCGTTGTCGAGCCTCCCTGTGTGGCACTGTGTGAGCCACCTTGCGTCGTACCGCCGTAATGTCCGTAGGTCGAGGAGTTGTACGAATTATAATAGGTCGATGCCCGGCCGCTTCCGGTTGTCGTCTGGCTATGGCTTGTTGCTGTCTGCTCCCCATAATTGCTGCGTGTTTTTGCATCGGATATTTTTGCGTCGATACCGGCATTGAGGTCGGCGGCAAAACGAACAAACCGTTCCCCGTCTGGAACGCAAAACGTTAATTTTCCATTTATTACAGTTGTAGATGTAAAATACTCCTTAAACCATCCATTGATAATGGCTGATAGAATGTCTTTTTGATCTTGTTTAAAGACTATTCTTGTAGACAGCCACCAGTGAGGATTATAATTTTCTTTTGATGCTTTTAAAATACCGCCATCTCCAGTGCTATAGCTGCGAAAATGGAAGTAATAAGGGGGTGTCCGTTTCCAACCGTGTGACCATAGCCCTTTGCTAACTATGGTTATCTCTTTTTCCCATTTCAGAGGGGAGTAAACCGTTTTAATAGTTCCTCCGACAGTACCTTTATCTATTTGTATGATTTTGAAAGTCGCCGAGACTACGGATAAAAACACCTCTGGGCGAAATGATTCGATCTGATGCTTGAAATCGTTCAATCCATCCAGTTCGTATTCGATTGAAGGACCGTTCATTTCATTAAGAACCGTATAACCTATGACTCGAGGATAAAATCCGTAACGCCTCAACCAAACAGAACCATCTTTGCCGGGCTTTTTCAGATTGGTATATTCTACGGAATCAACTGTTTTATACCGTAGTTCTTCAACGGGACCATCTGCAATGATCGTGTCGATTCGTATTCGATCCTCTTCCTGAGCAAAACGCAACCAGGAAACCTCGATAATTAGGTCGGCATCGATTTTTTTTCGAATATCGGTATAATTGACATATCCGTTTTTATCGGTTAGTTGACTTATCAAGCCGCGGTCAAGAACCTGAAAGCCGATGCGGGTAAGCTGTTCTTCGATATAGTTATAATAGGGACGGATCCGCTCTTGCTCCGCAATTTCATGGCCCGCATCTATTACTCTTACTATTACCCTTGGGGATGGATTTTCATGCAAGAATGCTTTTAATCCGGGTAAGAGATGAACGGTTGGCGGCTGTTGCCGTAATTTAAGCGTAATATCGGGCATCTTGTAAAAGTATACATCTTCGTCAGGCACACCTACTGTATAGAAGTCGGGTTTTTTCGCTTCGACCGGACTGAATAAAAAACAAGCGATTATCATTAACAAGCTAAATTTCTTCATTTGATTACGAATGATTAAATTATAATCGAGTGGTGTTATAACATAAAAAACGCGGACAAATTCCTTTATCCGCGTCAGAGGTATTGGACGACCCATGCAATGAGATAGAAGAAAATGCCCGCGCCGTAAAACAGCGCGAGCATCAACTTTAATTCCTCAATGCAATAGAAAGTGTCCAATTTTCTGACGCAAGAAGAAAAGCCGATGCGCTTTTATATGTCGGTGCGCCCGGAGGCGCGTGTTCGATAGCTGTTTTTTACTGCTTCATAGGCCGTGTGGTTTGGAATTTGTATCGGTAAAGATAGAATTTTTAATTCTTAATTTTTCATTTTTCATTGCTTTTCCGCCTCACGGCCGGAAAATCAATGCCACCGCCGAGGCGGAGACCCCCTCCTCGCGCCCCTCGAAACCAAGATGCTCTGTGGTCGTAGCTTTGACCGATACCCGGTCATCGCCTACACCCATTGCATCGGCCATCGCGCGGCGCATCGCGTCGATGTAGGGCCGCAGGCGGGGCCGCTGCATGCGGACGGTGCAGTCCACATTCCCGATTTCATACCCTTTTTCCCGCACGATCGCCGCCACGCGGCGCAGCAGAATCTTCGAATCGATCCCGCGGAAGTCGTCCGACGTGTCGGGGAAGTGCATCCCGATGTCGCCCGCCGCGGCCGCTCCTAAGAGCGCGTCGCACAGGGCGTGGATCACCACATCGCCGTCCGAGTGGGCCACGCACCCTTTCGTATGGGGTATCGCAACCCCGCCCATCACCAGCGGAAGCCCCTCGCGGAGCGCATGCACGTCGTAGCCGTGTCCGATTCTGAAATCCATAATCCGTAAGATTTGTTGCCAAAGATAGGAAAAATCGCTATTTTTGCAAAACAGCGTGTGCCCGACGCGATCGGTGCGCTCCGCTTGCGCGGTTTTCTCCGTGCGGATCGGCGGAACAGTCGGCAGTCGGCAGTCGGCGGTCGGCATGGCAGCGGTTCGACGGATCGGGCGGCGGTTCGGTGGCCCGGACGCCAGACGGCAGGGCAGCGGATCGGCAGTCTGACAGTTCGGCGGATCGGCAGCGCGGGCGACGAGGCAGCGCCCCGGTCGACAGTCGGCGGGACAGCGCGAAAAACGGGCCATCGCCACCGAAGGCTGCGGCCCGCGCGGCCCCTAAATAAGCCGGGGAGTTCCCGGCCGGAACGGTTGCCAGTAAACGAATGTAAAACCAATGTAAAACAATACGCCTATGTCTGAAATCCTCAATCTGGAACCCCGCCTGGTGTGGGAGCAGTTCGACGCCATCACCCGCGTGCCGCGCCCGTCCAAGAAGGAGGGCAAGATCATCGACTTTCTGGTCGATTTCGCCAAGCAGCACCGAATCGACTATCAGAAGGACGCCATCGGCAACGTGGTGATGCGCAAGCCCGCCACGCCGGGTTACGAGGAGCGTCCGGCGGTCATCCTCCAGTCGCACATGGACATGGTCTGCGAGAAGAACTCCGACGTGGAGTTCGACTTCGACAACGATCCGATCCGCGTGCGCGTGGACGGGGAGTGGGTGCGGGCCGAGGGGACGACGCTCGGCGCCGACTGCGGCATCGGCATGGCGGCGGCGCTGGCCGCGCTGATCGACCCTGCCGTGCAGCACGGCCCCCTGGAGGCGCTCTTCACGGTGGACGAGGAGACGGGACTGACCGGCGCTTTCGAGCTGGGCGAGGGGATGCTGACGGGCAAATACCTCATCAACCTCGATTCGGAGGACGAGGGCGAGCTGTTCATCGGCTGCGCGGGCGGCATCGACACCATCGCCACGTTCCACTACACGATGGAGCAGGCGCCGAAAAACTACGCCTTTTTCCGCGTCGACGTCTCCGACCTGATGGGCGGCCACTCGGGCGACGACATCGACAAGGGGCGCGTCAATTCGAACAAGACCGTGGCGCGCCTGCTGTGGGAGGGCATGCAGTCGTGCGAGCTGAAGCTGAGCTACTTCTCGGGCGGCAACCTGCGCAACGCCATACCGCGCGAGGCGTACGCCATCTTCGGCGTGCCGGCGAAATACAAGGCGGAGTTCCTCAAGCGCTACAACCTCTTCGCCGCCGATCTCAAGGCCGAATTCCGGCTGCGCGAGCCGAATTTCAAGATCACGCTCAACGAGATGCCCGAGGTCGACGAGGTGCTGGACGCCCGGACGCAGTTCGGGCTGGTCTACTCGCTGGTGGGCGTGCCCAACGGCGTGGTGGCCATGTCGTTCGCCGTGCCGGGACTGGTAGAGACCTCCACCAACCTCGCCTCGGTCAAGTTCGAGGAGGGGAACCGCATCGTGGTCACTTCGTCGCAGCGCTCCTCGGTGGAGAGCGCCAAAACCTACGTCATGCAGATGGTCGAGTCGGTCTTCGCGCTGGCCGGGGCCGACGTGGCGCACAGCGACGGCTACCCGGGCTGGACGCCCGACCCGCAGTCGAAACTGCTCGAAGTTACGGTGGCGAGCTACAAGCGCCTGTTCGGCGTCGATCCGAAGGTGCGGGCGATCCATGCCGGGCTGGAGTGCGGACTGTTCCTCGAAAAATACCCCGAGCTGGAGATGGTGTCGTTCGGCCCGACGCTGCGCGGCGTCCATTCGCCCGACGAGCGGCTGGAGATCGCCACGGTCCCCAAATTCTGGGACCTGCTCCGGGAGGTGCTCCGGACGCTTTAGACGCTCCGGTCACGAACGTTTGCCGGGAGCCTGCTTACAAGCGGGTTCCCGGTTTTTTTTGCGCAGCGAACTCTTGCATAAATGATAAAAACGGTTATATTTGTAGAATAAACAGCTCCCCGGATGTTTCCACCGCGCGTACGCCTGCCGCTCCTGCTCCTCTGCCTGCTTTATGCGGGCAGGGCGGCGGGGCAGTCCGGGGCCGACGATTACTACCCCTTTGCCGAACCGGAGGAGCGCGTGGTGCGGCTGCTGACCGATTCGGCGCTCTTCTACCGCGCCGTGCAGCACGCGCCGGACCTCTACGACCGCATCGCCGGGTTCGCCCTGCCGCAGGTCGCCGTGAAGCGCCGCGGGCAGCCCTTTACGGCGGAGGCGGCCTCGGTCGGGGGCGTCGCGCTGCCTTACCGCTATTTTTCCGTCGTGCGCCTGCTGGGTGCGGAGGAGGAGGCGAGGCCCGGGCTGGCTTCGGCGGTGCAGACCGCGGGCGGTGCGGGCGGCGTGCGAGAGTTTCGCTTCGGCGACGACATGCCGCTGCTGCCGTTTTACGCTTCGGTGCGCCTTACCGACCGGAACTACCGGGTGGGGGCACAGCTGGCTGCGGTCGGGGAGCTGGGCCGCGGATGGCGGGGCGCGGCGGCCCTCGATGCGCGGACGGGCCGCGACCTGCAGGTCGAAGGCGTCTTTACGAATGCGCTGACGGCGGGGTTCCGGCTGGCCAAATCCTTCGGCCGCGGCGAACTCGCGCTGTTGGCCGCCGTGCCGCTCTCGGCGCGGGGAACGCGCCTCTCCTCCGTCGAGGAGGCTTTCGTGCTTACGGGCGACCGCCTTTACAACCCCGCCTGGGGCTTTCAAAACGGCAAGGTCCGCAACGCGCGCGTGCGGCGCGAGGCGGTTCCGCTGGCCGCAGCCGTGTGGGACATGCCGCTGTCGGTTGTGACGACGCTCCGCGCATCGTTCGGCGCGGAGGCGGGCGAGCGCTCGTACAGCGGCCTGGGGTGGTACGACGCACGCACCCCGATGCCCGACAACTACCGCTGCCTGCCCGGCTACACCGGCGACCGGGAGACCGAGCGGGTCTGGCGCGAACGGGACCCGCGCTTCACGCAGATCGACTGGGATGCCCTGATCGCGCGCAACCGCATGGCGGGCGGAGAGGCGGTCTATGCGCTGGAGGAGCGTGCCGAGCGGCTCTGCAACCTGCGGGCGGCCGCTTCATTCACCACCGAGCCGGACCCGCGGCTGACGCTTCGCTACGGGGTTGATTACGACTATCTTGCAACACGCCGTTTCAAGCGGATGCGCGACCTGCTGGGCGCGGATCATATCGTCGACATCGACCAATACCTCGTCGACGACGACACCTACGGCAACCTCATGCAAAACGACCTGCGCCACCCGGGGCGGGTGGTCCGCGAGGGGGACCGCTTCGGTTACGACTACACGCTCACCGTCCGCGAATTGCGCGTCCGGCTGCGGGCGGAGTACCGTTCGGATCGCTTCCGGGCCGATCTGGCGGCGATGTTCGGCGATGCAGTCGTCTGCCGCCGCGGCCACTACGAAAAGGAGCTTTTCCCGGGCGAAGGCTCGTTCGGACCTTCGCGCAGGATGCGCTTTACACCCTACACGCTCAAATTCTCCGCCGGATGGTCCTTCTCGCCGCGCAACTACATCGGGGCCGCGGCGCTCGTGGCCGCCGCGCTTCCCGAGGCGGAGCACCTCTTCCTCCAGCCCCAGTACAACAACCGCACGGTCGACGACCCCGTCCCCGAGCGCCTCTACGGAGCCGAGGCGACGTTCCGCCTGACCGGCCCCGCGGTCGAGTTGCAGGCGGCGGCTTTCGCCACGGCGACCTTCGATGCGATCCGCACGGTGCGCTACTACGACGATCTGGCGGGCGTCTACGCCGATCTGGCCCAAACAGGGATCGGGACGCTGGCCCTCGGTGCGGAGATCGCCGCGCAGTTCCGCCTGTCCTACCGCTGGCAGTTGTCGCTGGCGGCCTCCGCCGGGCGTTACCGCTACGTGCGCGACCCGCGCATCACGGTCCTTTCCGATGTCGACAACACCCCCGTCGACCGGGATGCCGCGAGCCACATGGGCGGCTGCCGCATCGGCGGAGCGCCGCAGTGGACCGGATGCGGCGAGCTGAGCTACTTCGGACCGAAAGGGTGGGGTTTCCGCCTCTCGGCGGGCTTTGCCGGCGGCCGTTACGTCGAGCCGCAGGCGCTGCGCCGCACCGAGCGGCTGGCCCGGCAGGCGGGGCTGATGCCCGAGGCGTTCGACGCCTTTACCGTGCAGGAGCGGCTGCACGATGCGTGGACGGTGGATGCGGCGCTCTTCAAGACCTTCTACCTGGGGCGCTCGCGCCTGGCCGCGGCGCTGATGCTGCGCAACCTCACGGGGGAGAACGACGCGGCCTACAGCGGGTGGGAGTCGCTGCGCGTGCGGCGGCTCCGGGCGGGCGACGGGACCTATTACGAGCCGCAGGCGACGCGCTATACCTATATTTATCCGCGTTCGTTTTTCCTTACGATCTCTTACCGATTTTGAGCAGTTTGTAAAAAATCGTCCGGATTTTTTGGAGATTGGTGCAAAATTCGTAAATTGTTGGGTGAAAACCTCAAAACTTTAAAAAATGATTATCGGTATTCCCAAAGAGATCAAGAACAACGAGAACCGCGTTGCTCTTACCCCCTCGGGCGCTCAGGAGCTGACCAAAAGGGGACACAAAGTCTACGTGCAGGCTACGGCCGGTGTGAACAGCGGTTTTGCCGATGATGCCTATAAGGCCGTGGGGGCGGAGATTCTTCCCACCATCGAGGAGGTCTACGCCGCGGCCGACATGATAATCAAGGTCAAGGAGCCGATCGCTCCCGAGTACAAGCTCGTGCGGGCGGGACAGATCATTTTCACCTATCTGCACTTCGCCAGCAGCGAACCCCTGACGCGGGCGATGATCGACAGCGGGGCCATCTGCTGCGCCTACGAGACCGTCGAGCGCGAAGACCATTCGCTGCCGCTGCTGATTCCCATGTCGGAGGTGGCGGGCCGCATGTCGACGCAGGAGGGGCGCTACTTCCTCGAGAAGCCGCGTGGCGGCAAGGGCAAGCTGCTGGGCGGCGTGCCGGGGGTGAAGCCCGCGCGCGTGTTCGTGATCGGGGCCGGCGTGGTCGGCACGGCTGCGGCGCGCACGGCGGCCGGTACGGGTGCGGACGTGACGATCTGCGACGTGTCGCTCCGGCGGCTGACCTATCTGGCGGACGTGATGCCCAAGAACGTCAAGACGCTCATGTCGTCGGAATACAACATCCGCGAGGAGCTCAAGCGCGCCGACCTGGTGATCGGTTCGGTGCTGATCCCGGGCGCGAAAGCCCCGAAGCTGGTTACGCGCGACATGCTCAAGGATATGGAGCCGGGGACGGTGATGGTCGACGTGGCCATCGACCAGGGTGGCTGCTTCGAAACGTCGCGCCCGACGACGCACGAGGACCCGGTCTACTACGTCGACGGCATCCTGCACTACTGCGTGGCCAACATTCCGGGAGCCGTGCCCTACACCTCGACCCTGGCGCTGACCAACGCCACGCTGCCCTACGCCATCCAGTTGGCCGACAAGGGGTGGCGGCGGGCCTGCAAGGAGAACCGCGAGCTGGAACGGGGCCTCAACATCGTCGAGGGCAAGGTGGTCTACAAATCCGTGGCCGAGGCGTGGGGGCTACCCTATGTGCCGCTGACACTCTGAGACTGAAGCGGGGAGGGAGTTTTCCTCCCCGCTTATTTTAAGCGCTTCTTCGCGCGGTCTGCGCCGTTTATCGGGAGTGGTCTCTGGCAGACTTGTCGCTGTTTGTGAAGAGCTGTTTTTCGGGCGGCAGTCTGCGAAGGAACGCGCTTGCGGAAAATTCTCGGGCGGCAGCCTGCGGGGCACGCGATAAGCGGGCCTCCGCCGCCGGAGGCTGCGGCCCGCCGGCTCTTCGAGCCGCTGCCGGCATGCAAAAAATTCATATCTGATGTTCTTCGTCCCTCCCGAGCGAGGGGGCAGGGGTGGGATCAGATTTGCAGACGCGGCGTCCCCGCCGCGAGGCTCGACGATAGAGAGCGTGTTTACATTGGTCTGACCGACCAGCATCCGGTGCGACTATCCTTTTGGGCCTCCGCCGCCGGAGGCT
>NZ_DBFWLF010000023.1:0-6541 GCF_048465635.1 Alistipes sp.
GGGCGGTAGAGGGACGAGGCCGGAGGTCGGAGGGGCCGCAGGCGGCCCCGGCAGCCCGCAGCCGCCCGGTGCGGAGGGCTGCACTCCACATTCGTTTCGTTTGCCTCCGCCGGCTGCGAACTGGAAAAGCAATAAATATAATGTCGGGAAGGCCTTGCTAAATATACATTCGGCGAACAGACCCGGCAGCCCAGACCACAGGGTGCGAAGGACTGCATTTCACCTTTGGATTTGCTGCGCCTCCGCCGGCTGTGGGCTGAATTAGCAATATTATATTGTATAACCATCGGTTACATTTTTTACCATCATCCGTTGCAGATCGTTGCACGTAACCTCGGTTCATTTGCTTCCGCCGGCTGCGAACTGAATTTGCCTCGTTCCTGCATCGCTTTGCCCTCGGCTCAGACAGGCGGCGTCCGGGTAAAATCCAAACTCCGTTTGGTTTTGCCCGTACCTTGCACTATCTTTGCCCATAGAAGTTTTGGGGCAGGAACGATCCGCTCCGACAACAAGATAAGCCATGCAAAAACTCCTATACTCCGCGCTTGCGCTGCTGATGATCGGCTGCGCGGCGACGCACAAAAACGGCAGCTATCCCGCCTCGGACGCGCCGTCGCAAAAAGAGTATGCCGTCATCCTCTCGATGGACGCATTCCGCTGGGACCTCGCCTCGCGCAGCCACACCCCGACGCTCGATTCGCTCGCCCGCGCCGGGTCCTACGCCGAGATCTACCCGGTCTATCCGTCGAACACCTTCCCGAGCCACTATGCGATGGCTACGGGCCTTCATCCCGACCGTCACGGCGTGGTCAATAACTCCTTCTTCGACCGCATGCAGGGGCGCAAACTCTCCGTATTCGACTCGCTGGACGTCCGTACACCCGGATTCTGGGGCGGCGAACCGATCTGGAACACGGCCGAGCGGCAAGGGCTGACGGCCAATATCTTCATGTGGCCGGGCAGCGACGTTCCGGTGAACGGCCGCCAGGCGACGGTGTGGACGCAATACTCGTCCGAGCCGGACTATTACGAGCGGGCCGACTGGGTGATCGACGCCATGACGCGCCCCGAAGAGGAGATTCCCGACCTGGTGATGTGGTATTTCGAAGAGCCGGACGCCGCGATGCACACCTACGGACCCGAGTCGCCCGAGGCCGTCGCGCGGGCCGAGCATATCGACTCCGTGCTGCGCTACTTCTTCCGCGAAATCCGCCGCTCGCCCGTCTACGACCGCATCAATTTCATCATCACGGCCGATCACGGCATGGCCGAGCTTTCGCCCGAACGCTACATCAACCTCTACCCGCTGCTCGACACGACCCGGATCGTGCGCGTCGTGCCCGGCACGCCGTTCGGCATCGAAGTGCGCGAGGAGTACATCGACGAGGCGCTCCGCACACTGCGCCGCACGGGCCACATCAAGGCGTGGCAGCGCGAGAAGATGCCCCGCCGCTTCCACTACGGCAAGCACCCTTCGCGGCTGACGAACCTGATTGCGATTCCCGAAACGGGCTGGACGCTCGACTATGCGCCGACGGACCGCCCCGTGCGCAAACGCGGCACGCACGGTTTCGACAACCGCGACCGCGACATGCACATGGTCTTCTACGGCTCCGGGCCTGCCTTCCGGGAAAACTACCGCCAGCGGTCGTTCCAGAATCAGAATATGTACCTGATCCTCAGCCGCCTGCTGGGCATCGACCCCGCGCCCAACGACGGCGACTGGCGCGCGGTCAAAGGGATGTTCCGGGATAGACAGTCCGAGCGGAAAGCCGTTCGGGAATAGCTGCACGGACCCGAATCGGAAAGAGAGCGGGAGCGGGTCGGAATAGTTCAGAAACAGGTTGGGAACACGCCGGGGACGTTCGGGGACAGTCCAGGAACAATCGGAAGCCGCTACACGCCGAAACGCGTCGTCACCGCATCGCGGTATTTCCGCGACACGTCCAGAGTCCGCTCTCCGATCGTCACCTGCGCGGGCGTAGCGTCGGTGACCCGCTCGGCATTGACCAGAAAGGCGCGGTGAATGCGCACGAAGCGGTCGTCGAGCAGCTGTTCCCATTGCGAAATGCGGGTTTTGGTTCGGTAAATGCTGCCATCGGCGGCGTGCAGCAGCACTTCGCTGTCGTTGGATTCGACGTAGAGAATATCGGCCACGGGCAGCGTCGCCTTGCGCCGTTCGGAGACGAACGTCACGCTCTTCATGCGCGGCAGATGCGCGTCGAGCCAGCGGGCCAACAGCACCTCGGGAACGACGATCGCCGCCGACAGCAGCAGCAGAAAGGCCGGATTGGAGAAGAGTCGGGGAAACTCCATCTGCCGGGGCCAGGAACCGCTGAGCGTATAATGATAGGCGAGCAGCAGCGCCAGCCACTCGACCACCAGCACCCCGGCCGCGACACACACGACCGCCACCACGCGCCGTCGCGGAGCACGGAGCGCCCCGGGCAGCAGCAGCTTGGCGCAGAGCATTCCCGGCAGCAGCGCCGTGGCAAGGAACAACGCCTGCCGGAAATCATAGCCGAAACTCCCCGTCACCGAGGCCAGCAGCAGGACCGCCGCAATCCAGTAAGAGATGGTTGCCAAGTGTCTCATAATTGTCGTTTCCGCATCGAATCGCACCCGCCGAACGGCAGGCAGTCTGAAGCGGGTTCACTGCAAAAATAGGAAAAATCCCCTTTCCGGCGAAACGCACCCCGCGCAACAGCGGCTTTCGACCCGCAAAGAGCGGGATTCGACCTTGGATTTACCGCCCTTTCCGCCCTATCTTTGCAATAGGAGTAATCCACCATGTCAAACCTTAAATCTTTCGCCCTATGAAACGACTGTTCGCAACTTGCACCCTGCTACTGCTGCTCGCCGCCCCGATCCGCGCGCAGGAAAAGATCAACATCGCCCCGCCTCCGGCCGCCAACGCATCCATCGCGCCGGCGACCGATGCCGATCCGGAATCGGCGACACCCCTGACGGGAACCGCAGTTTCGTCCGATCGCCAGATAATTCGCACGATACCGGCCGAAGCGGGAAAACAACCGCAAATAGACAGGAATGAAACCGCTATACTCAATCCCGAAACGCAAGAGTGGGAGGTCAGCGAATCCACCAACCCGGAACGGAGACGTTCGCTCGCCGATCTCTACCTGGAAGGCGGCTACGTCTGGATGACCCTCATCACGCTCTGCCTGATCGCCATGTTGTTCTCCGCCTGGAAAGCACCGCGCTGGATCAAGGAGTTCGGGCTGCTTGCCTGCATCATCGGCCTGATCTACATGATGATCGGATTCTACACGGTCGCCGACCTGATCCAGGAGACAGGCTTCCCCATCTCGTTCACGCTGCTATGCGGAGGCCTGCGCGTGGCGTTCATCGCACCGATCTACGGCATGATCGTCTATGCGATCTCCCTGCTGCTGCGCATCGCCGTCAAGCCCCGCATCTGAGTGTCCGACCCCTCCCCTCCCGGGAGGGGTTTTCTGCCCCTGCCCGCCCCGGGGCAGGGTTCGCCGTCGATAAAATCCGCGGCCGAAATCCCAACTCTTGGGATTTTTTATTACATTTGCAGCACAACCCTTAAAATCGCATTGCCTATGGATAAATAACTCATGCTGAACTGAACACCACCTTCGTGCCGTCCACGCACTAAAAGCGCCGGCACATACATATAAAAAGCGTTAACTTTACGTCTTGCATATCGAAATCTGGAAAATTTCAACTTGTGGCAAGGGAAGTGGAGTTGATGCTCACGTGTTTCACGTGGGCTTCACTTTCTATTTTGCCACAGGGTATTCCAGAACCTCGATATGCAAATGAAAAGGGATGTCCCACGTTTTTTGTATGCCATACCCCATCAAACACCCGCCCGGGACAGGCAACCCAAACACAAACGATTTATGAAAACCCGATTTATCCTCTTCCTTGCGCTCTGCTGCATGGGAACGACCTCCGTATTCGCCCAGCTGACCACCGGCAAACCCTCCTCCAAAGAGATCCGCACAGGCAACCGGGCGCAGGCCGGCGACTTCGGAATCTACCTCGGCGTAACCAGCAACATGTTCAAGGATATGTTCGACGGCGACATCAAACTGACGGCCCTGCCGCTCATCAACTTCAAATACATGGTCTCCGACCAGTTCGAAACGCGCCTGGGCATCGAACTCTACAAATCCTCCGAGCGGCTCAAGGGCGACGTGATCGGCCTGGAGGACGAGGTAAACTCGTCCTACTTCCTCGATAACAAGTACGCCAAATCGCAGGCGATGTTCTATCCGGGCGTGGCGTACCACTTCTCGAAAAAGAACCTGCTCGACGTCTACGTGGGCGCGGAGATTCCCATCGGCTGGAACAGCGACAAGACCCTGCGCGAGGTCGACGGCTCGAAGGCGAGCATCACCAAGAACTCGTTCGTGATCGGGCTGGGGGCCTTCATCGGTCTGCAGGCCTACATCGCCAACCTGCCGCTGGCCGTAGGTGTCGAGTACGGCATCTCCTCGCGTTTCGACACCGGACTGAAGTACAAGAACGAGATGACCGTCGACGGAGAGACCCAGACCTATTACACGGCCGATCTGAAGAGTTTCGAGCACATGGACGCCAACGAGCGCTTCGACAACCTGAAAGCCAAGAAAGGCGAGATCGGCAGCCAGTTCCGCGTGACCCTGACCTATTACTTCAAGTAAACGACGCACGCCATGAAATCCTATCAATCCATCCTGTGCGTCCTGGCGCTCGTGCTCAGCACGGCGTGCAGCGTCACCCGGAATCGGGCCTACACCCCCTCGACCGCGCAGCTGAACATCCAGATGAACGATCTGGAGTACCTCGGACAGACCGAGATCAGCGTCGACTACCGCACCTACCTCGGTTTTATCAGCAAGATCGACCGCATCAACGGCGAGACCTACGACGGCGTGCAGATGCGCTTCACGAATATCAACGGCGGCTACCTCTCCGCACCGAAACTCTATAGCCGGCTCGGCAGGGCCGCCTACAAGGCGACCGAAGAGTTTCCCGAAGCCAACTACTTCGTCGTAGTCAGCCAGTGCAAGCACAAGACGCGGCTCTTCCTCGGATCGGAGGTCTCCGTGAAAGCGACCGTCAAAGCCTATTCGTTCAAATAACCGGAAACCCGGCGGCTTTCGCATGGGCCGCCGGGTTTTTCTCAAACCGACAGGCATGAAAAAACGAATGTTACTGCTGCTCGCGCTGCCTGCGTTGCTCGGGCCGGGCTGCACCTCGGAAGACGACGCCTCGGAGGTCACGCTCTTCGTCACGTCCTCCCAACTGACGGCGGGCGGCGGAGAGACGATCTATTTCGACATTCAGGCCCACACGCAGCACGAAACGATCGTCCGCTTCGAGATCACCTCGTTCGACCCCTCCTCCGGGACCCGGGAGCTGTTCACGGCGAAACCCGGCACGCAAAGCTACGTCTACCGCTACCTCTACCAAACGCCGAACGTGGCGGTCGACAGCACGCGGATCGAGCTGACGTTCCGCGCAACGGACAACTGCAACTTCGTGCAGGAGCAGCATATCAACCTCACGGTGCGCAACAACACCTCGCTGCTGCCGGAGAAGAGCGGCATTACGCTCTGGTCGCCCCGCTCGGGCAAACCCGACGGCTTCTCGCTCACGACGGTCCAGCCGCTGCTCTGCGCTACGGCTGCCCCCGAAGAGATCGACATCTACCTCTACGAAAGCCCGGACGACGATCCGCAGACGCTGCCCCGCGAGTGGCGAACCCAGACCGACGTGCGCTTCGCCAAGGCGAACAGCTTCGATTACGCCGCAGCGACCAAATCGTCGCTGAGCGCCTACTACGCAGGCTCCCAACGACAAAACTATGTTCGCAATCTGACGGATCGGGACATTATTCTGGTCGGGCGCGGCGACGAAGCGTGGGGCGCCATCCTGATCGTCAAAATCTTCGACGAGGAGGGAAGCGCCGACGACAACTACCTGTTCAACCTGAAAATGCTCTGAAACCCTACCCCGCGGCCCGAGCGGAAGACCTGATGGAACTTTCCGCACGGATAGTTTGCGTTTAACCGGACATGATTGCCCTACGCAAGCCGATAACCGGAACGGATACCGGCCCCGGCTAACGTGCTGACCAGCCTCATCCAGGTCCCCGACTGGCTGGTTTCCGGACTGTCTCTACCCAAGAGATCCGTCTCTTAGCCGGACCTTTCCGGGCGTTCTACCTGTTCTACCCGTTCCGACCGTTATGCTCGTTCCACCGGTCTGCCCGGACGCCATCTGCTTCCCCATCATCAACCCGTTTTGCCCGAGCCTCGCCTATTCGGCGGGGTTCGGTTTTATACGGAAGCGCGGCGATAAGAATGCTCGATAATTGTGCGCTGCCAGTTTATTTTCCCTCTTATGTCCGAAATTGTCCGGTAAGTAATATTCCTTCCGGGCTGGAATTTCGACCTTTAGGACATATTTTGGTCTAAAACTTGTGGGGGGGGGAATTTCATTATCTTTGTATTCGGAATGAACGCCGCCCGGGTGGGAGGCGGGCTTGCCGAACCGGATCGGT
>NZ_DBFWLF010000024.1:0-119823 GCF_048465635.1 Alistipes sp.
GGGCGGTAGAGGGACGAGGCCGGAGGTCGGAGGGGCCGCAGGCGGCCCCGGCAGCCCGCAGCCGCCCGGTGCGGAGGGCTGCACTCCACATTCGTTTCGTTTGCCTCCGCCGGCTGCGAGCTGCCCTCCCCGTTTGCAGAAACCGCCGGGAACGGTTTTTGAACGGTGTGCGGAAAACAGGCGATGGAACCGTCCGAAGACAGACTGAAAATGTATCAGCCGGATTACGGCCATCCGGAGGCATTGCCGCTGGCCGAGAGCGGTGTGCATGCGGGATTTCCCTCGCCGGCCGACGACTTTCTCGACGGGACGCTCGATCTGAACGGCCTGGTGGTGAAGCATCCCGAAGCGACTTTCTTCGCCCGCGTGGAGGGTGATTCGATGCAGGGCGAGGGCATTTCGGAGGGGGACATCCTGGTCGTGGACAAGGCGGTCGAGCCTTACGACGGCTGTCTGGCCGTGGCGTTCATCGACGGAGAGTTCACCCTCAAGCGCGTGCGCATGGAGCCGGACCGCATCCTGCTCATGGCGGCCAATCCCAAGTACAAGCCCATCGAGGTCACGGCCGAGAGCCGCTTTATGGTCTGGGGCGTGGTGCGGTGGATTCTCAAAAGTGTCTGAAACACTTAAAATCGTCCCCGCAAAGCAATTCCGGGCGGTTTTTTCCGTTTGGACAGCAGGATGTACGGACTGTGTGACTGCAACAATTTTTACGCCTCCTGCGAGCGGGTTTTCAACCCCTCGCTGGTGGGGCGTCCCGTGGTGGTGCTGTCGAACAACGACGGCTGCGTGATCGCGCGCTCGAACGAGGCCAAGCAGCTCGGCATCCGGATGGGCGACCCCTATTTCAAGGTGCGCGACCTGCTGCGCAGCAACCGGGTCGCCGTTTTCTCCTCCAACTTCATCCTCTACGGCGACATGTCGCGCCGCGTGATGAGCCTGCTGCGCCGCCTGGTTCCCGCCACGGAGGTCTACTCCATCGACGAATCGTTCCTCGATCTGCGGGGCATCGACCCGGCGACGCTCGACGCGCTGGGCCACGAGATCGCCCGCACGGTGAAACGCCATACCGGCATCCCGGTCAGCATCGGCATCGCGCCCACCAAGACGCTGGCCAAGATCGCCTCGAAACTCTGCAAGCAATACCCCCGGCTGGATGGCTGCTGTTACATGCACCGGCCGCAGGATATCGAAAAGGTGCTGCGCCGATTCCCCATCGGCGACGTCTGGGGCGTGGGCCGCCGCTGGGCCGCGATGCTCGAGGGGATGGGTGTGCGCACGGCGTGGGACTTCACGCAGCTCCCGCCTGAGCGGGTTCGCAAACGCATGTCGGTCGTGGGGCTGCGAATGTGGAAGGAGCTGCGCGGCGAGCCGTGCATCGGTTTCGAGCAGCACCCCGTCGATAGGAAGCGGATCGCCACCACGCGCACGTTCGAGCACGACACCGACGACTTCGAGCAGATCCGCCGATGCGTCGCCCAGTATGCCGCCGCGTGCGCCGAGAAGCTGCGTGCGCAGCACTCGGTGTGCGGCGAAATGACGGTCTTTCTGCTGACGAACCGCCACAAGGAGGGCATGCCGCAGCATTGCGAAAGCCATCTGCTGAAGCTTTCGGTCCCGACCGACAGCACGCTCTGCCTGACCGAACACGCCGTGCGGACGCTGCGCATGATCTTCCGCAAGGGGCGCGCCTACAAACGCGCCGGGGTGATTCTTTCGGACCTGAGTTCGAAAACGGGGACGCAGCTCGATCTCTACGATCCGGTCGACCGTGCGCGGCACGACCAGCTGATGCAGGCGATCGATCGGGTGAACGCCACGATGGGGCGGCACAAGGTCGTCACGGCGGCTGCCGGCACGGAGTTCTTCCGCATGCACCGCGAGCACCTCTCCAAACGCTTCACGACCGACTGGGACCAGATTATCCGGGTGAAGACCTGACGCCCGGTACGACCTTTGCAGCGCTTTTCGGAAAAAGTCGAAGATGGAACGTATGCACGATAACGACACGACGCAGATTGAGGCGGGGCAGCCCTCCGCCGATCCCGGGGCCACGGGCGAGACGACCGCCACCCAGCGCACCCCCGACGACGCGCTGGCCGACGAGGGTCCGATCTGTCCCGCCGAAAGCGACGGAACACCCACACCGGAGCAGTTGGAGCAGGATGTGATGACGGTGAACCCCTCGCTCGACAGCATGGAGAGCCGGGGATAGCTTCGTTCGCAACAGCCTTACCGCCGTTTCCGACCGGGTTCGGGGGCGGCGTTTTTCAGGAGTTCGGCCCGCTCCGGCAGGTCCGCCTCCTTCATCTTCCGGATTAGCGCGACCAGCTGCATGGAGTCCATCTCCAGCCCCATCGTCCGGATGTAGACCGGCCGGACGCCCTCCGCTTCGTAAATCCGGTCGAAGCGGCGGAATCCCGTCGTGCCGATCTGCGGCTTGTAGTTGCGGTCGAGCAGCAGCCGCAGCCAGTATTGTCCCCGGTAATAGAAGTCATCCGCACGCAGAATCGCCTCCCAGGCGATCTCCTGCCGGACGGTGAACTGCTCGGTCAGACCCCGTTCGGTAAGAATCAGGTAGGGCCTGCGGTCCGCCAGCGATCCGATTCCGTAGAGGAGGGCGAATCCCGCCGTTATCACGAAACACCACCCCAGCACCACGTCGTGGACATAGTGCAGGATCAACCCGCCGGCAATGCCCGCGAGAAACCCCGCGATGGTGATCGCCACCGCCTTTTTTCTCGATTTTCGGATCACTCGCTCCATGCTGCAACTCTTGTTTCCGCAGCGGGTACGTGCAAATTCTTCTCCAAAGGCGTCGAAATGCGCGAAAGGATCGGGAAACACCCCTGCCTATGCCCTTTGTCGCAGTTCCGGGACGGCCGGTCCGTCAGGTGTTGAGCGAAAGCGACTGAAGAAGCTCCTGCCGCGGTTTTCCCAACATACGATAGAAATAACGGTTGAAGAAGCAGATGATGGCGACTTCGGTCGGGATGAGCAGCATTGTGACCAGCAGGAAATTCATCGTGGGGTTGTCCGTGATGAAAACCCGAACCAGGTGCGTGAGCACGAGCAATGCGTATCCGTGCGAAGCCAATATGATGAGTGCGTTCCGGGCGATGTACTTCAGGACGCGGAACAGGACCGAATCATATCTGCCGAGCAGATTGAAAAACAGTACCGTAGCCATGGTCCCGCAGAGTGCTCCTGGATAAAAAATCCAGTAGGGCGGCAGTTTGTTCATGCCCAGATACGCGATCCGATCGGTGTGGATGCAGTCATAACTGCACAAAATCGTGATGCCGAATAAAACGAAAATAATCGAAACCAACTGCACCGACCAGTCGAATGAGATGTTTTTCAATTTTGCGGCCAGATGCCCTGCCGTGAGAAAAACAACGGCGGCGCAAAGGGTTCCGATCTTGAGAGGCGTGTTGATTTGGCAGTGCATTAAAAGATAGCCTGCTGTTGAGATCGCAAGGGCGGTCAGCAGCTTGTATCCGATTTTTTTGACATACTTGTTGATGATGTAATAAGCAATGCTGGCCAGGTAGAGCGTCAATACGAACCATAACGCATAGGCTTTTGGGGCCCCGTTCCCCTGGATGAATATCCAATCCAGATTCCTGAGAATCGTTTCGGCAGGGTGTCTGAACAGTTCGTAGTCGCATAAGGTGAAAAATACCGATAGCGAAACGTAGGGAAGCAGCAGCGACTTGCTTTTACTGATGACGTATTTTTTCAGGGTATCGTGCCGCCGGTCGCTGAAAAGCATGCCGGAGAGAAAGAAGTAGGTGGGCATGCGAAAGATAATCAGGTAAGTGGAAGTGGTGCGCAGCCAATCGGGCAAGAAGGTGTAATGTCCCAGACAGACAAAAACGAAGAGAAGACCTTTGATTACATCAATGTAGGCGATTCTCCCCCCCCCTCGATTTTAGTATGAGGAATGCGAATTATCGGATTCATATGCTTATTTTTGTTTATGTTGCGGTCGACGCAAAGATAATCATTCTTTTTCAAACAGGTAGTTTTCTGTTCCGATAAGATGTTCTTCAGAACCTGGAATTTGCTTCTGCGCTCTCCATATATTATCTTTGTATAGAATAAACTCCCGACCGAAAAATGAAATCCAAAGATATCTTCACCTTCCGCGATGCGGAGAAGCAGGCGGGTCCCGTCGCCTTTTCGACGATGCTCAAGCCCGCCGGCTCGACGTGCAACCTCGACTGCCACTACTGTTACTACCTCGACAAGGCCGTTCAGTACGGGGGCCGTCAGGCGGTCATGTCGGACGAGCTGCTGGAGCTGTACATCCGCCAGTATATCGAAGCCAATCAGGTCCCGGTCGTGAGGTTCTGCTGGCACGGGGGCGAGCCGCTGCTGCTGGGCGTGGAGTTCTACCGCAAAGCGATGGCCCTACAGCAAAAATACGCCGACGGCAAACGGATCGAAAACACGCTGCAGACCAATGCGACGCTGGTCGACGAGGCTTGGTGCGAACTGTTCGCGGCGAATAACTTTCTGGTGGGGGTTTCGCTCGACGGACCGCAGGACATCCACGATGCGTTCCGCCTGACGAAGGGCGGCCAGCCCACGTTCGAGCGGGTGATGCAGGCGGTCCGGCAGTTCGAACGCTCGGGCGTGGAGTACAATACGCTGAGCGTGGTCAACCGCCGCTGCGAGGGGCGGGGAGCCGAGATTTACCGCTTCTTCCGCGACACGGTGCACAGCCGCTACATGCAGTTCCTGCCCGCCGTGGAGCATGTCGTCGACCGTCCGGGGTTCCACCGTCCGCTGATCGTTCCGCCCGAACGCGAGGGGGCGCGGCCGGCCGAGTGGTCCGTCACGGCCGAAGGGTACGGCGATTTCCTTTGCGATGTCTTCGACGAATGGATCGTCAGCGACGTGGGCCGCTGCTACGTGCAGCTCTTCGACGCCACGCTGGCGCAGTGGTGCGGCGTCGAGCCGGGCGTCTGCTCGATGGGCGAGACGTGCGGCGACGCGCTGGTGGTCGAGCACAACGGCGACGTCTTCTCGTGCGATCACTTCGTCTACCCCGAATATCGGTTGGGAAACATCCGCGAAACTCCGCTGGCGGAGATCTACCGCTCCAAAAAGCGGATCGACTTCGGACTGGCCAAGCGCAATGCGCTGCCGGCGGAGTGCCTGCGCTGCAAATACTACTTCGCCTGCCGCGGCGAATGTCCCAAGCACCGCTTCGAGACGGGTGCGGACGGCTGCCGCAAAAACACCTTGTGTGCGGGGTTGCTGCGCTATTTCCGCCATGCTGAACCCTACATGGACCGGATGCGCGACCTCTTGTCGCAGCAGCAGGCTCCTGCCTGGGTCATGCCTTTCGCCCGTCGTCGGATGGGACTGATGTAGGACGGCGTTTTTTCCGGAACACCCATAACAGCGGCAGCAGGGCCGCCAGGGTGATCCATACCACGATCGCCAGGGCGTCGGTGACCCCCTCGACGTAGGATTGTGCGACCGGGACGGTTTCGTGCGTGGCGTGGAACGCCGTGCGCGAGGCAAGGACCGCCGTCAGGATGGCGATGCCGACGCTCCCGGCCAGCTGCCGGATGCTGTTCGAAATGCCCGCCGCCGCGGCCATGTCCTTCTGCGTCAGGTTGCGCAGCGAAAAGTAGCTCAGCGGTGCGAAGGCTAGCCCCATGCCGAACCCGCGCACGTAGAGTACGAAGAGAATGTGGTGGTGGGTGGTGTGGAGCGTGAAGCGGCTGGCCATCCAGAAGCTCCACGCCAGCAGCAGCACGCCCGCCGCCACCGGGATTAGCGGCTTCACGTAGCGGGTCATCAGTCCCGAAAGCGCCGAGAGCACTCCCTGAATCAACCCCACCGGCAGAAAGACGCTGCCGGCCATCAGCGCCGTGTAGCCCAGACCGCGCTGCATGTAGAGCGGCAGGAGGTAGGTTCCGCCCAGCATGCCGATCGAAAAGAGCGTCAGCACGGCCATCGAAACCCCGAAATTGCGCTCCCCGAGCAGCCGCAGCTGCAAGAGCGGCGCGGGGTTTCGCAGCTCCGTATAGATGAAGTAGGCGAGCGCCGCCGCCGCCACCGCGAAACAGCCGATCACCACGGGCGACGCCCAGCCGTCGTGGTTGGTCGGCGAGTTGCCGCGCGCCAGCGCGAAGATCGCCAGCGGCATGAAGACGACGATGGCCAGGAACCCCTTCCAATCGAAGGCGTGTCCCGACGGACTTTTCCACTCCTGCTGAATGACCACCGACAGTACGATGGCCAGCAGTCCGACCGGAACGTTCACGTCGAATATCTTGTGCCAGCTGTACGCATCGACCAGGTAACCGCCCAGCAGCGGTCCGAACGAGATCGACGCGGCGGCGGCCATGCCCCACAAACCCAGTGCGAGCCCCCGCTCTTCGGGCCGGAACTCGCGCGTGACAATCGCCAGACCCAGCGACTGGATGATGCCGCTGCCCAACCCTTGCAGCGCCCGGGACGAGATGAGGAAGATGTCGCTGGTCGCACGGCCGCAAAGCCACGATCCGAGCGTGAAGAGCACCAGCCCGAGGATGTAGAGGCGTTTGTTGCCGAAGCGGTCGGCGAACCAGCCCGCCGAGGGGAGCATGACGGTCATCGTAATCATGTAGGCCGTGATGACCCATTCGGCGGTGGAGATGCCGATGTGGAATGCGGACATGATCGCCGGCAGTCCGACGTTGACCACCGTCACGTCGAGTACGGCCATGAACGTGCCGAGCATGATCAGCCCGAGGATGCACCACTTGTAGGCGCGGCTCTGTCGGATGTGTTCTCGAAAAGTTGCCATCGGTGGACGCTGAGGCAAAAAAAATGCCATGCTTTCAGCGGCGTTCCGGAGAACGGACGTGTCGGCTTTTCGGCGTCGGATGCTCCGTGTTGTCGGCTGCGGGGGTGTAGTTGACGGTGTTTTCGGGAAGCGATTCCGCCGCCCGCCGCATCGGATCGGGGTCGAAGTCTTCGGCCGCAGATTCCCGTGCGCGCATACAAGAAGGGGGAGGGCCGATGCCCCCCCCCTGTTTTGCAGGTCCTGTAAGCCGGGTTCTGTTCCCGGACCGAAGTCCGGGCCTCTGTCATTTATCTACGGCGGCAGTCACCTGCCGTCTCAAGCAACCTACCCCCCGGCATCGGGCGAGCAACCCTTAGTTGCCGGTATACACGGTCTTGCAACCCACGGGACGTACTGCCGGGCGACATTGCTGCCCCCGCGGTGGGCTCTTACCCCGCCTTTTCACCCTTACCCGCCGGAAAACGGTCGTTATGCCTGCGGGCGGTTCTTTTCTGTTACGCTTGCCATACCCTCACGGGTATCAAGTCGTTAGCTTGCGTGGTGCTCTTCGTTGCCCGGACTTTCCTCTCCCGGCCTGCGGCCGGCAGCGACAGAGCGGACCTGCCGCACAAAGATAGTGCAAGCCGAGAGCAATGCCAAATTTATTTGAGCATTGCCGAGGCGCCGCCTATCTAAGCCGGAGTTATCTCCGGCAAAGTGTGCAAGCCGAGAGCAATGCTCAAATTTATTTGAGCATTGCCGAGGCGCCGCCTATCCAAGCCGGAGTTTATCTCCGGCAAAGTGTGCAAGCCGAGAGCAATGCCAATCTGTTTCGTGCGTTCACAGCCGGCGGAGGTTGCAGCATGCCGCAGGCTTGATGCACTCCTCCGCCCCCGTCGGCTGCGGAGTGCCGGGGTCGTGCCCCGACCCCGAAATCCCGACAGATAGACCGCCCCCGCCGAACGGAACAAAACAACGCTATCCGCCGTCCTGTCGCACCCCCCCCTGTCACATAGCCGGACCGGGCGGAACCGTATGCCGATCGGAAATTTCTGCCGGAATCCTGCGAATTTCTTCGTACCTTTACCCAACCGGGAAAAGGGTAGAAAGATGAAACTGCGTAAGATTATACTTTTATTGCTGCTCGTCGGTGCGGTGTGCCGCGTCGAGGGGGCTGACTACACGCTGCGCGGTCGGGTGATCGACCGCCTGACCCGTCGCGGGGTCGAATACGCCGCCGTGGTGCTCGACGGGCAGGAGCAGCGGGGCGATGCGACCGATTCGGTGGGCCGCTTCACGATCCGCGGCGTCGAACCGGGCATCTACCGCCTCCGGGTCTCGTGCGTAGGCTACCGAACGGCCTACACACCCGAATACATGGTCTCGGCGGCCACGCCCTTTATCGAGATCGAAATCGAGGAGGAGGCCGCGCGGCTGGAGGCGGTCACGGTGACGCCGACGCCGTTCCGGCGCACGGTCGAAAGCCCGGTGAGCATGCGCGTGATCGGGGTGCGCGAGATCGAAAAGAGCCCCGGAGCCAACCGCGACGTGTCGCGCATCGTGCGCTCCTACCCCGGCGTGGCCTTTTCCCCGGTGGGTTACCGCAACGACCTGCTCGTGCGCGGCGGCGGTCCGTCGGAGAACCGTTTCTGGATGGACGGCATCGAGATTCCCAACATCAACCACTTCGCCACCCAGGGTGCGACGGGCGGTCCGGTGAGCATCGTCAACGCCGATCTGGTGCGCGAAATCAGCTTCTACACCGGGGCTTTTCCCGCCGACCGGGCCGGGGCGATGAGCTCCGTACTGGATTTCCGGCTCCGCGACGGTGACCCCGAGCGGCAGACGTTCAAGGCGACGCTGGGCGCTTCGGAGGTGTCGCTGAGCGGCAGCGGCCACTTTTCGGAGCGCACCACCTACCTCTTCTCGATCCGCCAGTCCTACCTCCAGCTGCTGTTCAAGATGCTGGGGCTGCCGTTCCTGCCCAATTACATCGACGGGCAGCTCAAGATCAAGACGCGCCTGACGGCGCACGACGAGCT
This sequence comes from Alistipes sp., assembly GCF_048465635.1. GTDB lineage: Bacteria > Bacteroidota > Bacteroidia > Bacteroidales > Rikenellaceae > Alistipes. The sequence continues at coordinate 8,833 of NZ_DBFWLF010000024.1, forward strand.
GACCTTTCTGGGACTTTTCGGGGTCGACCGGATGAAGCTCAACACCGACGAGGAGGGCGAGGATGCCGAATACCTGCTGAGCTACCTGCCCCGCATCCGGCAGGAGACCTTCACCGTGGGGGCCGTCTACCGCCACTATGCGGGCCGCCACGTGCAGACCGTCGCCCTGAGCCACAATTACCTGAACAACCGCGAGGAGAAGTACCGCGACAACGACCCGCGGGACGAGAATCTGATCCTGCGGCTGCGTGGCGTCGAGCAGAAGACCACGCTGCGGGGCGAGAACCGCTCCTACCTGGGCCGCTGGACCGTGCGCGGGGGCGTGGAGGTGAGCTACTCCGCCTATACGAACCGCACGCTCCGGGCGCTCTATACGACCGATGCGGTGATGCAGCGCTACGCCACCGATCTGGGGATCGTCGGCTGGGGACTGTTCGCCGCGGGCGAGTATGCCTCGGCGGACAAGCGGCTGACCCTCTCGGCGGGCCTGAGGGCGGACGGCTGCGACTACTCCTCCCTGACGGAGCGCTTCTGGAGGCAGCTGTCGCCCCGCGCATCGGTGAGCTATGCGCTGACACAGGCATGGTCGGTAAGCGCCTCGGCGGGGCTTTACTACCAGCTGCCGCCCTTCACGGCGCTCGGGTTCCGCGACAATGCGGGGGCGCTGGTGAACCGCGGGCTGGATTACCAGCGCGTCGCGTCCCTCAGCGCCGGGGTCGACTGGCGGCTGCGCGACCGGCTGGTGGTTTCGCTGGAGGGGTTCTACAAGGCGTACGGACATATTCCGCTGAGCCTGACGGACGACATTCCGCTCGCCTGCAAGGGAACCGACTACGGTTCGGTGGGCGACGAGGCGTTGGTCAGCACGGCGACCGGGCGCGCCTACGGCATCGAGGCGATGGCGCGCTGGCAGATTCCCGGACGGCTCAATCTGGTGGGATCGGCGACCTACTATCGCAGCCGTTACCGCAACGACGAGCACGCCCCGCTGGTCGTGGCGGCGTGGGACAATCGTTTTATCGTCAATGTGAGCGGGACGTTCGACCTGCCGCGCCGCTGGAGCATCGGGGCGCGTCTGAGCTGCATCGGCGGCGCGCCCTATACGCCCTACGACGTGGAGCGCTCGTCGCTCGTGGCGGCGTGGAACGCGCAGGGGAGACCTTATTACGACTATTCGCAGTACAATGCGGGACGGCTCGACGCCTTTGCCCAGCTGGACCTGCGCGTCGACAAGACCTTCTTTTTCCGCCGCTGCATGCTGGGTATCTACCTCGATCTGCAGAATGTCACGGTAAGCAAACTCCGCCAGCCCGACGTCCTCCTGTCGACGGGCGAGGTGATCGCCGGGTCCGATCCGGCACGTTATAAGATGAAATATATCGACCAGACGAGCGGCACGCTTCTGCCGACGCTGGGGCTGACGGTCGAATTCTGACGCGACGCTCCTATAAAATCTTTTTCACCCACCGGAACATCCGGTAGGGCATGTAGCGGAACGGCGGATCGGGCTGCACGGGGGTCGTGACCACGGCCCGGCGGTGCGAAAAGGCGTCGAAGCTGCGGCGGCCGTGGTAGCTGCCCATGCCCGAATTTCCCACGCCGCCGAAAGGCAGGCTGTTGTTGGCGACATGGACGATCGTGTCGTTGAGGCATGCGCCGCCCGAGGTCGTGCGCCGAAGCACTTCGCGGCCCCGCTCTTCGGGTCCGAAATAGTAGAGCGCCAGCGGTTTTTCGCGGTCGTTGACGAAAGCGACTGCCTCGTCGGTCTCGCGGAAGGTCAGCAGCGGAAGCACCGGGCCGAAAATCTCCTCCTGCATCACCGGCGACGCCGGGTCGGGATCGCCCAGCAGGGTCGGTTCGATATACCGCTGCGCGCGGTCGGTGCGGCCGCCCGAGAGGACGGTCCCCTGCCCGAGGTAACTCGCTACCCGGTCGAAAGCGCGGTCGCTGACCATCCGCACATAGTAGGGGCTTTGCGCGGGGTCGTCGCCCAGGAGGCGCTTCACGGCGCGGTCGAAGGCGGCGACAAAGAGTTCGCGCAGCGACTCCTGCACCAGCAGGTAGTCGGGGGCGATGCAGGTCTGCCCGGCGTTGAGCGTCTTGCCCCACGCGATGCGGCGCGCGGCCACCTCCAGATCGGCCCCGCGTTCGACGATGCAGGGGCTTTTGCCGCCCAGCTCCAGCACCAGCGGGGTCAGGTTTTTGGCCGCCGCGGCCATCGCAATCCGCCCCAGCGCAGGGCTTCCCGTCAGAAAGATCAGATCCCACCGCTCATCGAGCAGCTGCGTGTTCACTTCGCGGTGACCCTGTACCACGGCGATGTAGCGTTCGTCGAAATACGCGGCGATCATCCGCGCCAGCGTGTCGGAGACGTGCGGCGTGTAGGGCGAGGGCTTCAGCAGGGCGGTGCACCCCGCCGAGATCGCCCCGACCAACGGATCGAGCAGCAGTTGCACGGGGTAGTTCCACGGCGCGACGATCAGTGCCGAACCGAGCGGCTGGGTGATGATCCGGCTGCGGGAGGGAAAGAGCTTGAGGGGTGTAGAGGTCTTCTCGGGCCGCATCCACTCCTCGAAATGGCGCAGGTGGGTGCGGACCTCGTCGCGGACGATGCTCAGTTCGGTGAGGTAGGCCTCCTCGGGCGATTTGTGCAGGTCCTGCCACAAGGCGTCGCAGAGGGGCTGTTCCCACTGCTCGAGGGCCTTCGCCAGGCGGCGGAGCATGGTGCGGCGGAAGTCGGCCGGGAGCGTGGCTCCCGTGCGGAAGTAGGCGCGCTGCGCGGCGGCCAGCGCCGCGATCTTCGCGGTAGGGGTGTTTTCCATCGTTGCAGGGGTTTTGGCGTCAGCGGACCCGATCCGACCGGGTCCCGACGGGCAAGTCAGCAAGCCGTGTGCCAGGGCAGTTTCGGAGGAACGGCAGGAACCGCCGACCGACCGTTTGCCCGCTCCGTTCTTTTGCCCGCCGACCGGACCTGTTCGCCTCGGTCCGGCAACCAGTCCGTCCTAACCGTTTCTTACTTACCGGTCGCCTCCCCGGAAAGCGTTCTTCAGCTCCGTTCGCGGAAGATATTCAGGTGGGCCAGCAGCGGATTGCGCCGGTCGAGCAGCAGAAATTCGATCAGGAGCAGCAGCAATGCCGCGGCCAGCAGGTATTGGAACTGCTCGTTGAACTCCTCGAAGCGCAGCGTCGAGAGTTCGGTCTGCTCCATGGCGTTGATGCTCTCCACGATCTCGTCCAGTCCGATCGACTGCTTCGTCGCCCGGACGTAGGCGCCGCCGGTGATCTCGGCGATCCGGGCCAGCATCTCCTCGTTGAGCTTCGAGACGACCATGTTGCCCGTTTCGTCCTTGATGAACTCGCCGTCGATCTCGATCGGAGCACCTTCGGGCGTGCCGATGCCGATCGTGTAGATGCGGATGCCCATCTGCTTGGCCCGTTCGGCTACCGCGAGGGCATCGTCGTTGTGGTTCTCGCCGTCGGTGATCAAGATGACGACTCGGCTGTGCGTCTGCTCCGTGTCGCCCGAGAAGGCGAGCAGCGCCTGTTCGAGCGCCTTGCCGATGGCCGTGCCCTGCACCGAAACGAGCGAGGGGTCGATGCGGCGCGCGAACGCCTTGGCCATGCGGAAGTCGGAGGTGATGGGCAGCTGTACTTTAGGCTCTCCCGCGAATACGACAAGGCCCACGCGGTCCTGCCGCAGCCCGTCGAAGAGCTTGTTGACGGCGTATTTGGTCCTTTCGAGGCGGTTCGGCTCGAAGTCCTCGGCCAGCATCGAGTTCGACACGTCGACCGCGAGCATCATCTCCACGCCCTGCGCCTTCTCCTCGCGGAGCTTCGAACCCAGCTGCGGGCGCGCGGCGGCGAGGATCAGCAGCGCCAGCGCCACGGAGAAAAGGATGAATTTGAGCACCACGCGGGCGTTGGAGACATCGGGCATCAGCTCTTCGAGGGTCTCCGGCCGTCCGAAGCGGGCGAGCCGCCGCCGGCGGAGGCGCATCGCCGCCCAGAAGAGTGCGGCGAAGAGCGGCAGGGCGAACAACAACCAGAGGTATTGCGGATTGGCGAACCGGAACATGGGATAACCGTTTTTAGGGAATACGTTTCAATACCAGCTGCCGGAGCAGGAACTCGGCGGCCAGCAGTGCGAGCGCGGCGAGCAGCCAGGGGAGGAACAATTCGTGGTAGGTGGTGTGTTCGAATACCTCCACCTTGCTTTTTTCCAGCTGGTTGATCTCGTCGTAGATGGCTTTGAGCTTGGCTTTGTCCGTGGCGCGGAAGTAGCGGCCGCCCGTCTTTTCGGCAATCTCGCGCAGCGTCTTTTCGTCGATCTCGACCTTCTGCTTGACGATGGTTATGTTGCCGAAAATGTCCGGCACGGGGTAGGGGGCCATGCCTTGTGTACCGACGCCGATCGTGTAGACCCGGATGCCCTGCGCCCGGGCGATCTCCGCCGCGGTCAGGGGCGCGATCTCGCCCCGGTTGTTCACGCCGTCGGTCAGCAGGATAATGACCTTCGACTTGGCCTCGCTTTCGAGCAGGCGGTTGATGGCCGTGGCCAGTCCGTTGCCGATGGCCGTGCCGTCCTCGATCAGGCCGCTGCGGATGCGCGACAGGAGGGTTTGCAGCGTGCTCTGGTCGGTGGTCAAGGGGCTTTGGGTGAACGCCTCGCCGGCGAAGGCGACCAGTCCGATGCGGTCGCCGTAGCGGTCGGCGATAAACGATCCGGCCACCTCCTTGGCGGCGGTGATACGGTCGGGCCGGAAGTCGCGGGCGAGCATCGAGCCCGACACGTCGATCGAGAGCATGATGTCGATGCCCTCGGTGTTGGTCCGCGAGAGCTGTTCGACCCCCTGCGGCCGGGCCAGCGCCACGATCAGCAGCGTCACGGCGGCCGCCCGCAGTACGAACGGCAGGTGGCGCAGCCAGTAACGCACCGTCTTCGGCGCACCGGCCACCCCGTCGACGGAGGAGATCCGGATCGAAGCTCCGCCCTCGAGGGTCCGCCAGACGTAGTAGGCGGTCATCGGCGCAAGCAGCGTCAGCAGCCAGAGGTAGTATGGGGATGCGAAGTGCACAGTTAATTAAAAATTAAGAATTAAAAATTATTTGCGTTCTTTCATTTATTAGGACAATGAGAGCGGCAATCGAAGCTATAGGATTTTCCTATGTTGCGGTTTTTATTTCTAAATAATTCCGACACTCGAATATGTCGCTTTTGCGGCATGAAGCCCCTCCCGAGGGAGGGGTTTGGGGTGGGGTCAGATCTGTAAACGCGGCCGCTGGCCGCGAGGAGAAGTTGCCAGGGTGTAATGCGGTGTTAAATCGTATGCCGTCATTATGCTCTCCATAACCTCACCAATTTTTCTTCCCCCGTACCACGACGCCCTGTTTCTCCTTGAGTTTCTCCTGCGTGCGGTCCTCCTGCGCCTGGATGGCGTCGAGCATCTGTTGCTGCTCCTGTTCGGAGATACCCGCCTCGGCCTGCTGCGGCTGGCCCTCCGCCTGTTCGTCTTCCTTGTCGGGCTGTCCGGACTGGTCGTCCTGCCCCTGTTGCTCGTCCTGCCCCTGCTGTTGGTCGTCCTGCTGCTCCTGCTGGTCACCCTGCTGCTGATCCTCTCCGCCCTGCTGGTTCTGATCCTGTTGATTTTGCTGATCCTGCTGGTCCTGCTGATCGTCGCCGCCTCCGCCTCCGTTCTGCTCGTCGAGCAGACGCTTGGTGTAGGCGTAGTTGTACTTGGCCTCCATGTCGGAGGGGTTCAGCCGCAGCGACTGCTTATAACTCTCGAGCGCCTCCTTGTATTTCTGCTGTTTGAACTGGGCGTTGCCGAGGTTGTAGAACGCCTCGGCCCGCTCGTTCTCCGAGCGCAGCGTGTCGGCCGCGGCCTGACGCATGGTCTGCTCGGCCCGGTCGAACCGCTCGGCCTTGTAGAGGGCGTTGCCCAGGTCGTAGGTCGCTTCGAACTGTCCGGGTGCGGCGCTCAGCGCCCGCTCGTAGCGTTCGATGCTCCGCTCGTAGTTGCCCTTGTTGAACTGGCGGTTTCCCTTGCGCACCTCGCTCCGTTCGGGCAGCTGCTGGGCCGTGACGCTGCCGGCGGCGAGAAGCAACACGATATATAGGAATCGGTACATGCTAATTCGGAATTTCTAAGGTGTCCTGCGTCGGTTCGTCCGCTTCGTCGACCAGCTTGGTCTCCTCCACGAAGTAGTAGGCTTTCAGGTAGTCGGCCTCGTTCTGCTCGGCGCCGGGGGTGTCCTTGGCGAACTTCACCAGGTCCGCATGGCGCAGGATGGCCGTCAGGTCCATCGACGCCTTGTCGGGAAGTTCCTCGCCGCGCATCGCTTCGATGATCTCGTCGGAGGTCATCTCCATCGCTTTGATGCCCCAACGGCCGGCGATGTAGGTGCGCAGAATGTCCGTAAGGCCGGAGTAATAGGGCTTGTGGCGGTTGTTCTGCCACAGCTTCTGGTTGTGCAGCGCCTCGAGCGCGCGGATCGCCGCGACGTGGGGCGGCAGGGGCGGCGCAGGGCGGAACAGGTCGCCGAAGCCCTTGCCGCGCGCGGCGAGCCAGCGCCGGAGGGCATAGGCCGCGGCGAGCAGCACGAGCAGGATGAAAATGCCCCATTTGACGTAACCCGCCACCTCTGCGAAACGGAACGGCAGGGTCTTCTGCCCCTTGATGTCGTAGATCGACTGCGAGGTGGAGTCGATCTGGAAGGTGGTCACCTCGAGCCACAGCGAGTCGCCGCCGCTGAGCGTGTCGACGACGTTCTTGCCGGCGTAGAGCACCTGCGCGTGTCCCAGATCGAAGCGCCCCTCCTGAAAGGCCGCCAGCCGGTAGCGCTTGCGCAGCTTCAGCCGACGCCCGTCGCGTTCGAGCGTATCCACGGGCAGCTCCTTGACCAGCTCGATCTTGTCGTCGGTCTGCTGGAACGCGGGGAACCGCACGACCTGCACCAGGTCTTTCTCGACGTCGATCACGTAGTCGAAGCGATCGCCGATGCCGATGCTGTCCGGCTCGATATGCGCCTTCACGGTGGGAGCTTCCTGGGCCGCGGCTGCGAAGCCGAGGCCGGCCAGCAGGGCGGTTGCGAGCAGTCGTTTCATCGCTGTTTGAAGAGTTTGATGAGTTCCGTAACGTAATCTTCGTCCGTCGAGACCCTCGCCGTGTCGATGCGGTTGTGGCGGAGCGTCTCGCCGATGGCTTCAGTGCGTTGCCGCCACCGGGCGGCATAGTAGTCGCGCACGGCGCGCGAGGAGGTGTCGACCCACACCTTGCGGCCCGTCTCGGCATCCTTCAGCTCGATGATCCCCACGTCGGGAAGCTCTTCTTCGCGCGGATCGCAGACGCGGATGCCCACCAGGTCGTGGCGGCCCCGGGCGATCTTCAGCGCGTCGTCGAGCGCCGTGCGGTCGGCCTCCGGGTCGAGGAAGTCGGAGAGGATGAACGCCGTGCACCGCTTCTTGTTGACGTTCGTCAAAAAGCGCACCGCCTCCGAGAGGTTCGTGCCCGTCGATTCGGGCCGGAAGCCCACCAGTTCGCGGATGATCGTGAGGATGTGGCTGCGCCCCTTCTTCGGGGGGATGAACTTTTCGATGCGGTCGGAGAAGAAGATGCAGCCCACCTTGTCGTTGTTCTGCGAAGCGGAGAAAGCCAGCACGGCGGCGATCTCGGTGATGATGTTCTTCTTCAGGCGGTCGGTCGTACCGAACAGGCGCGAGCCGGAGACGTCCACCACCAGCATCATCGTCAGTTCGCGCTCCTCCTCGTAGATTTTGATGTGCGGCTTGCGCGAGCGGGCCGTGACGTTCCAGTCGATGTCCCTCACGTCGTCGCCCGCGCGGTACTCCCTCACCTCGGAAAACGACATGCCCCGTCCGCGGAAAGCCGTGTGGTACTTTCCGGCGAAGATCTCGTTCGACAGACCGCGGGTCTTGATCTCGATCTTGCGGACGCGTCTGAGAATATCGTTCTCGGTCTGCTCCATGATGGTTACGGTACGATGACGTTGTTGAGGATGTCGGTGATGATCTCCTCCGAGGAGATGTTCTCCGCCTCGGCTTCGTAGGTCAGGCCGATGCGGTGGCGCAGCACGTCGTGGCAGACGGCGCGCACGTCCTCGGGGATGACGTAACCGCGGCGGCGGATGAAGGCGTAGGCGCGGGCGGCCTTCGCCAGCGAGATCGACGCACGGGGCGAACCGCCGTAGGCGATTAGGTTCTGCAGCTTTTCGAGGTTGTACTCCCCCGGTTCGCGCGTGGCGAAGATGATGTCGATGATGTACTTCTCGATCTTCTCGTCCATGTAGACGTCCTCGACCACCTTGCGGGCCTTGATGATGTCTTCGGGCGAAATGACCTTGTTGACCTGGGGCATGCCGCTGCCCGAGAGGTTCATGCGGACGATGTCGCGCTCCTCCTGCTTCTTGGGGTAGGAGATTTTGGCCTTGAGCATGAAGCGGTCGACCTGCGCCTCGGGCAGCGGGTAGGTTCCCTCCTGCTCCAGCGGGTTCTGCGTGGCGAGCACCAGGAAGGGCTGGGGCAGCGGGTAGGTCTCGTCGCCGATGGTCACCTGCCGCTCCTGCATCGCCTCGAGCAGCGCCGACTGCACCTTGGCCGGGGAGCGGTTGATCTCGTCGGCCAGCACGAAGTTGGCGAAGACGGGACCCTTGCGGACGATGAAGTCCTCGTTTTTCTGGGAATAGATCAGCGTACCGATCAAATCGGCCGGCAGCAGGTCGGGGGTGAACTGGATACGCGAGAAGCACGCGTCGACCGCCTTGGCCAGCGTAGTAATCGCCAGCGTCTTGGCCAGACCCGGCACGCCCTCGAGCAGGATATGGCCGTTGGACAGCAGGCCGATCAGCAGCGTGTCGATGAGGTGGCCCTGCCCCACGATGACCTTGCCCATTTCGGTGCGGAGCGTGTCCACGAAGACGGATTCGCGTTCGATGCGTTCGTTGAGTTCCTTGATGTTGATGACTTCGCTCATGGTATGTTGTTTAATATTGTCGTCGTCAGATTTTTAACGAAAGTTATGCAAAGTTATTATTTTATTCGAAAAAATCTTCCTTTATTCTTATTAACTTTGTCGGCATGGAATCCAATGCTTCCCCGATATTGCAGGGCCTGAACCCCGCCCAGCGCGATGCCGTGGTCAACTACGACGCCCCGTCGCTCATCATCGCCGGCGCGGGTTCGGGCAAGACCCGCGTGTTGACCTCCCGCATCGCCTACATGATCGAGCGGGGGGTCGAACCCTACCACATACTGGCACTCACGTTCACCAACAAGGCCGCCGACCAGATGCGCGAACGCATCGCGCAGATGATCCCCGACAACCGCAGCCGCTATATCCGCATGGGTACGTTCCACTCGGTCTTTTCGCGCATCCTGCGCGAGAACGCCGACCGGATCGGCTTCCCGCAGTCGTTCACCATCTACGAGCCGTCGGACGTGAAGAACCTGCTGAAGACCATCGTGCGCGAACTGAACCTGGCGGACGAACGCTACAAGCCCAACATGCTCGCCTCGCGCATCTCCTATGCCAAGAACTGTCTGGTGACCCCCGGAGCCTATCTGGCCAACGCGACCTTCGCCGCCGAGGACCGGCAGGCGCAGATTCCCGAGTTCGGCAACATCTATAACATTTACTGCCAGCGCTGCAAACGCAACGGGGCGATGGACTTCGACGACCTGCTGTTGCAGACCAATATCCTGCTGCGCGACGCACCCGACGTGCTGGCCCGCTACCAGGAGCTTTTCAAGTACATTCTGGTCGACGAGTACCAGGACACCAACTACGCCCAGTACGTCATCATCCGCCGCCTGTCGCAACACCACTCGAAGGTGTGCGTGGTGGGCGACGACGCGCAGTCGATCTACTCGTTCCGCGGGGCCAAGATCGAGAACATCCTCAAGTTCAAGGAGGACTTCCCCGACGCCATGATCTTCAAGCTGGAGCAGAACTACCGCTCGACGCGCACGATCGTCGACGCGGCCAACTCGGTGATCGCCCGCAACGTCCGCCGCATGGAGAAGCACTGCTTTTCGGAGGGGGACGAGGGGGAGAAGATACGGATTCTGAAGGCCTACACCGACCGCGAGGAGGCCGAACTGGTGGTGACCGATCTGAGGGACAAGGTCCGCTCGGCGGGCGATGACTGGTCGGAGGCGGTGATCCTCTACCGCACGAACAACCAGTCGGCCGTGCTGGAGGACAACCTCCGCCGCCGCGGCATTCCCTACCGGATTTACAAGGGATCGTCGTTCTACGACCACAAGGAGATCCGCGACATGCTCGCCTACATCCGGCTGGTCATCAACCCGCGCGACGACGAGGCGTTCAAGCGTATCGTCAACTACCCGGCGCGCGGCATCGGCGACACGACCGTGCAGCGCATCGGACAGCTGGCCGCGGAGCGCGGCGTGTCGATGTGGGAGGCGGTCGATGCGCTGGCGGCCGAACCCGCCGCAGATCCCGTGCAGCGGACCATCGCCCGCAAGGTGGCGGATTTCGTGGCCATGATTCGGGCGCTGTCGCTCTCGCGCAGCGACAAGAGCCTCTACGACTTCGGACTGGAGATCGCCTCGCGTTCGGGCATTCTGGCCGCCTACCGGGCGGAGAACACCCCTGAGGCGACCTCGGCGCTGGACAATATCGAGGAACTGCTGAACTCGATGCAACTCTTCAAGGAGCAGCGTGACGCCGAAATCCGCGCCGGGGAGCGTCCCGCGGAGGAGGAGGCGACCGTCGAGGAGTGGCTGCAGAACGTCATGCTCCTGACCGATATGGACAAGGACGATCCCAAGGACCGCAACAAGGTGACGCTGATGACCGTCCACTCGGCCAAGGGGCTGGAATACAAATATGTATATATCGTGGGGCTGGAAGAGAATCTCTTCCCCTCGCAGCGGGCCGCGGAGTCGCCCGACGGCATCGAGGAGGAGCGGCGGCTGTTCTACGTGGCCCTTACGCGCGCGAAGGTTTCGGCGACGATCTCCTATGCCGAAATGCGCTTCAAGTGGGGCAACATGGAGTTCTCGCGCCCGAGCTGTTTCCTGCGCGAGATTGACCCGAAGTACGTCATCGGCGACTTCGACCGCGACGAGCCGCAGCGTGAATCGCTCCGCGAGGGCGGCGAAGGCCCGACGGCCATCGAGGAGCTGCGCCGCCGTTTCGACTACCGTTTCCAGCAGAAGCGGGAGGGGACGGGCGCCGCGGGCCGCAGCAGCAGCTATGCGGGTCGCGGTGCGGGCGACCGTGCGGGCGGGAACGGATCGTCCGGCTCGTACGGCAACTCCTACGGCAACCGGTTCGGCCGCCCCTCCGACGGCGAATCGGGCACGGCCCGGCGCTATGCGCGTCCGGCGGGCGGCCCGGGCGGTTCGGCGGGCGGTTCGGGGAGTTATACGGGCCGGTCTGCGGGTTCAGCCCGGTCGCCGCATACGGCCGCGCCCGATCCGGCGCTCGTGCAGACGCCCCGCCCCTCGACCGAGGGGATGCGCCGCGTGGGCGTGCGGCAGACGATGGACGGCGGGCTGGCGTCCGGCAGTTCGGCCTCCGCGGGCGGCGAATACGCCGTCGGCCAGCGCGTCGAGCACGCCAAATTCGGCGTGGGTATCATCCGCCGCATCGAGACCCTCGCCGGCGACCACAAACTCGTCGTGGCATTCGACAATGCGGGCGAAAAGACCCTGCTGGCCAAATTCGCCCATCTGACCAAACTCTGACTTTTCCAGGACCGGTCCGCCCGGCCCGCAACCCAAACCAAGAGACCATGACCACCAAACAGCGTTACGAAGGCGTCATCGCCTGGTTCTCGGAGCACATGCCCGCTGCCGAGAGCGAACTGCATTACAAGGACCCCTACCAGCTGCTGGTGGCGGTCATCCTCTCGGCCCAGTGCACTGACAAGCGGGTCAACATGACCACCCCGGCCCTGTTCGAGGCGTTTCCGACCCCCTGGGAGATGGCGCGGGCCACGGCGGAGGAGATCTACCCCTACATCAAAAGCATCTCCTACCCAAACAACAAGGCGCGCAACCTGGCGGGTATGGCCCGCATGTTGTGCGAGGAGTTCGGCGGGGAGGTTCCCACCGATCTGGAGCAGATGCAGCGCCTGCCCGGCGTGGGGCGCAAGACGGCCAACGTGCTGGGGGCCGTCCTCTGGCAGCGGGAGGTGATGCCCGTCGATACGCACGTCTTCCGCGTCTCGAACCGCATCGGCCTGACGACCGATTCGAAGACCCCGCTGCAGACCGAACTGACCCTCGAAAAGAACATCCCCTCCCGCCTGCTTCCGCTGGCCCACCACTGGCTGATCCTGCACGGACGCTACGTCTGCGTGGCCCGGGCTCCGAAGTGCGATGCGTGCGGCATCGCCCCGTGGTGTCGCAAGTACGCTGCCGACCGCAAGGCGGCCGGGAAAGCTGAAAAGGCCGGAAAAACCGGGGAGGCCGGAAAGGCCGTGCCCCGCCGGAGCCGCGGTCCGAAACCCGCGGCCGAGTAACGAAACTCAGAACCGATGGAAAATAGATTGATGCGCCGGATCGTTCCGGCTCTGCTGCTGGCGATGCTTTGGATGGCTCCCGCGTGCAGCGACAAGAACGACGATACGCCGACCTCCGGTCCCGACGAAGCGGTCGAGAAGTGGATGGCCGACTACATGACCTCGCACTACCTCTGGAACGAGGCCATGGAGCGCGTGACGCCCGATTACAGCCTCGGCTACGAAGCGTTCCTGGCCCGGCTGCTCCGGGACATCGCCGCGCAGAACGACATCAACCACGACGACGGCCATTGGGAGAACGGTGTCCGGAAGTATTTCTACTCCAACGTCGAGCGCCGTTCGCTCTCCGAGGCGAAGCTTTCGCGCGGCACGCACCAGATGACCGTCGGCACGGGCGTCTCCTACCTCTTTTACGGGTCGGTCAACAACGACGGCAAAGCGCCCTACTACCTACAGGTGCGCGCCGTGTCGCCCCACGCTCCCGCAGGCCGCGCGGGCCTGGTGCGCGGCGACTATATCCTCCGAATCAACGGAGCCCCGATCGCCGAATGGGACAAGGCGGCCGATCTGCTCCGCGATTCTAAGTCGACTCTTACGGTCTCCGTGGCCAAGTCGCTGCGCGGAGCGACTGTCGATTTGCGCTTCGCTGCGGCTTCCTACGCCGACGATCCCGTCTGGGCGAGCAAGGTGCTTACGGCTTCCGACGGCACGCAGGTGGGTTATGTCTGTTACGATGCGTTCAACTATTACTACGACGAGGCACTGATCGCCGCCTTTGCCGATCTGCGCTCCCGGCAGGTGAAGGAACTGATCCTCGACCTGCGCTACAACGGCGGCGGACACGTCGTTTCGAGCGCCGTCCTGGCTACGCTCGTCGGGGGCAACGCGCTTCAGGGCGGGGTATTCGCCCGCACGTCGTATAACGCCAGTCGTACCGCGGCGGGCGAGCGGATCGACCGCTACTGCATCGGTACGGCCGATTACGGCAACGGCTCCTATGCCCCCATCGCCGCGGCGCTCTCCTCGGCGCTGGGACTGAACAGGGTCTATATCCTCTGCACGGGGAGTACGGCGTCGGCCAGCGAACTGGTCATCAACGGTCTGCGCGGTCTCGATGTCGAGGTGCGGCTGATCGGAACCAAGACCAACGGTAAGAACGTCGGTATGGAGCCTCGCACCCGGACCTTCGACGGCTACGAATACGAGTTCAGCCCCATCACGTTCTACTCGGCCAATGCACGGGGATTCCGCGACTACGGCGACGGTTTTGCGCCGCAGGTGGCGGTCGACGAGGCGAGCGTGCCGACGTACGACTGGGGCGACGAGCGGGATGCGTTCCTCGCTGCGGCCCTCGCCTGGATCGGGCAGGGCGTGAAGCCCGACGGTCGCTCCGCCGCGCAGACACGCGCTGTCGGGGAAATGCACCCGGTTCCCGCGCCTGCGCGGCCGCTCGACGGCATGATCCGGCTGCCGGAGTATGAATAGCGTTATGGAATTGGACGGGTTTCGGTCGTTTTGCCTTTAAATCCGCTCCGGCAGCGGAGGTCCGAGAGGATAGTCGCCCGGATGGTCTTCGGTCGTACCCATGTAAATACGCTTTCCATCGCCGAATCTCGCGGCGTGCCGTCGCGTCTGCAAATCTGACCCCACCCCCGACCCCTCCCTCTGGGAGGGGCGAAGAACCTCAGGTATGAATTTCTACCTGCTTAGTTTGCGGCTTTAGCCGCGCGGCTAAAGCGCTTCGTTTTGTTTTCGACCTTTAGGTCGGCGGGCCGCAGCCTTGGGCTGGCGGAGGCCCGCTTGGTCGCGTTCCTCCGCAGGCTGCGTCCGAAAACAAAGCTACTCTTACAATAATCTTTTACTGCGGCGCAGCGCGCCGCACCAGTTCGCGTACTTCTGGAAACGGCGGGAATTGCGGTTGTCCGACGCTGAGCGCCCGGAACGGGTGTTCGAAAAGCGTAGTCTTTCGTGCCCGTTCAGCGAGGAGGAGGACAACCGCCCGCCGTTTTCTGCGTGCGCGGTTCTTTCGCCCTTTCTTCTAAAGAAAGGGTAGGTTGTTCTTTCGAAGCTGTTGCGGGCAGCAGGATTGTTAATCCGCTCCGACCGTAAAAACCTCGCCGCCTCCGGCGTCGTTTACAAATCTGACCCCACCCCGGCCCTCCCTCAGGGAGGGAGATGGCGTACAATCTGGATGGTAATAACTGTTTTGCGGCTATCAAGCCGCGCGGGCCGCAGCCTCCGGGTGCGGAGGCCCGCTGATGCAGTCCTCCGCAGGCTTCGGCATCTGCTTTGTGTCTGTTTTGCGGCTCTCGAAACCCGCGGAACCTCGCTGAATCGCGTTCCTCCGCAGGCTGTATCCGAACCTTTCCTCCCGACGCGCCCCCTCCGCAGGCCGCTGCCCTTAAAACCCGCCCGGCTTACTCCCGGAAAAGAATCATCGCCGACGAGGCCGCCAGCGGGATCTTTCCGCCCGACAGGTGCTCGCTTCCCGCGGCATCCACCCGCCCGTCGCGGCTGGCCACGCGCCAGTCGGCTTCGGGCGCTTCGAACTCAGCTTCGGCGCGGTTGCCGTTGTAGGCCACCAGTATCTCCCGCCACGCATCGCCGTTGGCGTACTCGCCGAGCGTGAAGGCGATCACGCCTGAATCGCCCGTGTCGAGGAAGTGCAGCGCCTGCTGCACCCCTTCGCGCGTCGGGATGCGGAACGCCGGGTGGGCGCGCCGCAGGGCGATCAGGTCCTTGATGTAGTCGAACACCGCGCGGTTGCGCGCTTTGAGCGACCAGTCGATGCGGTTGACCGCGTCGGGCGACCGGAAGCTGTTCGACACCCCCTGTTTGTCCTGCATCAGCTCCTCGCCGCCGCGGATAAAGGGCACGCCCTGTGACGTGAGCAGGATGGCATGGACCAGCTTGTGCATCGGGGTGATCTCCTCCTCGGCGCGGTCGCCATCGACCGAGAGGCGGAGCTTGTCCACCACGGTATAGCCGTCGTGGCTGGCCACGAAATTCACGGCCTGCGACGGTGCGGCGGCGTAGGGCAGCGAGGAGTAGAGCAGCCCGTTATAATCAATCTGCGGGTGCTCCGTGGCTCCGACCACGCCGAACTTCACCGCTTCGACATGTCCCTCGATATTGCCCGAGGCGTAACCCGCGGCGTGCTCGTCGAACGTGCTGCCGCGCACTCCGTCGCGGAAATCGTCGCAGAAGACGGCGATCCCCTCCATCTGTCCCACGTTGTCCCGTACGGCCCGCTGCTCGGGCGGCAGCGGTGAATCGGCGGCCAGCCACCCCTCGCCGTAGATGAAGATGGTGGGGTCGATCTGTGACAGTTCGCGGCGCACGCGGTTCATGGTCTCGATGTCGTGAATGCCCATCAGATCGAAGCGGAAACCGTCGATGTGGTACTCGCGGGCCCAGTATTTGACCGATTCGACGATGTAGCGCCGCACCATCTCCCGCTCGGAGGCCGTTTCGTTGCCGCAGCCCGAGGCGTCGGAGTAGGAGCCGTCGGGGTTGTGGCGGTAGAAGTAACCGGGTGCGGTGAGCGTGAAGGCCGAGCCCTCGACCGTGGCCGTGTGGTTGTACACCACGTCCAGCACCACGCGCATGCCGTTTCGGTGCAGGCTGCGGACCATCTGCTTGAACTCGCGGATGCGCACCGCCGGATCGCCCGGATCGGTCGAGTAGCTCCCCTCGGGCACGTTGTAGTTCTTCGGGTCGTACCCCCAGTTGTAGGTGTTGTCCCCGAGGCGCGTTTCGTCGACGGTCGAGTAGTCGAACGAGGGCAGAATGTGAATGTGCGTCACACCCAGCTCCCGGAGGTGGTCCAGTCCGGTGGCCTGTCCCTCCGGCGAGCGGGTTCCCGGCTCGGTCAGGGCCAGGAACTTGCCCTTGTGTTCAACGCCCGAATCGGGGGCGATGCTGAAATCGCGGTGGTGAAGCTCGTAGAGCACCGCGTCGGAGTACATTTTCTGCTCGGGGCGCGGATCGTCGTCCCAACCCTCCGGGTCGGTCTTGCGCAGGTCGATCACCGCGGCCCGGTCGCCGTTGACGCCCACCGCACGGGCCCAGATGCCGGGCGTCTCGGCGAGCCACTCCTCCCCGGTCCGGATCCGGAAGGTGTAGAACTTGCCTTTCAGGTCGCGCGGCACTTCGACGCGCCACGTCCCCTGGTCGGAGGCCTGCATCTCGATCCGCTCCTCCGCCTCGCCGCCCTCGCCCGCGGCGTAAAGGCTCAGCTGCGCCTGCTCGGCGGTCGGGGCCCAAAGCGTGAAGACGGAGTGCTCGGGCGCGTAGCGCAGTTCCAGATCGTCGCCCTCATAGACGGGGTATCGGTCGTATTCCATGGCTTTCTTAATTTTGTGGTTGCGGCGTGGGGTTTTCGCCGTCCGTTTGCGGTCGGGAGGTCTGTCCGTCCGGCTGACTCTGATTTGCCTGATCTTCCTGAACGATAACGGTCCGCGTCGGGAAGGCGAAGTCGAGCCCCTCCTTATTGAATGCCGCGAGGATCGCCAGGTTCATGTCCGACATGACCTGAAGGATGTTCCCCTGTTTGGTGATGTAGTAATAGAAGGTGACGTTGAGCGACGACTCCCCGTAGTCGGAGAAGAAGGCCGTGATGTCCGACGCGTTGGACGAGACGTTTTCCACCTGCGCGGGGAGCGAACGGAGGATTTCCAGCGCCCGGTTCATCTTGTCGGCCCCCGTGTCGTAGGTCAGCCCCACCTTGACCATCGCGCGGCGCATCGGCTCGGAGGAGATGTTGACGATCTGCGCGTCGGTGATCTTGTAGTTGGGGACGCTCGTGATGCGGCGGTCGTAACCCAGGATGCGCGTGCTGCGCATGCCCACGTCGACCACCGTGCCCTCCAGCCCGTTGACGTTGATCGTGTCGCCGATGCCGAAAGGCTTGTCGGTGAAGATGGTGATCGCGCCGAAGACGTTCTTTACGGTATCCTGCGCCGCCAGCGCGAAGGCGATGCCGCCGATGCCCAGCGTTCCCCACAGCGCGTTGATGTCGACCCCGGCGTTGCTCAGGCCCGTCACCAGACCGATGATCCACACCAGTACGAGGATCGTGCGCCGCACCACGGGCAGCATCTTCTGCACGTGGGAGCTGGACTTGCGCCCCCAGTAGTGGTCGAGCAGCGCGCTCGACAGCCGCGCCAGGATCCAGGTGATGTCGAGCACGATCAGGATGCGATAGGCATTGTCGACGTACTTCACCAGCGAGTCGGGATAGACCAGCCTATGGATGGCGATCCAGATCGCCAGCAGCATCACCGCGAACTTCACAGGCGGCTCCAGCGAGTAGTAGACGATGTCGTCCACGTGGTTGGCCGTGCGGGTGACCAGCGGTTTAAGGACCTTGCGGCCCAGCAGCGTCAGGAGTTTGACGAGGACAATGCCCGCAAGCACGATCAGGATGGAGACGATCCATGTCTGGAGGCTGTTGCCCATAACTTCGTATTCAAACATAGCTTTTCGTATTGACTTTCGTCAGGGCGCATCTGCAATTTTCTTTCCGGAGTGGCCGCCGCGCGCAAAAAATCACACGGCGAGGCGGATCGGCCGGGTAGTGCGGACAAAAAATGCGGACGAAGAACCCGTCCGCATCGTTTTTGCCGCTTTAAGCTCGCTACCAAGTGTTCCGGTGGATTCTCTCCGCCACCCGAATCTCTTTCTGCTTGCAGACATGCGCGTTGTCGGCAGGATAACCGATGGCGAGCAGGCAGGCGAACTCGTATCCTTCGGGTGCATGGACCGTCCGCTTCACGTGTTCCGGCTCGCTGCCGATCGGGATGCGGAACGCACACGCCAACCCCTCGGCCGTCGCTGCCAGCAGGATATTCTCGACCGCCGCCCAGGCGGAGGCGAAATAGTTCAGGGAACTCTGGTCTTGGGGCCGGCACAGCGGGTAATCCTTCTGCCGGAAAAACGGCAGCACGAGGCAGTTGCTCTCGATGAGCATCCGCTGCTGTTTGGGCAGCGCATCGACGAACATGGCGTATTCGTCCTCGTCCATGACGCCTGCGGCAGCTTCGAGTCCGCTCTGCTGGATGTTCCGGGCGTTCTCCGCCACGGGCGATACGATGCGGGCGATGTTCTCCCGGCCTCTTACCACGACGAACTCCAGCTGGCGCAGATGGTCATTGGTCGGGGCCTTGAATGCGGCCGACACGATCTTTTCCAACACTTCGTCCGAGACTTCCCGATCGGAAAAGTCGCGGATGGTTTTTCTTCGCTCCAATACTTCATAAAATTCCATAACCGTACGTTTTTAAGGGATACTTCCTGTTTCCGGTTACAAAGTTACGCCGCGTGGTTGTTCAATATTTGTGTTATTATCTCTTTTATTTGTCTTATATTTGCATACGAAACCTTGTTTTATGGAAGACACCGCCATTCCCTACGAACTGCCCGAAACGCAGAATCACTCTTTTTTCTTCATCGCCCAGCGCATCGAACCCCGGATCGAGGCCAAGCTGCACCGGCACGATGCGTGGGAGCTGTACCACGTGGTCTACGGCTGCGGCAGCCGCACGGCGGGCGACACCGTGCAGCCCTTCGCGGCAGGCGACGTGGCGCTGATACCGCCCGCGATGCTTCACCGCTGGGAGTATGCACCCGATTCGGCGGATGCCGCCGGATGCGTCCGATACCGGATGGCGGCTTTCAGCCCCACGTTCGTGGAGCGGTGCATGGAGGTGTTTCCCGAGGTGCGGAACCGGCTGGCCGGGATCTCCTTTCCGGCCGATGCGCTGAAGTTCGGCCCGGAAAGTTCACGGATCATCCGCCGGACCTTGTCCGAAATGAACGGCATGGACGAGTTGGGGCGCCTGAGTGCGATGCTCCGCCTGCTGCCCGTCATTTTCACGGCGTCGGATCATACGTTTGCCGGTCGGCCGATGCGCATCGAGCGGGACGTGCGGCGCATGCAGCATATTTCGGCCTACGTAATGGCCCACTACGTCCATGCCATCCCCCTGGACGACATAGCCGCGGAAGTAGGCATGAACCGTTCGGCGTTCTGCTCCTATTTCAAGCGGTGCAAGGGGATGACCTTTTCGCAGTTCGTCACGCAATATCGGCTGAACACCGCCTGCGAACTGCTGCGACACTCGCAGAAGCAGGTCTCGGAGATCGCCTACCTGGTCGGATTCAACGATTTGCCCCATTTCGTGCGGGTCTTCACGAAGACCGTAGGGTTGTCGCCGACCCGCTACCGGAAACAATTCCGGTAGCGTCCGACCGGTTTCAAGCGATCGGTCTCCGAACGGGCGGACGAAAAGCGCTCCGGCAGGCGATGCCTCAAAATTCGAATCCGAACGCGACGACGATGCTCCGATGCCTCAATTTTTCTGCGAATTGGGCTTTTAAATAGCGATTCTCCTAGGTTTTCAATCGCTCCAGATTTTGCGATTCATAACCTACATCCACGAAGATGCCGTGTCGCTGGCCGACTGCATACCGAACACCGAAGCAGGGGTTGAGATAGAACCCTCCGTTGGCATGACGGGCGGGAGCGAAAGCATATCCGGTACGACATGCCACGAAGGGCGTGAATTTCCGCGGGCGGGTTATCGAGAATTTTACGGCGGCAAAAACCGGAATCAATGTTTTTTCATAGAAGGACAATCCCGTCCCGGCCCCGACCGAAAGCCGCTCGACTATTCGATACTGTCCGGACACCCTCCAGAGTATGGGGGTTGAGGCCGGAGTGGACAAATCGAAACCCGTTCCGACGGTCGTCCGAAAGGAAAACCTTTGCGCATGAACCCCTATACACAGCACGGAGGCGATGAAAGTCAGCAGCAATCTTCTCATTGTATATGCACCGTTATACGTTCGACAATGTGCAAGGCTGTCGTCAGCTCCGAAACGTCGCTGCAAAGATCCCCCGAGTTTCCGTCCGGCGAACTGTGTCCGATCAGTTCGGCCTCGAACTCATTTTGTCCGCTCGAAAGATCGACGACAGCGGCATAGACTACCGCAGGCTGTCCGCTTCCCTCCCTGCCGCCGGAATAGTTCGGATCCTCTTCGCTTGCTGACTTGGGATAATACGCATTCCAATCGGTCGAATGATTGATTTCTATTTTCACGACGAATTTCCGGAGCGGTTCCGCAGGCGTGATCTTTACATCGAAACCGCTGCGCGGTGTGGCCCCCGAAATCCCGTCGGTCAACGGTTCGCTTTCGGTTGGCAGGTAGAGGCCGTCGGGATACCGCACTCCGCGCGAATGACACCAGTGCGGTAAAGCCTCCTTTCGGCGATTACCCCCGGCCATCTGCCATGACTGCGTGGCGATTTTGTGCGACACATAGACTGTCGACAGATAGTTTTTCTCCGTGTCCTCTATCCATATGGCGATCTGAGGCGGATTCTTCTTGCTGATTCCCAGAAATACGGGAAAGTCGTGCAGCCACTCTTTGCCCGTTTCGATACGGACGCGAATATCTCCGGTATCGTACTCGATCAAATCCTTTTCGCAGGCGCACAGTCCGGCGAAGGTCAGGAACAGCGTCATTAAATTCATGGCTCTTTTCATTTTTCTGCTTGCAAATAATATGTTACTTATCGGGAACATACATGGTAAAAAATTTTGTAATCCAGCGGTTAGTAATAAGGATACGTCCACGATCCGTCAGGGCAGCAGTTTATCGATGATCGAATCTATTCCGTGTATGATCCGCTCCCAGCCCGAATCGTCGTCGATAGCGATTCCGTTGTATACGGGGCAGAAATCGCTCAGCATGATCAAATAGGTAACCGACGCCGAAAGCATGGCGGACACGGTTTCGATTTCGGCCTGCGGTAATCCGCTTATCCGACAAACCGTACGAATCACTTCCATTCCCGCTCTTTCCCGCTGTTCCCGGATTTTCGCAATCGTTTCATTGTTGCTGGAGAGTTCCCACCGATAAAGCCGCCGAAGCGTCACATCTGAACGCAAACGATTGATCTGATGACGGAACAGGGTTTTTAAAAATCGAGGCAGCTGGTCCCGCTCCGGAATGTCGGACGGTAAATTGATCCAGAAATCGTACTGCCGAATGTAAGCGGCCAGCAAGCCCTCGACCGAACCGAAATACCGGTATATCAAAATCTTCGATACACCCGACTGCGCGGCGATTGCATTGATTCCGATTCGCTCGAATCCCCTTTCGGCAATCATGCTGCCCACTGTTTCCAACAGACGTTTCTCGGTCGCCTCTCGGTCTCGTTCCGCGTTCTTCATTTCATTTGTATGTTACCAATCGGGAACAAATGTAGGGCATTTTGACGAAACCACCAAATATTCAATGTAAAATCTCTCTTTTTTATCCAACCGCGCGACTTCGAGGGGCGGTTGTTCCCCGTTCGGGCAAGTTTTAACTCCGGTTTGAGTTGGCTTTCGGCGGTTTCGCTTGGCTTTGTTCCTGCGGTTCATTTCCCGTCAAACCCCCTGTTTACATCCTTCTTGCGCCCGTCCGCGCTTATTTTCGTTTTTTTCCTTATATTTGCGTACGGATAAACCCCGGCCCGGACAGGCTGCGCCCCGGCAAACCGGCTGTTCGCTCGGTTCTGCACCCGGCTTGCGTACGCGCCGTCCGGGAAAACTTACGCCCGGAGGGGCTGTGGCGACCTGTCATTGGGCGCCGCAGTCAGCCGGACCAAACCGAAGTTTCTATGGATCTGTTCTCCGAAAAGATCGACCGTCTGAAAGAGCTGCTCGCAGCCCCCGAACAGCGGATCGTAATCGTCACCCATACCAACCCCGACGGCGACGCCGTGGGTTCGTCGCTCGCCTGGGCCGAAGCGCTGCGAACGATGGGCCACCGCGTCACGTGCGTCGTGCCGAACAAGTATCCCTACTTCCTCGACTGGATGCAGGGCATCGAAGAGGTGATCGTCTTCCGCACCGAGACGGAGGGACGCGCCGCTGCGGCCATCGCCGAGGCGGACACGATCTTCTGTCTGGACTTCAACGCCGTCTCGCGGCTCGAAATCCTCAGCGATACGATCGCCGCCAACACCACGGCGCGCCGCGTGCTGATCGACCACCACCTCTCGCCCGACGAGGGGTTCGACCCGGCGTTCTCCTACCCCCACTGCTCGAGCACGTGCTACGTGGTCTACGCCATCATCGAGGCGATGTTCGGCGTGGAGGCCATTTCGCGGCAGATGGCCGAAGCGCTCTACGTGGGAATGATGACCGATACGGGTAATTTCGCCTTCTCGTACCTCACGCCCGAGCTGTTCCGCGCCGTGGCGGTGCTCGTCGAGCGCGGCATCCGCATCCCCGACATCCACAACAGCGTCTATAACGCCTACACCGAAGGGCGCGCACGGTTGTTCGGCTACGCCATCAACCGCAAGATGGAGATCATCGAGAACGGCACGGTGGCCTACATGTCGCTCATGGAGCATGAGATGCGCCGCTTCCAGTTCCAGCAGGGCGACAGCGAGGGGTTCGTCAACTACGCGCTGACAATCAAGAAGATGAAAATGTCGGCCATGTTCCTGGCCCACCGAAAGTTCATCCGCGTGTCGCTGCGCTCGCGCGGCGACGTGGACGTGAACCTCTTCGCCCGCAAGTACTTCAACGGCGGCGGCCACAAGAACGCCGCGGGCGGCAAGTCGTTCGTCACGATGCAGCAGACCATCGACCACTACATCCGCTCGGTGCGCGAATTTGCCGAAGAGGGATACCTCGGATAGCCTCCACCCCTCCCTCTCTCCCGCATGGACGATTTCCGGCTCAAAGTCTTCGCCACGGCCGCCCGGACGCTCAGCTTCACCCGGACCGCCGAACGACTCTTTATCTCCCAGCCCGCCGTAAGCAAGCATATCGGCGAGCTGGAATCCCGTTACAAGGTGCGCCTTTTCGAGCGGCGCGGCAGCCGGCTGGAGCTGACCGACGCGGGCCGCACGCTGCTCGACGGGGCCGACAGGCTGCTCGACGGCTACCGCCGCCTGCAATACGACATGAGCCTCTGCACCGGCCAGACCGAGGGCGAACTGCGTCTCGGGGCCAGTTCGACCATCGCGCAGTACCTGCTGCCGCCGATACTGGCCCGCTTCACGGCCCGCTTTCCGGGGGTCCGCGTTTCGGTCGTCTCGGGCAACAGCGGACAGGTCGAACAGGCGCTCGAAGAGCATGCCGTGGACCTGGGCCTGGTCGAAAGCGTCAGCCGCCGGCAGGGGCTTCGCTACGAGACGTTCCGTCCCGACGAACTGGTGCTGGTGGCCCGCACCGGGGGCCGCTATGCGCGTACGGAGGCGGTCTCACTGCAGGAGCTTTGTTCGATTCCGCTCGTGCTGCGCGAAAGCGGTTCGGGGACCCTGGAGGTGATCGCCGCGGCGCTGGCGCAGGCGGGCGTCCGCCTGCAGATGCTCGACGTGGCGATGCGGCTGGGGACGACCGAGGGGATCAAGTCGTTCGTGAGAAACAGCGACGCGATGGCGATCGTGTCGGTCATCTCCGTGGTGGACGAACTGCGCAGCGGTACGCTCCGCATCGTCGACATCGAGGGGCTTTCGCTGCGGCGCGAATTCGCCTTCGTCTACAACGGGGCGGAACCCGGACAGCTGGCCCGCCGCTTCATCGGCTTTGCCCGGGCCGATTTGTAATCGGGGTTGGCTGCTATAACTTTCGGTTATTAAGGATAACGATTTTTTGGGGCGAAATTCCGATTAAAAGGGCGACCTTTGTCCCCGTTGCAAAGAAAAGGTTATCCTCTTACGCATTAAAAATCGAATTATGTTGGAAAAAGGCACGCGGGCCAACACCCTGCACGGAGTACTGTTGATCGCCCTCTTCTCGTTCGCGGCATTCTATATCGCCGAGGTTCCCGTCGTCAGGCGGCTCTCGTTCAGTCCGCTGATCGTGGGCATCGTGCTGGGCATGCTCTATGCCAACAGCCTGCGCAACAAGCTGCCCGAGACGTGGGTCCCGGGCATCAAGCTCTGCACCAAGCAGGTGCTCCGCTGGGGCATCATCCTCTACGGGTTCCGCCTGACGCTGGCCGAGGTGGCTGCCGTGGGCATTCCGGCCGTGGCGGTCGACGTGATCGTGGTCGCTGTGACCATTTTGGGCGGCGTTTTGCTGGGCCGGCTGCTGCGCATCGACCGCGATACGGCGTTGATGACCTCGACGGGCAGCGCCATCTGCGGTGCGGCGGCCGTGCTGGGTGCGGAACCGGTGGTGAAGTGCGAAGGGTATAAGACCGCCATCGCCGTCTCGACGGTCGTGATCTTCGGGACGCTCTCGATGTTCCTCTATCCGCTGATGTACCGCACGGGGATGCTTTCGGGGCTGACGGATACGGGCGTAGCCATCTACACGGGCAGCACGCTGCACGAGGTGGCACACGTGGCCGGGGCGGGCAATGCAATGGACCCCACCGATGCGCTGGGGATCGCCGGAACGGCCACCATCACCAAGATGATCCGCGTCATGCTGCTGGCTCCCGTGCTGGTCATCATGGGCTTCGTGCTCTCCGGACGCCGCAGGCGGTCGGGCGAGGCGACGGCCAAGGGCAAAGGCAAGATCACCGTGCCGTGGTTCGCCTTCGGGTTCATCGCCGTCATCGGCCTCAATTCGCTGCTGCAGTACCTCTTCGGGGTGGAGACTGTCCGCGAAATTCCGTTGAACGGAACCATCGAATACGTCGATACGTTCATGCTGAC
The DNA here is from genome assembly GCF_048465635.1 of Alistipes sp. Lineage (GTDB taxonomy): Bacteria > Bacteroidota > Bacteroidia > Bacteroidales > Rikenellaceae > Alistipes. The sequence goes on from NZ_DBFWLF010000024.1 coordinate 34,016, forward strand.
GATGGCCATGACGGCGCTGGGAACCGAAACCAACCTCGCCAAATTCAAGCAGGCCGGGGCGAAACCGTTCGTTTTGGCCGGGCTGCTCTACGTCTGGCTCGTGGTGGGCGGCTACTTCGTCACCAAATACCTGGTCGGCATCCTCTAAGGTTTGGGCAGCCGGGGCAGCGTCGGTTTTTCGTGCCCCGAATAGCGCAGTACGACCTCTCGTACGAAGTCCGCGAAACGGCGGGCTTCGTCGTAGGTGATGGCGTCGGGATAGCTCATCAGCACCAGCCGGTGAGCCAGATACGGTTCGTGGAACGAGGGGTGGATGTAGAGATAGGGATTCTCCGCGAAGCCCAGCCGCTCGTAGAAGTGAAGCCTCCGGATCGAGATTTCGTCCTCGGGCGGATCGATCTCCAGAATGACGCGGCCGCCGGCCTGACAGAACGCCCGCAAGGCCCGCGACCCGAGGTTCTGCCCCCGCATCCGGGGAGAGAGGGCCAGGTGTTCGACGTAGCGGAACGTGTCGGAATGCCAATGAAACAGCAGCCCGGCGAGCCGCTCCCCGAGCCAGATGCCGTCCGCTTCGAAATGGGGGTCGGAGAAGGCACGGGCATAGTCCTCTTCGTGCCACTGCTCGTTCTGGGGGAACGAGGTGCGGTAGATTGCCCACGCTTCGGCCCAGCCCTTGTCCGAGCACGAGCGGAAGGGTATGAATCGCAGTTCTTCTTCTCTCATCGCATGTAGGTTTTGTGCAAAGACAGCGCAGGCACAAGCCTGGTTCGCTCGTACGCAGTCTGTCTGTGCCAATCCGTATTCGGGACAAAGGTAGTGCAAATTCCGCACAAAACCCGCTGCTGATAGCGAGCGTGACCGCTGAAAGGTCGGGAGGGATTTGTCAAAGATTCCTTCGTGCCTTTCTGTTGCAATCGGCGTTCGGCCTGCCGGACCTTGTGAAAAGGGACGCGGCCTGCGGAGGAACGCGCTTGAGCGGGCCTCCGCGCTCGGAGCCTGCGGCCCGCCTACCTAAAGGTCGAAAACAGGACGAAGCGAATTTGGCCGTACGGCTAAAGCCGCATATACCAAGTTGATAGAAATTCATACCTGAGGCTCTTCGCCCCTCCCTGAGGGAGGGGTCGGGGGTGGGGTCAGAATTGCAGACGGGGCGGCATGCCGCGAGGTTCAGCCGTCGAAAGCGTATTTACGTTGGTGGAATCCCTGACCGGGCGGTGCGATTATCCTCCCGGGCCTCCGCGCCGGGAGCCTGCGGCCCTCCGGTTTGACAGCCGCAAAACAAATGACCGCCCCTCGTTCGTCAGGAACGAGCCCGACAACGAGGCGTTTCCGCTCGGGCGCGGTTTTTGCGGAAGGGAATCCCAAATCGACCGATCGTGAAGACAGTTATCATGGGGGCGGGCTTTGCAAGCCTTTCCGCGGCGTGTTACATGGCGCGGGCGGGGCACGAGGTCGTCGTGCTGGAGAAGAACGCCACGCCGGGCGGCCGCGCCCGGCAGTTCGTGCGCGGGGAGTTCCGCTTCGACATGGGGCCGACCTTCTACTGGATGCCCGATCTGTTCGAACGCTTCTTCGCCGATTTCGGCCGCAGGCCGCAGGATTACTACCGGATTTTCCGCCTCGACCCCTCCTACGAAATCGTTTTCGGGGAGGACGACCGGATCGCGCTCCCAGCCGGAGCCGAGGCCGCTGCGGCGCTCTTCGAGCGGGTCGAACCGGGCAGCGGCCGTTTTCTGGAGCGCTTTCTCCGCTCGGCCCGGAACAACTACCGCACGGCCGTCGAACGGGTAATCTTCCGTCCGGGCCTTTCGCCCCTGGAGCTGGTCATGCCGCAAACCGTCGCCCGCCTGCCGCAGTTCGTGTTCAGCCTCGGTCATAAGGTCCGCCGGGGCGTGCGCGACGAACGCCTGCGGCGCGTGCTGGAGTTCCCGTCCCTCTTTCTGGGGGCCAAACCCGATAAGACGCCCTCGTTCTACCGGTTTATGAACCACGCCGACATGGCGCTGGGGACCTGGCACGTCGAGGGCGGCATCTCCCGCGTGGCCGATGCGCTGGTGCAGCTGGCCGAAAGCCTCGGCGTGCGGATCGAGACGCGCCATCCGGTCCGCGAGATCGTCGTCGAGCGCAGCCGCGTATGCGGCGTAAGGACCCCGCAGGATTTTTTCGATGCCGACTGCCTGATCTCCGGGGCCGATTACCACCATACCGAGAGCCTGCTGCCGGCGCGCTTGCGCAACTATTCGGAAACCTACTGGCGGCACAAGGTCTTCGCCCCTTCGGCCATGCTCTTCTACATCGGTTTCCGGGGGCGGGTCGGGGGTGTCAGCCACCACACGCTCTTCTTCGACACCTCTTTCGAGGCGCATGCCTCGAAGCTGTACGACCGTCCCGGCTGGCCCGAGAAACCGTTGTTTTACGCCAGTTTCCCCTCGAAGAGCGATCCGACGCTCTGCCCCGCAGGGTGCGAGACGGCCGTCGTGCTGATCCCGACGGCTGCCGGGCTGACGGATACGCCCGATCTGAGGGCCAGCTACTTCGAGCAGGTGATCCACCGGATGGAGTGCCTGACCGGGGAGCGGCTGCGCGAACGGGTGCTCTTCAGCCGGTCGTACGCCGCCCGCGACTTCGTGCGCGACTACAACGCCTGCCGGGGCAATGCCTACGGGCTGGCCAACACCCTCTCGCAAACCGCTTTCCTGCGCCCGAAGGTGTGCAGCCGCCGCCTTCGGAACCTCTTCTATACGGGACAGCTGACCGTTCCGGGACCGGGGGTTCCCACGGCGCTGGTTTCGGGCCGGATTGCGGCCGAATGCGCCCTTTCCCGCTGTTCCGAAGCGGCTGCCCACAAAACGTTCAGCTATGGATCCACGCTACGATAAGGTATGTTCCGACACCGCCCGGCTCGTCACGCACCGGTACAGCACCTCCTTTTCGATCGGCGTGCGCTGCCTGGGCCGCGAAATCCGCGACGCCGTTTACGGGGTTTACGGGTTCGTCCGGGTTGCCGACGAGATCGTCGACACGTTCCTCGACCAGGACCGCGCCGCGCTGCTCGATGAGTTCGAAGCCGAATACCGCCGCGCCCTCCGCCGGGGCGTGAGCACCAACCCCGTGATTCACGCCTTCTGCGACGTGGTGCGCCGCTACCGGATCGACGAGCGGCTGGTGGAGGCGTTCCTGCGCAGCATGCGCATGGACCTCAATCAGACGCGCTACACCCCTGAGCAGATCGCGCGCTACATCTACGGTTCGGCGGAGGTCGTGGGGCTGATCTGCCTTACGATCTTCGTCGACGGCGATCCGGAGCGCTACCGGCAGTTGAAACCCTATGCGTGCAGTCTGGGCGCCGCCTTTCAGAAGGTCAACTTCCTGCGCGACCTCAGGAGCGATTCGCAGGAGCTGCACCGCCTCTATTTTCCCGGATTGCAGCAGGGCGTGCTGACCGAGCCGGAGAAAGAACGCATCCTGGAGGGTATTTACGCCGATTTCCGCCATGCACGCGAGGGTATCCGCCGCCTGCCCGAGTGCGCGCGGCTGGGGGTCTACACCGCCTACCTCTACTACCTCGCGCTGACGAAGACGATCGCGGCGACCCCCTGCGAACGGCTGGCGGAGCGCCGCATCCGCGTTCCCAACTGGCACAAGGCGCTGCTGTTCGGCCGCGCTTACCTCACCGAGAAATTCATCGGCACATGGTGATCCTCGTAGACCGGGACGACAACTCCGTCGGAACCGCCTCCAAGCGGGAGGCCCACGAAAAGGGGCTGCTGCACCGGGCCGTCTCGGTGCTGCTCTTCAACGGCCGCGGCGAACTGTTGCTCCAGCGCCGGGCCGCGGGCAAATACCACTCGGGCGGCCTGTGGGCCAACACTTGCTGCACCCATCCCTATCCCGGGGAGGCGAGCGGTGCGGCGGCCGAGCGGCGGCTGCGCGAGGAGTTGGGCATCGCCGCTTGTTTGCATCCGCTGGGCGCGCTGCGCTACTATGCGCGGCTGGACGGCGGCATGACCGAACACGAGCTGGACCACCTTTTCGTCGGCCGGAGCGACACCCCGCCCGCGCCCGATCCCGCGGAGGTCGCCGCCTGCCGCTACCTTTCGCCGGCGGCCGTGCGCGAGGAGATGGCGCTCCATCCGGAACGGTTCGCGGTCTGGTTCCGGATCATCCTGGAACGCTTCCAAACCCTTCTCGTGCCATGAGAACGGCGGTCATAGGGGCCGGAATCGGCGGCCTTGCGGCGGCGATCCGACGGGCCGCGGCGGGCGACGAGGTGACCGTATGGGAGCGAAACGACGTGCCGGGCGGCAAACTCTCCGAGCTGCGCACGGGCCCCTGGCGCTTCGACACGGGACCCTCCTTGTTCACGCTGCCCGGGCTGGTCGCGGAGCTTTTCGACCTGTGCGGGGAGCGCATGGAGGAGCACCTGCCCCTGCGCAGGCTCGACGCCTCGTGCCGCTACTTCTTTCCGGACGGGAGCGCCTTTACCTGCTACAACGATCCGGAGAAGCTCTCGCGGGAACTCGCGCGCGCGGGGATCGGCGGCGGGGAGGCGGTTGCCCGGCGGCTCGACGATGCGCGGCAGGCGTACGAACTGAGCGCTCCGGTCTTTCTCTTCAGCGACTTCCACCGTTTGGCGAATTTCCGCACGCCGCCCTACCGCCGGATCGCCTCGCAGCTCGGGCGGCTCGACCTGCTGCGGACCATGCACGGCGCGAACCGCCGCGATTTCCGCGACCGGCGGCTGGTGCAGCTCTTCGACCGCTACGCCACCTACAACGGTTCAAGCCCCTACCGCGCTCCGGCGACGCTCAACATGATCGCCCATCTGGAGCACAACCTCGGGGCCTCGTTCCCCGAACGGGGTATCTATGCGATCGCCGAAGAACTCTACCGGCTCGCCCTCCGGCAGGGCGTACGCTTCCGCTTCGGCACTCCCGTCGAGCGGATCGTCACGGAGCGGGGACGGGCCGTCGGGCTGACCGCGGCGGGGGAGACCTGCCGCTTCGACCGGATCGTCTCCGATGTCGACGTGTGTTATCTTTCGGAACGGCTGCTTGCCGGGCATCCACTGCGCGGCCGGCTTCGGCGGGCCGAACCGTCCTCCTCGGCGCTGATCTTCTACTGGGGCGTGGAGGGGCGCTACCCGCAGTTAGGGCTGCACAACGTCCTCTTTGCAGACGATTACCGGACGGAGTTTCGGAGGCTGTTCCGCGACCGGACGATTGCGGACGACGCCACCGTCTACCTCTTCGTCAGCTCCAAAGTCGTGGTCGGGGATGCTCCCGACGGGTGCGAAAACTGGTACGCAATGGTCAACGCTCCGGCCGACTGCGGGCAGGACTGGGATGCGCTGGCCGCCCGCGTGCGGGAGCAGACGGTGCGTAAAATCTCCCGGCAGCTGCAAACCGACCTGGCGGGGAAGATCGCCGCGGAGCGGGTCTGCACGCCGCGCGACATCGAAGCGCGGACGATGAGCGCCTGCGGCGCCTTGTACGGGGCCTCGTCCAACGGTCGGCTCGCGGCGTTCCTGCGCCATCCCAACCGGCTCTCGATGTTCGAGAATCTCTACTTCGTCGGCGGCAGCGTCCACCCCGGCGGCGGCATTCCGCTCTGCCTGGCCAGCGCGAAGATCGTGTGCGACGAAATTGCGGCGGGAAGATGATCCGGATCGCCCGCATACGGATGCAGCAGCGGGCGCTGCCCGCCCTCTTCGCCCGCTTCTATGCGGTGGGTGCGGTGCTCTGGCTGCTGCCCCCGACGCGCGGCCTGTTCGTAGCGATCACCACCCCGTCGCTGCTGTTGACCATCGGCGCGGCGTTCCTTTTTCACCGCGACTGGTCGCGCGCCGCGATCGGCTGGTTCCTCTTTATCGCCCTCTCTGCATTCTGGCTGGAGTGGGCGGGGGTGCACGACAGCCGCCTCTTCGGTGCGTACGCCTACGGGCCGGGTCTTGCGCCGCTCGTGGGCGGAACGCCGCTGATTATCGGTACTAACTGGCTGTGGCTGGTCTACGCCTCGCACGATCTGGCCGCCCGGGCGGTGCGTGGTCCGCTGCTGCGCATCGTCGCGGCGAGCCTGCTGATGGTGGGTTACGATCTGGCGCTGGAGTGGGCCGCCGCTCCGATGCGGATGTGGCGGTTCGAGGACGGATACGCGCCGCTGCGCAACTTCGTCGTCTGGTTCGCCGCGTCCGTGATCTACCACGCCGGGTTCGAAGCGGCAGGCATCCGCAGCGACAACCGCACGGCCCGCGTGCTGTTCGGGTTGCAGATGCTCTTTTTCCTCCTGATCGGCCTTTTGGCGCAACTCTTTCCCGCATGATTCCGGCCCGTCATACCTTTACCGGTGCGCTGATCGCGCAGCTGTATGCCGGGCCGCTGCTCCAAAGGGCGTTCCGCGAGATTCGCTTCCGCGGCGAGGGAACCGACCGCGGGGAGCCGATCCTGATGCTGGCCAACCACTTCTGCTGGTGGGACGGCTTCATCCAATACCGGCTCAACCGGGCCTTTTTCCGCCGCAAACTCTACGTGATGATGCTCGAAGAGCAGCTGGCCAAGCACCCCCTGCTGGCCCGCTGCGGCTGTTTTTCGGTCCGGAAGAACAGCCGCAGCCTGCTGGAAACGCTCGATTACTGCGCGCAGGTGCTCCGCTCACCGGACAATATGCTGTTAATTTTTCCGCAGGGTGCGGTCGAAAGCATGCACCTCCCGACACCCGCCTTTCAGGCCGGCGCGGGCCGTCTCTTCGAACGGATCGGGGGTGCGTGCGACGTGGTGCTCAACGTCAACCTGACCGATTACGGGGCGGAGCGAAAACCGCGTCTGGACGGTTACTTCCGGACGCTGCCCGGACAGGAGCTTGCCGATGCGCAGGCGCTGCGCCGTGAGTGGGAACGATTCTATGCGGCGTGCAGGGAGCGCCAGTGCGCGTTATGATCGTGCTGGGGTGGATACTGTTCGCGTTCGGCCTGGCGCGGCTGGTCGTCAGCTTCGTGAATTGGGCGGGCAAACCCTATCTGCCCCGCAGCCGGACGGAGTGCGCCGCACCGCCGGAGGTTTCGGTGCTCATCCCGGCCCGCAACGAGGAGCGGCGGATCGGCCGCCTGCTGGAGGACCTCGCCGCCGAGCGGACGGGCATCCGCGAGATCATCGTCTACGACGACCGCTCGACCGACGCAACGGCAGCCGTCGTGCGCCGCTGTGCCCGGGTGGATCGGCGGGTGCGGCTGATTGCGGGCGGGGAGCTTCCGGCGGGGTGGCAGGGGAAGAACCACGCCTGCTACCGGTTGGCGCAGCAGGCCGCGGGCCGCTGCCTGCTGTTTCTCGATGCCGACGTCCGCATCCGCGGGCAGGCCGTCGTGCGGGCGCTGCGGTATGTCGGGCTGACGGGGGTCGACCTGCTCTCGCTCTTTCCGCGGCAGCGGATGTCCGCTCCGGGAACGCGCCTGACCGTGCCGCTGATGAACTGGATTCTGCTGAGCCTGCTTCCGCTCGCGGCCGTGCGCCGCTCGCCGCAGGAGGCGCTTTGCGCGGCGAACGGGCAGTTTCTTTTTTTCGACGCGGCGGTCTACCGCACCCTCCAGCCGCACCGCACGCTCCGTCGGTCGGCGGTCGAGGACATGGCTGTCGCCCGCTATTACAAGCGCTGTGGACGGCATGTAGCCGTGCTGTTGGGCGACGACGATGTTGCTTGCACCATGTACGAGGGGCTGCGCGACTCGGTCGGGGGCCTTTCGCGGAGCGTTTTCAGCTTCTTCGGCGGCAGCGAAACCGTCTGTTACCTCTTCCTTGCCGCAACCACGGCGGCTCCGTTCGTCGTTTTCGCGGGATTGGGAGTTTTCGCGGGCCTGCTTTACCTGCTGACTATCATATTGATCCGCGTTTTCGTCAGTTCGGCGAGCCGCCAGTCGGTGGCCTCCAACCTGATGCTCATGATTCCCCAGCAGTTTTTTCTCGGATGGATCGTCCTCACGGCCTCCGACCGCAAACGCCGCCGGCGCCAGCTCTGGAAAGGGCGGAATATCTATCGGGTGGGGTAGGAGAATTGCACCGAAATAAATGTAGCATCATTGTATTATGACAGTTACGCATATAGTTTAGAATCCAATCCTCGTGTCTAAAGGGAACTTTTTATCTTCATTAACCCCGAATTGTACTAATATATCCTTAACACGCTTCAATTTCAGGAATAATTCCCCATCAGAGAAGGATGGAATTGTTGAATCAAGTAAATCTTTGACGTTACCGTACTGCTGTCGCACGGATATACCGAATGTTTAAATTAAAGTTGACAAAATTGTAATTCGGCAGAGGGTATCGGGACTTACCCGATTGGATTCCATGCACAGCACTAATTCTCTACCACACTATAATTCATCGAAAACCAATTCAAGGTCTTATCTTCATCTCCCTAAACTGTTTTTTGTAAGGGATGAATGGTCAAATTCAGGAAGACTGTCAATATGCCAACCCAAAAACCGTATAAGTTCTTAGATATCAGAAATTGAAGCATTATCTGTTGTCGGTTGTTTAGGTTTCGAGTTGCAAGCCTTTAAAAAGCTTACGACTAATTAGAATATTGATATTTTCATAATTCATCATTCACAAGCGTTAGTATATTTTACCCAAGTACCCACTCATTTATTCATCATAGTTTTAATAAAACAAGCATCTCTTTGGGACGTCCAGAAACGAGGGTCGCGAAGGTCCCATCCAAGCGCTTTGACATAGTCCAGCACCATATCGTTCGTCAATCGTTTGCGACGGATACGCTCGTTGTACTTCTCGGTCTGTTCGAACGCCATCGGCTCTCCCTTTTCCCAGAATTCCCAACGGTTATCCCACATGACCCGCACGTAGCGCTCCCTTCCGTCCGGATAAAAATGCTGAAATTTATAGAACGGGGCATAATTGAACTCTCCCGTTTCATCCTCGAGCGAGAGACTTATCCGAGTCAACTCGATATGAAAACAACGGTTGATATTGTACCCCAAAGTGTCAAAGCCATCCTGAAGATTGCCGAACATGGCCGTCCCGCAAGCATTTTCCGGCTGCCAGAGTATCAGTTCGGTTTCCGAGGCACGGAACGAAATCCTCTTTTTAAATTGGAAGGTAAGAGGAGCGTAGCATACTTCGTAATTAAGTTGGCTTGTTTTGTACCGGGATAAAATTGCCTCTTTTACCTGATCGATACCGGCCTTTAGAAAGGTGAATCGTCTGTTTATCATGGCTCAATAGTCTAATATTTCTTTCTCATAAATCGCATCCGGATCGTTTTGACGAATAACCCGTTCGTGCTTCGCATTGTTCTTCAGGCTGCGGTCAACCTCAAAATTATGATGAACTCTGTTGGTGTCCGACCTACACTTTTCCTTTGGCATCATCCTGATGTTGATTTCGTGGGTTTTGAACCATCAGCAGGATAAAAATTTCTATCACGATCCAAATATCCACGACCAATCAATTGGATAGAGTCCTTATCAACAATCCTATACACATCCAAGGGACCATCGAATACCGCATCTGTTGAATAATAGATTTGGATAAATTTGTTATAAGGGAATTTTTTCATCTTTTTTATCCGAAGCACTTCTTTCGCTACTTCTTTATGATCGAAAACCGCTATCTGGATTTCATTGTTATACAATGCATATCCATCAGCGTCCGTCGGAAGAATGGGACCGGACATCAAATAAAAATAATTTATTCTGTCTTTTTCATAAAAGAGAATCCAAACTTGCCCGAATCCATCTATTTTCAGACAGTCAACATATTCTCTGATCGCTTTTCGCATTTCCTTACTGAAAACGGAATAAAATAGCTTAGATGCCCCTACCGTATCTTGATCGATGTACTGAACCTTATACACTGAATCAATCAACCTGCCAAGAGAATCTAAGAGATAAAATGTCCGTTCATCATCTTTCTTTTCCATTACAATCGAAAAGAGACTATCTTGAATTTCGTTTATACCTAACTGTTCCTCGATTTTATTTGTTACGCATTCACTCCATTTGTTTATTTTATATTCTTGTCTGGATATTTTCTTTCGTTTTCCATCCGCTGTTTTCGTATAGTACCCACAACTGTATAGAGAGCTGCATACGAAAAGACAGAACAGTAATTTTTTCATCTTAGAGTTTAATAAATGTTCGCAACGCCCAAAAATAAATACCATCCTAAGGATAAAGATAATGTTAAGTTTACGAGTTAGCGCAATATTTATGAATAATGTGATTTCAAAATGGGAAACAGGAACAATATATTGAATCCCTTCGGGTAAAAAAAGCAACTCGTCGGATTTCTCCAACGAGTTGCTTCAGTGCCCAGGACAAGACTCGAACTTGCACGAACTAATGTTCACTACCCCCTCAAAGTAGCGTGTCTACCAATTTCACCACCTGGGCTTTGATCTCCTTTCGGATTTCGGGTGTGCAAATATAGCGGATAAATTTCATTCCGCCAAATTTTTCGGGAGAATATCCGCGATTTGTCGGCCACGGCTTACCTCGACTATTCAGACAGACCGGGCGCGGCAGCCATCGCCGACAGCCGCGCCCGGTCGGGTAATATATATCGGAACGGTCGAATCCGCCCAGATCAGCGCAGCGTCATTTCATCGATCAAATACCCCGCGCCGCCGATGCGGTCGATGACGAACAACACGTAGCGGATGTCCACAGCGATGTTGCGGCAGATCGCGGGGTCGAACGCGATGTCGCTCATCGTCGAGCGCCACGTGCGGTCGAAGTTGATGCCCACCAGCTCGCCCTGCGCGTTGAGCACGGGCGATCCGGAGTTGCCTCCCGTGGTGTGGTTCGTGGCCAGGAAGCAGACGGGAACGGTTTTGCGCCCGTCGACGGTGACTGCCCAGCGTCCGTACTCTTTCGAGGCGTAGAGGTCGCGCAGCGCCTGCGGAATGTCGTAGTCGTAGATCTCGGGGTTGTCCTTGGCGATGATCCCGTCGAGCGTCGTCTGCGGCTTGTGGTACTCGCCGTCGGCGTATTCGTACCCTTCGACCGAGCCGTAGGCCACGCGCAGCGTCAGGTTGGCGTCGGGGTAGAATGCCCGTTCGCGGTCCCACTCGCGCAGGCCGCGCACATACGTCTTGTAGTACTCGTTGAGTACCTTGCTGTTGAGGTTGCGCAGCGAAACATCACCCAGCAGCCACTTGATATGGTCGAGCATGCGTTTGGTGTCCTGTCGCAGCCGCGTGGCCTCCTGCATGGCCACGCTGTCGGTTCCGGCCCAGACGGCCTCGAAAAGCTCGTCGGCGTATGCTTCCGGCGACCACCCGTGGCGGACCATGCCGTCGATGAAAGCCGGTACGCGGTAGACTTGCGTGCAACGCAGGTACTCGCGGAATGCGTGTCGCCAGAGGGCCTGCTCGGTGGGCTTGCGTCGGGCGAAGCACTCCTCGGCCCGCTCCTCGGGCGTGTAGCTCTCGGGCAGCGTGCCGAGCGTTTCGCGCGTGATCTCGTAGGCGAAGTAGGCGTCCTCGATCCGGGTGTACTCGGATAGGAGTTTCAGCAATACGGCATACTCGGGGTGCTCGGCGCTCCACATGCCGAAACGCGTCTGGTAGTCCTGTTTGGCGTCGATCGTGCCGCGGCGGGTGATGCCCAGCACCTCGCCCTGCCACTTCTTCCAGGCGTTGGCGATCGTGGCGTGCTTGGCGGCGTAGTGGATGCGCAGCGCGGGGTCGGCGGCCTGCGCCGCGGCGATGATGTCGAGGCGGCCCGAGCGGATGGCGATCTTGGCCGGGTCGGAGCGCTGGGCGATGTACCGCACGGCGTCCGACAGAATGTACTCCTGCGTGTTGCCCGGGAAGCCGTAGATCATCGTGAAGTCGCCCTCTTTTACCCCTTTGGTCGAGATCGTGAAGTGGCGCTTGGGACGGTAGGGCACGTTGTCGGGCGAATAGGCCGCGGGACGGTTGTCCTTCGAGGCGTAGATGCGGAAGACGGAGAAGTCGCCCGTGTGGCGGGGCCAGATCCAGTTGTCGGTGTCGCCCCCGAACTTGCCGATCGACGAGGGCGGCGCGGCCACCAGCCGCACGTCGTCGAACTGCTCGTAGACGAACAGGAACTGCTGGTTGCCGTAGTACATCTGCTCCACGGAGGCCTTGTAGCCGGGAGCTTCGGCTTCGGCGGCGCGGATGATCTCCTCCTTTTGCTCGCCCGCGGCCAGCCGGTCGGTGATCTCCTCCATGCGCACCAGGAAGCGGACGTTAAGCCCCTTGTTGGGCAGCTCCTCGGCGCGCGAACGGGCCCAATAGCCGTGGGTGAGGTAGTCGTGCTCGACGCTCGAATGCGCCTGGATGGCGTCGTAGCCGCAGTGGTGGTTGGTCAGCAGCAGCCCCTCGGCGGAGACCAGCTCGCCCGTGCAGCCGCCGTCGAAGAGCACCACGGCGTCCTTCATCGAGGCGCGGTTGATCGAGTAGATGTCTTCGGCCGTCAGGCGGAAGCCTTTCGCGCGCATGTCGTCGATGCGTTCGGCGATCAGGCTCGGCAGCCACATGCCTTCGTCGGCACGCACTGCGAAGAGCGACAAGGCGAATACGAGGGTCAGTAAGGTACGTTTGAACATGGTTTTGAAAGTTATTCGGCGGTGATGAAACATACGGCGGACATATCGCCCGGCACGGCGTGCGCCGGGTCGGCGAACAGGTGCGGCAGACGCACGACGCCGCTTGCGAGCAGGCGGTCGCTCAGCTGCCACATCACTTCGTGGTAGAGGATCAGTGCGGCGTCCGCATCGCTATCGCATCCGGTCGATTCCCGGACCTGCCGCAGGTCGGTATGGCGCAGGAACGCCTCGCAGAGTGAGCGGGTGAGCCGCTCGACCCGCTTCGAGAGCGGACCGTTGCGCCGGATGACGGGGACGGCCAGCCGCCCCTCTTTGAGCAATCCCAGTTCGCGCCCGACGGCAGTCGCCGCGCTGTCGATCTCTTCGCGGGCGAGCGACTGGCGGAAAAAGCGCTGCGCATCGTCCGCGTAGATGCGGCCTGCGAATGCGGGGTCGCCGTCCGCCCAGTTGACGTGAAGCGCATACTGTCCGTCGGACGAGAGGGTGTTGGTCCCGGGCCGGAAAGCCTCGCTGCGCGGATAGCAGAACCAGAGGCAGCCGCTCCACACTCCCGATCCGTCTCCGTCGTAATGCACGACTTTCCGCCGGTCGAACTCTTCCCAGACCGTGCCGTCGAGCACGTGGGAGAAGAGGACGGAAAAGGTGTTGTCGCCGAACCCCTCCCGGGTCAGCTCCCCGGCGAACGCCCGCAGTTCGGGTTCCAGCTCCTCGTACATCGCTGCGGCGGTCGCCGTCGCGGCGCGCCGCAGCCGCATGGTCGCAAGGCTGTCGAGGATCGGCACGGCCGTCTTCAGCGTCCCCTCCTCCGTGCGCGTGAGCAGGCGCTGGGTTGCGAGCAGCATCAGCTGGCTGCGGGTGCAGGGGATGCCCTGCGCCGCAAGGTCGCGCGAGGTTCCGGCCGTCCGCAGCGCCCACATAATCTGCCAGTTGTTGTCGGCCCCGACCACCTGCATGGGGTGGAGGTTGGTATAGGAGCAGAAAGCCGTATAGTCCCACTTTTCCAGCGGAACGAATCCCTCCTGCGCCGCGGCGGCGAGGCCCAGCGAGCAGGCGGCAATGAGTGCGGCGAGTTTCTTCATCGGTCTAAGAATTTTTCGAGTTCGACGTATACTTTCTGGATGGGCAGCCCCATCACGTTGTAGAACGAGCCTTCGATGCGCTCGATGGCGGCGTAACCGATCCACTCCTGGATGCCGTACGACCCCGCCTTGTCGTAAGGGCGGAAGTTGTCGAGGTAGTAGGCGATCTCCTCGTCGGTCAGCACGCGGAAAAAGACGCCGCTTTCGGCCGAGAAGGTGTGCAGCCGCTCCGGCGAGCGCAGCGTGACGCCCGAGACGACCGTATGCCTCCGGCCGGAGAGGCGGCGGAGCATCGCCGCAGCCGCTGCCCGGTCGCGGGGTTTTCCGAACACCTCCCCGTCGCAGACGACCACCGTATCGGCCGTGAGCAGGATGTCGCGCGCACCGAGCGGTTCGGGACAGGCCTCGCTCTTAAGCCGCGAGAGGTAGCACGGAACCTCTTCGGCGGGCAGGCTGTCGGGGTAAATCTCCGCGCAGTCGTATTTCGGGGCCATCACGTAGGGCAGGCCGCAGCCCGTCATCAGCTCCCGCCGGCGCGGGGACTGCGAGGCGAGCAGCAGGCGGTAGGGTTCGAGTTTGTCTTTGAGCAGCATATCAGCGAATGTCGAAATCCAATAGGGTTCTTCCTTCCAGTTCGGCGCGCAGGTTGTCGCCCGGATGCACCGCGCCCACGCCCGAGGGCGTTCCCGTGAAGAGCAGGTCGCCCATGCGCAGGGTCATGTACTGCGACACGGAGGCGATCAGGCGGTCGACCGTAAAGAGCATCTGCGCCGTGTCGCCCGTCTGCCGCCGTTCGCCGTTCACCGCGAGTGCGAAGTGCAACGCCTGCACGTCGCCGCCCAGCTCGGCGAGCGGCACGAAGTGCGGGGCGATGGCCGCCGAGTGGTCGAACGCCTTGGCCCGCTCCCACGGCAGCCCTGCGGCGATCGCCTCCCGCTGCAGGTCGCGGGCCGTAAAGTCGATGCCAAGGCCCACCTCGTCGTAGTAGCGGCGGGCGAATCGCTCGGCAATCGCCTTGCCCACGCGGTTGATGCGCACCACCAGTTCGCATTCGTAGTGCACCTCCTGCGAAAAGGCCGGAATGTAGAACGGGTCGTTGTTGCGCAGCAGCGCCGTGTCGGGCTTGAGGAACCAGAGCGGTTCCGGCGGGATCGTCCCGCCGTCGTGCAGCTCCGCGACATGCGCGGCGTAGTTGCGTCCTATGCAGATGATCTTCATGGTATTATCTGTTTCGGTTGAACGTTTCGACGCGGGCCATGAGGGTGATAACCCCTGCGAAAATCACTATGATGCCCAGCACGGTGAGTGTCGCGTCGGCGACCCCCGCCCGGGACAGCAGCCAGCTTCCGCCTCCGATCACTACGGCCAGCAGCGCGAGACCTCCTCCCGCCGTGCGGCGGACTTTCCGCAGGTCGACGTTCCGGAGCTGCTCCTCGGAATAGCCGTTCAGCGTCGAGATATGCTGCGGGCGCAGGTAGACGTAAACGGCGCATGCGAGCAGCAGGACGGAGATAACTGCCTGGACCCCCCCCCATCGATTCATCGTTTCAGCTCTTCGACCATGCGGCGCGCGAACCGGTCGCTGGCTCCGGGTTCGCCGATCACCGTGCGCAGCTCATCGAAGTCGGCGAGCATCTGCGTCCGTTTCTCTCCGCCGGGCAGGATCGAGCGCAGTTCGCGTTCGGCGCGCCCGACCGAGAGGTCCGACTGGATGATCTCGGCGACCGCCTCGCGCCCGAGGTTGAGATTCACCAGCGACACCCACGGCACTTTCAGTACGTAGGGCTGCAACTTGACCTGGAACCACAGCGTACGGTAAACCACTACTTCGGGAACACCCAGCAGGGCGGTTTCGAGCGTCGCCGTGCCGGAGGTCACCACGGCGGCCTCCGCGGCGGCAAGCGTCTGGTAGGTCTGGTCCGAGACGCAGCGGATGCCGCTGCCGTCGAGGTAGCGGTCGTAGAGCGTGCGGTCGATCCACGGCACGGCGGTCACGACGAACTGGTGCTCCGGGAACCGCTTCGACAGCAGGACCATCAGCGGCAGGTTGTCGCGGATTTCACCCCGGCGGCTGCCGGCCAAAAGGGCGATGATGGGCCGCTTGTCCAGCCCGTTGCGGCGGCGGAACTCTTCAGCCGCCGGCAGCGCCGGTCGCCGCGCCTCGATGGCGTCGACCAGCGGGTTGCCCTCGAAAACGGGCGTGATGCCGTGGCGGGGGAAGTAGTCCCGTTCGAAGGGGAAGATGATGAAGAGCCGGTCGACGTATCTGCGAATCGCCTTCACGCGCCACTCGCGCCATGCCCATACTTTGGGGGCGATGTAATAGAGGGTTCGGATGCCGTTGTCGTGCGCCCAGCGGGCCATCTTCATGTTGAACCCGGGGTAGTCGATCAGGATCAGCGCATCGGGGGCGTAGGCCGCCACGTCCTGCTGGCATTCGCGCATCTGACGGCGGATCGTGCAGAGGTTTCTGAGCACCTGAACGATTCCGAAAAAGGAGGTTTCGCGGTAGTGTTTGCGCAGGTTCTCCGCACCGCCCGCCGCGGCCATGTGGTCCCCGCCCCAGAAGCGGAACTGCGCTTCGGGGTCGGCCTTTTTCAGCCCTTCGATCAGGTTGGCGCCGTGCAGGTCGCCCGAAGGCTCGCCGGCGATGAGGTAGTATTTCATAGAGGTATGTCTTTCCTTTTCGGTTCGGCCGGACCGCTTCCGCGGGTCGGAGCCTCGTTTCCGGTTCCGTCGTATCGATCGCAAGAATCGGATTTATGCGGAATTCTAATTCTTAATTCTTCATTCTAAAAGATCCGGCCGCAGGCGCTTCGTGCGCTCCCACGCCTGCTCGTCCTGCCAGCGCTCGATCTCGGCGAAGTTGCCCGAGAGCAGCACGTCGGGAACCCGCCAGCCGCGGAACTCCGCAGGCCGCGTGTAGACCGGCGGGGCGAGCAGGTTGTCCTGGAACGAGTCGGTCAGCGCAGAAGCCTCGTCGCCGATGGCTCCGGGGATGATCCTTACCACCGAGTCGGCGATGATGCAGGCGGCCAGTTCGCCCCCCGTGAGCACGTAGTCGCCCACCGACAGCTCGCGCGTGATGAGGTGTTCGCGGATGCGGTGGTCGATGCCCTTGTAGTGGCCGCAGAGGATGATGATATTGCCGAGCGTCGAGAGGCGGTTGGCCTCGTGCTGGTCGTAGCGGACCCCGTCGGGCGAGGTGTAGATCACCTCGTCGTAGTCCCGTTCCGAAAGGAGTTTTTCAATCACTTCGAACACCGGTTCGCACTTGAGGACCATCCCCGCTTCGCCCCCGAAGGGGTAGTCGTCGGTGGTTTTGCGTTTGTCGTGGGCGTAGTCGTGCAGGTTGTGGACGACGATCTCGACCAGCCCCTTCTCCTGGGCCCGTTTGAGGATCGACTCGCTGAGCGGCGAGCGGACGACCTCCGGAACCACCGTGATAATATCAATGCGCATGGCGGAAAATAATGTCTTTTTCGTTGCCGTCGTTCAGCGGCACTTCGCGGCCGTCGTCGAGGGTGAATCCCGCGTAGCCCAACTGCTCGAAGAGCGCGACGATCTGCGGCCGGTTCGCGCCGCCCGTCTCGATGAGCACCGTGGGTCGGAAGCGCTCCAGTAGGGGGCGCATCTGCTGCATGACCACCGTCTCGTACCCCTCGATGTCGCACTTGATGAAATCGAGCCGCTCCAGGGTGCCGAACAACTCGCTGCCGCGCCGCATGCGGGCTTCGAAGCGCAAGGCTTCGGCGGTCCCGTCCGCATCGACGAAGTTGCGGCCCGTACCGAAATAGCCCGTTTCGCGGACCGAGTCGTTGGCCATCGTGATCGTCCGCTCCTCCTCGCCGAGCGCATAGGGCAGAATCTCGACGTTGCGGCAGCGGCGCAGGTTGCGGCGCAGTACCCGAAGGATCGGCGGCACGGGTTCCACGGCATAGACTTTGCCGGCGGGGCCGACCAGCCGCGCCAGCGTGCGGGCGTAGTAGCCCAGGTTCGCACCGATGTCGATGCAAACGTCGCCCTTGCGCACCAATCGCGCAAGGTGGTAGACGTACTCCGTGGCGGGTGCGCGGCGTCCGATGCCGAGCCGCTGCCAGAGGAAGAACAGGCGGCTCACGGCCCGCAGGTAACCCTCGAGCGGCAGCGTTCGGTAGAGCAGTTTATGAATAAGGGTTGTCATATCAAGCGGATCGAGGTACAGTTCGCACACCTTCCGAATCCCGATTCTCCGCTGCAAGCGGAGCAAACCCCCTGCCTGAGGCGGGGGTAGGTCAGCCTTATAAACGCGGCGGAACGCCGCGCTGGCAGCGGTCGGAAGCGAAAGATCGGGGTAAGCAGCCTTTTCATCGATGACGGGTTTATTCCCGGTAATTCACCTCTTCGTTCAGCACTTCGACGACGAAGGGGTTGTAGATCACCTCGTGGCCGATCGTGGTTTCGGGGCCGTGACCGGGGTAGACCTTCACCTCGTCGCCCAGCGGGACGATCTGTTCGAGGATCGAGCGCATGATCCACGAATAGTCGCCGCCCGGCAGGTCCGTGCGGCCGATCGACTCGCGGAAGAGCGTGTCGCCCGTGAAGAGCGATTTGGATTCGGGTTCGTAGAGGGCCACATGGCCCGGCGTATGGCCCGGCGTTCGGATCACGCGCAGGATGGTCTTCCCGAAACGCACTTCGTCGGTTCGGTCCAGGTCGATCTCCGGTTCGGGCAGTTTCCCGACGGCGATGCCGAAGACCGAGCCGCTCGCCGAAGCCCCCTCCAGCAGGAAGCGGTCCTTGCCCGCGAGGGCGAAGGGGATATGGTAACGCTGCTTGAGGTGCTCGACGCCGAGCGTATGGTCGAAATGGCCGTGCGTATTGACGGCCAGCACAGGTTTCAGCCCCTTCTCGAGGATGAAGTTGTCCAGTGCGGCGTCCTCGCGCGGGTTGCTGTTCCCGGCGTCGATGACGATGCACTCCAGGGTGTCGTCCCAAACAACATAGGTGTTTTCCTGGATGGGGTTGAAGGTAAGGCAGGCGATTTTCAGCATGGCAGGTATGTTTTGTCAAATTCGTGTTGAGGCAAAGATAGTGCTTTTTTGCCGGATTTTGCCTACCTTTAGCCGGTTAAAAACGTTAAATGACCGGACCCGGACGGGTCTTTTGAAACAGAGAGAGGATGAGAAGGAATGTGTGTGCGGTGGCTGCGGCGCTGCTGGCGGCCGCGGCGTTGACGGGTTGTTCGCTGCTGAAGGTCGCGGTGGCTACGGGGGACCCGCTCTCCGCGCAGGAGATGAACGTAAGGGTGATGACCCGCGGATTCTATTACGATATGGCCGCCCAAGTAACCCGTACGGCCGATTCGATCGTCGCCGCTGCGCCCGGCCTCGAAACGCGGCTGGCCGCCGTGCGCTGGAAGATACGGGCTACGCGCGCCGGCGTGACGGCCGCCATGCAGGGGATTCCGGATGTGGCGCTGGCCGACCTGTGGATTCTCTGCCGCCGTATGCACGAGGGTTTCGCGGTGATGCCCGACTCGCTGCTGTTCGGGGCGCAAAGCCCGCTGGCAAGGGCGGCTGCCGAACGGTTGGACCGGCGGGCCGGGGAGCTGGCGCGCGAGGTGCTCGATGCGCAGCGGTATGCGCTTATGGAGCGCTTCGTCGGGGAGTATGTCCGCGACAATCCGCTCTCCGGAGCCGACGACGCGGCGGCCAATACGACCCTGGCGTGGATGGAGTTCCTCCACCGCAACGGGGTGGAGCACGCCTATGCGACGGGTTCGATCGCCGAGGTGATCGCCGATGTCAACGACCGGCTGAGCGGACAGACCCAGCAGCTCTCCAGCAGCGTCGGCTGGTCGAAGGATATGCTGGAGATGCAGTGGCAGCAGGACAGCCTGCGCACGCGGCTCGGAGCGCAGCTCGACTCGCTCGAGCGCGGGTTCGACCGGCTGGTGGTCGTGGCCGAGCACCTGCCCGAAATTTCGGACCGGATGCTCTCCGAGTTCGGTGCGCAGGCGTCGCAGCTGATCGGGGCGATCAACGCTTCGGTCGACAACGCGTTCGCCGATTTCGACCGCCAGCGGGGCGAGTTGCAGTGCTACGTGTCACGCGAACGCGAGGTGCTGGTCGACGAACTGCGCCGCTCGGCCGGGGAACTGGTGCAGACTGCTCTCGATGCCGTGCCGGGATTGGTCGGGCGCGTGGTGCTCTACCTGGTGCTGGGGATGCTCGTGCTGCTGGGCGTGCCCTTCGCGCTGGGCTTCTGGCTGGGCGGCGTGCATCGGCGCGCGCAGGAGAAAAAGGCGGAAAAATAGCGAAAAAGAGTTATATTTGCTTTCGGATTTGCGGCGGCGGCCTGCTGCGGGGCGCGACCGGCGGACCTGTGCAACCCGGAGGCTGCGGCCCGACCGGCTTTTCGAGCCGCAAAACCGGACATGAAAGGGAAATTTTTGTATCTGAGGTTCTTCGCCCCTCCCCGGGAGGGGCGGGGTGGGATCAGAATCGTTAACGCGGCCTGAGGCCGCGAGCGGGACCGGCCCAAGCAAGATCGGATAAATAATTTAACAGAGCTACAAACTCAACCTTATGGCAAGAAAAAAAGCGAATTATCCCCTGCTGGAGGGGCTTGAAATAACGACGCTCGCCGCGGAGGGCAAGGCGATGGGGCGCTGGCAGGACGTGGTGGTCTTCGTGCCGATGACCGTTCCGGGCGACGTAGTCGACGTGCAGATCCGCTCCAAGCGGCGGCGTTACATGGAGGGCTACGTGACCCGCTACGTGAAGCGCTCGCCCCTGCGCGCCGAGCCGTTCTGCGAGCATTTCGGCGTCTGCGGCGGCTGCAAGTGGCAGAACCTGCCCTACGAGGAGCAGCTGCGCTTCAAGACCGAACAGGTCCGCGACCAGCTTGCGCGCATCGGGAAGATCGAGCTGCCTCCGATCGTCCCCTGTCTGGGTTCTGCGCGCACGCAGCTGTACCGCAACAAGCTCGAATTCACCTTTGCCGACCGCCGCTGGCTTACGCGCGAGGAGGTGGCCGCGGGCAGCGATCTCGAGGCCGGACCGGCCGTCGGCTTCCACATCCCCAACCTATTCGACAAGGTGCTCGACATCCGAAAATGCTGGCTTCAGCCCGACCCGTCGAACGACATCCGGCTCGAAACCAAGCGCTTCTGCCTGGAGCACGGCTATACGTTCCACAATGCCCGCAACCATACGGGGCTGATGCGCAACATGATCGTGCGCACGGCCTCCACGGGCGAGGTGATGGTCGTCGTGATCTTCGGCGCGGACGACCGGGCGAAGATCGAAGCCCTGCTCGACCACCTGACGGACCGTTTTCCGCAGATCACGTCGCTCTATTATATCGTCAACGAGAAGTTCAACGATTCGGTCGGCGACCTCTCTCCGGTGCTCTACCGGGGCCGCGACCACATCGTGGAGGAGATGGAGGGGCTGCGTTTCCGCATCGGACCCAAATCGTTTTACCAGACCAATTCGGCGCAGGCGTACGAACTGTATAAAGTGGCCCGCACGTTCGCCGACCTCCGCCCCGACGAGGTGCTCTACGACCTCTATACGGGAACGGGCACGATCGCCCTCTTCTGCGCCGGACGCTGCGCCCGCGTGGTGGGGATCGAGTACGTTCCCGAGGCGATCGCCGATGCGAAGACGAACGCCGCGCTGAACGGCATCGCCAATGCGACTTTTTTTGCGGGCGACATGAAAGCGGTGCTCGACGACGACTTCGTGGCCGCGAACGGACGCCCCGACGTGATTATCCTCGATCCGCCGCGTGCCGGCGTGGACGAGCCGGTGCTGGAGGTGATCCGCCGCGCCGCACCCCGCCGGATCGTCTACGTGAGCTGCAACCCTGCGACGCAGGCCCGCGATCTGGCGCTTTTGGACGCCGATTACCGGGTCGAAGCGGTGCAGCCGGTGGATATGTTCCCCCATACGCACCATGTGGAGAATGTCGTGAAGCTCGTCCGCCGCTGAAAGGGCGGCCGCAAGTTCTGCCGTTTCCAGAAGTGCGCGGGTTGGTGCTGCGCTTTGCGCGCAGGGGTTGATTAAAGGTAGATTCGGCTGGTAGCCTGCGTGGATACACTTGCGGAAAGTTTTCGGGCGGCAGCCAGCGGAGAGCACGCGCTGAGCGGGCCTCCGCGCCCGGAGGCTGCGGCCCGCGGCTCTTCGAGCCGGACATTCCTGCCCTTTCTTCACAAGAAAGGGCGAAAGAACCGCGCACGCAGAAAACGACGGTCGGCCGTCCTCCTCCTCGCTGAACGGGCACGAAAGCTAAAGCATATCGCACGCTCGTTCCGGGCGCTCGGCGTCGGCCGGCCGCAAGTCCCGCCGTTTTCAGAAGTGCGCGAGTGGGTGCGGCGCTTTGCGCCGCAGGGGTTAATAAAGGATTGGACAGCCTGCCAGGGACGTGCTTGCGGAAAGTACTCGGACGCAGCCTGCGGAGTGCACGCGTAGAGCGGGCCTCCGCCAGCCGAGGCTGCGGCCCGCGCGCTCAAAGAGCCGCAAGACAATCCTCTCCACGCGAAAAACAAATTTTTAACCGTTTAACTACCGATATGAAACGAATTTACCTCTGTCTGTTCTTCGTGCTGGCGGTCGCCGCATCGACCGCCAAGCCGCGTATCCGGGTCGAAAAAGCACCCGGCGGAAAGTCCGTCGACTTCATCCTCGAAGACAAGGATCGTCCCGGTACGATGACCGTTCTGATCGATTTGAAGGAGTTGTACAACTGCCGCAACGTATCCGTCGGGCTGCATAAATTCAAGGTTTATAGCGACGCTTACCGGTTTCTGAGCCTCAAGGCCGACGACGAGAGTTACGGCGTGGGTTACAACTACTCCTGGCGCTACTACTACGGGGTGCTGGACCCCGAGGTGGACACGGCTTTCGTCTACCGCATGCCCTGCTCCACGCTCCGTCCGCAGCGGGTGATCCGCACCGTCAATGTGCTGGACAAATACCGCAAGGCGGAGTCCGAACAGGAGCGTCTGGGCTTCATGTTCCCGATGGTGAAGGGCGACACGGTCTATGCCATGCGCCGCGGAGTGGTCACGCAGATCGAACGGCAGCAGCGCAAAGGGCAGCCGGACGCCAGCTTCACCACGGAAGACACTTCGCTGCAGGTCGAGCATCCCGACGGTACGACAGCCTGGTATATCACGCTCGATCCCGACCATATCCTGGTGGAGGAGGGCGACGAGGTTTTCCCCTCGACGCCGCTCGCGCTCGCCGGAAGTGTCGACGGGGAGCACTATAAGCTCTTGGTGCAGGTTCACTGGCTGGAGACCAATCCCGCCGGGAGCTGGGAGCGGGATTATGCCGTTCGCCGCCGGCTTTTCCCCCGCTTCATGACCACGGCCGGACCGCTCGTTCCCGAGTCGGGACAGGTTTACACGCCCGTGCTGACCGAAGAGATGCAGACCGCCGAACTGACCAAAAAGGAGCTGAAGCGGTGGCAGGCCGCCCGGAAAAATTAGCCGCCGGCAACCCGTTCGCGGGGTGAAACGGCCCGAAACGGGGGTGAACCGACCCGCCAACGATGCAGTATTCGGAGGTTTCTGGCGTTTAATTTGCACAGTTACCTAAAAACCGAAAAGATGAAAAGAGTGATTTTACTGGCTGCGGCTGCGCTGATGGCGCTCTCCGCGGCGGCCCAGAACAACGAGGCGTATCCCAGTTACATCCAGGTCAACGGACAGGCCGAAAAGGAGGTTGCGCCCGACGAATTTTACCTGTCGATCGTCATCAACGAGCGCGACTCGAAAGGGAAGATCTCGGTCGAGAGCCAGCAGCGCGACATGATCGCCGCACTGAAGCGCCTGGGCGTGAACGTCGAGAAGCAGCTCAAGGTTGCCAACCTCTCGAGCGAGTTCTTCAAGAAGAAGACCTCGGTGGCCACCGCCAAGTACCAGCTGCAGCTCTCCTCGTCGGCCGAGGTGGCCCGCGTCTGGCAGGCGCTCGACAACCTGGGCATCTCCAACGTCTCGATCCTGAAGGTGTCGCACTCGCAGATCGAGCAGTTCAAGAACGAGGTGCGCGTCCAGGCGATCCGCAACGCACAGCAGAGCGCCCGCACGCTGGCCGACGCCATCGGCCAAAGCATCGGCAAGTGCTTCTACATCTACGACTCGAACAACAACATCATGCCCATATTCTACGACAATATGGCGGTCATGCGCAGCGCCAAGGCCGAATACGCGGCCGGGGAGACGGCCGACGAGCCGCTCGACTTCAAGACGATCAAGCTGCAATACAACGTGCAGGCCAAGTTCGTGCTGGAGTAATCCGCCCGACCGCGGCCGAAAGAAAGGGACCCGCCGAAGGGTCCCTTTTTTATAAACCGCCCGGTTCGAAAAAGCGTCGGATGCGGCTTCGAAGCGATGTGAAAGCGATAAAAAACAATTTTCGAGGTTCACTTTCTCAAATTTTTACTATCTTTGTAATTCACCCCCTTTGAAAAAGGAGCTATGGAAAAGCAGTTTTGTTTCAATTACCAGCACTTTGCGGAGCTGTCGGAACTCTCCGAGGCGGACCGCAAGCTGGTCGCCGAGGCCGAACGGGCCACGGCGAACGCCCATGCACCCTATTCGAAGTTCCATGTGGGGGCTGCGGCGCGTCTGAGAAGCGGCAAGGTCCTCTACGGCAGCAATTTCGAAAGCGAAGTCTACCCCGCAGGTCTCTGCGCGGAACGTTCGCTGATGTTCTATGCCCAGGCCAACTATGCCGACGACCCGATCGAGACGCTGGCCATCGCTTCCGACCCCTCGGAGCGCGAGTGCTATCCCTGCGGGCAGTGCCGGCAGGTGATGGTCGACGTTGAACGGCGGCAGGGCGTGCCCATGCGGGTCGTCATGAGCGGCCGCGGCACGGCGACCGTCGTCGAATCGGCCTCGCTGCTGCTCCCCTTCACCTTTGTTTTGTGATCCGACCCCGAAATGTTCCGACCCGAAGACATCCTCTACGAAGATAACCATCTGCTGATCGTCAACAAACACTGCGGCGACCTGGTGCAGCCCGACCCCTCGGGCGAAAGCGCGCTGGAAGATCAGATCAAGGCTTATATCAAAGCCCGCGACGGCAAGCCCGGCGAGGTGTTTCTCGGCGTGGTGCACCGCATCGACCGCCCGGTGAGCGGCGCGGTGCTCTTCGCCAAGACCTCCAAAGCGCTGGTGCGCCTCAACGAGATGATCCGCGAGGGCCGCATCCGCAAGGTCTACTGGGCTTTGACCGAGCAGACGCCCGATCCCGAGCGGGGCGAACTGGTTCACTACATCCTGCGCGACGGCCGCACCAACCGTTCGCGCGCCTACGACGCCCCCAAGGGGGACGCCAAACAGGCGCGGCTGCGCTATGAGACGCTGGCCGCCGCCACGCACTACACGCTGGTGGCCGTCGAGCTGCTTACGGGGCGCCACCACCAGATCCGTGCCCAGCTCGCCAAGATCGGCTGCCCGATCCGGGGCGACCTGAAATACGGGGCCAGGCGCTCGGTCGAAGGGGGCGGCATCTCGCTCCACTCGCGCCGGGTGGAGTTCGAGCACCCCGTGCGCCGCGAATCCCTCTCGGTCACGGCTCCCGTACCTGCGGGGGACAACCTGTGGGCCTTTTTCGAAAAACTCTGATCTTCCCTCACCATGCGAATGCTTATCCAGCGCGTCGAAAGCGCCTCGGTCGCCATCGGCTCCCGCGTCCGGTCCCGGATCGGACGGGGGCTGCTGGTGCTGCTCGGCGTGGGAACGGACGATACGGAGGAGGACGTCGAATACCTGGCGGGCAAGCTGGTGCGGCTGCGCATCTTCGACGACGAGGCGGGCGTGATGAACCGCGACGTGTGTCAGGCGGGCGGTGAGGTGCTGGTGGTCAGTCAGTTCACGCTGATGGCCTCCACGCGCAAGGGCAACCGCCCCTCCTACATCAAGGCGGCCCCCGAACCGCTGTCGCGGCCGCTGTACGAGCGGTTCGCGGCCCGCGTCGGGGAGCTGACCGGACGGGAGGTCCCCACGGGCGAGTTCGGGGCCGACATGCAGGTCTCGCTGGTCAACGACGGACCCGTGACGATCTGGATAGATTCCCGGCTGCGGGAGTGATCTTCCCGGCCGGACAGATGCGTCGGATACAGGACCCGCGACCGGCGGCAATGATGCGAAAAGCCCCTCGGCGGGCAGATGAAGCGATTGATTTTTTAATGAATATATGAAGAAGATTTTTTGTGTTTTGTTCTGTGCCCTCACCGTGGCCTTCGTCTCGTGCAGCGACGATAAAACGGGAAACAGCGACGATCAGTGGTTCGGCCAGCCTCAGGCGACGGCCGTGACCGGAACGACCGCGGAAGTGGTCTGCCAGTCGGGATTGGCCGAAGGGGTGCTCGCCTCTTCGAACGCGGGCTTCACCTACGCGGCGGTCGACGACGAGGGCGTCTTGGGCGTATTCGCCGATGCGGACGCCTGTACGGCCGACGGCAACCTGCTGCGGGGCCGCCTGTCGGGACTGATGCCCCGTACGACCTATCAGGTCTATGCCTACCTCGATCTGGGCACGTCGCGCGTGTTAAGCCCCGCGGCCGTTTTCACCACCAAGGAGCTTGCTCCGGACGAGACCGTGCTGGAGATCACCAGCCTGACCACCCTGCCGGTCGTGGCCGCAGAGGGGGTCTACACGATCACCTATTCGATCATCAACCCCGTGGAGGGGGCGTATGTCGAGGCCTCCTGCCCCGACGGGTGGGTTCATTCGTTCGACAATACGGTCAAGGGCGAACTCACTTTCGATGTCGACGAGAATAAGGGCGCCGAGCGCACGGCCGTCATCACGCTGACCTACCCGCAGGCCGAGGCGCAGCGGGTGACCGTCGTGCAGCGCGCCGCCGATTCGAAACCCCAGCCCGAACCCGTCGAAATTCAGCTTAACGCAAGCGATCCGGGGTGGCCGACGGCCTACTCGACCACGACCGCGCAGATCGGCGATTACTACTATGCGCTACGCGACGTGGCCGTCTTCGCTGGCAAAGACTACATCCAGTTCAAGAGAAATTCCGGTATGATCGCCAATGCCGAGGACAAGGGTCCGATCCGCAGGATCGAGGTGCTCTTCACCAACGGCACGGGCGATCTGGTGCTGACGCTGGGTGAGCAAACCCAGCCTCAGCGTGCGCTGGGTGTGCGGGCTGACATTCGCCCCTCGGGCGTCGAAGTGCATCCCCAGATTACGGGGCAGACCTGTGTCTTCGACTGCACCGATTACGACTATGCTTTCTTCACGCTCGCCAACGACGGTTCCGCCTGCCAGGTCGGGGAACTGAAAATCGTCTGCGGCGGCAGCAGCGACAAACCCGAACCGGAGCCCAAACCCACATTCGCTGCGCCGGCCTATGTGTCGCTGACCAAGAACAGCGCCACGATCCTCTGCGACTACGACTATACGGGAACCAAGACGGTGTCGGAGGTTTACTTCCTCTATGCCGGTCCCACGGGCGGTGATCAGCGTGCGGCGGTCGCTTCGACGCAGCCCGGCACGAAGAGCGCCTCGCTGACGGGACTTACCCCCTCGACGCGCTACACGTTCCGCCTCTGCGTGGTAATCGACGGGGAGACCTACACGAGCCAGGCCGGGGCGTTCACGACTTACGACGAATCGGGGAATCCCGTCGTCGCCACCCGCTATCCGGGTTGGCCGGAATTGGTGTCCGAGGATGTTACGAAAGCTAATAGCGAATACTATTACGCTTACCATATCTGTCCCGATTTCAAGGTTCAGGGACATCTGGCGCGCAATTACACGGTTTGCTTCAGTGCCAAGCACCACTGTCCCGTCTGGGTGGCTGCTCCGCGTCACGCCTGCTACCAGAAGAACACCGGCCGCACCAATGCCTATAGGAAGGACCCCGACATTCCGGCAGGCATCCAGTACAATAGCAAGACCGTCGGAGGCGGCTGCAACAAGGGGCATATGCTCGGCTCGTCCGAACGCGAAACGACCACGCAGGTCAACCAGCAGGTCTTCTACTACTCCAACATCGCTCCGCAATACTCCTCGGGATACAACACCGGGGGCGGCGGATGGAACACGTTGGAGGACTGGATCGACGGCAAGGTTTGCTCCGATACGACCTACCTGGTGATCGGAACCTATTTCGAGTCCTACACCGACGGCTACGGAGTGTCGGCATCGCCCAAGAAGATACAGTTCGGCGGACGCAGCGACGTGTCGTGTCCGACGATGTTCTACATCGCCGTGCTGCGTACGAAAAAAGGCAATACGGGAAAATCGGTGCTGAACTGTACGAAGGACGAGCTGATGTGTGCGGCGTTCGTGCGTGCTCACAGCAACAGCCTCCATGGTCAAAAGGTAACCTCGAAAGAGATGATGTCGATTACGGACCTCGAACAGCTTACCGGGCACACGTTCTTCGCCAATGTGCCCGCCGCACCAAAAAGCTCCTACAACCCGTCTGACTGGGGACTGTAAGGGGATGAATTACGCGTGGGGCGATACGAGGCGGTACAACTCCTATTCGGGGTATTTCCGCCGCCTGTTCGGCGCCCGCGTGCAGAAAGTGGCGGTCAACGCGGGCTTCACCTGCCCCAACCGCGACGGAACCATTGCAAGAGGAGGGTGTACGTTCTGTAACAACGGGGCGTTCACCCCCTCTTATTGTATGCCCATTAAAAGCGTCACGCAGCAGATCGACGAGGGTATCGAGTTTCACCGGAGCCGCTACCGCGAGGCGACGCGCTACCTGGTCTACTTCCAGTCGTTCTCCAACACTTATGCGCCGCTCGAACGGCTGCGCGCCGTCTACGACGAAGCGCTCGCCCATCCGGC
This sequence comes from Alistipes sp., assembly GCF_048465635.1. Lineage (GTDB taxonomy): Bacteria > Bacteroidota > Bacteroidia > Bacteroidales > Rikenellaceae > Alistipes. The sequence continues at coordinate 62,507 of NZ_DBFWLF010000024.1, forward strand.
TGTTGCCGGCATCGTCGTCGGGACACGTCCCGACTGCGTCGATGCGCGCAAGCTGGACTACTTCGCCCATCTGGCGCGCGACCGCTACGTGGCGCTGGAGTACGGCATCGAGTCGACCTCGGACCTCACGCTGCGCGCCGTCAACCGCGGCCACGACTATGCCTGCGCCGTGCGGGCCGTGGAGATGACCGCCGAGCGGGGCATCCCCGTCGGGGCGCACTTCATCCTCGGCCTGCCGGGCGAGAGCGACGAGATGCTGCTGGCGCAGACCGCGCGCATCAACGCTCTGCCGCTCACGACGGTCAAGTTCCACCAGCTGCAAATCTTCCGCGACACGGCGATGGCCGCCGACTACGACCGCAACCCCGCCCGCTACCGCTTCTGGGAGCTGGAGGCGTACATCGACCTGGTGGTCGACCTGCTGCGCCGCCTGCGGCCCGCGCTGGTGGTCGAGCGCTTCGCTTCGGAGGCTCCGCCGCGCTACCACTACGGCCCGAACTGGGGGCTGGTGCGCAACGAGCGGCTGTGGTCCCTGCTGGAGAAAAGATTGGAGGAGCGGGGAGCATATCAAGGCGAATTTTTTCCTAACTTTGTCCCGTAACCGCTTAAATCCGCGCAAGCTATGAAAACCCTGACCCTGGAAGTGGTGCTGAGGACCGTCCGCGAATATTTCCTGATGGCCGTCGGCATGATGTTGTATTCGTTTGCGTGGATCGGCTGTATCCTCCCCGCCAAGGGCGTGGGCGGCGGTGCGGCGGGTCTGTCGCTGGTCCTGTGCCACGCCGTCGAGGAGTGGTTCGGCGTCTCGATCCAGATCGGTACGATGGTCTTTCTGATCAACGCCGTGCTGCTGCTGGTGGCCGGATTCATCGTCGGCTGGAACTTCGGCGTGAAGACCGTCTTCTGCGTCTTCGTCATCTCGCTGGGCATGAACTTCTGGCAGACGGTGCTGCCCGAAGGCGACTTCCTCCACCTGGAACGCATCCTGGCCGTTATACTGGGCGGCATTCTGGCCGGTATCGGCGTGGCGATGTGCTTCATGCAGGGCGGCTCGACCGGCGGTACGGACATCGCCGCCATGATCATCAACAAGTACCGGACGGTCAGTTACGGCAAGATTGTCATCTACTCCGACTTCGTCATCATCGGTTCGTCGATGCTCGTCGGGTTTCATATCGACACGGTGATTTACGGTTACGTCATGACCGCCGTCTTCGGCTATACGGTCGACATGATCATGTCGGGCAACCAGCAGTCGAGCCAGGTGCTGATCGTCACGCACGACTACGAGAAGATGGCCGACGCCATCGTGACGAACGTCCACCGCGGCGTGACGCTGATCGACTCGCAGGGGTGGTACTCCAAGACCGAATCGAAGATCGTGATGGTCGTCTGCCGCAAGCGCGAAACGGCCATGATCCTCAAATTCGTCAAGTCGATCGACCCGGACGCCTTCATGACCGTGGGTTCGGTGATGGGCGTCTACGGCAAGGGGTTCCAGACGCTTACCAAGATCTGACCCGCACGTCGGACCCGATCCCGATCCGCTCTCGGAACCTAATTCCGATCCGAACCCGAAATCGAACCCGACTTTGCCGGACCTGCCCGGTTCCGGCGCATCCTTATACTCCGTTAAAACGTCATGTCCCGCTATGCCGATATCGTGCTGCCGCTCGCGCAGCCTCTCTACACGTTCGCCGTGCCCGAGGGCATGGCGGTCGCTGTGGGACAGGCCGTGGCCGTGCAGTTCGGTCCCCGCAAGTTCTATACGGGGGTGGTGTGGCGGGTCCACGGGGAGCGGCCCGATTTCAAGCGCATCAAGCCCATCCACCGGGTTCTCTACGACGAACCGCTCCTTTCCGGGCCCCAGCGGGCGCTCTGGGAGTGGATCGCCGGCTACTACCTCTGCTCGCTGGGCGAGGTGATGCGCGGCGCGCTGCCTGCGCTGATGAAGCCCTCGGGCGGTTCGGCGGAGGAGTTTTCCGAGGAGGTGTTCCGCCCCCGCCGGGAGTGGTACGTGGCCCTTGCGCCCGAACTGCACGATGAGGAGCGGCTGCACGAAGTGTTCGAACGGCTCGCCCGCCGTGCCCCGAAGCAGTACGAAGCCCTGCTGGAGATCGCCTCGGCAGGCGACGGCGAGCGGATCGCCACCGGAGAGATTCCGCGTCGGCTGCTGCGCGCCGACGGCGCGGTGCTCCATGCGCTCGACCGCAAAGGGTTCATCCGCCGTACGGAGCGCGAGCGCACCGTCGAGCGCGGCGGCGCGGCCTTCCGTCTGCCGGAGCTGACCGAACATCAGAAAGCGGCCCTTGCGACGCTCCGTGCGCAGTTCGCCGGAGGAAAGAGCACGGCGCTGCTGCACGGCATCACCGGTTCGGGCAAGACCGAAATCTACATCCACCTGATCGCCGAGACGCTCGCCCGGGGCGGCGATGTGCTGCTGCTGGTCCCTGAAATCGCCCTCACGGCGCAGCTGATCGAGCGCATGGAGCGCATCTTCGGCAGCCGCGTCACCCCCTACCATTCGAAACTGACCGCACGCCGCCGCACGGAGACCTACCTGCGGCTGAACCGCTCCGAGGGGGGCGAGTTCGTGGTCGGGGCGCGCTCCGCGATCTTCCTGCCGCTGAAGCACCTGCAACTGGTGGTGGTCGACGAGGAGCACGACGCGAGCTACAAGCAGACCGACCCCGCACCGCGCTACCACGCCCGCGACTGCGCCGTGGTGATGGCCCGCCTGTTCGGCGGCCGCACGCTGCTCGGCAGCGCCACGCCCGCGCTGGAAACGTGGGTCAACGCCCGCAGCGGCAAGTACGGCAGCGCCGTGCTTACGGAGCGTTACGGCGAGGCGCGGCCTCCCGCGATCATTGTCTCCGACACGCTGCGCGCCGCCCGCCGCGGCGAGCGCCACTCTCACTTCAACAAAGCGCTGCTCGATGCCGTCGAAGCGGCGCTCGCCCGCCGCGAGCAGGTGATGCTCTTCCAGAACCGCCGCGGCTTTTCGCCCTACGTCGAGTGCACCGAGTGCGGCTGGACCGCCCGCTGCCCCTCGTGCAACGTGACGCTGACCTACCACCGCAGCGGCGAACGCCTCGTCTGCCACTACTGCGGCCACACCGAGCCTGTCCCGGCCAAATGCCCCTCGTGCCGGGTGACCGATGTGGTTCCGATGGGCTTCGGCACGGAGAAGATCGTCGAAGAGGTCGCCCGCCTCTTTCCCGAGACCCGCGTGGCGCGGCTCGACCGCGACAGCGTGACCTCGGAGCGGGCGTTCGACGCCATCGTGGCCGACTTCGCCGCGGGGCGCACCGACATTCTGGTCGGCACGCAGATGATCACCAAGGGGTTCGACTTCGGCGGGGTGTCGCTGGTGGGCATCCTCAATGCCGACAACCTGCTCAACAACCCCGACTTCCGGGCCGCCGAGCGTGCGTTCCAGCTGATGATGCAGGTCGCCGGGCGCGCCGGACGCCGCTCGGACGGGGGACAGGTGATTATCCAGACCTCCGAACCGGGCCACCCCGTCATCCGGCAGGTCGCCGCAGGTGATTACGAGGCGATGGCCCGTGCGCAGCTGGCCGACCGCGAAGCCTTCTTCTACCCGCCCTATGCGCGGCTGACGGCCCTCACGCTGCGCCACCGCGATCCGGAGCTGCTGCGCCGCGCCGCCGCGCAGCTGGCCGAGGGGCTGCGCAGCCGTTTCGGCCGCCGCGTGTTAGGACCGATGGCCCCGCCCGTCGACCGCATCCGCGGCGAATACCTCTTGGGGCTGCTGCTCAAGGTCGAGAGCGGCGCCTCCTCGGCGCGGGCCCGCGACATCCTCTCCGCGCAGATCGCCGCGCTGCTCGCCAATCCAGATTTCAAAACCGTCACCGTGCAGGTCAATGTCGATCCTCAGTGAGTGGCTGCGCGACCTGCGTGCGCTCCTCTTTCCGGAGCGCTGCGCCGTCTGCGGCGAACCGCTCGCCCGGGGCGAACGCTTCGTCTGCACCCTCTGCCGCACGACTGCGCCGCTGACGGGCTACTGGCGCGAGACGGACAACCCCGTCGCGGAGCGCTGCCGCGACCTGCTGCCCGTCCACCGCGCCTCGGCGTTCCTCTTCTTCGTGCGCGGCAGCGGCTGGCGGCGGCTGATCCACGCGTTCAAGTACAGGGGCCGGTGGCGCGCGGCCCTTGCGATGGGACGGTGGTACGGGCGCTGCCTGCGGGAGAGCGGCCTTTACGACGACGTGCAGACGGTCGTTCCCGTGCCGCTCCACTTCCGCAAACGCTGCCGAAGGGGGTACAACCAGGCGGAATACATCGCTGAGGGGATCGCCGCAGAGCTGGGTGCGCGGGTCGACCGGAAGAGCGTCCGCCGCTGCCGCAATACGGCCAGCCAGGCGCTCAAGCCGCGCCGCGAGCGCGCCGCCAACGTCGAGGAGGCGTTCGAGGTGCGCCGGCCCGAACGCCTTGCGGGGCACGTGCTGCTGGTTGATGACGTGATGACCACGGGCAGTACGCTGCTCGCGTGCGCCGGGGCGATGCTCCGCGCCGCGCCCGGCTGCCGCGTGAGTGTGGCGGCGCTGGCCGTCTCGCGGCGCGGGCTGGGGATCAGGGAGTAGCGGCGGCCGGGAATATTTCGGCGCATAAATCCGCCGGCCGGTTTTGATATGTCGGCCCGAATCGTTACTTTTGAACGCAGAAACATCCCGTATACATGGCAAAAGATTACAACCCCTCCTCCCGTAACCGGGAGGCGTATGAAGCGATGACCGATTCGGCCGGCAACGTACCCCCGCAGGCGGTCGAGCTGGAGGAGGCCGTGCTCGGCGCGCTGATGCTCGAAAAGGACAGCATCATCGCCGTGCAGGAGTTCGTCACCCCCGAGGCGTTCTACACCGAGGAGCACCGTACGATCTACAAGGCGATCGAGGAGCTGTCGATGGAGCTGAAGCCGATCGACCTCTATACGGTCACCGAGCGCCTCAAGTCGCGCAAGGAGCTGAAGAAGGTGGGGGGCGCTTCGTACCTGGCGCAGCTGACGCAGAAGGTGGGTTCGGCGGCCAACGTCGAGTTCCACGCCAAGATCATCGCCCAGAAATACGTCCAGCGCGAGCTGATCCGCTCGGCGACCGAGATCCAGCGCCGCTCCTACGACGAATCGACCGACGTGACGGAGCTGATCGGCTTCGCCGAGGGCGAGATATTCAAGGTCTCGGAGGGCCATGTCAAGCGCTCGGTGCAGTCGTCGAAAGACATCCTTTCGCGGGCGCTCATGCAGATCGAGGAGGCGTCGAAGAACACCAGCGCTTTCAACGGCGTGCCGTCGGGCTTCATGGCCATCGACCGCGTGACACTGGGCTGGCAGCTGTCCGACCTGGTGATCATCGCTGCGCGCCCCTCGATGGGCAAGACCGCTTTCGTGCTCTCGATGGCCCGCAACATGGCCGTCGACCACGAACAGGGCGTGGCGTTCTTCTCGCTCGAAATGTCCTCGGTGCAGCTGATGATGCGTCTGATCATCGCCGAAACGGGCCTTGCGGGCAACGACGTCAAGTCGGGCCGCCTCACCCCCGAGCAGTGGCGGCATCTGGAATCGGCGACCAAGCCGCTCGGTGCCGCGCCGCTCTTCATCGACGACACGCCGGCCTTGTCGGTCTTCGAATTTCGTTCGAAAGCGCGCCGGCTGAAAATCCATAACGACATCAAGATCATCATTATCGACTACCTGCAGCTGATGACCGGCAACCAGGATTCGAAAGGCAACCGCGAGCAGGAGGTGGCTTTCATCTCGCGCACGCTCAAGGCGATCGCCAAGGAGCTGAACGTCCCGGTGATCGCCCTCTCGCAGCTGAGCCGCGCCACGGAGATGCGCGGCGGCTCGAAGCGTCCGCAACTGTCGGACCTCCGCGAGTCGGGCGCCATCGAGCAGGACGCCGACATCGTGGCATTCATCCACCGTCCGGAGTATTACGGCATCAACCAGGACGAGAACGGCATGCCGACGGCCGGTATGGCCGAGATCATCATCGCCAAGCACCGCAACGGGGCGGTGTGCGACGTGAACCTGCGCTTCCTTAAGGAGCAGGCGCGCTTCGCCGACATGGACGACTCGCTGCTGCCGCCCGCGCAGGCCGCCGACAGCCAGCAGGCCTACGACGACTATGCCAGCGGCTCGAACGGTTCGGCGGGCGGTCTGGGGGCGATCGTGGGTGCGGAGTTCGACCCCAACGCCTCGGCCAACCTGAACGACGAAGCTCCGTTCTAACTCATAGAGCCTATGTTCGTCAGCGTAGATGCGGGAGCCGTCGTCGGGATCGACGCCGTGCGGGTGACCGTCGAGGTCAACATCGCGGGCGGCGGACTGGGCATGTACCTGGTCGGCCTGCCCGACAATGCCGTCAAGGAGAGCGAGCAGCGCATCCGCGCGGCGTTCGAAAACTCGGGCGAGCGGATGTCGGGCCGCAAGGTGGTGGTCAACCTCGCCCCGGCCGATCTGCGGAAGGAGGGCGCGGCGTTCGACCTGCCGATTGCCGTGGGCATCCTCGCGGCGATGGGACGCATCGACGCCGAAGCGCTCGACGGAACGATGTTCGCGGGCGAACTGTCGCTCGACGGAACGGTGAAACCCGTGCGGGGCGTACTGCCGATGGCGGTTTGCGCCCGCAAGGAGGGGCTGAAACGACTGGTGCTGCCCCGCGAAAATGCGGCGGAGGCCGCGGTGGTCGATGGTCTCGAGGTCGTCCCGGTCGGAAGCCTCGCCGCGACGCTCGCCTGGCTGCGGGGCGAAGCGGCGATCGAACCCGCCGTGCCTGCGCCGCCGGAGCCGCTCGATGCGGCGCGCTGCGAGGAGGATTTTGCCGACGTGAAGGGGCAGCAGCACGTCAAGCGGGCGCTGGAGATCGCCGCCGCGGGCGGCCACAACGTCCTGCTGATCGGCGCTCCCGGCTCGGGCAAGACGATGCTGGCGCGCCGCCTGCCCTCAATCCTGCCGCCCCTCACGCGCGAGGAGGCGCTCGAGACGACCAAGATACACTCCGTGGCGGGCAAGGGCGGCTTCGCAGGCGGATTGATGACGCGCCGGCCGTTCCGGGCGCCGCACCACCTCACCTCGCAGGTCGCGGTGGTCGGCGGCGGACAGTCGCCCCGCCCGGGCGAGGTGTCGCTGGCCCACAACGGCGTGCTGTTCCTCGACGAGCTGCCCGAGTTCGGGCGCAGCGTGCTGGAGGTGCTGCGGCAGCCGCTCGAAGACAAGCGGATTACCGTGTCGCGGGCGAAATACAGCGTCGAGTACCCGGCCAATTTCATGCTGGTGGCGGCCATGAATCCCTGCCCGTGCGGCTACTACAACCACCCCGCGAAGGAGTGCACCTGCTCCCCGGGGTCGGTGCAACGCTACATGAACCGCATTTCGGGTCCGCTGATGGACCGCATCGACCTCCACGTCGAGGTGACGCCCGTCCCGGCGGCGGCGCTGGCCGATGCTGCGCCGGGCGAACCGAGCGCCGCGGTCCGCGAGCGGGTCGTCCGGGCGCGCGCGGTGCAGGAGGAGCGCTTCCGGGGCGCGGCGGGCGTGCATACCAACGCCCTGATGAATCCGGCGCTGCTGCGCGAGCATTGCCGCCTCGATGCGGCCTCGGCGACGCTGCTGGAACGGGCGATGGAGCGGCTGTCGCTCTCGGCACGCGCCTACGACCGCATCCTCAAGGTGGCGCGCACGATCGCCGACCTGGCCGGACGCGAACGCATCGAAGCGGCGGATGTGGCCGAGGCGATCGGCTACCGTTCGCTCGACCGGGGTACGTGGGGGCGTTGAATTAAGAATTAAGAATTAAAAATTACAAATTCTTATGACGAAAATCATTCTTTCGGGAGGCGGCACGGGGGGCCATATCTACCCGGCTGTGGCGGTGGCCGAGGCGCTGAAACGCCGGTTGGGCGACGGGGTCGACATCCTGTTCGTCGGCGCGGAGGGCAAGATGGAGATGGAGAAGGTCCCGGCGCTGGGTTACCGCATCGTGGGCCTGCCGATCGCCGGTCTGCAGCGGCGGCTGGAGTGGCGCAACCTGCTGGTTCCCATCAAGGTGCTGCGGAGCGTCGGCCAGGCCCGGCGCACGATCCGCGACTTCGGGGCCGATGCCGTGGTCGGCTTCGGCGGTTACGCCAGCGCGCCCGTCCTGTGGGCGGCGCAGCGCATGGGCGTGCCGACCGTCATTCAGGAGCAGAACTCCTACGCCGGGGTGACGAACAAGATCCTCGCGCGCGGGGCGCACCGCATCTGCGTGGCCTACGAGGGGATGGAGCGTTTCTTTGCGCCGGAGAAGATCGCCCTGACGGGCAATCCGCTGCGGGGCGGCTTCTCCAAAGAGGGAGCCGACCGGGCCGAGGCGCTCGCCTATTACGGATTCACCGACGCGCTGCCCGTGGTGTTGGTGGTCGGCGGATCGCTGGGCACGCGCTCGCTCAATGAGATGATGAAGGCGTGGCTGCTGCGCACGGGCGGCAAGGCTCCGGTGCAGGTAATCTGGCAGACGGGCAAGTATTACGAGCGCGAGATGCAGGCGTTTCTGGCCGCGCACCCCGCCGCGCACGTCTGGCAGGGGGCCTTCATCGACCGCATGGACTACGCCTACGCCGCGGCGGACGTGGTGCTCTCGCGCAGCGGGGCCGGGACGGTCTCGGAACTCTGTCTGGTGGCCAAACCCGTCGTCTTCGTACCGTCGCCCAACGTGGCGGAGGACCACCAGACCAAGAACGCCCGGGCGCTGGAGTCCCGAGGGGCCGCGGTGGTCGTCCCCGACTGCGAGTGCCGCACGCGCGGCATGGAGCGGGCGCTGGAGCTGACGGCCGATCCCAAGGCGCTGCGGAAGATGAGCCGCAGTCTGGAGGCGCTCGCCCGGCCCGACGCGGCGGAGCGCATCGTGGACGAGATTATCGGAGTGCTGAAATAGATCATCATAATATGCAATTCGAGAATATCTACTTTCTGGGTATCGGCGGCATCGGCATGAGCGCCCTGGCCCGCTATTTCCTGCATGAGGGCTGTGCGGTGGCGGGCTACGACCGCACGCCGACGCCGCTCACGGCCGAGCTGGAAGCCGAGGGTGCGGCCATCCACTATACCGACGACATCGGGCTGATCCCCGCGCCGTTCCGCGATCCCCGAACGACGATGGTGGTCTATACGCCCGCCATCCCGGCGGAGCACGGCGAGCTGCGCTACTTCACCCAAGAAGGGTTCCGCATCGAGAAACGCTCCCAGATGCTGGGCCACCTCTCCGCGGGCAAATACGTGATGGCCGTTGCGGGCACGCACGGCAAGACCACCACCTCGACGCTGGTGGCGTGGCTCAACCGGGCGCTGACGGGGGGCGGCTCGGCCTTTCTGGGCGGCATCTCGAAGAATTTCGGGGGCAACCTCGTGCTTGGCGACGGGCCGCGGCTGGCGGTCGAGGCCGACGAGTTCGACCGTTCGTTCCTGCGCCTGTGGCCCGACGTGGCCGTCATCACTTCGGCCGACGCCGATCACCTCGATATTTACGGCACGCACGAGGCCGTCCGTGAGGCTTTCGCGCAGTTCGCGGGGCAGATCCGCCCGGGCGGGTCGCTCATCCTGAAAAAGGGGGTCGATCTGAATATCGACAACCCCGGCATCACCCGCTACCGCTACGCTTTCGATGAGCCGTGCGACTTCTACGCCCGCAATGTCACCCTGCTCGCGGGCGGTCACTACCGCTACGACATCGTGACCCCCGACGGGGTGATCGCCGGCTGCACGCTGGGCATTCCGGGCTGGGTCAACGTGGAGAACTCGGTGGCGGCCGCGGCGATGGTGTGGTGCGCGGCCCGGGCCGAAGGTGTACCGCTCGATCCGGACCGGCTGCGCGAGGGGTTGGCAGCGTTCTCGGGCGTCAAGCGGCGCTTCGAGTTCTGGGTCAACACACCCCGGCAGGTCTATATGGACGACTACGCCCACCATCCGCGCGAACTGACCGCCGCGCTGACCTCCGTCAGGAAGATGTTCCCCGGACGGAGGATTACGGCCCTCTTCCAGCCCCACCTCTATACCCGCACGCGCGACCTGTATAAGGAGTTCGCCGAAGCGCTCTCCCACGCCGACGAGGTGGTCCTGCTGCCGATCTACCCGGCGCGCGAGGAGCCTATCCCGGGCATCGCGTCGGAGATCATTGCCGAACGCATCGCCGTGCCGTGCCGCATCGTGGAGCGCGAACGGCTGGCCGACGAGGTGGCCGCGATGCCCACGGACGTGGTGGTGAGCTTCGGCGCGGGCAACATCGACGCCTGCTGCCGGGAGCTGGCCGAACGACTCGGACGCAAAAGTTAAGCACCGACCGTGAAGCCGTGGATTCGATACGCCCTGCTCGCCCTTATGTGGAGCGCCGTGGCCGCATACGTCGCCTATGCGGCGGCGACCGCACACGCCCGGCGGGGCGAACGGAAGGTCCGCGCGCTGGAGATCGAGGTGGTCGACAGCACCTCGCAGGGGCATCTGGTCTCGACCGGCAGCGTCCGCGGCTGGATCGCCCGGAGCGATATTCAAACTGTCGGCGAGCGGGTCGATGCGGTCGATCTGACGGCCCTCGAGCAGCTCATCGCCCGCAACGGCTTCGTGGACCGGGTGGCGGCCTACGTCACCTACCGCGGCGTGCTGCGCATCGAGATCAGCCAGCGCAAGCCGCTGCTGCGGCTGCTCACCGACGGGGTGAACTCCTATGTGACGCGCGAGGGGTTCGTCTTCTCGGCGCCGCGCGCCTCGTCGCTCTATGTGCCCGTGGTGACCGGCTCCTACCGTCCGCCCTTTCCGGCGGACCATACGGGCGACGCCCGGGAGTATATCGACGGCGAGCTGCGCCGCATCGACGGCCGCATCGCCCAACTGGAACACGAGAAGTATCCCTTCTACAAGCGCGAGCTGAAGAACGACCGCAACCTCTCTGCGCTGCGGCGCATGCGCGTCAAGCGGCGGTGGTGGCGGCTGGAAAGCGCGCGCGAATTCGAGACGCGCGTCGAGGAGCTGCGACGCTACAAAGCGCAAAAACGGCGCGATTATCGCTATGAAGCGCGCATGGTGCAGCAGGGGATCGACCGGATCGCCGCGGAGCAGGAGGCCGAGCGTCGCAAACAAAAAAAGTTGGAGAAAACGTACGAAGATTTCATGAATCTCCTTACCTTTGTGGAGAAAGTCGAGGAAGATGATTTCTGGAGGTCGGAAGTGGTCCAGATCGTGGCCCGGACGGTCCCCAGCGGCGCTTTGGAGGTGGATCTGATCCCCCGCAGCGGCCGGCATACGATCCGTTTCGGACGGCTGGAAAATGCGGAGGAGAAGTTCGAAAAACTCATGCGGTTCTACCGCCGCGGTCTCTCCCGCATCGGGTGGGACGAGTACCGCACGATCGACATCCGATACGACGACCAGGTGGTTTGCAGCAAATAACAGGAGGATACCGTGGAAAGAAAGAATTATACCATCGCCGTTGACCTGGGTTCATCGAACGTCACGGTGGCTGTCGGGGAGCCTACCGCCGACGGACCGCTCGAGGTGGTGTGCGTGGCCCGGAAACCCGTCGAGGGAGTCCATGCGGGCAGAATCGAGAATATCGAACTGGTCGGCAGCGCCATCCGCGAGGCCGTGTCTGAGGTCGAGCAGCAGCTGGGCATCCGCGTCACGGAGGCCTATGCAGGCATTTCGGGCGACTTCGTGCGCTGCGCCCGCCATACGGACCACGTATTCGTCTACGATCCGCAGAACGGCGTCGACCAGAAGGACGTCGAGGCGCTGTTCGAGCGCATGCGCAACGTGCAGGCCCCCGACGACGAGACCATCATGGAGCGCGTTCCGCAGAACTACCTGGTCGACGACAGCCAGGAAGTGAAAAACCCCGTAGGTTCGTTCGGCAAGAAACTCTCCTCGACATTCAACTTCATCCTCTGCCTCAAAACCCCGTTGCAGCGCCTCGACATGGCGCTCAAACGGCTGGGCATCCGGTTGCTGGGCGTCGTGCCCGGCGCGCTGGCCGCGGCCGAGGCGGTGCTGCTGCCCGACGAGAAAGAGGAGGGCGCCGCGGTGGTCGACATCGGCGGCGGGGTTACCGACGTGGCGGTCTACTACCGCAACGTGGTCCGCTACGTGGCTACGATCCCGATGGGCGCTTCGGCCATCAACCGCGACATCCGCACCATGAGCGTTCCCGAGAAGTACGTCGAGAGCCTCAAGCAGAAATACGGCTCGGCGGTGGCCGAGCTGGCCCCCGAGGACAAGCTGGTCCGCGTCAACGGCCGTACGGCCCGCGAGGCGAAGGACATCCTGCTGCGCAACCTGGCGACGGTGATCGAGGCGCGCGCCACGGACATCGCCGAATTTGTCGCGCAGGAGATCAAGGATTCGGGCTACGCCGGGAAGCTGGCCTACGGCATCGTGCTCACGGGCGGTTCGGCCCGGTTGAAGGACCTCGACGAGCTGTTCCGCCGCGTGACGGGCATGGACGTGCGCGTCGCCGTGCCCGAGGCGGGAATCACCGAGGAGTCGAAGGAGCGCGTGAACGATCCCGCCTTCGCTGCGGCCGTCGGCATCCTGCGCAAGGGCGCCGAGGCGGGCGGTTCGAGCGTGGTGGTCGACCGTGCACCGGCAAACGCCGCCGTGCCCGGAGCCAAATCCGCCGTTCAGCCCGTTCAACCCGGACAGCCGGCCGGTTTCCGGCCGCCGCACCCGCAGTCGGGACCCGAATTCCGTCACGTGCCGCCCCGCTTCCCGCAGACGGCCGGTGCGCCCGTGCAGGAGGAGCCGCAGCCCGAAGAGCCGGAGGAAGAGACCGCTTCGGAGGAGCAGACCGCGGCCGAGCCTCGGCGCAAGCGCAGCTTAGGCTCGATCGTCATGGGGGCGATCAATAAGCTCAACAACAGTTTCACCGCCGCCGAGGACGAGGAGATTTAGCCGGGGGAGGTCGGTCTTTGCGGTATGCAGGTCCGCAGCTTTCCGGCCGGAGGCTTTTTTCGGCCATGCCGGCGGCATTGTCAGGTAAAAAAAGAGAGACAGATATGACGGACGATTTGATATCGGAGATCAAGGCGACGCCTGCCAAAGGGTCGATCATCACCGTGGTGGGGGTCGGCGGCGCAGGCGGCAACGCCGTGAATCACATGTGGACGCTCGGGATTCGGGGCGTGACGTTTCTGGTCTGCAACACGGACCAGCAGGCGCTCGACAAAAGCCCCGTGGAGCTGAAGATTCGCCTCGGCAGCGAGGGCCTCGGGGCGGGGAACGACCCGGAGAACGGTCGCCGCGCCGCGGTCGAATCGCTGCCCGAAATCCGGCAGCAGCTGGAGGAGGCCGGAACCAAGATGCTCTTCATTACCGCCGGCATGGGCGGCGGTACGGGTACGGGCGCCTCGCCCGTCATCGCCAAGCTGGCCCGCGAGATGGGGCTGCTGACGGTGGCCATCGTCACCTCGCCGCTGGCCGTCGAGGGGAAGATCCGCTACGAGCAGGCGTTCCGCGGCATCGAGGAGCTGCGGCAGAACGTCGATTCGCTGCTGATTATCAACAATGAGAACATTCTCGAGATATACGGCCGCCTGTCGCTCAAGCAGGCGTTCGGCAAAGCCGACGACATCCTGGCCTCGGCCACGAAGGGCATCGCCGAGATCATCACCGTCGAGAGCGACCTGGTGAACGTCGATTTCGCCGACGTGTCGAAGGTCATGCGCGACAGCGGCCGCGCCCACATGGCCGTCGCCACGGCCGACGGCGACAACCGCGCCGAAGTGGCCGCCGAGGCGTCGCTGCGCTCGCCGCTGCTGGATCACAACCTCATCTCGGGCGCGAAGAATATCCTGCTCAACATTTCGGTGGCCAACGCCGAGCAGCTGATGTACGAGGAGGTCGTGCGCATTCTGGAGTACATTCAGGCGCATGCCAGCGTGCAGGACGAGAACGGCGTGATCCACGATGCCAACATCATCTGGGGTACGAGCGAGAAGCCGCAGCTGGGCGGAGCCATCGAGCTGGTGGTCGTCGCCACGGGATTCGACGCCCAGACGAAGCAGGGCGTGATGAAGCAGATCATCCCCCCGGCCCGCGTCGTCGAACCGGTGCGTCCGGAGCCGGCCGCCGCGCCCGTGCTCGAACCCATCAAGCCGCAGCCCCGCGCCGCGGCGCCGCGCCAGCCCGAGCTGGTGATGCTCGGCGCCAAGCCGACGCGTTACAGCAACATCGACCTGCTGCTGGCCAAACCCGCCTACCAGTCGCGCAACTCGAAGTTTGTCGTGCAGATGCCCGGCGGCCGCAAGGAGGTGCTGCGCGAGGAGGCTCCGCAGAGCGAGACCCCGCCGGAGGAGCCGAAGGGCGGGTCGCTCTTCGACTAACCAATCCGCTGCCGATTTGGATACTGCGACCCATTGGATCACCTACAACGGCTTCACGGCCCATCTGGCCGTGTTGTGCGTCCTGACGCTCGCCTTGTTGTGCGTCTCGGCGCTGGTTTCGGGAGCCGAGACCTCTTTCTTTTCGCTCTCCCACAGCGATGTGCAGCGCTTAAAAACGCGGACGACCGCCTCGTCCGAGGCGGTGCTGCGCCTGCTGGGAAAGGTCGACCTGCTGCTGGCCACCATTCTGGTGGTCAACAACCTGGTCAATATCTGCATCGTCATCCTTTCGTCGAACATCATCGACACGCTCTTCACGTTCCGCCGCTTCGAGTTCCTGTTCAAGACCGTGCTGGTGACCTTCCTGCTGCTGCTCTTCGGCGAGATACTGCCCAAAGTGCTGGCGCAGACGGCTCCTGTTCGCTTCGCCTCGCTGGTCGCCCGTCCGCTCGTGGCGCTGCGGTGGCTGTTCTACCCCCTGTCCTACGTGCTCGTGCGCACGAGCAGCCGCATCAGCGAGAAGGCTTCGCACCGCAGCGAGCTGTCGCTGGACGAGCTGGCCGACGCCGTGGACCTCACGCAGAGTTCCAGCCCCGAGGAGCACGTGATGCTCTCTGGCATCGTCAACTTCGTGAACACCGAGGTGCAGGAGATTATGAAGCCCCGCGTGGACATCACGGCGCTCGACATGACCGACGACTACGAGACGGTCAAGCGGACGATCATCGACTCGGGGTTCTCGCGCATCCCCGTCTACCAGGAGGACATGGACAACATCCGCGGCACGTTGTACGTCAAAGACCTGCTGCCCTACATCAACCACGGCAACGAATTCGGCTGGCAGAAGCTGATCCGCAAGCCCTACTTCGTGCCCGAGCACAAGAAGATCAACGACCTGCTGGCCGACTTCCAGTCGAACAAGGTCCACATGGCCATCGTGGTCGACGAGTACGGTTCGACGCTGGGGCTGGTGTCGCTGGAGGACATCATCGAGGAGATCGTCGGCGAAATCTCGGACGAGAGCGACAACGACGAGAGCCTCTACACGCGCCTCGATGCCAAACGCTACCTCTTCGACGGCAAGACCCATATCGGCGACTTCGAGCGCGTGCTCGATCTCGACGAGGAGACCTTCTCCGACGTGCGGGGCAAGGCCGAGACGCTGGCGGGGCTGATGCTCGAACTCAAGCGCGACTTCCCGCGCAAGGGGGACGTCTTCACCTCGCACGCCATCCGTTTCACGGTGCAGGAGATGGACGGCCACCGCATCGACAAGATTCGCGTCGACCTGCCATGAGACGGCTGGTGGTCGAACCCCCGATGGAGGAGTGCGAGGCCGCGCGGTGGGCGACCGCTGCCGAGCTGGCCGCAGCGGGCAGGATGCCGCCCCGTCGCCGCCGCGAATACCTTGCGTGGCGGGCAATGGTGCGGCGCGAGGTCGGAGCCGATGCCCGGATCGCCTACGACGGTGCGGGGGCGCCCGTGGTCGAAAATTACCCCGTTCATATCTCCGTGGCCCATTGCCGGGACCGGGTGGCCGTCCTGCTTTCGGACGCCCGTTGCGCCGTCGACATCGAACCCGTCGATCGGTCGGTCGCCGGGGTGACGGAGCGCTTTCTGACCGCGGCGGAGCGCGCCCTGTCCGACGATCCGCTTTTCCCGCTGATAGCCTGGTGCGCCAAGGAGACCCTCTACAAGTATGCGGGGCGCAAAGGGCTCGATCTGCTGCGCGACCTGCGCATCGAGCGGGCGGACCCGACTGGCGGGAAACTCACCGGACGCATTCGGAACGGGGAGCCGGTCGAACTTACGGTCCGCTTCGATGCGGGTTACGCCGTGGTCTTGATCCTTTGATTTTGCGAACGCCTCCAAGGCAAGGAATGCCGGGAAGCGCTTGCGGTTCTGCGGCAGATGCGGATTGCCTCAGACCGAGATCGGAGGGCCTTCCGGCCCGATCTGGGTCAGGTCGCCGGCACCGGGAACGATGCGTTTTCCGTCCCTGTCCGCGGTTTGCTGAGGTAAGCCGTTTTGCCTTTGCGCAAAACGGGCGAAAAATGCCGGACCGCGTTTCCGGGTTTGTCGGAAAAAGCGTACATTTATCCCGTCGCCGCTGGTTGCGGCGGCATCGAATCCGAAGAACCGATGACAGAACCAGCCGTACCGCAGTTTTCCGCCCCGCTTTCGGACGGGGACCCGACGCGCCTGACCGCCGACGAGCAGATCGAGGGCTGTGCATTCCGCGGAGCGATCCCGGTGCTCCGGCGCGAGCACCTGGAGGTCGACGGCTGCACATTCACCGGCTGCCTCTTTCCCGCCTGCGCGCTGCATGGGGCGCGAATTACGGACGTCGTTTTCCGCAACTGCGACCTCTCGAATGTCGACTGGCAGGGGTCCTGCCTCCAGCGGGTCCGTTTCGAGACGTGCAAACTCCTGGGTGCGGGCTTCGCCGAAGCGACCCTGCGGGATGTGTCGTTCGTTGGCTGCAAGGCCCCGCTGGCTTCATTCGCGCTGCTGCGCGCCCGTCAGGTTCGCTTCGAGGGGTGCGGACTGCACGGAGCGGCGTTCGATGCGTGCCGGCTGGAGCGCACGGCGTTCGACGGATGCGACCTCACCGAGAGCGATTTTAGCGGTACGCGGCTGCGGGGTATCTCGTTCGCAAGCTGCGACATTCGGGGCCTGCGGGTGCGCGAAATCGATTCGTATGAATTGAAAGGATTAAAAATCAATCGTTTGCAGGCACTCGACCTGATCCGTCTGTTGGGCGTAGAGATTGAGGATTAGTGAGTTATTCAAAAAATTTACATATTTAGTAAAAATTCTTAATAAAATATTTGGAAGTTATCCTCCGTGGTATTACTTTTGCCCCCGTCTTAGATGATAAAATTTTTTAATAACTAAGTAAATTCACGGAGTATGAAGGAGAAGATCAACGAGTGGTTCCGTACCGCCCTGATTATGTTGGGAGAGAGCATCAAACAGCGAGAGCTTTAATCTCCCTTAAAAAAGCAACTTTTAAAACTTCCATAACGAACCAGCCCGACCTGATGGCCGGGCTGGTTTTTATAGGGGGCATACGGCTTGCGACAGCCTTATGGAGGAGGTATGGGACTTCCGAAGGAAGAGGGGCAACCATAATGGAACAGCCCGACCTGATGGCCGGGCTGGTTTTTATAGGGGCATATGGCTTGCGACAGCCTTATGGAGGAGGTATGGGGCTTCCGAAGGAAGAGGGGCAGCCTGCACGGACTGGAACAGCCCCGAAGTCTTTCGGTCTGTCGGGCAGCAGCCTCCAGAGGCCCCGCTTTTCGCACTCCTCCACGAGGCCGCAGCTCGGGCCGCGGTGATCCGCACGGTACACGCCTCCGCAGGCTGTTGCCCGATCCGCCCCTCTTGGCATTTCGGGACTGCGATCGGACGGCATAGTCAGTCGCCCGGCCATCGGAGCCTGCCTGCGTCCCGTACTACTCCCAGCCCAGCTTTTGGCGGATCGTTTTGGGAACGGCGTTGCGGTTGACGGTGATCGAGGTGGTCTTGTAGGCCACGAACGGCCGCGAGAAGTACCAGAACCCGCCGTAGGGCGGCCGAACGTCCCACGAATTCTGCACCTTGAAATAGCGGTTGCCCGCCTGGTCGACGGCCGTGCCCACGATGACCATGCCGTGGTCGTCGGTGGTCTCGTAGTTGTCGAACGCCGTCTGGCGCATCTGCTGCGTGATCGTGCGCTCGCGGCCCGGCTTGTCGAACTTGTAGAGCGCCTCCTCTTTCTCCTTCTCGGTGAGCTGGCCCCACCGGGCAGCTTCGGTGTCGTTCATCCCCTCCGGGTCGGCCTCCGGGACGATGCCGATGGCTTTCGTGCGGCTGAATCCCTTTTCGCTCACGTCCGTGCCCCAGGCGACGGTGTACCCGTTTTCGAGCGCATGGTCGATCGTGGCCATCAGCTCGTCGAGCGGCAGGTTCCACGATGCGGACCACATCCAGTTGTCGGGAATCTCCAGGATGAACTCCGCGTAGAAGGGGTGGTGCGTAAAGGAGGTGAGGTCCACGTAGTCGTCCAGGTCGAGGGGCAGCTGCGCGGCGAACTCCTGCGGGGTGTAGCTCTTTCCGGCGTAGGTGAACCGTTCGGGCATTTCCCCGAAATATTCGTCCAGCAGAGCATTGAACCCCCGTTTCCACGCCGTCGAGAGCGGCTTGAGGTCGGAGGTTCCTGCCGCAGCGATCACCGCGTCGAGGTAGGCTTTCAGCACCCGCGAAAGTTCGTGGAAGTCGGGCTTGTCGGTTCCGTAGTTCAGCCCGGGATAGACCTCGAACGGGACGATGCCGTAGGTTTTGATCCCCTCGATCACGTCGTGCGAAGCGCCGCCCTCCGCGAAGTTCAGCGCTCCGTGCAGGCGGACGTACTTCTCGGCCTTCTCCATGAAAGAGTTGCGCACGATCCACATCTCCGAAAGGTGCAGTTCGGGTCCGCCCGCCCTTACGATCTCGTTCTCGAGAAAAGTCATCGTCGAGAAGCACCAGCAGGTTCCGCTGCGGTGCTGGTTCTTGACGGGGGTCGAGGGAAGGGTCCTCAGGTCGGTGAAGACGTACCCTTGGGTCGAGTCGGTCTTTTCGGGGGTTTGCGCAGAGGCGGTTCCGGCCGTGGCGAGGGCCGCGGCGAGCGTCAAAAGGGTGAGCGGTAGTTTCATCGGTAAGCGGTTTTGGGTTATTTTTTCGAGGCGGCGACGATCCCGAGGCAGTCGTCGAGCGTCAGTTCCTCGGGTTTCGCGCCCTTGGGAATGCGGTAGTTCTTCCCCTTGTAGGCGATGTAGGGACCGTAGCGGCCGTTCTTGACCAGCATGTCGGCATCCTCGGCGAAGCTGCGCAGCGGGGTATTGGCCGCCGCGGCCGCCGCCTGATGGGCGCGGACGATCTCCACGGCGCGGTCGTAGCCGATCGTGTAGGGGTCGTCGCCCTTCTGCAGCGAGGCGAACGACTTGCCGTAGCGGACGTAGGGACCGTACTTGCCGATGCCGACTATCAGCTCCTCGCCGTCCAGTTCGCCCAGCGCGCGGGGCAGCGCGAAGAGCTCCAGCGCCTCCTCCAGGGTGATCGACTCGATCAGCTGCCCCTTCTTGAGCGAGGCGAAGCGCCCTTTGGCCCCCTCCTCGCCCTCGATCTCGACCATCGGGCCGTAACGCCCGATACGCGCCTTGACCACGTGCCCCGTCGCGGGGTCGTTGCCCAGGATGCGGGCCTGTCCGCGCTTGTCGGTCTGCGTGCCGATGGCCGTGTCGACCATCGTGTGGAACGGACCGTAGAAGTCGCCGATCATGCGGTCCCAGGTGATGTCTCCCTCGGCCACGCGGTCGAACTCCTTTTCGACGCTGGCCGTGAAGTTGTAGTCGATGATCGGGCCGAACTGCGTCTCCAGGTAGTCGTTGACCACCATCCCTATGTCGGTGGGCGAGAGGCGGTTCTTCTCCTTGCCGACGTTTTCCGTGAGGTTCTTGGCCGCGATTTTGTCGCCCGTGAGGGTGAGCTGCACGTAGCCGCGCTTCTGGCCGTCGCGGTTCTGCTTGACCACGTAGCCGCGGTTGATGATCGTGGTGATGGTCGGGGCGTAGGTCGACGGGCGGCCGATGCCCAGCTCCTCGAGGCGCTTGACCAGCGAGGCTTCGTTGTAGCGCGCGGGCGCCTGCGTGAAGCGCTCCGTGGCGGTGATCTGCGTGGCCGTCACGCGGTCGCCCGGGGCCATCTTCGGCAGCAGCCCTTCGCCGCTTTCAGCGGCCTGATCGTCGTCCGTCGACTCGGAGTAGAGCCGCAGGAAGCCGTCGAAGCGGACCACCTCGCCTGTGGCGACGAATTGCAGAGACGACCCCGAAATGTCGATCGCCACCGTCGTGCGGTCCAGTTCGGCGCAGACCATCTGCGAGGCGACGGTCCGCTTCCAGATCAGGTCGTAGAGCTTTTTTTCGGCGGGCGTGCCCTCGATCTGCTGCCGGTCGATGTACGACGGGCGGATCGCCTCGTGGGCCTCCTGCGCCCCCTTGGTCTTGGTCTTGTAGTTGAACCAGCGCGAGTATTTTTCGCCGTAGAGCTTGATGATCTCCTCCTTGCACTGGGCCAGCGCCTGCTGCGAGAGGTTGACCGAGTCGGTACGCATGTAGGTGATCAGACCCTGCTCGTAGAGGTGCTGCGCCACGGACATGGTCTGCGAGACGGACATGCCCAGCTTGCGCCCGGCCTCCTGCTGGAGCGTGGAGGTGGTGAACGGCGGCGCGGGGTAGCGCTGGGCGGGTTTCTCCTCGGCGCGGACCACTGTGAAATCGGCTCCGATGCAGCTTTGGAGGAACTTTTCGGCCTCCTCGCGCGTGTCGAACCGCGACGACAGCTCCGCTTTGAAGAGCGTCTTTTCGGGGTCTCCGGCGGCGTAGAACTGCGCCACGACGCGGAAATAGGGCGTCGAGCGAAAGGCGATGATCTCGCGCTCGCGCTCGACGATCAGCCGCACGGCGACCGACTGCACGCGGCCCGCCGAGAGCGAGGGGCGCACTTTCTTCCAGAGCACGGGCGAGAGTTCGAAGCCCACCAGCCGGTCGAGGATGCGGCGCGCCTGCTGGGCGTTGACCAGGTTCATGTTGACCGTGCGGGGCTGCTCGATGGCCTCGAGGATGGCCCGCTTGGTAATCTCGTGGAAGACGATTCGTTTGGTCTTGTCGACGGGCAGCCCCAGCACCTCGGTCAGATGCCAGGCGATGGCCTCTCCCTCGCGGTCCTCATCGGAGGCGAGCCAGACGGTCTTCGACTTGGCGAGTTTCGAGAGTTCGTCCACGACTTTCTTTTTGTCGGTCGGGATCTCGTAGACGGGGCGGAACCCCTCGGCGATATGGATGCCCAGGTCCTTTTTCGACAGGTCGCGGATGTGTCCGAAACTCGATTTGACGATGAAATCCTTGCCGAGGAACTTCTCGATGGTCTTTGCCTTGGCGGGGGACTCGACGATAACTAAATTTTCCTGCATTGCGTTTTGTATGGTAGCTTTTCAGAAATGCGAAAACCTAAGCATGTGTACACTTAGGTTTCGCAGATCGGTCTGTTTGTGGTCTATTTCACCAGGTTGTACGTGAGGTCGAACCGGATCGGGGCGTTGTTTTCGATGGCCGCTCCGCCCTCGGTGGCCGCGCCCTGGAGCACCGTGGTGCGGGGCGTGAAGATGTCGTAGGCCTCGGGTCCGAGGTAGACCGTGCGGTTGGCGATCTTCGTCCAGTCGATCTTCTCGGCCCAGACGCGGTGGGCGGCCGGGTCCTTCTCGGCGCTGACGTAGGTCGCGCCGGCCTGCTGCTTCAGGGAGAGGTAGCTGTTCCACAACTCCTGGATGTAGCTGGTCACGTCCATCACATAGCAGCCGTGGCTGCGGTTGACGTAGCCGCCGTAGGCGATCGTGACGTCGTAGCTGTTCTCGTAGACGTAGAGGTAGTCGGCCACGGGCGTGAGCTTCTTGTAGTCGGTGTAAAGCCCCAGCCGGGTCGGCGCGGCGTTCATCTCCGCGATCAGCCGTCCCGGGTTGGCCGGGTTGATTTCGTTCCAGTCGTAATGGCTCGCGGGGAAGTAGACCGACATGCGCGCCTGGCTGAACGCCATCCGCTCGAACGTCTTGCCCGAAGCGTCGTTCTCGGCCTCGATGATGCGCTCCAGTTCGTCGAAGAACTGCTCGGTGAAGGTCAGCTCGGTGACCACGCCGCCCATGCCCGCCACGTAGGCGCGCGGATTCTCCGGACGGAGGTTCTTCTCGTAGTGGTCGCCCACCTTCACCCACTCCGCCGCCTCCGAAAGCTCGATCTTCGCCGGCGAGGTCGCCCGGTCGTAGTCGTGGTCGACGACGTTCACCGAGACGTTGCCGTAGGTGTTTTGGTAGCTGTCGTAGAAGTAGTAGACCATGCCGATCGTGTCCTTGATGAGCGAGGGGTCCTCCTTCACGCGGTTACGCCCGTAGATCGAAAGCCCCGAAGCGGCCAGCGACAGCGAGTAGACCGTGCCGGGCGCAGCGGCCGAAAGCTCCGGCTGGACGGCCGCAGGCCGGATGTAGAGCCCCTTGAACTTCTCGACCCAGAACGAGAGGCTGTCGGTGCTGTAAAACGAGTAATCGATCGGATCGCCCTCCTTGTAGTCCTCCGGGTGAAGCATCAGCCGCTTGACGAACTTCTTGCCCTCCTCGGTCGGGGTCATCGTCACGGCCGTAGTCGCGGGACCCCTGTCGCCGCCCAGCTCGAAGGTGAAGAGCGGCTTTTCGGAGATGATGCGCTTCCCGCTGCCGTCGAGGTAGTCGACGTTTTCGGGGTCGAACGTGAGGTAGAAGGCCGTGTCGCGCTGGCTCTTGCCGGCGGCGACGGGCTTCTCGTAGAGGTAGTCGTTGCTAATGACCTCATAGACCTCGAACAGCTGCCGCGTGAGCGTGTCGCTGCCGTAGCCGTTGACCGAGAGCAGCAGCTGCGCCGAGTCGAAGATCGGCCGGAAGCCGAAGTAGCCCGAGTCGACCAGGTAATAGCTGATGTACTGCGAAAGGAACCCGGCCGTGCGCAGGCCCAGCGTGTCGCTGAGCGTCGAGCCGAGGTAGCCGTTCGAAATGTTCGAGGCGAGGATCGAGTCGGTCTGGAACAGGCGCGTCTCGACGTATTTCTTCGGGTTCTGCTCCTTGATGCCCGGCAGCGACCGGAAGCCCGCCTTCATCTGCTGGTTGTCGGGAACGAGGTTCGAACCCAGCGTGTCGTCCACCTCGGTGCAGCCCGTGAGCATCGCCACGGCGGCTGCGGCCGCGAGGGCGGCCGAGCCGAGCAGGCGGCGGAATTTATTGAATCGCTTCATAGAATCGCAGGTAATTATCGAAAAAGTCATCCGCTTCGGGCGACTGGTATTCGAGCATCGGTTTTCCGCTCGCGCGGGCTATCGAGAGGATCTTTTCGTCGATCTTCCCGGAGGCCGCCACCACGCCGTCGGCATACTCCATAACGAAGCGGCAGAGATTTTCGTATGACGGGGTGTCGAGAATCGCAAGATTTTTATTCTGAACGCCTTCGTTGGCGATCTTCGTGCGGAAGCCCTTGTCCAGCTCGCCCGGGAACGCGTCGTCGTAGAGCGAGACGACCACCTTGACGTTGCGGAAGATCGGGTCGTCGGCGAAGACCGTCTTCAGGTAGACGGGCGCGACGGCCGAGAACCAGCCGTGGCAGTGGACCACGGTGGGGGTCCAGCGCAGTTTCTTGACCGTTTCCAATACGCCGCGGGCAAAGAAGATCGCCCGCTCGTCGTTGTCGGGGAAGTACTCTCCCGCGGCATCGGTCAGCGCGGCCTTGCGCGAGAAGTAGTCGTCGTTGTCGATGAAGTAGATCTGTACGCGTGCGGCGGGGATCGACGCCACCTTGATAATCAGCTGGTGGTCGTTGTCGTCGATGATGAGGTTCATGCCCGAGAGACGGATCACCTCGTGCAGTTGGTGTCTGCGCTCGTTGATGCAGCCGTAGCGGGGCATGAACGTGCGGATTTCGTTGCCGCGCTCCTGCATCGCCTGCGTCAGCGCGCGGCAAAGCTGCGACGACTCCGTCTCGGGAAGATAGGGAGTGATCTGCTGACACACGTACAGAATCTTGCTAACCATGGTTCGTGGGGTTTATAACCGCAAAGATACGAAAAATCGCGGGCAAAAACAAATTCGGGGTTTCTGCCGCCGCAGCATCCCCGCTTCGCGCGGCAGGCTCCGCTCCCGGCGGCATACTCGCTTTACGCGGCATCGCTGCTTTGTGCCGCATTTGCCTTGCGCGGCAGGCTGCACCCGGGGGCATACTCGCTTTACGCGGCATCGCTGCTTTGTGTCGCATCGCCCGGTACGGCAGGCTCGGTTCCCGGCGGTTCGGTTTGTGCGGCATCCATGCTTTGCGTGGCAGGCTCCGTCCGCTGGGCCAACGCGCTTTTTGCGGCATCCCTGCTTTGGGCAGCATCCGCCCGGCGCGGCAGGCTCCGATTGCGGCGGAAAAAGCCGCCGGCGGACATCACGCACGGACGGGTTTCCGCCGTGCGGTCAGAGGATGAGCATCGCGTCGCCGTACGTACCGAAGCGATAGCCCTCCTCGCGGGCGACACGGTAGGCGTTCATCACCTGGTCGTAGCCGCCGAACGCCGCCACCATCATCAGCTGAGTGGAGTAGGGCAGGTGGAAGTTGGTGACCATCGCATCGGCCACGGTGAAGTCGTAGGGGGCGAAGATGAACTTGTTGGTCCACCCCTCCATCGGCTTGATCATGCCGTTGGTCGAGACGGCCGTCTCGAGCGTGCGCATGACGGTCGTGCCGATGGCCACCACGCGGCGGCCCTGCTCCTTGGCGCCGTTCACGGCTGCGGCCGCAGCCTCGTCGACGAAGAACTGCTCGGAGTCCATCTTGTGCTTGGAGAGGTCCTCGACATCGACCGTGCGGAAGTTGCCCAGCCCGACGTGCAGCGTAATGAAGGCGCGGTCGATTCCCTTGATCTCCATGCGTTTCATCAAATGTTTGGAGAAGTGCATGCCGGCCGTCGGGGCTGCTACCGCGCCCTCCTTCTCGGCGAAGATGGTCTGGTAGCGCTCGGCGTCCTCGGGTTCGACCTTCTCGCGCACCCACTTCGGCAGGGGCGTTTCGCCCAGCGCGAAGAGCGCCTGTTTGAACTCCTCGTAGGAGCCGTCGAACAGGAAGCGCAGCGTGCGGCCGCGCGAGGTGGTGTTGTCGATCACCTCGGCCACCAGCAGGTCGTCGTCGCCGAAGTAGAGCTTGTTGCCGATGCGGATCTTGCGCGCCGGGTCCACCAGCACGTCCCACAGCCGCAGCTCGCGGTTCAGCTCGCGCAGCAGGAAGATCTCGATCTCCGCACCGGTCTTCTCCTTATTGCCGTAGAGACGCGCGGGAAAGACCTTGGTATTGTTGAACACGAAGAGGTCCTTTTCGTCGAAATACTCGATGATCTCCTTGAAGATGCGGTGTTCGATGGTTTTCTTGGCCCGGTTGATGACCATCAGGCGCGAGTCGTCGCGGTTCTCCGCCGGATATTTCGCCAGCATTTCGGGGGCGAAGTCATAGCCGTATTGCGATAATTTCATAGGTTATGGTACTTTTTCTGCGTCGAGGGCAGTGACAAATTATTTATTATACGCAAAAAAGTCTATTTTGTTTCAAGCCGTTGCAGATTTTCCAGAAAGTCCTCCAGCTGCCACGCCTTGCCGACGGTGAAGCCGCCGCTGCGCGTGCGCCGCAGCGAGGTGAGGTGCGCGCCGCTTTGCAGCGCCTCGCCGATCTCCTGCGCCAGCGAGCGGATGTAGGTTCCCTTGCTGCACCTCACGCGGATGCGGATGCGCGGCAGGGCGTATTCGAGCAGCTCCAGCTCGTAGATCGTCACCGCGGCCCGCTTCATCTCGACCTCCTCCCCGGCGCGGGCCAGTTCGTAGGCGCGCGTGCCGTCGATCTTCTTCGCCGAGTAGCGGGGTGGGGTTTGCAGCCGCTCTCCGGTGAGCGACGCCAGCGCGCCGAGCACCGCTTCGCGGTCGATATGCTCCCACGGATAGGTCCGGTCGACGGGGTGTTCCAGGTCGAAGCTGGGCGTGGTGGCCCCCAGCATCACGTCGGCCACGTACTCCTTCTCCTCGGCCTGCAGGGCGTCGACGAGCTTGGTCGCCCGGCCGATGCAGACCACGAGAATCCCCGTTGCCAGCGGGTCGAGCGTCCCGGCGTGGCCCACCTTGATCTTGCGGTAACCCAGCTTGCGGAGCGTGAATTTGATCTTGCGGACCACGTCGGCCGAGGTCCATTCGAGGGGTTTGTCCAGCACGGCGATGTAGCCCTCCTCGAAGTTGAGGCCGCGCAGGTCGTGTGATTCGTTCATCAGAGGAAGTAGCTGGTGATGGAGAGGATGCCGGCCGCGGCGCAGTAGACGGCGAACCAGATCAGTTTGCCCCGTTTGACGATCTCGATCATGAATTTGCACGCCAGGCAGCCCGTCACGAACGAGGCGGCGAAGCCCGCGGCGAGCGGCACGGCTCCCACGCCGGTCGTCAGGCCGCCCTCGGCGGCCGTCAGGAGCGTTTCGCCCAGAATCGGGGCGAGCACCATCAGGAACGAGAACTGCGCCACGGCGGCTTTCCGGTTGCCTAACAGAAGCCCCGTTGCGATGGTCGAGCCCGAGCGCGAGAGGCCCGGCATGGCGGCCGCAGCCTGCGCCAGGCCGATGATGAAGGCGTCGCGGTAGGAGATTTCGGCCTTTTGCCGCGGCTTGGCGAAGTAGGCGAAGGCGAGCAATGCCGCCGTGAGCAACAGCATCGCCCCGACGATCACCAGGATCGCGGGCGAATCGAGCATCGCATCGATTCGGTCCTTGAACAGGAAACCGATGATGCCGATGGGGATCATCGAGACGACGATCTTCAGCACGTAGGCCTGCTCGGGGGTGAAACGGCGTGAGAAAAGCCCCTTGAGCAGCCGCCACACCTCGCTCCAGAGCACGACGATCGTGCTGAGCACCGTGGCGGCGTGCAGCACCACGTCGAAGGTGAGGTTCTCCTCCAGTTCGACGCCCAGCAGCGCCTTGGCGATCTGGAGGTGACCGCTCGACGAAACGGGCAGAAATTCGGTGATACCCTGCACGATACCGAGCAGGATGGCTTGTAAGGTGTCCATTTATACGTTCGGGCGAGGGAGGGGTTACTTGTAGCGTTTCATGATGGCGTAAATCTCCACGACGAAGCCGCCGATCACCAGGATCGGGGCCAGCGTGATACGCCGCCAGGAGAACATGGCGTAGTTGAATTCGTCGGGCGAATCGCTGCCGCCTCCGGCCATCAGGACGAAGCCCAGGAGGATGACGAGGAATCCCGCCGCGAGGATCACGTAGTTGCGCCGGGTCAGGGGCAGGCGCGGATTCTCCGGCTGCCCGTCGGTCTTTTTCGGGGTCTTTCCCATATTAATAGAGGTATATCTTGTTCGACTTCATGTTGACGAATTTGTTGAGCGCCGCAAAGGTGAATAGCAGCGCAATGAGGATGCCGCCGCCGATCATCGCGCCCAGAATCAGGGCGATCTTGCCCGCCTGGGCGATGGTCAGCAGCTCGGGGACCGCTTCGTTCAGCCCGTAGACGGCGGCGCAGAAGAGCGCCGAAGCGCCCGCTCCGGCCAGAATGCCCTGCGTGACGCTGCCGGCCAGGAACGGCCGCATGATGAACCACTTGGTCGCGCCGACGAGCTTCATCGTGTTGATCAGGTAGCGTTTCGAGTAGATCGCCAGCCGGATCGTGTTGCTCAAGAGGATCAGCGAGATCACCAGCAGCGCCCCGCCGAAGAGCAGCAGCACCAGCCGAATCTTGTTCACCGTGGCGTGGAGCCGCTCGGCCATCTGCGCCGGGTAGGAGACCCGCTCCACGCCGTCGATCGCCGATACGGCGTCGATGAATGCGGCGATCAGCTCCCTGTCCGACGACCGGGCCGTGAGGGTGAGTTCGTAGGAGTCGGGCAGGGGGTTCTCGCCCAGAATCTCCTCGATCTGGCTCTCGAACATCTTGCGGAACTCGGCGTCCTCGATCTTATCCTCCTTGGAGACGAAGGCGATCGTGCGGACGATCGGCTGCGCGGTGAGCTGCGAAGCGATTGCGTCGCGTCGCTCGGCGGTGAGTCCTTCGCGCAGTTCGACGGTCATCGAAATGCTCTGCTGCAGCGTATCGGCCACCTTCATGGCGGCGACCATCAGATACCCCACCGAACCCAGCAGGAACAGAACGAGCGCCATGCTGACGGTCGATACGATGTAGGAATTGCGGACCTTTCTTTTGAGACGTCTGTCGTCTTTCATTTTCGAATGACTGTTTCCTGTTTTTGCTGAAGGGTTGTCCGATACGAAAATGAACGTATGGACAATCCCTCCAACCTCCCTTTGAAAAGGGAGGCTTTTATTTTTCTAAATTCCTGCCGCTAATAGTTTCTTCCAATGCCTGTTTCCTGTTTTGCTGACGGGTTGTCCGATTCGAAAATGAACGTATGGACAAT
The DNA here is from genome assembly GCF_048465635.1 of Alistipes sp. Classification (GTDB taxonomy): domain Bacteria; phylum Bacteroidota; class Bacteroidia; order Bacteroidales; family Rikenellaceae; genus Alistipes. Next base: position 90,898 of record NZ_DBFWLF010000024.1, read on the forward strand.
CCCTTCGAACCTCCCTTTGAAAAGGGAGGCTTTTATTTTTCTAAATTCCTGCCGCTAATAGTTTCTTCCAATGCCTGTTTTCTGTTTTGGAAGGGTTGTCCACCCCTCCACCGTCGGGAGAGCGCTTCAGCGGTCGCCGCCTTCTTTTCGCTTTCTGACGCAGTATACCAGCGCCGCGGCCGCACCCAAAAGGATCAGCACCGAGCAGGCGAGCGTCGCGCCCTCCACCGCGTTCCATGCCGGGGCGCGGAAGCGCCACTCGACAATGTGCTCCCCGGCGGGCAGCAGCATGGACCGCAGCACGTAGTCGGCGCGGAAATAGGGCGCTTCGACTCCGTCGACGTAGGCCTGCCACCCCTTGTCGTAGTAGATCTCCGAGAAGACCGCCACGCGCTCTTCGGGGGTAGAATAGGTATATTTGAGGTAGTTCGGACGGTACTGGGTCAGTTCGATCCGCGCCGGAGCGTCGGGAGTCAGCGCTGTCGCGGGGATGCGTTCCCTGTCGGCGACGACCGCCGTCGTGCGGAGGTTCACCGCACCCAGCAGGTCGATCTCCTCCTGCGCCGTGGGGGCGTAGACCACGCTGTCGACGAACCACGCCGGACCGAAGGCCGTCGCGCGGCGTTCGGGGAGCGGCTGTCCGTCGTCGCCCGGAACGATCAGGTAGCGCGTGTTGAGCATGTCGAGCACGCCGTCGTCCAGCCGGCTCAGGTAGCGGTCGATCAGGTCCTGGTAACGGGCCAGCTTGGCCCCGTGGTAGCCGCCCACCGAGCGGTGGAAATAGGAGGTCGTCGCGTCGTTGAAGGGGCTGACCGTGAGGTTGAGCACCCGGTAACCCAAATCCTTGTCCGCGAGGATGGCCTTGTCGGCCGCCGTGGCGGCGATCTGCCGGCGGCGCGCCGGAACGAAGTCCTCCGCCGAGAGGAACCGCAGGTCCACCGGAACCAGATCGAGCAGCATCACCGCGCCGAGCAGCCCCGTCAGAACGTACCGGTTGATCCGCCGCAGCGCGAATAGCGCCACCGCGCCCGCGGCGAGCAGGATCATCCCCAGCGACCGCCAGGCGTCCGCCTCCAGCATCGCGGCCCGGTCGGCGGCCATGGCGACGGCCGTCGCTTCGCCCCACTCCGCGTCCATGCCGCGGTCGAGGTACTCCTGCATGTCGTTGGCCGCGAAGATGCGGTGGAACTGGTCGGTCATCATGGCGGCGCTCTCGCGCTCCCCGAAATCGAACAGCGAGCCGCCGAAGAGCGCGAAGACGAGGCAGAGGCCGCCCGTCACCCCGGCGGACCAGGCCAGCGCGCGCAGCAGCCGCTCGCGCGGAATCTCCTCTTTCCACAAGCGCATCAACGCCAGCGCACCCAGCACCGGCACGGCCCACTGCACCACCACGAGGGTCATCGAAACGGTGCGGAACTTGTTGTAGCCGGGCAGGTATTTGAAAGCTAACTCGGTGAATCCCATTAGGTTATGACCCCATGCAAGCAGGATCATCAACACGCTGATCCCCACGATCCACCACTTGTTGCGTCCGCGGGCGAGCGCGATACCCAGCGCCGCGAGGAAGATCGCCGCTGCGCCGAGGTAGGTCGGCCCTCCGGTGTAGGGCTGCCCGCCCCAGTAGGTCGGCAGCTGCTGCGCCGCGCCGCGCAGGCCGTAGCCGTCGAGCACGGCGGCCGTCTGGCTGTCGGCGGGGAAGGTCGAGGCCGATTCGCGGCCCATGAAGTCGGGTACGAGCAGGTTGAACGTCTCCGCGCGGCCGTAGCTCCACGCCGTGGCGTAGTCGATGGCAAGGCCCCGGGGCGAGGTCTCGGCGGTCGAGGCCAGCTCCGAGCCGCCGCGCATCGTGTCTTTCGTATGCTGGGCCGTGTACCAGAGGGGCGAAAAGTTCGACCCGACGGCCAGCAGCCCCGCCGCGGCCAGCGCCGCCGTGCGCAGACCGAAGTCGCGCAGCCGCTTGCCGCGGATGGCGGCGACGGCCTCGCTCACCCAGAAGGCGGCCATCGCAAGGAGGAAATAGTAGGTGATCTGGGGGTGGTTGGCGCCGATCTCGAGCGACGCCGCCACGGCTGTGAGCGCCGCCCCGCACCAGTGGTTGCGCCGCAGGGTCATCCACGCGCCGCCCATCATCAGCGGAGCGTAGACGATCGCCCACATCTTGGTGACGTGGCCCGCGCCGATAATCAACAGGAAGTAGGTCGAAAGGCCGTAGGCCAGCGCCCCGACGATCCCCACCCAGGGGTTGACGCCGAAGACGAGCAGCATGAGCCAGAAGGCCGTCATGGCGAAGAAGAGGAATCCGGCGGGGGTGTCGATGATCTTAACCGATTGACCCACCGTGTTTTTGACGATCTGCGCCGGATAGGCCACGTTGATCAGGTAGGCCGGCATGCCGCCGAACATGCCGCCCGTCCACTGCGGGTCCTCGCCCGTTTCGGCGCGCAGCTGCTTGATGTCCCGGGACATGCCCTCATACTGGATCACGTCGTGCTGAGGCAGCGCCTCGCCCCGGAACTGAGGTGCGAAATAGAGCGCGCTCACCACGAAAAAGAGGGCGAGCGCCGTCACCGTAGGCAGGAGCCGTTGCAGGAGCGTTTTCGGAAATTCCATTTTTTCAGCGGTTAACTACCGGCCAAAGGTACGAAAAATCTACTACTCCGCGAGCCGCGATTGCGAAAAATCATTATCTTTGCCCAAGTAAACCTCGGCTCGGACAGGCCCCGGCATTATGAGCAGCGCTCGATTCCGCGCTCGCTTGCGCCCGAATAGATGAACTTCGGCTTACGACGGGCTGCGCCTCGGAGAGAATCCGACTTTCGGCCTGTTTTGCGTCCGGCAGCACGAGCCGGACCGGAGTACGGCGGCGGACGACTGGCGGTCGGGATGCTGCGAGGCCGAATGTCCGGGAGGCGTGCGGTGCGCCCCGCGGCAAGCAACAAACTGTTTATGATTACACTCGATACCATCCGCAAGCCTGTGACTGCGGAGCTGGAGGCCTACGATCATTTCGTCGAGCGCCAGTTCACGGCCGAGGGCGAGCTGCTCAATGAGATGCTCCGCTACGCGCTTTCGTCGCGCGGCAAAGGCATCCGTCCGCTGCTGGTGATGCTTTCGGCGGCGCTGAACGCCCCCGTCAAGGGGGCTTCGACGGGCCGGCGGGCCTGTCTGGCCGCCATGCTGGTCGAAATGATCCACGTGGCGTCGCTCATCCACGACGACGTGATCGACGAGTCGGACACGCGCCGCGGCCGCGCCTCGGTCAACGCCCGCTGGCAGTCGCACAAGGCGGTCATTCTGGGCGACTATGTGCTGGCGCGTAACCTGGCCATCGGCCTGCAAAGCGGCCAGTTCGATCTGGTGACCCACATTTGCGGCTCGATGGCCACCCTCTGCGAGGGGGAGGTGCAGCAGGCCGAATGCGCCGATACGAAGGCGATGACGCGCCAGAGCTACCTCGACATCATCTACAAGAAGACCGCCTGCCTGCTGGGCGTGAGCGCCTCGGCCGGGGCGCTGGCCGTGGGTGCGACGCGCGACAAGGTGGCGCTGATGCGCCGCTTCGGCGAGGCGCTGGGCATGGCGTTCCAGATTCAGGACGACATTCTCGACTTCCAGCCCCGCTCCCATACGGGCAAACCTGCCAACAACGACCTGCGCGAGGGCAAGATCACCCTGCCGCTGCTGGCCGTGCTCGAACGCGTCCCGGCGGAGCGCCGGGCCGAGCTGGTGGAGCGGCTCGACCGCTGCCGCGAGCAGGACGGGGCGGTGGACTACCTGCAGCGCGTCGTGGAAAACGAGGGCGGACTCGACTACGCCGCCGAGGTGATGCGCGGCTACGTCACGCGCGCCGCCGAGATGCTCGCCGAATACGAACCCTCCGACTGCCGCAAGGCGCTGGTCGATCTCTGCTCCTACATCGCCGAACGCGACCGGTGATAACCGCCTGAAGTACTCATTAACCTAAAAAATCGATACATGGAACAGAAAAAAAATTACACGCTGCCCATCGTCATGATGTTCGCGCTCTTTGCGATGATCTCGTTCGTGACGGGTCTGACCAACCCGCTGGGCGTCATCGTGAAGAACCAGTTCGCCGTGGCCAACTGGATGTCGCAGCTGGGCAACGCCGCCAACTTCATCGCCTACGCCTTCATGGGCATTCCGGCCGGGCTGATGCTAAAGCGCATCGGCTACAAGAAGACGGCGCTGGTGGCCGTGGCCGTGGGCTTCTTCGGCGTGGGTATCCAGTTCCTCGCCGGCGAGGCGGGCAGCTTCGGCGTCTACCTGACGGGCGCATTCATCTCGGGCTTCTCGATGTGCATGCTCAACACGGTGGTCAACCCGATGCTCAACACGTTGGGCGGCGGCGGCAAGAAAGGTAACCAGCTGATCCAGTTCGGCGGCTCGCTGAACTCGATCTCGGCGACCATCGTCCCGATTCTGGTGGGTTACCTGATGGGCAACGCGGCCAATGCAACCATCAGCGACGCCGCTCCGGCGCTCTTCATCGCCATGGGCATCTTCGCCGTGGTCTTCGTGGTGCTCTACGCCGTGAAGATTCCCGAACCGTTCGCCATCGAGACCGCCAAGTCGGCCAAGAAGGAGAAGTACAGCGCCCTTTCGTTCCGCCACTTCGTGCTGGGTGCGCTGGCCATCTTCATCTACGTAGGCGTCGAGGTGGGCATTCCCAACTTCATGTACCTCTTCCTGACGGCCGGGCGCGACGCTTCGACCAGCGGCGTGGGCATGGCTGCCGCGGCCGCCGGATCGCTGGTAGGCACGTACTGGTTCCTGATGATGTGCGGCCGGCTGATCGGCGGCGCCATCGGCGGAAAGGTGTCGAGCAAGGTGCAGCTGACGTTCGTCTCGACGCTGGCCATCGCCTTCGTCGTCGCGGGCATCTTCTCGCCGCTGACGAGCGAGGTTTCGATGCCCGTCTTCACGGGTACGGGCTTCGGGCTGGTACAGGTTCCCATCGGTCTGATGTTCATCACCCTCTGCGGTCTGTGCACGTCGGTGATGTGGGGCGGAATCTTCAACCTGGCGGTCGAGGGACTGGGCAAATACACCTCGATGGGCTCGGGCTTCTTCATGGTGATGGTGTGCGGCGGCGGTATCCTGCCCCTGATCCAGGGTGCGGTCTCCGACGCGGCCGGTTATCTGACCAGCTACTGGGTGATTATCGCCGGGCTGGCCTACCTGCTCTACTATGCGCTGATCGGCTCGAAGAACGTCAACAAGGATATTCCGGTGGAATAACCTGTGCGGTGTTTGCCGAAACGAGGAGGCGGCGGGTCCAGTGACCGGCCGCCTCCTCGTTGTGTTCCGTCCGGCTCAGCTGCCGCCTGAGGCGATGATCGCGGCCAGTCCGGCGATGAAGAAGAGGAACATGACCACCAGCAGCGTGACGGTCCTGCGGTCCGCGCCCCGGAACTCCTTCCAGATGAAGACGCCCCAGACGGCGGCGATCATCGGGGCGCCCTGCCCGAGGGCGTAGGAGATGGCGGCTCCGGCCATGCCGGCGGCGATGTAGCTGAACGCCGTGCCCAGACACCAGACCGCGCCGCCCAGCACGCCCACCAGGTGCGTTCGGAGCGAGCCGCGGAAGTAATCGCGGTAGGAGACCGGAGCGCCGACAAAGGGCCGCCGCATGGCCAGCGTGTTGAAGACGAAGTTGCTCAAAAGCACGCCGACCGAGAAGACGAAGATGGCCGTGTAGGGGGTCAGCATGCCCCGCGTCGGGGAGGCGAAGTCGTTGAGGTCCATGGCGGCGGCGACGAAGCGGTAGAAGAACGACATGAGGATGCCCGCCACGATGGCCAGCACGATCCCCTTGCGGTTGCGCGAGGCCGAGTCGCCGCTTCGGCGCATGCGTCCCGAGGCGATGCCGTTGCAGACGATCGCCACCACGATCAGCGCCACGCCCAGAAAGAGGATATAGGGATCGCCCTTGGGCGCTCCGATGTAGTTGACGATGACCCCCAGCACCAGCGCCAGCCCCACCCCGAGCGGAAAGGCGACCGACAGTCCGGCCAGCGAGACCGATGCCGAGAGCAGGATGTTCGAGGCGTTGAAGATCACCCCGCCCAGCAGCACGCTGCCTACGGCGGCCCAGGCGGCCTGCGAAAGGTCCTGGACGAAGGGCCGGCCCTCGCTTCCGATGCTTCCCATCGTGAAGCCCAGCACGACGGCGAAGAGCACCATGCCGATCACATAGTCCCAGTAGAACAATTCGTAACGCCACGTCTTGCCGGCGAGTTTCTGCGTGTTTCCCCACGAGCCCCAGCAAAGCATCGTGATGAAGCAGAAGACCACGGCCAGCGAATAACTGTTTACAACGAACATAGCAGGAGAGTTTTAAGTTTCGTACGGTTTCAGCGGTCGTCCCCGATTTCGCACCGCCACGGGATCGAGGTTTGTGCGCCCATGCGGGTGACCGAGACCGAGGCGCAGCGGGCGGCGAAACGCACGGCGTCGGAGAGGCTTTTCCGTTCGGAGAGCGCCACCAGCAGGGCGCCGTTGAAGACGTCGCCCGCGGCGGTGGTATCCACCGGGGTCACGTGCGGTGCGGGGACATGCTCGGTCTGCTCCGGCGTGCGGATCAGCGCTCCGTCGGCCCCGAGGGTGACGATGACCTGTCCGACCCCCTTTCCGAGCAGGATGCCGGCCGCTTCGGCGGCGTCGTCCACCGTGTGCACCGCCCGGCCGGTCAGCGTTTCGGCCTCGGTGCGGTTGGGGGTGATCAGGTGGACCTGGCGCAGCAGCTCGTCCGGAAGCGGCATGGCCGGGGCGGGGTTCAGCACGACCTTCGTGCCCGCTCGGTGTGCCAGCTCGACGGCGTAGGCCACCGTATCCAGCGGAATTTCGAGCTGCAGCAGGAGGTAGTCGGCCCCCGCGATGCGGTCCGCCACGGCGTCGATCCGCTCGCGCGTCAGGCGGCGGTTGGCCCCGGGCGCCACGGCGATGCTGTTCTCACCGTCCTCCGAGACGAAGATCAGCGCCGTGCCGGTCGGGATGTCGTCGACCGTCATAAGGGTCGAGGTGTCGATGCCGTCCGCGGCGAACTGCTCGCGCAGCACTGCGGCCGCCGCGTCGCTGCCCAGCGAGGAGACGAAACCCACGTCGCCCCCGAGCCGGGCGGCCGCCACGGCCTGATTGGCCCCTTTGCCGCCGTTGGCCTGCATGAAGAGGGCTTCGCCCACGGTCTCGCCGGGACGGGGCAGCTGCCTGACCCGGGCGATCAGGTCGATGTTGGAGCTTCCTATTACCAAAATCTTGTTCATGGTTCGATGGTTGTCGGCGCTGCCGCGCGGCTCCGCACGGACGCGGTCCCCGTGGCGCCGATCGGGGAGGTGCGCACAAATCGTACCGATACGCCGATCCGCCGATCCGCCGGGCCGAAACTGCGCTGAAATTCCGTTTGCGGCGGACGGAGCGCTTTGCCGCGGACCCCTGCGGACACAAAAAAACAGGACGCCCCTTGGGGACATCCTGTTTTTTTGCGGAATCGACTCGCCGGATTATTTCTCCTCCGTGGTGCGGGTCATGCGCTTCTCCTTGATGCGGGCCTTCTTGCCGGTCAGATCGCGCAGGTAGTAGATACGGGCGCGGCGGACTACACCGACCTTGTTGACCTCGATCTTGTCGATGTGGGGCGAGTAGAGCGGGAAGATACGCTCGACACCCACGCCGTTCGACACCTTGCGGATGGTGAACATCTTGGTCTTGCCCGAACCCTTGATCTGGATCACTACGCCGCGGAAGCTCTGGATACGCTCCTTGCTGCCCTCGACGATCCGGTAGGATACGGTGATCGTGTCTCCGGCCTTGAACGACGGCACGTCGGCGTCGGTCTTGGGCCACATCTGCTCGTTGACGAGCCGGATGATTGCATCTTTGTTCATGGTTGCAACTTTTTGCTGTTTCGCATTCGACATTCCCGCTGCGCGGTGGCTACCATGCGGATTCCCTGATCCGCAATCCCGCCCGAAGAGCCGCCGCCTTTCGGCAGCCGTCCCGGGCATCCGCCGTAGCGCCCAATGAAAGAGGTCGATATACGTCCCCGAAGGGAGGACAAAGGTAAGAAGTTTTTTTCATTCGCGCAAGGGTGGCACAAAAATTCGTATATTTGTCCGAAATAATCCGGCCGGCCCTGTGCGCCGCGGCGGGGAGGCCGCCCTGCACCGCCGGCTGCTTTCAACACATTCAACGAAGATGAACGAACGACTGATACTTATCACCAACGACGACGGCTTCGACTCGAAGGGGCTGGCCGCGGCCGTCGAGGCGGCGCGCGGCCTGGGCCGCATCGTGGTCGTGGCCCCCGAGAAGATGCAGAGCGGCATGAGCCAGGCCATCACCATGTACCGGCCGCTCTTCCTGCGCCGTGTGCGCGAGGAGGAGGGGTTGGAGGTCTACGCCTTTTCCGGAACGCCGGTCGACTGCGTGAAGATGGCTTTCGACTACCTGCTGCGCGACGAGCGGGTCGATCTGGTCATCTCGGGCATCAACCACGGCTCCAATTCGGCGGTCAACGTGCTCTATTCGGGTACGATGGGCGCGGCCATCGAAGGGAGCTTCTACGGCTGCCCCGCCGTCGGGCTGTCGCTGGACGACCACGCCGCCGACGCCGATTTCGAAGCCTCCGTCATCTGGGGGCGGCGCATCGTGGAGCAGGTGCTCGCGGGCGGGGTGGAACTGCCGCTGTGTCTGAACGTGAACGTTCCGGCCGGCAAACCGGAGACGGTCCGCGGGCTGCGCCTCTGCCGGCAGAACCGCGGCTTCTGGCGCGAGGAGTTCTTCCGCCACGAAGACCCCCGGGGCCGCGAATACTTCTGGCTCACGGGCGAGTTCGTCAACGGCGAACCCGAAGCGGAGGACACCGACGAGTGGGCGCTGCGGAACGGCTACGTCTCGGTGGTTCCCGTGCAGGTCGATCTGACGGACTACCGCCAGTTGGAGCGGCTGCGGGGAGTGCTCCGCTGAACGAAAAAATTCGGCGAATCGCAGCGGCAGGTTCCGAATTGTTGTTACCTTTGTAAAAACGACCGCCTATGCTCATCAAAGTCCTGTTAGTCATTTCGATCCTCATCCAGACCGTGGCGACGGTCTACGCCCTCAGGCTGGTGCGCACTACCAAGTACAACTCGGTGTGGATTCTCTTCATCATCGGTTTCTCGCTGCTCTCGGTCGAGCGGCTGGTGCAGCTGCTGATCGCCAGCGGGCAGTACGTGCCGCGCTGGTGGTTCGGCTACCTGGGCATCGTGATCTCCATCTGCCTCTCGATCGGGGTGATGTACGCCCACAAGCTCTTCAAGTACATCGGCCGCCTCAACCGCCAGCGGCAGCTGCTCAACAAACGCATCCTCACGGCCGTGCTGCGCACGGAGGAGAAGGCCCGCTCGCGCTTCTCGAAGGAGCTGCACGACGGGCTGGGTCCGCTGCTCTCCTCGGCCAAAATGTCGCTCACGGCGCTTGCGCGCGAGGAGCACGACGCCGAGCAGCGCGAGATCATCGACAACACGACCTACGTCATCGACGAGGCCATCCGCTCGCTGCGCGAAATCTCGAACAACCTCTCGCCCCACGTGCTCAACGACTTCGGTCTGGCGCGCGGCGTACAGAACTTCATCGACAAGAGCGCCGCGATGCACGACGTGAAGATCCGCTTCACGACCAATCTGCGTTCGGAGCGCTTCGACACGGACGTCGAAGTGATCCTCTACCGGGTGATTTGCGAGCTGATCAACAACTCGCTCAAACACGCCGGCTGCACAGCCGTCAACCTCTCGCTCTCGCAAAACGGCACGGAACTGGCCCTCGACTACACCGACAACGGCCACGGCTTCAACCCGCAGGCGATGATGGACTGCGGCATGGGCCTTTCGAACATCGCCTCGCGCATCAGTTCGCTCGGCGGGACGTTCGACATCGTTTCGGCCAAGGGCAAGGGCATGCGCGCCGCGATCCGCGTGAGCACGCAGGAGGAACCGGCCGGTCGCCGGCCCAAACGACGCAGACGATGACGGAGTGCCGGATCGCGCTGGTGGACGACCACACGCTCTTCCGCAACGGACTGCGGGGGCTGCTGGAGCACTGCGCCGGCTGCCGCGTCGTGGCCGAGGCGGGCGGGGGCGAGGAGTTCCTGGCGATGCTCGATACGCTGGAGGCCGACGTGGTCTTCATGGATTTCGCCATGCCGGGGCTCGACGGGGCGCAGACCACCGAACGGGCGCTGGCCCGCCGGCCCGAGCTTAAGATCATCACGCTCTCCATGTTCGGGGAGGAGAGCTACTATTCGCGCATGGTGCAGGCCGGGGCGCGCGGCTTCGTGCTGAAGGATTCGGACATCGGCGACGTGCTCGAAGCCGTCGAGACGGTGGCGGCGGGCGGCAGCTACTTCAGCCCGCGGCTCCTCTCGTCGCTCACGGGACGCATGCGCACGCGCGAGGATGCCGCCGACGAAGAGCTCTCTTCGCGCGAACGCGAGATACTGGTGGCCGTGTGCCGCGGCCTTTCGAACCAGGAGATCGCCGACGAACTGTTCATCTCCAAACGCACGGTCGACAAGCACCGCGCCAACATCCTCGAAAAGACGGGCTGCAAGAATACCGCTTCGCTGGTGGTCTACGCCATCCGCAACGGCATCGTCGAGGTCTGACAACCCCTTCCCATCCACGAAGAAAGCGGCCCGAAGCCGCTTTTCTTATTTCCCGTTCACTCGCCGGAAATTCCGTCCGCCCTATTCTGCCGGAACGAACTTGTAGAGCTTGTCCCCGCGCCGGATCACGCTCTCGGTCCGCATGGCGCACAATTCGCCCTGCGCGACTTCCCGCACCGGAGCGCCGTCCGGCCCGTGCAGCTCCGCGAGCGGCTGTTCCGCGACGCCCGTGGTCGGCCCGAGGAAGAAAATTTCGTCGCCCACCGCGAGCGGCGCGGCTTCGACCAACACCTCGGCGACCGAGATTTTCCGGTAGAAGTTGACCACCTTGCCCACGTAGACCTTGCGCCTGGTGGCCGACGACCCGTAGGCCGGGCTGTGCTCCACGACGGGCCGTCCGGCGTAGTAGCCCTCCCAGAAACCGCGGTTGAAGACCGTCCGCAGCCGCTCCTTGTAACCTGCGGCCGCCTCGGGGGTGTAAGTTCCCGCCTCGATGGCGCGCAGCGCCTCGTCGTAGGTTTCGACCACGCGTTTGACATACTCCGCACCCCGCGCGCGCCCCTCGATCTTGAGCACCCGCACCCCGGCGTCGATCATTTTGTCGAGAAAGTCGACCGTGCAGAGGTCTTTGGGCGAGAGGACGTAGCGTCCGTCCACGTCCAGTTCGGCCCCCGTCTCCCGGTCGCGGACCGTGTAGAGACGGCGGCAGAGCTGGCGGCATGCGCCCCGGTTGGCCGAACAGTTGGTCTCGTAGAGCGAGAGGTAGCATTTACCCGAGACGGACATGCAGAGCGCCCCGTGGGCGAACATTTCGATCTGGACCAGCTCGCCGCGCGGTCCGCGGAGGTCGTTTTCGACGATCTGCCGCCGGATGGCCGCCACCTGTTCGAGCGTCAGCTCGCGCGCCAGCACCACGGTGTCGGCCCACTGCGCGAAAAACTTCACCGCCTCGGAGTTCGAAATATTGCTTTGGGTGGAGATATGCACCTCGACCCCCACGCGCCGCGCATAGAGAATCGCGGCCAGATCGGTGGCGATGATGGCGTCGACCCCCTCCTGCTTGGCGCGGTCGATCACCGCGTGGACCGTCTCCAGCTCGTCCTCGTAGACGACGGTGTTGACCGTAAGGTAGGTCTTCACCCCCTGTGCATGGGCGATTCGGACGATCCGGCGGAGGTCCTCTTCGGTGAAGTTGGCCGCCGAAGCCGAACGCATGTTCAGCTTCCCGATGCCGAAATAGATGGAATCGGCCCCGGCCCGGATGGCTGCGGCGAGCGATTCGTACGACCCCACGGGGGCCATCAGTTCGATGTCGGTGCGTTTCATGGATGCAGGGTGTTCGGGAGCCTCAGACGGCCCTTATTTGTTTCTTCCCATCAGTCCGCGCGCGTATTCGCGCATCGGCTCCAGCCGGGCTGGGTCGACCGACAGCGTCTCGAGGATGCCGAGCGCCCGTTCGAAGCGCAGCGAAATCTGCTGTTCGGTCAGCCGCGGGATGTCGTAGCGGTCGTAAATGGCCTTCACGGCGGCGATCTTCTCCGCGTCGGTGAGCATCGGATCGCGGTAGGCGTTGCGCAGCACGTCGCGGGCGCTCTCTTCGGCGCGGCTCATGGCCGTAATCATCAGGTAGGTCTTCTTGCCCTCGAGGATGTCGCCGCCGATGGCCTTGCCCAGGCGCTGGTCGCCGTAGCTGTCCAACAAGTCGTCCTGCAACTGGAACGCAAGCCCCAGTTCGACCGCGAAGCGGCGCAGCTTGCGGCAGTCCTCCTCCGAAGCGCCGCCCAGCAGCGCCCCGATCACGGTCGCTCCGGCCAGCAGGGCCGAGGTCTTCAGCTCGATCATGTGCATGTATTCGACCACCGAGACCTTCTGCCTCTGTTCGAAATCCATGTCGTACTGCTGCCCCTCGCACACCTCGAGAGCCATCGTGTTGAAGGTCCGCAGGATGTGCGGCAGCAGCTGCGGCGGAACCTCGCCCAGCAGGCGGTAGGCGCAGATCAGCATCGCATCGCCCGAGAGGATAGCCACATTCTGCCCCCACTTGGCGTAGACCGACGGCTTGCCGCGGCGCACGGCGGCATTGTCCATGATGTCGTCGTGCAGCAGCGTGAAGTTGTGGAACACCTCCACGGCCGAGGCGGCCGGCAACGCGCGCTGCACCTCGTCGGTGAACAGGGAGCACCCCAGCAGCGTGAGCATCGGCCGCAGCCGCTTGCCGCCCCCAGCGAGCGAATAGCCGATCGGGGCGTAGAGAAGTTCCGGCTCGGCCGCGAATTCGATCTGAGCCAGGTGGTTTTCGATAAGGGCGAGGAGTTGCTCGTTGGATTGCATGGCTGGATATTGCTTAGGGTGTTTAGGAGGTTCAAAAGTAGAAAAAAAGTTTGGAGTAGCCGAATTTTGTCCTAACTTTGAATGAAAATTAACCAATCCCAGACAGGACCTATGAAAAAACTCGCTATCGGCGTGGACATCGGCGGCATCAACACGGCTTTCGGGCTGGTGGATGAGAACGGCGACCTCTATGCCGAATCGGTCATCTCGACCAAGAAATATCCCACTGTCGACGACTATCCCGCCTATGTGGAGGACCTTTGTGCGGCCATGCGCGCGCTGATCGACAGCGTTTCGTTCGACTACCAGCTCGCGGGCATCGGCATCGGCGCGCCCAACGCCAACTACCACCGGGGCACGGTCGAAAATCCGGCCAACCTCTGGAAATTCCGCGAGGGCGAACCCAATCCCGACGAGTCGCGCCGCCTGTTCACGCTGGCCGACGATATCTCGCGCTGCCTGGGCGGGGTCAAGACGCTCATCACTAACGACGCCAACGCCGCGACCATCGGCGAGATGATCTACGGCAACGCCAAGGGGATGAAGGACTTCATCATGATTACGCTGGGCACGGGCCTCGGTTCGGGTTTCGTCGCCAACGGGGAGATGATCTACGGCCACGACGGCTTCGCGGGCGAGTTCGGCCACATCATCGTCGAGCGCGGCGGCCGCGAGTGCGGCTGCGGACGCAAGGGGTGTTTGGAGACCTACGTCTCGGCCACGGGCATCAAGCGCACGGCTTTCGAGCTGATGGCCAAAATGTCCGCTCCGAGCAAGCTGCGCGGCATCGCCTTCGACGATTTCGACGCCTCGATGATCTCGGTGGCCGCCGAACAGGGCGACCCCGTCGCACTGGAGGCGTTCCGCTATACGGGCGAACTGCTCGGCCGCGCGCTGGCCGACGTGGTGACGGTGACCTCGCCCGAGGCGATCTTCCTCTTCGGCGGCTTGTCGAAAGCGGGCAAGCTAATCTTCGAACCCACGCAGTGGTACATGGAGGAGAACATGCTCTTCGTCTTCAAGAACAAGGTGAAGCTGCTCCCGAGCGGCATCCAGGGCAAGAATGCCGCCATCCTGGGCGCTTCGGCCCTAATCTGGCAGCAGGAGAAATAGCCCGCCCGCGCAGGTCTCCCGACAGCCCGGTCCCGGCCACCCGACAGTCCCACAGCCTGGTCACCCGCCCGCGCAGGCGGTCCGACCGACAGCCCGGCCCCCGGTCACCCGACAGTCCTACAGCCTGGTTACCCGCCCTCCTGACCCACAAACTGACCAACCAAAAGCCCCCGGATACGGACCGGGGGCTGTTTTTTTGGTTGTCCGGGGAAAATATGTCCGTTTAGTTCACAAAAAGAACGTTTTGGAATAGTTTGGCTTGCACAGAAAAGCGACCCGATGCGATACATCCGAACCGTTTTATCCCTAACTTGCAACCAAAGGTTTAGGTTAAAGGGGTGTTCGGTTGACACCGCTGGTTTCTCTCAAGTGTTTCACGTTCCATTAAATCCACGTTTTATGAAAAAATTCTTCTTTTTCATGGCCGCGGGCATGCTCGTCATGTTCGGCGGCGGATGCTCCGATTCGGAGGACGACAACGGTTCGGCCGTGCTCGCCAAACCGGTATTTTCCAATACCGAAGCAACCCAGACCACGATCCGGGTGAGCTGGAATCCGGTGGCCAATGCCGATTCGTACGGTTACGAAGTTACGGGCGGCGGCCTTGCGGGCGTCAGCGGCACGACCGCCGAGCGATTCTTTGCGCTCGAGAGGCTGACGCCGGATGCCGAGTACCTCGTTCGCGTGAAGGCGCTCTCGGGAAACGGTGCTTTCCGCGAATCGGAATACGCCGAGGTGAAAGTGTCGACCAAACCCGAGTTGCCGCGGCTCGACAAGCCCGTTCCGGTGCTGCCCGGGATCGTGGGAACAAGTGTGACCGTCACCTGGGAGGCGGTCGCCGGGGCGGCGTCCTACGACTATGAATTATTGAAAGGGGAAAATACCCCCCCCCTTGCGAGCGGCTCTACTGTTGAATGCCAATGCGTTGCAGCAGACCTCGAAGCAGGTGTCGCCCACTGCATCCGCGTCCGCGCCGTCCCCACGGATACGGAGCGTTTCGCACCGTCGGAGTGGGCCGAAATCGAATTTACGCCCCAAGCGTTGCGCAGCTACGCCGTGGGCGACCTCTATGACCACGGCGGTGTGAAAGGCATCGTCTACGCCCTCGACGAGGGGAGCAACGGGACCAGCGGCATGATCGTGTCGCTCGACGAGACCTTCTGCGTCTGGTCGCCCCGCTTCGACGACCTGAGCGGTGGAGAGAACGGCAACGGCGAACGGTACGACGGCAGCGTGAATATGGAGCGCGTCCGGCAGATTACCGACTGGAAGCGTTACTACCCCGGCTTCGCCTGGGTCGACGAGAAGAATGTCGACGGGGTTACCGGCTGGTACGTACCCGCCTACTCCGAGCTGTCGAAAGTGTTCGAGGTCTACAACGGCGGCCCGAGCGGCCGCAACGAGGAGGCCCGCGCGGCGTTCAACGCAAAACTGGTCGCTGCCGGCGGCGTGGCGTTCGAAACCGTTCCCTACTGGACCTCCACGCAGTTCGACAACGAGATGAGCTATGCGATCAAGTTCTCCTTCGGCAACGAAGCTCTCTATAAGAGTGAGGAACACGGGATGCGCGCCGTGCACGCCTTCCCGGTGCCGGAGAATCCCAATCCCAACCCGGGAGCCGGAATCATTCCCTTCTCGCTCTCCTTCTATGAGCCGGCCTGCGACCGGAACGCTTCGAAGATCGAACTGACCCTCTCTCCCGCCGACGCACAGGTTAATGTGAGCGAGACCGCCTGGTGCAAGAGTTCGCGCAACGGGCGCAAGATCGTGCTGACGATCGAGGCCAACGAGACGGGCAGCTTCCGTTCGGCGACCATCGACGTGACGCTGGCTTCCGATGCCAAGATGAAGCGGCAGATCGTCGTCACGCAGAGCCAGTACGCGATCGGCGATTTCTACGACGTGAACGGGGTGAAGGGGGTCGTCTGCAATACTGACGGCGAGCACGGCACATTGATCTCGCTGGACGAGACTAAGGCCATCTACTCGCGCGAGGTCGGCGAGACCACGGGAGCCGATTCGTGGAGCGACGGACTTTACAATTTCAGCAGGATCAGCAAGCGCGACAACTGGCAGGAGAACTATCCGGGTTTCGCCTGGTGCAACGCGAAGAACGCGGCCGGCGAGGTGAAGTGGTATCTGCCCGCGCTGAACGAGCTGAAGCAGATTTACGACAATTCGACCGCGTTGAACCAAACGCTCAATGCGAACGGCGGTACGCCGCTCAACGGCTCGGACAAGTATTGGGCCTCGAACGAAAGCACGTCGAACGCCGATTTCGCCTGGTACGTCGACTTCGGCAGTTGGTCTTACGAGGTGCGCGACGTGAAGGAAAAGACGACGGAGCTGCGCGTGCGCGCGGTCTACCGCTACTGATCCGTCACCCCTTACCTGCGAAAGGCGTCCCAGCAAAGGGACGCCTTTCGTTATTGAGAAAGAATCCTGTATCGACGACCGGCAACCTCATTGTGCCGCGCAGCGGCGCGGAAGCCCCACCCGAGGGAGGGTCATCAGCGCATCACGATCTGCGACTGCCCGATCAGCCGGCCTTCGCAGAAAAGCTCCACCTGATAGGTTCCCGGCGCGAAGCCCGACGAGTTGAAGTAGATACCCACTTCGAGGTCCTGATTCTGGTAGTCGACCTCGCGCATGGCCGAGTAGCTCAGCCGCTCGCCCTCGTATTCGAAGGTCGGCATGGCCTCGGTGGTCAGCACGTAGCCGTCGGGCGAGATGATGCGGACGTAGACCGCCTTGTTGCCCGGTTCGGCCAGTTCGTTGGCCGCGAGGACGAAGTCCACGCGCAGCCGGTCGGCGTTCTTGACGCGTGAAACGGGTTTGCTGCGCGCGTTGAGGGCCGAGAGGCGGATGTCGCGGGCGCGGATGACCGAGCCGACCTTGACCTTGTTGTCCAGTTCGGCGGCCTTCTCCTCGGCCATGTCGGCGCGCAGCTTGGCCGAAGTGATCTCCTTGCGGAAGGAGACGTTCTCCGAAATGAGCTGCTTGTTGAGCGTATTGAGCGAGTCGATCTGCCGGATGTAGCCCGTCATGATGGTGCGCAGCGTGCCCACCTCCTTCTCGTACTGCTTGATCTTCGAGAGGTTCCACGAACGCTCCTTCTTCAGGCGCGTCATCAGCGAATCGGCGCGGTCGCGCTCGATCGTGAGGTTGGCCGAGATCGAGTCGTTCGAAACCTGGAGGTTGTCGTAGTCGGTCATCAGCCGTCCCAGGTCGTTCTGGATCGAGTCGCGGTCGGCCTGCAGCAGCTCGTTGTCGCGCATCTGCTGGCGGTGGATGCTGAAGTAGAGCACCGATAGCGCCACTAGAATCACCGAAAGGATGATGATGACGATGCGGTAGCCGCGGATCGATTTGACGGCCTCTTCCGGCCGGGGCGCGTAGTCGTCCTCGTAATCGGAGGGTTCGTATCCCTTGTTGTTCTCTTCCATAGGTTTTCAGTTAGTGGCCGACCGCGCACGGGCCGGGCCGCCGCCTGTCGGAGCTGAGTTTATAGGGCAAATATAGGAAAAATTACGCAATTCGCCGCAGACCGTGCCGGTTACTTGTCGCGGCTCGAAAGCGGGTATTTCAGCCCCTTGTACCCCGAAAGGTAGGCCTGGATGCTGCCGATGCGTACGGGCGACTCGATGTAGAGCGGGATTTTGTTCTTGTCGTCCGAAATCCAGATCGTGAAGACCGTGCCGTCGGTGAACGAAAACTCCTCGGTGGAACCCAGCTCGCATTCGAACTTGAGCGTGCGGAAGCGGCCCATGTTGCGAATCTTCTTCGTCTCGCGGCCCAGGTAGCGGAACCGCAGGTCGCGGATCGTGTCCTGCAGCACCATCCTCAGCGTGGCGGGCTCCCCCTCGCGGAAGTCGTCTGCCTCGGCGGAGCGGAGGTTGAAGAAGAGGGCGATGGGGTCCATGCTCTGCTGCGTAAGCTCCATCTGCCGCTGTTCGTAGGGGTTCTGCCGGCTGCGCCAGCGGGTGTCGATCCGTGCGTTGTCCCAGTCGTAGGTGTAGAAGCTCTGGAACGTGTAATCTCCCTCGCGGATGTCGCTCTCGAAGCGCAGGGGACGCAGCCGTTCGGCGTCGATCCACACCGTGTAGATATCCTCCAGGTTGAAAAACCAGCGGTAGGTGGGCAGCGTGCGCCCCGCGCCGACGACCTTGTAGAGGGGTTTCCCGTCGGGCAATGAGTCGATCGAAGTGACGATCTCGACGGTCCCCACCTCCGTGTTGGGGAACATCTTGGCCTTGTAGCTCACGCGGTAGTCGAGCACTTCGCCCGGGTGGTAGAGCTGCGCGGCGAGGGGCGAAGCCGCCGCGAGCAGGAGTATCGAAAACAGAAGTCGTTTCATTCGGTAGCGTTTAAAGAGTTAACGGGTCGATGGGGTCGAATATTACGAAATACGCGAAAAATCAATCTCTTCGCGTCCCGAATAGCGCCGCCGGAGCGCTTCGAGCCCGCGGTGTTCGGGGGCGGAGAGGGTGCGGTCGGCGGCGAGCAGCTCCGCGGCGGCATCGCGCGTGAGGGTCAGAATCTGCACGTCGGCCGTCGGGCTGGCGATCTTCAGATCAAATGCCATGCCGCTCTGCTGGGTTCCGTTGATGTCCCCGGCCCCCCGCAGCTTAAGGTCGAGTTCGGCCAGTTGGAAGCCGTCGTTGGTCTGACACATGGCCTCCAGCCGTGCCCGCGACTCGCGCGAAAGCTTCTCGCCCGACATGAGGATGCAGTAGGATTGTTCGCCGCCGCGCCCCACGCGGCCGCGCAGCTGGTGGAGCTGCGAAAGTCCGAAACGCTCGGCCGACTCGATGACCATGACCGTGGCGTTGGGCACGTCGACCCCCACCTCGATCACCGACGTGGCGACCAGAATGTCCGCCTCGCCCGACTTGAACTGGCGCATCGACTCCTCCTTGTCCGCGGGCTTCATCTTGCCGTGGCAGATGGCCGTGACATATTCGGGCAGCGGAAAGTCGCGCGAGATGGCCTCGTAACCGTCCGTGAGGTCCTTGTAGTCCATCGCCTCCGACTCCTTGATGAGCGGATAGACGACGTAGACCTGCCGTCCCTTGCGAATCTCCTGCTTCATGAAGCCGAACAGCCGCAGCCGCGCCGCGTCGGTGTAGTGCACGGTCTTGATCGGCCGGCGGCCCGGGGGCAGCTCATCGATCACCGAGACGTCGAGATCGCCGTAGAGGGTCATCGCCAGCGTGCGGGGGATCGGCGTAGCGGTCATCACCAGAATGTGGGGCGGCCGCTCGTTCTTGGTCCAGAGCCGGGCGCGCTGCTCCACGCCGAAGCGGTGCTGTTCGTCGATCACCACGAAACCCAGGTTGGCGAACTGCACGCGGTCCTCGATCAGCGCGTGCGTGCCGATCAGAATGTCCACCTCGCCCGAGGCGATCCCTTCGAGCGCCTTTTTGCGCTCCCGGGCTTTCGACGCGCCCGTCAGAATCGCCACGCCCACGTCCATGCCCTCCATGAGACGGGTGATGGTGGCGTAGTGCTGACGGGCCAGTATTTCGGTGGGGGCCATCATGCAGGCCTGGTAGCCGTTGTCCACGGCCAGCAGCATCGACATCAGCGCCACGAGGGTCTTGCCGCTGCCCACGTCGCCCTGCAGCAGGCGGTTCATCTGGTAGCCCGTCACGGTGTCCTGCCGAATCTCCCGGATGACGCGCTTCTGCGCCCCGGTGAGCGGAAAGGGGAGTTTTTCGGTGTAGAAGGTGTTGAAGACGCCCCCGACGCGCGGAAAGAGGAAGCCGTTGCTCTTGGCCAGCCGCTCGGTGCGCCGCTGCTGGATGTTGAGCTGCACACCTAACAGTTCGTCGAACTTGAGGCGGTACTGCGCCTGCCGCAGCGCCTCCTGCGACTGGGGGAAGTGGATGTTGTAGTACGCCTCGCGCAGCGGAACCAGTCCGTAGCGGATCCTTACGCTCTCGGGCAGCGGATCGGCGATATGCTCTTTGGCGAGCGCCCAGGCGTTGCAGACGATCTGATACAGACCTTTCGCACCGAGCACCTTGCCCAGCCCTTCGGTCGAGGGGTAGATGCCCTGCATGCCGCTCTCGGCCTTGCGCGAAAGGGCCTGTTCGATGGTCTCCAGCTCGGGATGGGCCATTTGCAGCTCCCCGCGGTAGAACGACGGGCGGCCGAAAACGAGGTACTCGCGCCCCACCTCCACGCGCTTCTCGATCCACTTGATCCCCTGGAACCAGACCAGCTCCACCTGCCCGGTCTGATCCTGCGCACAGGCCGTGAAGCGGCGTTTGCGCCCCGCTCCGGCGTAGGAGATGCCCGTGATGCGGGCGCGCAGCTGGACGTAGGAGAGCGCGGCCGCCTCGGTCACCTCGCCGATGCGGTAGATGCGCGTGCGGTCGATGTAGCGGAACGGGTAGTGTTGCAGCAGATCGCCGACAGTGCGGATGCCCAACTCGCGTTCTAAGAGTTTGGCACGCGCCTCGCCGACGCCTGCGACGAACTTGACGTCGTTATCGAGGTAGTTGCTCACGGGGTTTCGGTCTACGAAGCACAAATATACGCTTTTCGGAGAGCATATACAAATTTTCCGCCCTGCGGGCGGGCGTGCACGTCTTTTCGAGCGTCGTCCGTTCGGGGAGCGGAGCGTCCGACCGAAATTTTCGTTACCTTTGTTGCAGCAAATACCCGAACATGGACCTGACACAATACAGACGCCGCCCCGCGTGCGAAGTGCGCATCGGCGGGGTGGTGATCGGCGGCGGGCATCCCGTCGCCGTGCAGTCGATGACCAACACCGACACCAACGACACCGAGGCCTCCGTGGCGCAGATCGAGCGCATCGACCGCGCCGGCGGCAAGATCGTGCGGCTCACGGCGCAGGGCCGCCGCGAGGGGGAGAACCTCGCGCAGATCGTCCGCCGCGTGCGCGAGGACGGTTTCGACACGGCGCTGGTGGCCGACATCCACTTCCTGCCCGAGGTCGCCGCCGTGGCCGCGCAATGGGTCGACAAGGTGCGCATCAACCCGGGCAACTACCGCCTCGACCGGGGCGAGTTCGAAGCGCTCGTCGAGCAGTGCCGCGCGCGGGGCGTGGCCATCCGCATCGGGGTGAACCACGGTTCGCTCGCCCGCCGCGTCTTCGACGAGTGGGGCGACACGCCTGAGGGGATGGTCGTCTCGGCGATGGAGTTCCTCCGAATTTGCCGGCGGATGGAGTTCGACCAGGCGGTCGTCTCGATGAAGTCGTCCAACACGCGGGTGATGGTGGCCGCCTACCGCCTGCTGGTCGAGGCGATGGATGCAGAGGGGATGAATTTCCCGATTCATCTGGGGGTCACCGAGGCCGGGAACGGGCTGGAGGGGCGCATCAAGAGCGCCGTGGGCATCGGTGCGCTGCTGGCCGACGGCATCGGCGACACGATCCGCGTCTCGCTCACCGAAGCGCCCGAGCACGAGATTCCCGTGGCGCAGCTGTTGGCCGACCACTTCCGCGAGCGGCCCGGTGTCTTCGCGGTCGCGCACCCGGAGGCGTATTCGCCCTGTGCCTACCGCCGCCGTTCGCGGGTGACGGTTCCCGTCGTGCATACCGAGCCGCTGGCGGGATTCCGCGTGATCGAAGCCGTCTCAGGCAACCCCACGGCCGAGCTGCGCGCCGCGATTCTGAATCTCGATTCCGACGAACCCGTGGTGGTGAAGCGACGCTATGACGAACCCTCGCTCGAAGCGCTGGCTGTCAAGGCCGCCGCCGATCTGGGGCTGCTCTTCCTCGACGGACTGGCCGACGGCATCTGGATCGACGCGCCCGCCTTTCCGCAGGAACAGGTCCGCGACGTCGAGTTGATGATCCTCCAGGCCGCCCGCGTGCGCTTCTCGCGGACCGAATACATCGCCTGCCCGAGCTGCGGGCGGACGCTCTACGATCTGGAGGGGACGCTGGCGGCGGTCAAGGCGCGCACGGCGCACCTAAAGAATCTGCGCATCGGGGTGATGGGCTGCATCGTCAACGGCCCCGGCGAGATGGCTGATGCCGATTACGGCTATGTGGGTGCGGCTCCGGGCCGCATCACCCTCTACAAGGGCCGCGAGGTCGTGGCGCGCAACATTCCGCAGGGAGAGGCGCTCGACCGGCTGGTCGAGCTGATCCGGGAGCACGGCGACTGGAGCGAACCCGAAAGCCCGGCCCGCCCATGACCATCCTGCCGATCGCCTATCTGCCCGGCGTGGAGTGGTTCGCGCACCTCGTGCGCGGCGAGTGCGTCATCGACCTGGGCGAGCATTTCGTGAAGCGCTCGGAGCGCAACCGCGCCCGCATCCTTGCCCCGGACGGGGTGATGGAGCTGACGGTCCACGTGCGCAACGCCAACCGACCCGGCCAACCCGTGCGCGACATGCGCATCGACTACTCCAAGCGGTGGCAGCACCAGCATTGGGGCGCGCTGACGGCCTCGTACAAGGCGTCGCCCTATTTCGACCATTACGCCCCGCTGTTCGAGCCGTTCTACCGCCGCGAGTGGGCCTTTCTGGCCGACTACGACCTGGCGCTGATCGAACTCCTGTGTGCGCAGCTGGGCCTGCCCGTGCCCCGCGTGAGCGAACGCTACGTTGAAGCCGCGCCCGGCGACCGGGACCTGCGTCCCAAACGAAAAGAGGGTCCGGCATTCGCTGCCGAACCCTATGTGCAGGTCTTCTCCGACCGGATGCCCTTTGCACCTAATTTGTCGTTTGCGGACCTGTTGTTCGCCGAAGGACCGGCGTCCGCTTCGGTTTTAGCACGTTGCCTACCAGCAGAGTAACGCTGTCGCGCAGCTCCCCGGCCCACACCTTCACCTCGACCCGCCCATTGAGCGACACCGAATCCGACCGGTAGTGGCAGGCCGCGTACTCCTTCATCACGAGCGTATCCGTCCCCGCGACCAACTGCGGCACGCCTGCCGAGGAGTAGACGCGGAATGCCTGCCGCTCCCGGTCGCGCAGCGTATGACGCTTGTCGACCAGATGCAGCGTCGGCGAACGGCGGTTCCACAACGCCCGGTAGAGGTAGTAGGCGTCCTTGTGCAGGCGGCGGTCGATGGTCACCAACCCCTCCGAATTGATGCCGTAGGGGCGTCGCGCCGAGCCGTAGTCGAACATGTTGTCGATCCAGACGCCCCAGAAGAGCGAGTCGTTTTGCAGGTTGCGGGCGTACTCCTCGTGAAAGGCGGTCTGCCGCTCCTCGGGCATCCAGTTGGAGCGCGGGGCCGCCTTGGCCGTGTAGCTCTTGTGTCCGGGCATGCCGCTGCCGCCGTAGGCCACGCCCGAGCGCAGGTGCGACCAGTTCTGTTGGAGCTGGTCGCGCCAGATCCGCACGTCGTCCGTCGAACCGCGGTTCCAACCCACGTCCTGCCGCCAGACCACCAGATCGGTCACGAAGTTGATATCCCCGTCCTGATCGCTGCACGCCACCGTGGGGCGCGAGGGGTCGAGCGCATGGGCCGCTTCGTTGAGCCGGCGCAGGTACGCAACCGGGTCGTCGCCGCGCATCCACAGCCGCGAGAAGATGCCCCACATCACCACCGAGGGGTGGTTCATGTGCTGCGCCACGATCTCGCGCAGCTGCTCCAGCCCGTTCTGCTCGAACCGCTGCGTGGGGTAGTAGGCCACGTCGCTCAGAAAGGCGCGGTGCAGCGGGGCGTCGATCCACACCAACACCCCCTCCTCGTCGCAGCGGTCGTAGAGGTGCTGCGGGTGGGGCATCACCGCCGAACGGATCGCATTGGCCCCCAGGTCGAGGATCTGCCGCAGGTCGTCGTCCAGATCGGCCGCGGTGAGCGTGCCGCCCGAGAGGGCGTTGTCGTGGTAGAGCGTCACGCCCCGGACGGGAATGCGCGCGTCGTTGATGCGAAAGCCGTCCGGCGTGCTGGCCGCGATGTTCCGGAAGCCCGTGCGGACGCTCACGCGGTCCGAGAGCGAGTCTTCGCCCAGGCTCACGGTCACCGTGTAGAGGTCGGGGTGTTCGGGGCTCCACAAGCGGGGATTCTCGAAGGCGATGGGGACGGTCACCGGTTTGTCTTCGATGCGGGCGCGCTGCCGCTTCGTGAAGACCGGCGTGCCGTCGGGGGCCGTGACGTCGAGCGTCAGCGTGCAGGCGTTCGCCCCGCGGGCGGTCAGATGGATCTCGGCTTCGGCCTCGACCCGCTCGGGGGTGATCGTGTGCGGACGCACCAGCACCCCCTCCGTGCCGAGGTAGAGGGGCGATACGGCGGTCGGTTCGGTGAGGATCAGCTCCGCCTCACGGTAGATGCCGCCGTAGCGGTTCATGTCGGTCGAAGTGGGCAGCACGTCGTTCGAAGCGGCGTTGCTGACGGTCATCAGCAGGTAATTGTCGGCACCGAAGCGCACGCGGTCCGTCACCTCGAACACGAAGGCCGTGCCTCCGCCGCGGTGTGTGCCGGCGTAGTGGCCGTTGACGAACAGGTCGGCGACGCTCTGCACGCCGTAGAATTTGACGAAGAGCCGTTTGCCTACCCACTCCGCCGGGATGTAGATGCTGTTCAGGTAGTTGCCCGTGGTCTCGAGGAAGTAGCCCTCCGCCAGCGGGTCGGTGTTCCAGCTATGGGGCAGCGTGACGTGGCGGGCGTTGTCGGAGGTGTTCTCCCGCTGGAAGAAGAAGCGCCACCCTTCGTTCAGCGGAAAGACCTCGCGGGCCGGCGCGGAAGCGCAGGCGGCGAGCAGCAGCAGTGTTATCAGGTATCGTTTCATAGTTGCGTCAATTCGTTATCCGGGACAAATTTACAATTTTTTACCGCATCGGGAACCGCTTTTCGATCGTTTGGGTATCTTTGCGTTGAAAAACGCTCAGACAGGCTCCGCCCCGTCAGGACAAGCTGCGCTTGCTTCTGCCCTCGGCTTGCGCTGTCTTTGCGTTGAAAAAACAACGCCCGAACATTTTATGGCAGTCGCCTACCAGCATCAGATCGAAACCATCTCGCGCCGGCTCAGGGAGCTGCGCCGCGAGCGGGGCTACACCGTTCAGGAGCTGGCCTACCGCTGCGACATGGAGCGCTCGAACGTGAGCCGCATCGAGGCCGGCCGCGCGAACCCCACGCTGCGCACGCTCTGTACGCTGTGCAGCGCGCTCGACGTGCCGCTGTCGGAGTTGCTGCGCTGAGCGTTTGGCCCGTAAGGGCTTTTTTCGTACCTTTATCCCCACCAATAAGAGTAGGATGGCATGAACTGGATCGATCTGATCGTCGCGCTGGTACTGCTTCTGGCCGTATGGAACGGCTGGCGGCAGGGCTTTATCGTGCAGGTGTGCAGCTTGGCGGGAATCGTCGCGGCCATCTGGCTGGCTGCGCATTACGGCGCCATGGTGGGCGGGTGGCTCAATCTCGACCCCCAGATCGCCGCCCCCGGCGGATTCGTCGCCGTGCTAATCGTGGTGGTGATCGCCGTTGCGATCCTCGCGCGCGCCGTGCGCAAGCTGTTCCATTTCGCCGGCTTCGGCGTCTTCGACCACCTGCTGGGTGTCGGGGTCTCGGTGCTCAAATACCTGCTGTTGTTGGGGGTGCTCTTCACGGCGTTCGACCGCCTGAACGAGGATTATACGCTCGTCGGACCGCAGACGATCGAAAAATCGGTCGCTTACCGCCCCGTCATGCGCGTTTCGGGGCTGGTCTACCCCTTGCTGGAGTGGGTCGGCGACCGGGTTCCGCTGCATGACGAGGGCGACGAGCCGCAGGAGGCGGACGAAGCGGACACGATCCGAAGCATATAATTATGGAGCGACGAAGTGACGGAGTGGTGGTCCGGGCGACCGGAAGCTGGTACGAAGTGCTGCACGACGGGCAGACGCTCCGCTGCCGCATCCGCGGCCGGCTGCGTCTGAAAGGGGTCCGCTCGACCAATCCCGTGGTCGTGGGCGACCGCGTGACGTGCGAGCGGGACGAGGCGGGCGACTGCCTGATTACCGACATCGCTCCGCGCAGCAACTACGTGATCCGCCGCGCCTCGAACCTCTCGAAGGAGTCGCACATCATCGCAGCCAACATCGACCGGGCCGTGCTGCTGGTCACGCTGCGCTCGCCGGAGACCCCCACCGAGTTCGTGGACCGCTTTCTGGTGACGTGCGAGGCGTACAAGGTTCCGGTGACGATCCTCCTCTCGAAGATCGACCTGCAGGAGGCGGAGGCGGTCGCCCGGTTCCGCACCATCTACGAGGCGGCGGGCTACGAGGTCGTGGAGGTCGCGGCCAAAGCGGGCGTCGGGCTGGAGCGCGTGCGCGAACTGCTCGCAGGCCGCACGACGCTGCTGGCGGGGAATTCGGGCGTGGGCAAATCGACGCTGGTGCACGCCATCGACCCCTCGCTCGACATTCGCACGGGCGAAATCTCCGAAAGCCACCACAAGGGGCGCCATACGACCACCTTCTCGACCATGTACCCCCTTTCGGGCGGCGGTGCGGTGATCGACACCCCGGGCATCAAGGGTTTCGGGCTGATCGACATCGACGACGACGAGTTGTGGCACTACTTCCCCGAAATGATGCGCGCGGCGCCGGGCTGCCGCTTCTATAACTGTACGCATACACACGAACCGGGCTGCGCCGTCATCGAGGCGGTCCGCAGCGGGGAGATCGCCTGGGAGCGTTATGAGAGTTACCTGAAAATCCGCGACGAAGATGAAAAATACCGCAAATAGGGACCAGGCGTGGTATGCCGCGCGGATCGAGGCGCTCGCGCAGTTCATGACCCCCGAGCGCTTCTCGACGCTGAGCCGCACGGTGCAGATGCGCACGCACTACATGACCGTGCTGGCGGAGAACATGTTCCACGGGCAGAACGCCGCGGCGCTCATCCGGCACTGCGAGGCGTTCGGCGTGCAGCGCATGCACACCGTCGAGACGCTCTGCAAGTTCGAGCCGAGCGCCGCCGTGGTGCGCGGGACCGACCGCTGGGTCGACGTCTGCCGCCACCGCTCGACCGCCGATGCGCTCGCGGCGCTCAAGGGGGCGGGCTACCGCATCGTGGCCACCACGCCCCACCGCGAGGACGTGACCCCCGAGACATTCGACGTAGCGAAGGGCCGCTTCGCGCTGGTCTTCGGAACCGAGCATGCGGGCATCTCGGACGAGGTGATCGCCGCGGCCGACGAGTTCCTGCGCATCCCCATGTGCGGGATGGTTGAGAGCCTGAACGTTTCGGCCTCGGCGGCGATCCTGATCTACATGCTCTCCGAGCGGATGCGCCTCACGGTTCCCGACTGGCGGCTCGCGCCCGCCGAGCAGGCCGAGGTGCTCTTCCGGTGGATGTGCGCGAGCGTGAAGGATGCGCCCGAAATTCTGAACCGACAACTGGGAGATACGATCGAATGAATATTCTGCGGAAACAATTTCTGGCCCACGTGGCCCAGACCTCGCCCTCGCCGATGCTCGTCGAGGTGGCGCGCGCCGAGGGGGCGTTCTTCTATACGCCCGAGGGCAAACGCTATTTCGACCTGGTGGCGGGCGTCTCGGTGAGCAATGTGGGCCACGCCAACCCCGCCGTGGTCCGCGCCGTACAGGAGCAGGCCGCGCGCTACATGCACGTGATGGTCTACGGTGAACTGGTCGAGACGCCGCAGGTGGCCTACGCCGCGCGGCTGGCGTCGCTGCTGCCCGCACCGTTGGAAAGCGTCTACTTCGTCAACTCGGGCGCCGAGGCGGTCGAGGGGGCGCTGAAGCTGGCCAAACGCTTCACCCGCCGCACGGAGGTCCTCTCCATGCGCCGCGCCTACCACGGCTCGACGCAGGGGGCCATGTGCCTGATGGGTTCGCCCGAGGGCGAGGAGTGGAAGAACGCCTTCCGCCCGCTGATGCCCGGCTTCGCGTCGATCAAGTTCAACGATTTCGGGCAGCTGGAGCGCATCACCGCTCGCACGGCGTGCGTCGTGGCCGAACCCGTGCAGGGCGAGGCGGGCGTCCGTCCTCCCGCGCCGGGCTATCTGGAGGCGCTGCGCCGCCGCTGCGACGAGGTGGGGGCGCTCTTGGTCTTCGACGAGATTCAGACCGGCATGGGGCGCACCGGCGCCCTGTTCGCCATGCAGCGTTACGGGGTCGTCCCTGACATCGTGTGTCTGGCTAAGGCGCTCGGAGGCGGCATGCCGCTCGGGGCGTTCGTCGCGCGGCACGAGGTGATGGACACCCTGCAAACCGCTCCCGTGCTGGGCCATATCACCACCTTCGGCGGCCATCCGGTCTGCTGTGCAGCCGGACTGGCGGCGCTCGATTACCTGATCGAAAATTCCGTCGTCGAGCAGGTCGAGGCGAAGGGGGCGTTGTACGAAGCGTTGCTGCGCGACCACCCCACCGTGCGCGAAATCCGCCGTTCGGGGCTGCTGCTGGCCGTCGAACTGGGTTCATCCGAAAAGCTTTACCGCATCATGGAGCTTTTTAAGGAGGCGGGCATCCTGAGCGACTGGTTCCTCTATTGCGACACGGCGTTCCGCATCTCGCCGCCGCTGACCATTACGGAGGCGGAGGTGCGCGAAAGCGCTGCGCTGATCGTGCAATGTCTGAATAAGTTGGATAAATAGAAAATAATGTCTACCTTTGCGGCCGTGCTTGCCCGAAACGATACTCCGATGAAGTCTTGCCGCGCTCCGCGGCAGGATAAGGGCGTGCAAACTCCCCCCCCCATGAGATAGCGTTTCGCTATCGGACGATCCTGTTTTTGAAATATCCGGCTAAGCTGGCCGCGTGTATCCGTCGATACGCGCGGCTTGTTCGTTTACGTGCCTATATCAATCACAAGAATAATGAAGAGATTTAGTTACGAAACTCCCACGTTGGAGTGTATCGACCTGCTCGTCGAGCGGGGATTCGC
>NZ_DBFWLF010000025.1:0-103201 GCF_048465635.1 Alistipes sp.
GCGAATCCCCGCTCGACGAGCAGGTCGATACACTCCAACGTGGGAGTTTCGTAACTAAATCTCTTCATTATTCTTGTGATTGATATAGGCACGTAAACGAACAAGCCGCGCGTATCGACAGATACACGCGGCCAGCTTAGCCGGATATTTCAAAAACAGGATCGTCCGATAGCGAAACGCTATCTCATGGGGGGGGGAATTTGCACGCCCTTATCCTGCCGCGGAGCGCGGCAGGACTTCATCGGTGTATCGTTTCGGGCAAGCACGGCCGCAAAGGTAGCTAAAAATTCCCATCCAACCAAATGATTCTCACCCGCAACGCTTTTCGGGCACACGATCCGGGCCGGGGTCGCCCGGCAACCGCCCGCAAAAAAAAGAGGCCCGCCGCAGCGGACCTCCCTCTCCCGGCCGGGGGCCGGACATGGCTTGAACGATTATTTTTGCTCGCCGAGGATACGCATCGCAACGTCGAGAATCGTCGTGTCGTCCAACGTGACTACGCCGCCGTCGGGGCCGGGTTCGAAATGCACACCCACGCACTCCTTGGCCTCGTGCTTGCCGCCGAAGTAGTTGCGGACGGTGTCCACGTCGATTCCTAACTCATCTGCAATGCGTTGCGAGCTGCCGCTGGGCAGCCTGTCCTTGATCCGACGCAATTCGTTAAAGGTGATAATCATATCGCTTGATTTTAAGTTGAGAGTTCCTGACAACTAAGATAGCACTATTTTATCGAACTGCAAAATTTCTGCCCGAAAAAAACGTAACCGGAACGAAATGAAAACGAAAGGTGCAAAACCCCGTCCGTTTTTCGGATGAATACAACTGTTTCGTGCCTTTTTTGGACACTAAGCGGCAGCGAGGAAGGGGGGGGGCAATACGCCGGGCGGGATTGGCAGAGGCGACGCGAGGCAGATGGCAGGTGGCTGCAAGGCTGGCAGGAGGGCGGCTGGCAGGGCAAGCGGCTGCGAGGCTGGTGAAGACTGTGGAGAGGGACAGGACAGGAGGAGGCAGAGACTATAGTTTTCGGGCAGCAGCTTGCGGAGGGACGCGATCAGCGGGCCTTCGCGGGGCGAGGCTGCGGCCCGCCGGTTCTTCGAGCCGAAACAAGGCAAACCCTATTGCGGCCCGCCGACCTGACGGTCGAAAAAAATTGCAGCCCTCGCAAAACAGCGAACCGCATATCCTCCGCAAGAGACCTTGACAGCACCCTTTCCGCCGCAGGCGGATATAAGTCCCCTCCGAGGAGGGGATTTAGGGGTGGGTCAGATTTGCAAACGCGGCCTTGGCCGCGAGGATTCAACGGTCAGAGGCGGACCTGCGCTATCGGGACGCAAGACCGTTCGTATTTTCGAATCTTCCGGGCCTCCGCTGCCGGAGGCTGCTGCCCGCAGGTTCTTCAAACCGAAATTCCTTGCCCTTTCTTTAAAAGAAAGGGCGAAAGAACCGCGCACGCAGAAAACGGCGGTCGGCCGTCCTCCGCCTCGCTGAACGGGCACGAAAGCTAAAGCATATCGCACGCCCGTTCCGGGCGCTCGGCGTCGGACAGCCGCAAGTCCCGCCGTTTCCAGAAGTGCGCGAGCAGGTGCGGTGCGCGGCGCCGCAGATATTGATTGTAATGGTTAGGGCGACAGTCTGCGAGAAATCCCTTCGGAAAGTTTTCGGGCAGCAGCTTGCGGAGGGACGCGATTGAGCGGACCTGCGCTATCGGGACGCAAGACCGTTCGTATTTTCGAATCTTCCGGGCCTCCGCTGCCGGAGGCTGCGGCCCGCCGGTTCTTCGAACCGAAACAAGGCAAACCGTATTGCGGCCCGCCGACCCGAAGGTCGAAAATAAACGAGACAAATCGGCCCGCACGGTTCGGGAAGCCGCAATCCGGACAAGCCAGCAGGCCGACAACCGAGGAGACCCGACAGACCCTTTCCGCCGCAGGCGGATATAAGTCCCCTCCGAGAAGGGGATTCAGGAGTGGATCAGATTTGTTATTTCGGCGGCACGCCGCAAGGATTCGGCAATCGAGCGTGATTCAACGGTACTGCCGCTCGCACAGCTTCGATGATGGAGCAAACCTGCCTTTTCTTGAATAAATTTCGATCCATACTATCCCTTCCCCCCGTCCGCAGACACAAAAACGATCGCCGCCCCGGCAAAGGGCGGCGAAAGGCGTAACGCATCCGAATGCGAACCGTTATTTGGGTTCGACGTAGAACTGGAAGATCAGCGGCGCGAACGAGGGTATCTCGGTGGTTACGGTGGTCGTGGTGGTCGTGGTCGAATTGTAATTCGAGCCGTAGTAGTCTCCGTAGTAACCGCCGTAATAGTCGCCGTAGTAATTACCGTAATAATTGCCGTAGTAATTATCGTAATAGCCGCCGTTGTAGCCGCCGTAATAGTTGTTGACGTAATTGAGGTAGTTGATGTAGTCGAGCGAACCGGCCGAACTGCCGCCCGAAGTGGAGGTCGAGGTGCTTCCGCTCTTGCCCGACGATCCGTAGGCGTTGGTCGAGGTGGTGATCAGCGTCGCCCACTGGCCGTACTGGAGGTGCGGCACGGTGTAGTAGAACGCCTGGATCAACCCGCCCGAGCTGGGCGTATAGGAGAGTGCCGATCCGGCCGCGTAGCCCTTGTCGTAGATCAGCTCCTTCACCTCGTCGATGTTCGTGTCGAAGATGAACCCGTCGAGGAAGCGGCCGATGTACCAGATTTTAGCCGTGCCGTCCAGCCCCACCGAGTCGGCCTGGAGGTTGGTTGGGTCCAACCCGATCCCGGCGTACTCCTTGTCCGCGTGGAAACGCTTGACCAGCGCCTCGGAGATCTTCCGGTCCAGATCGGGATCGTTGTAGGGCGCATACCCCACGTTGTAAGGCTTGGGGAAGGTGAAGCGGTCGTTATTCGGGTCGTAGCGGTAGTTGACGTAGAGCTGCGCCACCGTGTCGCAGGCCGACACCCAGCGTTTGGAGGCGGGGTTGTAGGGGTGGCGCGGGTCCGAGGTCTCCTCCGGAATCTTGTTGTCGGTGGTGTTAAAGGTCTCCCGGCCGCCGTTCCGGTCGCAGAAATCGTCCACCTCGTTGCCCTCCACGCGCAGCGGGTTGTCGACCGTATCGCGGATCTCCATCGTCACGCGCATCGGCCGCTTGGCCGCCAGCGTGGCTCCGCCCTCGTAGCCGCCCGAGCCGGAGACGCCGTTTTCGCCGATCAGCAGCGACGGCAGGTAGAGCACCACGCGGGACCCTTCGCGCAGCCGGATTTCGCGCGAATCGAAGCCGCGCTCGGCAGCATACTTATTATAATAGTTCTCGCTCAGCGTAAGCGTGCTGCGCATGGCCAGATAGGCCCCCTCCAGCAGGCCCGAATTGGTCGAGCCGCAGAAGCGGTAGTAGGGCACGTAACGCGTGTATTTGGTAAAGGTGTTCAGGAGCTTGGCTTCGTCGGCGCTGCGCGTGAGCACCACGTTGCCGCTCATATCGCGCCCCGAGAAGTCGAACGATACCCACATGTCGCCGTCACCGATGGGGTTGGACTCGTTGCTGCCCGGCTGGAGCACGTCGTAGTAGAACCCGGAATCGCCTACGGGCAGGAAGTTCTCGGAGACGTACTCCGGCGCATGCTGCGTCACCCACGCCTCGAGGGACATGGATTCGTACCGGTCGTAGTTCTCGTCCTGCTGCTCGGCACACGAGACTAAAACCGCAAGGCCGGCCATCGCCGCTGCATAAAGCCAACTTCTGGTCAATTTCATATTGAGATGCTTGTTTTTACTCCACACTGTTCACGGTAAAGAAGATCGCCACGGGGCTTTCCCGGGGGATGATGCTGAAATTCTTGTCCCCGTAGGCCATGTTGTAGGTCATATAGGCCTCGACCTGATCGCCCTGACGACAACCCACTAACGCCAGATAAAGCCCCTTTATTATGTCGGTCGAAGCCATGTCGACGGCCAGCGGGGTGAACGACCACTCGCCGGGCGTCAGGCCGATGTCGTAGAAAGCCTTTTCGAGCAGCGGATCGTTGGTGAAAAAGGGGATCGTCTTTTCGGTGATCGTCGAATAGTTCGCAAACAGGTAGGCGCGGAAAGTGATCGTGACTTTCGACTCCTCGGTCACGACAGGCCAGTTGACCCGGTCGGGGTTGTAGTAACTTTCGATGTAGCGGTAGACGGCATCCCCCGCCACCGTATAGAACGGCAGCTGGCTGTTCTCCTCCAGCTCGGCCTCGGACACCAGCCGCGGGGAGTGGCTCGAGGTGAGGAACGAGACGATGCGCTTCTGCTGGTCGGGCAGAATCTCGTCGTCCTGCTCGCAGCCGGCCAGCAGCCAGGGCGTCAATAGGAGAATGGCTAAGAGTCGTTTCATCGGCATATAGATCGTGCAAATTTACAAAAACAATCCGATTTACACCCTAATTAACGCAAAAATTCGCCGGCGCGACATTCCGACGGCTCCCGAACGGGCAAAAAAAAGATAGCCGAAGCTATCTGCGTTCCTTGAGATAATCCCGATGCGGGTCCTTGAGCCGCTGCACCCTGCGTTCCCGAAGCGTATAAACGGCTACGGTGACCAGGAGCGCTCCGGCAAGAACCCCCAGAAGAATCAGGATAAATCCAACAGGCACTTCTTCCATGATAGATAAGTCGGTTTGGCTGCATCTGAATTGATGCAACGAAAGTAGATCAAATATTTTGCCAAACCAAGTGAGAATGATTTTCAGAACGAAATGGGACCGTTTTGCAGCATTTCGGGCAAAATACGCTTTTTACAACCTTTTCAGAGCCGTTCGCACGATCTGCTCGACGGATGCCTCCGGAGACTCGCGGATCACGGTCCGGAGCACCTTTTCGGCCGCGGCCTTCGCAAAGCCCAGCATGACCAGCGCGGAGAGCGCCTCTTCGGCCGCTTCGGCGGCGGGCGCGGCTTCCGCCGCATCGACTGGCCCGGCCGCGGCCAGCTTGCCGCTCAGCTCGACGATGATCTTCTGCGCAGTCTTCAGCCCCAGCCCCTTGACGTTCTTGAGCAGCACGGCGTTCCCGGCCGCGATGATCCCCTGCAGTTCGCGCGGCGAATAGGTCGAAAGGATCATCCGGGCCGTGTTGCCGCCCACGCCCGAGACGCTGATCAGCAGGCGGAACAGCTCGCGCTCGGCTTTGGTGGCAAAGCCGTAGAGCAGCTGCGCGTCCTCGCGCACGATGTAATGGACATAGAGCCGCGCTTCGCGCGCATGTTCGATCGCGGAATAGGTTTCCAGCGAGATGTGGAGCAGGTAGCCCACCCCGCCCGCGTCGAGAACCGCATGGGTCGGGGCCGCTTCGGCGACCGTGCCGCTGATATATTCGTACATACAGATCGTTTTTATCGGGTTCGATCCCGCGATATGGGCCGTCATTCCACGGCGTTTCGGACTCTTTTTCGCGCTTCGTCCGTCTTGGAAGTTCCGCGCCGCCGGAGCGGCTTTGCCGGCCCGTCCGGAATCGTTGCACCGAAACAGGGGGTCGCGTTCAAATTTTATCGGGAACGAGGCAAAAATAAAGATTTTTCTTTATCTTTGTGGCTCAAAAGCAGAATAAATCACTAAAAACGCAGAACGATATGAAAAAAACGCTTTTTACGGCTGTCGTCGCTGCCCTCGCCCTGACGGCCTGCGGCACGCAGCCGGCCGAGACGGCGGCCGCGGAGGCGGAAACCCGCGAAGTGGGGACGAGCGACATGGCCTACGTGCAGGTCGAGGCCGTGCTGGCGCAGTGCGATCTCTATCTGAACGAGGGTGCGGCTTTGCAGGAGAAGACCCAGAAGGCGCAGAAGAGCTGGGCGCAGCGTGAGAAGAACCTTCAGGCCGAAGCCGCCCAGCTGCAGGAGAAGTACCAGAAGGGGCTGATCACCACGCTCGACGCGCAGGCCAAGCAGAAGAGCATCGAGCAGCGCGCGGTCTCCTATCAGAACTCGGCTCAGAAAGAGGCGCAGGCGCTCGACGAGGAGAATTACGTCTTCACCAACCGCGCTCAGGACCTGTTGCAGCGCGCCGTGCAGGCCGTCAACGCCGACCGGAAGTACAAGCTGATCATCAACGCTTCGGCCCTGATCGACGCCGATTCGACGCTCAACATCACCCCCGCGGTGCTGGCCAAGGTCAACGAGTTGTACGCCGCCGAGAAGAAAGAGAGCAAGAAATAGGGGTTTTCCCCGCCGCAAGGCAATCCGGCTTTCCGTTTTCTGCGGGAAGCCGGAATTTTTTTATACATTTGTCCTGTCAAATCCGGATAGCAGCCGGGAGGCCGATGCCGTGCGTGGGAAAGGATGTGTGCCGCATGCGGCAGAGGGGCCGCGGCCTGCCGCCACGCCCGACCGCGCCCCGCCCCGTAAGGAAGCTATCCGCCGAAAACAGCAAGCAATGGGTTTCGTACCGTTCACGTTCGTCGATCTGATCGACATCATTCTGGTCGCCGTGATCATGTTCTGGATCTACCGCATGACCAAGGGGACCAATGCCCCCTATATCCTTTCGGGCATCATCGCCGTCTACCTGCTGTGGGTGGTGGTGCGGACGATGAACATGGAGCTGCTCTCGACCATCCTCGGGCAGCTCATCTCGGTGGGAGCCATCGCGCTGATCATCGTCTTCCAGCCCGAGCTGCGGCGTTTTTTGCAGATGATCGGCATGCGGCAGAAAAACTTCAACTTCATCACCCGCTTTTTCTCCACGGGCGAAGACCGCGTGCAGACCAACGTGATGCCCATCGTCACGGCGTGCCGCGAGATGGCCGAGACCAAGACCGGAGCGCTGATCGTCATCGGACAGCAGAGCGACCTGACGCTCATCGCCGAGGGCGGCATCGCTCTCGACGCCCGGATCTCCACCCCGCTGCTGAAAAACATCTTTTTCAAGAATGCCCCGCTGCACGACGGCGCGGCGCTGATCGAGGGCGACCGCATCGTGGCAGCCAAATGTATCCTGCCCGTGACGCAGAGCGCCGTTCCGAAGTCGTACGGCACGCGCCACCGTGCCGCCATCGGCATGAGCGAAATTTCGGACGCCATCATCGTCGTGGTCTCCGAGGAGACGGGCCATATCTCCGTGGCGCAAGGCGGCCAGCTCAACAAGGACATCGACCCCGTACGGCTGCAGCAGATCCTCCAACGCTACCTGACGGTCAATTCGCGCAAGCGCTCCAAAAAAGAGGTGGCCGAATAGTTCGGCTGCCCGGCTGGCGGACGAGAGGGGGGGGGCATGGGGCAACGCAACCGTCCTGCACAGTCCGACCGCACATTTCCAATTTCCAGCGTCTTACCGAACGGTCCGGGTTCCCGACCCGACGGTTTCACCCGTTTCGCCCGTTTCATCCTTCACGATAACCCAAATCCTCCCCCGTGATCCGCATCGAAACACCCCGTCTGGTGCTGCGTTCGTGGCACGACGACGATCTGCCCGCTTTCGCGGCCATGAACGCCGATCCGCGCGTCATGGAGTTCTTCCCCTCTCCGCTCACGCACGCCGAGTCCGCAGCCTTTCTCCGCCGTCTGCGCGAAGAATCCGCCGCAGAGGGTTTCGGCGTATACGCCGTCGAACGACGCTCGGACGGGGAATTTCTGGGTTTGACCGGACTGCACCGGGTGACTTTTTCGGGACCGCTGCACAATCAGGTGGAGATCGGCTGGCGGCTGCGGGCCGAAGCCTGGGGGCAGGGTTATGCCTCGGAGGCTGCTCGCGCATGCCTCGATCGGACGGCGGAACGCGGCATCGGAACGGTCGTCGCTTTCACTGCCCTCGGAAACCTCCGCTCGCAGCGGGTCATGCAGCGTCTGGGCATGAAGCGTGTGGGAGAGTTCGACCATCCGGCGCTGCCGGCCGGCCACCCCCTGCTGCGGCATGTACTCTATCGCATCGGTCTCGATAAATAGATCGCAGGGATAAGGCGGTTCGAGCATCATTGCCGATACGCACTCCGCGACAAGAATATCTTCCTGCAACGGCAAAGCACCGTTCCTCTCCCCGAACGCAAGCATACCCCGATAAGGTCCCCGGCAGTCCCACCCGAACTCCTTAGTAAGGAGATGGCAAGCCTCGGCCACACTACCCGAGCAGTCCGCTCCCTCCTTCATAAGAGATGGGAAGCCTGCAGCCCCTACCCGGGCAACCCCCTCCCCTCCTTTGTAAGAGAAAGCAAAACTCGGCAAGCCCACCTCCCGAAACAGCAGCCCCACCCGGACCTCTTCCCGAAAAACACGACAAGCCCCGGGCACTCTACCCAAGCAACCCCTCCAGAACTTCTTCGTAAGAAGATGGCAAACCGACAAACCCCTCTCCCCTGCCGGACCTTTTCATAAAAGCCTCGGCCACCCCTACTCCGAACAGTCCTTTCGAACCTCCTAAATGATAAGGCGGCAAGCAACCGCAACGCTCACACTCAATTTATAAAGGCGTCCCCGGCAAAGGTACGCCCGCAAAAAAGCCCGTGGAAAAATCCACGGGCTTGTTCTTTCCGGCTCAGCCGAAACTATTTCGGAAGCTGCTCTTGCCGCCCTCCCTTATTCGGCAGGCTGCTCGGCGGGTTCGGCAGGCTCGGCGGGCTGCGCTGCGGGAATCTCGGCCTGCGGTACGGCGGGAGCCGACTCCATCACGCGCTCCTGAAGCGCCTTGGCATCCTTCGAAATCTCCGAATTGCTCTCGGCCACCAGCCCCTTGTCCATGGCCAGCGTCGCTACGAGGCTCAGCACCACGATGGCGATGGCCATCGACCAGGTGAACTTCTCCAGGAAATCCGACGTTTCGCGCACGCCCATCACCTGGTTCGATGCGCCGAAATTGGCGGCCATGCCGCTCTTGGGATTCTGCACCAGCACCGCCAGGATAATCAGAATGCTCGCAATGACGATCAGGGCAATGCAAATCGTGTATAACATATCGTAGAAATTTTAATTGTTATTCGCTATTCGGTCAATCAACTCGGCAAAGTAAATACTTTTTTCGGGATTTAGCAAACTTAATTTGCGATAAATCGCTATGGCCTTGTCCGAAAGCCCCTGCGCGAGATAGATTTCGGCCAGCTGCTCGCTGACTACTTCGTCCTCCTCCTCCAGATCGGGCGCCAGGCGCACCTCCCCGTCAGGACCCTCCTCCGAGGCCACGATGCGCAGGTCCTCCTCGCGCAGGAAGCGGTCGATCAGTTCGTCGGGCGACACCCCGGTCATGGCAGCCGCGTCGATCGACTCCGCGCACAGAACGCTTTCGGCCCGCCACGGAGCCGTGACGGCCAGCCGCGCGTCCGCACGGCCCGTCGCCCGCTGCCGCAGGATGCGCGCCGGTGAGAACCACTCGCAGCGGGCGACCCATGCGTCGAGCTCCGCCTCCGAAGGAATTTCGGCGTGAGGGTCGTACAAGCACTCTTTCAGGTCGGCCATCGCAGCGCAGGGTTTACCAGTTGGAGGCCGAAGCCTGGAAGATGTCGGTGACGATCTTGTCGACGATCTGCGGAATCAGCTCGCCCTCAACCTCGGTAAGCAGCTTGGTCGAGTTGTAATCCTCGTAGGCCGAGAAAGTCCGGTTCCACGACGCCTTCTCGTCGACGGCGTTCGTGAAACGCACCTTGACGGTGATCGTCAGCCGGTTCAGCAGCGCGTAGTCGTCGCTCGACACGGAGGCCGTGACGGAGGTGTAGTTGACGATCTCGCCCTCGAAGGCGAAGTCGCCGCCCTCCTCGGTCTGCGTCAGGCGCGTACGGCGCGAAAAGATGTCGACCAGCGCGTCGGTGAGCGTCGAAGAGAGGATCGGCGAGACCATCGTGGCGTTGTTCGGGAAGTAGGCCACCGAAAAGGTCTTGGCATCGGGCGGAATCGAAGCGCCCGACAGGGAGTACTTCACGGCCACGCCGCAGCCGCTCATCGCCCCTGCCAGAAGCAGCAGCGAAAACCGGAAGGCGAGTGATGAAAAAAGCTTTTTCAATTCTTATTTTTTTAATTAACCCCACTTGCGTGGGCTTTTCCTCCTCCTCATAAGGCATAGCCGAATAAATTCGTCTCTGCGCTTATTTCGTGCGTCGGTTCTTAATTCTTAATTGTCCTCGATGCCCAGCTCCTTGATCTTGCGGTAGAGCGTCCGCTCGGACATGAACAGCTCGGCGGCGGCTTCGCGGCGGCGGCCGTTGTTGCGGCGCAGCGCCCGGAGGATCTGCTCGCGCTGCATGTCGGCCTTGGTCATGCCGCGAGGCGGTTCGTCGGTCACCTCCTCGCTCTCGGCAAACACCGGAGCGGAGGCGGGTTCGCCGCCGGGAACGTATGCGCCCGGATAGGAGGCGTTGTGGACCGGGGCCTGCGGCACATAAGCCGAGCTTTGAGCCGTGGTCGGCAGCAGCGCCTTCACGTCGCGGACCGGCTCGCGGAAAGTCGCACCCTGCATCAGCTCGGTCATCATCCGCTTCAGGTCGTTGATGTCGGAGCGCATGTCGAAGAGCACCTTGTAGAGCAGTTCGCGTTCGGTCGACATATCAGCGTCGAACCGCGGCCCGGCGGGCATCGGCGCTCCGCCCGTCTGCTGCGGCAGGTACTTGGCCAGCACCCCGGGGGTGATCAGGCGGGTCTGTTCGATGGCCGAAATCTGTTCGGCAACGTTTTTCAGCTGGCGGATATTGCCCCGCCAGTAGTAGTTCTTCAGCATCTCGCGCGCCGCATCGTCGAGCGTGACGGCGGGCATGCGGTACTGCTCGGCCACGTCGGAAGCGAACTTGCGGAACAGGAGCGGAATATCCTCGGGCCGCTCGCGCAGCGCCGGAACGGTGATCGGAACCGTTCCCAGACGGTAGTAGAGATCCTCGCGGAAGCGGCCGTGAGCGATCGCCTGCTGCAGGTCGGTATTGGTGGCGGCGACCACGCGCACGTTGGTCTTCTGCACGCGCGACGACCCCACGCGGATGAACTCGCCCGTCTGCAGCACGCGCAGCAGGCGCGCCTGCGTGGGCAGGGGCAATTCGGCCACCTCGTCCAGAAAGATCGTCCCCCCGTCGGCCTCCTCGAAGTATCCCTTGCGGGCTTCGAGCGCCCCGGTGAAAGCCCCTTTCTCGTGGCCGAACAGCTCCGAGTCGATGGTCCCCTCGGGAATCGCGGCGCAGTTGACGGCGATATATTTATTGTGTTTGCGCGCCGAGAAAGCGTGGATCACCTGCGGGAAGAACTCCTTGCCCACGCCGCTCTCTCCGGTGACGAGCACCGTCAGGTCGGTCGGGGCCACGCGCAGGGCGACCTCCAGTGCCCGGTCCAGAAGTTCCGACGTGCCGATGATGCCGAAACGTTGTTTTACGGTGGTTATCTGCGTCATTTATCGGTTTGGTTCGGGTTGTGTACGCCGTCCGCACGGAGTTCCGGCTGCGGGGGCGGCAGTAGTTCGTACCGCGGATGCGGGCTGTGCGGCAGGGGCGTCGGTGGGCGCGGCGGGTGTGGCGGCGGGTGCGTCCGAAGCAGCCGAGGGTTGCACGGCGGTGTCGGCCGGGATGTTGGAGGCGGCCGGGACAGCGGATTGCGCGGCGGGATTAGCAGCCGAGGATTGCACGGGGGCTACCCGCTGCCCGACAGCGAGGGCCTGCGCGACGGGGACCGCCTGCCCGTCTTCGGGCTGCGCGTCGGTCGCGGGCGTCTGCAACGCCTGCCCGGTCGGCTCTTCCGAGGCTTCGGCCTTCCGCTCCTGCATCTCGTGCCAGTAGCCGAACGCGATGGCGGCCACGGCAAGCCCCGCCGCGAGGATCGCCAGCCACAGGAAGCGGTCGAAACGGCGGCGCGGCGGACGGTCGACATAGCGGTAGGCATCGGTGGTCTTGTGCGGCTTGCCGTATTTCAGCCCCCGCACATAGGGTTCGGGATTCATCTTCACCGACGGCGACACGCGCGGATCGGCAAAGGCCGTCTCCACCGCTTCGGCCACCTTGTCGGGACGGATCGCCGAACGGCCGTTCGGGTTCTTTGACGCTGCGGCAGCGGATTCCTCCGACGGCCCGGCAGTCGAGGCGGACGGCCCGGAGGTTGTTTCGGACGACCCGGAGGTCGCGGCCGATTGCCCGGAGGTCGCGGCGGACTGCGTGGCGGCGTGATCCGCAACGGATTGCTCCATCGACCCTTCCGGGAAGGTCTGGAAGACATCGGCAGCGTTTTGCGGCGGAACCTCCGGCGCGGGCCGGTATTCGAAAGCGATGGTCGCATTGGGTCCGGGCGAGAACACGCCGAACCCTTCCAGTTCGCAGGGCTTGCCGTGCTCGACGGCGTGGCGCACCTCGAAGACGAAGCGGTCAATCTCGCCGGCAGCTTCCAGCTCGCCCAGCCCCTCCTCGCGCAGTAATCCCCGCAGAACGCCGTCGTCGCGTTTGAGCAGTTCCGAAAACAGCACGCTCACGCCCGGCTCCTTGACCAAGAACGCCCCGAGCTGGGGAACGACCAGCCGCTTGTGCGATAGCAGATATTTCGAAAGGATCGAGTTCAGCACGACGGATCAACTAAAAATTATGGGTCAAAATTACCCTTTTTAGCAGAAAAAACCAAAATCGCGCCGACTTTTTCAA
This sequence comes from Alistipes sp., assembly GCF_048465635.1. GTDB lineage: Bacteria > Bacteroidota > Bacteroidia > Bacteroidales > Rikenellaceae > Alistipes. The sequence continues at coordinate 12,528 of NZ_DBFWLF010000025.1, forward strand.
AATAATCGGTCAAAGTGTCGCCGAACCGGAAAATAATCGTTTACTTTGCATCCCGCTTTTTTCGCAAATCCGGCCGAGCTACTTTGTCCCGGATTTTGCAATGTAGCGAAGACGGATCGAAATTTTAGTACCGAACGAGCCATGAAAGACAAGTACATCGACCTGATCGAACAGTCGTTCGATTTCCCGCAGGATGAGTTCACGGTCGAAGACAACGAGCTGAACTTCCACGACATTCCACTCATGGAGTTGATCAAACAGTACGGAACTCCGCTCAAGATCACCTACCTGCCGAAGATCTCCCAACAGATCAACCGGGCCAAGCGCATGTTCAACGTGGCGATGGCCAAGGTCGACTACAAAGGGTCTTACAACTACTGCTACTGCACCAAGTCGAGTCACTTTTCGTTCGTGCTGGAGGAGGCCATGAAGAACGACATCCACCTGGAAACCTCGTCGGCCTACGACATCCACATCATCAACGCACTCTACGAGGGGGGCATCATCGACAAGGACCGCTACATCATCTGCAACGGCTTCAAGCGTCCGCAGTACGTGGAGAACATCGCTCAGCTGGTCAACGACGGCTTCGTCAACACGATCCCCGTACTCGACAACAAGGAGGAGCTGGACCTGTTCGAGGACGCCTTCACCAAGAAGTGCAAGGTGGGCATCCGCATCGCCTGCGAGGAGGAGCCCAAGTTCGACTTCTACACCTCCCGGCTGGGTATCCGCTACAACGACATCGTGGATTTCTACAAGGCCAAGCTCAAGAACAGCAAGAAGTTCCAGCTGAAGATGCTCCACTTCTTCATCAACACCGGCATCAAGGACACGGCCTACTACTGGAACGAGCTGTCGAAGTGCATGAACGTCTATTGCGAGCTGAAAGCCATCTGCCCCGAGCTGGACAGCCTCAACATCGGCGGCGGCTTTCCAATCAAGAACACGCTCAACTTCGAGTACGACTACGAGTACCTGACCGAGGAGATCGTGGCGCAGATCAAGAGCATCTGCCAGCGCAACGGCATCGAAGAGCCGAACATCTTCACCGAGTTCGGCTCGTTCACCGTCGGCGAAAGCGGCGCGGCGCTCTACTCGATCGTCAACCAGAAGCAGCAGAACGACCGGGAGAACTGGTACATGATCGACTCCTCGTTCATCACCACCCTGCCCGACACGTGGGGCATCAACCAGCGCTACATCATGCTCGCGGTGAACAACTGGGACAAGGAGTACCAGCGCGTGTTCCTCGGGGGACTGACGTGCGACAGCGAGGATTTCTACAACTCGGAGTGCCACACCAACGCCATCTTCCTGCCCAAACTCGAAGCGGGCAACACGCAGTATATCGGTTTCTTCCACACGGGGGCCTATCAGGAGTCGCTGGGCGGCTTCGGCGGCATCCAGCACTGCCTGATCCCCGCGCCGAAGCACGTGATTATCGACCGCGACAAGTCGGACAACGAGTATTACACGCGTCTTTTCGCCAAGGAGCAGTCGTACCGGTCGATGCTGCGAATACTCGGGTATTAACGCGCGCAATTCGGACAATCATCAAGCCCTCCTCATCAAAGGAGGGTTTTTTGTGGCGTTCTTTCGGGCAGCAAAATGCAATGCCTCGGGCATTGCCGCGTTGTCCGGCTCGCGCCGAATGCCCCCCGCAGCCGGACAACGCGAATATTCCCCAGATGATCAGCTGCCGAATTGCATGTTCGGCAGCACGGATAACGCGATTGCCTTCGCCCGCAAGCGTCCCGGACAAGCCCGCAGCAGCAGGAAAGCCGAATCGCAGCCGGACAACGCGATTTTCCCGCAGGCAAGTCGGCAACCGAATCGCATCATCGAAAGCACCGGGTAACCCTAAACAAAAGCCGCGGCATCCCTGCGGCGGCTTGTTATTCGGACGAACGGGGTTCAGACCCCGAACAGGAACGAGAACGGTTTGGCCGACGGCTGGAATTTGCCCGTGGCGTCGCCCGTATAGACCTGCCCCTCGGCCAGGCGCAGCACCCGTTCGGGCGTGCCGGGAGCCAGGTCGACCGCCATAAGGTCGACCCAGAAGGTCTCCATCGCCAGCGTCGGTTCGAAGTAGTAGACCCGGTTTTTCTGGTCGCAGACCGTCCGCCAGCGCGTCGAAGAGATATAGGGTTTGTCGGGCGTGGAGATTCCGTAGGGAACCGAGACGTTGCGCATCACGGACAACACGGCCGGAACGGCGATCCGCGGATCTGCGCTCCGTTCCACGGCATTGATGTAGAACGACGCGCGCACGAAGCGGTCCGACGACCGGTTGGTCCCGGGCAGCATCGCAAGGCCGCCGATCTGCTTCCAGTAGTCGTTGATCGCCAGCTGCCGATCGTAGACGGGCGAATTGGTCAGCACCTGATACTCCCGGCCGTGATGGATCGTCAGCTCGCCGTCGAGGTATTCGAAGATGGCGCTGTCGCCCGAAGGGTCGGAAACGGCCAGATGCAGGGTCGACTTCTTGCCGCCCGGCAGATCGGGCGCATCGATGCGGAACGTCTCTTTTCGCAGCTCCGCGACCGCCTCGTCGACCGTGGCGAAGTTGTCCAGCACATACTGCGTCCAGATACTCAGTCCCATCACCGGACGCGTATCGTCCGGCCGGTCGTAAACCGTCTCGGGCAGGAAGAGCAGGTTGGCGACCAACCCGGCTTCGTTCATGCCCTCCGTAATGCCGATGTCGTAGCCCGCGGCCGAGATCGAGCCGTATTTCGAGGTCCAGAAGATGGTGTTGTCGCTCCTGGCTCCGCGACGATCGACGCCGCGCGGGAAGAGGTAGAGGTTGGTGTGCAGGTCTTCGGCCCAATCCATCGTGCGGCCCGTGGCGGTCATTCCGTCGGGACCCAGGTAGACGGCGCGCGTACAGGCGTCGGTGCGGAGCGGAGCGGCGGCCAGCGCCGCGAGACAAAGAAGGCTTGCGAGTTGCATTTTCATAGGTATTCCGTTTTTGGTTTGGAAATCCCCTGCAAATAGGATGCTGAAAGGGAGGAAAAATCGTTATTTGTAACCCCCGCACCCCCTCCGAATCGGGAAATGTTGGTATCTTTGCCCCATGCAGATCCACAAAGCCGAATTTCGCTGTTCGTCCGAGCGCATCGGACAGGTTCCCAAAGACGACCTCAAAGAGATCGCCTTCATCGGGCGCAGCAACGTGGGCAAATCGTCGCTGATTAACATGCTCACCGGGCGCGCCGGGCTGGCCAAAGTCTCGGGAACGCCCGGCAAGACGCGGCTTATCAACCACTTCCTGATCGACGGTCGGTGGTATCTGGTCGACCTGCCGGGCTACGGCTACGCCCGCACATCGAAGAGCCGGCGCGACGAGTTCGCCAAGATCATCACCGACTACGTGCTCCGCTGCGAGAAGCTGCACTTCCTGTTCGTGCTGATCGACATCCGGCTCGAACCGCAGAAGATCGACCTGCGCTTCATCGAGATGCTGGGCGAAAACGGCGTCCCGTTCGGAATCGTCTTCACCAAGGCCGACAAGCTCTCCGCTACGCAGGCCCGCCGCAGCGTCGCCCGCTTCGCGGAGGCCCTTTCGGAGCAGTGGGAGGAGCTGCCGCCGATGGTGGTGACCTCTTCCGAAAAGGGGACCGGGCGCGAGGAGCTGCTCGAGCGGATCGGCGACTGCCTCGACGCATAGTCCGGCCATCGCATCCGCCGCGAAATCCTACCCCGGAACCCTACCCCGAAGCCCCGCCCGCCTTTCCGAAATTTTTAACCGATTGTTGAAAAAAGCCCGCCCGCCCGGCACGTTTTTTCGTCGCATTATCCTATCTTTGCATCGTCAAAATCCCCTTACCCTATGGCTATCCACAAAATCAAGATTTTCGCCGGCCGCGGCTCGGAGTACCTGGCCGCCAAGATCGCAGCCAGCTTCGGCACGACGCTCGGTCAGTCGGAGGTGCTGCAGTTCAGCGACGGCGAATTTCAGCCCTGCTACAACGAATCGATCCGCGGCTGCACGGTTTTCATCATCCAGTCGACCTTCCCGCCCTCGGACAACCTGATGGAGCTGCTGATGATGATCGACGCGGCGCGCCGCGCCTCGGCCTACAAGGTCGTGGCCGTGATCCCCTACTTCGGCTGGGCGCGCCAGGACCGCAAGGACCGTCCCCGCGTGCCGATCGGCGCCAAGCTGGTAGCCAATCTGCTGATGGCCGCAGGCGTCGACCGCATCATGACGATGGACCTGCACGCCGACCAGATTCAGGGATTTTTCGACGTCCCGGTCGATGCGCTCTACGCCAGCGGCATCTTCGTGCCCTACATCCAAAGCCTGCATATCGAGGACCTCTCGATCGCCGCACCGGACATGGGCGGAGCCAAGCGCGCCAATACCTACGCCAAGCTGCTGGGCACGCCGATCATCATTTCGCATAAGGAGCGCGCCAAACCCAACGTGGTGGGCAAGATGACCGCCATCGGCGACGTCGAGGGGCGCAACGTGCTGATCGTCGACGACATGATCGATACGGCCGGCACGATCTGCATGGCCGCCGACATGCTCATGTCGCGCGGGGCGAAGAGCGTCCGCGCCGCCATCACCCACCCGATCCTCTCGGGTCCGGCCTATGAGCGGATCAATGAGAGCGCACTGCAGGAGGTGATCGTCACGGACACCATCCCCCTCAACCCGGACAAGGACCTGCACAAGTTCACGGTCCTCACGATCGCCGACATGTTCGCCGACGTGATCGAACGCGTCCACAACTACAAGGAGATCTCCTCGATCTTCTTCAAATAGGCGCAACCTGATAAATATAAGGGGCCGGCAGCATTGCCGGCCCCTTTGTTATGGGGAACCGATCCGTCACTTCACCCACTTGGGATAGTCCGTCTGCATGGTGGCGTAGTCGTCCAGCAGCGTGCACGAACGGAACGTGCCGCTGGTCGAGGAGGCGGGAACGGCCGGGAACGCATCGGGGTATTTCGAACGCTCGTAAAGGTGCACCTTCGCCCCGTCCACCATCGTATAGGGCGACTCGCCCTTCCAGGCCGAGCAGAGGCGGAAGGTCTGCGTGCAGGCCGTGATCTTGCGGCAGTTGTCGAACAGCGACACCGGAACCGACTCGATACCCGTGCAGTCGGCGAACGTGAAGTTGAACTTGACCGCATCGGGGCACTTGTCGAACAGCCCCTCTGGAATGCTTTCGATCGCTGCGCAGTCGATGAACGTGCTCTGGAAACTCTCGATCAGCGGACACGGATTGAACAGTCCAGCGGGAATCGTCCTGAGGGCGAAGCAGCCCGAGAAGGCGAAAGCCACGCTTTTGGTCGCGCCGCACCCCTCGAACAGATCGGCCGGAATCTCGCGCAGCGCCTCGCAGGCGTTGAACACGTTGGAGTGATCCGTGACTTTGGGCATTTTGGCGAACAGCTTGCCCGGGATGGTCTCGATCTTGCGGCAGTAGGCGAATACGCTCCCCAGCTTCTCGACGTTCACGCAATCGTCGAATAACCCCGCGGGAACGCTCGTCAGGCCGTCGCAGTCGTTGAAACACGAACTCAGATCGGTCACGGCCCCGCAGCCGGCGAAGAGGTCCGCCGGAATTTCGCGCAGCGCGTCGCAGCCGTTGAACGCTTTCGAGAACGTGGTCACCCGCTCGAACGAACCCTCCGACACGGGCGAGGGGATCGACTCGAGCGCCGCGCAGCCGAAGAACGCATATTCCATGCTCTCCAGCCCCGTACTGCCCCACGCCTCGACGGCTTTCAGCCGGGGCTGCAACTGCTCGTTGAGCAGGATGGCCGAAAGGGCGGGCACATGGCCCTGCACCGCCACCGAATACTTTCCGGCCCTGGCATAGCTGTGCGTCGGATGACCCGTCGAAAGGCCGTCGATATTAGCGGCGAAAGCCTCCACGGCTCCGTCGCCCCAGTCCACCGAGCAGTCCACCTGTCCGAAAATCGGAATGGCCGCCGCAGCGCCGTCCGCCTCGATCTCGACCCGGAAAATCAGCGCGCCGTTGCTCTGCGACACGGCGAGCGAAGCCGACACATCGGGCGTCGCACCCGTGATGCGCACCACGCCCCTGCGCTGCGGACCCTGCCGGTTGTCGCGGGCCTGCAGCGTAATGCGCTCGCGGAAAGCCGTCACCTCCAGCCAGTCGGGTTTCCCGGCGACCTGCCACGTTCCGTCGGCAACCACCGCCACGTCGACCGTGCGGCCGCTCACGGGGAATACGACTTCCTGTTCGGCGAACGACAGGCTCGTCGCAAGGGGGGGGGTATTCCCGCCCGGTTCTTCCGGATTCATCGCATCGTCGTCGCTGCTGCATCCCCACAACGTCATCGCTAAAGCAAGGGCAAATAGAATCTTTCTCATCGCTTCGTCATTTTAAAGGTTACTATCGGCAATCCGGCCAGCCGGCCGGATACAGCGACAAGGTAGACAGAAATCGCCCTTTTCGGAAAAAACCGCGGTGGACAAATAGTAGACAAAGGCATTTTTATCTATTTTTACGGCATGAAATACCTCCTCATCTTGGCGTGCGCGCTGCTCGGCGGCTGCTCTTCGTCGGGCGGCGATCTGCAGGCGAACTGGGTCCCGATCGACGGGATATACGACGCGCTGGCGCAGCAGCTCGAAAATCCGCCCGGCGAAGGCCGGTCGGCCGAACTGCTCGACAGTATGCGGCTGCGGCGCGACCGGCGCCCCGGCGTGCAGGCGCTCGTCTGGCGCACCCGCTACTGGGAGGCCCGCATGCTGGTTCCGCAAGGTCGCTGGGACGAAGCGCTCGCTCTTTTGGAGCAGGCCGCCCGGGAGGTCGACGCCTCGAAATACGCCTACGACCGCATCCGCATCCTAAGCCTCGAGAGCCAGATCCGCCTGCTGCGGGGCGACTACCCGGCCAGCTACCGCGGCTACCGCGAGACGGGCGACTACTACCGCCGCGTCGGGGACAACCGCATGCTGGCCAGCATCTACGTCAATTCGGGGGTTATCATGCAGGCGCTCGCCGACTGGCAGCGGGCGATCGAGTTCTTCGAAAAGGCCGACAGCCTCTTCGCCCTCTCGGGCGCAGACGCCTACCGCATCAAGAACCGGCTGAACTTCTCCAACGCCCTCTACCGGCAGGGCGAGCGGGAGAAGGCGGTCCGCATGCTCGACACGCTGCTCCGAACGCCCGAATGTCTGGCCGACACGCTCTTTCGGATCAACGTCCTGCTGTCGCACTGCTCCTACGCCGAGACGCACCGCGGAGAGGCTGCCGAGGCGTACCGCCTGGCGCGGTTGTGCGGCGACGGCAAGCTGACGGCCAAAAGCGCCGCCAACCTGGGAATCGAGCGGCTGAACGAGGGACGCCCCGAAGAGGCGCTTCCCCTGCTGCGGCAGGCGCTCGACTACGCCGCGGCGGCCGAAGACAACGAATTTCTGCTCCCGGCACTGGAGAACACGGCCCGGGCGCTCTACGCCACGGGGCGCATCGACAGCGCCTACCGCACGCTCAACGAATTTTCCGCCGCGCGCGACTCGCTCGATGCGGCCGGCAGTCTGGCCGAAATCCGGCTGATGGAGAACCGCGCCGACATCGAGCAGTACGAAACCCGCCTGAGCTACCTGCGCGAGCGGGCTACGTGGCAGCGGCGGCTGACGGCGCTCATCGTCGCCTCGATCGTCTCCCTGGCGGCCTTCGTCTGCTACGTCTTCTGGGAACGCCGCCGCCGGGAACGTATTCTCAAGCAGCTGCGCGAAACGGAGAACAAGGAGCTGAACATGCGATTGGAGCACGAACGGCTGCGCAGCGAACACCTCCGCCGCGAAGTGGACCTCCGCAACCGGGAGCTGGCCGACCGCGTAATGGCGATCAACACGCGCAACCGCATGCTCGGCGAGTTGCAGCAATGTATCGAAAAGGAGCGGGCCGATGCGCAGCTCCCGGCCGCCGTGGCCAGCCGTCTCGAGCGGTGCATCCGCCTGCGGCAGACCCACCCCGAGGAGGAGGACGCCTTTTTCCGCGTCCACTTCGAGGGCATTTACCCCGGGTTTCTGGAGCGGCTCAAGCAGGCGCACCCCGATCTGACGGAGCACGAACTTCGCTTCTGCGCCTACCTGAGGATGGGCATGGAGAACAAGACCATCGCCCACCTGCGTTCGGTCCAGCCCGACAGCATCAAGAAACTGCGCTTCCGCATCCGCAAGAAGCTCGCTTTCACCGCCGACTGCTCGCTCGAGGAGTATCTCCACGCCGTATAGAAAGGGGCCGGACCACCGGCCGCCACCCGGTATCCGCCCCCCTGTTCTCGGCATCTGTTATCTATCCTGCTCCGCTCCAACGCGCTCTTTCCGACCGCCTGGCTTTGGCCGGCCTTGGCCACTCGACCGCTCAGGCCGCCCGGGCCCGTGCTGGCTCCTCTGCTCCGCCGCTCAGGCCGCCCGGGGCGGTCCCGCGCTGTCCTTTCCGCCCTTATCCGCTCCAGCCTTATTTCCGCGCCCGGCCGTCCCCGTCCGGCCGCTCCCCTACCCGTTCTCCCGCTCGGCCTTGCGGCTGCGGACATACTCCGTGGGCAGGCAGCCCACGTGCTTCTTGAAGCTGGTGGCGAAGTACGACGGCGAGTTGAAGCCCACCATCGCGCTGATCTCCGCGATGGAGTGTTTGCGCTCCAGCAGCAGCCGGCAGGCGTAGTTGAAGCGAATCTTGCGGATGAATTTGGTGGCCGACTCCCCCGTAATGGACTTCATCTTCAGGTGGAGGTTCGAACGGCTCATGCAGAGCGCCTTGCTGAAGTCGTTCGACGAAAACTCTTCGTTGTCCATATTCTCCTCGACGATGCGGATCGCCTTTTTGAGAAACTCTCCGTCCATCGAGTTGGAGGTGATCTTGTCGGGGTCGATCTCCGCGTCGTCGGAGTAGTAGTGACGCATGCGGTAGCGTACCTTCAGGAGGTTCTGCACCTTGGCCCGCAGCAGCGACACCGACAGCGGCATCGGCAGGTAGCCGTCGGCTCCGGCCTCGATGCCCGTGATCTGCTCCTCGACCCCGCCGTCCGGGGCGAGCAGCACCACGGGGATGTGGCACGTGCGGATGTTCTGCTTGACGGCCTGACAAAGTTTCAGCCCGTCCAGCCCCGGCAGGATGCGGTCGGCGATGATCAGGTCGGGTTCGAAGGTCTTCAGCTTCTCCAGCGCCTCGTTGCCGTCTGCGACCACCAGCACGTCGTAGTGGCGCTTGAAATGGTCGGCGATGTAGCGGCACACCTCCGCATTGGGTTCGGCCAGCAGGATCGTTTCGCGCTGACGCTCCGCCTGCTCGTCGGCGGGAACCAGTTCCGCACCCCCGTCGCCCGACCACTCGTCGGGCAGAAACTGCTCGGCGTCGCGGATGATCGAGCCGCGCACATCGTCCTCGCGGGCGCGCTTCTCCGCGGGGTAGACCTCCAGATCGGCAGGCAGCGTGATGACGAACTCGCTGAAGCGGCCCGGCTCGCTCAGCAGCGCGATGGTTCCCTGGTGCAGTTCGACGATGCGGCGCACGATCGAGAGGCCCAGCCCGCCGCCCGAAGCCGATTCGTCGGCCTGATAGAAGCGGTCGAAGGCGTGCCGCTGCTGCTCGGCGGTCATGCCCGAGCCGCTGTCGCGCACCGAGAGGCGGAACGCCCCATCGACGCGCTGCAGCGCCACGCGGATGATGCCGCCGTCGGGGGTGAACTTGAATGCGTTGGACAGGAGGTTCGTGAGCATCATTTCGAGGAACATGCGGTCCACGGGCAGCGCCTCGCCCCGCAGGTCGGAGCTGAGGATGTAGTCCATATCGCGGTTCTGCGCCACCTCCTCGAACATCGAGAAGACCTCCCCCACGATGGCGTCGACGTCCTGCACGGCGACCTTCATGCGGAAAACGCCCAGCTCGGCCTTGCGGTAGTCGAGCAGCTGGTTGACGATATGCAGCAGCTTGAGGCTGTTGCGGTAGATGTAGTTCAGCCGCGAGGCGACGTACTTGTCCGCCGTGCCGTGCTCGCGGATCTCCTGCAAGGGCGAGAGAATGAGCGTCAGCGGCGTGCGCAGTTCGTGCGAGAGGTTGATGTAGAAGCGGATCTTCTCCTGGCTCAGCTCGCCGATCTGCTCCTTTTCGCGCCGTTCGAGTCGCAGTTCCATCTTCATCTTCAGCCGCCCCAGCACCGCTGCGATCACCCCGCCGATGGCCCCGAGCAGGAGCACCACCCACAGGATGCGGGCCGCGAGCGTCTGCCACCACATGGGCAGCACGCGGATGTCCACCGAGGCGATGTCGTCGCTCCAGCGGCCGTCGCTGTTGGCGGCCCGCACGCGGAACGTGTACCGGCCCGGTGGGAGGTTGGAGTAGGAGGCTTCGCGGTTGGCGGTTTCGTACCAGCGGGTGTTGAAGCCTTCGAGCTTGTAGGCGAACGTATTGCGGCCGCCCGAGAGGGGATTCACCGCCACGAAGCGCACCGAGAAGATGTTCCTCACGGAGGGGAACGCCGCCTCAAGCACGCGGCCCAGCGAGTCGCGCTCGATCCTTACGCGGCGGTCGTCCGCCGCATCGGCGACCTCCACGCCGACCACCTGCGCCGCGGGGGCGAAGGGGTTGTCGACCAGCTCGTGGGGCCGGAACCACGTCAGGCCCCCGATGCCGCCGAAGTAGAAGACCCCGTCGCGCCCCTTATAATAGGCGTAGGGGTTGAACTGGTTGTTGGCGATGCCGTCGCGGCTGGTGTAGGTGCGCAGCGCATTGCGCTGCACGTCGAAGCACGCCAGTCCGCCGTTGGTCGAAATCCACAACCGCCCCAGCTCGTCCTCCAGAATGCCGTATACGATGTCGTTGGGCAGGCCGTCCGCCACGGTGAAGCGCGTGAAGGAGTGCTCGTGCTCGTTGAAGCGGTAAAGCCCCGAGCGGGTCCCGACCCAGATGTTGCGGCGCGCATCTTCGGCCACGCACATAACGGAGAGCTCCTGACCGAGGGGGGGGGAGAGCGTCTGGTCGCGTCCGCTCAGCGGATCGAGCATCCGCACCTCGTGCGTCTCGGGCAGGTAGAGGTAAAGCCCCGAGGCGGTTCCGATCCAGACACGGCGCTTCGAGTCGCGCAGCAGCGTATTGATCTGCAGCGAAGCCAGGCGGGGCTGGTAGTCGGCGCACGGATGACGCCCGAAAATCCCCGCAGCGGTGTCGAACGAGAGCAGGCCGCTCAGCGTTCCCACCCACAGCGTCCCGTCGCCCCCATCGAGCAGGGCGTAACAGCTGTTGTTGATCGGAATGTCGGCATTGATCCGGTAGTGGCGCGTGCGGCGCGTGGCAATCTCCATGCGGCTGAGTCCCCCGGCGTGGGTTCCGATCCAGAGGTTGCCGCGCCCGTCGGGCAGGATGCACTTGACGTTGTTCGACAGCAGCGCGCCGTTGTCGGCGTTGTACTCCGTGAACCGTTCCGTCGGGCGGTCGTAGCGATTCACCCCGTCGTCGTTGGTTCCGATCCAGAGCGAGCCTGCCGGCTCCTCGACGATACAGCTCACCGTATTGTCGCCCAGCGAGTTGCGCGAGGGAATGTTCCGCAGGATGCCGAAGCGCCGCGCCAGCGGGTGGTAGTAGTTCGCACCGCCGTAGTAGGTCCCGAGCCAGACGCCCTGCTGGGAGTCGATGAAGATCGAGCGGATCGAATTGTGGCTCAGCGATCCCGGCGAGGCCGTGTGGACCCACTGCTCGAAGCGGCCCGTCCGCGGGTCGCGGATCGACAGACCGTCGAAAGTACCGATCCAGAGCCGCCCTTCGGCGTCGGTTTTCAGTACGCGGATGTAGTCCGAAACCAGCCCCGGGTGCTCGGCAGCGGTGTAGTGCGCCGTGACCTGCAGCGCCTCATCGAGCCGGTAAAGCCCGTTGCCGTGCGTCGCGGCCCAGAAGCCGTCGCCGTCGGCGATGATGCTCGCCACGTCGTAGCGCGCCATCTGCGACAGTACGCGCACCACGTTGCCGTAGGTGGCCGAATAGGTGTAGACGCCGTTCGACGTGCCGACCAGATAGCCGTCGCGGAAAGGGCAGAGCGTGTGGACGCTGATGCCCGTCAGGTAGGTCTTGATCTCCATCGTGCGCGTCGCGCGGTCGAAGAGCACCACCCCCAGATCGGTGGCCAGCAGCAGCTTGCCGTCATCAAGGGCCGCCAGGTCGAAGACCTGCATGGCGCGCCCCTCCAGCCCGAAATTCTCGAAACGGTCCGTAGCGGCGTCGTAACACGAAAGGCCCGACGAGGTTCCCGCCCACATCAGCCCGCCCTCGGCCAAAAGGGCGTTGACGTAGTTGTCGCCCAGGCTCGCGGCCGAGCGTTCGTCGTGGCGGAAAACGGTGAAGGTGTAACCGTCGTAGCGGTTCAGTCCGTCCTGCGTACCCAGCCAGATGCGGCCCAGCGCATCCTGCGCGATCGCCAGTACGGTACTCTGCGACAGCCCCTCGTCCACCGACAGGGAGCTGAACTCGATTCGGGCGGCCGAGACGGGAAGCAGGGCGAACCACCCCGCCGCCAGGAGCCAATATTTGATTTTCGTCATAGCTTATCCGTATGACCGGCCTTCCGGAACGCCGGTTTATCGGATAAATATAGCGATTTTTTTGCAAATACGGGCCGGGGTGCCCGATTTTTCCCGGGACACGAACGACGGCGGCCGGTCCCTGCTGCGGGACCGGCCGTCATACGTCCTTCGGATCGAAAGGGCGGAGATGCTCCCGCCTGCGGCGATCGCCTCAGCGCACCGACACGGGAAGTTCGTCCACCAGTTCGCGCGCGCCGTCCGGCGTGCAGACCACGGTGCTGCCGCCGATTTTCAAGGCCGGGGTGTTGTAGAGCACGGCGTTGCCTTTTCGGTCCGTCACCGTGAGCGAGGCGGGCCGGGCCGCGTTCAGCTCCGCTTCGATCCGCCATCCGCCGACCGTGACGCGGCCCGCGGCGTCGCGCGTCAGTTCGAGCGGCGCGGCCCCGTCGGGCGTGATGCGGAAGACGGCCAGAAAGCGCTGGGCGGGGGTTTTCTCCGCCGTCAAGAACTCGGCGTGGCCCTGTTTTTCGTAGACGAGCGGTTTGCCGTCGGCCCCGGCCCGCTGTTTCCAGTTGACGGCCTCGCTGAAGAAGCGGTCGTGCACCTCCGTGCGCAGCTCCCCGTCGGTAAAGAGATCCATGCGCCCCGCGGCGGCGTGGTTCGACGCCTCGACCGCCCGGTCCGAGAGCTGCCGCAGCCCGTTGCGGCTGTGCAGCAGCCAGGTCCAGACGACCGGTTCGCGGGCCGCAAGTTCGTCGTAGATGACCACGATGTCGGGTTTGAGGAAGAGGAAGTGGCGGCGGAAGCGTGTAACGCCCGGATCGCCGATGCCGTTTTCGGGCGTCAGCTCCACCCCGGCCCGCTGCATGCGGTCGATCCAGAACGGGGTGCGCATCTCATCGTAGGCGTGCGTGGCGTCGCCCAGCGTATAGGTCAGCGCCTCCGTGTCGGCCCAGCGGGCCAGCCAGCCGTAGCCGTTCTCGCCGATGACCTGCGCAAGGCCGTCGGCCAGAATCGTATTGTGGCCGCGCGAGCGGTAGTGCAGCAGGGTGTGCCGGTCGCTGAAATCGGAGTAGTAGCCCGTGCCGCCGAAGAGGGGACGGCCGCCGTAATTGATCGTGAAGCCGTTGTGCGCGGCGTGGGCGTGTCCCGTCGCCCCGAACGGCAGCGCGAAGAAGGCCGCCATCAGATCGTCGCGGCAGTCGGCCGGATCGGTGTGCATCAGCGAAAAGCCCGCATCGGGATAGAAGCGCGAGGTGTTCCGCCGCGGCGCTTCGGGAGCGACCGAATCGACCGGCTTGTCGGTCAGGATGCGGTAGAGGCGGAAGGTTTTGGCCCGGTAGAGGTTCTCCGGATCGTCGCCGATCAGTTGGTCGGCATACCACCGCGCCTCGGGGCTGTTCAGTTCGCGGGCCAGCGCGTCTGCAAACCCCATGTACTGCGCCGGGGGATTCTTCAGCTTGTCGTAGTCGTCGCCGAACTCCGTGGCGCTCGACCCCTTGGGGAACGAGTAGACGAGGAACCCGGGCAGCTTCTCGAACCACGGCAGGTCGAAGAAGTCGACGCCCGTGAGGCGCGTCAACACGAACGGCACGTAGACGAACGTCACCAGATTGGCCTCGAAGTAGCTGTTGCCGTCGTGCCAGCCGCCGTCGTCGCCGCCCAGGATCGGGAAGCGGCCGCACCACACCTCGTAGCCGTAGCGCACCCACTTCTCCGCCTCGGGCAGGTCGCCCAGCGTGGCGATGGCCGCGAAGAAGAAGTTGCGGAAGGTGTGCTGCCAGACATGGTTGTCCATCGAGTGGCACTCGAAATCGCGGACGTACTGGCGGTAGAAGTGCTCGCCCCGCACGCGGATCGCATCGAGCACCAGCTCCCGTTCGCCGCGGGTCATGTAGTCGCAGGCCGTGTCGTAGGCCACCGCCAGCCCGTACATGATCGCCGAGCGGTTGAAATCCTCCGACGTGGCGTCGCTGTCGACGGGCAGCGCCGCGGCGTGCAGCGCGTGCCGGACCGCTTCGCGCGCGAACTCCGGCTCACCCGAGATGAGGTAAGCCAGCGAGCAGTCGACCGCGGGCTGGGTGACCACCTCGCCAAACTTGTGCCACATGAAGCGGATCATGGCGTTCTTCTGGAAGGGGGTCATGCCCGTCGTGTCGCGCGGCCGCGTCGGGACCACCGGAACCACGTCGCGGCCTAACTGGCTGCGGGCCTGCCGCACCAGTCCGCGGGCCTCGGGGTTTTTGCGGGCCCGCTCGCGGAACGCCTCCACGGCATCGCGCGTCACGTAGAGGCGGTGGTGCGGCGCGGAGGCGATCCGGCGCACCAGCTCGTCGGCGGTCGGGGTCGCAAAGGTGCGGGCCGAATCCGGCACGACGAATCGATAGGTGTCGGAGACGGTCGCCTCGCGGCCCGGGACCGTCGTCGTCACGCGCCAGTACCAGCGGCCCGCCGCAAGCGGCGCATGGGGCGTAAAGACGGCCCACTCCTGCTCGGAGACGGTGGTACAGTCGGACCGAAAGTCGGGCGCGGAGGATAGCTCCACGCGGTAGAGGGCCTCTTTTTCGTCGCCCGCGGGCCACAGGAGCGCCGGGGGATTCTGCCGCACCTCCACCCCGCCTGCGGGCGAGGCCCAGGCGCGGTAGCGGGGGCGGAGCGCCGTCTTGTCGAGCCGGATTTCGGCGGGCGGCAGGTCGGCGGAACGGGGTTGGGTCTGTTGCGCGGAAGCTGTGCCGGCGCAGGCGAGCGCGGCGGTCAGCAGCAGGAGCGATTTCATGCTTTGGAGGTTTTGAAGAGTTCGGCCAGCCGCACCGTGCGGTTGCGCACCAGCGGGCGGGCCCAGAAAGCGATGCTGACGATGTAGCTGATCGTCAGACAGATGAACAGCAGCGCATAGCGCAGTCCCACCAGATCGCCCAGCCACCCCACCACGAGCGGACCGAGCGCCCCGCCCGCGATTCCCGAGCAGAGGATGCCCGCGAACGAGCCGTGGTAGCGCTCCACGGAGTTGAGCGCCGTGGACATGACGATCGAGAACATCACCGAAATCGAGAAGCCGACGGCCGGAAAGGCGTGGACGGCCATCGCGGCATTGCCGAACAGCGCCGTGAGCAGCGAAGCGACCGCCAGCGCGCCCGAGACCTTGAGCACCTGTTTCGAATCCCAGAGTTTGAGGGCGAAAAGCCCCACCAGACACCCCACGGACATGAAGCCCCAGAAGCGGCCCACCACGGGAGCGCCGACGGTCTGCGGATCGAGACCGTGGTACTGGCGCAGGAACTCGGAGATCCAGTTGGCCACGCCCTGCTCGGAGGCCGTGTAGGCCAGCATGCCGAAGAAGAAGAGATAGACGTATTTGTTTCGGAGCAGTTCGCGGTAGGAGTGCAGCCCGCCGCTGCGCTCGTCCTCCTGCAACTCGATGCGCGGGAAGCGCACGCAAAGGACTACGACGATCACCGCTGCCAGGATCGCGGCGAACAACCAGTAGAGCGACGTCCACGGCAGTTCGGGCGGGGTCAGCCGCTGGAGGAGGGCCGCAAGGCCCGTCAGCTCCCGGCCCGAGGTGAGCCGCTCGACCAGCCCGGCGTAGACGAACGGACTGACGAACGACGCGGCCCCGAAGACCAGCTGCCCCATCACCGAGAAGAAGGCGAAGTTCTCCTCGCCGCCCGCCACGCGCGTCAGCGGGTTGATCGTGGTTTGCAGCATGGCCATGCCCAGCCCGATGGTGAACGACGAGGCCAGCAGCACGGGGAACGAGGGAAAGAGCGCGAAGAGGAGCGATCCGAGCAGCGGCAGGGCGAACCCCGCCGCGAGGACCGTCTTCTGGCTGAAGCGCTCGATCATCAGCCCCGCGGGAATCGACATGATGCCGTAGGCGACGAAGAACGACATGGGGATGAAGCCCGCCAGCGCGAGGTGCGTCAGGTTGAAGTTGTCGATAATGTCGGGAATGAGCGGCCCGATGATGTTCGTAATGAACGAGATCACGAACCAGAAGCCCATAATCAGGGCGACGATGGCGTAGTTGCGTTTCATGCTCCGGTGTTTTCGTGCAGAAACAGTCCCGCCGCACCCAGACAGCCCGCGCTGTTGCCCAGCTCGGCGGGCACGATCTGCGTGTGAGAGCCGCATACGGGCATCGCATAGCGTTCGACGCGGCTGCGCAGCGCCTCGAAATAGAAATCGCCCGCCTCGGAGATGCCGCCACCGACGACCACTTTCTGCGGCGCGAAGAGGTTGATCATCGAGGCGATGCCGTGCGCGAGGTAGTCCCAGTGCTCCTCCAGCGCCTGAACGGCCGCCGGAACGCCCTCCCGGTAGCAGAACACCACGTCCTTGCCGTCGACCTCCGCTTCGTTGCCGTCGCCCGCCAGCTCGCGGAAGCGGCGCACCAGCGCCGAGGTCGAGGCGTAGTGCTCCAGACACCCAACGCTGCCGCAGGCGCACCGCTCGCCGTCGCTGCGGACGGTGATGTGGCCCATCTCCATGCCGCGGTCGCGGTAGCCGCGGTAGAGGCGGCCGCCGATCAGCACGCCGCAGCCGATGCCCGTGCCCACGGTGACGAAAACCACGTCGTCGGCCCCTTTCGCGGCCCCGAACAGCGTCTCGCCCAGCGCCATCATGTTGGCGTCGTTGCTGGCGCGGACACGCAGCCCCGAAGCGGCCTCGATCGAGCGGGCCAGCTCGATATGTTCCCAGCCGGGGATGTTCTCCGCACCGCCCACTACCGTCCGCCCGTCGGGCGAGACGACGCCGGGCGTACCGACACCGATCCCCTCCAGGTGCAGCGACTCGCAGGCGGCGAACTCCTGACAGCTCGCAACTCCGCGCAGCAGCTGGTCCATGACCGACTGCGCGCCCTCCGAAGCGTTCGTGGGGAGTTTGCCGCCGAAGCGGAACGCCCCGCACGAATCGACCACGGCGTACTTCACCGAAGTGCCGCCCAGGTCTATACCGATCGCATACCGTTCCATCCTCAGGCCCTTTCCACCCAGACCGGCGTCGACCAGCCCCACTGTCCGTCGCGCTGGCGTACGCGCACGTAATAATAATCGGTATCGCGCTCGGGCGTGTCGTCGACCAGGTAGTGGCCCACCGTGAACCCCGTCTCGGGCACGGCGCGGCTGAACTGCACGGCCTCGGAGAGCCAGCCGCGCAGGAAGTGCGCGCGGGCGCCGGCGAACAGCTCGTCGAGCGTATGTTCGTAGGCGTGGCCGTTGAACTCGGCGACGATCTTCGCGCTGCGGGGCATCTCCACGTCGAGGATCACGCCCTGCATGGCGGGGGTCATCACGTTGGGGTTCTTCGAGGAGTACATGTCCAGCGCCACGCTGCGTTCGTCGCGCCCCAAGACGCGGTTCACGCGCGTATGGAACTCCGTCTCGCCGGGCTGCGGCGAGGTGAAGGCCGCCCCGCGGAAACAGGTCTGCAGGTCGTCGATGCGGCCGTCGGTCAGGCGCACGCGGCCCTGCCAGCGGACGTACTCCTCCTCGCGGTTCCAGCCGAAGTCGATCTTCACTTTGGCGCGCACGACCTCGCCCTCGGGCGCGGCGATGCGGTGCGGAGCGCCCAGGCGGGCGATGCACTCGCCGTTCTTGATGATATCCACGTAGTCGATCTGGTTCTGCGCCTCGACATTGAGGTAGATTTCGCGCTTCCCGGCCCGGATCACCTCGCCCGGAAGCCCCTCGTTGACACGAAGGTCGATCTTGATCTTGTCGCCCGTCACGCCGCAGACGCGGCGCCGGCCCATCGCCTCCCAGATCGCATCGCGGTCGAGCGACGGAGCGTAGACGCCGATGCGGCCGTCGCCGTAGCTGCCGGGGTAGCCGGCGTGCTGGTCGGTGGAGCACATCAGGCCGAACTTGTGGCCCTGCTCCAGTCCGTAGAGGATCGAACCCTCCCAGACGCGCGGACCCATGTCGTGCAGGTAGTTGTAGTCGCCCGAATCGCTCTCGGCCAGGCCGTGGCGCGAGAACATCTCCACGAACGGCGTCTGCCGGTCCTCGCGGAACGCCGCCCAGTTGTAACCGCGAAAGCCCGTGATATAGCCCATGTGGTGGGGCGTGATATAGACGTTGTAATCCTTGAGCTTCTCTTTCAGGTCGGGAACCGACTCGCACTCCACCAGCGGGGCGTTGAAGTCGTGGAACAGCGCCACGTGGTCGCCGTGCTCCATGCTGTGGCACTCGTAGGAGGGGAAGGTGAGGAACTCGCCGGGACGGTTAGCCGCCTCGACAGCCTTGAGGTACTTGTCGTAACCGCCGCGGCGCAGGCGCCTGAACGCCTCGGTGTGGTAGCCGATGACCCAGCCCAGCCGGGGGTCGTTCTCGCCCGGAATGTCGGGCCAGAGGGCGTGGGGCGTCACCGACGCGAAATCGAGCTGCTGTTCGGCGGCGGCCAGCGCGTCCTTCAGATCGCCGTGGCCGTAGGTGACGTTGCAGTGGTTGTGCACGTCGCCCCAGAACACCTTCATGTCCTTGAGCGAAGGAAAGCCCTTCTTCACGTGGTCGGGCAGCGACTTCGTGTCGCCCGTAAAGGAGGTGCAGCCGGGGATGGCGCTGACGGCCGCAAGCCCCAAAAGGCTCCAGCCGGAAGTTTTCAGAAATTCTCGTCTATCCATATCATAACGCGAGTCCGACGAATTGGTTAGTGGTTTCTCGGTGCAATTTCAAAGATAAAAATCCGTCGGACTCACGTTACGGCGTTTTGCAAACGCCGATTTCCATCTTTAAAATCCCTCTAAATCTCTCTTTGTAAAAGGAGACTTACTATTTTTGGTTGTATATGTTTTGTGTCCGTCCGTGATGCTCGTACCGCAAAGAGCCGGTAGATTTCTCGAATCGAACGTCTTTGGGTCTTGTTAACGTCAACCCGCTTCGACCTGCCGGAGTCTCGCGGCCTTTGGCCGCGTATTCAATTCTGACCCCACCCCCGACCCCTTCCTCGGGAGGGGCGAAGAACCTCAGGTACGAGGTTCAGCCTTTTAGGTCCGGTTTTGCGGCTCTCTGAACCGGCGGGCCGCGATTCTATTTATCTGTTTTCGACCTTCAGGTCGGCGGGCCGCAGCCTCCGGGCGCGGAGGCCCGCTCAAGCGCGTTCCTCCGCAGGCTGCCGCCCGAGCCACACCGGACATTCTCCTCAAGCTGCATCCCTGCCAATCAGGCATCGGAATTTCCAGGTCGCGTCCGCCTTTCGCCGCCCGCTCAAAGGTTCTGCGCGCCCCGGAAGAACTCGTACTCCTTCTCGTCGGGATCGGTGTCGCCGCACTCCTGCTGCAAGGCTTCGAGCTGCCGGTGCAGGTCGGCGCGGACCTCGGTGTAACCGGGGTCGTTGTAGACGTTCTGCATCTCGTGCGGGTCCTTCTTCAGGTCGTACAACTCCCACTCGTCCACGTCGTTGTAGAAGTGGATCAGCTTGTAATCGGCCGTACGCACGCCGTAGTGGCGCTTCACGGAGTGCCACGAGGGGTATTCGTAGTAGTGGTAGTAGACCCCCGTACGCCAGTCGGCGGGGGTCTTGCCGCCGGAGGTCAGCACCCCACGCAGCGAGCGGCCCTGCATGTCGGCGGGGACCTCCAGCCCGGCCATGTCGACGAACGTGGGGGCCAGGTCGATATTCATCGCCAGCGCGGCGGAGCGCGACCCCGCCTCGACGGCCTTCGGATAGCGCACCAGCAGCGGCGTGCGCTGGCACTCCTCGTACATGAAGCGCTTGTCGAACCAGCCGTGTTCGCCCAGGAAGAAACCCTGGTCGGAGGTGTAGACGATGATCGTGTTGTCCAGCTCGCCGATCTTCTCGAGATAGGCCATTAGACGCCCCACGTTCTCGTCCACGCCCTTGATGACGGCGCAGTAGTCCTTCATGTACTGCTGGTACTTCCAGCGGACCAGCTCCTCGGGCGAGAGCGTCTCCCGAATGCGCCGCCACTCGGCGATGCGCGGGGCGTAGGCCTCGTTCCAGCGCGCCTTCTCGGCTTCGGTCATCCGGTTGTAGGCCGCCTGGTACTGCATCACGCTGCTGCGCCAGTCGTTGGCGCGCTTCACGTCGTCCTTGTTGGCGTCGCCCGAGTCGTCGAGCGCATAGGATTGCTCCAGCTCCTCGGGGCCCATCAGCTTGAGGTCCCACTCGGGCCACATGTCGCGGCCGATCTCCATCGCCTGCTCGCGGGCGGCCGTGCCGCGGCCCGCATAGTCGTCCACGAGGTTGTACGGTTCGGGGAAAACCCGGTCGTCGTTGATGCCCAGATGGCGCTGCGCGGGCATCCAGTTGCGGTGCGGCGCCTTGTGGTAGTAGAGCATGGCGAACGGCTTCGCGGGGTCACGGTGCTTCAGGAAGTCGATCGCCTTGTCGGTGATGATGTCCGTTACGTAGCCCGGGCAGGTAATCTCCGCCCCGTTCTCGATGAACAGCGGCGAGTAATATTCGCCCTGCCCGACGAGGATGCTCCAGAAGTCGAAGCCCTGCGGTGCGGAGTTGAGATGCCACTTACCGATCATGGCCGTCTGGTAGCCCGCCTCGTGCAGCAGTTTGGGGAAGGTCTGCTGGTCGCCGTCGAACGTGCGCGAATTGTCCGTGAAGCCGTTCACATGGCTGTATTTGCCCGTGAGGATGCAGGCCCGCGAGGGACCCGAGATGGCGTTGGAGACGTAGCAGCTCTCGAAGAGCATGCCCTCGCGCGCCAGCCGGTCGAGGTTCGGGGTCTCGACCAGCAGGCTGCCGTAGCAGCTCATCGCCTGTGCGGTGTGGTCGTCGGTCATCATGACCAGAATGTTGGGGCGCTTGGGCTGCGCGTCGCTGCAACCCGCGAGGGCTGCCAGCGATAACGGCACGGCGGCGTAGCGCGCCCCCTGTGTCAGGTAGGAAAAGTTTCTCATGGATCGGGTTATGTCAGGTTGTTCGTTGCTGTTTCATAAGGCGTTGCAGGCCGGTCCGCGCGGTCACTCCGCGGCGAAAGGCGCCGTGTTGCGGATCAGGGGCTTGTCGCCGGTGCGGACGGCCCAGGCGTGCATCTTGCGGCGCAGGCGCTTGAGTTCGGGCGCGTAACGGCGGTCGACGGCCAGGTTGACCATCTCGCCCCGGTCACGCTCCAGGTCGTAGAGCTGTTCGCGGTTGCGGCCCCACTGGTAGAGGACGTATTTGTAGCGCCCCTCGATGATGCTCCAGCCGCGGATGCCCGCGCCCGAGAGCAGCGTTTCGACGAAAACCTCGTCGTGGAGCGTGCGCTGCCGCCCCTCGGCCACCGGACGCAGGCTGCGGCCCCGGTAACGGGCCGTGTCGAGCGCGACGCCCGCGTAGTCGCAGACCGTGGCGTAGAGGTCCAGCCCCACGCTCGAGAGCGCCTCGTCGTTGCGCTCGCCCGCCAGACCGCGCCCCCGCGGCGACTTGACCACCAGCGGCACATTGACCACCTCCTCGAACAGCGCCCACTTCTGGTTCCAGCCGTGGGCGGCCACTCCGTCGCCGTGGTCGGAGAGCAGGATGATCGCCGCATCGTCGTAGATGCCGCGGCGCTTGAGCACCTCGACCAGCCGGCCGATCTCTCGGTCGACACGCTCCACCAGCCGGTAGTAGGCGTAGAGGTAGCGCCGCCAGTCGTCCTGCGTATAACTATATGTGTCGTGGTAGCGCGGCGAGGCGTCGTGTTCGAGGCGCAGCGCCTCCGATTCGTAGGTCGAGGGCATGAAGTTGGCCGGCAGGTTGGGACAGTCGGCCGTTTCGAACGGATTGAGTTCGCCGTACTGCAAGGTTTCGAAGCGGCCGTATTCGCAGATTTCGTGGGGATCGAGCAGCGAAGCGACCAGAAAGAGCGGTTTTTGTCCGTCGTAGGCCGCCAGCGCCTCGTCGCAGGCGTCGGCCAGCGTGGGGTCGTGCATCTTGGCGATGCCCCGGAAGCCCGTCCCCTCGGCGGGCAGGTTGACCTCCGGCACGTGCCACTTCCCGGCGTAGAGGCATTCGTACCCCGCCGCGGCGATGCGGTGGCCGATCCCCTGCCGCATGTCCTCGTCGCGGGGCCGCACGGCGTTGTCGGTGGCCCCCACCTCCGAGGGCATGCGTCCCGTGATGAGCGAGGCGCGGCACGGTCCGCTGAGCGGGTAGGGGCAGTAAGCGCGCGTGAAGCGCACCCCGTCGGCGGCCAGCGCGTCCATCGCCGGGGTCCTCACATAGGGATTTCCGGCGGAGGACATGGCCCCGGCGGTCTGCTGGTCGGTCATGATGACCACGATATTAGGGCGGAGGGATTCCGACGGCTTCTTCGGTGCGGCGGCACGGGCGTCGGCGGCGGCAAGCGCCAGCGTGGCGAGCGAGCCGGCGAAGGCCGGCGCACAGCAGTTTTTGAGGTTGGTCATAGGTTCGGTCGTTTCGGTTTCGGGCCTTTTCAGGCAAGAACAAAATTACGCATTAAAAGCGCGCACGCACCTGCCGATTGTCGCCAAAAACGCCACGCGTGTGCAAAAGCCTTTCGTTTTTGTAGAATCGAACCTTAAATTTGTCCTACCGGAGGGGTTCGAAGGGGCGGATAGGACAAATTCGGCATCGGGTTGCACAAATTTGAGAGCCTCCGGAAAAATATTGCACAAACTTCCGTCATTTGTGAAAGCGCGATCGGCCGCCTTGCCCTACCTTTGTACTGTCGGGAGCGGCCCGTCCGCCCCGCCGACCGAAACCACCCGCCATGAAAACCTTCCGACTGCTTCTCATCCTGCTGACCGCCGCGCTCTGCGGACCGCGGACCCTGGCCGCGTCCGCCCCGGCCGATGCGCAGGCCGACACCACCCTCTTCGCACTGCTCGATCTCACCCGGCCCGGGCTGGAGCGCGTGGCCGAACGGCACGCCGCGGGCGACGACCGTGCGGCCGCCGAGGCGCTGCTCGACTACTACCGCACGCGGCAGGGGGTTCGCTTCCCCGACGTGGACCTCGGGCACGTCGTACTTCCGGACGAGGAGCGGCGCTGGGCCGACGAGGGGCTGGAACACCGCTTCTTCGTCCATGCGGGCTACCAGCCCTCCTATTTTTACGGGGAGGATATCGACTGGCAGCTCTGGCCCGTCAGGGACAACGAGCTGCGCTGGCAGCTGCACCGCATGAAGTGGTGGGTCCCGATGGGCAAGGCTTACCGTCTCACGGGCGACGAGCGCTACGCCGCGGAGTGGTGCGCGCAGTACACGGACTGGATGCGCAAGAACCCGCTGACCGCCTACGACGAGCGGGAGGTCCGCAGCTGGACCGAGGCCGACAACGTCTACTTCGCGTGGCGCCCCCTGGAGGTGAGCGACCGGCTGGAGTTCCAGATTCACCAGTTCCTCTACTTCCTGCCGGCCGAAGCGTTCGACGCCGATTTTCTGCTCCGCTTTCTGGAGAACTACCACCGCCATGCGGTCCATATCACCCGCCACTTCTCCGAAAAGGGCAACCACCTGCTCTTCCAGGCGCAGCGGCTCATCTTCGCCGGGGTCTTCTTCCCCGAGTTCCGCGAGGCGGCGGCGTGGCGCGCCACGGGCGTGGAGATCCTCAACCGCGAAATCCGCAAGCAGGTCTACGACGACGGCATGCAGTTCGAACTGGACCCCCACTACCACCTCGAGTCGATCAACATCTTCTTCAAGGCGCTGCAGCTGATGGACGCGAACGGCTACCGCGGCGATTTCCCCGCCGAATACCTCGCCACGGTCGAACGCATGATCCGCATCCACATCGAGTGTCTCTTCCCCGACTGCACGACCCCGCTCTTCAGCGACAACCGCCAGCAGGGGAAAGAGGTGCTGACGGCCTGCTACCGCGCGTGGGCCGAGGTCTTTCCCGATAATCCCGTCATTCGCCGCCTGGCCACCGAGGGGCGCGAGGGCGCGCTCCCCGACCACCTTTCGCAGGCGTTCCGCACCTCGGGATTCTACGTGCTGCGCAACGGCTGGGACGCGGAGGCGACCGTGATGATCCTCAAGGCCGGGCCGCAGGGGTTCTGGCACTGCCAGCCCGATAACGGCACGTTCGAACTGTGGTCGCGCGGACGGCAGTTCTTCCCCGACTCGGGCAGCTACGTCTATGGGGGCGACAAGGAGGTGCAGGCGCTGCGCGACTGGTTCCGCCAGACGCAGGTGCACAACACGCTGACCCTCGACGACCGCAACCTCGCCCGCACCGATTCGCACTGCACGGCGTGGAGCACGGAGGGCACGAGCGACCGCCTGACGGTCGAGAACCCCTCCTACGAGGGACTGACCCACCGCCGGACGGTGTGGTTCGTCGACCGCCGCTTCTTCGTGCTGCTGGACGAGGCCGCGGGCGATGCAGCGGGAGAGGTGGCGCTGCACTACAACCTCCTGGAGTGTGACCCGGCGGAGGACGCCGCGGCGTGCCGCGTCGAGACCCGCTTCGGGGACGGCAACGACCTTACGATGCAGGTATTCGGCGCGCAAAAGGTAAAGATGGAGCGCCGCGAGGGGTGGGTGTCGCGCACCTACCGCCAGCGCAACCCGCGGCCCGCCTACGCATTCACCGCCCGCAAGCAGCCCGGCAAGCGCGTGCGCTTCGCCACCGTGCTGCTCACCGGCGCGGACGCCGGAGCGAAGGTGCGCGTGAAGTTCCGCGGCGCGGACACCCTGCGCTTGGAGATCGACGGAAAAAACTACGAACTCAAATATTGACCTGAAAACCGACCGAACCATGAAAAAATTCGTACTGACACTCGCCGCAGGTCTCCTGCTGGCCCTCGCCGCCGGGGCGGCTCCGAAGAGCGCCCATGTCGTGGGCGACCCGGCAGCGCTTTACGACCTGCTGGACCTGGAGCGTCCGGGGATGGAAGCCGTGCGCAAAGCGGTCGCCAAAGGCGACTTCAAGGCAGCCGACAAGGAGCTGCTCAAGTACTTCCGCAACCGCCGCGGCATCGTGCAGATCGACGTCGACCTGGATAACGTCACGATCAAGAAGAACGAGCAGCGCTGGGCCGACGAGTCGCTCGAGCACAAGTTCTACGCCCACAAAGGATATCAACCCTCCTACTTCTACGGCGACGACATCGACTGGCGCTACTGGCCCGTGAAGGACAACGAGCTGCGCTGGCAGCTCCACCGCCACTACTGGTTCATTCCGCTGGCCAAAGCCTACTACCTCACGCGCGACGCCCGATACATCGACGCGTGGATCGACCAGTACACCGACTGGATTCGGAAGAACCCGCTGGACGGCGTGGAGCGGCTGCAGGCCGCCGAAGCCCCGGCCGAAGAGATCGCCGCCGAGAAGGAGAACATCCGCTTCGCCTGGCGGCCGATGGAGACCGGACGCCGCCTGCAGGACCAGATCGCCGAATTTGCGCTGACGATCCAGTCGCCGCGTTTCACGCCCGAATTTCTCAATCTCTACCTGCGCATGTTCCGCCAGCACGCCGACTACGTGCTCCACCACTTCTCCAAGCAGGGCAACCACCTGCTTTTCGAGGCGCAGCGCATGCTCTATGCAGGCATCTACTTTCCGGAGTTCCGCGAGGCGGCCGAGTGGCGGCGTAGCGGCGTGGAGATTCTCAACCGCGAGATCGGCGTGCAGGTCTACCCCGACGGCATGCAGTTCGAACTGGACTACGGCTACCACCTCGCCTCGATCGACATCTTTTTGAAGGCGCTGAACATGGCCCGCTCCAACCACATGGAGTCGGAGTTCCCGGCCAGCTACATCGAGGCGGTCGAGAAGATGACCGTCGTGGCGTTCAACCTGCTCTTCCCCGACTACACCAACCCTATGTTCGGCGATACGAAGCGCCACGACAAACAGTCGCTCACGCGCCAGTTCCGCAACTGGGGCAAGGTGTTCCCCGAGAACGAACAGCTGCCTTGGTTCGCCACGAGCGGCAAGCGGGGCACGATGCCGCCCTACACCTCGCAGCAGTTCCCCGCCTCGGGCTTCTACGTGCTGCGCACGGGCTGGGACATGGCCTCGACGGTCACCGTCGTCAAGGCGGGTCCTCCGGCTTTCTGGCACAACCAGCCCGACAACGGCACATTCGAGTACTGGCACAAGGGGCGCAACTTCTTCCCCGACTCGGGCAGCTACGTCTACGGAGGCGACAAGGAGGTGATGGCGCTGCGCAACTGGTTCCGTCAGACCCGCGTTCATAACACGCTCACGCTCGACGACCGCGACCTCGAAAAGACCGATTCGAAACTCCTGCTCTGGAAAACGGATGGGGAGATGACCGTGCTGGTGACGGAAAATCCCTCCTACGAGGGGCTGCGGCATCGCCGCTCGATGTTCTTCCCGGGCGACGGGGTGCTCATCATCGCCGACCAGGTGAGCGGTCCGGCTACGGGACGCGTGGGCGTGCACTTCAACCTCTGCCCCGGCAAGACCGCGCTGGACAAGGACGGCACGCTGCGCACGCTCTTCGACGACGGCAACAACATCCGCGTCAAGACCACGTGCAGCCGTCCGGCAGGCATCGTCATGCAGGAGGGCTGGGTGTCGTACGCCTACCGCGAGCGGGAGGAGCGCCCGGCCTACGCGGTCGAGGCCGCGAAGAACGACGGCGGGGATATGCTCTTTATCACCGTCATCGCGCCCGACGACGAGGCGCACCGCGGCTCGGTGGCCATCGTCTCGAAAGACGCAACGCTGGGCGACAGCCTCTCGTTCGCCGTGCGCGTGGGGGCGAAGGTCTATGAGCCGGAGTATACGTTGAAATAGATGACGCTGGCTCGGGGCGCAGCCTGCGGAGGAGATGAATTGTGGCAGCCTGCGGAGTGTCGCTTGCGCCTGTCTGGTTCCGTAGACGTAATCTCTTGGTTTGCGGTCGCAGCCTGCGGATAATACGCGATAAGTGTGCCTCTTATCGACGGTTTGGTGTATGTCCGTTCGGGCTGCAGCCTGCGGAGGGACGCAACAAGCGGGCCTTCGCTGGGCGAGGCTGCGGCCCGCCGGCCTAAAGGTCGAAAACAGGACAACCCCAAATGCTGGCCACGCAGCGACCGACAGCGACCGACACCTAAAAAACACTACGATATGAAAACCCTATCCACCACCGCCCTCTTCCTGGCCGCGACGCTGGCGACCGCAACCGGCCTTGCCGCCGAGCCACAACCGGAACTCGAACCGTTCCCCGCGCGGGTCAACGTGCAGGCCGACAGCGCCCGCACGGAGCAGATCGCCGACGGCGAGTGGGTCGCCGTGGGCATCCGCAAGCCGGAGTCCATCCGCCGCGACCGCACCCGCCCCTACGAGGGTCGTCCCTCCTGGCGCTTCGAGCTGGGCCGCAGCGACAACACGCTCTCAGGCTACGCCCCGGGCGAGACGAAAGGGCGCGCCGAGCTTAGCTACTGCTACGCTACGGCGGCCGATTTCGCTGATCTGACAGCGCAGGACTACGTCGACGCGCAGAAGATGAAGACCGTCTACCACCACGGCAAGGGCATCTGCCCGCAGGGGTCGAAGTGGACCTACACCTTCGCGGTTTACATCCCCTCGACGCTCAGCCCCGACGTGCAGACCATCTTCGCCCAGTGGCACGGCATGCCCGACCGCACGCTGGTCACCGCGCCCGACGGCCAGGTGCGCCGGCTGTCGGTCGCGGAGTTCGTCGCCATGCAGGACACGGTGGTTATCAAAAAGGACACCGCCTACGAGCGTGTCGCGGGGCGTGACAAGCGGGGCAAGGAGGTTTGGAAAGCGGGAAAACCGACGGGCTGGAAGGTCGAACAGGGCGGCTATCCCCCGCTGGCATTCGGATTTTCGGGCGGCTGGTTCTACATCAAGGCCAATTCCGACCGCCGCTGGTTCACCGACAAGTCGGACCGCTGCAACGCCAATCCGGAGAAAGCGGGCGTGCTGAAACCCGTCACCTCGGAGTTCAAGTCCTCGACGATCGCCTACCGTCTGCCGTTCGGCGACTTCCCCAAAGACAGGTGGGTTCGCTTCACCGTCGAGGTCGACTGGACGCGCTACGGGGGCGCGGCGCAGAGCGTCGAAGCCCCGGGCCGCCTCGATGTCCGCATGGCCTGGGACGACAGGGAGGAGCATATCGTCGATAATGCGCAGGTGCTCATCGGCCGCAACGACGAGGAGGGTTACTACTTCAAATACGGCATCTACCGCGTGGGCGGCAGCTCGGAGCCCGTCTGCTACAACCTCGCGGGTTACACCCAGCAGCCGCGCTGATTACGACCGATCCTGAAAAAGCCGGATGCCCTCGCAAAGAGGCATCCGGCTTTTCGATTAAGGGTTGAACGGTCAGAACACGACCCGCCGCGTCTCTCCGGCCCGCAGATCGAGCCGCTGTTCCCGCCCCCGGTAGCGCAGGCGGCACGCACGGTCCGAATCGCTCGTCACCGTGGCTTCGGTCAGCGCGCCGCCCCTCCAGACGATGCCGATCTCGAAGCCGCCGCGGGCCCGCAACCCCCGCACCTCACCGTCTGTCCACGCCGCAGGCAGCGCGGGCAGCAACTCGACGAAGCCGCGGTGGCTTTGCAGAAGCATCTCCGCGATGGCCGCCGTGGCTCCGAAATTCCCGTCGATCTGGAACGGCAGCGCGTTGAGCAGATTGCGGTATACCCCGCCCTCCGCGGGACCCGGCTCGACGGGATCGGCCGGGCGCAGCAGGTTTTGAAGCGTCGCCCAGGCCCGGTCGCCATCGAGCAGCCGCGCCCAAAGCGCCGTTTTCCACGCCATGCTCCACCCTGTGGTCCTGTCGCCCCGTTCGGTCAGCGATCGGCGCGCGGCGGCAAACACCTCGGGCTGTTCGGGGGTGATATCGGCGCCCGGATAGAGGCCGAAAAGGTGTGACACATGGCGGTGCTGCGGCTCGGCCTCACGGTATTCGCAGTCCCACTCCAGCAGCTGCCCGCGCGAACCGATCCGGTAGCCGCGCAGCCGCGGAAGCTGCCGCCGCAGCGTGTCGAGCAGCGGATCGGCGATCCCGAGCGTGTCGGCCGCGGCGATCGTGCGGGTGAACAGGTGGCGCACAAGGGTCTGATCCATCGTCGGACCCGCGCACAGCGACGCTTCGCTGCCGTCGGGCATCAGAAAGTGGTTTTCGGGCGACGTGCCGACCCGGGTCACCAGCCGCCCCTGCCCGTCGTCGGTCAGCCACCCCGAACAGAAGCGGGCCGCCCCGGCCATCAGGGGATAGTGCTCGCGCAGAAACGCGCGGTCGCCCGTGTAGAGGTAGTGTTCCCAAATGTGGTTGCAGAGCCACGGTCCGGCCATGTTCCAGAAAAACCAGTAGACGCAGCCGTCGCTGGGATAGCCCTCGCGCCAGAGCGAGACGTTGTGGTGGATCGTCCAGCCGGGCAGTCCGTACATGTCGCGCGCGACCGCCCGTCCGCTGTCGGCGATCTCTCCGAGGAAGCGGAACAGCGGCGCGTGGCACGCCGAAAGGTTGGTCACCTCCGCGGGCCAGTAGTTCATTTCGAGGTTGATATTGAGCGTGTAGCCCGAGTTCCACGGCGGGATGACGCGCTCGTTCCACAACCCCTGCAGGTTGAGCGGCTGCCCGTCGCGCGAACCGGAAATCATCAGGTAGCGCCCCATGCGGAACAGAAGCGCCGCCAGCCCCGGATCGCCGCTTTCGGGGACATTCCGCAGGCGCTCGTCGGTCGGCCGATCGCTCCCGGCCGACGGCAGGGTGAGCGTACAACGGTCGTAAAAGGCGCGGAAATCGGCCGTATGAGCCGCCCGGAGCGTTTCACAGGTCTGCCCCTCCAGCAGGCGGGCCTGCCGGGCGAGCAACCGTGCCGGGTCCAGCCCTTCGCGGCTCGGACTGCGGCCGGGACCGTTGTAGGAGGTCGCGGCGCCGAGCACGAAGGTCGCTTCGCGGCACGCCCGGACACGGATGCAGCTGTCCGTCAGCGACCACTCCCCGTCGATCGAAAGGGGCGTGAGCATCGCGCGGAACGCCATGCCGCCGCCTGCGAGCCGGTCGCCGTAGAGCACCTGTTCGCGGCGGAGCACCCGCCCTTCGGCATCGAAATACTCGAGATGCAGGCGCTGCGTTCCGGCGGCAGCGATCGCCTCGACCGTCCGGCGCTGCACGTGCTCCGGAGCGCGGCCCGCCATCGTCAGCGCTCCGTCCGCGGCGCAGACCCTCACCGGATGCGGCGAGGCCATACGCACGTCGAAATCCAACACGGGCCGCTCGGCGCGCAGGTGCACGACCACCACCCCGTGCGGATGCGAGGCGAAGATCTCCCTAACGATCCGCACCCCCTGCTGCACGTAGGAGGTCGTGACCACTCCCTCGCGCAGGGAGAGCGCATGGGTGTAGTCGCTGACGGGACCTTTCATGCGGAAGTCGATCCGCACATCGCCGCAAGGCTGGTAAGCCTCGTTCAGCCGCCCGATCCACGACCGGACCGCGACCGAATCGGCCTGGGCGTTGCGGCCCGCACGCAGCAGGGCCTCGACCTCGCCCAGACGGTCGGTCAGACGGATGCCCTGCACCGACCGCTCCGGTTCGCCGCTGTACAACGTATTCTCGTTGAACTGGATGCGCTCCGACGCAGTATCGCCGAAGACCATCGCGCCCAGACGGCCGTTTCCCACGGGCAGCGCCTCCTCCCACACCCGGGCGGGGGAGGCGTACCACAGACGGTCGTCGTCCTGCGCCCGCAGCGGAAGCGCCGCGCCCAGCAGGGCGGCGCACAGGAGGTAACGGAGCGCACTCATGGCCGGGGCGTCAGTCGGATCGTGTAATTGCGGCCCTGCACGGTCTCGATACCGAGGATAGTCGCCCCGTCGGCATGGGAGACCTCCAGCGGACCCGCTTCGCAGGTCGCGTCGTAAAGCCCCTCCAGCCACAGACGCGTGGCGTGCGGCGCTTCGGGCACAACGACCTGCTCCTCGGTCAGCTCGCCCATGTGGCGAACCGCCGGGCGGCGCATGTCGGGTTCGCAGAGGGTGAGGCGCGCGCCCTCCCCCTCCGGCTGCCAGACGTACGCCAGCGGAATGTTCACCCGCACGACGGGAAGCGCGTCGTACTCCGCTCCGGCGTCGTAGAGTGCCGCGCAGACGATCCCCCGCTCCCGGTCGCGGACGACGTGCGCGCCGTCGTCCTGCCGGAGCACCTCGAGGGGGCTGTCGTCGCTCAGCAACCGCTCGGCGGCCGCACGGTCGCCCTCCGGAAGCATGTAGTAGCGGTAGCCCGCCCCGCGGGGCGCCGGGCCGTGGTCGATGAAGGCGCGGGTGAGCGGCCCCGCCCGCTCGAGGGTCGGCACGGCGTCCGGCACGGCGAAAAGCATCCCCGTCCCGTCCGAGAGCAGCGTGCCTGCGGCCGTCGGCTCGGTCTGCTGCGCGGCATCCGGCGACTGGAAGAGCGTGGTGACGGTCGGATGCACTGCATCGTCGCTGCGGATGTCCGAACCCAGGCAGAGCACCGTTCCGCCGAGGAAGAAGACCGACTTGTTCGCCCGCAGCGTGCCGTCGTAGGCGCAGTCGTGCAGGCGGAAGGAGAACATCGCCGCGCCGTCGGCCGCCACGCCCGCCAGGAACGTCTCGTCGGAGAAGTTGCGGTGGTCGGAGTACCCCTTGCGGTGGCGCTTGCCGACGATTTCGTCCGCAGAGAGGCGGATGGCCGTCGTCCCGGGAATCAGGCTCCAGTCGAAGCCCGCCGCCTCGGGGCGGAACGAACGCCGGCCGCTGTCGAGATCGAACCACTCGACCTGCCCGTTGGAGAGGCAGCGACCCGAGCGGTTCTCCGTGGCGGAGGATTCGTAGTCCCAGATGTAGCGGCTGAACCCCTTGACGTTGAAGTGGAAGCGCGCGTCTTTTACCACCAACAGCCCCGAATAGGGCATGAAGAGCGCCCCGCACGGAGCCGCCTCGGGCTCCACCCCGCTGCGGACGGCGCGCATCAGCAGCTCGGCCTCGCCCACCGTCGCCGTATAGGAGAGGTCGGAATCGACCTGATCCATCACCCGCCCGACCGCCTCCGGATAACGCTCCGCGAGCCGCCTGACGGCGGCCAGCAGCTCGGCGTCGGGTTCGGGGAAGGCATAGGCCGCATAGGCAAAGGCGGGCAGCAGCTCCTGCAGCACCTCCTGTCCCAGCGGGAAACGGCCCGTCGTGCCGGCCGGCACGTGCAGTCCGGCCGCGAGGAAGCGGTAGGTCAGAAGCCCCCGTTTCAGCCGCCGGAGCGTCGCATCGGACAAGGCATAGGGCGTATCGTGGAGCAGGTAGGCCGCCAGCGCGCCTACGTAGAGGGCATGCGGGTAGTAGGCGCTGTTGTAAGGTCCGCGGTGGTGGTAGCCCGAGCCGTCGGCCTTGAGCGTCCCGAAATAACCCGGGCCGTAGTCGAGCGCACTGTCGAGGTAATCTCGGAGGGCCGTGAGGGCCGCCGAGCGCTCGCGCGCGTCGGGCAGCAGGAGCGCATAGACGAGTTTGGGCAGCGCCAGCGCCCGCAGGTTGTCGGCCACCTCGCCCGGATGGTCGGGCGTAAGGTAGCAGATGCCGAACATCGTCAGCCAGCGCAGCGTTTGCAACTCGCGCCGCAAGGTCGCGGCGGGCAGGCGGTCGCGCAGCAGGAACAGGGAGTGGAAATAGCCCGCGCTGCGCAGCTTTTCGAAGCAGAGCGACCCCAGCGCGCTGCCGTCGGCCCACCCCTGGTCGGCGAACCAGTCGTAGACGGCCAGCGCCCGGCGCAGGCTCTCACGGCTGCCGTTGCGGCGGTAGTCGAGCGCCAGCGGAAGCAGCACGCGCTTGTTCACGTCCATGAAGTAGCGGGTCTTTTCCCCGTCGATCGTCGCGGGCGTGCGCATCGGATAGAGCGGGCTGCGCAGATCGAGCCGCATCCCCTCGGCAACCCCTTTACGGATAAAGCCGGCTTCGTGCCGCGCACGCCGGCGGACCCACTCCTCGCCGGACAGCTCTCCGGAGCCGAGATACCACGCCTCCAGCCGCCGCTCGATGCGGGCGATCTGTGCGGGCGGCGCCATGACGGTTTTCGCAAAGTCCGGCTCCGCGCGGCGGTACTTCATGAAGTCGGGAATCAGGCTGAAATCGGTCCGGCGGACCGTCACCTGCGCGTCGGACATCTTCTGCCACGACACGGCGGGCGTGAACTCCATGCAGTCGAGGAAGATACGTCCGCCCCCTGACGCCGGGAAGCGAATCTCCGCGGCGGCGAGCCTCTCGCCGCGCGGCAGGCCCATGTCCTCGCGGAACTTGTTCCACACGCAGCGCCAGCCGGTGAAGTCCAGCCCGCAGGCGACGCTGCACGCCTCCCCGCCTGCGGCGTCGCGGAAGACGATGCGCAGCGGCTCCCGGGAGGGGCGCTCGTTGTAGATCCAGAGGGCGACACCGCCGTTGGGCGACGCGGACGCTTCGGCAAGTCCCTGCGGGGAGCCGATGCGCACCACCGCGCCCGGCTGCCAGTCGATGCGAAGCGAGCGGCGGCCCAGCTTGTAGTGCGCCCCGGAGTAGCTCAGGCGCGCCCGCTCGGCGCTCCACGCAGCGGCCTGCGGGGTTTCGAAGGAGTAGAGCTGCGCGTGGCCCCGCAGGGCAAACACGGCGAAGAGGAGGAATAGAAAGAGGTTTCTTTTCACGGATACGGTTTATAAGCCGGACGGCGCGTCGAGCGCGCCGTCCGGCAGGTTTGAAACAGGAGTTAAGGCAGGGGCGGACGAGCCGTCCCTGTCCCGAGCGGCTATTGTGCCCAGCCGGGGTTCTGATCGAACTTGGGCATGATGTCCAGCTGCGTCTGCGGGATGGGCATCAGCTCGTTCTTACCCTCCTGGGTGTAGTCGAAGATGATGTAGGTGGCGTTGGTTGTGGAGGCCCAGTCGGCCACCTCCTGCGCCGTGGTGCGGATGGTGTTGTAGTACTCGCCCCAGCGGATCAGGTCGCTCTTGCGGTGTCCCTCGAAGCAGAGCTCGTAGGAGCGCTCGCGGCGAATGGCGGCCCGCATCTCGTCCTGCGAGAGGTTCGAGAGGTCGTGGCGCGTGTCGCCGTAGGCGCGGCGGCGCACCTTGTTGAGCGCCGAGTGGGCGGCTTCGGTCGGCCCCTGCGACTCGTTGAGCGCCTCGGCGTAGAGCAGCAGCAGGTCGGAGTAGCGCAGCACGTACCAGTTGACCGTCGAGTTGTAGTTCTGGCTGTACAACGGCGAGTTCTTGGCGTACTCCTCGATGTCCCACTTGGCCGGGGTGTAGCGGATGCGCAGGTTGTCGCGCTTCTCGTCGGTGATCTCCTGCTTCTTGCCGGTCTTCTTCTCCGTGAAGTCGGCGGCGATCTGGAGCCACTCCATGTAGTTCTGCTTGCCGTCGGTGTCGATTACCGTGTAGGTCGTCTTCACTCCTTCGACCGAGATGGTCACCTCGCCCTTGAAGCCGTAGCAGTAGTCGGCCACCGAGAGGGCGCGGCGCGGATCGTTCGGTTCGAGCGTCTCCCACTTGCGCACGAACGGATAGACGATGCGCCAGCGGGCCTGGCAGGTTCCGCGGTTGCCGACCTGCGAGGTGATCACGCCGTTCCACTTGCCGATCATGCCGACCGGGTCGGACGATCCGGTTTTGGAGTTCCAGTAGAAGGAGACCTCCACAAGGCTCTCGGTGGGGTCCCAGACGCTCGCGCCGGCATTCTCCCACACCTGGCGGTAGTTGGGCAGCAGGTCGTGGTGGCCCGATTCGACCACCGTCTTCGCCGTCTTGGCGGCCTCGGCCCACTTCGTCTCGTCGCGGACGGGATAACCGGCCCACGTGGCGTAGACCTTGGTCAGCAGACCCAGCGCGCC
Organism: Alistipes sp.; assembly: GCF_048465635.1. GTDB lineage: Bacteria > Bacteroidota > Bacteroidia > Bacteroidales > Rikenellaceae > Alistipes. The sequence goes on from NZ_DBFWLF010000025.1 coordinate 47,743, forward strand.
GCCCTTCGACATGCGGAACGAGTTGTCGGTGCGCACATGGTCATCGTCGGCCCACGGCAGCACCGAGGCGGCGTATTTAAGGTCGGCCTCGATGAACTCGTAGACCCGCTCGGGTGCGGCCTGCTCGAAGTAGTCGTTGGGCATGTACGACTCGGCGGTGGTGGTTACCAGCGCCACGTGCCCGAACCAGCGGACCAGCTCGAAGTAGTAGAGCGCACGCAGGGCGCGGGCTTCGGCGATGTAGTATTCGCCCAGCTGCCGGTCGTGTGCGGACCAGTCGCTCATGCTGTTCTGGATGGTTTCGATGCAGCTGTTGGCGTTGTAGACGGCGTTGTAGAGGGCGTTCCACGTCTGGGCGATCTCCTTGGTGGAGGCGTTGTGGAAGTTGGTCGGAATCTCGCGCGGCGAGGAGGTCACCTTACCCTCGACCTGCGCCAGGTCGGTTCCCAGCGTGAAGAGCAGCGAGAGGTGGTAGCCGTAGAGATACTGCGAGGTCATCGACTGGTAGACGCCCAGCAGCACCAGTTCGGCCTTTTCGGCGTTGTCGACGAAATCCATCGGCACTTCGACCTTCGACTCCTCGTCCAGCGAACAGGAGCTCAGGAGCAAAGCGGCGGCGGAGAGTATGAATAAGAATTTTTTCATGGTTCTGCGGTGTTAAAGGGTGAGATCGATACCGAAGGTGAAGACCTTGCTCTTGGGATAGGCGCCCCAGTCGAGACCGGGCGTGGTGGGGCTCGACGACGCGACGCTCACCTCGGGGTCGTAGCCCGAGTAGCCCGTCACGACGAAGAGGTTCTGCGCCGAGAAGTAGACGCGCAGCTTGCTGACGTAGATCTTGCGCGTGAGGCGCTGCGGCAGCGTGTAGCCCAGCGTCAGGTTCTTCAGACGCAGGAACGAACCGTCCTCGATGAAGCGCGAATAGACCTCGTTCTTCACGTAGCCGTCGTACTTGGGAACCGAGTTCGAAGCGTTGGTCGGCGTCCAGCGGTCGGCCACCTCGGCCATCATGTTGTAGTTCTTCTCCATCGTGGTATTGCTGTACAGGCGCGTGGCGTTGTAGATGTCGTTGCCGTAGTTGAACTGGAACATGAAGCTAAGGTCGAAACCCTTGTAGTTGAACGTGTTGGTGATACCGCCGAAGAAGAGCGGCGTGCCGTTGCCGATCTTTGTGCGGTCGGCCGTGGTGATCTTGCCGTCGCCGTCGATGTCCTTGTACTTGACGAAGCCCGGGCCGAAGGAGTTGCTGCCCGCGTGCTCCGACATGTCGACCACCCCGTCGCGCAGCACCAGTTTGCCCGCACCCTCGTTCCATACGAAGTCGTCCGACTGGTAAACCCCGTCGAAGACGTAGCCGTACATGTCGCCCAGCGCCGAACCGACCTGCGCGATGTAGTCGTTCACGTAGTCGGACGACCAGCCCGAGTTGAACAGGCGCGACTGCTCGCCGCTGGAGAGCGCGCGCAGTTCGTTCTTGACGAACGAGATGTTGAAATTGGTGGTCCAGCGGAAGCCGCCGCGGGTGTTGAAGTTGGTCGACGACAACGACAGCTCGATACCCTTGTTGCGGATCTTGCCGATGTTCTGCCACTGCGAGGTGAAGCCCGTCACGCCGGGGATCGAAGCGTTCATCAATAGGTCCTTCGTGTCCTTGAGGAAGAGGTCGGCCGTCAGGTTGAGGCGGTTGTCGAACAGTCCGAGGTCGATACCGAGGTTGGTCGACTGCGAAGCCTCCCACTTCAGGTCGTCGTTGGCCAGCTGCTTGGGCTGGAGGGCGATGATCTGCTCGGTTCCCATGCCGATAGGGACCTTCTTGTAGAGCATCAGCGAGAGGTAGTTGGTGATGCGGTCATTACCCACCAGACCCCAGCCCAGACGGAGTTTGAGGTTGGAGATCGTGCGCTGGTTCTTCATGAACTTCTCCTCCGAGATGCGCCAGGCAGCCGAGAACGAGGGGAAGAAGCCCCACTTGTGGCTGTCGCTGAAGACGGTCGAACCGTCGGCGCGCACCGTCGCGGAGAGGAAGTAGCGGTCGCGGTAGTTGTAGTTCACGCGGGCGAAGAACGAGAGGAGCATCGACTCGGCGTAGTTGGTGTTCACCTCGGTGGGTTTGGCCCCCATGCCGAGGTTGTTGTTGCCCAGGTTGTCGAACGGGAAGTCCATCGCCGTGCCCTTGAGGTACTCCGACGTGCGGCCCGAAATCTCCTGACCCAGCATCACGTCGAAGGCGTGGCCGTTCTTGCGGGCATACTTGTAGGTGAGCAGGTTGGAGTTGGACCAGCGCATGTCGCGGCCCATCTGCGTCGAACCGTAGGGGGCGTTGTTCGAGATCGCCTGACGCGACTGCTCGTGGTAGAAGATGTCGGTGCGGTAGTTGGCCACGTTGTAGGTGGCGGCGGTTTTCAGCGTCCATGCCTTACCGAGCTTGAACGTGAGGCCCATGTTGGCGATCCACTGCTCGGTGCGCTTCTTGTTGGTCACGTTCTCGGTCTGGATGATCGGGTTGACCTGCGCCAGGTTGCCCGAGGTGTTCTCGGCCACCAGCGGGTCGACCGCCGTAGAGAGCATCTCTTCGTCGGTCATGTTCAGACCGCCCGTGGGACGCGCGCGGAGCACGGTTCCCAGCATGTTGAAGCGGCCCTGGTCGCCCGACGTACCCACGCCGCGCTTCTCGGTGTTGGCGTAGTTGATCTTGATGTCGGCGGTCAGCCACTTGGTCACCTTCTGGTTGAGCGTGGCCTTGGCCGTGACCTTGTTGAAACCCGAGTTGTTGAAGATGCCGTTTTCGAGGAAGTCCGAGAACGATACGCTGTAGCGCGTGTTCTCCGTACCGCCCGAGAGCGAGACGTTGTGATCCTGCGACCACGTGGGGCGGAACACCTCGCCCTGCCAGTCGATACCCGGGTAGTTGAGGTAGTCCTCGGCGGTCTGGTAGCGGTAGGGAACCCCCTTGGAGTCCGTACCCTGCCGCCAGTAGGTTCCGAAGCCCGACTCCTGCTGGAACTTGGCGAACTCGTAGTTGCTCAGAAGGTCGAGCGTCTTGGAGATCGTCCGGTAGCTGGCCGAACCGTTGTAGGTAACCGTAGGCTTGCCCACCTTACCCGACTTGGTGGTCACCAGCACCACGCCGTTGGCGGCGCGCGCACCGTAGATGGCCGCTGCCGAGGCGTCCTTGAGCACGTCGACGTTCTCGATGTCGGAGTTGGAGAGGTAGTCGATGTTGTCCACCTGGAAGCCGTCGACGATGTAGAGCGGGGCGGCATCGCCGTTGACCGTGCCGATACCGCGGATCTTGATCTCGAAACCCGCTCCGGGCGTACCGTCGGACGTGGTGATCTGCACGCCGGCCAGCTGTCCGCCCAGCGCTTCGAGCACCGAACCCGACTTGTACCCCTCGACGTCCTTGGCCGAGACCGACGAGATCGAACCCGTCACGTCGGCGCGCTTCATGGCGCCGTAACCCACCACGACGACCTCCTCCATGAGGTTGGCGTCGGGTTCGAGCTTGATCGCAAGCTCGGTTCGCGTACCGACGCGCACCTCCTGCGTCTTGTAGCCCAGGTAGGAGATCTGTAGCGTGGCGTCCTTGCGGATCGGGAGCGTGAAGCGGCCGTCGATGTCGGTCGATGCGCCCTGCGTCGTGCCGCTGACGATGACGTTCGCGCCGATGACGGGCTGGTCGTTCTCGTCGACCACGCGGCCCGTGACCTTGTTCTGCGCCGATGCCCCGAGGGTCAGCACCAGGGCCATAAGGGTCAATAAGAGACCCTTATGAAGCCCGGCGGCGCGTTTGATGATATTTTGCATAATCGAATGTTCGTTTAGATTAGAAATTCTCGTCCAGCCAGACGGCCACACCGATCAGGTTGCTCGTACCCCCCAATTCGCCGGTGTTGGCGGTCAGCGTGTAGGAAGCCTGGAACGTCAGAATGCCGTTCACCGCCTCGCCGTCGCTCCTGATCCACGCATTGGGACGGATGTAGACCTGGTTGTTCATCGTCGGGTCGAAGTAGCCCAGCTTGCGGTTCATGTTCTCGGGCGTATCGGCGCTGCCGGCGTCGTTGTAGTAGTTGAACGGGCTGCTGTTGGACGGGCTGGTCACGCCGGAGGGCGAGTAGCTGTTCCAGAGCTGCTTGATGGTGAGCGTGTTGTCGTCGGCCAGTTTACCGCCGTAGGGTTTCACGCCCGTTTCAAGCCCCTCGTAGAGGAAGCAGTTCTGACGCCAGCGGATCATTACCTTCGAGGCGTCCGTTCCGGCGGCATAGACCGGCAGAATACCCGTGAAGCCGCCCTTGCGCGAGTTGATGCGGTGGACGAACGGGGTGTATTCGATCTGGTCGCTCTTGGCTTTCTGACGCATCATGACAAAGACGATCGTCGAACGCGACACGGCGGTTTCGCCCTCGCCCAGGGTAGCGGTCACGCGGACGTAACCGATCTGGCCCCAGCGGTTGCCGCGCATGCGCAGATGCAGGTCGCCGTTCTCGTCCACGTATTGCAGGCTCGTATCGCCCGGACTCTGGAGCGCCCAGTTGTGCACGACATCCAGCTTGAAGACGGGTTTGCGGCCGTTGAAATCGTTATAGCCGTCCGCCAGCGCGATCACCTTGTCTTCGTTCTTCTTGCCGTCGCCGTCCCAGCGGAACTGGTCTGCGTTCTCCTCGGCGGGCAGGCCCAGGTTGTTGCCGTAGCCGAACTTGTGGAACATGTTGGGGTTGGCCTCGACGCTCAGCGCCAGGTTGGCCACAGTCGGGTTCTCCGGATCGCTCTTGGGGTTGGCAGCAAAGACGGGGATCGTGTACTGCCCCACCGGAATGTCGTTGCCGCGGGCGATGGTGATCTTGCCGGTCTGCTTGTCCAGCGCGATGCGGCCCTCGAGCGCCTCGGGCAGCTCGCCCAGCGTGAAGGTCACCACGTCGCCGACGAAGCCGGCCTTCTTCTCGACCTCGAACTGGCAGAACTCAGTCATCTTCGAGGCGGGATAGGAGAACGTCTTGGGGTCGATCGGGGTGATGTAGGGCACGATGTCGACCGTATAGACGCCGCGCAGTGCGACGGCTTCGCCGTGGCTGAACTTGTTGGAGACGGCCAGCGAGATTTCGTAGGAGGTGTCGGCCTCGAGCGTATGACCCTGCGGCAGCGAAATGACGCCCGTCGCGGGGTCGACTGCGAACTGGTCGGTCGAGGGGGCCACCGAGAGAATCTCGTAGTGCACCTCGTCGGCCGAGCCTTTCAGCACGGGCACGTCGCTCTCGAAGGCGGCGGCCACCTCGGCCGTACCCGGATTGCGCTCGTAGGTGATGCCCAGCGGGCGGCTGTTGACCTTGATCGTCAGCGCGTCCTTGTAGTCGGCCGAACCGGCCTTGGTAGTCAGGCGCAGCACCGGACGGTAGATGCCGGGAGGAATCTCGCCCTTGAACTTGAGGTTGGCCGAGATAACGCCCGCCGGGGAGATGGCGAAATACTCCTTTCCCTTCTCCTGCACCAGCGCATAGGCGTTGAACGACACCGCCTCGTCGGCGGCCTCGACCTTGGCCGTGCCCCACGAGATGCGTTCGGCGTCGTAGTCGGCCTCGATCAGCGAGGGGGTGACGATGATCTGCTCGGGGGTGGCGGGAACCATGTGCACGCTCAGCACGTCCGGAAAGACGATGCGGCCGCCGCCGGCCAGGCACGAGATCGTGAAGCGGTACGTACCCAGGGGCAGATTCTCGCTGTCGGCGATATTGAGGTAACCCTCCGACGGATTGACCGTGAAGCAGGGTTTCTCGTCGGTGAACGGCGCGCCGTCGAGCGTGATGGCGTCGATGGCGAACTCCGTAGGGGTCACGCCGGAGTAGGTCGGGGCCGAACCGCGGTAAGGCATCCCGGGACCGATATCACCGACCTGTTGGTAGTGGAGCGTCACCGTGCTCTCCGTGTCGTCGTCCGTACACGCCGTGATGCCCAGCGTGCAGGATACGAAGAGAAGCAGCAGGTTGCGCAGGAATGATTGCTTGTTCATATCGGGTTGATTTTTAGGTTACAGCGTGTAGGAAAGGTTGTAGATGCGACCGCCCGCCTTCACCGAGATGCGTGCGCCCGAAGCCGAGAACGCAGGGTCGACGAACGCGGCCTCCACCGTCTCGGACGCGGCGTCCGACGCGGGATAGAGCACCGTGATGAAGCGGGCCGCCTTGTCGTCGGCCGCCTTGTCGAGGTCGACCTGATAAGCCTTGCGCGAAACCTCCGTGTCGAGTTTCACCGAGAGGTGCCCCTCGCGCTCGGTCGTGACGAGCGCCGCGTCGGAGAAAGTGCGCACCAGGAGGTTGTTGCCGTCGTTGAACGCCGTATGGGCGCCGTTGGCCTCCGCGTCGACCACCACCTCCGCATCGGAGCCGGGCAGCAGGTGGAAGTTGAGGTTGACCTTGCCCGCGGCTGCGCCGTAGCCCTCGTCGAGGATGACGAAGAAGCGCTTGTCGACGAACCACACCGAACGGCGGTGCGTCAGATCGGCGTAGGAGGGGTTCTCCAGCACCAGCAGGTCATAGTCGGCGCGCTCCTCGGCCAAGAGGCACTTGCCGCGGCAAGCGGTGACGTTCCGATTGTCGAGCGTCAGGGTCGAGTGGTAGTCCGTGCGCGCATAGGTGTTGCGGTTCTTGTTCGACTCGGTGGTTCCGCCGTAGCTGAACACGCCCGAATCGGGGAAGAACTGGCGGCCGGCGACATAGAGTTCGAAGTTGCCGTTGTCCCACTGGCGATGCCACTGCTCCTTGGGGGTGACCCCGCAGTTGACCAGAGTCATCATCGTTGATTCCGGCGTCCAGCCGTTGCGGATCGTGTAGTGGCCGCCGTCGTCGAAGCACTTGATGCCCGCGGCGGGCGCCTTGCCCTCCGCACCCTGCGAGGCGAGCCACTTCAGCTCCTGATCGTCGGGGAACAGATCGCGGTAGTTGCGCATGTGGCGCAGCAGGATGTTGCGCGTCCACGAGGTGGGGCGCGTGTCGCCGAAGTTGGGCGTCGAGTAGTTGTAGTCGCCCGCGGCGTTGTTATACATAGCGTAGTTGGGATAGATCAGGTACTTCTCCACCTCGACCATCTTGCGCAGCGCAGCGATGTAGTCGGCGGGGAAGCGGCCGGACTGGTTGTTGGCCGCGGCGACCAGCATGGCCTGCCGGAAGCTCTCGATCGAACCGATGTGGTAGTGCAGGTCGTTGTCCTTGAGCCAGCCGTCCGGGTAGTACTGCTTAACGATCTCCTCGTTGAGGATCGTCGAACCGTTGGTGACCCACTCGGCGGCGTGCTTCATCTCGGGGAAGAGCAGACCGGCCAGCGTCACGGCCTGCGCCTGCGAAATGCGGTGGTTGGAATCCTCCCAGTAGTTGTTCTTGATGAACTCGACCTGAAAGGCCAGCCGGTCGAGGAAGCGGGTCAGATAGACCGGCATGAAAGAGTCGGACCAGCGGTAGTACTCCATCAGCGAGCACATGTCCTGCACGCGGGCGGCTACGCTCAGCGGAACCCAGCCGACGGCATCGGCCGGGGGATTGGCCTGCGGATAGCTCGCCGGGGCGGGATGGGTCTCCCACCAGTCGTCGTAGGTGTTCATCCACGAGGTGATGAAGCGCTCGTCGCCGGTCATGTACCACGCTTTGGCCTGCGCGACGAACCACTGGTGGCGGTGCAGCTGACCGCGCAGCTCCTGGTCGCCGTCGGCGTGGAGCGACCAGTCGATGCCGTCGCCCGTCTCGTTCATATAGGAGTAGGGACGGCCGTCGCTGTCGACGAACGTCGAGACCTTGAAGCGGTAGCCGTTCTCCGGCAGGGCCTCCTCGGCCGTGGTCTGCTCGGCGGCGCTGAGGGTCGTACCGAGCAGGTTGACCAGCGGGTTGCTGACGCCTGCGCTGAAACGGTAGTAGTCGCGCAGTGCCAGGGCGGCCTCGCCCCACAACTGCGCCTGCACGGCTGCGCGGACCGCCTCCATGCCGGGACGGTCCAGATCCATCTGCGCGAACAGCTCCTCGTCGATCGTCTCGTCGGCCGGACGGGATTCCTCCCACGGACCTTTCGACGACTGATCGCCCGAAGAGGAGATCGTCTCGTCACCCAGACAGCCCGTCAACAGCAGGGCCGCGCCGGCAACGAGCACGGGAATGCGTAAAAATTTCATCTTCATAAGGTATGATTTTAGGTTGATTGTTTGCATGAACGCACCGTGCGAAGGCCACGCCCGGCGGCGCGCCCTCCACCCGGTGTGCGGTACAGGGATCAGAGCTGCTGCGGATCGATCCCCCGCAGCGTGAGGTAGCGTTGGATAGCCTCCAGGTAGTAGTAGTCCGCGTAGTTGAGCGGCGTGTCGATCTCGCTGTCGGCAGGCCAGTGGCCGACGCTGTGCATCAAAACGAAACCGCCGTTGGTTCCCTTTTCGGCGAGATAGTCGTCGGACGAGAGGTTGAGAAGCAGCGTTTCGGCATAGTCGAAATACGTGCGGCCTTCGGCCTCGGGAACCAGCGTCGAAAGCTCGAACAACGCCGAGGAGATGACCGCCGCTGCCGAGGCGTCGCGCGGAGCGTCGGGGATGTCCGGGGCGTTGTAGTCCCAGTAAGGGATGCGGTCCTCGGGCGTGGCGGGATGGTGCATGATGAAGTCGGCGATCCGCTCGGCGTGGCGCAGGTACTTTTCGTCGCCCGTTTCGCGGTAGCACATCGTGTAGCCATAGAGGCCCCAGCCCTGCCCGCGCGCCCAGGCCGAGGAGTCGGCGTAACCCTGGAACGTGCCGCGGCTCTCGACCGTACCGTCGTCGTTGTAGCTCACCACGTGGTAGGAGCTGGCGTCGTCGCGGAAGTGGTTCCGGAGCGTGATGTCGGCATGGCGCACGGCCACGTCGCGGTAAACGCTGTCGCCCGTATGCTTCGAGGCCCAAAAGAGCATTTCGAGGTTCATCATGTTGTCGATGATGACCGGGTAGTTCCACTCCCCGAAGTCCCACGAGCGGATGACCCCCACCTGCGGATCGCAGCGCGAAATGAGGCTCTTCGACGCCTCGACGATCACCTCGGCCGAGTGCGGATCGCCCAGCGCGGCCTGCTGCTGGCCGTAGGAGCAGAAGACCATGAAGCCCAGGTCGTGCGTACCTTTATAATATTGGATGCCCTCCAGCCGGTCGGTGTATCTCTCGGCGGCGGTGCGGAGCTGTTCGTCGCCCGTCAGGCGGTAGGCCTCCCACAGCGAACCGGGGAAGAAGCCGCTGGTCCAGTCCTTGGGATCGACCTCTTTGAACTTGGGCATCAGCGAACGGGGGAAACCCCGGAGCGTGTCGAATTCGGCGGCGGCCTGCGTCAGCTGGCAGCGGGCATGGTCGATCGCCCGTTTCACGGTGTCGAGCTTCGGGTCGCGGTCCGCGGAACAGGCGGCCAGAAACATCAGGCCGAGACCGAGGATCGGAAGGGAAAATTTTCTCATGTCGAGGTTCAGGTTTTAGTGATAGGTTTGCGGTTTTTCAGCAAGACAAAATTACCCATACCCCTTTCAACGCAGGCCGAAGATTGCGCAAATGATCTTTAAAAGCGCTCAATAAAACTTTGATTTTGTCCAGCCCGATGCGGAATTTGTCCAATCGCCCGCCGCGCCCCGCAAAACACGCGTCCGGGAAGCGTATTTTTCGCGCGATTCGGCGGTCGGTATCGAAATTCTTCCTATTTTTGTCTTTACAACAACCAATCGAACGACATGATGTATCCGCTCTTTTTAGGCAAGCTCGGCATGACCGAGGTGCTGATCATACTCGTCATCGTAGTGATCTTCTTCGGCGGGAAAAAGATCCCCGAACTGATGCGCGGCATGGGCCGCGGCGTGCGCGAATTTAAGGACGCGATGGAGGCCAAACCGGGCGATGAGCCCCGGGCCGGAGCTTCCTCCGCCCGGCAGGACGCCGGGGAGGCTGCGCGGCAGGAGACTGCCGGCAAGGAGACCGCCGGGAAGGAGACCGCCGGGAAGGAGAACATCCCCGAAAACAAATAAGCCCGGACATGTCCGGTCAGCCGCAGACACCCGCAGGCGAAATGACCTTCGCCGAGCACCTCGATGCGCTCCGGCCCCACTTGGTGCGGGGTGCGGTGGTCATTTTGGTGCTCGTGGTCGTGGCATTCTGCCTGAAGGAGCTGCTGGTGGACAAGGTGCTCTTCGGCCCCGTGGCGGAGTGGTTCCCCACCAACCGGCTGCTCATACGGCTGGGTGCGCTGTCGGGGATCGACCGGCTGGGCGTCCGTCCGGAAGATTTCCAGCTGGTGAGCACCACGCTGGCCGGGCAGTTCAACCTGCACCTCACCGTCTCGGTCGCCGCGGCATTCGCCGCGGGATTTCCCTATCTGTTGTGGGAGTTGTGGCGCTTCGTGCGTCCGGCACTCACCCCGCGCGAACTGCGGGGCTGCCGGCGCTTCGTACTCTACGTCTCGCTGGGATTTTTCGCCGGACTGGCTTTCGGCTATTTCATGATCGCCCCGCTGACGGTCGCCTTTCTCACGCAGTACCGCGTGAGCGCTCTGGTGACCAACATGATCGACGTCAACTCCTACCTCTCAACCGTGCTGAACGTGTCGCTCGCCTGCGCGGTGGTGTTCCAGCTGCCGCTGCTGGTGCATTTCCTGACGCGCATGGGGATTCTCGGCCCGGCGTTCCTGCGCCGTTACCGCCGCCACGCCATCGTCGTGCTGGCGATTCTCTCGGCCATCATCACCCCGCCCGACGCATTCAGCATGGTGCTGGTGCTGCTGCCGCTCTACGGACTTTACGAATACAGCATCCGCATCTCCGAGCGGACGCAGCGCAAGTACTCCTCGGAAACGGAGCGGTAAGTCGGGCGCGCAACGGCAGGGCATGGCCAGGCACGCGGCGGCTGTCGGCAACAGAACCGGACGGGGAAAGACTGGACGAGACTGGATGAGGCGGTAGCCCCCCCCCATAAAACAAACGAACCGACGGCTTAGGGGCTGTCGGTTCGTGTTTCAGGTCGACCGTTATTTGAGCGGGGAATCGGGTTCGCGGGACATCACCAGGTAGAACATCCGATCGAGAAATCCCGGCGCGAACTTCTTGACCAAGTGCGTGGCGCGCCCCTCGGCCTCCATCAGGCAGAGCCGCTTGCGGCGCAGGATGCCGCGGGCGATGATGCACGCCACCTCCTCCGGGGTCATCATCTTCGCCTCGTCACGCGGGGTTTCGCCCTGCTGCGTGCCGTCCGCGGTCAGCGCCGAAAAGCGCACGTTCGAGGCGGTGAAACCCGGGCAGGCGATCATCACGTGCAGTCCTTTCTTCAGATTTTCGATGCGCAGCGTCTCCAGAAAGCCCGTCATGGCGTATTTCGAGGCCGAGTAGCCCGTGCGGCCCGGCAGACCGTGCAGCCCCGCCACCGACGAGACGCCCACGATCGAACCTTTTGCCGCCTGCAGATAGGGCAGCGCGTATTTGCAGCAGTTGACCGTCCCCCAGAAGTTCACGTCCATCAGGCGGTGGAGCACCTCCAGGTCCACGTCGTCGAACAGCGCCCGCATCGAAATTCCGGCATTGCAGATCAGCACATCCACTCCGCCGAACTCCCGGACCGCCACGTCGATCAGCTCGCGGCACTCTTCGGGCACGGTCACGTCGACCCCGCAGTAGGCCGCCTGACCGCCCCGGGCACGGATGTCGCCCGCGATCAACTGCAATTTCTGGATGCTGCGCGCGCCCAGCACCACGCGCGCACCGCGGGCCGCGAACTCGCGGGCCAGCGCCTCGCCGATGCCCGACGATGCGCCGGTCACTACGACCACCTTATTCTGGAATGTTTTCATATCGGGTTGTGTCTTTTAGTTTGGAACGGTTTCGTTCTGCGGCTTCGCAGCCATCTTTATCGCTACTTGTTACTTAAGTTTCGACCTTTAGGTCGGCGGGCCGCAGCCTCCGGGCAGCGGAGGCCCGCTGGTCGCGTGCCCCGCAGGCTGCGTCCGAAAAATTAGGTTTCCACAGCAAGCGCCTTTATAATTATAAGCAAAGCGTCAGCTTTGCACCTCGATCGCGCACTTCTGAAAAACGGCGGGAATTGCGGTTGTCCGACGCCGAGCGCCCGGAACGGGTGTGCGATATGCTTTAGCTTTCGTGCCCGTTCAGCGAGGCGGAGGACGGACGCCCGCCGTTTTCTGCGTGCGCCTCTCTTTCGCCCTTTCTTTCAAAGAAAGGGCAAGAACGTTTGGTTCGAAGAACCGCGGGCCGCAGCCTCCCGGCAGCGGAGGCCCGCTTGCCGCGTGCACTCCGCAGGCTGCTGCCCGAAATCACTTTTACTCAATATCGGCGGCGTCACTCGCCCCACTTTTACATCTTCAAAAAACGGGAACCCAGCTCGAAGAGCCGCGGACCGCAGCCTCCGAACGCGGAGGTTTGCATTGGCGTTCCTTCACAGGCTGCGTCCTTTCTTTCGATGTAATTCCTCCCACAAAAGGGCGAAAAGTCTTTGGTAAAGTTCTTACCTATTATGGTGCGGCTCTTGAGCCGCGCGGGCCACAGCCTCCGGGTGCGGAGGCCCGCTCAGCGCGTGCACTCCGCAGGCTGCTGCCCGCAACTCCGTAACACGACACATCCGGCAAAATCCACCGTATTCCTCTCTGCAGGCCGTCCTTCCAATAATCAGCCATACCCGTTCGCAGGCTCCCTATCTTTCGGAACCGCTTTACACCTCCACCGTCAGGCCGTCGTAGGCCATATAAACATTTTCCGGAAGCGTCGGTTCCGTGGCGGCGTGCAGACCGATCTCGTGGGACATGTGCGTCAGATAAGCCGCGCGGGGCCGGACGCGGGCGATCAACGCGAGCGCCTCCGCCACGTTGAAATGCGAGTAGTGCGGTTCGAATCGCAAGGCATTGACCACCAACACCTCCACACCGCGCAGTTTTTCGACCTCACGGTCCTCGATGGTCTTGAAGTCGGTCAGATAGGCCAGCTTGCCGATGCGGTAGCCCAGCACGGAGAAGCGTTCGGAGTGGCGGCCCGAGACGGGCACGATCTCCACGCCGCGGACGCGGAACGGCCGCTCGGGGTCGATCTCGTGCAGTTCGATCTCCGGCACGCCGCGGTACTTGTCCTGCGCGAAAGCGTAGTCGAAATCCTTGCGTACACACGCCGCCGTGCGCGCCGAAGCGTAGATGTCGACCTTGTGAACGGCTGCCGGATAATCCACGAAGTTGAACGCCCGCACGTCGTCCAGCCCGGCGATATGGTCCTTGTGTTCGTGCGTCAGCAGGATCGCGTCGATATGCCGGACGCCCGTGCGGAGCATCTGGGCCCGGAAGTCGGGTCCGGCATCGATCACCAGCCTCATGCCCTGCGTCTCGACCATCGCGGCCGTCCGCAGCCGGTTGTCCCGCCCGTCGGCCGAGGTGCAGACCGCACAGCGGCAACCGATGACGGGGACGCCCTGCGAGGTCCCGGTTCCCAAAAACGTAAGTTTCATCCCTGCAAAGATAGTAAAATTCGGCTTTCGCGATCGCTCCCCGCCGAAGAATCCCCCGCCGAAAGCCGGCAGGGCTACCCTGCGGGTCGGCGTGTATGTTTTGAAAGCGTAAATATACGTTTTGAGAGCCTGCAAAACGCGGGCCCGGCTAATTTTGCTACACGTTCAACCAAACTAAAAACCTATGAAAAAAATCGCATGGCTCCTGACGGCCGCCCTGCTGCTCACGGCCGCCGCCTCGGGACAGGATCAGCCCAAGAAAAAGGGCGGATTCTGGAACAAGGTCAAAAAAGGGGTCGAATCCACGACCGGTCTCGACGTATCGAAGGAGACGCTGTTCGTCTATCCGCAGCTCGGACAATGGAAAATGGAGTTCGTCAGCGCCACGGGCAACCCCTCAACGGGCGAGGTTAGTGTCACGATCGGCATTATGCCGCTCGCGGGCCAGAAGTCGGCCTTTCTCAAGCTGACCGAAGTGACCGATGCCGCTGGCAGGGGCGTCGCCGAAGGGGCGGCCTGGAAGGCGACCTCCAAGTTCCGCACCTCGGACCTCGGCGCCAGTCCGCTCTACCACGAGGACCTCGCGGCAGGCACATACGCCGAGTACCGGTTCCAGCCGATCAAGGTCGAGCCGGGCATGAAGAGTTTCAAGGCGCTCAAATTCACCCTCGAAACGGGCAACGCGCAGGAAGAGGGCTTCGAAGCCCGCGACGTGCCCGTCACGTGGGAGTAGGAAGTCACAACCTTTTAAATTATAACGGATTTATGAAAAAATTGCTCCTTCTGGCGGCATCGCTCTGCTGCCTGGCCGCCTGCTCGTCGTCGGCCGCCGCGGATTCGGCCGCGGACACCGTGAAGCGTTTTTACGCCGCGATCAACGACGAGGCCTACGACAAGGCCGCCGACTGCCTCTACTTCGACGGCAAAAGCGTCGAGGCCGACCGGAAAATGATGGTCGAAATTCTCTCCACCTACCTGGGGCCCGAGCTGAAAAAGCTGGGCGGCGTCAAGGTCGAGATTCTCTCGGAACAGGTCGGCGAGAACGGCGAGGCGACCGTCGAATTCAACATGCGCAACGGCAGCGGCCAATCGGGCAAAGAGACGGCCAAATGCGTGAAGGACGCCGCCGGACAATGGAAGATGCGGCCCGCGTTCTGAGGCTGCCGTCCGCCGATTCGAACACCCGGTTCGCCGTGAACCGGGTGTTTTTTGGGTTTCCCGCCCTCCAAAAACCGATTTTTTCGCTATCTTCGTTCTGAAATGACCCGGACGCTCATCTACTTTTTCAACGGCGCGGCGTGCATGTTCTTCCTCGCGGCGTTCTGCCATATGCTTCTGCGGGCGCGGAAAACCCGCTCGCGGCCCCACCGCCTGTTCGCCCTCTGTCTGGGGTGGATGGCCCTGATCGAGGTGAAAGAACTGCTGCTCAGCCTGACGCCGACCTACTACTGCGAGGTGCTCGGGGCCGGATTCACGCTGCCCGACCTGTTCACGCTGCCGCTGCTGTCGCTCTTTTTCTTCGAACTGGTGATGCCCGGCCGGGTCACCGTGCGCTACGCGCTGCGGCTGGTCGCCCCCTTTGTGGCGCTGGCCGCCGCCTACGCCGCCAGGCTGGCGTTCCACCCGCGGCCGGTCTACGCCTCGGGCGGCGAACTGATCGGCTCGCTGCCCGCCTACCTGCCCGCCGTGCTGCTGATCTACGTGGCCTACGCAGCGGGCTACTGCCTGTTCGCCCTGGCGCGGATCGTGGTCTACTCGCTGCGCTACGCCGAGCAGATCGCCCAGGCCTACTCGTTCACCGAGCGCATCCACCTGCGCTGGATGCGGTGGATGTCGGCCGTGCTGGCTTTCTACCTGATTGCCTACATCACGATCATATCGCTCACCACGACGACCCTGTCGATCGTGCTGACCCATGTGATGACCCTCTGCGTGTGGTCGCTGCTCTACGGCTGCGTCAGCCGCTACCGCATCCCGGAGATTATCCGCGACTACTGGCAGCCCGCCGCTCGGGAAACGGTTCCGGAGGAGAATGCCGACGAACGCAGCGGACGCATCGAAACGCTCCGGCGGCGGGTCGCGGAGGCGCTCGACGAAAAACAGCTCTTTCTGGACCCCTGCCTGACGATCGTCTCCCTGGCGCAGGAGTGCGGAACCAACCGCACGCACCTCTCGCAGTTCTTCAATCAGGAGCTGGGCTGTTCGTTCCGCGACTGCATCAACCGCTGCCGGGTGGAGTACGCCACCCGGCTGATGGTGCAGCAAAGCTACAAGGCCGAGGAGCTGGCCCTGCTGGCCGGATTCGGCAGCAGCACCACCTTCTACCGCGCTTTCGCCCGGGAGAAGGGCATGACGCCCCAGCGGTGGCAGGAGCTGCACGGCAGCGAAACGCAAGGGGGGGGGAATCCGCGACCTGCCCCGACCGTACCGCCTGATCGCCCAGGTCCGCAGACCGGATTAGCCCTTTGCGGCTGAAACGGGAGCGGAGCGGGAGAAGTCGACGGACCCGCTCGGTCAGGAGACCTGCTCGATATTCCAGACGAAGGCCCGCGAACCCTGCATCCGGGTCGTGGAATCCATTTCGCGCAGGGCGTCGAGCAGCGGCGCCACACGGCTGTCCTCCACGATAGCCAGCACCGAGGAGTTCATCGACGGCCACGCATGCGTGCCGTAGTGGGGTTCGCCGTCGACCGATCCGCGCCCCTCGGTAAGCGCCCAGCGCGTGAAGCCGCGGATACCCTGCTCGTCGAGGATATGATTTACCCGGTCGGTCAGCGCTTGATTATAAGATATAAAGACTGCTTTCATAATTTACCTTTTATAAATCGACATCCTGTTACCGCAGCTCTTCGAAGCCCCTCCCTCGGGAGGGGTTTGGGGTGGGGTCAGGCTTGTAAACACGGCCGCAGGCCGTGAATACAGCGATCCGTTCTGCTAAACGATGAGAATAGTAATCCATCATCTCGTCAATGCGCACTTGCCTGGTGTTTGGCCTGCAGGCGGGCCAGTTTCTCCCGCTCCTTGCGCTGCGAACGGTTCACCAGAATCGAGTAGAGCACCGGCACGATAAAGAGCGTGAGGATCGTGGAGAAAGTCAGGCCGCCGATCACGGCGATACCCATCGGCTGCCACGTCTCGGAGCCGGAGCCGGTTCCCAGCGCCAGCGGAAGCATACCCAGAATGGTCGTGAACGAGGTCATCAGCACGGGGCGCAGACGGCTCTTGCCGCCGGCGATCACCGCATCGAAGACCCCCGAACCGCGCTCGATCAAAAGGTTCATGTAGTCCACCATCACGATACCGTTCTTCGTTACGATACCCACCAGCATGATGGCTCCGATCAAGGCGATCAGCGACAGCGGCGTGGAGGTCATCCACAGCGCCAGGAAGACGCCCGTGAAGGCGAACGGAATGGTGAACATGATGATGAACGGGAATTTGAGCGATTCGAACTGCGTGGCCATGACGATATAGACCAGAATGACGATCAGTACGAACAGGGTCAGCAGATCGGAGAACGCGTCGCCCTGATCCTCGACCGTACCGCCGATCTCGAGGTCCACGCCGTCGGGCAGCGGATAGTCGTCGATCATCTGCTGCGCCCGGGCCACCACCTCGCCCAGCGGCACGCCCGCGCCGAGCGACGATTTGACCGAAATAACGCGCTGACGGTTCTCGCGCTCGATCATCGGCGCGGCGTACTCCTCCTGCACCGAGCCGACCTCCTTGAGCTTCACGGGACGGCCCTGCGCATTGTAGAGCGTGATGTTCTCCACGTCCTCCACGCGCGTGCGGAACGGTTCGGCGTAGCGCACGATGATGTCGTACTCGTCGCCGTCCTCACGGTATTTCGAGGCCACCAGCCCATCGATGCGGTTCTTGACCGCCTGCGAGGCCACCGCGCTGTTCATGCCGTAATACGAGAGGCGGTCGCGGTCGAAGACCACATTGTATTCGGGCCGCAGGTCGTCGCGCGAGAGCTGCACGTCGCGCGTGCCGGGCAGTTCGCGCATCTTCTGCTTGAGGTCGTTGGCGACGGCGTTCGTCACGTCCATGTCGTAGCCGAAAACCTTGATGTCGACCGTCGAAGCGCCGCTCATGCCGCCCGACTGACCGCCCGGGGTCACCTTGTACTGGCGCACCTCGGGGATGCGGTCGAGCTTCTTGCGCAGCAGGTCCGAGATGACGTAGATCGAGCGGTCGCGCTCCTCGGAGCGCGGCAGACGCAGGTTGTAGTTGATGATGTGCGAACCGGTGGTCTGCATCGCCGCGAAGGCGTTGTCCGAGGAGTTCGCACCGGCCGAAGCCGAAACGAGCACGATTTCGGGGAACTCGGCGTAGATGATGCTGTCGATCTGGCGGGCGATGCGCGCCGTGTACTCCACCGAGACGTTCTGCTCCAGCTCCACGGTGGCCGAGATACGGCCGTTGTCCGAGGGCGGGAAGAACTCGGTGGGCACCTTCGACAGCAGACCCAGCGAGACGACGAAGATCGACATCATGGTAAAGACGGTGATCCGGCGGTGATGCACGACCCAGTTGAGCGCCCGGGCGTAGGCGTTGTCCTGCCAGGCGAGCGCCCGGTCGATGGGTTTGTAGATCGCGCCCAGCCCCTTGTAGTCGTGCTGGCCGCCCTCGAGTTTCAAGAGGTAGGCCGACATCATCGGCGTGAGCGAAATGGCCGCCGTGGTCGAGACGCATACCACGATCGTCACGATCCAGCCCAGCTCGCGGAAGAGGATACCCGCCATGCCGGGAACCATCGTCAGCGGCAGGAACACGGCGACCACGACCAGCGTGGTGGCGATTACGGAGAGCCACACCTCATTGGTGGCGTAAATAGCCGCCTCCTTCGGGTTCGAACCGCGTTCGATGTGGGTGGTGATGTTCTCCAGCACCACGATGGCGTCGTCGACGACCATGCCGATGGCGATCGAGAGCGACGAGAGCGAGATGATGTTCAGCGTCGACCCCGTGGCGAAGAGGTAGATGAACGAACAGATCAGCGAGACGGGGATGGTCATGCAGATAATCAGCGTCGCTCGCCAGCGTCCAAGGAAGACCATCACCACCAGCACCACGAAGATAAAGGCGTAGAGGATGGTCTCCGACAGCGAACCGATGGCGTCGGTGATCTCCTGCGAACCCTCGAAGATCAGCTCCATCTTCACGTCCTTGGGCAGCGTCTTCTGGATCGCCGGCAGGCGGTCCTGAATCTCGTGCACGATATTGACCGTGTTGGCGCCGGACTGCTTCTGGAACATGACGCGCACGCCGCGCTGGCCGTTGACGCGCTCGTCCATCGTCGACTTTTCGAGCGTGTCGCGGATCTGCGCCACGTCCGAAAGCATCACCGTGCGGCCTCCGGCGTTCGAGACGACCACCTTGCGCAGCTCGTCCGAGAGCTTGAATTCGCCGTCGGCTTTGATGTTGAAGGTGTTGTTGCCGATGTCGATCGTACCGCTGGGGATGTTGACGTTCTCCGCGGCGATGATCTGTCCCAGCTGCTCGACCGTGAGGTTGTAGGCCTCCAGCTTGGCGGGATCGACGTTGACCTGCACCTCGCGTTCGGGCGCACCGATGATCGACACCGCCCCCACGCCGTCGACGCGGTTGAGCACGTTGACCAGCTTGTCGTCGAGAATCTTGTTCAGCGCCGGATAGCTCTCCTCGGCGGTGATGGCGAGCATCATCACCGGGATCATCGAGGTGGAGAACTTGAAGATCGTCGGATAGTCGATATCGTCGGGCAGCATCGACTGCACGCGCGACACCACGTCGCGGATCTCGTTGGCCCCCTCGTTCAGGTCGGAGCCGTACTCGAACTCGACGGTAATCATCGACACGTTGTCCTGCGACTTGGAGGTCAGCTTCTTGAGGTTGCTCACCGTATTGAGGTTGTCCTCCAGCACGCGGGTGATGTTGGTCTCGATGTCGGCGGCGTTGGCCCCGGGGTACATCGTGATGACCGATATCTGCGGAATCTCGATCTCGGGGTACTGGTCCACGGCCAGGTTCGAGAGCGAGAAGAGTCCGAAGACCAGCACGCCGACGAACAGCAGCACCGTCGAAATGGGTTTGCGGACCGCGCTTTCGTATATTTTCATGGATATTCGACAGTTTTTATTCTAATATTCGGATTCCGGTCGGGTCAACCATGAAACTGTCGAAAGACAGGAAGCGTCTCCGACGCAAATCTCACAGTTAACATCCCGCTGAATCTCCTCTTGTCAAGGGAGACAATCCCAGCTCTTTATCAGTCTTTGCTGATTTCGATCCGTGCGCCGTCGTAGAGTTTCGAGAGGGCCGTGACGGCGACCTCTTCGCCCGGCTCCACGCCCGAGAGGATGTCCACGCGGTCGCCCACCTGGCGGCCGACCTCCACGCGGCGGCGCTCGGCCAGCGTGTCGCCCTTAACCACGTAAAGGTAGCGTTCGGCGGAGCCGACCTGCTTCTGCACGGCCACGTCGGGGACCAGCACACCCTGCTTTTCGCCCAGGTCGAAGCTCGTGCGGGCGTACATGCCCGGCCGAAGCGTGCGCTGCGCGTTGGGGACCTTGACCTCGACCTTGAACGTGCGCGTCGAGGGATCGAGCGCCGGGTAGATCAGCGACACCGTGCCGCGGAAAGTCTGTCCGGGGAAGATGTCGACCGTCAGATCGACCGGCATGCCGACCTTCACAGCGGGGAAGAACTGCTCCGAAATGTTGACGATCACCTTCAGCGGGTCGATCTGCATGACGTGCAAGATGGGCTGCTGCGCGAACAGGTCGCCCGATTCGTAGTTGCGGGCCGTGACCACCCCCGCGATCGGGGAGCGGACCTCGATGTTCTTTTTGAGGTTGGCGACCACCTCGCGCTGCACGTCCAGCTGCGCCTTGGCCTGGTCGATCTGCTGGCGGGAGATGCCCCCGGCCTCGTAGACCGGCAGCAGACGGCCGTAGTCGTCCTCGACGGTGCGCAGCTGCACCAGCTGCTGGTTGTACTGCGTGGGGTCGAGCGTCACGAGCAGCTGCCCCTCGGAGACCCGATCCCCCACTTCGACCAGGATGCGGTCGATGTGCACGCCCGACGCCGCTGGGGTGATGTCGTTCTCCTTGAAGGGTTCGATCTCCGAAGTGAAGCGCTCGGTGAGGCGCACCGACGCCGCCTCGGCAGGCGCGGTGCGGGTCAGCACGCCCGTCTGCTCCGCCACGGTCTGCACGTTCTTTTTGCCCGTGCAGCCCGCCAGGGCCAACGCGGCGAAGAGGATGACTGAGAGTTCTTTCATAGGTATCGTCTGTTTTTTCCGTTTCACGCTAAAGTTCGCGGCCGATGATGCGGTCGTAGTCGGCCTTGGCCGAGAGGTAGTCGTAGATGGCCTGCGAGAAGCTCAGCTGCGCCTGCGTCTGGGCCAGCTGCGCCGAGTTCAGTTCGAGGATCGTGCCCGCCCCCGCCCGGTAGCGGGTGTCGGCGATGCCGTACGCCTTGCGCGCCTGCTCGACGGTCTTCTCCTGCGCGAACATCGTCTCGCGGGCGGTCAGCAGGTCATTGAGCGCCGTGCGGACCTCCACGTCGATCTGGTCGCGGGCGTAGCTGCGCTGCAGGCCGACCTGCGCGATCTGGTTCTTCAGCTCGCGCGAGCGGTTCATCTTCGTAAGCCCCGAGAACAGGGGGATGGAGACCTGCACCCCTGCGTAGAGGGGATTCTGCCAGTAGTAGCCGTCCTGCACGGTGGTCATCGTCCGCATGTCGAACGAACCCATGTTGTTGCCCGAGACCGTGAAGTTGCCGAAAAGCCCGACCGTCGGCCAGCGGCTGGCGTTGGCCACCTTCAGCTGACGCGTAAGCAGCTCCTCCTGCAGTTCGAGCGAGCGGAGGTCGGAGTTCTGCGAAATGTCTGTCGACAGGCCGTCGGTCCCCTCCAGCACCGCGTCGCGCAGCGCATCCAGCTCGCCCGCGACCTCGACGGCGATCTCTTCGGGAATCGAGAGGTACATTTTCAGCAGCCGCACGGCCACCTTGATCGAGTTCTCGGTCTGGAGGATCGAAGGGCGCAGGTTGCTCAGCTGCACCTGGGCCGTCAGCAGGTCGTACTCCGAAGCCAGCCCGTTGCGGTAGCGAAGCTCCGTGTCCTCGACCGTGCGGCGCACGGTGGCCTCCGACTCGTGCAGCACGGCGAGCGACTGTTCGGCCAGCAGGATGTTGTAGAACGCCTTGCGCACCTCGGCCACCAGCCCGATGCGCGTGGCGCGCGCCGCCTCAACGGCCGCGGCCATCTGCGTATCGTTGAGCCGGAGCGTGCGGTAGACCGTCGGTGCGAAGAGCGGCATCGTGGCGTCGACCGTACCGCTGAGCGTGTTGTACTGGTCGCCGCCCAGCGAGAAGCCTTTCGACATGTTCTGCTTGATGAAGGTGTGGTTGAGCTGTCCGCCCACGGTGACTTGCGGCAGCAGTGCGCCCCACGTCTGGCGTTTCACGTAGTCGTAGCGCGTCACCTCCAGTTCGGCGATGCGGATGGTGGGGTTCTCGCTAAGCGCCAGCGTCACGGCATCGTCGAGCGTCAGCCGAAGCTGCGCCCGCGCGGCAAGGATGCCCGCGACGGCGAAAAGGAGTGTCAGAAGGATTTTTCTCATATCGGATTCGATTTCATTTTCGGTCTTTGCCCGGCTCGTAACGCGTCAGGTAGTCGTCGATGAGCCGGAGTCCCTTGGCCGTGGAGATGCCGCGGAAGAAGTTGCTAACGATCTCCACGAACGCCTCGCGCTCGGTGATGCCCTCGGGCAGGACGAGGTCCTTGCGCGTGACGAGCGCCGAGGCGGTGTAATAGAGGACGCTGATAGCCAGGTCGATATTGATGCGGTCGAGGAAGAGCCCCTCCGAAATGCCCTGCCGGAGCATCGCGCGGAACTCCTGGCGGTTCTTCTCGGTCCCCTCGCGCGTGAGCTTGTCGTGGACCGCCGGGTAGAACTTGCGGAGGTTGTCCATCAGACGGCCCGTGGTGTCGGCATGGTCCATGACGCTGCCCAGCACCCTGAACATCGACTCCAGTACGTTGCGTGCATCGGCGCACAAGGCGTCCCAGCGCGCCCGGTTCTGCTCGAAATAGCAGGTCATGGCCAGGTAGAGCAGCCCCTCCTTGTCGCCGAACAGCTCGTAGAGCGTCCTTTTGGAGACGCCCAGCTGCTGAGCGATGTCGTCCATGCGCACGGACTTGATGCCCTGCGTGACGAACATCCGCATGGCCTGTTCGATAATACGTTCTTTCTGCGTCATGGGCTAACGGTTAAATCGGTTACAAATTTAGCAAGAAAACCCATAAAACCAAAAAAGTTTTCTGTTTTTTTACGTTTCTTCCACGAAAATCTTCCGGCGGTCTGCAATTTCCTGCCGGTACTATGTCGGAAAGGGTGCAGCGAACCGGATTTTTCCGTACTTTTGCAAACATTCCAAACCGAGCATCCGCATGAAACGATTGATCGACGTCGCCTCCTGGGCGCGCCGGGAAAACTACCTCTTTTTCCGCGACTTTCCCAACCCCTACTACGCCCTGACGGTGCGCATGGACGTGACCCTGGCCCGGGAGCGGGCGCGCAGGGCGGGCGTGCGGTTCTCGCAATACCTCTGCTACGCCGCGCTGCGGGCGGTGAACTCCGTCGAAGAGATGCGCTACCGGCAGGTCGACGGGAAGGTGTGGCTCTTCGACGCCATCCGCCTCAACACCCCCGTCGCGCTGCCCGATCACTCGTTCCGTTCGGTCATCATCCCCTACGCCCCCACGCTGGCGGCGTTCGCCGCCGAGGCCGAACGCATCCGCGTCGCGGCGCTGCGGGGCGAGGGCGATGCCTACGGGGCCGATGCCATCAAGGACACGTTCTGCATCAGCATCAATCCGTGGTACGACTTTACGGGACTTGCGTTCCAGAGCGGTCCCTGCCCGGGCGAGGAGATTCCGATCGCCACGGTCGGGAAAATCTGCGAGCGCGACGGGCGGCTGAGCGTTGCGGTCGCCATGCGCTTCCACCACGGCTTCGTCGACGGCTATCACGTGGGGCAGTACCTCGAACGGTTCCAGCACAATCTCGATACGTTATAAAAAAACGAACGGCCGCAGTCGCGCGGCCGGAACGGCAGCGGGTCGGGGCGGAACTTAGGGGCGCTGCCTGCGGCCCGCAGGTTCTTCGAACCGAATTCTGTCTGCGAGGGGACGCGATGGACAACCCGGAGCGGACTGGTCTGCAATTCGGGGCGCAGCCTGCTGAGGAACGCGCTTGAGCGGGCCTCCGCAGGGCGAGGCTGCGGCCCGCCGACCTGACGGTCTAAAACAAAAAGAACGGATTGTGGTCCACGACGTTAGGAAGTCGCAAAACAATAGGAAGTCGCAAAACAACCGGTACGGTGAAACGTCTTCAGCCGACCGGATCGTACGCCATCTCCCTCCCTGAGGGAGGGCCGGGGTGGGGTCAGATTTATAAATGCGGCGGCACGCCGCAAGGATTCAACGATTGAGCGTGATTTGACGGTCCTGTCGCTCGCATGGTTTCGATAATCGTACAGCCTTGCCCTTTCCCAGGAAGAAAGGGCGAAAGAGAGGCGCACGCAGAAAACGGCGGTCGGTTGTCCTCCTTCTCTCTGAACGGGCACGAAGGCTAAAGCATATCGCACACCCGTTCCGGGCGCTCGGCGTTGGATGGCCGCAATTCCCGCCGTTTCCAGAAGTGCGCGAGCAGGTGCGGCGCTCCGCGCCGCGGAGGTTGATTAAAAATAAATCCGGCTGGTAGCCTGCATAGATATACTTGCGGAAAGTTCTCGGGGCCCAGCCTGCGGCCCGCCGACCTGACGGTCGAAAACAGAACGACGACCTGTGCGGGAGAGGTTAAACCAATTGGTAAGATGAAAACTTCTCAGCCAACCGGGTGGTACGCCCCTCCCGGGGAGTGGATAGGGGAAGGCTGATTGGCAAATGCGGCCGCGGCCACGAAAATTCAGCCGTCGGAGCTGCTCCCACGGTCGTTTGAATCCGCTCAGGCTTCGATCGAGTACAATCTGCCTTTCCTGCCCCACCTGCCGCTTGCGTAGAAAGACCGTCGCCGTAGCGAGGTGTTGTATATGCGGATGCGCGGTTACTCCTGCCCCGCCTACCGCTTGCGCAGAAAGACCGTCGCCGTACGCGAGGTGTTGTAGATGCGGATGCGCGGATACTCCTTCCCGTCCTCGGCGCGGACGTTGAAGGAGAAGTGCTCGGCGTCCATCGCCTGCCGCTCCTGCCCGCCGAAGCGCTGCTCGTCGGTCGAGAGGATCGGCACGTATTTGCCGGGTCCCTGCACCGGAAGCTCGTAGTCGGGGATCGAGGCGGTCGGATGCCAGTTGAAGACGAACAGCAGCCGCCCGTGCGAGAAGGCCATCGTCTGGTTCTGCTCATCCATCTGCAAACTCCACGGATAGCCGTCCGCAAGCACCTTGTAGCGCTTCACCAGCCGGATCATCGCCTTGTCGAAGTCGCCCAGAAAGACATAGCGCAGCAGCTTGTCGGTCGAGAGCGACCACTGCCTGCGGGCGTGGGCGTAGCTCCAGCCGTTGCCCTCGCGCGGAAAGTCGATCCACTCGGGGTGGCCGAACTCGTTGCCCATGAAGTTGAGATAGGCCTGTCCGCCGGTGGAGATGGTCATCAGGCGGATCATCTTGTGCAGCGCCATGCCGCGGTCGACCACCAGACTCTCCGAGGCGCGGTCCATGCGGTAGTACATCTCCTTGTCCATCAGCCGGAATGCGATGGTCTTGTCGCCCACCAGCGCCTGGTCGTGCGACTCGGCGTAGGCCACGGTCTTGACGTCGGGCAGGCGGCCCGTCATCACCGACCACATCTCGTGGATGTTCCACTGCTCGTCGGGCACGTCCTTGAGCAGTTTGATCCAGAAGTCGGGGATCGCCATTCCCAGCCGGTAGTCGAAGCCCACGCCGCCCTCCTCGGTGGGGATGCACATGCCCGGCATGCCGCTCACGTCCTCCGCGATGGTCACCGCATCGGGCCGGAAGTCGTGCACCAGCCGGTTGGCCAGCGTGAGGTAGGTCATGGCGTCCTCGTTGACGCCCCCGTCGAAGAAGCGGTCGCGGCTGTCGAAATCGACGTAGCCGTGGTGGTGGTAGATCATCGAGGTCACCCCGTCGAAGCGGAAGCCGTCGAAGTGGAAGCAGTCGAGCCAGTATTTGACGTTCGACAGCAGGAAGTGCTGCACCTCGCCCTTGCCGTAGTCGAAGAGCATCGAATCCCAATGGGGCTGGTAGCCCTCCGCTCCGGGCCGCGAGTAGAGGTGGTCCGTGCCGTCCAGCTCGTTGATCCCCTCGTTGAGGTTCTTCACATAGTGGGCGTGCACCAGATCCATGATGACCGCCAGCCCCATCTCGTGCGCCCGGCGGATCAGCTCCTTCAGTTCCTCGGGCGTGCCGCAGCGCGAGGTGGGGGCAAAGAAGCTCGACACGTGGTAGCCGAACGACCCGTAGTAGGGGTGCTCGGCAATGGCCATCAGCTGCACGGCGTTGTAGCCGTCCTTCTTTATAACAGGTAGTATCTTCTCGGTGAACTCGCGGTAGGTCCCGACCCCCTCGCGCTCCTGGGACATGCCTACGTGCGCCTCGTAGATCAGCAGGCTGCCCAGCGCCGAGGCGTCGAAGCGGTCGCCCTGCCAGTCGAACGGTTCGGGGTTCCAGAATTGCGCCGTGTAGTTCTTGGTCTCATCGTCCTGCACCACGCGCGTGGCATAGGCCGGAATGCGGTCGAGCCAGCCGTTGTCGCCGTGCACGTGCAGCTTGTAAAGCGAGCCGTGGAGGAGCCGGTCGCGGTACATCGCCGCCGGGAAGAAGGCGCTCCACACGCCCGCCGCGTCGCGGTGCATGCGCAGTTCGGTGCGCTGCCAGTTGTTGAAGTCGCCGAATACGTAGACGTCGTGCGCCCCGGGCAGCCACTCGCGCAGCCACCAGCCGTCGAGCGCCTCGTCCCACTGCCACCCGAAATAGCGGTAGCCGTTGGCGTAGTTGACCAGCGAGCGGGAGGTGCGTTCGATGTCGCTGAGTTTGGCGGTATAGCGCGCGTAGCGGTCGTTAAGCTGCTGTTCGACGGGCTGCAGCCACTCGTCGCGTTCGACGATGGGCAGGCGGCGGTTCGATTTTGTCATGACGGAGAACTGTTTATACAAATATATGAAAAATTTTTCTATCTTTGTCTCCGACACGAACGAATCATTCATCAAACACGTAAACTGACTATGTTCAAAAACCACCCCAAAGGCTTGATCCCTGCCGCCTTGAGCAATATGGGTGAGCGGTTCGGCTACTACATCATGAATGCCGTGCTGGTGCTCTTCCTCTGTTCGAAGTTCGGTCTGAGCGAGGAGAAAAGTACGTTGATCTACTCCTTCTTCTATGCCGGCATCTACGTGCTGAGCCTGGTCGGCGGTCTGATCGCCGACCGCACCCAGAATTACAAGCGTACGATCATCAGCGGATTGGTGGTCATGACACTCGGTTACTGCGTGCTCTCCGTTCCGATTCTGGCCACGCCGCAGAATACGACGTGGCTGCTGACGCTGACCTGCTGCGCGCTCTTCTTCATCGCCTTCGGCAACGGCCTTTTCAAGGGCAACCTGCAAGCGATCGTCGGTCAGCTCTACGACAATCCGCGCTATGCGGCGCAGCGCGATTCGGGTTTCCAGATCTTCTACGTCTTCATCAACATCGGCGGTCTGGTGGCTCCGTTCGTCGCCCCGATGCTGCGCAGCTGGTGGCTCGACGTGCACAACATGACCTATAACTCCGATCTTCCCGCACTCTGCCACCAGTACCTGAGCGTCTCCGACAGCATGTCGGGCGAGACGATCGACAACTTCTACGCCCTGGTCACGCAGGCCGGCGGCACGGTTTCGGACAATCTGAGCGCGTTCTGCCAGCAGTATCTGGAGGTCTTCAATACGGGTATCCACTACTCGTTCATCGCCTCGGTGGCTGCCATGCTCATTTCGCTGGTCATCTTCGTGGTGAGCAAAAAGGGACTTCCCAATCCGAGCAAGAAGGAGAAGGAGGAGACCGTCACCTATACCGCCGAGGAGAAGAAGCGGATGGCTCAGGAGATCAAGCAGCGCATGTACGCGCTCTTCGCCGTGCTGGGTATCGCCATCTTCTTCTGGTTCTCGTTCCACCAGAACGGCACTTCGCTCTCGATCTTCGCGCGCGACTTCGTAAGGACCGATACCATCGCGCCCGAGATCTGGCAGGCGGTCAACCCCTTCTTCGTCATCGTGCTGACCCCGCTTATCATGTGGCTCTTCGGATCGCTGGCGGCCCGCGGAAAGGAGATCTCCACGCCGCGCAAAATCGCTATCGGCATGGGGCTGGCCGGGGTGGCCTACCTCTTCCTGGCCGTCTATTCGCTCGTTCAGGGGTATCCTTCGGGTACGGAATTCCGCGAGATGGCCTCCGTGGCCAAGGAGGGGCTGAAGGCGGGTCCGTGGGTGCTGATCATGCTCTATTTCTTCCTCACGGTCGCCGAGCTGTTCATCTCGCCGCTGGGCCTTTCGTTCGTCTCGAAAGTGGCTCCCAAACATTTGCAGGGCCTCTGTCAGGGCTTGTGGCTCGGTGCTACGGCCGTCGGCAACCTGCTGCTCTGGATCGGTCCGCTGATGTATAACAAGTGGCCGATCTGGGAGTGCTGGACCGTCTTCCTGACGGTGTGTCTGATCTCGATGGGCGTCATGCTCGGCATGGTCCGGTGGCTCGAACGGGTCACGGAGTAAGGAACCGTTTTCGTACAGGACAGCCGCTGCAGAGTTCTGCAGCGGCTTTTTTTCGCACCGGTAATTTGCAATTCGGACGGATATTGTTACCTTTGTAACCAATACAACCTTTTCCTGCCATGTCCCCACGCATCCGCCGCTGCCTGTCCCTGCTGCTCTTCGTCGCAGTATGCGCCGGCGGTCCGTCCGCGCGGGCGCAGGAGGGCGGTGGAAGCGATACCGACAGCCTGCTGTGGGCCTATTACCGGGAGGTGCGGGCGCACGTGAACGACCCGGAAGCGCCGCAGCGGTGCGACACGCTCTTCCGCCGGGCGGGCGAAGCGGGCGACCGGAGGATGCAGGCCGTGGCGCTCTGTCTGAGGCTGGATCACGATTACTTCCGCAACGACCGTGAGCGAATCCGCGAAGGGGTGCAGCGCGTTAAGGATTTCTGCGCGGCGCACCCCGACCGGGAGGAGCTGCGCTATTTCTACTATTTCGCCTGGGGCAGCCGGCTGGTTACCTACTACATCAAGCAGAACCAGTCGAACGTGGCGGTCTACGAGACGCGCAAGATGCTGACCGAAGCGCAGAAGGAGGGCTACGCACGCGGCGTGGCGATGTGTTACGGCCTGCTGGCCAACCTCTACCTGTCGCAGGGCGACCATAAGCTGGCCTACGACAATTTCCGGCTCCAGATCGACCAGATCGAACGCAACGGGATCGAGGAGATCAACCTCCCGACGCACTACGCCTCGATGGCCCAGTGCGCGCTGGAGATGAATATGCCCGATACGGCGCTCGTGGCGCTGCGCAAGGCCGATACGCTCTCTATGCGCAGCGCCTACCAGCGTTTCACGGTCGACAAGTCCTTCGCCCTCTACTACATCCAGACGGGCGACCTGCCTGCGGCGCGGCAGCGGCTCGATGCGATCGAAGAGGCGTTCCGCAACGAACCCAAACTGTCGACCTACCGTTCGGGACTTTACTACATCGAGGCGGCCTACTACAAGGCTGCCGGTGACTACCGCCGGGCGCTCGACGTGGTGCTCCGCTCGCAGCGCGACACGGTGCTCATCAAGAACGACTACGCCTACTACTCCCTGTCGCTCGAGCTGGCTAATATCTACTACAAGATGGGCGACATGGGCCGCGCCGCGGAGAACTACCGTCAGTATGTGCTGGCAGCCGATTCGGTGCACCGGCAGGAGGTGCGCAACGCCACCAACGACTTTTCGGGGCTGCTCGAAGTGGGCCGTCTGCAAAACGAGACCCGCGAGATGCAGCTCGACCTGCAGCGTCGCCGACTGCGCAGCACCTATCTCGTCATCCTGCTGCTGGGCTGCGTGCTCATAGCGGGTACGGCCCTCTTCGCGCGGATCATGCGGCTGAACCGGCGGTTGAAAGCCTCCGAGGCGCTGGTCACAGAGCAGAACGAGCACCTGGTTGCCGCGGGCGAGCAGCTGCGCGCTGCCAAGGAGCGCGCCGAGCAGGTCAGCAGCCTCAAGACCAACTTCATCCAGAACATGTCGCACGAGGTGCGCACGCCGCTCAACTCGATCGTGGGCTTCTCGCAGGTGCTCGCTTCGCAGTTCCGCAACGACCCTTCGGCGGGCGAATACGCCTCGATCATCGAAACCAACTCCCAAAACCTGCTGCGGCTGATCGACGACGTGCTGGACATCTCTTTCCTCGATCAGACGGACAACCTGCCCGCCAACGACCGGCGGGAGATGAACAGCTGCTGCCGCGAGTGCGCCGACAACATCGTGCGCGAGGTGGCGCCGGGAGTGTCGGTCCAGTGCGAACTCTCGTCCGAAAATCCGGTCGTAAGGACCAATATCCGCCGCGTGGCGCAGGTGCTCAACCATCTGCTGCACAACGCCGTGAAGTTCACCGAGCAGGGGACGATCTCGCTGAGCTACAACTGCCTGGAGCCGGAGGGCGTGCTTCGCTTCACCGTCACCGATACCGGACCCGGCATTCCGGCGGGGATGCACGAACAGGTCTTCGAACGCTTCGTCAAGCTGGACGCCTTCTCGCAGGGATCGGGGCTGGGGCTTCCCGTCTGCCGCGTCATTGCGGATAAGCTCGGCGGCCGGCTCTACGTCGATCCGGCGTATACGGGCGGCTGCCGGATGGTCTTCGAAATTCCCTATCTGGAGGCGTAAACGGCCGAACGCAAGCGCCCGGAACAGGTGGCGTACGTTCCGGACGGTCAGTCGCAAAGAGCCGTGCGGGCCATGTCCGCTGTGTTCTGTTTTCGACCATTTCGGTCGGCGGGGCGAAATTCGCGTTGTTGTTTTTCGACCTTACGGTAGGCGGGCCGCAATACGATTTGCCATGTTGCGGTTCGAAGAACCGGCGGGCCGCAGCCTCCGGCAGCGGAGGCCCGCTTATCGCGTCCCTCCGCAGGCTGGGCCCGATGATCCTGGTTCGACACGAAACTTCGTAAGCCCCCGAAGCAGTGGCCGCCCCTCCGCAGGCTGCGTCGCAATCGGCAAACCGTTGTTCCACACTTTTTCCGCAGGCTGCCACCCGAAAACAAAACGTTTGAAGAATCTTTTCTGCAGCTCAAAGAGCCGCGCGCTTCATCCTGCGGACCGAAAA
The DNA here is from genome assembly GCF_048465635.1 of Alistipes sp. Taxonomy (GTDB): domain Bacteria; phylum Bacteroidota; class Bacteroidia; order Bacteroidales; family Rikenellaceae; genus Alistipes. The sequence continues at coordinate 78,559 of NZ_DBFWLF010000025.1, forward strand.
ATGTGCGCGGAAAGCGGATTCTTGCCGAAAAACAGCTATATTTGTCCAAATTCAAACTTACTGTTATGACCCTCGTTCTCATTCTCGTCGGGATCGCCCTGTTTGCGTTTATCGGTGCATACAACTCACTAATCGTCAAGCGAAACGACGTCACGAACGCGTTCGCGTCCATCGACGCCATCCTCAAGAAGCGCTACGACCTGATCCCCAACCTGGTAGCCACGGTCCGCGCCTATGCCAAGCATGAGCACGACACGTTCGCCGAGGTGACGGCCCTGCGCACGAAGGATTATGCGCAGCTGACCGACGCGGAGAAGCGTGCGCTGGAGGCCGGCATGCAGCGGGCGCAGACCGCTTTCAATCTGACGGCCGAGCAGTATCCGCAGCTGCGCGCTTCGGACAACTTCCTCCAACTGCAAGGCGCACTGAACGAGACCGAAGAGCAGCTTTCAGCCGCGCGCCGCGCCTACAACGCCGCGGTGACCCACTACAACAATACGATTCAGATTTTCCCGACCAACGTGTTCGCCTCCCTGTTCGGCTTCAAGGCCATGAGCGTACTGGAGACCGCCGAAGCCGAGCGTAAGAATCCCGACGTGAAGAAACTCTTCGAGTAACGCCCCCTGATGGAAACGAATGCCGGACAGTTGTACGACGCGTTACTGCCCCTGCTGGTGGAAATGGAGGCGCAGCGGGTGTGGATAAAACGTTCGGCCGTACGAAGAGTGAGCATCACGATCCCCTTGCTGGCGTTCATAGGTTTTTGCTGCGACCGGATACTGCAGGAAAGCGGATACACCTGCACGATCTTCCTGCCTTTGTTCGGTCTCATGTTCTGGATCAACTCCGTGAAGTCGAGTTCGAACAAACTGAACGCTGTCTATAAAGAGCAGATCATCCCCCGCATCGTCGCCGCCATCTGCGAAAAGGCGGAATATCGTCCCAAGGAGGGCATAACGGAGCAGGTATTTTGCGATTGCGCGCTCTTTTCCGCCCCCGACCGGTATGCGTCCGAGGACCTGATCACCGGACTTTCGGGCGAAACGCATTTCTCCTTTTCGGAGGTGCACGCCGAGGAGAAACGGACCTCTACCAGCAGCAAGGGGCGCACTACGACCCATTGGGTGGATATATTCCGCGGTTTTCTGTTCGTGGCCGACTTCAACAAGGATTTCCGGGGCCGCACGGTCCTCACGCGCGACAGCCTCTTCCACTTTTCGACCCGGGGCGAACGGGCGCGGCTCGAAGACCCCGACTTCGAAAAGCGCTTCGACGTCTTCACCACCGACCAGATCGAGGCCCGCTACATCCTCTCCCCTTCGCTGATGAAACGCATCACCGAGTTGGACGAAGCCCTCGGCGGCCGGATCACGCTGAGTTTCTATAACTCCTCGCTGGTGGTCGCCATCCCCGATTACAGCAACCACTTCGAAGCGAGTTTGTGGCGTACGTTACTCAACAAGCCCTATTTCGAGCGGGAATGCGACCTGATCGTGCAGCTGGTCGGGATTGTCGACGACCTGAACCTCAACCTCAGGATCTGGACCAAACGGTAGCCCGCTGCCGAAACGGCTAAAGAAAAGACCGCCTTTCGGGGCGGTCTTACTTATTTTTATACGTGGTAGGACTACCCCACCAGTTCGCGTACCACGGCAAGCGCCCGCTCGTAGTCGGGTTCGCGGGTGATCTCGTGCACGTATTCGATGTAGCGGATCACGTCGTCGCGGTCGACCACCACCACGCCGCGCGCCAGCAGGCGCAGTTCGTCGATCACGAAACCGTACTTCATGCCGAAATCCAGCTCCTTGTAATCCGAGAAGACGTAGACGCGGTCGATACCCTCCGCAGCGCAGAACCGCTTCTGCGCAAAGGGCAGATCGACCGAGATCGACACGACGGCGACCCGGTCGCCGAGCGCCGCGGCCTCCCGGTTGAACCGCTTGTTCTGCAGCGAGCAGACCGACGTGTCGACCGACGGAAAGACGCTGTAAATACGCACCTTGTCGGCGAAACGCTCCGACGATACGCTTTGCAGCTCCCCGTCCACGACGCGGAATACGGGGGCCTTGTCCCCCACCTTGCGCCGGATTCCGACCAGCGTCACGGGTTTGCCGCCGAATGTCACTTTCTTATCCATAAGCTCACGGTTTTACACGCTTCCTTCGTTGCAATTCCGATGCCAGCCTATTTCACCGCCGCCTTGATCCGCGCAACGGTCTGCGCGACATCGCGGTAGAGCGCGGGCAGGTCGACGTTCCGCACGCGGCGGCCGTCGACCACGATCTGGCCATCGACCACGACCGTCTCCACGTCCGACGCCTTGCCGCAGTAGACCAGGTTCGACACCGCGTCGTGAACGGGTTGCAGATGGGGTTTTTGCAGGTCGATAACCACCAGGTCGGCCAGCGCCCCTTCCGATACGACGCCCAGCTCCCCCGGCGCATAGCCCAGGGCCTTGGCTCCGTTGACCGTCGCCAGCCGGAGCGCCTCGTAAGCCGGAAGCGCCACGGGGTCGCCCGTAGCCGATTTCTGGAGGAAAGCCGCCGTGCGCATCTCCTCGATCAGGTCCAGATCGTTGTTCGAGCAGGTTCCGTCGGTCCCGAGCGTGACCAGCACCCCGGCGGCGCGCATCCGCTCCACGGGAGCTACCCCACTCGAAATCTTCATGTTGCTCTGCGGGTTGTGCGACACGGCCACCCCCCGCTCGGCCAGCGTGCGGATGTCGGACTCGGAGACGTGGATGCAGTGCGCGCCGATGGTCCGCTTGTCGAGCACGCCCAGCGCGTCGAGGTGCTCGACGGGCGTCAGCCCGTAGCGTTCGCGGATGATGCGGCTCTCGTCCAAGGTTTCGGCGATATGGGTCATGAAGTGCAGCCCGTGCCGGCGGCAGAACTCCTTGCCCCGCACGAGGTTCTCCGGCGAGCAGGTGTAGCCCGAATGGGGCGCCGCGGCGATCCGGATGCGGTCGCAGCCGGCGGCAAGCGCCAGCGCCCGTTCCATCTGCGGGAAAACCTCGTCGACGTTCGTGTCGAAGTAGTTGCATCCCAGCATGGCGCGGATGCCCAGCCGGCGGACGGTTTCCACGCAGCGGTCCTGGAAATAGTACATGTCGACGAACGACGTAACGCCGCCCAGCAGCATTTCGACCACCCCGAGCGTCATGCCCAGCGCCACGTCGTCCGGCGTCTGGTGCGCCTCGAACGGCCAGATGTAGTCGTTGAGCCACTCCATCAGCGCGATGTCGTCGGCGTAGCTGCGCTGGAGGGTCATCGCGGCATGACAGTGCGTGTTGACAAGCCCCGGCATCAAAAGTTTCCCCGTGCAGTCGATCTCCCGCGCGGCGGGATGCGCCGCCCGGAAAGCCGCTACGACAGCCGCGGCGTCGGAGTCGGCGGTCGATCCTGTCGATCCTGCGGCGGGTTCGGTACAACGGGCGCAGTCGGCGCTTGGGTTGGTCCCGGCATTAGGGGCGCTATCCGCGTTTCCGGCCGCGGCGACCAGCACGATGCGGTTGCCCGCCACGCCGACCGCACCGGTGAAGGTGCGGGGCTGCGATCCGTCGGCCGTCATCGGCAGCACGGTCGCGTTGGTGAAGAGAATATCCATAGGCTTACTTGATTTTTACTTTCGTTCTTCCGGTCCGGATTTTCCGCACGGGCTGTCGCCCGTCGATCGAGTTGCCCTGCACGGTGATCAGATCGCGGCCTGAAGCGGCGTTCGAGCAGACCTGAATCACTTTGTTGAAAACGCCCGGCTCGGCCTTGTGGGGTTCGTAGACGATGCGAACGACGCCCGAGCCGCCGGGAGCGACCGGCTTTTTGGAGAACGACGCCTTGAGGCACGAGCACGAGGTAATCACGCGCGTAAGCACCAGCGGGGCGTCGCCTGCGTTGGTGAAGGCGAATTCATACGTCAGGTCGCCGCCCTTGCGGGCGACGTCGCCGAAGTCGTGGCTGGTCTGCGCGAAGCGGAGCACCGCGCCCTGCGGCTGTGCGGCGGCCCCGCAGCAGAAGAGGCAGGCGCAGAGCGCCGGAAGGAGGAATCGTAACGGTTTCATAGCTTTTACTCCATGCGGAATATATAGGTTATCGTGCCGCCCTGCACCGCGGCGGCGCTCTCCGTAAAACGGGCCTTGCGCGCGGCGGCGAGCGCGGCGGCGACCAGTTCGGCATCGCTCTCGGTCGAACCGACGGGTTCGAACGAGGCCCCCGTGACGTCGCCCTTGGGGCCGACCGTCACCCGGATGACGATCTTGCCGCTCTTCGTGCCGGGGTAAGCCGGACGGGGCAGGCTGCCTACCAGTCCGCGCCCCTGCAACCCCTTGTCGAGCTGGTCCAGCCCGTCGGCGGCAAGTCCGGGTCCCGTGCCGGAGGCCCGGTCCTCGCCCTGCTTCGCATGCGGATTGCCCGCGTTGTCGGGTTCGTCGACGCCCCCCTTGTTCATCTTAAAAAGCGCCTTGGGGTTGGGCGTGCGGGTCTCGGCATCGCGGCCCTCGGCCTGCGCGGTACGCTCCTCCGGGGCCGGCTTCTCGTGCACGCGCGGTTCGGCCGGAGCCTTCACGGGTCTCGGCGGCTCGGGCGCAGGTTCGACCAGCTCGATCTCGATCGTATCGCCCGGCTTCTCGGCGATGCGGCGGAAGTCGAACGAAACGAACGCGAACGAGACGATCAGCAGCAGCGCGTAAACCGCGGCTGCGATCGTCGCCCAGCGGCGGGGCTTCCGGTCGTTCGGGTCGTAGTAGTGCATACGCTATTCGGGTTGGGTCGCGGCGTTGAGCTTGTAGCCGTTGCGCTTGGCGATGTTCATCACCTTGACCACCTCGTCCCACATGACCGTCTTGTCGGCGTGCAGCGAGACGGTGGGTTCCTGCTGTCCGTCCAGCCGCGCCTTAAGCGCCCGCTCCACCCCGTCGAGCGATCCCACCTCCTGCAACTCCACGTAGTAGCGGTACTTTCCGCCCGCATTCTGGATCGAGACGGTGGTCATCGCCTTGTCCTTAAGCTGGTTGGAGCTTTTCGGAAGCATCAATTTCAGCGCGTTGGGGTTGATGAGCGTCGTGGCGATCAGCAGGAACAGCAGCAGCAGGAACATCAGGTCGGTCATCGACGATGCCGAAAAGCTCTTATCGACCTTCGATCCGTGTTTGATTGCCATGGTATCCTATTTTTGTACGGGTTGGTTGAGAATGTCCATGAAGGCGATCGAGTTGGCCTCCATCTGGAAGACCAGCTTCTCGATGCGCGCCACCAGGTAGTTGTAGCCGAAGTAGGCCGGGATGCCGACGATAAGTCCCATCACGGTGGTCACCATCGCCACGTACATGCCGCTCGAGAGTAGGCCCAGATCGACCGTGCCGCCTGCGGCGGACATGTCCATGAAGGTCTGCACCATGCCCAGCACCGTACCCAGGAAGCCGATCATCGGCGCTCCGCCGGCGATCGTAGCCAGGAACGGCAGGTTGTTCTCGAGTTTCGACACTTCGAGGTTGGCAACGTTCTCGATGGCGGTCTGCACGTCGCTCATCGGGCGGCCGATGCGCTCGATGCCCTTCTCGATCATGCGGGCGATGGGCGTGTCGGTCTTCTTGCAGAGGTTCACCGCAACGGCGATCTTTCCGTCGGAGATGTAGTCGCGGATGCGGTTCATGAAGTTCATGTCCAGCACCGAGGCCTTGCGGATGGCCATGAAGCGTTCGACGAAGATGAAAATCGTCACGCCGCCCAGCGCCAGCAGCGGCCACATCAGCCAGCCGCCCTTGGTAAAAAGCGTCCACAATCCCATGCGGGTTTCTTCACTGAGGGCCACCTCGGCGGTGGCCTGAAGGAGTGTTGTCATGTTCTAACGTTTATTTAAATTTGTTGTTTGTTCGCCTGTTTCGTTTCTTATCACCGTTATCTGCCCGCGGCCGTTGGCCGCGTCTGCAAGTCTGACCCTCCCCTAAATCCCCTCCTCGGAGGGGACTTGTCGCAACGCAACCACGGGCCATTGCATTAGCGAGCCGCCTTCCCTTGCGTCCTTCCCATACCTTCTTTCCTAAAGGAGGGAGATAGCGCACGATCCGGTCTGCCGGCGGAATATATTCTTCCGCCAAACCCGCTCGTTGACGGCTCCCGATCCATGCGGGGCAGCAATTCGGCTGTCTTGTTTTCGGCCGTCAGGCCGGCGGGCCGCAGCCTCGCCCCGCGGAGGCCCGCCTTTGGCGCTCCTCCGCAGGCTGCACCCGAGACAGGAGAAACATCCGCTCAAAACAAGCCGCTCAATCGCCGTCGCCTCCGAGGGCTGGGTCCGAGACAGGAGAAACGCATCCGCTCAAAACAAGCCGCTCAATCGCAGTCGTCTCCGCCCGGCCGCGGTCTTCCGGCCAATTCACAATCCTCTCAACGACTGCTATCCGTCGCCTCTTCCGCCGGAGGAATCTCCCCCTTCGCTTCGGCCGCCTCCGCGGCGGCCGCTTTCCGCGCCGCCCGGCGCGCCTGACGTTTCTTGTTCGTAAACCGCTCCTTGATCCGCCGCCGCAGGTCGCGGAAGTTGTTGAAATCCTCCTTGAAGTAGATGCCGATGCCGGTCTCCTGCATACCCTGGTTCTCGTCGAAGCGGTCGATGGTCTGCGTGAAAGCTTTCAGCTTGAGCGTTCCCGCCCGGTCGATCAGGTAGGTTATGTAGGCCTCGCCCATGAAGTTGGACATCGAGCTGTTCACCGCCTGCTTGTTGTCGATCAGGTAGTTGCCCTCCACCTCGACGAACAGGCGGTTGTTGATCAGGCTCTTCGACAGGCCGAAATCGACCTCGTCGCTGGTAATGTCCGACTTGGGCCGGTAGCGGATGACGATGTTGTAGTCGTCGGCCGAGAGCCAGCTGCTCAGCTGGTTGGCCAGGAACTCCAGCCCCGTGTTGTAGGAGACCGACGCTCCGATATTCTGCGACGCGGCGCTGTTCTCGGCCATGAAGCTCTTGAAGAGCAGCAGGTAGAGGAACTGCATGTCGACCGTCTCGGGCGTATTGAGCGCATTGGCGATGATGGTCTGCGTCTCGGGGTCGGAGGCGGGCACGCGCACGTCGAACGTCACCGCCGGGTCCGTCAGCCGGTCGCCGAGGTGGATGACGCACTCGACGGGAACCGAGCGGTCGGCGGCCAGACGGTCGGAAGTGCCTTGCAGGAGAGGTTGCAGCGAGGCCTTGACCTTATAAACGGCGTCGATGTTGAGCAGCGCGTTCACCGGCGAGCCGGTCCACTGGATCGTCGACCCCGGTTCGATGATGAATTTGCGGGTGAGGATGTTCTGCAGCGAGAAGAGGAAGCTGCCGTCGCTGATGGTGTAGTCGCCGTAGATCTCGAAGACGTTCGAACGGGGGTTGATCTGCATGTTCAGCGCCCCCTCGCCCCGTGCGCGGATGGTGTTGCCCGAGACGGTCAGCTCCACGTCGACGTTCGGCTGTACGTTGAGCGCCAGCGAGATATTCATCCGGCTGCCGGTGGTCGACCGCTCCTTGCGGCGGCGTTCGAACGCCTGTTTCTTCAGCGTGAGGTTGTCCACCGAATCAGCCGTCTTCGGCTTCTCGAAGATCACGAAGTCGGCGTTTGAAATGTTCGACTTGCTTGACAGGGGCATGAAGAACGAGGAGTTGTCGTCCGTAGTGGCCGCGATGTCCATCTCCACGCTGCCCTTGCCGCCCGCGATGCGGGCCGTGCCCGTGGCGAAGACCTTGCCGTAGAAGGCGTCGTTGTCCTGCTCGGTGGTGTTCAGCACGAGCATCCCCTCGGGGGCCACCCGCACGTCGTAAGTGATGTTCGAAAGGTGCTGGAGGCTCATGTCGAAGTCGAAACGGCCGCGGTTGCCCTCCGTGTCGAAGATCGGCACGTTCTTCGCCCGGAAGCGATTGCCCTTCACGTCGAGCACGGCTTCGGGCATCGAATAGGTCACCTGCGTAAAGTCGACCTTCGTGCGAAGTCCCTGCACGCGGATGCGCCCCGAGAGGTCGGCGTCGCGGCGCTGGCCGCGGAGCGTCAGATCGGCCGAGGCGAGGCCCTGCGTGGAGGAGATGACGCCCGAAAGCACGGGATCGAGCAGGCTCATGTCGAGGCTGTCGACGGACAGCCGGGCGTAGTAGCGTTTGTCGCGGGGCGCATAGAAGCCCCGGATAAGCGTGTCGCGTTTGGCCCGGTTCGCCACGATCACCCCGGCCCGGTTGCGTGCCGGGTCCCACCGCGAGGTGAGCTGCAGCGGCGGTCCCCCGACGCCGTTCACCGAGAGGCTGTCGATCAGAATGTCGGCCGCGATCTCGCCGCTGCCCAGCACCGCGCGCATGGTCGCCTCGCCGCTGGTGCGCCCCTCGATGCCGTAACCGATGCGGTCGGCCACCTGCGAGAAGGGGGCCAGGTCGAAGTTGCGCAGACGGAGCGTCAGCGAATCCTCGGGGCTGCGCGAGGCGATGCCGTCGAGCAGCAGCTCCTGCCCGCTGTTCATCACGTAGAACCGGTCGATGACCACCTGCGCCGTGTCGATCTGGATACGCCGCGCGAAGATGCGCCACGTCTTGTCGCCGCGCGTGATGTGCGAGGGGAGGATGTGCACGTCGAGCACCCGGCCGTTGGGACCGTCCTCCCTGGCAATCCCGGCGCGCAGGCCGAGCAGACCCGAAGCCTTGCGCAGCGTGTCGTTGAAGCCCGCCGACAGCTGCACCAACCCCTGTTTCGCCCCTCCGGTGAGCGAAAGGTGCGGCAGGTGGAGCGCTCCGGCGTAAAGGTCCTCGGCCGAGGCGTAGACCGCCAGCGAGTCGCCCTGATTCGAAGCGTTGATATTGAGGCGCGTGGCCAGCAGACGCCGCCGCTCGACGTATTCGGACGAGGCCCGGAACGAGAGTTTGTTGCTCGCGGGGTTGAACAGCAGCCGCAGCAGCGAGCCGTCGGCGATCTGCAGCCCAGGGGCCACCGCGTCGGCGACGGGGTTGAAACGGCGGATGTCGACCGAGAGCAGCGAGTAGTCGTCGGCCGCGGAGGGTCCCCCCTGCCGCGCGGACTCGGCGCGCCCCCTGCGGTCGAGCATCGGGAGGTATTTCCAGGCGCTCTGCCGCAGGTATTCGAACACCTCGCGGTAGCTGGTTTTGCTGCGGAAGGTGGCGTCGGCGAAGTCGGAGCGCAGCTCGAGGTACTTGCTCCGCGCGGAGTTCACGCCACGCACGGTGAGGCTGTCGGCCTCCAGCTCCTTGTCGTTGTAGCGGTAGCGGACGTTCGTCACCCGGATGCGGCCGTTCATGTCGTCGAGCGAGCGGCCGCTGCCGTTGGCCGACAGACGGGCGGAGAGCTGCGAGAGCGTGTCGCGGCGGTTGATGTGCAGACGGGTCAGATCGGCGTGGTGCAGCGCCAGCGTGAAGTCGTAGCGGGGAACCGTGTCGTTGAAGTCGACCAATCCCGAGAAGTCGAAGTCGAGGTTGGGGTCGCGGGCCGTGATCAGCCCGTCGAACTCCTTGTTGCGCAGGCGGCCGTCGAGCCGCAGCGAGTCGTAGACGTAGCCGTTGAAACCCAGCCGCGAGACGCTGCCGACCACCTTCGCGTCGGCATAGCCGCGCCCCACCACTCCGTTGATGCGGGCCGCGAGGGTGGCGTCGCCCAACAGGTCGCTGCGCCCCAGCAGTTCGCCCAGCTTGAGGCTGCGGGTCGAAACCGCACCGCGCACGCTGCTGAATCCCTTGCGCAGCGGCTTAAGCTCCACGTTGCACGCGAGCGTGCCGACACCCGTCTCCGCACCCAGATCGACGTCGAATGCCGAGAGGCTGCCCCGGAAGCGGGCCGAGAGGTCCATCCGTCCGGCGTGCGAGAGCATCTCGACGGTCTTCGCGGGCAGCGGCTTGCGGGCGATGCTGCGGGCGAGCGAATCGGCGGCCGAGGCCGTAGTGCTCAGGCGCGGAACGTTCAGGTCGAAGCGGGCGCTGCGCACGTCGGGCAGCCCCTCCACCGCCAGATCGGCCGTGAGGTAGGTATCGCGTCCGACGCGCAGGCTGTTGATTTTCCCTTTCAGATCTTCGACCTCGCCCGAGACCTCCAGGTCGATCCGGCTCAGGGTCGTATGCCAGTCGCGCAGGCGGGGCGCGAAGTAGGCCGCGTCGTCGGTCGCAAGCTGCGAGTTGCGGATCGTCGCCTCGATGCGCACCTCGCCAATGAACTCCTTGTAGTCGGCCCACGAGCCGCCCGCCAGCGAGATGGAGGGGATCGAGAGGTAGGAGTGCTCCGTGGCCAGGGTCGCCTGCTCGAAGCCGATGCAGCCATTGGCCAGGAAGAAGCGGCCGGAGAGGTGGTCCAGCACGAAGCCGCTGCGCTCGCGGGCGCTCAGGGTCGCAATGTCGACCGCGATGGCCTGTCCGTCGATTTCGAGCTGGTCGATCCGCGCCTCCAGTCCGTAGAGGTGCATGTGGCCGAAGTCGATGCCGAAGGGCGGGTCGCGCCGCTTGAGCCGCTCCAGGCAGAAGTCCATGTCGTGGATCGAGGCGTTCGACAGCGAAAGACGGAAGTTGCCTTTCTTGGGTTTGTCGGGGTCGGACAGGCGGTCGATGAGCTGCTTGATGTTCATCACCCCCTCGGGCGTCTCGCGCAGGTAGAGTTTGGCGTCGGCGATCTCGCCGCGGCTCAGGCTCACCCCGCCACCGAAGAGGCCCAGCCCCGTGACGAACGCGTCGAGCCGGCCCACATAGAGCAGCGTATCCTGTTGGTAATCCTCCACGTAAAGGCCCGACACGCGCACTTTGCCCAACAGGCCCACGTCCACGCGGCCGATGTCGACCGTGGTTTCGAGCTTGTAGGAGAGGGCGCGCACGGCCTTGCGCACCACGAAGTTCTGCACGGCGGGAATGTGGAGCAGCAGCGCCAGCGTCAGCGGCAGGACGACGAACAACAATACCGCCGCCGTGAACACCTTTCGCAATATTTTTATACCTTTGCGCATCGGGACCCCGTTATAACCTGCAAAGTTAATTTTTTTAGGGGAACTACCCTACAAAAAACATGAAAAATCTCCTCCGGGAGCCGTTACGGGCCGACGGAGGCGGCAATGAAAACCGAATATAGCATCCCATGGACATCACCATCTTAGGCATCGAATCTTCCTGCGACGACACCTCGGCGGCCGTGCTGCGCAACACCACGCTCCTCTCGAACGTCATCGCCTCGCAGGCCGTGCACGTCAAGTACGGCGGGGTGATCCCCGAACTGGCTTCGCGCGCCCATCAGCAGAACATCATCCCGGTGGTCGACACGGCGCTGCGCGAGGCGGGAATCGCCGCCGACGAGGTGGACGCCATCGCCTTCACGCGCGGCCCGGGACTGGTCGGGTCACTGCTGGTGGGCGTCTCGTTCGCCAAGGGGCTTTCGCTCGCCCGCAACATCCCGATGGTGGAGGTCAACCACCTGCACGGGCATATCCTCTCGCACTTCATCGACCTGAAAGAGCGCGAGTTGACCCACCCCGCGTTCCCGTTCCTGTGTCTGTTGGTCAGCGGCGGCCATACGCAGATCGTGCGGGTCGATTCGCCGCTGGAGATGGAGATCATCGGCACGACGATCGACGACGCGGCGGGCGAGGCATTCGACAAGTGCGCCAAAGTGATGGGACTGCCCTACCCCGGCGGCCCGGTGATCGACCGGCTGGCCAAGGAGGGCGACGCGGAGGCGTTCCGCTTCGCACGGCCCCGCGTCGAGGGGTACGACTACTCGTTCTCGGGGCTTAAGACCTCGTTTCTCTACACGCTGCGCGATGCCGTGGCCGAGGACCCCGGCTTCATCGAGCGGCACAAGGCCGACCTGTGCGCCTCGCTGCAGGCAACCATCGTGAACATCCTGCTGGACAAGCTGGTGCGCGCCTCGAAGGAGACGGGCATCCGCGACATCGCCATCGCGGGGGGCGTGTCGGCCAATTCGGGGCTGCGCGACGGTATCGTGGCCGAAGGTCGCAGGCGCGGGTGGCGGACGTTCCTGCCGGAGTTCAAGTTCACGACCGACAACGCCGCGATGATCGCCATGGCGGGTTACTACCGCTATCAGCAGGGCGCCTTCTCGGCGCTCGACGTATCGCCCGTGGCACGACTGGAAGAGTTATAAACCAAAACGATAGGATGAAAAAGGAGATTTTTCGGCGGGCGGCATGCGGTGCGCTGCTGCTCGCAACGACCGTTTTCGCTGCATGCAGTGGCAGCGACGATAACGGCGACACGCCCGCGAACGGGGGCGGAAACAACGGCGGAGGCGCGACGCCCGACGCCCTCTACCTGCGCGTCTCGCCCGAAACGCTGACCTTCAACGGCGACGGCACGGCGGAGGAGGCGACCGCCTTCAGCGTCGAGACCAACGGCACGTGGCAGGCAGCCGCGGGGCAGGATGCCGACTGGGTGCGGCTTTCCGCTGCGTCGGGTACGGGCAGCGGAACCGTCGCGGTCACCATCCCCGCACCCGTAAAAGGCGGCGGCCGGGCCGAAGTGACCTTCACGGCCCGCGATGCGGAGGGTGCAACGCAGACCCGGACCGTATTCGTCGTGCAGAAAGACCCCGCAGCGCCCGGTCCGGGCGACTACACGATCGACCTCGACTTCGCGGTGGGTCCCAAGCTGTCGGAACCCGAACTGCCGGGTTCGTCCGCCGAGGCGCTCAACGGCCGCAAGGAGTATGAGATGGAGGGCCACACGTTCGCCATCCATGCCGACGGATCGGTGAACGGCAAGTACTTCTGGGTGGACAACTCGCAGTACTCCCCCTCGATTCCCGAGCCGAACAAGGGGCTTTACTTCAGCAAAGAGGGGGCTTATGTCGAGTTCCCGGCCATCGCGGGCAAAGCGCTGAGCAAGGTGGTCTACACCCCGACCACGAGCGCCAACGGCGACCTCGTGCTGGAGATGACCGACACCGAAGATACGATGGTGAACCACACGCTCGAATACGCCGACGACGGCTCCTCGGTCTTCACGCTCGTAACGCCCGCCGCCAATACCCGCTACCGCCTCGAGGTAATCAACTCGAAGAATGCGCAGGCGGCACGGCTCGTGCTGACCTATTCAGACGCAAAATAGCGGGCCTCCCAAAAAACGAGACCTCCCGGCCTTTCGAGGGCCGGGAGGTCTATTTTTAGCGGGTCCGTTTCGGGAGAGCAGCCTGCAGGGTTACCGGCCTACTGCTCGGGTCGGGCCTGCCGGTTTACCGTCTACTCGACTGTTCGGGGCGGAGCCTGCCGGGGTTCGTCGCTTATTTCGTACCGAAAAGTTTGGCGCGGAGCGAGAAACTGTCGTACTCGTTCCGCAGCGACGACATCAGTTCGCGCACCGACTGAATCTTCTGCGCACGCCAGGCGTTGGCGCCGCAGAAGGCGTATCCGTTCTGCAGCTTGCCCTTGAACGCGTTGTAGAGCGCCAGCATGATGCAGTAGGGGCTGTGGGTCACGTCGCACGTCTTGATGCAGTCGAACGGGCACGCCTTCGGTCGTTTCAACCCCTCCTTCACCCGGTCGAGGAACGAGTTGCGGATGGCCCGGCCCGGCATGCCGACGGGGCTTTGGATGATCTGGATGTCGGCCTCGGTGGCGTCCAGATAGCTCTGCTTGAAAGCCGGATCGGCGTCGCACTCGTCGGTGGTGACGAAGCGCGTGCCCATCTGCACGCCGTCGGCCCCCAGCTCCATGATGCGGTAGATGTCCTCGCCCGTGTAGATGCCGCCCGCGGCGATGACCGGGATGCGGCAGTCGTGCTCGGCCTCGAACGACCGCACCTCGGCGACGATCTCAGGCACGAGCGCCTCCAGCGAGTAGTGCGCGTCGGCGATCTGCTCGTTCTTGTAACCCAAATGGCCGCCCGCCTTGGGCCCCTCGACCACAATGGCGTCGGGAACGTATTTGTACTCGGCCCACCACTTGCGGCAGAGCAGTCCGGCGGCGCGTGCCGACGAGACGATGGGGGCCAGCTTGGTTTTGGCCCCCTCGGGGAGGAACGAGGGGAGGTTGAGCGGCAGTCCGGCACCCGAGAAGATGATGTCGGCCTTCTCGGCGATGGCCGTGCGGACCATGTCGGCGAAGTTGGACATGGCCACCATGACATTCACGCCGATAATGCCGCGCGTGGCTTCGCGCGCCTTGCGCAGCTCCTGTTTGAGCCCCCAGACCGAAGCCTCGCGGTAGTCTTTCGAGTAGTTGTTGTAGATCGCCCCGAGGCCCGCCGACGAGATCACGCCGATGCCGCCTTCGTGGGCTACGGCCGAAGCCAGTCCGGAGAGGGATATGCCGACGCCCATGCCGCCCTGAACGATGGGGACGGGGGCGCAGAGATTGCCGATTTTCAATGCTTTCATAGTGTGGAAACGGATTAGTGTCGGGCTAAAGGTACGAAAATGCGGACCGAACGGCTCTCCGGCGGGTCAGATTTAACGTAGACTTCACATAGCACACACCGAAAGCGGGTTCCGCAAAACGGTCCGCCAGCCAAACGGCAGCGAATCGACGATCCGCAAACACCGCCCGCTCCGACCGCCGATTCACGGTTTGCAACGGTCCGGCAGCCAAGCGGCAACCACCCGAGGGTCTGCGACACAGTCCGCTCCGACCGCCGATTCACGGTCCGCAAGCGGGCCGCCAGTGGCAGCCGTTCCTTCTGAAAGGCCACTCAATCGTCCGCCCCTGCCTGTAAGTCCCACCGTCGCCGAACGCCCCCAGCCTGTGCGCCTACCCTACCCGCCGAATCGCATGCCCTACAAAAACCGCACACCGCGCAGCCGCCCCCGGCCGACGGCTTCGCGCTCGACGATCCCCGTCACCACGTCGGCCGCATCGTGCCAGCGGTTGGCCCCAAAGCGGCGGCGGTAGGTCGTCAGATGGGCGTACAGTTCGGGCCAGCGCACGCTCCAGCCGCGCGGGAAGCGGATCAGATGTAGCGCCGTGGCGGCATTGGAGAGGATGCGGGCCTCCTTGTTGCCGCTCTGGTGGAACCACTCGACGCGCACCCCGGGACAGCGCGCCTGCACGGCCCGGGCGAAACCGCGTCCGCCGTTGTTGCTTTCGACGGCGGCCTGCCGCGTGGCCGAACGGAGGAGCATCGCGGCCACCAGCGGCTCGGTCGCCTCCATCGGCTCGCGCGAGTAGACCGCATCGGTGACGTAGATCGTCCCGTCGGCGTCGACCGCATAGCAGATCGAGCAGAGGTAGTCGTCGCCCGTATCGGCCGTGTCAGTGTAGTTGGCGCGCCGTACGATCTCGCGCGGCAGCGCATCGTACTCGCCGAACGCCGTACCGTAGAGCTGCCCTTCGCGCGAGGAGGGATGCCCCTGGTACATCGCTTCGAACTGCACGGGGTCCAGCCGCCGCTTGGCCGCCAGCAGCGCCACGCCGTGCTGCGCCTCCCACAGCGCCTCGCCCGGCAGGCGCGGGTCGATCTGCGTGGGCGGCGAGGATTTGACCGCCTCGAAATTCATGTGCAGCCACGCCCCCTCGGGCAGCGTGTCGAGCTGCGCCCAGGCGGTCAGCTCCACGACCGGCTCGCGGGCCGCGAGCGTGCCGATCAGGTCCTCCTCGTGCCAGCGGGTGAAGACGATCAGCTCGCGCGAGGCGTTGTGCATGCGCGTGCGAACCACCGAGGTGTACCACTCCCAGCAGTTGGCCCGGATGACGGGCGAATTGGCCTCGATGGCGTCCTTGTAGAGGTCGTCCAGAATGAAGCAGTCGACGCGGTTGCCCGTGAGCGACCCCTCGCGGCCCACCGACAACAGCCCGCCGCGGCGGCCGATGATCTCCGCCTCGTCGGCCGTGCGGATATAGCTCGGGGGCTTGGTTCCCTGCTTGATGGTGGTGGCCGGAAAGAGCGCCCCGTACTCGCGCGATTCGAGGATGCGCTGCACGCGGCGGTTGAACTTCGACGCCAGCGCTCCCGAGTAGGAGGCGATCGCCACGCGGCAGTCGGGATCAAGCCCCAAAACATAGGCCGGCAGCAGCGTGGTGGCCCCGACGCTCTTGCCGTGCTGGGGCGGCATGGTGACCATCAGCCGCCGCACGCGCCTCCGGGCGAACGCCTCCAGCACCCGGTAGTAGGCGCGGTGAAAGGGTTCCAGTTCGAGAAAGGGATAGACCTCCGCGGCGAAGCGGTCTAAGGATAAAAGTTCCCCGGCGGAACGCTCCGCCGGGGTGGATTCGGTTGGTGCAACCATACGGTTTGCTTTTTGAACCCGATGCGCGGCGCCGCGGCGGGGAGGTTCGACATAAAGAGAGGTTCCGGGGGCCGCGCCGGGCCGGGAAGGGAGTGCGGAACCTAATACATGCGGTCTGAAGCGGAGCCGTTCCGGCGGTAGAGGATGCGGTGCGGAAAGCGGACGGTCCGATAAGCGGATGCGGACCCTGAGAGAGGCGTCCGAACCAAGGAGCAGGAGAACTGAGGAGCGAACAGGCGTCCGAGTGCACGTGCTGGCCTGAACGAGCATGCCGCCCCAGCAGGTGCGTCCTCCTTAAAGGCAGGCTCTTAACTGACTGAATGAGAAGTCGTTGAGCACCTCCCTGCCCTCAATGGACGTATGAAACTCCCACCAGACAGGCACGAGGTCAGCGATCCGTTCGCCATCGCCCTCGGGCAGCGATTCGCGCTTCCGGTAGACGATCACCGAGCCGGTGAGCCGGCACTCCGTATCGCCGAACGGGAAGCGGACCGTGCCCGAAAAGTAGTTGGAACCGCCGACAGCCTCCGCCAAACGCGCCGCCGCCTCCCGGTAAAGTTCAGGTGAAACCGAATACATCATTGAAATAAAGTTCGTTTCTGCAAAATATTTGCAAATAAAATTTAAATTGTTTAACTTTGTAGCACAAAGATATATTCAATTATTGAATTTAAATCCGATAAGTACAATTATTTATTATCAAATTTTCCGATAAAAGGCTATGAACGAACGGGTAAAACTGATACGCAAGCAGCTCGGAATGACACAAGAGCAATTGGCACAGCGACTTGGCATCGGCAAGGCGGCCTTGTCGATGATCGAAACGGGCCGGGCGGGGTTGTCGGCCCGCAACCGCAACATACTGGTTCAGGAATTGAACGTCAACCCCGAGTGGCTCGAATCGGGACGCGGCGCGATGTTCAACGCCGAACCCGATCTGACGGCTTACATGCACCGTACGGACAACTCGCTGCCGCTGCAGAGCGTGCCGCTCTACTCGATCGAGGGCACGGCGGGGCTGGTTCCGCTCTTCACCGAGCAGACGCGCACCAAACCCGTAAACTTCATCCACATTCCGAACCTGCCCAAGTGCGACGGGGCGATCTACATTGTGGGGGATTCGATGTACCCGCTGCTCAAAAGCGGCGACATCGTGCTGTACAAGCAGCTGCGCGATCTGAACGATATTTTCTGGGGGGACATGTACCTGCTCTCGATCGACATCGACGGCGAGGAGTACGTGACGGTCAAATACATTCAGAAGTCCGAGCGCGCGGGCTTCGTCAAGCTCGTCAGCCAGAACCCCCACCACGCCGACAAGGAGGTCGAAACCGCCCGCATCCGCGCCATCGCGCTGGTCAAGGCCAGCATCCGGATGAATTCGATCCGGTAAGCGGGAAAATTGGCAATAAATATAAAGTTCTTTTTCGTTTCATTCAATTTATTATTCGGCCAATTCGGTCGGATTCTTTGACCTGCCCCGGATCACGAGGGAGGGGGTATGGCAGGTTAACTGTTTATGGGCGCAGTGTCTCTTGGTTCGTTTGTCAGTCCGCAGCCGGCGGAGGGCATCGAAGCCATAGGCAGAGATGCAGCCCTCCGCACCCGGCGACTGCGGGCTGCCGGGGCCTGATCGGCCCCAAATCGAGCAAAAACGAGCAAGGGCGCAGCCTGCGGAGGGACGCGATAGGCGGGCCTCCGCGGGGCGAGGCTGCGGCCCGCCTACTCTTTGAGCCGAAATCTCTTGCCCTTTCCCTATGAGAATGGGCGAAAGAGAGGCGCACGCAGAAAACGGCGGGCGTCTATCCTCCGCCTCGCGGAACGGGCACGAAAGCTAACGCATATCGCACACCCGTTCCGGGCGCTCGGCGTCGGACAACCGCAATTCCCGCCGTTTCCAGAAGTGCACGAACTGGTGCGGCGCTATGCGCCTCGGATAAGGATAAGGACGCAGCCTGCGGGGCGCGCCATAGGCGAGCCTCCGCGGGGCAAGGCTGCGGCCCGCGCGGCTTCACAGCCGAAAACAGACTATCGAAGTTGCGGCCCGCACGGCTCTAAGAGCCGCAAATCAAAATGAAAGCTGAACTTCGTACCAAAGATTCTTCACCCTGCCCGCAAGCTGCGTTCTTATTCATAGATCTGCGGCAACATAAAAGACTACACTTTCCGATCACCCGGTCCATTCACCCGTCAAACTGCACTCCAGCCATCCGGCGGCCGAATCGCTTCTGCCCCAACTGGGTCGGCGGTCGCATCGCTCAAAATTATCCGGGCAAAATTTTCACAATCCCCGTATTTTTTCGTACCTTTGCGAGGATAGGATTGGTTAGCCAATTTCAGAAAGTGCGCCCAATTCGACCTGCAATCGCTACAATAAACTAAAAACCAATATCTTCTATGAAAACCAATTATGAAATCCGTTACGCTGCGCACCCCGAGGATGCCAAACATTACGACACCGCCCGACTGCGCCGCGACTTCCTGATCGAGAAGGTCTTCGCCGCCGATGAGGTCAACATGGTCTACTCGATGTACGACCGCATGGTCGTAGGCGGCGCGATGCCCGTCAAGGAGTCCCTCAAGCTCGAGGCCATCGACCCGCTGAAGGCCCCTTATTTCCTGACCCGCCGCGAGATGGGCATCTACAACGTCGGAGGTCCCGGCGTGGTGAAGGCCGGCGATCAGACCTACGAACTCGACTACAAGGAGGCACTCTACCTCGGTTCGGGCGACCGCGAGATTTATTTCGAGAGCAAGGACGCGAAGAACCCCGCCAAGTTCTATTTCAATTCGCTCACCGCGCACCGCAGCTACCCCGACAAGAAGGTCACCAAGGCCGACGCCGTCGTGGCTCACATGGGTTCGCTCGAGGGATCGAACGACCGCAACATCAACAAGATGCTGGTCAACCAGGTGCTTCCGACCTGCCAGCTGCAGATGGGCATGACCGAGCTGCTGCCCGGCAGCGTCTGGAACACGATGCCCGCGCACGTGCACTCGCGCCGCATGGAGGCCTACTTCTATTTCGAAGTACCCGAGGACCAGGCCGTCTGCCACTTCATGGGCGAAGTCGACGAGACGCGCCACATCTGGATGCAGAACGACCAGGCCGTGCTCTCGCCCGAGTGGTCGATCCACAGCGCCGCCGCCACGCATAACTATACCTTTATTTGGGGTATGGGCGGCGAGAACCTCGACTACGGCGACCAGGATTTCTCGAAAATCACCGATCTGAAGTAGTCCTTTCGACTGTTCCGGAGTATTCGGACCGATCTGAGAAGCATGGATTATTTCTTCGATCGGCGTTTTCGAAAACCGGTACAGACAAATCCCCCTGATTCCCCCTTTGAAAAGGGGGACCTTGCCGGGATGACACAGATCGGCAACCCGG
Organism: Alistipes sp.; assembly: GCF_048465635.1. Classification (GTDB taxonomy): domain Bacteria; phylum Bacteroidota; class Bacteroidia; order Bacteroidales; family Rikenellaceae; genus Alistipes. Next base: position 98,112 of record NZ_DBFWLF010000025.1, read on the forward strand.
ATATTCGGCAGACGGATTTCTGCTGCCGGCCATACACCGGTCCGGCAAATTCCGGCACAGACAATCCCCTGAATCCCTTTTCAGAAACGGGGGACTTGGCCGGGAACAGTAAAAACCTTATAAAACCAATATTTCAAAATGGTAAACTTTTCTTTGGAAGGTAAGGTAGCCCTCGTAACGGGAGCTTCTTACGGCATCGGATTCGCACTGGCCACGGCATTCGCGCGTCAGGGAGCCAAGATCGTCTTCAACGACATCAAGCAGGAGCTTGTCGACAAGGGGCTGGCCGCCTACAAGGCCGAGGGCATCGAGGCACACGGCTACGTCTGCGACGTGACCAGCGAGGAGCAGGTCAACGCCATGGTCGCCCGGATCGAAAAGGAGGTCGGCGTGATCGACATTCTGGTCAACAACGCCGGTATCATCAAGCGCATCCCGATGGTCGAAATGACCGCCGCCGAGTTCCGCCAGGTGATCGACATCGACCTCAACGGTCCGTTCATCGTATCGAAGGCCGTTATCCCCTCCATGATCAAGAAGGGCAAGGGCAAGATCATCAACATCTGCTCGATGATGTCGGAGCTGGGCCGCGAGACCGTATCGGCATACGCCGCTGCGAAGGGCGGTCTGAAGATGCTTACGCGCAACATCGCTTCGGAGTACGGCGAGTACAACATCCAGTGCAACGGCATCGGCCCGGGCTACATCGCAACGCCGCAGACCGCACCGCTGCGCGAGCGTCAGGCCGACGGTTCGCGCCATCCGTTCGACTCGTTCATCGTCGCCAAGACGCCGGCCGCCCGCTGGGGCACGCCCGAGGATCTGATGGGTCCCGCCGTGTTCCTCGCTTCGGACGCTTCGGACTTCGTCAACGGCCACATCCTTTACGTGGACGGCGGCATCCTGGCCTACATCGGCAAGCAGCCGCAGTAGTGAAAACCTTTTTGGAAAATAATCCCCCGGAAATATTCCGGGGGATTATTTTTTATGGAACCTGATTATTATTTAAAAATTTCTTCGGAAATAGAAATTTGTTCTTGTGCCTGAAATGGGGACTGGATGATACCGGTCCGAGCCCAATTCAACGAATCCATATAAATCATCCGGTCAAGAACCGTTCTCAATGCTCGACTGTCAGCTTGGATTTCCTTAATATGCAAAGTTACAGCCTCAATTTTAATTTGCTGGCGCGACAGTTCCTCTTCAATACGGGGTAATTTGTCATCATACCATTGTAGATAAGTAATAATACCGCTTATGACAGAAACCACACCAAAAATGACGGCCATCCACCAAGCCGTATTCGATGCTTTTTTTGCCGTTTTAAGCATACTATGTGTTTGAATAAGACCCTGATATTCCGAAAGAAAGAGATTCTGCCTTTGCAACATCTCTATTTTTTCGAACAAGTTATGGATATTCAAAGCAATGCGATGCAACTTTTTGTCGGGATTGGGGGCCTCGGTACGAAGAACGCATGAAGCATTGTATTGAGAATAAAACAAACAGTTATAATATATCTTTTCTCCGAAGAAATTCATAAATGCTTCATTCAACTGCCTCCTTATATCCAATTGGTTGGCTATGTCATCATCAAAAGAATTAGGCTCGTGCTCCTCCACCAAACGATACATTAACATCATATTGTCATGTATGCTGGCAAAACGGAATTCGTACCCTGCAAGAAAATGCGTAAGAACCTTGTTATCGTTTTTATGTATATCGATTCTTCTTTTGCACACCAGGGCCTCGAACAGGTAGGATGTATTTTTCTGATGAAAAGTGTGCTTATGGAAAAAAGATTTTACATGATGATAAATATTCCGGACCAACTCTACTTCGATAGTTTCATATTCGGCACCGACCCCTTCATTAAAACGATATTCAATTATCCCATTTTGAGAATAATCCGTATTTTCCAGAAAGAGATCGCATGACTGCTCGCTACCAGATCCCAACTGACCGGATTTCAATCTGACTTGCGAATGAATCTGTAAATCGTACCGAACGACCGACGAAGATTTTTTTCTTTCTTCGCGAAGGATGACATTAATGGTCACCACATGGCCAATTTCATCAATTGGCAAATAGCAATTGATCGGCTTTTCCCGGATAAGTTCAAGGTTGGTATGAGTTGTGACAGGAATCCAATAGTAACAGTACTTTGGAGAGACCATTTCAGATTCTGCTTTTACCGGCAATAAAACATATAGTATCGCCCCACCTCCTTGGTTCCTTTCTCGATATAATTTTTCTGTATAACCTTGCTCTCGTGTCCGCCAATTTAGTACTTGCCCAACGAATGGAATTGTCGTCGTTCAAATGAGAGAAAGCAGTCTGCCGGATGAACCCTAAAGACAAAAATTGTCGGAATAGGAAATCATCATCACCGCCGGTCTTGTTTTTAAAATCGGCTTTCGTCCCTTTTTTTTGGTCGGCGACATATACTATTGCTTCGTCTCTCGAGCACATAACAGCAAATTTTTTTATTAACGCCTGCTATCAGGACATCAATAAGCCAAAACAACAACGCAAATATGAATTTGCGTCATTAAGCGCCCAAATATACGAATAAAATAAATAAATAGCAATTTTCAGCGCAAAATTATTCTTATGTAAACCGTTACAAATTCCTCGCCATTGTTGTGCACAGTAACGACTTAATTATTGTAAATCCATCTCGTTATTACGATTCGTTTAATTTTCTTCATAATTGTGAACAACCTAACAATAAATTCCTATATTTGTGTTATCGTTTCATAAACCACTAATCTCAATCCATTACCATGGAAAAAACTTCTGTACGGGAGTTGCAGGACGTCGTGATCCGCTTCTCGGGCGATTCGGGCGACGGCATGCAGCTCACGGGCACGCTTTTCTCCGACACCTCGGCGCTGATGGGCAACGGCATCTCGACCTTCCCCGACTACCCCGCTGAGATTCGCGCCCCGCAGGGAACCGTCGCGGGCGTATCGGGCTTTCAGGTCCACTTCGGCAACCACCGCGAGCTGAACCCGGGCGACTACTGCGACGTGCTGGTCGCAATGAACCCCGCGGCGCTCAAGGCCAACCGCAAGTGGCTCAAGGCCGGAGCCACCGTCATCATCGACGGCGACTCGATCACCGAAGAGCACCTCAAGCGAGCCGGGTTCGAAACGCTGGACCCCATCGCCGAGCTGAAGCTCGACGAGTACAACGTGGTCATCCCCAACATCACCGCCATGACGCGCGAAGCACTCATGCAGACCGAGCTGGACAACAAGTCGGCCGTGAAGTGCAAGAACATGTTCGCGCTGGGCATCTGCTTCTGGCTCTTCGACCGCCCGGAGAACCACGCCCTGCGCTACCTCGAATCGAAATTCGCCAAGAAGAACCCCGCCATCGCCGAGGCCAACAAGCTGGTCATCGAGGCGGGTTATAACTACGCCGCCAACACGCATCAGTTCGCCAACCACTACCGCGTGCCGTCGGCCTCGCTCGAGAAAGGAACCTACCGCTCCATCTCGGGCAACGTCGCCACGGCATGGGGCCTTTGCGCCGCCGCCGAAAAGGCGAACCTGCCGCTCTTCTGCGGCTCCTACCCCATCACCCCGGCCACAGTCATCCTCGAAGAGCTGGCCAAACGCAAGGACCTGGGCGTGAAGACCGTACAGGCCGAGGACGAGATCGCCGGCATCTGCACCGCCATCGGCGCGGCCTTCGCCGGCAATTTCGCCGTGACAACCACCTCCGGCCCCGGCCTGTCGCTCAAGAGCGAGGCGCTGGGACTGGCCGTGATGACCGAACTGCCGCTCGTGGTGGTCGACGTGCAGCGCGGCGGACCCTCGACGGGTCTTCCGACCAAGACCGAGCAGAGCGACCTCCAGCAGGCCCTCTACGGCCGCAACGGCGAATGTCCGGTGGCTGTCGTCGCCGCCTCGTCGCCGAGCGACTGCTTCCACTACGCCTTCGAGGCCGGACGCATCGCCATGGAGCACATGACCCCCGTGATCCTGCTCACAGACGGCTTCATCGCCAACGGCTCGGAGCCGTGGCGCATCCCGTCGATGAAGGACTATCCGCAAATCACGCCTCCGATCGTGAACGAAGCGCCCGAGGGCGGCTTCATGCCCTACGTGCGCAACGAGAAGCTCGCCCGCGGCTGGGCGTTCCCCGGCAAGGCCGGGCTGGAGCACCGCGTGGGCGGTCTGGAGAAGGACAGCGTGAAGGGCTGCATCTCGCACGATCCGGCCAACCACCAGAAGATGGTCTCGACGCGCGCCGCCAAGGTGGCCCTGATCGCCGAGGACATTCCCGAGCAGACCGTGTTCGGCGACCGGGAGGGCGACCTGCTGGTCGTCGGCTGGGGCGGCACGCGGGGTCACCTCCAGAATGCCGTCGAGCAGATGCAGGCCGAGGGCAAGCGCGTCTCGCTTTGTCACTTCAACTACATCAACCCGCTGCCGCGCGGCGTGCGGGAGATCTTCGCCGGCTTCCGCCGGATCGTGGTCTGCGAGCTGAACGAAGGGCAGTTTGCCAACTACCTGCGCACGCAGCTGCAGGAGTTCCGCTACGAGCAGTACAACAAGTGCGAGGGACTTCCGTTCACGGTGGTCGAGTTGAAAGAAAAGTTCGAATCCTTACTTGCGTAAAATCATGGCACAATACAACTATACCCCCGCCGATTTCAAGAGCGACCAGGAGGTCCGCTGGTGTCCCGGATGCGGCGACCACGCCATCCTCAGTTCGGTACAGAAGGCACTCCCCGAAGTGGCCGAGGCCCTCAACTACAACCATGAGCAGTTCACCTTCGTGTCGGGCATCGGATGCTCGTCCCGTTTCCCGTATTACATGCAGACCTACGGGTTCCACGGGATACACGGACGCGCCGCCGCCATCGCCACGGGCGTGAAGGTGGCCAACCCCAAGCTGACCGTCTGGGAAATCACCGGTGACGGGGACGCCCTGGCCATCGGAGGGAACCATTTCATCCACGCTGTCCGGCGCAACATCGACATCAACATCATCCTGTTCAACAACGAGATATACGGGCTGACCAAAGGACAGTACTCCCCCACTTCCAAGCTGGGCAAGATCACCAAGACCTCGCC
>NZ_DBFWLF010000026.1:0-1663 GCF_048465635.1 Alistipes sp.
TACGGCTACCTTGTTACGACTTCACCCCAATCACCAGTTTTACCTTCGGCGGCGTCCTCCTTACGGTTAGACTACCGACTTCGGGTCCCCCCGGCTCTCATGGTGTGACGGGCGGTGTGTACAAGGCCCGGGAACGTATTCACCGTGGCATGCTGATCCACGATTACTAGCAATTCCGACTTCGTGCAGGCGAGTTGCAGCCTGCAGTCCGAACTGGGACGTTGTTTCTGAGTTTTGCTCCACCTCGCGGTCTTGCTTCTCTTTGTTTAACGCCATTGTAGTACGTGTGTAGCCCAAGTCATAAAGGGCATGATGATTTGACGTCATCCCCACCTTCCTCCGTTTTGTCAACGGCAGTCTGGCCAGAGTCCTCTTGCGTAGTAACTGACCATAAGGGTTGCGCTCGTTGCGGGACTTAACCCAACATCTCACGACACGAGCTGACGACAACCATGCACCACCTGTCTCCTTGCTCCGAAGAGAAAACATATTTCTATGTTCGTCAAGGGATGTCAAGACTTGGTAAGGTTCTTCGCGTTGCGTCGAATTAAACCACATACTCCACTGCTTGTGCGGGCCCCCGTCAATTCCTTTGAGTTTCAACCTTGCGGTCGTACTCCCCAGGTGGATTACTTATTGTGTTAACTGCGGCACTGAAGGGGTCAATCCTCCAACACCTAGTAATCATCGTTTACGGTGTGGACTACCAGGGTATCTAATCCTGTTTGCTACCCACACTTTCGAGCCTCAGCGTCAGTTGGTGCCCAGTAGGCCGCCTTCGCCACTGGTGTTCCTCCCGATATCTACGCATTCCACCGCTACACCGGGAATTCCGCCTACCTCTGCACTACTCAAGAAAAACAGTTTTGAAAGCAGTTCATGGGTTGAGCCCATGGATTTCACTTCCAACTTGTTCTCCCGCCTGCGCTCCCTTTACACCCAGTAATTCCGGACAACGCTTGTGACCTACGTTTTACCGCGGCTGCTGGCACGTAGTTAGCCGTCACTTCCTTGTTGAGTACCGTCATTATCTTCCTCAACAACAGGAGTTTACAATCCGAAGACCTTCTTCCTCCACGCGGCGTCGCTGCATCAGGGTTTCCCCCATTGTGCAATATTCCCCACTGCTGCCTCCCGTAGGAGTTTGGGCCGTGTCTCAGTCCCAATGTGGCCGGTCACCCTCTCAGGTCGGCTACTGATCGTTGCTTTGGTAGGCCGTTACCCCACCAACTGGCTAATCAGACGCGGGTCCATCTCATACCACCGGAGTTTTTCGCACCAGGTCATGCGACCCTGTGCGCTTATGCGGTATTAGCAGTCGTTTCCAACTGTTATCCCCCTGTATGAGGCAGGTTACCCACGCGTTACTCACCCGTCCGCCACTCAGTCACAAAATCTTCATTCCGAAGAAATCAAATAAAGTGCTTCGTTCGACTTGCATGTGTTAAGCACGCCGCCAGCGTTCATCCTGAGCCAGGATCAAACTCTCATGTTAAAAAGTTTTCCTGTCCAGTTATAAACTGGCTTAATCAGATGTTCATCTGATTTACTGTTTTAAGGTTGTTTCTTTATAGAAACGTTCGTGTGTTGTTATTTACAACACCCTGAAATTCATTGAATCTTTCAAGGTTATTTCACTGTTCAGTTATCAAGGTTCTTTGTT
>NZ_DBFWLF010000027.1:0-41153 GCF_048465635.1 Alistipes sp.
CAAATACTTGTTAAGCGTATTTGCTATACCGAAAGTAACAATTCTTCCTCAAATCTCCAAATGTTTATCCCGAAATTCATAAAATACATTTTAAAGATGTGGTAGAGCGAATATTTACACTATACCGATTTGATCGGAGCCATTAAAAGGGCCGAACTGTCAGAGGACTGGGAGGATATAAAGGAAGCATTTACAACGCCTGACGCTTACAATCCGGTGGACTATCTGTGGATACTGCGCCAGGTTTTCAATACCCTGCACGCGGCGCAGAACCTTTACGGTTCCATCGAAGCCGAAATTAAGCGTACAAAGATCGCCGATACTCAAAACAAAGAGCTGAAGCAAAGATTGAACGCAGCTTTACAGCTTCTCGATTCCGAGCGGAAGACGGAAGAACGAGCGGAAAGAATCGCAGAAATGAGTGCTTTACTCGATCAGCGCCATGAAATCGTTGAAAACATGGAAAAGCAAGTTGCGGAACAAAAATAAAAGAAAGAGCGGCAAAGTGCCGCTTTTTTTATAGCGGGTAGCATAAAGCACGAAAACAGGATACGGGTTTTGACTTGTAGAGGGGGAGGGGGGGGTAATCGGTTTAGGTCCGATGCGGTCGCTTATCCAAATATTTTTTTTGATTTTTTTGCCCTTTTACGCTCGCGCGAAGCCAGACAGAAAATCACTATCGGCCTTGGCAAAATAGGCAAAGTTGTGTCTAAATTGTGTACCAGAGTTAAAAGAATCAACCACTCTCATCGCTGTAAGTGGTTGATTTTTAGGTGGACCCAGAGGGGCATGATCCCACGACCTTCGGATTATGAGTCCGCTGCTCTGACCGACTGAGCTATGGGTCCCTTGCCGCGGCCCGAACTCGGACCGGCGCTGCAAAGATAGAAAAACTATTCAGAATCCGCAACCCCGCGCCGCCGCGGGCCGAAAAAAGTTTGCGGGGACACTGTCCGTAACAAAAAAAGGCCCGAGGTGTTGTTTGTTGCAAATTTATTCGTACCTTTGTCCCGCTTAAAAGAATCATTCAAAAACAAAAACGAGAAATGAAAAAGGGGATTCATCCGGAGAATTATCGTTTGGTGGCGTTCAAGGACATGTCCAACGACCACGTGTTTTTGTGTCGGTCCGCCGTTTCGACCAAAGAGACCATCGAAGTGAACGGCGAAACCTATCCCGTGTATAAGATGGAAATCTCCAACACCTCGCACCCGTTCTATACGGGCAAGATGAAGTTGGTGGACACCGCCGGTCGCGTCGATAAGTTTATGAGCCGATACGCAAAACGCTACGATAAGAAGGCTGCGAAGTAGAGGTTTCCTCTCCAACAGTGCATCGGGCCGCATCCATCTACGGATGCGGCCTGTTTTTTTGTCGAGGGGCGCAAGTTTTTTGCACATCCTGCACTATTTATACCTATATTTGCTCCCGCAGAGATATTTAAAGCAGTGCAGTTATGAAATTCCTATTCCTTGCGGCGCTCGGGGCGGCAGCGCTTCTGACGTCTTGCGTTTCGAAGCAGGTCGCCGTCGAGGCCGAACACCAGCGCGACTCGCTTGCGGTCGTCGTCAGCCAGAAGGATTCGCTCATCGCGGCGGCCTTCGCCGACATCAACGCCATCTCGGAAAATTTGGCGCTCATCAAGTCGCGCGAGAATCTGATCTCCGTGGCGGGACGGGCGGAGGGCGGACGCCGTCCGGTGGAGGAGATCAACAACGATATCGCGGCCATCGACCGCCTCTTGCAGGAGAACCGTTCCAAAATTCGGTCGCTGCAATCCGCGGCGGCGCAGCTGCGCAAGGCCAATCTGCGCATCGACGGACTGGAAAAGATGATCTCGACGCTCAATAAGGAGTTGGGCGAGAAGAGCGCCGAGGTGGAGGAGCTGCGCGGAGAGCTGGCGACGATGGGCGTCGAGGTGCAGAGCCTCACCGAAGAGGTCGCGCAGCGCAGCGCTCAGGTCGAGGAGCTGAGCGGCAGGAAGACTGAGCTGGAGAACCAGCTGCATACGGTCTACTACATCGTCGGCGCGGAGAAGGAGCTGCGCGACGCGCAGATCGTCAACAAGCAGGGCTTCATCGGCCGCACGCTGACCGTCAACCGGAGCGGCAGCCTGGAGAGTTTCACCAAGGCCGATTCGCGGCTGCTCGACGAGATTGCGGTCGGCCACCGCAAGGCGACGGTGGTCACGGCGCATCCGGCCGGTTCGTACCAGCTCATCACCGATGCCGACAAGGTGGTGACCAAACTGGTGATCGACGATCCGGCGCGCTTCTGGGAGTCGTCGAAAATTCTGGTCATCAGCTACAAATAACCGCGCGGTCCGGTTCAAGGCTTCGTCCCCGCTTTTTTTGCGGGGACTTTTTTTGTTGCCGCTCCCCGCCGAGGATGGCTTTTACGAAAAATTTTCGTAAATTTGACCGATTAAAGCAACGTTCATTTATGGATTATCAACCCAAACCGCAGTTTGTGGAGTCGGCATTGAAGGAGAGTTGTCCTGCGGATTGTAGTAGTTGTCCTACCTTTCCAGCGCCGTTCCGCCGAATCGGCGATTCGACCTATTGCCGATTCGCACAAGTCACTTTAGAGTCCGGGCAGGGCCTGACCTTTCCCGGCGACCGCATGGTCCGCATCCTGTTCATCCTCTCGGGGGCGCTCGTGCTCGAGCACGCGGGGGATGCCGCCCGGCTGGTGACCTCCAAGCAGTGCGCCTGCCTCGCGCGCGGGGAGCGTTTCGTGGCTTCGGCCCGCGACGAGACCCGGATGGTGGTGCTCTCGCTCATCCATCGCATCGAGTTTTGCGAGCAGGATATCTTCGACCGGGTGATGCCCTACGACACGGTCATCCCGACCGAGTCCGTGCCGACGCTCTCGATGCACCCGGCCGTCGACCGGCTCCTGGCGGAGCTGTTCGCCGTCCGCGAGCTGAACGACTGTTCGCGTTACCACAAGATGAAGGCGACCGAACTGTTCATGATGATCAAGGTGCTGTACACGCCTACCGAGCACGCCTATTTCTTCCAGTCGATGATCCAGCCGCAGGACAATTTCCGCGTCTTCGTCTGCAACAACTACGACAAGGCACAGGGGGTGGCCGAGCTGGCGTCGCTGGCCGGCATGAGCCTTTCGGTCTTCAAGCGCCGCTTCGCCGAGCACTTCAACGACAGCGTCTACCACTGGATGATGCGCCAGAAGGCGCTCAAGATCTTCGCCGATATCCGCGACGGCGAGGACAGCACCAAGGCTTTGATGAACAAGTACGGTTTCCGCCACTATACGCAGTTCAGCCGCTTCTGTAAAAACTACCTTCAGGCGACGCCCGCGCAGCTGATCGCTTCGATCAAGGAGGGGTGATATCTTTTACGGCTTAGTTTCGGGCGGTGCGGATGCACCGCCTGTTGCGTTTTGTGGGGGGGGCGGGAGTGTCGAAACCGTGCGGGTTGCAAATCGGCCGGGAAGGACTTTCGAATCGAAAAGTTTTTGGTTTTCCGCAATGTTTGCATGCTCCCGACTGTTGCTTCCTTGCGACCCGTGCGGCCATCATTCGATTCGTTCTGTTTCGACCTTTAGGTCGGCGGGCTGCAGCCTACGGGCGCGGAGGCCCGCTTTTCGCGTACACTCCGCAGGCTGCCGCCCGAGAACAAAGGGTAATTATGATTTAAGGAGGCCCGCTTGCCGTGTACACTCCGCAGGCTGCCGCCACGCCGCTTCCTGCGCACCAAACAGGGACGCGAAGCCATCAACCGATTTCCGCCGGATTCCCGGTCGTGCGAATTATCGGTCGAGCACGTAAACGTTCAGGTCGATCCACTCCCCGTCGGAGAGTTGTTCGGCGCGCACCTCCACCCGGTCGCGGCGGAATCCGAGCCGTTGCGGGATGCGGTTGCTCGGCAGATTGCCCACCCCGCAGCGAATCACGACCCGCCGCATGTCCAATTCGCCGAAAGCGATGCCGCAGAGCGCCCCGACGGCCGCCGTCATGACCCCTTTATGCTGGTGCTCCTCCCGCAGCCAGTAGCCGATCTCGATGACTCCCGTCTGCGCATCGGCCGACTTGAATCCGATAAGTCCCGCGAAAGCCTCTCCGGACCGGATCGAAAAGACCGGATTTGCCCGGTCGGCGAGCATTCCGGCGACCACTTGGCGGGTCTGCTCTACCCGGAGCGTCGTTGCGACGAACGGCAGCCAGCGGCCCAGGTAGGCGCGCTGCGTGTCGATCGAGCGGAAAATCGCTGGCGCGTCCTCCGTGTGCAGCGGACGGAGCGAATAACCTTTCAGCAGGGGTTTCGTTTTCATATGGATCAATATGTCGGACCGAAAGCAAAGATGGCACAAGCCGGGCGCAGCATCAAGCTGCAGCTCATTATGCCGGGCGCATCCTGTCTGAGCCGAATTTCATCTACAGGCAAAGATAGCACAATTTTCCTATATAATAATAGGTAGTGTCCGCTCGCGGCGGTCGCTTCGAGGGCGGGGTATGGCAAGCGCCGGCACGGGCGCAATATTTTTTTGGTCGGCTGTTGCGGTGTTCAAAACTTTTCTTATCTTTGCACCCGATTTCATCTCCGATGCAAGGCGGTGTAAATCGGGTTCTTTGAAGAGTGAGAAAAAGTAAAAATTTATCGGAATATATTTGGCCGGTAAAATTTTTATGCCTACTTTTGCAATCCAAAACGGTTGATATTGCCGATGTAGCTCAGTTGGCCAGAGCAGCTGATTTGTAATCAGCTGGTCGGGGGTTCGAATCCCTCCATCGGCTCGGAAAGCCGATGCGAGGAGAGCGCAAAAAGACGTCCGCTCCGGCGGCGCAGATGAAAAACGACGGTGCGGGACGCCCGATGCCGATGAAATTTTCAACTGCGGGAGTTTCGAAGAGACGAAGCGGCTTTTTGACCGACCGGAGCAGCGGCAGCGAGAAAGCCTCCCCGTGGGGGAAAGACGGCGGCGCAGACGAAGCGGCGCGAACGTCGATCCCGCCGGAAAGGGCGGCAGGACAATAAGGGAAGTTACCAGAGTGGCCAAATGGGGCAGACTGTAAATCTGCTGGCTTACGCCTTCGGTGGTTCGAATCCATCACTTCCCACTCAAAAGAAGAGTGCCGGTTGGAGTTGCAATATCCCGGGCCGTCCCGTAAACCGGGCGGGTGGGGAAGGCAGACTCTGATACGGTATATTTTTGCGGAAGTAGCTCAGTTGATAGAGCATCAGCCTTCCAAGCTGAGGGTCGCGAGTTTGAGCCTCGTCTTCCGCTCCACGACGCAGCGGCGCGTGATGCGAACTTTTCCGAAGAGCACCGGAGCGTTCGCGTCGCCGCTTGTGCTGCGAAGAGAAGAGAACTTTAAAACTTTGGGCAATTTTTAACAATACTTTAAATACTTAATACTATGGCAAAAGAAAAATTCGACCGTTCGAAACCGCACGTAAACATCGGTACTATCGGTCACGTCGACCACGGTAAGACCACCCTTACCGCCGCTATCACGACCGTTCTGGCTAAGAAAGGTCTGTCGGAGCTTCGTTCGTTCGACTCGATCGACAACGCACCCGAGGAGAAAGAGCGCGGTATCACGATCAACACGTCGCACGTCGAGTACCAGACGGCCAACCGTCACTATGCGCACGTGGACTGCCCGGGCCACGCCGACTACGTGAAGAACATGGTTACCGGTGCTGCCCAGATGGACGGCGCGATCCTGGTGGTCGCTGCAACGGACGGCCCGATGCCCCAGACCAACGAGCACGTTCTGCTCGCCCGTCAGGTGAACGTACCGCGTATCGTCGTTTTCCTGAACAAGTGCGACATGGTGGACGACCCCGAGATGCTCGACCTGGTCGAGATGGAGGTCCGCGACCTGCTCTCGAAGTATGAGTACGACGGCGACAACGCCCCCATCATCCGCGGTTCCGCACTGGGCGGCCTGAACGGCGAGGCCAAGTGGGAGGACAAGATCATGGAGCTGATGGCTGCTGTCGACGAGTATATTCCCATCCCGCAGCGTGAGAACGAGAAGCCGTTCCTGATGCCTGTCGAGGACGTGTTCTCGATCACCGGCCGCGGAACCGTCGTTACGGGCCGTATCGAGACCGGTATCATCCACGTGGGCGATCCCGTCGAGATCATCGGTCTGGAGGAGAAGACGCTCACCTCGACCTGCACGGGCGTGGAGATGTTCCGCAAGCTGCTCGATGAGGGCGAGGCCGGCGACAACGTGGGTCTGCTGCTCCGCGGTATCGATAAGAAGGAGGTTAAGCGCGGTATGGTAGTCGCCAAGCCGGGTTCGATCACCCCGCACACCGAGTTCGAGGCCGAGGTCTACATCCTCAAGAAAGAGGAGGGTGGCCGTCACACGCCGTTCCACAACAACTATCGTCCCCAGTTCTACCTGCGTACGATGGACGTAACGGGTGAGGTTCACCTGCCCGCAGGCGTCGACATGGTTATGCCGGGCGACCACGTGACCATCAACGTGAAGCTGATCTACCCCGTAGCCCTGAACGAGGGTCTGCGTTTCGCCATCCGCGAGGGCGGCCGTACGGTGGGTGCAGGTCAGATCCTAAAGATCGTGAAGTAATTCACCGTCATAAATCCCGGGAGGCGGTCGTCCGCACCGCCTCCCTTTTTAGGAGCATAGTTCAAGGGTAGAATAGCGGTCTCCAAAACCGTTGATGGGAGTTCGAATCTCTCTGCTCCTGCCAAGCAAAAGAAACCAGGTATATGTTGAACTACTTCAAAGAATCCTATAACGAGCTTGTAAACAAGGTGACGTGGCCCACGTTCCCGCAGCTCCAAAACTCCACGATCGTCGTGATGGTGGCTTCGGTCATCTTCGCGGTCGTCGTGCTGGCGATGGACCTGACCTTCGAGAACATGATGGCCTTCATTTACAAGACCCTGGGCAACCTGGGCCGTTAATTTCGGGCAGACGATGAGCGAGATCAAGAAACAGTGGTACGTCGTCCGCGCCATCGGGGGTAAGGAGAACAAGGTCAAGGAGTACATCGAGGCGGAGATTCGCCACAACCACCTCGAGGAGTACATCTCCCAGGTACTCATCCCCACCGAAAAGGTATATACTATCCGCAACGGAAAGAAAGTCTCCAAAGAGAAGGTCTCCTACCCGGGCTACGTCTTGGTCGAGGCCGCTTTCGTGGGACAGATTCCGATCCTTATTCGTAATACTCCCAATGTGCTGGGTTTCCTCGGCGATACCAAGGAAGACAGTCGCAAGATGAATGCCACACCTCTTCGTCCACAGGAGGTGGCGCGCATCCTCGGCCGCGTCGACGAGATGAATGCCATGGAGGAGGAAAACGAAGTTCCGTTCTTCGTCGGCGAGACCGTCAAGGTCACCGATGGTCCTTTCTCAAGCTTCCAGGGAACCATCGAGGCCGTCGATAACGAGCGCAAGAAACTCACGGTATCGGTGAAGATATTCGGGCGCAAAACTCCTATGGAGTTGAGTTTCACACAAGTAGAAAAAGAATAATTAACCAAGGAAAACTATGGCAAAAGAGGTTGCTGCATTTATTAAATTGCAGATCAAAGGTGGAGCCGCCAATCCCTCGCCCCCGGTTGGTCCTGCATTGGGTTCCAAGGGAGTCAACATCATGGACTTCTGCAAGCAGTTCAATGCGCGCACCCAGGACAAGGCAGGCAAGGTTCTTCCGGTCATCATCACCGTTTACAGCGACAAGTCCTTCGACTTCGTTGTAAAACAGCCGCCCGTAGCCATCCAGTTGAAGGAAGCAGCAAAAGTGCAGAAAGGTTCCGCACAGCCTAACCGCGACAAGGTCGGCCAGGTGACGTGGGAGCAGGTGCGCCAGATCGCTCAGGACAAGATGCCTGACATGAACTGCTTCACGCTGGAATCGGCTATGCGCATGGTTGCCGGTACTGCTCGCAGTATGGGTATCAGTGTCGTCGGGGAATTTCCTAACATGTAATTACGAAGATGAGTAAGTTGACAAAAAATCAAAAGATCGCCTACGCAAAGGTGGAAGCCGGTAAGGCTTACAAGCTCCCGGAGGCCGCAGCTCTTCTGAAGGACATTACGTTTACGAAATTCGACGCTTCGGTGGATATCGACGTGCGTCTGGGCGTCGACCCGCGCAAGGCCAATCAGATGGTCCGAGGCGTGGTCACCCTTCCCCACGGTACGGGTAAGACCGTCCGCGTGCTGGTGCTCTGTACGCCCGAGAAGGAGGCCGAGGCCCAGGCCGCAGGGGCCGACTACGTTGGTCTGGACGAGTATGTCGACAAGATCAAGTCGGGCTGGACCGACGTGGACGTGATCATCTGTACGCCCAACGTCATGGGTAAGGTCGGTGCGCTGGGCCGTATTCTGGGTCCCCGCGGCCTGATGCCGAACCCCAAGACCGGCACGGTGACGATGGAGGTCGGCAAGGCCGTTCAGGAGGTGAAGGCCGGTAAGATCGACTTCAAGGTCGACAAGTTCGGTATCGTGCACACCACCGTGGGCAAGGTGTCGTTCTCGCCCGAACAGATCGTGGACAACGCCCGCGAGGTGCTGAACATGATCCTCAAACTCAAACCGGCTGCTGCCAAAGGTTCTTATGTGAAGAGTGTCTATCTCTCGACCACGATGAGTCCCGGCTTGCAGATTGATTCCAAATCCGTTGAAACCAAATAAGAAGGAGGAAAAAAGAGATGACTAAGGAAGAAAAGATGGTTGTTATCGACAGCCTTGCCGAGCAGCTCCGGACTTATCCTCACTTCTATTTCGCCGACATCGAGGCGCTTAACGCCGAGCAGACCGCTGCCCTGCGCCGCAAGTGCTTCGAGAGCGACGTGAAGCTGGTGGTCGTCAAGAACACCCTGCTTTCGAAGGCGCTCGAGAAGGTGGAGAAGGCCGACGCCGATCTGGTAAAAGTACTGGAGGGTCCTACCTCCGTTCTGTTCACCCACGTTGCGAAGACTCCGGCGGTCCTGATCAGGGATTTCCGCAAGAAGTCGGACAAGCCCGTCCTGAAGGCCGCTTTCGCCGAGGGATGCGTCTATGTGGGCGACGACAAGCTGGACGCTCTCTGCAACATCAAGTCTAAGGAGGAACTCATCGCCGATATCATCGCGCTGTTGCAGTCGCCTGCTAAGAACGTTATTTCCGCACTGCAGGCCAATGCAGGGCAAAAGATCGCGGGCCTCGTGAAGACGCTCGAGACGAGAAACAACTAATCACATCAAGAATTAAAAACAAATTAATAAGCTTACAACTATGGCAGACGTAAAGAAACTTGCTGAAGAACTGGTTAACCTGAAGGTTACCGAGGTAAACGAACTCGCTCAGATCCTCAAGGAGGAGTATGGTATTGAGCCGGCTGCTGCCGCTGTTGCCGTTGCAGCCCCCGCTGCCGGTGCAGGCGAAGCCGCTGCTGCCGAGAAGACGTCGTTCGACGTGATCCTGAAGGCCGCCGGTCAGGCCAAGCTCCAGGTCATCAAGGTCGTGAAGGAGATCGCCGGCCTTTCGCTGGGCGATGCCAAAGCACTCGTCGACGGCGCTCCGAAGGCTGTCAAGGAGGGTATCTCCAAGGAGGAGGCCGAGCAGATCAAGGGCCAGCTCGAGGAGGCAGGTGCTGAAGTCGAGCTCAAGTAGCATTGCTGCTTGCGCCGCAATAAGCGGAACAGGTATAGGGCTAACCGGCGTGTTAGCTCTATGCCTTTTCTTGGTCTAAAGACTGGAAGTGCCGAGCAGGAGCTGTGTCCAGTCTTTGGAAAATGATGCTCCCGGGGCCGTATGCGCCTTTCAACGGGGGCATCGGCGGGATAGGAAGGACCTGCATATAAGGAGCGTAAAGCGCCCGAATCACTCTTCATCAAAATTTGGATTTTACGATGTCCACACCAAAAACACAACAAAGAATCAGCTTCTCGACAGTCAGGAACCGGGTTCCCTACCCGGATCTGCTGGAGGTACAGCTCAAATCATTCCGGGACTTTTTCCAGATGGACACCACGGCCGAAAACCGTAAGAACGAGGGCCTCTATCGGGTCTTCCAGGAAAATTTCCCCATCACGGATACCCGGAACAACTTCGTTCTGGAGTTTATCGACTACTACATCGACCCGCCGCGCTACTCGATCGAGGAGTGTCTGGAGCGCGGCCTGACGTACAGCGTCCCGCTCAAAGCCAAGCTGAAGCTCTATTGCACGGACGACGAACACGAGGATTTCGGCGTCGTCGTTCAGGACGTGTATTTCGGGACGATTCCCTATATGACCGAACGCGGAACGTTCGTCATCAACGGTGCTGAGCGTGTCATCGTATCCCAGTTGCACCGTTCGCCGGGCGTGTTCTTCGGACAGAGCATGCACACCAACGGTACGAAGCTCTATTCGGCGCGCATCATCCCCTTCAAGGGGTCGTGGATCGAGTTCGCCACGGACATCAACAACGTGATGTACGCCTACATCGACCGCAAGAAGAAGCTGCCCGTCACCACGCTGCTGCGCGCCATCGGTTACGAGGCCGACCAGCAGATTCTCGAGATTTTCGACCTGGCGGACGAGGTGAAGGTCACCAAGGCCAACCTCAAGAAAGCCGTGGGCCGCAAACTGGCCGCCCGCGTGCTCTCGACCTGGGTCGAGGACTTCGTGGACGAGGACACGGGCGAGGTGGTTTCCATCGAGCGCAACAACGTCATCGTCGACCGCGAAACGGTCCTCGAAGAGGAGCATATCGACCAGATCATCGAGTCGGGCGCGAAGACCATCCTCCTGCACAAGGAGAACCTCTCGGGCATCGACTTCTCGATCATCTACAATACCCTGCAGAAGGACCCCTGCAACTCCGAAAAGGAGGCCGTCGTCTACATCTACCGGCAACTGCGCGCTTCGGAGCCGCCCGATGAGGCCACGGCGCGCGACGTGATCGAGAAGCTCTTCTTCTCGGACAAGCGCTACGACCTGGGCGACGTGGGCCGCTACCGCATCAACAAGAAGCTGGACCTGGACATCGACCCGGCTATCCGTACGCTGACGCGCGAGGATATCATCGCCATCATCAAATACCTGATCCGGCTGATCAACTCGAAGGCCGACGTGGACGACATCGACCACCTGTCGAACCGCCGCGTCCGCACGGTGGGCGAGCAGCTGTCGAACCAGTTCTCGGTGGGTTTCGTGCGCATGGCGCGCACGATCCGCGAGCGCATGAACGTGCGCGACAACGAGGTGTTCACCCCGGTGGACCTGATCAACGCCAAAACGCTCTCGTCGGTCATCAACTCGTTCTTCGGCACGTCGCAGCTCTCGCAGTTCATGGACCAGATCAACCCGCTGGCCGAGATCACGCACAAGCGTCGTCTGTCGGCCCTCGGCCCCGGCGGTCTGTCGCGTGACCGCGCCGGTTTCGAGGTGCGCGACGTGCACTACACGCACTACGGCCGCCTCTGCCCGATCGAGTCGCCCGAAGGCCCGAACATCGGTCTGATCTCGTCGCTGTGCGTCTATGCGAAGATTTCGCCGATGGGCTTCATCGAAACCCCCTACCGCAAGGTGGAGAACGGCCGCATCGACCTGGACAACTCGCACATCCGCTACTACTCGGCCGAAGAGGAGGAGGGCGAGATCGTCGCCCAGTCGAACATGCCCATCGACGAGAAGGGCAACTTCCTCCAGCCCGACCGCATCAAGGCGCGTCAGGGCGCGGACTTCCCGGTCGTAACGGCCGATGAGGTCAACCTGATGGACGTGGCTCCGAACCAGATCGCCTCGATCGCCGCGAGCCTCATCCCGTTCCTCGAGCACGACGACGCCAACCGTGCGCTGATGGGCTCGAACATGATGCGCCAGGCCGTGCCCCTGGTGACTTCGGAAGCCCCGATCGTCGGCACGGGCATCGAGCGGGACATGATCTCCGACAGCCGCATCCAGATCGTGGCCGAGGGCGACGGCGAGGTCGTCTTCGCAGACGCCACGAAGATCGAGGTGCGCTACGAGCGGACCGAGGACGAGGTGCTCGTCTCGTTCGCCCCGGATATCACCACCTACGAACTGCCGCGCTACCGCCGCACCAACCAGAATACGTCGGTGACGCTGAAACCTACTGTACTGACGGGCGACCGGGTGGTCAAGGGCCAGATCCTCACCGAGGGCTACTCGACGCAGAACGGCGAGCTGGCGCTGGGCCGCAACCTCAAGGTGGCCTTCATGCCCTGGAAGGGGTACAACTTCGAGGACGCCATCGTGATCTCGGAGCGCATCCAGCGCGAGGACATCTTCACCTCGGTGCACGTCGACGAGTACATCATGGAGGTCCGCGACACCAAGCGCGGTGTCGAGGAGCTTACCTCCGACATTCCCAACGTCTCGGAGGACGCCACGCGCGACCTGGACGCCAACGGTATCATCCGCATCGGCGCCAACGTCCACCCGGGCGACATTCTGATCGGCAAGATCACCCCGAAGGGCGAGAGCGACCCCTCGCCCGAGGAGAAGCTGCTGCGCGCGATCTTCGGCGACAAGGCCGGCGACGTGAAGGACGCTTCCCTGAAGGCGCAGCCGTCGCTGCACGGCGTGGTCATCGGAACGACCCTTTACAGCCGCGCCAACAAGGAGGGCAAGAAGGGCAAGAACGCCGAGAAGGTCCAGCTGGAGAAGCTCGATGAGAAGTTCGCCGGGCAGATCGCCGATCTGACCAAGCGCCTCGTGTCGAAGCTCTGGACGCTGCTCCAGGGCAAGACCACGGTGGGCGTGACGGACTACTTCGGCACGGAGATCTATCCCGCCGGGACCAAGTTCACGCAGAAGATGCTCGAAGAGCTCTCCCGCAAGTCGACCGACGAGAAGTCGGGCGTTGCGATGGGCTACCTGAACCTCGGCACGTGCAAGTGGACGGGCGATGCGCATATCGACGCGCTGATCGAAGCGGCCATCAACAACTACACGATCGAGTGGAAGAAGGCCGACGCGGCGATCAAGCGCGAGAAGTACAACCTGACCAACGGCGACGAACTTCCGCAGACGGGCGTCATCCAGATGGCCAAGGTCTATATCGCCAAGAAGCGCAAGCTGAAGGTGGGCGACAAGATGGCCGGCCGTCACGGCAACAAGGGTATCGTGGCGCGCATCGTGCGCGACGAGGACATGCCTTTCCTCGAGGACGGTACGATCGTCGACATCTGTCTGAACCCGCTGGGTGTGCCTTCGCGTATGAACCTCGGCCAGATTTACGAGACCGTGCTCGGATGGGCCGGCCGCGAACTGGGCCTGAGATTCTCCACGCCGATCTTCGACGGTGCGTCGCTCGACCAGATCAACGAGTACACGGCCAAGGCGGGCATTCCCCACAGCGGCCGTACGTACCTCTACGACGGCGGTACGGGCGAGAAGTTCGACCAGCCGGCCACGGTGGGCGTGATCTACATGCTCAAGCTGGGCCATATGATCGACGACAAGATGCACGCCCGTTCGATCGGTCCCTACTCGCTCATCACTCAGCAGCCGCTGGGCGGTAAGGCGCAGTTCGGCGGTCAGCGTTTCGGTGAGATGGAGGTTTGGGCGCTCGAAGGCTTCGGTGCGGCCAACATCCTCCAGGAGATCCTCACGATCAAGTCCGACGACGTGATGGGCCGCGCCAAGGCGTACGAGGCCATCGTCAAGGGCGAGAACCTGCCCAAGCCGGGCATCCCCGAGGCGATGAACGTACTGCTGCACGAGCTGCGCGGTCTGGCCCTTTCGGTCAAACTCGAGTAAGGCGTATTTAGAGGAAAAGAAAAAACGAGAGAATATGTCAATTTCCAAAGACAATAAGACCAACACCGGTTACAACACCATCTCGATCGGCCTGGCCTCCCCCGAGGAGATCCTGGCCCAGTCGAGCGGCGAAGTGCTCAAGCCGGAGACCATCAACTACCGCACCTACAAGCCCGAACGCGACGGCCTGTTCTGCGAGCGCATCTTCGGCCCCGTGAAGGACTACGAGTGCCACTGCGGCAAGTACAAGCGCATCCGCTACAAGGGCATCGTCTGCGACCGCTGCGGCGTGGAGGTGACCGAGAAGAAGGTGCGCCGCGAAAGGATGGGCCATATTTCGCTGGTGGTCCCGGTGGTGCATATCTGGTACTTCCGCTCGCTGCCCTCGAAGATCGGCTACCTGCTGGGCATTCCGTCCAAGAAGCTCGAGGCGATCATCTACTACGAGCGGTACGTCGTGATCAACGCCGGCGCCGCTTCCGAGCAGGGCATCGAGCGGCTGGCGACGCTCTCCGAGAAGGAGTATCTCGACGTGCTGGCCGCCCTGCCGAAGGGCAACCAATCGCTCGACGACAGCGATCCCGACAAGTTCGTGGCGCAGATGGGAGCCGAGGCGATCTACACCCTTCTGAAGGACGTGGACCTCGACTCGATGTCCTACGCGCTGCGCCACAAGGCGTCGACCGAGACTTCGCAGCAGCGCAAGTCGGAGGCCCTGAAGTGCCTGAACGTCATCGAGTCGTTCCGCGCTTCGAACGGCAAGAACAAGCCCGAGTGGATGGTGCTGAACGTCATTCCGGTCATTCCGCCCGAGCTGCGCCCGCTGGTTCCGCTCGACGGCGGCCGATTCGCCACGTCGGACCTGAACGACCTCTACCGCCGCGTGATCATCCGCAACAACCGCCTCAAGCGCCTGATCGAGATCAAGGCTCCCGAGGTGATTCTGCGCAACGAGAAGCGCATGCTGCAGGAGGCCGTCGATTCGCTGTTCGACAACTCGCGCAAATCGAACGCCGTGAAGAACGAGTCGAACCGCCCCTTGAAGTCGCTCTCCGACTCGCTCAAGGGCAAGCAGGGCCGTTTCCGTCAGAACCTGTTGGGTAAGCGTGTCGACTACTCGGCCCGTTCGGTCATCGTCGTGGGTCCCGAGCTGAAGATGCACGAGATGGGTATTCCGAAGGACATGGCCGCCGAGCTGTACAAGCCGTTCGTGATCCGCAAGCTTATCGAGCGCGGCATCGTCAAGACGGTCAAGTCGGCCAAGAAGATCATCGACCGGAAGGACCCGGTGATCTGGGGTATTCTGGAGAACGTCATCAAGGGTCACCCCGTGCTGATGAACCGCGCCCCGACGCTGCACCGCCTCGGTATTCAGGCGTTCCAGCCCAAGCTGATCGAGGGCAAGGCCATGCAGCTCCACCCGCTGGCCTGTACGGCTTTCAACGCCGACTTCGACGGCGACCAGATGGCCGTGCACCTGCCGCTGGGCAATGCCGCCATCCTGGAGGCCCAGCTGCTGATGCTCGGATCGCATAACGTCCTCAACCCCGCCAACGGCGCGCCGATCACCGTCCCCTCGCAGGACATGGTCCTCGGTCTGTACTACATTACCAAACCCCGCAAGGGCGTCAAGGGCGAAGGCCGCGTCTTCTACGGCGCGGAGGAGGCGATCATCGCCTACAACGAGAAGCAGGCCGACCTGCACGCCATCGTCAAGTGCATGGTCGACGACCTGGACGAGGCGGGCAATCCCGTGCGCGTGCTGAAAGAGACGACCATCGGCCGCATCCTCTTCAACCAGGTGGTTCCCCGCGAGGTGGGCTACATCAACGAGGTGCTCACGAAGCGTTCGCTGCGCGACATCATCGCCGTGGTGATGAAGAAGGCCGGTGCGGACAAGGTGGCCGCGTTCCTGGACGACATCAAGGACATGGGCTACCGCATGGCCTTCCGGGGCGGTCTGTCATTCAACCTCGATGCCGTCATCATCCCCGAAGAGAAGGAGAAGCTGGTGCAGGAGGGCTACGAACGTTCGGACTCCATCATGGAGGACTACAACATGGGTCTGATCACCAACAACGAGCGATACAACCAGATCATCGACGTCTGGACCAACATCAACACCAAGCTGACGAAGGCGGTGATCGACACGCTGGTCAAGGACAACGACGGTTTCAACCCGGTCTACATGATGCTCGACTCGGGAGCCCGCGGTTCGAAGGAGCAGATCCGCCAGCTGAGCGGTATGCGCGGTCTGATGGCCAAGCCGCAGAAATCGGGCGTCGAGGGCGGCCAGCAGGTCATCGAGAACCCGATTCTCTCCAACTTCAAGGAGGGACTGTCGGTGCTCGAGTACTTCATCTCGACCCACGGTGCGCGTAAGGGTCTGGCCGACACCGCCCTGAAGACGGCCGACGCCGGTTACCTGACGCGCCGTCTGGTCGACGTGGCGCAGGACGTGATTATCAACGAGGAGGACTGCGGCACGCTGCGCGGCCTGACGGCTACGGCCATCAAGCGCAACGACGACGTGGTGCAGACCCTCTACGACCGTATTCTGGGCCGCACGGCGCTCAACGACGTGATCCACCCGCTCACGGGCGAAGTGCTCTGCAAGGCGGGCGAGGAGATCACCGAGCCGATTGCCGAGGCGATCGAGAAGTCGCCGCTCGAGTCGGTGGAGATCCGTTCGGTGCTCACCTGCGAGGCGAGGCGCGGCGTTTGCGCCAAGTGCTACGGCCGCAACCTGGCTACGGCCCGCATGGTGCAGAAGGGCGAGGTGGTCGGCGTGATCGCCGCCCAGTCCATCGGCGAGCCGGGTACGCAGCTGACCCTGCGTACGTTCCACGTCGGCGGCGTGGCCGGCGGCACGGTTGTCGAGACCAACGTCGTTTCGAAGTACGAGGGGCGTCTGGAGATCGACGAGCTGCGTACGGTCAAGGGTAAGAACGCCGCGGGCGAGGCGATCAACATCGTCATTTCGCGTCAGTCGGAGTTCCGCATCGTCGATCCCAAGACCGACATCGTACTCTATACGCATAACCTGCCTTACGGCTCGACGCTCTTCATGGCGGACGGCGCCGAGGTCAAAAAGGGCGACCTAATCTGCGAGTGGGACCCCTACAACGCCGTGATTATCTCGGAGTACGAGGGACGTGCCGTTTACGACAGCGTGATCGAGGGCGTCACCTACCGCGACGAGCGCGACGAGCAGACGGGTCTTTCGGAGAAGGTGGTCATCGAGTCGAAGGACAAGACCAAGAACCCCGTCATCCGCATCGTCAACAAGGAGGGCGAGGAGGTCAAGCAGTACAACCTGCCCGTGGGTGCGCACGTGGTCGTCAAGGACAACGCCCGCATCAAGGCCGGCGACATCCTGATCAAGATCCCGCGCGCCGTCGGCAAGTCGGGCGGCGACATCACGGGCGGTCTGCCGCGTGTGACCGAGCTTTTCGAGGCCCGCAACCCGTCCAATCCGGCCATCGTGTCGGAGATCGACGGCGAGGTTTCGTTCGGCAAGATCAAGCGCGGTAACCGCGAGATCGTCATCACTTCGAAGCAGGGCGACCAGAAGCGTTACCTCGTGCCCCTGTCGCGGCAGATCGTCGTGCAGGAGAACGACTACGTGAAGGCCGGCAGTCCGCTTTCGGACGGTGCGATCACCCCGTCGGACATCCTCAACATCCTCGGCCCGACGCGTGTGCAGGAGTACATCGTCAACGAGGTGCAGGAGGTCTACCGCATGCAGGGCGTGAAGATCAACGACAAGCACTTCGAGGTCATCGTCCGCCAGATGATGAACAAGGTCAAGATCGAGGACCCGGGAGACACCCGTTTCTTCGAGGACCAGGTGGTCGACAAGTGGGAGTTCATGGACGTGAACGACGAGTTGTACGACAAGGTGGTGGTCACCGACGCCGGCGACTCGACCTCGCTGCAGCCCGGACAGATCGTTTCGCTGCGCAAGCTGCGCGACGAAAATTCGAGCCTCAAGCGCCGCGACCTGCGCCCCGTGCAGGTGCGTGACATCATCCCCGCCACCTCGACGCAGGTGCTGCAGGGTATCACGCGCGCCGCGCTGCAGACCTCGAGCTTCATTTCGGCGGCATCGTTCCAGGAGACCACCAAGGTCCTCAACGAGGCGGCCATCCAGGCGAAGGTCGACCCGCTGGAGAACCTGAAGGAGAACGTGATCTGCGGTCACCTGATCCCCGGAGGTACGGGTCTGCGGGAGTACGACAACCTCGTCGTCGGTTCGACGGCCGAGCTGGATGCGCTCCAGCAGGCGCAGTAACCCACCTATGATTCGATAGGAAAGCGCCGCACCCATCGGGTGCGGCGCTTTTTGTCTGCGGGAGGGGCGTGTCGGCAAGATCGGATGCACTCAGCGGAGGACGTGTCGAGCGGGCCTCCTTCAATCGGATGGACCTTTATTTTGGGACGCAGCCTGCGGAGGATACGCGGTACGCGGGCCTCCGCGCCCGGAGGCTGCGGCCCGCCGACCTGACGGTCGGAAACAATATAAACCGATTGCGGCCACGGCTCAAGACACAAAACGGACATGAAAGGGCTGAACTTCATACCTGAGGTTCTTCGTCCCTCCCGAGGGCGGGGTCGGGGGGGGGCAGAATTGCAGACGCGACTTGCCGCCGCTAGGTTCGGCGGTTGAGAGCATGCTTAAGTTGATACGACCCGAGATCATTCGGTGCGACTATCCTTTCGGACCTCCGCGCCGGGAGGCTGCG
The DNA here is from genome assembly GCF_048465635.1 of Alistipes sp. Taxonomy (GTDB): domain Bacteria; phylum Bacteroidota; class Bacteroidia; order Bacteroidales; family Rikenellaceae; genus Alistipes. Next base: position 18,456 of record NZ_DBFWLF010000027.1, read on the forward strand.
GCCCGCCGGTTCTTCGAACCGCAACAAGACAAACCATATTCGGCCCGCCGACCTTTCGGTCGAAAACAGAACAACGTGAATCTCGGCCTCGCCGACTTGAAGGTCGAAACAGGAACAAGCGGCCCGCGCGCCTCCGAAGAGGGATTCTGTACGATCATATGTAGCAATTGCAATGGTTCCGTCGGGTTGGGCCTTTGTGGCGGCGGTTCCGGAGGTTCGGCCTGCGCAGCCGTATGGACATTAACAACCGGTCCGGAGGGAGGGAGGTTCGGCCGGCGCTGACCGTGGAAACGTCGGTGGCGAAAGCGATGCGTTCGGCTGCCTGCGCGATTGCGGGGCGTTCGTACCGAAAACCGCGGCTATTTCTTTCCGTAGCGTTTGGCCAGGCCGCCCTCGGAGGTCTCGCGGTAGAGGCTGGGCAGGTGATGCCCCGTCTCGTTCATCACCTCGACGACCTTGTCGTAGCTCACCAGATGCGAACCGTCGGAGAGCGTGGCGTAGGCGTTGGCGTCGAAGGCGCGTGCCGCCGCCACGGCGTTGCGTTCGATGCAGGGGACCTGCACCAGTCCGCATACGGGGTCGCAGGTGAGTCCCAGGTGGTGTTCGAGCGCCATCTCCGCCGCGTACTCGATCTGCGCCGGCGTGCCCCCGAAGAGCTGGCAAGCCGCCGCCGCGGCCATTGCGCAGGCGACGCCGACCTCGCCCTGACACCCCACCTCGGCTCCCGAGATGGAGGAGTTGGTCTTGGCGACGTTGCCGAAAAGTCCGGCCGTCGCCAGCGCCCGCAGGATGCGCACGCGCAGAAAGTCGCGCGAGGTGGAGAGGTGGTAGAGCACCGCCGGCACGACGCCGCTCGACCCGCACGTGGGGGCCGTCACGACCACGCCGCCCGAGGCATTCTCCTCGGAGGTGGCCAGCGCATAAGCATAAATTTTGGCACGGGACGCCAGCGAGTCAGTATAGCTCTTCGACTTGACCCAGTAGGTGCTCGCCTTGCGGGCGACTTTCAGCCCGCCGGGCAGTACGCCGTCGTTGTTGAGGCCCCGCTGGATGGTTTCGCACATGACGGTCCAGATATGGTCGAGGTAGTCCCAGATGTCAGCCCCTTCGCACTCCTGCACATATTCCCAGTAGGTCTTGCCCTCGCGGTAACACCACTGCTTGATCTGAGTGACGGTGCTCAGGGGGTAGATGCTGCTGGGCACTTCGAGCCGCGAGGTCTCGTTGGCCAGTGCGCCGCCGCCGATGCTGTATATCTTCCAGCTGTCGACGGTTTTCCCCTTTTTCAGCCCCTCGTAGAGCATGCCGTTGGGGTGGAACGGGAGCACCACGTCGGGCTTCCAGACGATTTCGGTCGGGGCTATGGGTTCCAGCACCGAGCGGATCGCCACGTCGGTGAGGTGACCGCGTCCGGTCGCCGCCAGCGAGCCGTAGAGCGTCACGCGGTAGGCGTCGGCCGAGGGGCAGCGCTCCGCGAAACGCTCCGCGGCCTTCTTGGGCCCCATCGTGTGGCTGCTCGACGGGCCGTTGCCGACCTTGTATAGTTCTTTGAGCGATTCCATATTCATTCGTTTGCGGGGGTAAAGATAGTGCTATTTTTTGCGCCTGCGGAGCTTATATCCGGCCTTTTTTACTATATTTGTAAAAAATAGCCTTATCAGAAAATCACTTCCTATGAAAAAGTTCCTTTTGCTCGTCCTCGCTCTTGGCGTGACGCAGTTGGGTTCGGCCAACAAACAGAAAAAGGCCGACGCCGAGACGGACAAGTTCCGTTACGACATCGAATACGCGCGTCCGTCGGGCGACGGCGTATGCCAGGTCAAGGTGTGGAGCTACTCGAAAAAGTCGCGCATCGCCGCCGAACAGTGCCGCAAGAACGCCGTGCACGGCATCATCTTCAAAAGCTATTCGACGGGCGACGGCACGACCGCCTCGCAGCGGCCGCTGGTCAAGGACCCCTCCGTGCAGCGCGATAAGGCCGAATTCTTCGAGGATTTCTTCTCCGACGGCGGTCCCTACCGGCAGTTCGTTTCGGCCGTGACCGACGGTTCGCAGGAGGTCGTGAAGGTCGGCAAACAGTATAAAGTGGGCGTGGTGGTCACCGTGTCGAAAGATCAGCTGCGCAAATACCTCGAGAGCGAGGGCATCATCCGCTCGCTCGCATCGGGCTTCTGACGCCCTCCCCCGACTATTCATCCCAAATTCCTTATGCCATGAAAAGACTCCTCATAACCTGCCTGCTGTGCGCCGCCGCTCTCGCCGCGTCGGCCCAGGCGAAGAAACCGACCATCATGGTGATGCCCAGCGACTTGTGGTGCAACACCAACGGCTATATGACCACCTACGACAACCAGGGCGTGACGGTCAGCGTTCCCGACTACCAGCGTGCGTTGCAGACCGACGTCAACCTGCTGCCCGTGATCGCCAAAATCAACGACCTGATGGCCGACCGCGGCTTCCCGCTCAAGAACCTCGAATCGGAGGTCAAGGACCTCAACCGCACCGATGCCGAAATGTCGATGCTCCAGAGCCGTTCGGGAGGCAGCGTCAACCAGAGCCCCATCGACCGGCTGCGTCAGCAGGCGAAGGCCGACATCATCATCTTTTTGACGTGGAACGTCAACCAGACAGGTCCCAAGAAGTCGGTCACCTACACCTTGCAGGGCGTCGACAGCTACACCAACAAGCAGGTGGCGGGCGATACGGGTACGGGCGCGCCATCGTTCACGGCCGAGCTGCCGCTGCTGCTCGAGCAGGCCGTCAACACCCATATCGACAACTTCGCCGACCGCTTGCAGGCCCACTTCGACGACATGTTCGCCAACGGGCGTGAAATCTCGATTCTGGTCAACGTCTTCGACACGTCGCCCGTGGACCTCGAATCGGAGATCGACGGCCGCGAACTGTCGGAGTATATCGACGACTGGATGGCCGACCATACGGTCAACGGCCGCTACTCGCTGGAGGACGCCACGGAGAACTACATGCGTTTCGAGCAGGTGCGCATCCCGATGTACGACGAGCGCGAACGGGCGATGGATGCCAACCGCTTCGCCCGCGAGCTGACCCGTTACCTGAAGGGCGCTCCCTGCAATATCCCTCAGATCAAACAGATGAACCAGGGCCTGGGCCGCGTGACGCTGGTCTTGGGCGATAAATAACCGATGCCATGAAAAAGCTGATGATCCTCGCGGCAGCCCTGGCGGCCGTCACCGCCGCAACCGGGGCGCCCAAGAGCGTGCCGCTGACCATAGCCGTGCCCGAACAGGCCGAGTACGTGCCGCAGGCCGCGCGTGCGGCGCTGGCCAACAAGATGAACCAGATCGTGAATCTCAACGGCATGTCCGCCTCGGGAGACAACGGTCAATTCTTCCTCACGTGCGTGGTCACGGTGCAGGACAAACAGGTGGTCGGCGGCGCTCCCGTCAAGATCGCCCAGCAGGTCGACGTGACGTTTTACGTGGCCGACGCACTGAACGAGAAAGTGTTCGGTTCGGCCGACGTGAGCGCGCGCGGCGTGGGCGAGAGCGAAACCAAGTCGCTGATGGCTGCCCTGCGGCAGATTGCGCCCTCGCAGCCGGCGCTCAAAAAGCTCATTACCGACTCCAATGCGCGGATTATCGCCTACTACGAGGAGCAGTGCGACAACATCATCCAAAAGGCCCGGACGCTGGCCGGCGCGCGCGCCTATCCGGCGGCGTTCTTCCAGCTGTCGCTCGTGCCCGAGCAGTGCGCATGCTATGGGAAGATTCTCGCCGAGGCGGAGCGGCTCGTACTCGAATACCGCGAGTACGAAGCGCAGGCGATGCTGGCCAAGGCACGTGCCGTTTGGAGCGCCGGGATGGACCGCGACGCCGCAGCCGAAGCGGCCGAGTACCTTGCGCAGATACCCTACGATGCCAAGTGCCACCCGCAGGCGCTCGAACTGATCAAGGAGATCAAGGCCCGCGTGAAGGACGACATCGACTTCGACCGCAAGCAGCTCGAATGGGAGCAGCAGAACAAACAGGACCTCATCAAGGGGTGGCGCGACATCGGGGTGGCTTACGGCAACAACCAGAAACCCATCACATACAGCCCCGCCTGGATCGTGCGCTGACCTTGCGGGCCGATCGTCCGCCGGACCGTCGCAGGCGGGCCGGCGGGCTGCCGGCCGCACAGGAAACCCCGAATTACCCCGAACCCTATGAAGAAAATCATGTTAAGCCTCGCAGCCGGACTGTTCGCTCTGGCGGTCGGGGCGCAGCAGCCCGCCGACACCCTCGGTACGGCTGCCGTCACGACCGGGACGCCCGAAGATACCGAGGCGTCCGCCGCCGTAGAGAGTTCCGCTGCGGAGAATCCCGCCCTTGCGGAGGACGGCCGGCTGGCCAAGTACCGCCGCAGTTCGCTCTACTCCGTACTGATCCGCCACCCGGAGGCCAAGTACGGACAGTCGATCGACTCGGCGTTCCTCTCGATCCCCACGCCCGACAAGTTCAACAACCACGACCTGGACATCAAGTCGTTCGATGCGGCCGATGCACCCCGGCAGCGCAAGGGCAAGGTGCGCGACGACTACAACCTGGGCGTCATCGAGGAGTTCATCACGGAGAATGCGATTCCCTCCGGACTGATCGCCAAGTGGTTCGTCCGCGATCCCCGGACGGGGGCTTTCGACATGAGCCTCATCCAGCAGCGCGGCAACTACGATGCTTCGCAGTTGGACATCCGGCTGGCCGACCAGAGCGCGCTGGGCCGCGCCACGCTGGCCGATGCCGGGGAGGAGCTGATCGGCAAGACGTTCCTGTTGGTCAACGACATCACCTTCGTGGACAAGGGCGAGAAGACGGCCAAAGCGGGCGGCTGGCTGCGTATGCTGGGGGCGATCGCCGGAGCGGCCACCGGAACCGATCTGAGTTCGGTCACCGACACGGCCGCCAATCTGGTCAACGAGATCGACGGTTTCTCGGTTAACATCACCTCCTACCTCTATCGGCTGGTGTGGAACGACGAGGTAGCCGCCAATTTCTATACCTACTACTGGATGGACGGCACGTGTGCCGACCCGGCCCGCCGCGCGGCTTTCGACACGACGAGCCTTTTCAAGGTCGCCTACGTCGGCAAGACGATGACCTCGGCGGGCAACCTCGCTTCGAAGAGTTTCTCCAAATCCAAGGAGGAGCAGATGCTGAAGGTCTGCACGCGCGCCATCGACAAGTCGATCGTGCAGCTGCAGCGCGACTTCGACGAGTTCAAGGTCAACGTGCCGATCTACCGCATCAATGACGACAAGACCGTCGACGTGCAGATCGGACTCAAGGAGGGCATCAACGCTAAGTCGCAGTTCGACGTGCTGATGGCCGTGCAGGACGAGAACGGCCGTACGCTCTATGAGAAGGTGGGCCGCATCCAGCCTGTCGAGGGCCGCATCTGGGACAACCGCTTCGGCGCCGACGAAGAGGCCCGGGCGCAGGCGGCCGATCCCAAGAGCGCCTCGAAGAAGAAGGGCAAGGATGCCTCCGGCGACGAGCCGCTGGGCAACGTGACGCTTACGGCGACCACCTTCAAGGTGCTCAGCGGGGCGAACAAGATCGTGCCGGGCTGCCTGGTGCGCGAAGTGACCATCAAACGCAATTAAAGCGTTCAACCGGAAAACGACGGGGCGCTCCTTTCGGGGAGCGCCCTTTTCGTTCCCGCCTTGCCAAACTTGCGTCAGAAGCCTACGTCCCGGCCGTCCTGCCGCAGGGCGCCTGATCGGACGACGGGAGCCGGGGTATATCTTGGCCCAATGCTGCAATCGGTCGCAAATCTGGTTCGAATAAATAGCATCGATGGTGAGATCGGATCGATAACGGATGCAAAAGTGCATCTTCGTTATAAATTTTACATATCTGATAAAATAATCTATCTTTGATCAATTATTATGCAGATGGCAGCGCGGAACGGAGATATTACCTCGACGGAATTCGAAGGGTTGTACAGGCTCTACAAACCCCGATTTCTCCAGATTGCCTGCGCCTACATCCGCAATGAAATGGTGGCGGAAGACATCGTGACCGACTCTTTCGTCTATTTCTGGGAAAACAGGGACAAACTGACGATCAACACCTCCGTTCCCTCCTATATTTTGGCATCGGTGAAGCATGGCTGCCTGGAGTGGCTGCGCAGGGAAAAGACACGGCTGAAAATCCAGCAGCTCATTCACACGACCGAATATCGCAGTCTGCAGGCTAAAATCCGGGTCATCGAAAGCAACGAGCCGAAAGGCTCCTATGTGACGGAGGTCTCCGCCATCATCGAGGATGCGATCGACAGGATGCCTGAACCCATGCGAAGCATCTTCGTCGCCAACCGTTTCGAAGGCAAAACCTATCAGGAAATTTCCCGGGAAACGGGCATCCGCCTGCGCACGGTAACCGCCTATATCCAGCGCGCGCTGGCCTTGATGCGGGTGGCGCTCAAGGACTATCTGATGATTATTCTTATCTTGTTGGCATTCAACAGATAAGAGTATTTAAATTTTCTCACATATTTCCTTAAAATATTTATTTGCATGGAGAAGCGCTTTTTTCATGTAAACATCGCTTGCTCACGCACCTTATTCATGTAAACGGAAATAAAATTTCAAATTCAACCATGATCGAAGAGCTTTTAGACAAATACGTAAGCGGGAAAACGACCGAAGAGGAAGAGCGGATTATCATGGACTGGCTGGATGAAGACCCGGGCAACCAGCGCCGGCTCAACGATCTCTGGCAGCTCCAGGATACGCTTGCGGCAAATACCCCCCCCCAACGGATACTGCGCCCGAAACGCACGCGTAGGCCCCTTTTACGTTATCTCTCGCAGGCTGCCGCCGTGCTCGTACTGTGTGCGGGCAGCTGGTATTTTTCCCACACCCTGACCGTTGCCCGGCAGTCGCGGCAGTTCATGTCGCTGACGGCTCCCGTCGGCCAGCGCATGAATATCACCCTTCAGGACGGTACGAGCGTCTGCCTCAATTCCGGAGCGCGGCTCGAATATCCCATGACCTTCGGACAGAACCGCCGCGTAAGACTGACCGGCGAAGCGATGTTCGAGGTGGAACATGATGCGGAGCATCCGTTCGTCGTCGAGACCTTCGCCTGCGAGGTGGAGGTGTTGGGAACCAAATTCAACGTCGACGCCAACGAGGCGGACGGCACATTCTCCGCGGCACTGCTGCGCGGCCGGCTCAAGGTGACCAACAAGCTCTCCGAGGACGATCCGATTCTGATGGCTCCGTCGGACATGGTATGTTTGGCCGGCAATCAGCTCGTGCTTCAGACCATAGCCAACCAGGACGACTATCTATGGCCGGAGGGGATTCTGAACCTGGTCGGCCACTCCTTTATCGAAACCATTTCGAAGCTGGAAGACCTGTATGGCGTCTCTATCGTAATCGACCGGAAGGAAGCGCCGGAATTGGATGTCGTGCGCGGTAAGATACCGGTGTCCATGGGACTTGATTACGTACTCCGCTCGCTTCAGCAGATCACTCCGTTCCACTACGTACGGGATGAAAAAAATACGATCCATATCCGATAAACCCAAGGACCGATTCACGCTAAAACACAAACCGACATGAAAAAACACCGGATGGACAGCAGTTAGCCAGGATCATGTTCATTACCGCATACAAAGGCCTGCAAGTGTTGCAGCACCTGCAGGCCGAGCGGTTAACGAATTCAGACCGATCCATAAACCACTAATCAACAAATTTATGAATAAAAAGTTTATTCAGCAAATTAAATGCCTGTTTGCTTTTTTATTCATAGCCTGTTCCTGCGTTACTCCCTGGGAAGCCTTCGCGCAGAGCGCCAAGGTCACGTTGCACAAGCGCAATGTCCCGATGGAACAAGTCATGAATGACATCGAACGGCAAACCAATCTCTTTTTTGTAGCAAACAAAGGCGTCGACATCCAACGAACCGTCAGCATCGACGTTACCGACGCAACCGTAAACTCCGCCTTGGAGAAAATGCTCGCAGGCACGGGCATCGACTACAAAATCAGTCAGCAAAACATCTTCTTATCCTTAGCCGGGCATAAGGCGGCTCCCGAGAAACCCATGGAGGTCCGCGGCGTCGTGCGCGATGCACAGGGATCGCCCGTTGTAGGTGCTTCTGTGGTGATCGAGGGCACGACACTCGGGACCAGCACGGGAATCGATGGCACGTTCGCGCTGAACATTCCGGCCTCGGTGGACGATCCGGAGCTGCTGGTCAACTTCATCGGCTACGATCCGGTCACCGTTAAGGTGGGGCAGCGTACCGACATCGAGGTGAGCATGCGCGAATCCAGCGTCGAGATGGAATCCGTCGTGGTTACGGCCCTGGGTATCAAGCGTTCGGAAAAAGCTCTGGCCTATACGGTGGCACAGGTCAATTCCGAGGCGGTCACGACCGTGAAATCGGCCAACTTCGTCAACAGCCTTGCGGGCAAGGTGGCCGGTGCGGTCATCAACACCAGCTCCTCGGGTGTCGGCGGTTCGGCCAAGGTCATCATGCGCGGTATGAAGTCGATCATGCAGACTTCGAACGTACTCTATGTGATCGACGGTATTCCCATCCATAATTTTACCAGCGATGGCAGCATGGAATTCGGCTCGCGCGGTTCGACGGAGTCCATCGCCGACCTGAACCCGGACGATATCGAATCGATCTCGGTGATGACCGGCGCCGCGGCAGCGGCCCTTTACGGTTCGGATGCAGCGAACGGCGCGATGCTGGTCACGACCAAGAGAGGCAAGTCCGGAGCCACGCAGGTTCAAGTGTCGAGCAACACGGAATTCATGCTTCCTTTCCACCTGCCCGACTTCCAGAACCGCTACGGTACGGGGCGCAAGGGCAAGGCGTCCGGATCGACCATCCACAGTTGGGGACCTCGGTTGAACGATGCTTCCCGCTATAACTATTCCCCCGAAGATTTCATGCAGACCGGTCACGTCTACACCAATTCGGTGACGCTTTCGGGAGGTTCGGACAAAAACCAGATGTATTTCTCCGCCGCAGCCGTGAATTCGAAAGGGTTGATCCCCAACAACAAGTACAACCGCTACAACTTCACGTTCCGCAACACCTCCAGCCTGTTCCACGACCGACTCCAGCTGGACGTGAGCGGCAGCTACATCATCCAGCAGGACCGCAACATGACCAACCAGGGCGTCTATTCCAATCCGCTGGTCTCCGCCTACCTGTTCCCGCGCGGGGACGATTTCTCGCTGGTCAAAGCGTTCGAACGTTGGAATCCCGCACGCAACATCTACGAGCAGTATTGGCCGCAGGGCGAGGGCGGCGACCTGCGTATGCAGAACCCCTACTGGATCGCCTACCGGAATCCGCGCGAGAACAAGCGCAAGCGTTATATGTTCACCGGCGGCGCGACCTACAAGATCACCGACTGGCTGAACGTCGCTGGGCGCATCCGCGTGGATAATACCAACAGCCTGTTCACCGAAAAACTCTACGCCACCTCGAATCCCACGCTGCTCGAAGACAGCCGCAAGGGCAAGTACACCGAGACGCGCGGCGAAGAGCGGCAGACCTATGCCGATGCGATGCTCAACATCAGCAAGACCTTCAAGGAGGCGTTCTCGATCGATGCCCATATCGGAGCTTCTTTGAAGGATAACCGGTTCGATGAGCTGTCCGTATTGGGACCGATCGCAGGTGCACCCAATATCTTCAACGTCGTGAATCTCGACCGCAGCCAGAAGCAGACCCCTAAGACGGTCTGGCACGAGCAGACGCAGTCTATTTTCTACTCGCTGGAACTGGGGTGGAAATCGCAGCTGTTCGTTACGACTACCGGCCGTAACGACTGGGCATCGCAGGTGGCGCGCTCACCGCAGAAGTCGTTCTTCTATCCCTCGGTAGGCGTGTCGTGGCTCCCGAGCAGCACGTTCGATTTCCCCGATCTGTTCCCCTATCTGAAACTGAGGGCATCGTGGTCGTCGGTAGCCAACCCCTTCCCGCGGGAGCTGACCATCGCTACGCACCCTTACGACACTTCACTTCCGGGCTGGTCGGAACTCTCCAACTATCCCGTCGGGCAGCTCTATCCCGAGCGGACGAAGACGTGGGAATTCGGTTTCGATGCCAAATTCCTGCATGGATTTACCCTGACGGCGTCGTGGTATCGCGGCGACACCTACAACCAGACTTTCAATCCCAAGTTATCCGCCTCGTCGGGCTATGAGGATATCTACATCCAGACCGGTCATGTGCGCAACACGGGTGTCGAGGCGAGCCTGGCCTATGACCATAGCTGGAAAGATTGGGCTTTAAATTCGCAGTTCACCTTCTCGTGGAACAAGAACAAAATCATCGAGTTGTGTAAAGCGTGGTATAACCCGCTTGCGGACGAGACGATCAGCCTCGATCGGCTTGAAATCAACAAAATGGGACGTGCCAAGTTCATCCTTAAGGAGGGCGGCTCGATGGGCGACCTCTACTCGACAACGGACCTGCGGCGCGACGACAAGGGCAACATCGAAATCGACGAGGCCGGAAATGTGGTGATCGAAGACAACCTGCCCGACATGAAGCTCGGTTCGGTATTCCCTGATTATAACCTCGGATGGCGAAACAACGTCTCCTGGAAGAACCTCAACCTGAGTTTCCTGATCTCGGCCCGCATCGGCGGTATCGTCTACTCGGCCACGCAGGCCAACATGGACCTTTTCGGCGTTTCGGAGGCATCGGCCGCGGCGCGGGATGCCGGAGGCGTGCTGGTCAACGGCCGCTCGATGGTCAATCCCGAGACGTGGTACACGACCATCGGCGCGCAGAGCGGCATTCCGCAGTACTATACCTACTCGGCTACCAACGTCCGTCTGTCGGAACTTTCGCTGGCCTATACGTTCCCGCGCAAATGGTTCCGAAATGTCTGCTCGCTGACCGTTTCATTCGTGGGCCGCAACCTGTGGATGATGTACTGCAAGGCCCCGTTCGATCCCGAAGCCGTTGCGTCGACCAATAACTTCTATCAGGGCATCGACTACTTCATGATGCCTTCCACGCGCAATATGGGCTTCAATATAAACCTTAAATTCTGACGACTATGAACAAGATTCTTATGATTTTTCGTGTTGCTGTTCTTGTCGCGGTCGTAGGCTGCTTACAAAGTTGTCTGGATAACTTCGAGGACTACAACCGCAATCAAAGCGAGGCGACCGACAAAGAGTTGGAGGGGGACAACTATCTGGTAGGAGCTAAGATAACCAAGTTGGAAAGCATGGTTATCCCCACCGAGGAACACCTTTACCAATTCGCCGAACTGCTTGCGGGCCAGAGCTACGGCGGATACGCCGAAGCGACCGTCGACAGTTGGGAGACCAAATTCTCGACCTTCAATCCTACCGCCGACTGGCTCAAAGCGCCTTTCGTGGACGTCATCACGCAAACGTACCCGTCCTACCGCGGGATCATCAACAAGTCGGACAATGAAGTCGCCCTGGCGTTGGCCGACATCCTGCGCGTCGCCATCATGCACCGCCTGACGGATGCGTACGGACCGATTCCCTACTCGAAAATCGTCGAGGACAAGAAGGAGCGGCTGACGGTTCCCTACGACTCGCAGCAGGCCGTCTACGAGCAGATGTTCAAGGAACTCGACCTCGCGCTCGAATCGTTGGAGCGTAACCGCGAGCTGAGTACGGAGGCGTTCGGCGAATACGACCTGGTATATGGCGGCGATCTGAAGAAATGGATCAAGTACACCAACTCGCTCAAGTTGCGTATGGCCATGCGCCTGGCGTACATCGATGAGGGGACCGCCAAGACCCTGGCGCTGGAGGCCATCAACGGCGGGCTGATCGAAACCAACGACGACAATGCCAGGCTCCAGACCGAACTCAACCACATGACGCTGCCGTGGAACAGCTGGAAGGACCACGCCGTGGGGGCCGATATTCTTTGCTACATGAGGGGATACAAGGACCCGCGGATGCCCAAGATGTTCACGCAGGGTACGGTCGGAGAGGGCGAAGCGGCCGTCAAAGGCTACTACGGTCTGCGAATCGGCACGACGCCCTCGAACAAGGACAAGGCCGTTGCAGCCTGCTCGCGTATGGCGATCGAGCAGACCGATCCGATCCTTTGGTTCACGGCGGCGGAGACCGCTTTCCTGCGGGCCGAATACGAATTCCGCTTCGGCAGCGCCGCTTCGGCACAGACCTACTACGAGCAGGGGATCACCCTCTCGTTCGAGCAGTGGGGCGCAGGCGATCCGACGGAGTACATAGCCGACGAAGCCAACATTCCGGAAGCGTACACCGATCCGCTGGGCGTGACCGAAAACAACACCGCATTGCCGCAGAGCCGCATCACGATCAAGTGGGACGAAGAGGCGGATTTCGAAACGAACCTCGAACGCATCATCACCCAGAAGTGGATCGCCATCTACCCGCTCGGCAACGAGGCGTGGGCAGAATACCGACGCACGGGTTATCCGAAGCTGATGCCCGTGGTGGACAATAAATCGGGCGGCACGGTCAACTCGAAATACGGCATGCGCCGCTTGCCCTATCCGTCGGAAGAGTACTCCGAGAACCGGACCAACGTCCAGGCCGCCGTCTCCATGCTCGGCGGTCCCGACGAAGGCGGAACCCGCGTCTGGTGGGATTGCAAACCCTTAAATTAAGGCACGATATGAAATACAGTTTAAAATACCTGATTCTCGCCCTCTTTCTCCCCGTCGCATGCTGCTTCACCGCCTGCGACACGGATATTGAGGCGATCGACCAAGCTATTCTCACCCCCGATGAGCAGGATCCGGAACAGTACGAGGCCTACTGCAAGGCGCTCAGGGATTACAAATCGAGCGAGCACTACGTCGTTTTGGCCTCGCTCGACAACGCTCCGCAAGTGCCGGGATCGGAAAAGGTCTTCCTGCGTTCGCTGCCCGACTCGCTCGACATCGTGACCCTGGCCAATGCCGACAACCTCTCTGCATACGACATCGAGGACATTCCGCAGGCGCAGCGCAAAGGGACCAAAATCCTCTATGCGATCGACTACAATGCCCGCTCCGCAACGATGGACGCCGCTGCGTTCGGCAAATACCTCGATCAGGTGGCGGAGAAGGTGGCCGCTTACGGTTTCGACGGAATTACCGTAACGTACGACGGTCCCATGACCGCCGATGCGAAGGACGCCGCCGCGGCCGTGGTCGGAAAATTCGCCGGTCGGTCGCTGCTGCTCGTCTGGGAGGGGAATCCGCTCTTCATTCCCAAGGCGGACCACGACAAGTTCGCTTATTGCATCCTGAACACGCTCGAAATCGGTAACACGTTCAACCTTCGGAGTCAGATCGACTATGCGGTCAACTTCGCCGGCGTGCCGATGGCCAAACTCATCGTCTCGGCCGATCCTACCGGACGACTTACCGACGATGCGCTTCAGTTCCAGCCCTCGGTCTTGGAGACGGCCAAAAGCGTCATCACGATGGGACCGCTGGCAGGACTGGGCGTCTACCACGTCGGTGAGGATTATTTCGATGCGTATATCAACTACCGGCAAACCAAGCAGGCAATCGGACTGTTGAACCCCGCCGCTAAATAATATATCCCATGAAACAGAGAAAGATATTTATCGCCGCAGCCGCCTTTGCCTTTTTGCTTTCCGGCTGCGAATCGGACCACGCAGACAGCTATCCTTTCGATAACGCGGCCTACATCGACGTTGCCGAAACGACCAGCGACAGCAATGTAACGTTCAAGAAGACCGTCAGCGAACTCGACCGGGAATTGTCGGCCGTGCTGATTTGTCCGGCAACGGTCGATACAGAGGTGGAGTTCGCCCCCGACGCTTCGCTCGTCGAGGGGTACAACGCCCGCCACGAGACCAGGTATACGATGCTCGAGGAGAAATACTACGATTTCCCCGTGCGTACGGCCCTCATCGAGGCCGGGAAGTCGGTGTCGCTGCCGCTGACGATTCATTTCAAAGGGCTGGATCAGCTCGAAATCGACCAGACGTACCTCTTTCCCGTGACGATCGTATCGGCGGACGGGGTGTCGCTCCTGAACGGTTCCAAGACGGTTTACTACCTCGTGCGCCGCTCTTCGGCAATCACCACCGCGGCGATCCTCACCGACAACTGGATCGAAATTCCCGGCTACGACAAGCCCGGAAGCGCCGATTGCGTGAACGGACTGACGGCGGTAACCTACGAGGCGATCGTTCGTGTCCACGACTTCCACTATGCCGGACCCACGTCGACCTACATCGAAGAGAAACTCTCTACGATCATGGGCGTCGAGCAGCATCTGCTGCTGCGTATCGGCGACACGAATTTTAATGCCGAGCAAATTCAGGTCGACGGCTCGGGCGTGAGCCTGGGTAAGTTCCCGGAGAAGAACAGCGGGAAGCTCCTCTCGCTGGAAGAGTGGTATCACATCGCTTTCACCTACGATCTCGCCACGGGCGAAGCGTACATCTACGTCAACGGGCAGCTTCAGAGCCGCACGACGGTAGCCCCGACCGTGAAAGCGATCAACCTCGGGCTTCGCGCGCTGGCCGAGAACCCCGAGGAGTCGGATGCCCGGCAGTTCTTTATCGGATACAGCTACGACAATTTCCGTCAGCTCTGCGGCAATGTCGCCGAGGTGCGCGTATGGTCGGTGGCCCGAACGCGGGAGGAGATCTGGCGCGACATGTACGACGTGGAAAATCCGTCGGAGAAACCCGAACTGCGCGGCTACTGGAAATTCAACGAGGGCAAAGGCAACGTCATCAAGGACCTGTCCATGTATGGCAACGATGCCGTCTCGCACACCGATCTCAAGTGGGACACTTCGATCGAAATTCCGCAGCTCAACAAGCAAGAATAACGTAAACGAACTGGATTATGAAAAATAAAAGAAACAGTTGTGCGCTGATGCGGCTTGCGGTCTTCTGCCTCACGATCGCCGCATTGGCGGCCTGCGAAGCCGATGACTTCACCCGCAAGGCCGGGAAGATGCCGGACAAGGAGGACATTACCGCCGTCGGCGGTGTCCTGCGCCGGGAGAAAACCCCCGAGCAAACCTCTCTTCTGAAGATCGACGAGGGCCAGCCTACCGTGGATGCGATCCTCTATCGGGTGTCGCAGCCCGCGGCTCAGCCGATCACCGTCGCGGTCGATGTGGACGAGTCCCTCGTGGATGAATACAACAAGGGTAAGACGGAAGAGGCGAAACTGAAGCTGTTCCCGGTGGAGAAGGTTGCCTTCCCCGACGGCAAGACCTTCACCATCGCCCAGGGCGCGAAGGTTTCGGACAAGCTCTCGCTTTCGTTCAGCCGCGACGGCGTGGAGAAAGGCATGTATCTGTTGCCGCTGCGCGCAAGCGTCGCCGGGGCGGGGGTGGACGCCGCTGCCGAAAAACAGATTCTCTACTACCGGTTGGTCGTCGCCGAGCATATCGAAGAGAGCGAGCTGGACGATCTCGGGTTCAAAATCATCTGCTATGTCAACACCGAAGAGATGAACCCGCTGGTGGGAATGCAGTTCTCGGTATGGTGCTACGACATGCTCAACGATGTTGAAGCGACGAAGACGTGGATCGATGTCGAAATCCTGCGAAAGGCGGCGATCAAGCAGCACGAGACCAACGGCCGTGCCATCCTCGAACTGGGAGCGGATTTGCAGTATGTGCTCGACAACCGGGACACTTACCTCCTGCCCCTTCGCAAAAGCAGTCGCAAGGTCCTGATGTGCATCCAGGGCGGCAATACGGGTCTGGGATTCTGCAACCTCTCCGACGAGCAAATTACCGACTTCGTTTACCAGATCAAGTATGTTTGCGATAACTACCAACTCGACGGGGTCAACTTCTTCGACATCGACGCCTTGTACGGCAAGGACGGTATGCCCGAGGCAATCCCCGCCTCCTATGTCAAGCTGATCAAAGCCACCAAAGAGGCTTTGGGGAGCGAGCGTCTCGTGACCGTGGCCTGCGATGCGGAAAGTACCGATTTCCTGGCGGCGGCACAGGACGGAATCGAGGTCGGACAGTATATCGACATGGCCTGGTCGGGAGTTTTCGACAAGGTCGTCAATCCGTACGAGGAGGGAGCCGAACTGAAACCTGTTGCGGGCCTGGAAACGTCGAAGTGGGGAAGCGTGCTGCTGAAAATATACAACGACACGCAGATGTATAAAAACAAGGAGTTTTTGAAGCCGGCCATCATCGACCTTTACAGGAACCATCAGGAAGCAGCGAATATCTTTGCTTTCTACGACATTCCGTCGACCATGCAGGGCACGGAATTAGGACCGGGCGGCACATTCAACCAGATTCTATGCGAGGCGTTGACCGATGAAAACCTGGAATACGACGGTATGCTTTACGACACACAGATAACCCGTGAATACATGCAATTTTATCATTCGTTCGATAAGGATTGGTAGTAATAAAACACTCAAGCACCTTTATAGTTCACTTTTTTATTAACCTAAACCAACAAAACAAAAAATGAAAAAGAATTTTTTCAAAGCAGCCTGCATGCTGATTGCTGCATCTGCATTTGTTTTCACCGCGTGCGATCGCACCGATGAAACGATGATCACCGAACCGACCGATCAGGGCACTATGCCTGAAACGCGTGCTTCGGACTGGTCGAACTTCCGCCGCGTGGTTTACGTCGAGGTAAATGACGTGAATCCGCTGAACGCCGGCGAGTACCTGCTCCCCGACGGAACCCCCTTCTTTACGGACGTCATCCTCTTTGCGTCCAACATCCGCGGCGACGCCAACGGGAATGTACACAACTACAACAACCCCAACAACGCCGCCATCCTCGGTAATCCTGCCAAGTACATTCAGCCTCTGCGCGACAAGGGCATCCGGGTTATCA
This sequence comes from Alistipes sp., assembly GCF_048465635.1. Classification (GTDB taxonomy): domain Bacteria; phylum Bacteroidota; class Bacteroidia; order Bacteroidales; family Rikenellaceae; genus Alistipes. The sequence goes on from NZ_DBFWLF010000027.1 coordinate 35,297, forward strand.
TGGGCAACCTGGGCGACCACACGGGAGCCGGCTTCTCCAACCTCACCACGGCTCAGATCAATACCTACGTCGCCGATCTCGTATCCTACGAGAACGTGCTCGACGGTTGGGATTTTGACGACGAGTGGGCCGAGTACGGAACCCGTGGGTATCCTGGGGTCAACTCCACCTCGTTCAGCAACCTGATCATCGCTTTGCGGGCAAAAGCTGCTGCCGGCAAACAGATTTCGGTATTCGATTACTCCTATGCGAGCTATATCAGCTCGGCAGCTGCCAATGTAGTGGATTTTGCAAGCTACAGCGGCCTGAACGGCTACAGCGCCAATCCGAGTTTCCCGATTTCGGTGTCGAAGTATTGCCCCTATTTCTGCGATCTGACTTACCCGCCTTCGGCAACGGTTGCGAAAGCTCGCACGAATTTGGCGAAGAATGCGAATGCAGGCGGTGTTACGTTCTTCAACCTGCCCATGTCGCCCTCTTCCGTGATTTCAGCACTGAACGGTTCCGCGCAGGCATTCGGGCTGACTTGCACCCACACGGGCAAGACCTACTCGAAAGATTATGGAAATTAATCTTTCCAATCCTTTGAAAAGTGAGGTATAAAGCGTCGCTTTGAGTGTCCCCGCGCACCGCATAAGCGGTGCGCGGGTTTTACTTCTCGAACTTTACCCGATCCTAAAATTACTTTACCATGAAAAAGATCTACCTATGGTTGCTGCTGGCCGCACTTGTCGGCCTGACCGGTTGCGAAAAGGCTGAGTTTTCGCAGAGCGGCGTAAGAGCGGCGGTCCCGCAAACGCGCGCCACCTCTCTCGGCGATTTTTACCGCATGGCGACGGTCGAGGCGAATAACGTCGATCCGCGCAATGCGGGCGAATACCTGCTGTCGGACAGTACGCGGTTCTTCACCCACATCGCGCTATGGGGCGCAACCATCGGAGGCGACCGTTTGAACCGGGTGTACCTTTCGTTTACGAAAGAGTTGAAACAGGTGTTGGACAACCCGCAGCAATACATCGAGCCGTTGCAGGCGAAGGGCATCAAGGTCCTGCTTTGGGTCGAGGGGGATCAGTCCGGTGCGGGATTTTCCAACCTGACCGCTGCGCAAATCGAAACGTTCACGGATGCCCTGACGGCCTATGACTCACGGGTGGACGGTTACTTTCTCAACGACGAATGGGCCGCCTACGGGATCAATAACTGGCCCGCTGCCAATTCGACCTCGTACAGCAATCTGGTAGTAGCGCTTCGCCGAAAAACGGATAAGATGCTGTGTGTGTACGATCGGGGGTATAGCTGCTATTTCTCTAATGAAATCGCCAGCTACATTGAACGTTGTTGCTGCCCCCAGTTAAACGGTTACTGCACAACCCCCGGCTTTGAAATTCCTCTTACACGTTATTGTCCCTACATGATAGATTTAGACATGCCGCCTAGCGAGAGGGTTGTAAAAGCGCGTACCACGATGTCTGTAAACAGAGATGCCGGCGGCATCTTTTTCGAGAAAGTACCGGGCGCTCCGAACCGCCTTTCGACATTCAACGCTGTCGCCTCGGCATTCGGGATGACCTGTACGCATACGGGAGTAATCTATCCGAAAGACTATCCGGTTAATTAGAGCCGTTTCGACAGACGGCTTTCTGCGCGTCCGCCCGGTTCCGAAAGAGGGGAGTTTTTCGGCCGGAACCTCGGGCCGATTGGTAGCCTCACCGCGACTCGAACGCGAATTTAGGGTTTAGGAAACCCTCGTTCTATCCCTTGAACTATGAGGCCGAAACGATTGCGGTGCGTTTCCCCCGGGGGAAGCGCACCGCAAAAGTAATAATAATTTTCCGATTTTAGAAGCTCAGACCCACACCGATCGAAAATACGTTCGCGTGCAGCTTGTAGTTGCCCGAGAAGACCTCTTCCAACTCGCCCGTGGTGTATTTGTAGAGCGGATAGGAACCCGTGCGCTCGGGATCGGCGGCCGAGATATAGCTGTATGCCAGGTCGATCGACAGGCACTTGGTCGGGCGCAGGCTCAGACCGGCCGTGTAGGCCACCTTGGTCATCGACGGGGTTTCGGGGTTGAGGTAGTCGCTGCTCACGGGGCTTTCGTCGACGTACATACCCATGCGGGCCGTCAGGAAGTCGGTGGCGCGGTACTGGGCGCCGAAGCGGAACGCCAGCGTGTTGGAGTAGTTCTTTACCGAATAGATATCCTTGATATGAAGGTCCTCCTCGTTGAAGGAGACGTTCAGTGCCTTGTAAGCCGACCAGCCGCTCCATTGCAGGTCGACGGCAAGCTCCCACTTGGGAACCGGGCGGAACGACACGCCCCAGGTTACGACGGTCGGAAGCGGCAGCTCAGCGTTGAACGTACCCTGATCGAGTGCCGGGATGTCGACCAGACCGGGTTTGAGCTGGGCGAGTTGGGCGATCAGGCCGGCGGTCGTGGGGTCGATGTTCATGGTGGCGTGGCCCCGGCCGACCTTCATGTTCAGCCGCGAACGGTAGGTCATGGCGAACGACCATTTGTCGGTGATGTCCCACAGGAACCCTGCGTTCACGCCGATGGCCACATCGGCGTCGCCTTCGAGCTTGGCCGACACCAACGATCGGTCCATCGTGCCCTCGAGATAGCCTTTGGCGCCTTCGAGGGTTTTGAGTTTGGCGGTCGCCTGCGCCAGTGCCTCGCCCGTGAGCATGCCGCTGTTGATGGCTCCCGTCAGTTGGACGATGGAGGGGTCGAGCGTGTCGGCGATCAGATTGCGGCGCGTCGTGGCCGAAAGCAGCGAGCGCGACAGGTCGAAGTTACCCCACGAGATCATCAGGCCCGCACCGATCGACAGGTTGTCGAAAATCTTGAATGAGAGGGTAGGCTGGAAAGTGTAGGCTTTCAGGTTGATCTGCTGCACCAGGTGCGACCCCGACCAGTTGTCGCCCCAGTTCATCGCGGAGCCGTAGGGGGTGTAGAAGCCCAGACCGACGGCCAGCCGTTCGGTGGGTTTGTAGTTGAAATAGACGTGAATCGGGGTCGAGAGCTTGTTGTCCGACTTCTCCTCGGGACCGCTGACGTAGCCGTTGGCCATCGTCGGCAGCGAGCGGTAGTGGACGTTCGAAAGGATGCCCGTGAACCCGGCCGAGATGTCGAATTTCGAGGACTGATAGGCCGTGGCCGCGGGGTTGAAGAAGATCGACTCCGAGTTGAGCTTCATGGCCGTTCCGACGTGTCCCATACCGGTCTGCTTGGCCGACATATTGTTTACCTGGTAGCCTTCGGCAAATGCGCCCGTGGCGACGGCTGCGGCAGCCAGCAACAGGAGAATTTTTTTCATAAGTGATTGGTTTGGTTAATACTGCGCGCACCGTTGGGTGTGCAAAATCGGGGCAAAGTTAGAAAAACTATCCCCTCTGCCCAAACTTTTTGGCCGAAAATTCCCGAAAAGTGTACTGAATGGCATAAGTTTGGCCGGATTATCCGGTCCCGCGAAAGCCTGCGGAAAGGATGTCCGCGTCGCTTCCGGTCTTACCGACAAAGCGACGGTCTGCCTCTTCGGAGCAACCGCTATTTGCGGGCGTTGTAGGCTTCGAGCGCCTTGGAGAGAATGACCAGCGCCCGCTCCAGATCCTCCTTTTTCAAGACGTAGGCGATGCGCACTTCGTTGCGGCCGCGCGCGGGATCGGAGTAGAAGCCCGACGCCGGAGCGAGCATCACCGTCTCGCCCTCGTAGCTGAACTCCTCGAGACACCATGCGCAGAATGCGTCGCTGTCGTCGACCGGCAGCCGCGCCACGGTGTAGAATGCCCCCATCGGGATGGGCGAATAGACGCCCGGAATGCGGTTCAACCCGTCGATCAGGCATTTGCGCCGCTCGATATACTCCTCGTAGACCTCCGCCCCGTACGACCGCGGTGCGTCGATCGACGCCTCGGCGACGATCTGACCGAGCAGCGGGGGCGACAGCCGCGCCTGGCAGAACTTCATCACCGCGTCGCGCAGGCGGCGGTTCTTGGTAATCAAAGCCCCGATGCGGATGCCGCACTCGGAGTAGCGTTTCGACACCGAGTCGATCAGCACGACGTTCTGTTCGATGCCCTCGAGGTGGCAGGCCGAAATGTAGGGCGACCCGGTGTAGATGAATTCGCGGTAGACCTCGTCGGAGAAGAGGAAAAGGTCGTACTTGCGGACCAGGTCGCGGATGCGGTCCATCTCGCGCCGCGTGTAGAGGTAGCCGGTCGGGTTGTTGGGGTTGCAGATCAGGATGCCGCGCGTGCGCTCGTTGATCAGCTTTTCGAACTCCGCCACGTCGGGCAGCGCGAACCCCTGCTCGATGGAGGAGACCACGGGTCGGATGACCGCCCCGGCCGAGATGGCGAAAGCCATGTAATTGGCGTAGGCCGGCTCGGGCACGATGATCTCGTCGCCCGGATTGAGGCACGACATGAAGGCGAACAACACGGCCTCCGAGCCGCCCGTGGTGATGATGATCTCCTCGGGGGTGAGTTTGATCTGGTACTGGGCGTAGTACTCCACCAGCTTCTCGCGCAGCGAGCGGTAACCGTCGCTGGGGCTGTATTCGAGCACCTTGCGGTCGATCTTTTTCAGCGCGTCGAGCCCCACCTGCGGCGAGGGCAGGTCGGGCTGGCCGATGTTCAGGTGGTAGATCTTCGTGCCGCGCGCACGGGCCGCTTCGGCCAGGGGTACGAGTTTGCGTATCGGAGACGCCGGCATCTGCTCGGCGCGCAGGGAGATTTCGGGCATGGCGGTGCGTTATGGCCCGCGGTCATTCGATCTCGACCGCCGGGCGGAATTTGACTGTTTTGCGGGGAGGAATCTTCACGGCGGCGCCCGTGCGCGGGTTGCGGCCCGTGCGCGCGGCTTTCTGCTGGACGCAGAACGTGCCCAGCCCCGTGAGCGTCAGCCGGTCGCCCTGGCGGAGCGCCTGCACGGTCGTACGGATCATCGCGTCGACCGCCTTGCGGGCCTCGACCTTCGTCATGTTCGCGTCGAGGGCGATCGCCTCGACCAACTGTGCTTTGTTCATCGCCTTACGTGGGGTGTGAAGAGGTCCCCTTGATACCTAACTTACGGACAAAGTTAGCCTTTTTTCGGGAAAGTCAAAAATTCGCGGACTGTTTCGGACGGCGATTCCGCCTGCCGGGATAAATCGGAACGAAGATTTGGCGGAATGGAAAATCCGTGCTACTTTTGTTCCCGGAAAGTTGGCGGAGTGGTCGATCGCGGCGGTCTTGAAAACCGTTGAACCGCAAGGTTCCGGGGGTTCGAATCCCTCACTTTCCGCAAGCGTTCAAAGGAGCGGCGACAAAACGGTTTCGTTTTGTCGTTTTTTGTGCCCGCTGCTTCCGGCAAACGAGTTTTCCGGCGCAGCCTGTGCACAAAAAAGCTACGCTTTGCCGTTCCTTTCGTCGGTCGTGAGCCATTCTCGCAAACAGGGGTTGCGGGGCGGGAAGATATTGATTTCAGCGGTCGCCCCGCGAGTGCTTCGCACTTCGAATCCCTTGTTTTTCGCTTTTAGGCAGGGTGCTCGACACTGTTTCCGGCAAACAGGTTGCCCGGCAGTTAATAGGTAAGCGGGCTTCGGACCGGAATCGATCCCAAGCCCGCTTCGCATTCGTCGGGGGTCTACCGTTCGCTCAACTCCTTGTAGAGTTCCAGCCGCAGTCCGCAGTAGTTTTCAATGATCTCGCCCGCTTTGCGCACGCGCTCCATGTGTATCTCCAACTCCTGCGGCGCGATGTCGAACCGGATGCCGTACGGTGACTTTTGCAGAAAACTCTTCAGCCGCGGCAGCGTGAAGATGTTTTCGATGTGGGTGTCGTCGAAAGCCAGCATCAGCTTCGTCGACAGCGT
>NZ_DBFWLF010000028.1:0-371953 GCF_048465635.1 Alistipes sp.
CGAGGCTCGACGATAGAGAGCGTGTTTACATTGGTCTGACCGACCAGCATCCGGTGCGACTATCCTTTTGGGCCTCCGCCGCCGGAGGCTGCGGCCCGCCGGCTCTTCGAGCCGCTGCCGGCATGCAAAAAATTATATCTGATGTTCTTCGCCCCTCCCGAGGGAGGGGTCGGGGGTGGGGTCAGATTTGTAAACGCGGCGGCACGCCGCGAAGCTCGACGATCGAAAGCGTATTATGTTGGTCAGACCAACGACTATCCGGGGCGACTATTCTTTTGGGCCTCCGCGTCCGGAGGCTGCGACCCGCCGGTTCTTCGAATCGAAACAAGGCAAACCGTATTTTGGCCCGCCGACCTAAAGGTCGAGGACAGGAAAAGTGAATTTCGGCCCGCCGACTTGGCGGTCCAAAGCAAAAACCCATCGGCTTCGGCAGTCTTATTTTCGCCCCGGCTTCGGTTTCGTTTTTATTTTGTACCTTTGCAGCCTGAATCCACGGACGGGCGGCATGCACATAGGATGCAGCAAGTCGCACGTCCGGTATTGAACGAGATTATGGCAGGTTCCAACTTCGTAGACTACGTGAAGATATTCGCCCGCTCGGGTCACGGCGGCGGCGGTTCGGCACACTTCCGGCGCGAGAAATTCGTCGCGTTCGGCGGTCCGGACGGCGGCGACGGCGGCAAGGGCGGCAGCATCGTGCTCAAGGGCGACAAGCAGTACTGGACGCTCATCCACCTCAAATACCAGCGCCACCAGTTCGCCGAGGACGGCGGGAACGGCTCGGGCGCGCGTTCGTCGGGCAAGGATGCCCGGGACATCGTGATCCCCGTGCCGCTGGGCACGGTGGCCAAGCGGGTCGTGGAGTGCGAGGACGGTACTACCGCGACCGAAACGGTGGGCGAGGTGACGGCCGACGGCGAAGAGCTGGTGCTGCTGCGCGGCGGTCGCGGCGGGCTGGGAAACTGGCATTTCAAGAGCGCCACCAACCAGACGCCCCGTTACGCCCAGCTGGGCGAAGAGGGCGAGGAGGGGACTTTCATCCTCGAACTGAAGGTGCTGGCCGACGTGGGGTTGGTCGGCTTCCCCAACGCGGGCAAATCGACGCTGCTGTCGGTGGTCTCCGCCGCGAAGCCCAAGATCGCCAACTACGCCTTCACCACGCTCGAACCCAACCTGGGGATCGTCGAGGTGCGCGACCACAAATCGTTCGTCATGGCCGACATTCCCGGTATCATCGAGGGGGCACACGAGGGGCGCGGCCTGGGAACGCGCTTTTTGCGCCATATCGAACGCAATTCGGTGCTCCTGTTCATGATCCCGGCCGACAGCGACGACATCCGTGCCGATTACGAGGTGCTCCTGGGCGAGCTGACGCAGTACAACCCCGAACTGCTCGACAAAGAGCGGCTGCTGGCCATCACCAAGTGCGACATGCTCGACGATGAGCTGATCGGACAGATGCGCGAGCACCTGCCCGAGGGCGTGCCGTCGGTCTTTATCTCGTCGGTGTCGGGGCTGAATATCGCCCGCCTGAAGGATATGCTCTGGGAGGCGTTGCAGCGTTGACGAACGCAAAGTCGCGGTTGACCACGCGCAGGGCGTAACTGCCGTTGAAATAGTCGAGAATCCCCCGTATGGAGCCCGTGCCGGAAGGTACGGGCTCGCTTGCATAGAGGCAGCTACCCGCGGTGCGGACCCGCAGCGTGCGCCCCGTGCGGTCGACGATCTCCCGCTCGGTGGCGAGCATGCGACCCGTCTCGGGATCGCGGTCGCACCAGCTGCCCGGATGGATGAAACGAACCCCGTCGAAGCGGACGTAGGTGTCGACGTAACGCATCGACAACTCCCCGAACGTGCGCGGCACGGGTTCGGGCGGCGACGCCGATGCAGGGTTGCGGCGCAGGTAGCGGGCCAGCTCCGCACGCGGGATGCGCCCCGTGCCGTATTGGCCGGGCGCCGTGCCGAGCCGGATATTGCCCCCGTAATCGTTCAGGACTAACCCGTTGCAGTAAACCGTCACGGATGCTCCGAACGGGTAGTCGTCCGCCAGCGCGGGGTGCTCGATGTCGATCGAAATGCCGCCGCTCGCATCCTGCACGACGAGCGTTTCGGGGAACTCCCCGTAGCGGTCGTTGCCGACCACCGTGCCGCGGACGACGAGCTGCTCCCGGACGGGAACGCTCGCGCCGGTGCACAACGAGCGCAGGTAGGCAATCGAGCGCACCGCATCGGGCGTATCGTCGTAGGCGATCTCCGACGAGCGGTCGCACGCGGCAAGCAGCAGCACGGCGGCGATTCCGAGAAGTTCAGTGCGCGCAGTCGTTCGCATCGCGGAGTTTGAGGATGTAGCGCCCCTCGCCGTCGTCGTATTGCAGAATACCCGTGAGCGAGCAGACCCCGGCGGGGACCTCTTCGGCGGCAAAGGCGGCTCCGGCACGGACGTAGGTGTAGACGGCTGCTCCCGACGCATCGCAGAAACGTTTGTAGCCCGCCCATGCGCCCGACGCAAGTTCTTCGGGCGTGTAGCTCACCGGCCCGATGCGCACCAGCGTGCCGCACCTGGCGGGCGTCAGCTCTCCGATCGTAAGGGTGGCGGGGATTACGGGTTCGAGCGTCTCGCCGTCGCGGACGAGGCAGAGTCCGACGGCTGCCGGGGAGCCTATGTAGTCGGTGGGGTAGCCGCTGCCGGGCGCAGGCATGCGTCCCGCCTGCAACACGCCGCGGCTTTGCCCGAGCGCCAGCCCGCGCAGGCGGAGCGTCACGCGGCAGCCCGGGGGATAGTCGTTGTGCAGGTGGTCAATGCCGGCCATCACCTCCAGCCCCGCGCCCTCGTGCTCGATGCAGAGCGTGCGGTAGAAGTTCTCGCTGCGGTCGGAGGTGGTGACCGTTCCCTTGACCACCACCTCGCCCGTGACGGGAAAGGTCGTCCCGACGAAGCGGTCGCGCAGCTCCGCAAGGGTGGTCGTCGCAGGTTCCGGGGCCGCGCCGTCTTCCCGCTCGCCGAACGACGAGTCGTAACAGGCCGCCACGAGCAGCGCCGCAGCGAGGATCGGGAGCCGGCGCATGGGCTTACTGCTCGATGCGCGAATCTTTCAGTCCGAGGAAGTAGAGGATGCCGTCCAGCCCGATGGTCGAGATCGACTGCCGGGCCGTGGCCTTGACTTTGGGCTTGGCGTGGAAGGCGATGCCCAGACCTGCGAGGTTGAGCATCGGCAGGTCGTTGGCCCCGTCGCCCACGGCTACCGACTGCGCGATGTTGATCTCCTCGAACTGGCACAGCAGGCGCAGCAGTTCGGCCTTGCGGCGGCCGTCGACCACCTCGCCCAGGTAGCGCCCCGTCAGCCGCCCGTCTTCGATCTCCAGCTCGTTGGCATAGACATAGTCGAAGCCGTATTTCTGGCGCAGGTAGTTGCCGAAGTAGGTGAAGCCGCCCGAGAGGATCGCCGTCTTGTAGCCGACGCGCTTGAGGATGGTCATCAGCCGCTCAAGCCCCTCGGTGATGGGCAGGTTGCGGGCGATGTCCTCCATCACCGTGACATCCAGCCCCTTGAGCAGCGCCACGCGCTGGGTGAAGCTCTCGCGGAAGTCGATCTCGCCCCGCATGGCGCTGGCGGTGATCTCGCGCACCCGGTCGCCCACGCCGGCCCGCTCGGCCAGCTCGTCGATCACCTCGGTTTCGATCAGCGTCGAGTCCATGTCGAAGCAGATCAGGCGACGGCTGCGGCGATAGATGTCGTCCTTCTGGAACGAAACGTCCAGCCCCATCTCCGAGAGGTTGATGAACCGCTCCTGCATGGTGCTGCGATCCTCGTCGGAGAGCGATCCGCGCACCGAAAGCTCGATGCACGACTTGGCGGCCCGGTCGTCCTCGCGCAGCGGCATGCGGCCCGTCAGACGGCGGATGGCGTCGATGTTCAGCCCGTGTTCGGCCACGACCCGCGTCACCTCGGCGATGTGGCGCGCCGTGACGGTGCGGCCCAGCAGGGTCACGATGTAGCGGTTCTTGCCCTGACGCCCCACCCAGTCGTCGTACTTCTGTTCCGGGATGGGCGTGAAGCGGACGAAGACGCCCAGCTCCGACGCTTTGAACAGCACCTCTTTCATGATGTTGCCCGACTTGTCGGCCGTGGTCTTGATCAGGATGCCCAGCGTGAGCGACTGGTGGATGTTGGCCTGGCCGATGTCGAGGATGAAAGCGTCGTAACGCGCGAGAATCTCGGTGAGCGACGTGGTCATGCCCGGTTTGTCCTCGCCCGATATATTGATCTGGATAATTTCTACGTTCGTGTTCATTGGTGGGGTGTTTTCCGTTTGCTTTGTCGGTTAATTTCAGACAAAGTTAATAAAGTTTCTATTTTTTACTATTTTTGCAGGCAAACTAAATGAAGAAATGAAGATTCTCTGGTTTTTCCTGGCGGCGGACGCTCCGGCTCCCCTGATCCTGCCCGACAGCGTGCAGAAAGCCAATCTGGCCCAGACGGTCCAGAAACTGATGAACCTCGACTACCACGAGGTATTGAGCGGACTGATCAGCCAGTCGGTCTGGATCGTGCTGAAGATCCTGCTGGCGCTGGCCATCTATTTCGTGGGCCGCTGGATCGTGCGGCGCATCGTGCGGCTGCTGGACATCGCTTTCGAGAAGCGGAAGGTGGACACCTCGCTGCGTTCGTTCCTGCGCAATACGATCCGCGTGGTCTTCACGCTGATCCTGGTAATGATCGTGGTGCAGACGCTGGGCGTCAATGTCACCTCGCTCATCGCCCTCTTCTCGGCCGCCACCCTGGCCATCGGTATGGCCCTGAGCGGCACGGCGCAGAACTTCGCGGGCGGCGTGATGATCCTGTTGATGAAGCCCTACCGCATCGGAGACTATATCTCGGCGCAGGGACAGTCGGGTACGGTGCGCGAAATCAAGCTCTTCTCGACGGTCATTACCACCGTCGACAACCAGACGATCTACATTCCCAACAATGCGATCGCCACGGCCATCATCGACAATTACTCCACCGCCGAACTGCGCCGTGTGGACTGGTCGGTGGGCATCTCCTACGGCGACGACGTGGATACGGCGCGCCGCGTGCTGCTCGACCTGCTCGCCGGCGACGAGCGCGTGCTGAAGGACCCCGCCCCCGTGGTCTATGTCTCGGCGCTGGCCGACAGCTCGGTCAACCTGACGCTGCGCGCCTGGACGAAGAACAGCGACTACTGGGATGTGTTCTTCGAGTATAACGAGAAGATTTACAAGACGCTGCCGGAAGAGGGTCTCAGTTTCCCCTTCCCGCAGCTGGATGTTCATATGAAACAAAACTGAGGTTAAAACGAAAAAAACGATGAAAAAAATGTTTTTGGCGCTCGCCGCCGTTTTCGCGCTGAGCGCCTGTAATAAAGAGTTGGGACCGGAGTATTCGACCGGGGCCGAGTTCGGCGAGGTGACCCGTACGCCCGTGATGGTCACTCCAACCGATGCCGTATCGCTCCAGGTCGTCATTACCAGTCCTTACGGCTTGAGCGCCGCGCAGGTCGCCTACTACCTGAACGATGACCTGACCACTATGAAGTCCTCCAAACCGACGCTCTATCAGGGACAGTCGCAGACGCAGGCGGTCTACAAACCCGAGAAAGCCATCCCGGCGCAGGAGGCGGGCACGAAGGTGTCGTTCCAGATCGTGGCCGAGACGCCTTTCAACGTCATCAGCGGTACGCGCATCTACGAATACACGGTCACCGACGGCGGAGACGAGCCGATCAAACCCGATCCGGTGGAATAACCTTATAAATCAACGATATGGAACTCAAAGAGATTCTGGCTATCTCGGGACAACCGGGACTTTTCAAATACGTGGCCCAGTCGACGCGCGGCGTGATCGTCGAATCGCTGCTCGACGGCCGCCGCATGAACGCCTCCGCCTCGGCGAAGGTGAGCGCGCTCACGGAGATTTCGATGTTCACCGAGGGCGACGACATTCCGCTGGCGGAGGTCTTCACGCGCATCTACGCCCATACCGGCGGCAAAGAGTCCGTCGACCCGAAGGAGACCCCCGAAAAGCTGAAGGCCTGTTTTGCGGAGGTGCTGCCCGAGTACGACCGCGACCGGGTGCACTTGTCGGACATCAAGAAGTGCTTCGCGTGGTACAACACGCTCATACGAGCGGGTTTCACCGAATTTAAACTCCCCGAGAAGGAGGAGGCGTAAGCGAAAGTCCGGGCCGGCGGCTCGGACTTTTTTGTTACGTTTCGGTTAATTTTCTAAAATTATTTAATAATTCTGCTGCGCTTGCACTATCTTTGCACGCAGAGAAATTTTCGCTTGGACAGGCTGCGCTCCGGCATCGAAGGAGGCGGCCCTGCCTGCCGAAAAAAATTTGACCGAAAGCCTGCGGGCTTTCCGAACGATAGGATGTTATGGAGAAAAAAACGAAAGTACTGGCATTGGTTGCCCACGACAACATGAAACGCGACCTGGCGGAGTGGGTCGACTGGAATTCGAAGAAACTGAGCTGCCACCACCTGGTCTGCACGGGTACGACCGGAAAGATGGTGGAGAAGACGCTGCGCGACCAGGCGGACGAGGGGGACGAAGAGACGCCCGAACTGAAGATCACGCTGCTCAAATCGGGTCCGCTGGGCGGCGACCAGCAGCTGGGATCGCTCATCGCCGACGGGCGGATCAACGCCCTGATCTTCTTCTGGGACCCGATGTCGGCCCAGCCGCACGACGTGGACGTCAAGGCGCTGCTGCGACTGGCAACGCTCTACAACGTGCCGACGGCGGTCAACCGCTCTTCGGCCGACTTCCTGATCTCCTCGCCGCTGTTCGAGGACGAGGAGTACGTTCCGGTGGTGAAAGACTACCGCGATTATGTGGAGCGGGTGCTCAAATAGGGACTTCCGCCCGAAAAAGGAATCCGGACGCTTTCCACAAGCGTCCGGATTTTCGTTACAGCTCGTGCGACAGCGGCGCGGGAACCGTGCCGCTCAGGTCGAAGCCGCCCCAGCGGGAGGCGATCTCGTCGAGCGTTGCGAACAGCTCCTCGGGATCGAGCGAGGTGACCAGCTTGAGGCGCGTGGCCTTGAAATCGGGCAGCCCCTTGAAGTAGTTGGTCAGATGGCGGCGCATTTCGAGAATACCGACGTGTTCGCCCTTGACCTCCAGCGATTTTTGCAGATGCTCCCGGGCGATCGCCACGCGCTCCGCAACCGACGGCTGGGGCAGCACTTCGCCCGTAGCGAGGAAGTGTTTCACCTCGCGGAATATCCACGGCCGGCCGTAGGTTGCCCGGCCGATCATTACGCCGTCCACCCCGTAGCGGTCGAACATCGCGGCCGCCTTCGGCCCCGAATCGACGTCGCCGTTGCCGATGATCGGAATACGAATCAGCGGATTGTTCTTGACCTTGCCGATCAGCGTCCAGTCCGCCTCGCCGCGGTAGAGCTGCGCCCGCGTGCGCCCGTGGATCGTCAGCGCGGCGATACCCACGTCCTGCAGGCGCAGGGCGATCTCCTCGATATTTTTCGTCTCCTCGTCCCAGCCCAGCCGCGTTTTGACGGTGACGGGCTTGTCGACGGCATCGACGATCCGGCGCGTCATCTCGACCATCAGCGGCACGTCGCGCATCATGCCCGACCCAGCGCCGCGCCCGGCGATCTTCTTCATCGGGCAGCCGAAGTTGATGTCGATGATGTCGGGTCCGGCGGCCTGGGCCATCCGCGCCGCCTCGACCATCGGCTCGATCAGGTGGCCGTAGATCTGGATGCCCACGGGCCGTTCGGCCTCGTCGATTTCGAGCTTTTTGAGCGACTTCCATGCGTCGCGGATCAGTCCGTCCGAGGAGATGAACTCGGTGTAGACCACGTCGGCCCCGAACTTCTTGCACATGTAGCGGAACGAGGGGTCGGTCACATCCTCCATCGGGGCCAGCAGCAGGGGGCGTTCCCCGAGGTCTATGTCGGCTATTTTCATGATTCTGTCGCAATTTTTCGAACCAGCAGTTTGTCGATGCGGGCGCCGTCCATATCGACGATTTCGAAACGGAATCCGTTCCAGAGCAGCGTCTCGCCCGTCTGCGGGATATGTTCCAGTTCGTCGAGCAGCAGGCCGCTCAGCGTATTGTAGTCGTTGGGGTAGATGTCCTCCACGCCGAAGTGAGCCAGAAAGTCGTAAAAGGGACATTGCCCGTCGATCAGGCAGCTGCCGTCCTCGCGCACGACGATGTCCGGCTCCTCGTGCTCGCCGGGCATCGTGCCCACGAGCGCCTCGAGGATGTCGCGCAGGGTGACGATGCCCTGCGTCACGCCGAACTCGTCGCAGACGATCCCGTAGCCGATCTGCTCGCTGCGCAGCTGTTCGAGGGCGCGGTAGACCTCCGTATGTTCGTGGAAGAGCTTGGCCGGACGCACGATGGCGCGCAGCGAAAAATCCGCGTCGCCCAGGTGCATGAACAGCTCCTTGAGGTGGATGACCCCCGCAAGCCGGTCGAGGTTCCCGTCGGCAGCGGGGTAGAGGCTGTGCGGCGCGCGGGCGACCAGCTCTCGAACTTCGCCTGCGGTCATGGAAAGGTCGATCCAGGCCAATTCGCTGCGGTGGGTCATGATCGACTCTACCCGGCGGTCGCCGAGCGAGAAAACGCGGTCGACGATCTGCTGTTCGACCGCCTGCACCTCGCCGTCCTCGGTCCCCTCGCGCACGATCGAGCGGATTTCCGCCTCGGTGACCCGGCTCGTCTGCCGGCCGATGCCCAGCAGGCGGGTGATGCCCTCGATGCTGCGCGAGAGCAGCCACACGAAGGGCGAGGCGATCCGCGAAAGCAGCCGCATGGGCCGGGCCACGAGGATGGCGATCCGCTCGGCGGCGTTCATGCCCAGCCGTTTGGGGAGCAGTTCGCCGAAGATGATGGTGCAATAGGTCACCGCGGCCACGACCAAAATGTGAGCCGCCGAGACGGCCGTCCGCAGGGGCAGTCCCCAGGCGGCAAGCTGCGCGCCGAGGTGACCGGCGAGCTTTTCCCCCGAATAGATACCCGTGACGATGCCGATGAGCGTGATGCCGATCTGCACGGTCGACAGGAAGCGGTCGGGGTCCTCGGCCAGCCGCAGCGCCTCGCCCGCCGCCCGGTTGCCCTGCCGTGCCCGGGCGCTCAGGTTCGAGCGGCGTGCGGAGATCAGCGCCGCTTCCGACATGGCGAACAGGCCGTTGAGGACGATCAGCAGGAGGATGACGAGAATTTCCATAGCGGTTGCGGGGTGCGGTCTTTCAATGCGGGGTCGTGTCCGCAAATATAGCGATTGTTTGCTTTCCGGCATAACTTTCACTGCAAAACAGCCCCGAATCTGCGCGGCAGCGATTGAATATTCGCGGAAAAAGGTTAAATTTGCAGCCTAAATTCTGCTGTTTATGAATATCGAGCTTTTCATTTCGGATGCGGTCCGCCGTTCGGTGGAGGCGCTCTACGGTCCGCTCGCGGGCGAGCAGCTGCAGGTGCAGAAGACCCGCCGCGAGTTCGAGGGCGACTACACGCTGGTCACCTTCCCGCTGCTGCGCCGGAGCCGCAAATCGCCCGAGGCCACCGCGACCGAAATCGGTGAATATATGAAGACGAACGTCCCGGAGATCAAGGCGTTCAACGTGATAAAAGGGTTTCTGAACCTCTCGCTGGACGATGCGTTCTGGGCGGCGCGCTTCGCCGAGATCGCAGCCGACGAGCGGTTCGGGCAGGCTCCGGCCTCGGGGCGCACCGTGATGATCGAATACTCGTCGCCCAACACCAACAAGCCGCTTCACCTGGGGCACGTGCGCAACAACCTCCTGGGCTACTCCGTGGCGCAGATTCTTCGGGCCAACGGCCACACGGTCATCAAGGCCAATCTGGTCAACGACCGCGGCATCCACATCTGCAAGTCGATGCTGGCGTGGAAACTTTACGGCAACGGCGAGACGCCCGCTTCGTCGGGCATGAAGGGCGACCATCTGGTAGGCAAGTACTACGTCGAGTTCGACAAGCACTACAAGGCGCAGATCAAGGAACTGATGGCTGCGGGGCAGTCGGAGGACGAGGCCAAGAAGAACGCTCCCATCCTGCGCGAGGCGCAGGAGATGCTGCGCCGGTGGGAGGCGAAAGACCCCGAGGTGTACGCCCTGTGGGAGATGATGAACGGCTGGGTGTACGCGGGTTTCGACGTGACGTACAAGGCGCTGGGCGTCGATTTCGACAAGGTCTACTATGAGTCGCAGACCTATCTGCTGGGCAAGTCGCTCGTCGAGGAGGGGCTGAAAAAGGGCGTTTTCTACCGCCGCGACGACGGGTCGGTGTGGATCGACCTGACGGCCGACGGGCTGGACGAGAAACTGCTGCTGCGCGGCGACGGTACGTCGGTCTACATGACGCAGGACCTCGGCACGGCCTACCGCCGTTTCGAGGACAACCGGCTGGACGATATGATCTATGTGGTGGGCAACGAGCAGAACTACCACTTTCAGGTGTTGAAACTGGTGCTCAAAAAGCTGGGTTATGCCGACTGGAGCGACCATATCACCCACCTCTCCTACGGGATGGTGGAGTTGCCCGAGGGCAAGATGAAGTCGCGCGAGGGCACGGTGGTCGATGCCGACGACCTGATCGAGGGTATGGTCTCGACGGCCCGCGAAATGTCCGCCGAGCTGGGCAAGCTGGACGGCTGCACCGAAGAGGAGGCCGACGCCGTCTCGACGATGGTCGGGCTGGGAGCGCTCAAATACTTCATCCTCAAGGTGGACCCCAAGAAGACAATGTTGTTCGATCCGCGCGAGTCGATCGACTTCAACGGCAACACGGGGCCTTTCATCCAATACACCCATGCGCGCATCCGCTCCGTGCTGCGCAAGGCCGCAGAGACCGGCATCGCGTACGAAGGCGCCGTGCAGGCGGCCTATCTCCCGGAGGAGATCGACCTGGTGAAGACGCTGACGGAGTATCCGGCCGTGGTGAAGAGCGCCGGCGAGGGCT
The DNA here is from genome assembly GCF_048465635.1 of Alistipes sp. GTDB lineage: Bacteria > Bacteroidota > Bacteroidia > Bacteroidales > Rikenellaceae > Alistipes. The sequence continues at coordinate 10,980 of NZ_DBFWLF010000028.1, forward strand.
TCGCTCCCTCGGTGGTTGCGGCTTACGTCTACGAGTTGGCCAAGCAGTTCAACGGCTACTACCACGACCACCCGATCCTCAAGGAGGAGGACGCCGAGGTGCGCCGCATGCGGTTGCAGCTGGCCGCCGAGGTGGCCCGCGTCATCCGCAGCGGCATGGCGCTGCTGGGCATCGAGGTTCCCGAGCGTATGTAAAAAAGTCGCAAATATCCTGTCTAAGGCCGCATCCTCGGGTGCGGCCTTGTCTTTTGTTGTATTTCTACCACTTTTTAGATAACTTCATCTTCGGTATTGCGGCTCCCCGAGCTGCGCGGGCCGCAGCCTCCGGCGGCGGAGGCCCGCATTTAGCGTTCCTCCGCAGGTTGTGGCCCTACCTCTGCAAAGCTATTTTCCGCGGGAGAGGCGTTCTACCCAACAACTTTGCTCCTTTACAAATTCGATCCGACCAACTGTTTAACCTTAAAACTTTGGCGAATGAGAAAAAAGGCCTATTTTTACAAACCGCTGCTTCTCGTGCTGACCGTGTTTGCCGGTTGTGTGCGCTCGGACCCGGAACCGACACCGGACCCACCGGAGGACCAACCCCTGAGCGGGCTTACGGTCGACGAGGCGCGGGCGTTCTTTGACAGCCGGACGCAGCAGCTGACCCGTTCAGACGGCGACGACCGGCCGCTGAGTGCCTTTCCCGTGCAGGAGATCGTACCCGACTGGAGCGATTCAAGCCCCTCGCAGAACGAACGGCTGGCGTGTGTGGACGTTGCGGCTGAGACCGGCAGCGTGTTCCGCATCCTGCGCCGACAGCCCGACGGTTCGATGTATCAAGTGCGGGCTTACGGAAAATTGCTGGTCGTGAAATCGCGTCAAACGGATTCGCTGGCGCTTTATATGCGCTATATCGTGCCCGATCGGATTTATGCCGATGCCTACGACGGCGATCTGAGCGGCCTGTTCGCCAACTGCGACGAGCGTTGCGACTATTCCGGATTGGAGATATACACCACGCTCGACGGCGCTATTGCCGCCGTGGCTTCCTATTACGAAGGCGAGCTGTTGGGGCGCATTTTTATGGGAGATCCGGAGTTTTCCCCTGCCGAACGCGACCGTCGGCTGCGTCGACTGATGAAAGGCGTCTTCATTCATCCGGAGTTGATGGCCCGGACCCGAATGCAGGTGGAATGGGATTTTGAGGGAAAGCAGTGTTTCTACGATTCGACTGGCGCGCTCTACTATGTTGTTAAGATTGGTGGTGATTATTATGCAACGATGGATTTCGACGGCGTCTTCCCGCCCTGTAACAACGGCCGTATAGGAGACGACGGTGGTGGCGGCTCTTCCGGCGGTTCCACGGGCGGGAATACGGGTCCCGGCGGTCCGGGTCTTCCGGTGGGCCCGGGCGGTCCCGATGGTCCCGGCGGGGGTGCTGGGGGCGGTGGCGGAGGAGGCGGCAGCCATAATGGAAACGGAGATGAAGACGATGGCGAAAGTGAAAAAGGAGATGATGACGAAGGGGATGGAAATGGCAAGTTGCCACCTCGGGTAATTAAAGATCCCTATAATCTGTTCAATCCCCCTATCTTTATCGATCCGATTCCTTACAATCCGCCCGATATTCCGCAAGACCCCAAAGACCCCAAGGAGCCCGAAAAACCGGACGATCCCGAGAAGAAAAAACCCTGCGCTGACAGTCTTGCAATGGAGGCAAATCCTCTGTCCGAGATGAAAATATCGGATGACAATAGAAGTTGGAAAAGTAACACTTGGGGGTATGTAAGAGTTGATAAAAATGGGAACGGCAGATTCCATGATGGACTTGACCTGAAAGGGGTACAAGGAGAAACTCACGTGTATGCAATGTTTGGTGGAACTGTTATAAAGATAGTTTCAGATCAGCCTATGCCAGATTTGGATGGAAATTATCCAGATGACTATTCAAATGATAAAAATCCGGCTGGAAATCGTATTACAATTGAAACCCGTTTGCCGGATGGACGGATGATTCAAGTATCTTACTGGCATCTCGAGGTTAAAGAGAAAAATGAATATACTCAGAAACTCTTTTTTGGAAAGGAAGTTAAGGCAGGAGAAATAATCGGAGTGGTAGGGAGAACAGGAAATGCTTATAATATGAAAGCGCATCTTCATTTGAAAACGTACAATGTTGGAACAAATAAAAAAGAAGATTCGGTTAATAATCCCTTTCTTTACTTATATACGAAATTCGATCCGGAAACGGGAAGTGTTGTACGTGATTGTTAAAATATAGAATTATGAAACGTATTTTTTTATTCCTAATAATTGTTTCTGGCAGCATCTTCAATGCTTCTGCTCAGATTGTTTTGAGCAAAGGTTCCGGACCCGGAATTACTATTGAATGCCCTGTTACTGAAGAAAAAATTATTGAAATTTTCGGACAACCACAGCAGACCTGGACGGAAGAGGGTGGGGCAATAGATGGGGTTATGAAAACATTTGTCTATAAAAATTTGAGAATAGCGGTTGTTGATGGTTATTTGTTTGACTTTTCATTCAGCAACCGAGCGCGGAATGACGATTGTGTAGTAGTCATAAATAACGAATATCGTCTGAAACTCGGGGATAACTTTTCGGTTTTCATGGCATCTATACCTTCCTCTGATGTCATAGCCCGAGACTATGGAGAGAATGTCATGCAATTGTTTTTCAAGACGGATAAGGGGGATGCCTTTAGCGATTCTTCCCTGCATGTGACACTTGACAATCAAGGGCTGGTTACGTTAATCAGTTGGGTTTCTCCGGTCTGACGACCGGGTGGTAAGCTCTCCGGCCGATGGGAAATAACCGTTTGAAAGGCTGGTCTATGGGGTGCGCTGGTACGAAAGTGCCGGCGCATTTTTTCGCTCCGGTCGCACCTTGTACGTGCCGGAGGCGGAGCGACATTTGATCGTGGTACGAATCTTGCGAAGAGGAGGGCAGGTTAACTAACACTATTTTAGCGTGAAAACAATCGTTACAACATTCGCTCTTTCTCTTGCGTTGTGCGCCGCTGCCGGAGCGACGGCCCAAACCAGGAGCGCGGCGTCGGCGTCTGCGGCCGATTCCGTGTTGCTGTCGGAGTGCACCGATGGCGATTACATCGTTCGCAGGTATATGGTCAGAAGTCAGGGCGACGCCGAATATTCGGTACGTTACAAGATCAATCTGGCGAAACTTTCCTCGACGCTCAACGGCAACTCGAAGGAGTTGGATGAGCTGAATACCTTCCTGCACAAGGTGATGGACGACTCGCTGATGCAAGTCCGCTCGGCCGAAATCACGGGTTATGCCTCTCCCGACGGTCCGCTGGCTTTCAACCAGTCGCTGGCCAAGCGCCGTGCCCAGGATTTCAGGAACTACGTCGACAAGAAGTACGACCTTTCCAAAAAATACGACGTGAAAGTCAGCTCCGATGCCGACAACTGGGAGGCGAGCCGCACGCTGATCGAAAAGAACAACGTTCCGGACAAGCAGGCCGTGCTGCGGATCATCGACGGCAGCCAGAGCCGCGAAGCCAAAGAGCAGGCGCTGAAAAAGATGCCGGGCGTCTGGGACTACCTCAAAGTGCATGTCCTGCCGCCGCTGCGCCGCGTCGAACTGGTGATTTACTACAACTACGCACGTATCGCCGAGGAGCGCGTACTGATCCCCCGTCCTCAGCCCGTGCCCGAGCCGCAGCCCCGGACCGAATGTTGCTGCGACATCGTCGTGGACGAAGCGATAACGGGTCTGTTGGTCGAGATGCCCGAACCGGGCCGTGATTTCGAACGGCTCGAAAAGCGGGTCAGCCGGGAGGGTTACCAGATCGAGAAGGTGGCCCGCCGTGAGGCGCGCATCGCCCGCAAGCTGGCCCGCAAAGAGGCCCGCGAGGCTGAGCGCATGGCCCGCGCCGAGGCCAAAGCCGCCAAACGCTCTTACCGCGAACTGGAGAGAGGCATGAAATAGCCCGCTCCCTTTTACCCCGCAATTGCATCCCCGCCCCGTTTCCGGAGCGGGGATGCTCTTTTCCGGCGGTCCTCTCCGGCAGCCGCTTTCGGATCCGGCGTGCAACCGGGACGTCGCCGCCCGGATGGCCGCTCGGGAATTTTACGCATGCGCCCCGGCGAAATTGTTTGATATTCCGAAAGGTTTTGCTACCTTTGCCGAAGTTAACTTCGGCTTGGACAGGCTGCGCCTCGGCATTAAGAAGCTATGTTTGCTTCTGCATCCGGGTTGCGCCTCTTTGCGAACGTTGACTGCTTGGATAGGCAGCGCCTTGGTACGAAACGCTTTCGGTGCCGATCGCCTCACGGCCTGCGCTATTGGGAGGGAGAAATTCACAAAATACCGATAAAATGGCAAATTTAAGAGATCTGAAAAAGGAGATTGACTACCGTCTGGAGGAGGTCGTTTTCGACTGCGATATGGCTATCTGCTTCCAGCCTTCGAAGGAGAAGGAGGTTTTCGAGGTGATGCAGGAGGCCGTCGCCGTGCGCAATGAGCTGTTCGCCAAGGCGATGAACCCGGCAGAGCCGCACAACCGTTCGCTCGTGCGCAAGCATTATGCTGCGCTGCGCAACGAGATGGTTGCCGCGTTCGATGCGCTGTTCGAGAAGCTGAGCAAGATCAACGAAGTGAAATAGGGTATCCCTTGTTTCGCACGAAGGCCGTTTCCCTTGGGGAAACGGCCTTTGTCATTCGTGGTCGCAGCAGCAGTCGCCCGGATGGTGTTCCAGCACGGTGTGGGGAACGTGGCCGTGCGAAAGCAGCTGGATCGGACAGTCGTAATTGAGCAACTGCTCCTCGGTGAGGATGTTCGAACGGTGACGGTGGACGCGACGGTTGACGCATACGATCTCCTTCACCACGCTGGTGATCGTTCCGATGTCGTGCGAAACCATGACGATGGCCATGCGCCGGTTCAGTTCGCGCAGCATGCGGTAGAGTTCGTTTTCGAACTTGTTGTCCACGAAGTTGGCCGGTTCGTCCAGAATCAGCAGCTTCGGATCGGAGATGATGGCCCGGCAGAGCAGCGCCCGCTGCATCTGTCCGCCCGAAACTTCGCCGATGGGGTGGCGCGACGAGGAGCCGATCCCGGCCGAATCGAGGAGTTGCTGCGCTTTCGCGCGGTCGGCTTTCGTGTAGCGCGACACGAAACCGCGCCGCCCCTGCAAACCCGAGAGGACCACTTCCAGAACCGAGATGGGGAATGCGCGGTCGAACGACGAGATTTGCGGCATGTACCCGATCAGCCGCTCCTTGCCGCGGAACAGTTCGTCGGCGAGCGTGATGCGCCCCGTGTGCGGAACGGTCCCGAGGACGGCCTTTACGAGCGTCGTCTTACCCCCACCGTTGGGACCGATCACGCCCAGAAAGTCGTCGTCGGCGATTTCGAGATCGACGTGCTGCAAGGCTTCGTAGCCGTCGTAGGCGACACTCACGTCGCGCAGGGTGACCAGATTCATTGTTCCGCGATCAGTTCGGTGATTTCCAGAATATTAGCTATCGCATCCTCGCGCAGCGGATCGATTTCGACCGCACGGGCGCCGATGTCGGAGGCGATCACCTCGACGGTCGAGGCGGGAAACTCCCGTTGGTAGAATATGCTTTTTACCCCCGCCGCGCGCGCTTCGCGGATCAACTGCGCCAACTGCTTGGCTGACGGCTCCTTACCGTCGGCTTCGATGGCGATCTGCCGCAATCCGTAGTCGCGGGCGTAGTAGGTGAGGGCGGGGTGGTAGACGATGAAACGGTCCGCACCGCTCCGGGCAATCCGTTCGGCGACCCGCCGGTCCGTTTCGCGGAGTTTCTCCGCCAGCCGGTTGTAGTTGGTTTCGTACTTTGTCGAATCGGGATAGGCCTGGCGGATCGCCTCGTAAGCGTTTGCCGCCATCCGTTGCAACGCTTTGGGAGAGGTCCAAACATGCGGATCGACCCCGTGGGCGTGTTCGTGGCGGTGGCCGCCGTGCGAGCAGGTCCCGGCGATCAGTTCGATGCCGTCGCTGAGGTTGACGACCTTCCGCGGGTCTTCGACTTTGGATAAGAGGGTGGTTTCGAAGTCGATAAGTCCAACGTTGAAGATCAGTTGCGCCCGGTTCAGCCCGACGAACTGCTTCGGGGTAGGCTCGAACGTTTCGGGGCTGGCTCCCGGCGGGACAAGCACCTCGACCAGAAAATCGTCGCCCACGATCTCTTCGACAAGCCCGCGAAGCGGGAGGATCGAAACGTAGAGGGTATTCCCGGCAGGCTCCCGCTGGGGTGTGCAGGCAAAAAGTATTGAGTTTAAAATGCTGATAATAAATATTCTAAGCATGGTTTGCATGGTCGGATGATCGAGTTCGGTTTTTCGGATTCCGGGTGTTCGGATAACGGAGCAAAAATACGAAAAAAACGACGAATTGAGGTTCGCAAACAAAGATAGTTTATCCCGACGAAAGAGGACCGACCATCGGCAGTCTGATTCCGGGTAAATTTTTGTTTTCGAAAATCATGCGTAGAATATACATTTGCTGTCTGCAATATTGAAACAGGTGTCCCGCTTCTATTATTTAACATAATAGATATATTAATTCAAGATGATATCCATCCGCATATCTATATTTAATGTGCTGTGCATAATATCGTGCAAGGAAAATACGTGCCTGAGAATTGCGTATTCTGATTCGTGCCGGGGATTGCGCGTTTTAGCGAATTGTAGAGCGCATTGTGGGAGGTTAACAAGTGCCAGCAAATAACAATGCACTGACCAGATCGCGGAATGTGTCGTTGGGATGTCCCAAGCTATGGAAATCCGATGAACTCCTTAGAATCCCAGTCCGATGACGATGTTGCTTGAAGGTGTTGCTTGGCTGATGCGGCTTTCAAAGGCTTACAAGCTCTCCCGGACAGCTTGTCACTACATCCGGACGTGCGTTGCTTGGTGGTATTGCTTCGGCTTCGGCAGAGGCATCGGTTACGATGTTGCTTGAAGGTGTTGCTTGGCTGATACGGCTTCAAAGCTTACAAGCTCTCCCGGACGGCTTGTCATTACATCCGGACGTGCGTTGCTTGGTGGTATTGCTTCGGCTTCGGCTTCGGCTTCGGCAGAGGCGGCTTCAACGCTTGGTAGGCGTATAACTCTCGCAGGTCTGATCGCTGTATAGAATAATCACCCGCTCGACGATGGCCTCTGACTTACCGATGCTTTCTAAAACATCCTTCGGGTTTACGAGCTGTTGCGAAGATCCTGTCCGCTCGTCTGCGACGTAAGATGATGCTCCCGGCTGGGACGCGGTTTGACCGAAGAGTCCGTCCGCCATACGATCCGTTGTCACCGCCGGAGCGGCATCTCCGGACAACACTTCGGTCCGGTACATGGGGCCCCGGTCGAGCAAGAGCCAGTCGGGACTGATGCGGGGAAACCGCCGGAGAATCTTCTGCAGCAAATCGAACCCCGGTTTGTTGCGTCCGGCAAGAATGTGAGAGATTCCGGCAGGATTGATTCCGAGCATCTCTGCGAGCTGGCTCGACCGCAGTCCTTCGTTTTTCATCAACTCGAGCAATTTTTCCCTCATTTCCGTAATTTTTTACAAATATAAATAATTGTTTTTTGTAAAACAAGAGAAATCTACATTTGTAAAATGTTAATAGTTGTTGATAATGTTTACAAGTGTAAAGGATGAAATACTGTTAAATAGTCGCCGGACGTTAATGGTTAAGTTTCGATCGAGTTAAAAATAGATATATCGCTGATAAATAAAGTATATTAACCTTATTTATAGCCAGGAAGTAGTGTTTGGCTGAAACCGTGATCCAAAACCTCTTAGTAGCTCATATAAATGACAGATGAACTATGTATTCTGTTGATATATAATACCTAAGATAGATATGTTTAATCTTTGTACTATGCGAAATTTCCGCAGGAAGCGGCATTTACCGACACGCTTTCCGGTAGTTACATTTGTTTATATTGACAATAGGCAAGGCCCTGTATTCTTTCCAGATGTAATTATACTTGGAAAATACAGGCATCGAATAATATTACATTTGTAATAACACCTCCCTCTTGCTTGAAATTACGGAAGATTTTCTCTAATTACCACTTACCTGTCAGTAAAAAATAATCAAAGTCCTAATCATATCAATATTATGTTAAATAAAAAGAAAGGAGATCGTGAGTTATCCACACGATCTCCTTGTAAAACAATTAGATATATATATGTAAATTCTTCCTTATTCGCTTAGTCTCGTAGCGATTTCGCGGAACTCTTCCGGGGTCAAATGGAGCTTTTCCCGACGAAAATCGACGTCGTTTTCGCTCTGAATCGGGATCAGGTGGATGTGCGCATGGGGCACTTCCATGCCTAAAACGACTACCGCTACCCTCGCGCACGCTATTTCCTGCTTGATTTTGGCCGCAACCCGCTTGGCGAAGAGCATCATGCCGGCCAGGGTTCGATCGTCCAGATCGAAGATATAGTCCACCTCCTGCTTCGGGATGACCAGCGTGTGCCCTTTGGTCAGCGGATTGATGTCGAGAAATGCGTAGTAGTTCTCGTCTTCGGCGACTTTATAGGAGGGAATCTCGCCTGCGACGATGCGTGAAAAGATAGTTGCCATATCGTTTAATTTTGGTTATAGGTTCGTTTGCCTGTCTGTCCGATCTGATTCCGACGTTGTGTGTTTTCGGGGCCTGGCCTTCCAACGCAAGTTACCATACTGAGGTGCTGCAATCGGCCGGAATGTCTTCTCTGCGGATGTATAAGGGCTACTCTGCCGATCCGCCGCTGCGGCATGTTTACTCCAAGAATACGGGCTTGCAATTCCGTCGGAATCTAAGCGGTTTCGGTTTCGTGAGGCCCAGCGGTTATGATAAATTCCGGTTATCCTTTATCCTGCTCTTGGTCTGTACGACGCTGTTTTATGGACAGTATTTTGATTCCGCTAAGGTTCTTGTTGCCGCAAAATTTATCGAGGTTTCGCCTTTTCGCTGCTAACCGAATAGGGCGATCCTCATGTTGACGACAGTCCGCTTAGGGTTTCTGTCAAGCGCAAGAATTTCGTGGGGCTACCTTTCCAACGATTAAAGCGGTTTTCTGCCTCGGGCGATTCGTCGGTTGTTGACGATGCCGACGATGGCCCCCGCGGCTCCCAGCAGGGGAACCAGAATCAGAAACCCGTCCGCCCAGCGGAACGGTTCGTCCGACCGGATGACGGATACGAGCCAGCCGATCAGAAATGCAACCCATACAGTCAGGAGTATATAACCGTATTTGATTCTGCCTTTGGCTTTTACGGGGTCGAGCACGCTCGCCATCCACCTCTCCTCTTCCGGGGTCTGGGGTCGGTTGTTCATAATCTGTCGTCTTTATTTTCGAGCCGAAAACTTTCGGATACGTGCCGGAAAGTTTCGCATGCAGCCGGTTTATTCGTCGTATTTCGGTTTGAGTATCTCCGAATAGATAACCGCCCGCCGCAGGTCGAAATCTTCGGCGATACCGTCCGTATCTTTTTCCGGGTCGTTGTCCGCCTGCGTGGCTGCGTGGCTGCGGTCCCTGTCGAATGCGCTCCGTTGCGGATGCGGACGGGCGGCCTGTTCATGCGGTGTGCAATAGCCGGATATGGCCACCACCTCCCCCTCCGGGTTCGCCGCTTCTTCCGGGCAGGCGGCATCCGCCCTTTGCGGGTGGTTCGTCTCCCCCGTCCGCACGCTTCGCGGGGCGGCCGTCGCCTCCTCCGGCTCCGTTCCTATCATCATCGGTTCCCTCGGGGCGGGAGCCTCCTCCTCGGTAGGGTCCCACGTGGGCCACGCCTCTTTGGGCAGGTGCTCCCCGAAGCGTTTGGCTGCCCTTTCGGCCTTTTTACGGACCTTGGAGAGGGAGCTGAGCAGCAGAAAGCCGAACAGGACGACCATCCACAAAACAGGGGCATATTCTTCCATAAGGCGTTAATTTAAGGTGCGTTTGATGGTCTCGATCCCTTTTATCTTGCGGAGCCGGTCCATCACGGCGTGCAGACTCTCCGCATCCTTGACATAAAGGCTGATGCTGCCCTCGAAGATGCCGTCGTGGCTCTGGATGCTGATCTCACGGATATTGATGCTGAAATCGCCGCTGACGACTTTTGCCAGATCGAGCAGGATGCCCATGCGGTCGATGCCGCGCAGTTCCACCCTGACCAGGTAGGACATGGCCTTGTGCTGCGACCACTTGATCTCCTCCTTGACGATGTTGTTGCCGAACTGCGAAGCCAGCCGGTTCAGCTCGTCGCAGGTGGATTTGTGAACGATGATGTTGCCCGATACGGGGTCGCGGTAACCCACCACTTTGTCTCCCGGGATGGGCTTGCAGCACTCGGCGATTTCGAACTGCGGAGCGGCCGGAGGCTCCTTGGCGGGCGTTTTGTCGCCGTCCGCAGGTTCTTCCGCGTCGTCCTCCTCCTTGTGAGGGATGAAGAGCGTCCAGAACTTGAGTATCTTGCTCTTGGAGTTGACTTTGAGTACCTTGTCCAGCTCGTCGAGCGAGACGATCCCCGCGCCGATCTTGCTGTAAAGCTCCTCCTTGTTGGTGCTGTCGTAGATCGGGACGATTTTGCGCAGCACGCGGCCGCTGAGCTTGATATTGAGCGACTTCATCTTCTCGTCGAGCATCTGCATGCCGCGCTCGATGTTGTTCTGCCGCTCGCGCTTGAGGAAACTCTTGATCGACTGCTTGGCTTTGGCCGTGGTCACGATGTCGAGCCACTCGGGCTTGGGCCGCGAGTTGTCGGCCGTGATGATCTCGATCTGGTCGCCGCTGTTGATCTGCGTAGTGATTGGTTCGAGCTTGTGGTTGATCTTGGCGCTGATGGCGCTGTTGCCGATCTTGGAGTGAATGTCGTAGGCGAAGTCGAGGGCCGTGGCTCCGAAAGGCAGCTTGCGGGGTTCGCCCTTGGGTGTAAACACCACGATTTCAGATGTGTACAGCGATAGCTTGAAGTTGTCCAGAAAGTCGACGGCATTCTCCGTCGGGCTGTTCAGCGCGGCGCGTATCTGTTTGAGCCAGCGGTCGAACTCGTCCTCGTCCTGCGAAATGGTGGCGTGCTTGTATTTCCAATGTGCGGCGAAACCGCGTTCGGCGATGTCCTCCATGCGCTGCGTACGGATCTGCACCTCGACCCACACCCCGTCGGGACCCATCACCGTCGAGTGCAGCGCTTCGTAGCCGTTGGCCTTGGGCATCGAAATCCAGTCGCGCAGCCGGTCCGGCTTGGGGGTATAGATGTCGGTGATGGTCGAGTAGATCTGCCAGCACTGTGTCTTTTCCGAGGGGAACGAGAGCGGCTTGAAAACGATGCGGATGGCAAACAGGTCGTAAATCTCCTCGAAGGGAATCTGCTTGCGCTGCATCTTGCTCCAGATCGAGTAGACGCTCTTCACGCGGCCCGAAATCTCGTAGTTGAAGTTGTCGTGGTTGAGCGCGGCGATGATCGGTGCGTTGAACTTGTTGATGAACTCCTGCCGCGTGGCCTCGCTCTCGGCGAGCTTCTGCGAGATTTCGGCGTACTGCTGCGGGAAGCGGTACTTCATGCAGAGGTCCTCCAGCTCGCTCTTGATCGAGTAAAGCCCCAGCCGATAGGCCAGCGGCGCGAACAGATAGATCGTCTCGCCCGTGATCTTGATCTGCTTGTTCATGGGCATCGCCCCCAGCGTGCGCATGTTGTGCAGGCGGTCGGCGATCTTGATGAGGATGACCCGCACGTCGTCCGAGAGGGTCAGCAGCACCTTGCGGAAGTATTCGGCCTGCTCGGAGGTGTCGGCGTTGAAGACGCCCGACATCTTCGTGAGGCCGTCGACCATCGAGGCGATCTTCGGCCCGAAGATGCGCTCCATGTCCTCCACGGTGTACTCCGTGTCCTCCACCACGTCGTGCAGCAGCGCCGCGACGACCGATTTGACACCCAGTCCGATCTCCTCGATGACGATCTTGGCCACGGCGATGGGATGCAGCAGGTAAGGTTCGCCCGAACGGCGTCTCACCCCCTCGTGGGCCTCTTTGGCCAGGAAGAATGCGCGTTTGATGAAGTTCCAGTCCTCGTCGTTCTTGCAGATATGCGTGCACGACAGGAGCAGGTCGTCCCATTTCTCCCTGATCAGGCTCTCATCCTCGGCAGTATATCCCATATCGCATCGTCTTAAATTTCCGGCCGGGCGCTCCCCGCTACTCTTTCGGGGCCTTCATCGCCACGCGGATCTTCTCTTCGATCTCGTTGGCCAGCGCCGGGTCGTTTCGGAGCAGCTCCTTCACGGCGTCGCGTCCCTGACCGATCTTGCGGTCGCCGTACGAGAACCACGATCCGGCCTTCTTGAGCACCCCGAAATCGACACCCAGGTCAACAATCTCGCCGATCTTGGAAATTCCTTCGCCGAACATGATGTCGAACTCGGCCCGCTTGAACGGCGGCGCCACCTTGTTCTTGACGACCTTCACGCGCGTGCGGGTTCCGAGCTGCTCCTCGCCGTCCTTGATGACCGAGACGCGGCGGATGTCGATGCGCACCGAAGCGTAGAATTTCAGCGCGTTGCCGCCCGTGGTGGTCTCGGGGTTGCCGTAGACCACGCCGATCTTGTCGCGCAGCTGGTTGATGAAGATGCAGACGGTCTTGGTCTTCGAGATGCTCGAAGTCAGTTTGCGCAGCGCCTGCGACATGAGCCGCGCCTGCAGGCCCATCTTCGAATCGCCCATCTCGCCCTCGATCTCGGCTTTGGGCGTGAGCGCCGCCACGGAGTCGATGACGATGATGTCGATGGCGCTCGAGCGGATCAGCGAGTCGGCGATCTCCAATGCCTGTTCGCCGTTGTCGGGCTGCGAAATCAGCAGGTTGTCCACGTCCACGCCCAGTTTCTGCGCGTAGAAGCTGTCGAATGCGTGCTCCGCGTCGATGAACGCCGCGATGCCGCCCGCCTTCTGCGCTTCGGCGATGGCGTGGATGGCCAGCGTGGTCTTGCCCGACGACTCGGGACCGTAGATCTCCACCACGCGCCCCTTGGGATAGCCGCCCACGCCGAGCGCCATGTCGAGGGTCACCGAACCCGACGGGATAACCGGTACGTCGTTGACCTCCTGCGAGTTCATGCGCATGATCGACCCCTTGCCGAAGTCCTTCTCTATCTTTTCCATCACCGCGTTCAAGACCTTGAGCTTGTCCGCGTTCACTTGTGCTTTCTCTGCCATTATCGTTTTTGTTTTTTACGTTTCGAAATGTTTTGTCTTGCCGGCCTCGCTATTGCTTGTAGGCGTCCAGAATCTGCTGGTAGTGGTTGGCCGTGTCCACCTTCTCGAAAACCCGTTCGATGCGTCCCTCGGCGTCGATGACGAACGTCGTGCGCACGACGCCCATGTATTTGCGTCCGTACATCGACTTTTCGGCCCACACGCCGTAGGCTTCGCATACCGAGTGGTCCGTGTCGGCTATCAGCGTGAAGTTCAGGTCGTGCTTGGCGCAGAAATTCCGGTGCGAGCGCTCGCTGTCGGGGCTGACCCCGATGATGCGGAATCCCATGCGCGTAAGTTCGGCCTTTCCGTCGCGCAGGCTTTTGGCTTCGAGCGTGCAGCCCGACGTGTTGTCCTTGGGGTAGAAATAGAGGATGATGCGCTGTCCCCTCAGATCGGCAAGCGCCAGAGGCTCACCGTCCTGCGTCGTCGATCTGAAGTCGGGAGCCATCTCCCCTGCTTTCGGCTTGGCCATAAGGTTTCGCAATGAATGAATTTTCTTTCAAAGATAACAAATTTCCGCGGATTGATACGTCTCCGGGCCCACTTTTTTGCGGTTCAGTCCCACACGTAGGTCACCTCGATCTGCTCGTTGAATTCCTCCTGCGTGCCGTTGAGCCGGTGCAGACAGGCCGGACAGCGGATGGCCGCCTCGGTCTCGACGTATTCGCCGCACCCGACGCACGCCGGCATCAGGCCGTACCCCGGCTGCATGTAGTGTTCGAACTCCGCTCCGCAGTGTTTGCATCGGATTTTGTAAGCTGTTCCCATGATCGTAATTTTTTAGGTTCACGCTACAAAGGAACGGGCTTTGTGTGACAGGTTGTGACACACCGTAAAATAATTCGGAAATTTTCGGCCGCAGCCGCTCATTCGCCCCTGCGGGCGTATTTGGCGAGGTAGTCGGTCAGGTACTTTTCCAATTCGGGCGTCTCGACGATGCGGATGTCGTCGAGCAGGCCGACTACGAACCGCCCCACTCCGGCGAATCCGGCGACCTCGGTGTCGAGCAGCCAGCGCCCCTTGCCCAGCGGCCGCACGTCGCGCTCGGCGAGCGGGTACTCCTCGCAGAGGAGGTTGTAGGCCAGCAGCCCCATCTCCAGCCGCACGCGCCGCCGCGTGCCGCCGTGCATGCGGAATGCGTCGATAAAGCCCTCGCAATGCTCCGCTTCGTGCGCCCACGCCTCCGCGGTGAGTTTCACGGAGCCGATGCGCGAGGTCTTGAAGAGCTTGCACGAGCCGCTTTCGGGGTCGTAGCACCACACCTGCACGTAGTTGGTCGTGAATGCGAACGGCTCCACCCTGCGGTCGCGCACTTCGCCTCCGTGCGCCGACTGGTAGCCGTGCAGCACGACCTGCCGCCGCTCTTCGATCGCTTCCACCAACCGTCTGACGTTCGCGGCGTTCTTGCCGCGGACCACCGTGTCGGCCAGCGTCTTGTCGTTGTAGACCGAGTAGAGCTTCTTTTTGAGGTTCTGTTTCAGCAGGTTCGTGTCGTCGATGTTCTCGATGGCGCTCTTGAGGATCACGGCCTCCTCCTCGGTGAAGTGGACCAGCTGCGTGATGTCGCGGAAATGGGGCGACTCCTTATCCAGCCGGATGCAGTCGCCCGACTTCTTGACGACGAACCCCGCCTCGCGGAAGGTGTCGATATAGCGGTAGACGGTGCGCCGGGATAGGTCGAGCCGCTCGGCCAGCTGGTCGACGTTGTAGGTGGTGTTGGCCGTCAGCAGCTTCATCAGCCGCAGCAGGCGCTCCAGTTTGGGCTGGTCCATGTCAGGCGGTTTCGGCGGTGCGGCGGTAGCGCTCCAGCCGCTCGGTCAGGACGGTTAGCAGCTCTTCGGGACTGCACGCGAGCGACGAGGTTTCGATCGTATAGAGCGATCCGGCGATCCGTTTGTTGAAGCGCAGCAGATGGCGTTCGATCGGTCCGGCGCCGGCGATCCGCTCGGCGGTGTCTTTGAGTTGGATCAGGATCAGCTGTTTGCCGGACAGTTTCCCGAACCGGAAACCCGCCACGGCCGACCACGGCAGGAACCGGTCGTTTTTCGGTGCGAGCGGAGCGTTGACCCGTACACCCTCCTGCGACACGATCACGTACGGCCGTTTGGAGCGGAATAGGCTGGTCGCCAGCAGTGCGAGCCCGCCCAAGCCGAAGAAGAGGTTTGCGGCCACTCCGATGGCCTGGCCGAGGGTGTCGTCGCTCACTGCGAGCAGCACGGCGCCCGCGATTGCAAGGAAGATGCATCCCACCCCGCTGGGCAGCATTTTGCGGGAATCGAGGTAAAATTTCCGGGTGTCTTCTTGATTTTCCATCGCAAGAGGTGTTTGGACAAATATACGAAGAAATCGGGTAATCCGGCTACCCTGCCCGGCAATAAAAATCGGGTCGGCGTCGGACCGCGTTACGTCGAAACGTATCGGGGAGCCGACGACCGACCCGCTGCCGCCTCACTTTGAAAAATAGTGACGCACTCAATACCACGGACGGCAGATTCCGGTAACGGGGCGGCAAGCAATGCCGCCCCGTTGCGCTCAGGATACGGAGCCGCCCAACGGCGGCTCCGCGGCAGAAACAAAAGTGGCTTTTTCGAAAGATTTAACTATAATTAGGTATTGATTTCTCATCAGGGGGCGGCCCCGGTTCCGCCGGTAGCCGGGTCGGGCGTCGGCCGCAAATGCCGGTTGAACCGGCTGCGCATGCGGATCGGGGCGCAATCGGCCGCAGGGGCGTAAGCATTGTGTAAAGAAGAGGAACGCGACGGGGTTTCATAGGTTTGTTTTTTATGCGCGTCCCTTTCGGGCATAAAAAAAGGACGCGGTGTGCCCCTTCGCACAGGTCGTGGAAAACCCGAATCAGAAAGCTGTCCTGCGCCCTTGTTGTGTCCCGCAAAGAAATGCGCGGGACATAACAAGGACTGACAACCATTATACCTGATTCAAACCCTCCCGAAAGAGGTTTCCACGTTTGTACGAAGGTATAAAGAGTTGTTTACCCTTTATATGTTATTTCAGTCGGCTCAGCCGAAATGTCTGGCAGCAAAGTTAGCATTATTTATGCTTCCTTTTATTTCACAGGGCAAATATAAACAAAAAAATTGAAATATGGCATAAATGCCAAATTAAAATACATTAATCATCCATTTTTTTGTTCAAAATTATTTTTTGAAGCGTCGAGACAAAATATTGATAGGCCTGATTATTCAACGAATGCAGGAAATTCGGGAACAACATGGCCACACGCAGGAGTTTGTTAGCCACAATACCCGCTTGGATATTCCGCATTATGAATCGGGGCAACGTTTTGCTTCCCTCCAAACCCTATCTATATTCTGTAAATTTTATAATATGACCCTCGACGAGTTTTTCTCAACTATAAAATACCCTCCTAAAGAGTAATATTTCTTTTATCTGTCTTGCGGAAAGAGCACTCTTTCCGCTTTTTCTTTTTGGCGGCGCATACGCTCTGCGGATTCATATTTTAGGGTTCGGGCGGCAGCCTGCGGAGTGCACGCGATAAGCGGGCCTCCGCCGCCGGAGGCTGCGGCCCGCCGGCTCTTCGAACCGAATATACTGCCCTTTCTTCACAAGAAAGGGCGAAAGAACGGCGCACGCAGAAAACGTCGGTCGGCCGTCCTCCTCCTCGCTGAACGGGCACGAAAGCTAACGCATATCGCACGCCCGTTCCGGGCGCTCGTCGTCGGACGGCCGCAATTCCCGCCGTTTTCAGAAGTGCGCGAGCAGGTGCGGCGCGCTGCGCCGCAGAGGTTGATTAATAGGTAATTTTGTAGAAACGCGCTTACGGAAAGTTCTCGGGCGGCAGCCTGCGGAGTGCACGCGCTTGAGCGAGCCTCCGCCGCCGGAGGCTGCGGCCCGCACGGCTCAAAAGCCGCTTAACCAGCGCAAGAATAAAACGATTGTATCTCAGTCCGTAGCCGGCGGAGGGACATCGAAGCCGAAGGCTTAGATGCAGCCCTCCGCACCCGGCGGCTGCGGGCTGCCGGTTCTTCGAACCGCAAGAGCGAACGCTAAAGGTTTAGCTTCATATCTGATGTTCTTCGCCCCTCCCGAGGATTTAGGGGTAAGGTCGGATTTACGGCGCGTCGCTAATGCGACAACCGTGCGCCGTGACTGCTGTGGCGGCTCGGCAATTCGCAAGCGATTGCGCTCGCCTGCTGCACGCAGTTGTAAACGCGGCCGCTGGCCGCGAGGCTTCAGCGGTCGTAAGCGGACCTGCGTATCAGGCATGGGACGATTCGAGACTACAAAACCCCCAAAACCATCCACAAAAAAACCGCGACACGTAACTGTCGCGGTTCCTGTCTGTTTGCGGTATGCGTCCACGCCTTACTGGGCGAGCACGAGTTTTTCGATCTCCTCGACCTGTCGGCGGAACGCCTTGTCGGTCTCGATCAGGTTCGACACGGCCTTGCACGAGTGTAGCACCGTGGCGTGGTTGCGTCCTCCGATGGCCGACCCGATGGTCGTAAGCGGCGCTTTGGTGTGCTGTTTGGCCAGATACATGGCGATCTGCCGCGCCTGCGCGATCTCGCGCGTGCGCTCCGTGGAGTTGAAGCGGTCGAAATCGAGGTTGAGGAACTCGCAGACCACCTGGATGATGTGGTCGAGCGTGATCTCCTTCTGGTGCAGCTGCACATAAACCTTCAGAATCTCCTTGGCCAGCGACGTGGTGATCTTGCGTCCGAGGAACGAGGCGTTGGCCACCAGCGACGACAGCGCCCCCTCGATCTCGCGCACGTTGGCCGAGATGTTGTCGGCCAGGTAGGCCACCACATCGTCCGAAATCTGAGCCCCGAGCTTCTGCGCCTTGGCGCGGATGATCTTGATCTTCGTGTCGTAGTCGGGCGTGTTGAGCTGCGCCGACAGGCCCCACTTGAAGCGGGTGAGCAGTCGCTGCTCGATGTCCTTCAGCTCCACGGGCGGCTTGTCCGAAGTGAGGATCAGCTGCTTGCCCGCCAGCTGCAGGTGGTTGAAGATGTTGAAAAAGGCGTTCTGCGTACCCGTCTTTCCGGTCAGCTCCTGGATGTCGTCGATAATCAGCACGTCGATCATCTGGTAGAAGTGGATGAAATCGGGTATCTCGCCGTTCTTGTAAGCCGTCTGGAACTGGGCCTGAAACTTGTTCATCGAGACGTAGAGCACCTGCAGCTCCGGATGGCGCTCCCGCACCTCGTGACCGATCGACTGGACGATATGGGTCTTGCCCAGCCCCGAATCCCCGTATATATAGAGGGGGTTGAAGGGGTTATTGCCCGGACTGACCGCCACCGACATGCCCGCCGAACGCGCCAGACGGTTACATTCGCCCTCGATGAAAGTGGCGAACGTCAGGCCCGGATTGAGCTGCGGATCGATGATTATTTTTTTGAGACCCGGAATTACGAACGGATTCTTTATATTTGCGGTATTGGTCTGCGTGTTGAACCGCGAGATGGCCGTCGTATCGGCATCCGCGGGCACGGCGACCGGAGCGGCCGCGCGCGGCACGGCGTAGTGCAGCCGCGTCTGCTGGCCGTAGAGCTGCGAGATGATCGGGCGCAGGAACGGGATGTAGTTCTTCTCGATCTGCCGCACGTAGCTCTCGTTGGGAACCCGCAGGCGAAGCGTCGTGCCGTCGAACTCGAGCGGTACGATGGGCTGGAACCACTTCTCGAACTCCTCGGCGGAGGTCTCGGCCTTGATGCGGTCAAGGCAGTTCTGCCACATATCGCTATATGTCTGCGTGTTGTTCAACATGGATGGGGTTGCACCGTTTTTGATGGGACAAAGTTGTGAATAAATTTGTAAAAATATCTTCCGATTCGGGTTGGAAATCTTCTTTTTTTATATATAGAAAAGCAACGGTTTCCGAGCGCTAAATTTTAACTCCCTGATATTGAATTATAGATTTTATTTTCTTATATTTGCATATAAATTTTTTGGAACGACCCTACATCAATCTATAAATAAAACCAATAAAACCTATGGCAAACGAACTGGAACAGAAAGTCCTCGAGAAGGCGCAATCCTGGCTGGACGGTCACTACGACGAGGAGACGAAAAAGCAGGTCAAGTATCTGATGGAGAACGACATGAAGGAGTTGGTCGAGAGCTTCTACAAGGACCTGGAATTTGGTACGGGCGGCCTGCGCGGCATCATGGGCGTGGGTTCGAACCGCATGAACGTCTACACGGTCGGCGCTGCTACGCAGGGGCTTGCGAACTACCTGAAGAAGAATTTCGAGGGCGAGCAGATCCGCGTTGCGATCGGCCACGACAGCCGCAATAATTCGCGTATGTTCGCCGAGCGCGTGGCCGATATTTTCGCCTCGAACGGCTTCACCGTTTTCCTCTTCGACGCGCTGCGTCCGACGCCCGAACTGAGCTTCGCCATCCGCGAGCTGAAGTGCCATTCGGGCGTGGTGGTCACCGCCTCGCACAACCCCAAGGAGTACAACGGTTACAAGGCTTACTGGACCGACGGTGCGCAGGTGACCGAGCCGCACGACAAGAACATCATCGCCGAGGTAGGGAAGATTACGGACGTGAACATGATCCAGACCGGCCGCAATCCGGAGAACATCACCATCCTCGACGAGCGGTTCGACGAACTCTACCTTAATAAGGTGCACGAACTGTCGCTCTCGCCCGAGAGCGTCCGCAAGCACCACGACATGAAGATCGTCTACACGCCGATCCACGGCTCGGGCGTACGGCTGGTTCCCGCCTCGTTGCGCAAGTTCGGTTTCACCAACGTGATGCTCGTTCCCGAGCAGGCCGTCGTCGACGGCAACTTCCCCACGGTCGAGTCGCCCAACCCCGAGGAGCGCAAAACCATGTCGATGGCCATCGATCTGGCGGCCAAGGAGGGTGCGGACCTGGTGCTGGCCACCGACCCCGATTCCGACCGCATCGGCGTCGCCCTGCGCAACAAGAAGGGCGAATACGTGCTGCTGAACGGCAACCAGACCCTCGTGCTGCTGATGAGCTACCAGCTTACGCGCTGGGCCGAGCTGAACCGGCTCGACGGCCGGCAGTACGTCGTGAAGACCATCGTCACTTCGCAGATGGCCAACGCCGTGGCCGCCCACTTCGGGGTGAAGTGCTACGACTGCCTCACGGGCTTCAAATACATCGCCAAGATCATCCGCGAGAACGAGGGCAAAACCCAGTACATCGGCGGCGGCGAGGAGTCGTTCGGCTACCTGGCGGGCGACTACGTGCGCGACAAGGACGCCGTGTCGGCCTGCTCGCTGGCCGCCGAGGCCGCCGCATGGGCGATGGACACGATGGGCCTGACGCTCTACGAGTGGCTGCAGGAGCTTTATGTCAAGTATGGCTTCTACCGCGAGGGCCTCGTCTCGGTGGTCCGCAAGGGCAAGGAGGGCGCCGAGCTGATCCAGCAGATGATGGTCGACTTCCGGCAGAATCCGCCCCGCATGATCCTCGGATCGAAGGTCGTCAAGATCAACGACTTCCTTTCGCTCGAAACCACCTGCACCGAAACGGGTGTCAAGACCCCCATCGAGCAGGACAAGAGCAACGTGCTGCAGTGGTTCACCGAGGACGGCACGGCGGTTTCGGTGCGTCCCTCGGGCACGGAGCCGAAGATCAAGTTCTACTTCGGCGTGAAGGCTCCGCTGGCCTCTGTGGCCGACTTCGACCGGGTGAAGGCCGAACTGGATGCCAAGATCGAGGGTATCAAGAAAGACCTCAAGCTCGAATAATCCGGGCAGCGGGCCGTCCGGTGATCCGTCTGCGGCGGTTCTCCCGGCACAGCCCTCTACCCCATCCGGCAAGCGCCCCGACCTGAAAAGGCCGGGGCGCTGACGTTGGCGGAGGCGACGCGGTCAGATCAGTTTGACGACGGCATAGTTGTCGGCCGCGACCTCCCCTTCGATCCGGATGCGGATGTTGACCTCTTTCGAGAGCGGGTCGGGCGCATCCAGCTTGCGGAGCGGAATCTCGACGGGACCGTTCGCCGGCGAAATTTCGAGCGAAACCTCCTCCCGGGCGCGGTCGTAACGGTTGGCCGTGCATTGCACCCCCGTCACCCGTACCGACTGGCTGCCCCGGACGGGTTCGATGCGCAGCGTCCGGGCGCGTTCGAACTGCTCTCGGCCGACGGTGAAACTCAGCCGGACCGACTTTTTCGTCAGCTCGAACGGCGACCAGAAAGCCACGGCGTCGTCCGGACGCATACTTTCCACCGGGCCCTCCGCCCGGGCCTCCGCGACCAGCCGGCACGCCGCCGCGAGCGGATCGGCGAACGGCTCTACGGCTGAGACCTCGCCGGAGCCGTGCCACCGCTCGTCCCAGGTGCGGAAATCGAAGGTCGTGCCGTGGGCTTTGGCGTCCATGTAGCGGCGCAGGCGCGGCACATAGTAGTCGCGGATCAGCCCCGACCAGACGCGGCAGGAGTAGTCGCTCAGCGACGGACCGCCCCAGACGGAGACCAGCCGGCGCGCCTCGTTCTCAAAACGCGCCTGTTCGTCGGGCGTGCAGCCCGCTTCGCGGGCCATGTCGGTCCAGCGGTCGAGCCGCAGCAGGGGGTGCGAAGCGAGCAGCCGGTCGGCATCGAGCAGCAGCCGTTCGAGGCGCTGCGCGTAGCCGTGAGCCTCTTCGCGCTCACCGTAGAGGTCGGCCCAGTGGGCGGCCTCGAAGAGTTGGTCGGCCTTCGAGGCGAGGTAAAGCGCCGCATATTGGATCGCATCGGCGCGGTAGAGCGCGTTCCGTCCCAGCTCGCCGACACATGCGAGGAAACTTTCGATGGCGGCGAAATAGTGCTCGTTGATGCCCATCGTCGGCATGCGCTGCGCGTAGGGACGCAGCTGCCAGCGGTAGCGGGCGTTGTTCGTGCACTTCGCGTAGGAGGATTGCACCATTTCGCGCCAGAAGCGTCCGATCGCTTCCGGGCAGGCGCCGTAACGCGCTGCGGAGTAGTTGGCGAGGAATCGCGGCAGGTCGATCTTCCGGTCGCTCCACCCCGCCGCCGCGATCAGCTCGTAGACGATCTCGTTGTTCTCGACCCCTTCGGGCGAGGTTCCGTACCCCGTCAGGCGGCCCTTGCGGGGCGATGCGAGCGCTTCGAGGTGGCCGTTGGCGTAAAATTCGAGGTTGCCGATCAGCGCCGTGCGGCCGCCGAAATTGGGAACCGTCGAGTAGATCCACTCCTTGCCGAAGAATCCGGAGAGGTGGTTCCAGCTTCGCTCGCTGCACCAGATGAAGCGGTTGAAGTCGACCGCCAGATCGAGAATCATCATCCGCCCGTCGGGAGCGCCGCTCAGCAGCGCCTCGACGCTCGCCGGGTCCCAGCTGTTGCGCTGGTAGCCGAACATCCATCCCTGCATGACCCACACGGCGTCGGGGTTGGCGGCCGAGAGCGAGCGGTAGATCGTCTCCCCGTAGCGGCGCAGCGTGGCGGCGCGCTCGGGCGACCCTTTGGGCCCGAACGGCACGTCCATCTCGTTGAAGCTGTCGATCAGGTAGTAGCGGCCCTTGCCGAACTCCTGCTCCCAGGCGCGGACGAAGGCGGTTCCGATCTGCGTGAAGAGCGGATCGAGCGGCGAGAGCATCCAGTTCCGAAAGCCGCTCCACTTGGTTTCGGTTAGCTCCGTTTCGGGGTGAATACGTTTCATCGCGGGCGGCACGAAGCCGGCGAATCCCTGATAGACCGGTGTCATGCCGAGCGCCTCCATGCGCCCGATGATGCGGTGCTGGAGGGCGATCTGCGACCGATGCCACCCCTTCGACGGCGCGCCGTCCAGTCCGCTCATGTTCCCCATGCGCATCCACGGCAGGTGGGCCGGACCGGTGAACAGCACGTCGATCTCCTCCTCGGTCAGTCCCATCTCACGCCAGACGCGCGCCAGAATCGCTTCGCCGGCAACGGGGGCCAGCGGCATGTCGAAGCCGTGCAGCGCCATCCAGTCGATCTCGCGCTCCCACTCGTCCCAGCCCCAGAAAGGCGTCGTGTAACCGAACGTGCAGACGTTCATGTAGAGCCTCCGTTCGAACGGGGAGGTCACTTCGCGCCGCGGCGAGGCGGGGAAGCGCTCCGGCAGGTCGAAGCGGCTGCCCGACCAGGTGCAGACCCCGTAGCCGTGCTCCGTTGCGTAGTCGTAGAACCCGCGGCAGAGCGCTACGGCGCTGCTGCCCTCGATCGTCAGGCGACCGTCCCGGGCCTCGACGGCGAAGCGGTCGCAGCCCGTCGGGGCCTTGTCAATCAGCCGCAGTTCCACATTGTCGGGCCACTCCCCGACCGTGCGCCGGATTACGTCGCGTGCCTCCTGCGTCGGGGCCGCCTCCTGCGTCGGGTTTGCCTCCTGCGTCGGGTTCGCTGCCGCGAGTGGAACGGTCGTTGCCACGAGGAGTGCCCCCGAAAGCAGCCGTCTGATGAAGCGTGTTTTCATACTTTGAGAAAGGTGTTTTTTCGGTAAAGGAAATAGAGGAACAGCCAGCAGACGGCCACGTAGCCGGCGTCGTTGATGACCGCCGCCACCGCTTCGGGGCTTTTCGAAGCCACGCCGCCCAGGAAGAAGTCCGAGATGTGGCCGAAGTCGACGATCCGCTGCGCCAGGTAGATGGTGATCGAATTAAGGCCGATGACCCGGAAAAAGAGGGTCCACCGCGTCCAGCCCCTCACGTCGATCAGGTAGTAGAACAGCGTGAGCATCCCCAGCGAATAACCCGCTACGACGCAGGTGAACGAGCTCGACCACAATTTCTTGTTGATGGGTATAGCGCAACTCCAGCACACGCCGATCAGCGTCAGGGCCGCGGCGGCAAGGAGCATGCAGAGCGCTTTGCGGTTGCCCGTGAGCGCGCTCCGCTCCGTGCGCAGGAACTCGCCGGTGAACATGCCCAACATCGCCGTGACGATGGCTGGGAGGGTGCTCAGCAACCCTTCGGGATCGAACGTCTGGTAGTGGATTCGCCCCGGCAGCCACTGCCGGTCGACCCACCCCGCCAGATTGCCTTCGAACGTGAGAGGCCCGGCCCCGGCCGGAGCGTCGGGCGCTGCGACAAGACCCGTCAGCAGCGCGTACCCGATCAGGATAACCGCAGCCGTGATCGCCCGGGTCCGGACGCCGCAGTGCATGTAGAGCAGCGCGGCGAACATCCATGCCAGACCGATGCGTCCCAGCACGCTCGCCACCCGCAGCGTGGCGAAATCGAGCGTGAATAGACCGTTGTAGACAAGTCCCAGCGCGACGAGCGTCATCCCCCGGCGGATGACCCTGCGCCGGATGCTCCCCTCCCCGATCCGGTTGGCGCGTTGCCTGGCCAGCGAAAAGGGGAATGAGACCCCCGCGATGAAGAGGAACAGCGGGAAGATCGTGTCGTGGTGGGTCAGGCCGTCCCAGGGAGTGTGTTTCATCTGGAGGGCCAGCGCGTCCGTGAAAGCGTTGGGCAACAAGGCGCAGAGCGAGGTCACAAGCCCTGCGAATCCCATGATGAAGAGCATGTCGAAGCCGCGCAGGGCATCGAGCGACAGAAGTCTTTCGTTGGGTTTCATCGTTATGTGAAGCGGCTTTTGGGTTCGGTTGGTCGTTCGGTTGCTGAGTTTTACAGGCAAATGTAGGATTATTTCCGCAAAGAGGCTTTGTTTCCGCCCTTTTTTGCGATCCGGTTCGGCGGCGTCCCGACTTCCCGCCCGATGAGTATTCCGGTCGGATTTTTTCCGCTTCTGGTATTGGTTTCTAAAATATTTATGCTATTTTTACTAAAATTTTAGTAGCTATGAAGAAGGGTTCGATCTGTGGGATGCTGGCATTTGCGCTGGCGGCGGGCTTTGTCGCAGCGGCGCAGGAGCCGCCCAAGGCGGAGGCGGTGCTGCGATTCGACGAGGCGAAACAGGAAGCGGCGGCCGATATTCCCCTGTCGCAGGTTGCGGCCGACACCGCCGGCCGGCGGCCGTTCGCCTATAAGCTCAACCGCCGCCGTGTTAGCGAGGCGAAAGCCTACGATGCGGTCACGTTGTGGAACGTTCGCCGGGTCCGTATCAAGAACCGCCGCATGCGCCTTTCGGACAGCACGCGGCGCGAAAAGGTGCGTCTGCTGAAATTCTTCACCGAACGCGACCGCCGCAAGGGGGCGCGGCCTCACCTGCTGGGCAATGTGGCGGGCTATACCTGGTCGGAGCATTTCTACGACGAGGCGGTGTGCAAGTGGCGGGATGCTCCGCGGCATATCTCCACCTATACGCTCCGCAGCGAATACGATTCGGTCCGGCTTGCCGGGGGCGAGGTCTCCCTGTTCGATGTCCCCCGCGAACTATGGCGGCAGCTGACGCCCGAGGCGGTCTATGTGCTCGACGGCGAACGGGTTCCGGCGGGCATTTTCCAGTTTATCGACGGGCTGATCCTCCGGACGCTCGAAATCCATACCGACTCCGCGACGATGGCGCGCTACGCTACCGCGGAGGGCGTGGTCATGGGAGATATCTACCCCGACCGGACGCCGCTCGTGGTGGTCGAGGGATCGCTTTCTTCGATCGAAGAGTGGCTGAAAATGTGTCAGGCCGGTCTTTTCAGCGTCTCCTCGGCCGTGTCGATGCGCTACTACTATATGCTGCCGCTCGAAGCGGTGCAGCTGTATGGCAGGGCGGGAAAGTTCGGGGCCATCTGCATCGAAATGGCGGAATAGATCTTCGGGTTTCGTCATTGATGCTGCGCTGGGGAAATCCAGTTGCGGACGCAGCCTGCGGTTTGCCGCAAGTGCGCGGGCAGGTGCACGTTGCACCGCAGAATATGTTTTGAGCGGGTTTCGTTCACGGACGCAGCCTGCGGAGGGACGCGAAAAGCGGGCCTCCGCTGCCGGAGGCTGCGGCCCGCCGGCTTAACAGCCGAAACAGGACAACGCGGACAGCCCGCGCGGCGCGATAGCCGCCTAACCGAGTGGAGATTTATCCCCGGGTTCTTCGCCATACGGAGGGGCGAGGCTGCGGCCCGTAGGCCTAAGGTCGAAACAAGATAGTGAGTGAGTTGCAACCCGCGCCTCATAAAATCCGTAAAATCGAGCCTATGAAATTCCTGCCCGAGGTGCTTTCTTTCCCCCTGCTGTGAAAGAGGTCAGATTCGTTCGTTGTGGATACCCACCCCGCTCACAACGCTCTGTGAGCGGGTTTTTTCATTTTTCGCCAAAATAATTATAAAATTAGTTGTATAACTAAAATATTAGTTGTAAACTTGCCGTAGGAAAATCAACTAAAATTATAGTTATGGTAGAAGTCGTAAAGAACCGCCCCCAGGAGCTGACGCGCGCCGAACTGGAGATCATGCGCGTCCTGTGGGACAAGGGTGCAGTCGTGGTACACGATATTCTGGATGAGATTCCGGAGCCGAAACCCGCCTACAACACCGTGTCGACCATCGTTCGCATCCTCGAAAAGAAGGGATTCGTCTCGCACAAGGCCTACGGCAAGACCTACGAATATTTCCCGTTGGTGTCCAAGGACGACTATGCGAGCCGCTACATGGACACCGTGCTCGACAACTTTTTCGGCGGATCGCTCAGCCGGCTGGTCTCGTTCTTCTCGCAGAACAAGAATATCTCGGTCGAGGAAGCGGATGCGATTCTGCGCATGCTCCGTGAGCGCAAATAACCCGTATAACCATGAAACCCTTTCCGCTCTACCTGCTCGAGGTGCTTTTTTGCAGTGGCCTGCTGTTGGCGTTCTATCGCCTGCTGCTCGTGCGCAAGGTCTCTTTCGCGGCCTGCCGCAGCTATCTGGTGGCCGCCGTCCTGCTTTCGGCGCTGATCCCGGCGCTCAACATCCCCCTCTACCCTGCCCGCACGGTGGTCCTGCCGCTGCCGCTGATCGGCGTGGAGGAAGCGGTTGCGGTCTCCGTTCCGGCTGCCGATTCGGTCGTTGCGCCCGATGCGCCCGATGCGCTGCCCGAAACGAACTGGCCCCGCGTGCTGCGGGTTGTGGCAGGAACGCTGTGCCTGGCCGCTACGGCCCTGATGCTGGTACTGTTCGTCGTACGGATCGCCGCGATCCGCCGCCTGCGCCGCCGCTCGCGGCTTACCGACTGCGGCGATTACCGGCTGGCGGAAAACCCGGCGGTGGAGACGCCTTTCTCGTTTCTGAGGACGGTTTTCCTGGGCGAAGGGTTCGAAGGCCGCCGCCGGGAGATGGTGCTCTGCCACGAAGCGAGCCATGTCCAGCACCGCCACTCCCGCGAGCGCCTCGTTTTGGAAGGGATGCGCTGCCTGATGTGGTTCAATCCGTTTGTCTGGATCGCGTGCCGCTGGCTGCGCGAGGTGCAGGAGTGGGAAGCCGACCGCGACGTGCTCGGCGCGGGGTACGACCTGACCGAATACCGTATCGAAATCTTCGCTCAACTCTTCGGTTATAATCCGGATATAGCCAGCGGGTTGAATCATTCATTCACTAAAAACCGATTTGTTATGATGACGCAATGCAAAGTGCATCGTTTCGCGCTGGCGCGGTTCGGTGCAGCCATTCCTTTAGTGGCAGGCATGTTGCTGCTGTGCAGCTTTACGGTCCGGGAAACGGAATCACCCGCGGCGGACGCAACCTCGCGGCCGGTGGCTACGGTGACGATCCGCACGGTCGGCGATAAGCCCGAAATCCGCCTGAACGATCAGGCAATCAGCCCGGAAGAACTCTCCGAGAAGATTGCTGCCTGGCGCGAACAGCTATCCGAGGAGGAGCGGTCCCGGGCAGAGGTGACGCTTCGCGCCGAGCCGGATACCCGGATGCAATCCGTGAACGCGATCAAAAACCAACTGCGCCGCGCGAATCTCCTGCGCGTGGCCTATCAGAGTGCCGATGATCCCGGTGTGATGCGCATGCTGCCGCCCGATCCCGAAGCCGTGTCGCGGGTGAGCAACTCCTCACAAAATGTGCGCATAATAACCGATCTGGCAACGAAAGTCAGAGAGCGCAACGTGTTTTTCGTGCGGGTCACAGCTTCGGGAACGATTGTGGCGGGACAAGCCTATCAAGAAAGGGAGGTTCGTCCATCGGCGCTTCCGGAGCTGATCGAAACCTTTGTGACGAATGAAGCGGATGATCCGCGGATGCCCGAAAAGGAGCCGACGGAGATCGAACTGCCTGCCGGCGGGGCGATGCGCTATCCGGTCAGCCGCGGTATCGTATTCCTGATGACGGGACCCAATACCCCCTACGATTCCTATGTCGAGGTACAGCGGCTCGTTTCGCAGGCGTACGACCGGATTCGCAACCGGGTCGCGCAGCGGCAGTTCGGCCGCGGTTTCGATGAGCTGAACGAAGAGCAGCGGCAGGTGATCCAGCGGGCGGTTCCGATCAAGGTCACGGAAGCGGAGCCGGTGCAGGAATAAGATTCAAGCCCCCCGTTCAGGGGGCTTGTTCGTGTTCCGACGGTGGGCTGCAGCCTGCGGAGGTACGCGGTAAGCGGGCCTCCGCGCCGGGAGGCTGCGGCCCGCGCGGCTCAAAGAGCCGCCATGCTGCGCGGGCCAGACACTAAGCAGACAATTGCCCGCGAAGTTGCATGCAGTTTGGGTTGGCAGGTCGAGCGGCCCTGAATAGTCCGGCAGCCGTAATGCCTGCCCGAAGTGAACTCCGTTTTACCGCTTCGCAAACAGTTTTTCGTTGTTCAGGTGTCGTTCCCGGTCGCGCGCGGTTTTCTTGGCGAAACTCGCTTCGATCGCCTCAGTGAGGTCTACCCCAGTCTGGTTGGCCAGACAGGTCAGCACCCACAACACGTCGGCCATCTCCTCGGCCAGGTTGTCGGTTTCGCCCGGCTTGAACGACTGGTCGCCGTATTTGCGGGCCATTACCCGCGCCAGCTCTCCCACCTCCTCGGTGAGGACGGCCAGGTTGGTCAGCTCCGAAAAATAGCGCACGCCGTACTCTTTGATCCAACTGTCGACGCGTTGTTGCAGTTCCTTGATCTCCATGAAAAATCGTTATTTCACCCTTATCAGATTCAGTCCGTCGCGCAGCGGCAGAATGACGTTCTCCACGCGCGGATCGGCGGCGACCAGGCGGTTGAACTCCACGAGCGCCTGCGTATGGCGGTCGTTGTGCGCCACGGGCTGCACGACCTTGCCCGACCAGAGGATGTTGTCCGCGACGAGCAGCGCTCCGCTCCCGACGAGGGGTTGACTGTCGCGGTCGCCCATCAGCATGCGGTAGTAGTCGGGGTATTCGCGCTTGTCGCCGTCGATGAATACCAGATCGAACGTGCAGTCCAGCCCCGGCGCAAGGTCGAGCGCCGAGCCGACGTGCAGCCGGATTTTCCGCCCGTGAGGGCTGCGGTCGAAGAACGATCGGGCGATCGGTTCCAGTTCGTCGTCCACCTCGAAGGTGTGCAGCACGGCGTCCTCGTCCAGTCCGGCGGCCATCGCAAGGGCCGAATAGCCTGTGAAGGTCCCGATCTCCAGCACGCGGCGCGGCCGCACCAGACGGACCAGCAGCTCCAGCAGCCGTCCCTGAATATGGCCCGAGAGCATCCGGGGCGCGACGACCTGCCGGTGCGTTTCGCGGTCCAGTTCGCACAGCAGCTCCGCTTCGGGGGCGGAAAAGTCGCGGATATAGCGTTCGAGCGCGTCCATCAGCTGCGGTAGAGTCCCTGTTTGTTGAATGCGTACGACGCTTCGACGGCTTCGGGCGTGTCGGCTCCGAGGGCCAGCAGGCATTCGCGGGTGAATTCGAGGGTTCCCGAGCCGTTGGCCGTCACCACGTTTCCGTCGCGCACGGCCTGCCGCTCCTCGTAGCGGGCCGCTCCCGTGTAACGCTCCCCGCCCCACGCCCGGAGCATCTCGACCGTGTTGCCCGTGTGGCGGATCTCGTTGAGGAATCCGTTTGCGGCGAGAAACGATGCCCCGTTGCAGATGGCCCCGACCAAAAGGCCGCGGCCGAGCGCCTCGCGCACCAGCGGCGCGACGGTTTGGGCTTCGGGGCGGTTCCAGCTCATGCCGCCCACGAGGATCACCCCCGCGCAGTCGTCGGGAAGCGCTGTCGTGTCGCGGTCGGGCTGCACGGTCATGCCGCCGATCGAGCGTACGGGCTGCCCGTCCGGCGCGGCGAAAAGCGTTTCGAAGCGCCCCGGCAGGTCCGGGGTCACCCCGCCGCGGAGCGCGGGGGCGAGGAACGCCGCCTCCCAGTCGGCAAACTGATCGAGCAGGACGAAAAGTATGTTTTTTTTCATGGTTTATCGGTAGATTAATCGGGACATGTCGGTGAAGACCTCTTCGGCGACCTCGGTAAGCTGTGTCGCCGTAAGGGCCTGAATCTTGGCGTAGACTTGCTCCATGGTGTCCACGTCGTCGTGCGTCAGCAGGCTCTTGCCCGCGCTGAGCATGTAGCTTTCGTTGCTCTCGCTCGATATGGCCAGCTGGGCGATAAACTGCTTCTTGGCCATCGAGAGCCGGCGTGCGGTCAGCGGCGTTGAGCGCAGCCGCCGCAACTGCTCCTCGATCAGTGCGAGGCACTGTTCGGCGTTGCCGTGGTCGGAGCTGAAGTAGATCGCCACGATCCCCGTATCGCCATAGGGCGTATAGCTCGCCTCGATGTTGTACGAAAGGCCGTTCTTCTCCCGCACGACCACGTTGAGCAGCGAATTGGCGCTGGGACCGCCCAGCAGGTTGGTCAGCAGGGCCAGCGGCAGCCGCCGCTCCTCCCCGATGCCGCAGGCGCGGCTGCCGAGGATGCAATGCGTCTGGTGGGTATGCCGGACGACCGTCTTTTCGAACGGGGCGTATGCTCCGGGCGCTGCCCGCCGAAAGCCGCGCACCGTGGCGGGCTGTTCGCCGAAATAGCGGGCCGCGACGCTCTGTGCCGTCTTCGGGGAGAAGTTGCCGATCGAGGAGAAGACCATCTGGTCGGTAGTGTGCGTGCGTGCGATGAAGCGGCGAATGGCCTCGCCGTCGTACCGCATCAGCGCGGCTTTGCGGCCCAGGATGTTGTGCCCCAGCTCCGACCCGGCGAAGAGCATGTCCTCGAACGTGTCGTAGATCATGTCCGCGGGCGAATCCTTGTAGGTGTTGATCTCGTCGACGATCACCTCCTTCTCGCGTTCCAGCTCGCGGTCGGGAAAGGTCGAGCGGAACGCAATGTCGGCGATCAGCTCCGCGGCCTTGGCGAAGTCGCCCCGGAGCGTGGTGGCGTGGATGGTCGTATCCTCTTTGGTGGTGAAGGCGTTCAGCTCGCCGCCCAGGTTCTCCAGCCGGCAGTTGACCTGCCAGGCGCGGCGGCGCTGCGTGCCCTTGAAAAAGGCGTGCTCCGTGAAGTGGGCCAGTCCGAACTGGTCCGCCTGCTCGTCGCGGCTTCCGGCGTTGATGACCAGCGCGCAGTGCGCCACGGTGTTCTTCACCTGCCGGTGGATGCCCCGGATGCCGTTGGGTAGTCGGTATGTGTAAAATTCCATCTTCTCTTTACAATTTGGTGCGCAGCCGCAGGAACTCGCCCGTATGGCTGCCGGGGCATTGCTCCAGTTCGCGGGGCGTCCCTTCGAAAACGATCCGGCCGCCCTCCGTGCCCGCTTCGGGACCGAGGTCCACCACCCAGTCGGCGCACTTGATGACGTCCATGTTGTGTTCGACGATCACGATCGTATGCCCCCGCTCGATCAGCGCGTTGAACGCGGCGAGCAGTTTGGAGATGTCGTGGAAGTGCAGCCCCGTCGTCGGTTCGTCGAAGATGAACATCACGCCGCCCTCGGCGCTGTCCTTCGTCAGGAACGAAGCCAGTTTCACCCGCTGGCTCTCGCCGCCCGAGAGCGTCGAGGACGACTGCCCGAGCTTGATGTAACCCAGCCCCACGTCCTGCAGGGGCTGCAGCCGCTCGACGATGCGGCGGCAGGTGGTGTTTTTGGTGTCCGCGCCGAAGAAGCCGATAGCGTCGTCGACGGTCATCTCCAGCACGTCGTAGATCGTTTTGTCGCGGTATTTCACCTCCAGCACCTCGTCGCGGAAACGTTTGCCGCCGCACGCCTCGCACACCAGCTCCACGTCGGCCATGAACTGCATCGAGACCTTTATGACCCCCTCGCCCTGACACTCCTCGCAGCGCCCGCCCGCGATGTTGAACGAGAAGTGCGATGCGTTGAGGCCCGTATGCTGGGCATAGGGCTGGTCGGCGAACAGGCGGCGAATCTCGTCGTACGCCTTGATATAGGTCACGGGATTCGACCGCGACGACTTGCCGATGGGGTTCTGGTCGACCATCTCCACCGAGCGCACGAGCTGAAGGTCGCCCGCAAGACCGTCGAAATCGCCCGGCTTGACGCCCGTGTCGAAGAGCAGCCGCCGCAACGCCGGGTAGAGGATGCCTTTGGCCAGCGACGACTTGCCGCTGCCGCTCACGCCCGTGATGCAGGTCATCACCCCGAGCGGGATGCGCACGTCGATGTTGCGCAGGTTGTTCTCACGGGCCCCACGGACGGTGATCGAGTGGCTCCAGCCGCGGGCCGTCTCGGGCGGTGCGATGCTTCGGCGGCCTGTGAGGTAATCAGCCGTCAGGCTCTTTTTGCTTTTCAACAGTTGGGGCAGCGTTCCGCTGAAGACCACTTCGCCGCCGTGGTAGCCCGCCTTGGGACCGATGTCGACGATCCAGTCGGCGGCGCGGATCACCTCCTCCTCGTGCTCGACGACGATCACCGTATTGCCCAGGTCGCGCAGCTGCCTGAGCACCTTGATCAGCCGGTTCGTGTCGCGGGGATGCAGGCCGATCGACGGTTCGTCGAGGATGTAGAGCGACCCGGTGAGGTTGCTCCCCAGCGAGGTGGAGAGGTTGATGCGCTGGCTCTCGCCGCCCGAGAGGGTCGACGAAAGACGGTCGAGCGTAAGGTAGCCCAGCCCCACGTCGGCGAGGTATTGCAGGCGGTTGCGAATCTCGATGAGGATGCGTGCCGCCGTCTTCGTGTCGTGCGCGTCCAGCTCCAGCGCGCCGAAGAAGGCGATCAGCTCGTCGACGGGCATCGTTACCAGTTCGGCGATCGTCCGGCCGCCCACGCGCACGTAGAGCGCCTCCGGCCGCAGGCGCGAGCCGCCGCACGCGGGGCAGACGGTCTTGCCCGTGTAGCGGGCCTTCATCACGCGGAACTGAATCTTGCGCCGCTCCGAGTCGATGTAGGCGAAGAAGTCGTCCAGCCCGTTGAAATACTCGTTGCCGCGCCACAGGAGCCGTTTTTGTTCGGCCGTCAGCTCGTGGAACGGCGTATGGATCGGAAAGTCGAAGCGGTAGGCGTTCTCCACCAGCTTCTCCTTCCATTTGCGCATGGTCTCGCCGCGCCAGCAGGCGATGGCGTCCTCGTAGATGGTTTTGCCCTTGTCCGGAATCACCAGATCCTCGTCGATGCCGATCACCTTGCCGTACCCCTCGCAGCGGGGGCACGCCCCCAACGGGTTGTTGAAACTGAAGAGGTGCTCGGTGGGCGGCTCGAACCGGATGCCGTCGGCCTCGAAGCGCGACGAGAACTCCTCCGAGTCCCCGTCTGAAATGATCCGGCAGACGCCCCCTCCGTAGGAGAAGGCGCGGGCCACGGAGTCGCGGATGCGGGTCTGCGTGTCGTCGTCGGAAGCCACCTTGAGGCGGTCGACGACCACTGCGAACTCCTCGGGCCGCGTCTGGGGCCTGATGCCGGGCAGGACCTCCTCGATCAGGCGCACCTGCCCCTCCGACCAGACGCGCATCAGGCCGTCGGAGAGCAGCAGCGTCAGCTTCTCGATCAGCCCCTGCCCCTCGGTGAGCGTGAGCGGCGCGGCGATTACCGCGCGGCTGCCCTCCCCCAGCGCGAGGACGCGGGCTGCCACGTCGTCGACGCTGAAACAGCGCACCTCCTGACCCGAGACGGGCGAGAAGGTGTGCCCCACGCGGGCGAAGAGCAGCTTGAGGTAGTCGTACAGCTCGGTGGTCGTGCCGACGGTCGAGCGGGGATTGCGCGTGTTGACCTTCTGCTCGATGGCGATGGCCGGGGCGATGCCCGTGATGAGGTCCACGTCGGGTTTGTTGATCTTCCCGAGGAACTGGCGGGCGTAGGCCGAGAGGCTCTCCACGTAGCGGCGCTGCCCCTCGGCGAAGATCGTGTCGAAAGCCAGCGTCGACTTGCCCGAACCCGAAAGTCCGGTTACGACGACGAGTTTGTCGTGCGGAATGTCGACCTCGATGTTGCGGAGGTTGTGGACCCGCGCGCCCTTTATATGGATGGAATTTTCGTGTGCCATGTTACGTTTCGGGGATGCTGCCCCCGGCTTTTTTCAATTTTTCGATCAGCGCCTCCGCCCGGCTTTCGCGGATCGAGAGGCGCATCGTGCAGAGGTTGTCGAACCGCTGCTCTTCGATGCGCGGCTGCTCCTCCTTGACCACGCGCATCACGGCGTTCATCGCCGCGTACGGGAAATCGACGCACACCGTGCGGTCCACGGTGCGCTCCACGATTTCGGCGGCGGCGATCGCTTCCGCCGCGGCTTCCCGGTAGGCGGCGATCAGTCCGGGTACTCCCAGTTTCGTGCCGCCGAACCAGCGGACGACCACCACCAGACAATCGGTCAGCGCATGGGAGAGCAGCTGTCCGAGGATCGGACGGCCCGCCGTACCCGACGGCTCCCCGTCGTCGTTGGCGCGGAACGCCTCGCCCGCGGGGCCGAGCCGCCAGGCGTAACAGTGGTGCGTGGCGTCGTAGTATTTTTTGCGCAGGGTGTCGAGGTGCGATCGTATCTCCTCCTCCGACCGGACGGGATAGGCGTAGGCGAGGAACTTGCTGCTGCGCTCCCGCGACGCCGCCTCCGACGGGGCGGCTATGGTTCGATACGTATCCTCCGCCACCCTATTTCACCTTTCGGAAGAGACGTCCCCAGCGGATATTGGCCGGAAAACGCTTGTTCGCGTCGAGCGAAAGCCAGACGAACGACGCCTTGCCGACGATATGGTCCTCGGGAACGAAGCCCCAGAAGCGCGAATCGGCCGAGTTGTGGCGGTTGTCGCCCATCATCCAGTAGTAGTCCATGCCGAACGTGTAGCTCGAGGTCTGCTCGCCGTCGATGAAGATCTCTCCGTCGCGCTGCTCGAGCGTATGGCCCTCGTAGGTCTCGATGATGCGGCGGTAAAGCGGCAGGTTTTCGGCGGTCAGCTCGACCGTGGCGCCTTTGGCCGGAATCCAGATCGGACCGTAGTTGTCCTGGCTCCAGCGGGGGGTCTCCCACTGCGGGAAGACGTCCGTGTTGGGCGTGTAGACATAGCGCCGGATCGAGACGACATTCTCCAACTGGCGGATTTTGTCGGCCGCATCCTGCGTGAGGTACATATAGTAGACCGATCCGTTGCCCGAGAACTCCGTGATGCCGAGGTTGTCGATGGCGTACTGCGAGAAGGGCGACGAGGTCTGCACGACGTACATGTATTGCAGCCCGTCGATCGGCTCCTGCGGCAAACCATTGACCCACACCTGGCCGTCGCGTACTTCGAGCGAGTCGCCCGGGATGGCCACGCAGCGCTTGATGTAGTTCTCGCGCTTGTCCACCGGACGGCTGATGACCGTGTATTTCGCATTGAGCTGCTTGCGCCCCTCCTCTTCGCCGAACGACTCCTCGTAGCTGCGCAGCGTGTCGTAGTAGCTGACGGCCTGATTCTCCAGCAGGACGGTGTCGCCCGCGGGGAAGTTGAAGACCACTACGTCGTTGCGCTCGATTCCGCCCAGTCCGCGCAGGCGGTGGTAGGGCCACTTGACCGCCTCGGAGAACGACTTCTTGGTCTGCGAGAAGGGCATCGTGTGGTGTACGAACGGGAACGAGAGCGGCGTATTGGGCATCTGCGGGCCGTAGGCCACCTTGCTCACATAGAGGTAGTCGCCCACCAGCAGCGACTTCTCCATCGAGGAGGTCGGGATGACGTACATCTGGAAGATGAAGATGTGCACCAGCGAGGCGACCACCGTGGCGAAGACCACGGCGTTGATCCACTCGTAGGCCGTCTTGTAGGTTTTGCTGCGCTGGCACATCTTCACGTTGTGACACCACACGTAGCGGTAGAAGTAGCGCGAAATGTAGAGGTCGTAGATGATCGGAAGGCCCAGCAGCAGCCAGAGATTGCCGGTCCAGACCACGAACCAAAGCGTGTATAGCAGCGCGGTGAGGGTGAATCCCACCCATTTGTTGCGAAAAAAGCGTCTGATCTTATTCATTCGGTTGTATGCTTGATGCTCGTTCAGGAAATGCGCAGCAGGTCGTCCATCGTGTAGACGCCCCGTTTGCCGCAGAGGAACTCGGCCGCCACGACGGCTCCGAGCGCCAGCGCACGGCGGTTTTTGATCGTATGCCGCAGTTCGAGGCGGTCGTCCTCCGATTCGTAGGTCACCGTGTGGATGCCCGGAACCTCCCCTTCGCGGACGGAGCGGATGACGATCCGCTCCTCGCCCGCCTCGGCGGGATCTTCCACCCGGTTGGCGGCCTGCCCCACGCCGGGGGCGTAATCGACCCACCCCGTCTTGCCGGGCATTTCCGCCAGGATACCCTCGGCCAGCGTGATCGCCGTGCCGCTCGGGGCGTCCTGCTTGTGGACATGATGCACCTCCCCGATCGTTAGGTCGTAGCCGCCCACGCGGCCGATCATCGCGGCCAGCTGCCGGTTGAGGCGGAACAGGAGGTTGACGCCCAGGCAGTAGTTCGAGGCGTAGAACAGCGCCCCGTTCCGCTGGCGGCACAACGCTTCCAGTTCCGCGAGGCGGTCGGTCCAGCCCGTCGTGCCGCTCACGACCGCCGTGCCCGCTTCGATGCAGGTCCGCAGGTTGGCGTACGCCGTCGCGGGGGTGGTGAACTCCAGCGCTACGTCGATGCCGGCCAGATGGGCGGCATCCAGTTCCGAAGCGTTCGCGGCGTCGATGATGAGCGCCGTCTCGTGCCCTCGTTCGGAGAGGACCCGTTCGATTTCGTGCCCCATGCGGCCGTATCCGATGATAGCTGCTTTCATGCCTGCGTGATTGGTTTTGGTAAGACAGTGCAAGCCGGGGCCGCCTGTCTGAGCCGGTGGTTATTCCGGGCAAAGATACTAAAATTTCACCGCTAAAATACATGCGTTCGATCCTAAAACGTGCGGCGGGCCGAAAATGTTATGTCTCCTCGGCGGAAAGACGGTAGCAGATAGCGTTGTTTTTGCTACCTTTGCAGGGATAAATTTTCGCAAAGATGCGTTATTTTCTCGAATTGCGATACGACGGGGCGGCCTACTGCGGCTGGCAGCGGCAGCCCGACCAGCCGACGGTGCAGCGGACGCTCGAGGGGGCGCTGACCATCCTGCTGCGCGAAAAGATCGAGCTGACCGGGGCGGGACGCACCGACACGGGTGTCAACGCCTCCTATTACGTGGCGCATTTCGATTGCTCGGCAGAGGTCGCCGATCCGGTGCAAACGGTCTACAAACTCAATTTTTTGCTGCCGGGCGACATTGCCGTGAGCAGCATGACCCGCGTCGGCGACGGGGCGCACGCCCGCTTCGACGCCCGCGAACGCGAGTACCGCTACTTTCTCGAACCGCGCAAAAATCCCTTCACACGCGGCTGTACGTGGCAGTATTACGTCCCGCTGGACGTCGACCGGATGAACGAGGCGGCGGCCATGCTTCCGCAATTCGACGACTTCACCTCGTTCGCCAAGCTCAATTCGAACAACAAGACCAACATCTGCCGCGTGATGCACGCCCGCTGGACGGCCGACGAACGGGGCGTGCTGTGCTTCACGATCCGGGCCGACCGCTTCCTGCGCAACATGGTGCGCTCGATCGTGGGAACGCTCATCGATGTGGGCCGCGGACGCTACACGCCCGAAGAGTTCCGCGCGATCGTGCTCGCACGCGACCTGTCGCTTTCGAGTGCGGGGGCGCCGGCGCAGGGGCTTTTCCTGAGCGACGTCCGCTACCCGGCGGAGGTTTTCACACGCAAAACGAACTTTTAACCTTAAATAAAAATCATTATGATCGGAACACTTGTTTGGCTTATCGGCGTTGTCTGCACCGTCTGGTGCGTACTGGACATCTTCAAGAAGAACATCGGCACGGGCGGCAAGGTCATCGCCTCGATCGTGGTACTGCTGACCAGCTGGGTGGGTCTCGCGGTCTACTATTTCTACGGCCGCGAACACCTCGAAGAGTGGTTCAAATAGCCCGCAACGCCGGATGGAAAAGAGGTCTCTTCTGAATGAAGAGACCTCTTTTTTAACTGACTTATTGGAGCGAATCGGGCGCCGGGATCAAAAAAAGAGCTATCAGTATCAACAGCAGAATCCCGACCGCGATTGCTGCGGTCCGCTTCCAGCCGCCCCGCTTTTTCTCGGGCAGAACCGGGGTGTCGAAGCCGGCGAAGGCTTTCGCCGGAGCATCGGCGCTTTCAGGCTTGGGTTTCTGCCCTTCCGGCCGACCCAGTTCCCGTTCCAGCCGCCGGGCACGTTCGGCGGCCAGCGCGGCCTGCCGCTCCCGGCGCGCCTGCTCCGCGGCGGCGCGCTCCCGCTCCTGCCGCTCGTGTTCGGCGCGGGCCGCCGCCTCCTGCGCGGCCCGTTCGGCCCGCAGCCGGTCGATCTGTTTGCCTGCGCGGAAGACGGCGAGCAGAACGAAGAGCTGCCCCGCGTCGAAACTCCCTTCGGGGGACATGTCGTTGTCCATCAGCGCGCGGAGCGCATCGTGGACCTCGATCAGCGGCTGCGAGAGGTATTCCCGCCGGATTTGTCCGCCGATCGTGCCGGCCCGCCGGATCATGGTCTGGTCGGACGATTCGAAGCCGCGTGCCAGGTAGTAGGCCGCCTCGGCCAGCCGGATGTCGTCCTCATGCTCACCGAACGCCGTGCGCACCCGCTCCAGCGCGGCGCTGCCCTTGGGCGATCCGATCCGGCAATAGGCCAGAAAGCCCCAGTAGCGCTGCCAGTAAATGTCGGTCAGCTCCTCCTCGTAGCTCTTTACCGCAGCCTCGGGTTCGAGGATCGCGCGGGCGAGGAAATACCAGTACTCCGCTGCGTAGTTGGCCGTCAGGTCGTGCAGTACGGCGAGCGTTTCCATGGCCTTCGCCTGCTCTTCGGGTGCGTCGGTCCGTTTCAGCTGCCCGACGGCCGTCTCCAGTTCGGCCTCCTGCAGCGACGAGAGTTTCGGATTGCGCACGGGCGTCTGCTGCTGCAGCGAACGCAGGATCGCCATGCGGCTCTCCCCGTCGAGGTGCAGCCGCTCGGCCTCCGCGTCGAGCTGTCGTTTGCGGGCCGCGTCGAGCGGCCCTTCGGCCGTGATGCGTGCCGCCGTGGTGCGGAACTCTCCGCGGGCCTCCTCTTCGCACGTTTCACACCGCTTCGACCGCTCGATGTAGTACTCCAGGGCGACCTGCTTGCCGCATTGGGGACACACCACGCTGTGATCGAGGTAGATGCGTTTGCCCGAAACGGCGCAGACGACGGTCATGTGCGAGTGGTCCTCGGTGATGTTGTTGTGGATGGTGATGTTCGAAGCCTCGTAATTCTCCTGCTTGCCGACGATCGTGCTGTCGTTGATCAGGTTCTTGTCGCCGACGAGCGGTCCCGCATCCGGTTCGGCGGTCGGGGGAGCGGCGGGCTGCGGCGCGGGCTTGGGCGCGGACGTCGGGCACTCCCTGCCGCACGCTGGGCAGAAGCGGGCGTTGTCATCCGCAAGGACGGTCCCGCAATTAGGGCATTTTTTCATGGGTTGGATTGTTCTTCGGTGCTGTCATTGGTTTGTCGGGCAGGCTCGATCGTATCGACCGTTTCCGCCGGCGCTGCCGGTTCGATCCGTTCGACGACCAGCCAGCCGTGGCTGAGGGTCCCCGTCACGCAGGTCTCCATCCCGTCGAACGGTCGGAACCACGTATCGTTCATGGGTGCGCCCCCTTCGCGGCAGAGCTTGATTTCGTCCCCCTCCGCCGGGGTCAGGAACGCATAGTGCCCCTCGGCGTGCGTTCCGACGTTGCTCAGCCGGTAATGAAGCGTTCCGCGGTAGGTTTCCATAGCCGCAATTATTTGAGTTCGTTGCCGCAGTGGGCGCAAAAACGGATGCCGGGAGCGGTCACCGTCCCGCACGCGGGGCAGACGCGGCCTTCGGGCCGGGGCTGCTGTGCGGACTGCTGGGCGTTGTTGCGCGTGGCGTATTCGAGGGCGTTTTCCTGCGCGCGGTCGGTGCGCTCCTGCTGCCGCTCGGCGTTGCGGCGGTATTCGTCGCGCTGCTCGTCCTTGTGCTGGACCAGACTGCCGGTCATCGAGGTGGCCATCTCCTTCATCTGCCGCATCATCTCCAGCATGTGTTCCTCGTGGCGCTGCGCGTCGCTGATGCGGGCGTCGGCCGCCTGCTGGACCTGCTCGGCGCTGCGCCCTGCGGAGAACGACTGGGCAAAGGCTTTGGCCCCCTCGGCATCGAGGTTTTCGCGGGCGCCGATGGCCATGATCTGTTCGGCGGTCATCTGCGCCTGCTTGTCGAGCGCCTCCTGACGCAGGCGCTCCTTCTCCAGCTCCTGTTGGTGCTCGAGTTGTTTGTCCTCGCGGTTCAGCTCCTTGACCTTGCGCAGCCGCTCGATCTGAGCGTCCATCTCCGCCTGATCCAGCTCGATCTCCGTCATGCGATCGGCGCGGGTGTGTTCGCGCTCCTTGGCCCGCCGCTCGTCGGCGTACTCCTCCGCCTTGCGCTGTTGGGCGATGGCCATGTCCTGCAGGTCGAGGTTGCGGCGCATCTGCTCCATGGCGATCTCGCCCTCCCCTGCCGTGCGGGCCTTTTCGAACTCGATGTCGTCCTTCAGCTGCATCAGCTTGAGCGTCTGTCCGCGGCGGTAGCCCCGTTCGGCGATGTCCTGACGCAGGTTTTCGATGTCTTCCTCACGCAGCAATCCCGTTTTGGCGATGTCGGCCATCGCGGCCTCCACCTCCTCCTCCGAGCGTGCGTCGCGGATGCGCTTCTCGCGGGAGAGGACCGTGTAGAACTTATCCAACTCGTCTTCGGTCAGCAACTTGTCCTTGTTGACCTGCTGCAACCCTTGAAACAGCTCCAGATCGCTTTGCGCCTCGGTGACGGCCTGCGCATTCGTGGCGGCCGAGAGGCGGTTGCGGAAGTCGTTGGTGCGGTGCAGGTAGTCCAGCTCCTGCTCCGAGAGGTAGAGTTCGCGGCTCAGGTCGCGCAGCCGTTCCAGGTCCTCGTTCGAGGCGACGACCTCGGCGACGCGCTCGAGCACGAGTCCGTGCAGTTCGTCGGAGGCGGCGATGCGTGCGCCGATCGCATCGAGCGTCTCCTGCGGAAGGGTCGCGGCGGTCACCTCGCTATGTGCGAGTACCGCTTCGACGGCCTGCCGCACGGCCGGACAGAGCGTTTCGGCGATATTTCCGGTCGTGGCTACGGCACGGTCCGCGAGGAAGTGGCGGGCGAAGCGGTCGAAGTCGGCGATGCGGAACAGGGCGCGCACGCCGACCTTCAGATCGAGTTTGTCGGTGCGCACCTGCATCGGGGCGAACTCGCCGTCCTGCCCCGGGGTTCCCGATCCGAAGATGAGCGAAAAACTCCTGTCCAGCTTGAGGTAGAGCGAGAATACCTCGTTGCGTTTCAGGCTCTCGATCAGCTCGTCGAGCGTATGCTGCCGCGCGTGGGGATCGCCGAGGCGGTCTTTCTCACGCCGGCCCAGCACGGCGTTCAGCAGGAAGCGGCCTCCCGCTCCGAGCGCCCCGCTCACCCCGCCGCGGCGGCTTTCGAGCTGGCGTTCCAGTTCGTCCGGGTCGACGAAATCGTAGACCCCGCCGTGCAGTTCGGCGATCTGTTTGCCGTTCGCCCGGATATAGGCCGTCGTACCGTCGTTGACGATCAGCCCCTGTGCCGAATCGTAGCGGGTAAACTCGGTTTCGTTGATCCGGCAGGCGACCTCGCCCTGTCGGATGTTCCAGCATATTTTCTGTTTGACGACAGCCAGTTCGCCTGCCGGCTCCCGCTCCTCAGCGGGCGCAGTGCTGGTCGGAGCGGGGCCGGAGGCGACAGGCGTTCCGCACGAAGTGCAGAATTTGGTCCCGGGGGTAAGCGTTTGGCCGCATGAGGGACATGCGGGACCGTCATCGGCCGCCGGAGCGGGTGTGCCGCATGCGGTGCAGAACTTGGCTCCCTCCATCAGTTCGGAGTTGCAATTCGGACATTTCATGATCGGGTTATTTGGTTGATACGATGGTTTTCACTTTCCCGTCGACTCCGGTGAGTGCCGAGTGCAGCCGCTCGCAGGCGTAACCCCGGCCCGTGTAGTCGAAGGCGTAGAACTCCGTGCCGTCCGGGTAGCGGTTGCGGAAGATGGCGCTGAGCCGGCGCGGTTCGACGCCCAGCCGCGCATAGAGTTCCCGGTCGACCGTCTGGCGGATGGCGGCCAGGTTGCCGTCGACCTGCCGCCGCACGGTTTCGAGCAGCGACTGCGGTCCCTCGTCCGCGGCTTTATAGAGACAGCGGCTTTCGCTGACGCTCTGGACCGGACGCAGCGACATCTTTTGCCGGGGAGCCGCGGCGATCCGTTGCGGACGGCCGTCGACCGCGGCGCGCAGCGAGGGGTCGCCGAAGAGGTTGAACTCGACGATCGAGACCAGCTGCTGGTCGTAGAGCCGTCCGTCGTCGTAGTCGAAGAAGCTCTTGCGCGCCAGGTAGAGCGCCTCGCCCGCCGTATGGCCGTTGAAGAGCGAAGCCATGTAGACGTTGGCCAGCCGGTCGGAGTTGTCGATCGGATAGCGGTTGTTGCAGAAGGCGCTGCGCGAGGAGCCCAGGTAGAGCAGCGTCTCTCCCGTCAGGGCGGTCAGCAGCATCGACTGGTCGCGGTAGTACTGCATGTATTTGGCCCCGTAGCACGCCTCCGTCACCACGATATTGGGGCGGCGTGCCGCGGCGAAGTGATGCGGCGAGATCGCCGGGAAATAGGCTTCGTTGTCGATGTCGGCCACGAATCCCCGCTGGGTGGGCTGGTCGCCGCCGTGGAGGTTGAAGTAGTAGAAGTCGGCTTCGGGGTCGAAAACCTCTTCGATATTCTCTTCGAGCACGGGCAGTGAATAGAAGAGGCTGCCGCGGACCACGGGCAGGCGGACCCCCTCCATCTCACAGTAGGACTGTGCGTAGCGGTCGGCGGCGGTGTCGAGGCGCATCTGCTGCAAGGGGGTGCAGACCGTCTGCGAATCGTCGCCCCACGGCAGGTTGGTCTGCGCGTAGTAACGCCTGAGCGGAATGCCGTCTGCGGCCCCGGCGGCGCGGCGCAGGTAGCCGGCCAGGTCGTCGATCGAGGCGTCCATCGGCAGCGGGAGCCGCCCGACGTGGAAATACTGCTCGTATTCGAAGAGTTTTCCCGAGCGCAGCAGGGGGTAGGTCCGCTCGCCCAGCAGATAGGCGTAGGGAATGTCCGTGTCGATGTCCTTGTCGTGGATTTTCGGATTGTCGGCCATGTAGTGCCTTACGACGGGCATCGGGATGATGTCCTCGCCGCCTATGATAAACAGGTAGGCCGTCCGGTCCCGGTCGGTCGTGCGGCCGAAGCGGTAGCTGTCGGCCAAAAGGGCGGCGTGCTCGGTCCACTTGTCGGACGGTGCAAGCTCCGTGTGACGGTCGCTTCCTGCCGCAGGGTTGAGCCAGCGGTAGTCCGAGGCGTCGACCAGTCGGTAGCGGATGCCGCGCGCGGCGGCGGCTTCGGCATAGGCCGCGAGCAGTCGGCGCAGGGTCTGCGGATCGCTGCCCAGTTTGGAGGTGAGCGCTTTGAGGTTGGTAAAGAGAATGCCTTCGGCCGGCCGTTCGCCCGGGGCGGCTTCGACGCCCCTGCCGGAGGGGGCGTTTGCCGGGGTCCGCCCGGGAGCAGGCTCGGGGACGGGAATCGGTGCGGGTGCGGGCTTTTGTGTCGGTTCGGTGTCGGGTTTCGGCGCGTGGACCGGGTCCGGTTTGGGCGCTTCGGGCAGTTTTGCGCCGCAGTTCCCGCAGAAGAGGCCCTTCTCGCATTTATGGCCGCAGTTGGGACAGAACATGGCGTGGGGTTGTTTGGGTTAGTCGATTCGGATGATCTCTACCGGGGTCTGTTCCAGGCCGGGCATCGCCTCGC
Source organism: Alistipes sp. (assembly GCF_048465635.1). Taxonomy (GTDB): domain Bacteria; phylum Bacteroidota; class Bacteroidia; order Bacteroidales; family Rikenellaceae; genus Alistipes. The sequence goes on from NZ_DBFWLF010000028.1 coordinate 55,215, forward strand.
CGATTTCCGCGCCGATATAGGTCGGATCGCAGACGGTGTAACGCTCCCTGCCGACGGAGACGTAATCCCCCACCGCCTCGCCGTGGAACCGGACGGCGGCGGCGATATGGTTCGGGTAGTAAAGCAGGACGGTCTTCAGCTGAAGCAGCTCCCCGACCAGCTGCACGAAGAGCACCGAGCGGTCCTCGCAGTCGCTGTACGGGAAAAAGAACATCTCCTCGGCGAAGAGCGTGCGCTCGCCGCCGAACTGCGCGTCGTCAGTTTTGTACGGAAAGGCCCGGTGCAGGTAGTGCAGCAGGATCGCCGCGGCCTGGTACTCCCCTTTCCCGGCGATCGCGCGGCGCAGCGGCGGAAGCAGCTGTTCCCGCACCGAGGCCGACAGGCGGGCGGAGGCATAGATATTCCAGTAGCAGGGCGGATAATCCTCCAGAAAATCGAGCAGGTTGCGATTCGGCGTCACCGTGGTCGATATACCGTCCTGCGCGTCGTTGCGCACGGCCGGTGCGGCGGGAGCGTCGCTCAGCAGGGGCGGTTCGGGCATCGAGAGCGAGAGGACCCGTTCGCCGGGGATGCTGAAATTGCAGATGCTGAACTGTCCGCCCGTCGCGCTGCCGTCCAGTAGGTAGAAGGTCTGTCCGCCGATCCGGAAATAGGGACGTGCGTAAACCCGGTCATCGAGAGCCAGCAGCAGGTGCAGACGCTCCCTGCCGCGGGCCAGCCGGACCTTGTAGCCCGCCTCGGCCATCAGGAACGACTGCACGAGCGTCGATTCGTCGGTCGCCCGGCCGCAGTAGGCGTCGGCGAGCGTGCGCACCAGGTCGTAATAGCCCCAGTCGTTCAGGCGCAGCTGCTCCTTCATCTCGCTGCATTCTGCCGCCACGCGGTCATACGACCCGGCGATGCGCTCCCAGGCGTCGGCGACGCTGTTCTCCGCCCTCGAAGCGAGGCGCACATGCTGATCGGGTCCCAGCGAGACGGAACACTCGGTTCCGTAGAACGCGAACCGGCAGGTGCGGGATGCGTCTATTTTCGTAGGAGTTGCGACGGGTGCGGGGCGTGCCTCGGGCGGAGCCTCGGGCAGTTCGACGATCCGGTTCGGGACGATCGGTTTGGGCGTGCGGATAACGGGTGCGTCGGGTTGCCGCATCACGGGCCGGTCAGGCTCTTTCCGTTCGGGCACAGGCACGGGCGCTTCGGCACGGAACGCCTCCCAGCGCTTGCGCATGAAGTCGGCGCAGGCTTTTCGGTAGTCCTCCCGGAATTCGGTGTAGGCGCGCCGGCGGCGCGACTGATATTCGAGCAGCGCTTCGCGGCGCGTCTGGGCCGCGAGGGGCGCGGCGGCGAGCAGCAGCACAAGCACGAGCGTATAACGTTTCATAGGGCGGGTCGTGTGGTCGGGAACGCCCTTCCCGGCAAGGGGTCCGGGAAGAGCGTATGGGAAAGGGGTGATGGGGAAGGGATTGGGGGGTAGGGATTGGGGGGAAGGTCACTGCCTCGAGAAGGTGGCCATCTGCTCCTGGAAGATCTTCTTGAATTGTTCACGGTCGAACTCCAGGTTGAGCTTGGCGTCGTTGGCGATCGCCTCCTCGACCGCCTGCTCGATGGCCGCCTTGGGCATCTGCAGGCAGACGTAGAAGCGGAAGGAGCCGTCTTCCTGCCGGAAAATCTTCTCGTCGGCGACCTGCACGTCGCGCAGCTGCTGGTTCACTACCGCATAGGAAAGCTCCTGATACTGCGATTTGTGCTCCGCGGCGACGCCCGTATCCTGATTCTTGACGTAGTTCTCCATGACCACCTGCAGGTCGGCCTGGATGTTGGCGGCCAGCTCCTGCCGGCAGTTCTGCATGGCGATCTTCTGTGCCGTGCTCCGGTCGCTGCTGGCTCCGTTCTGTACGGCGCGGAAGTAGGCGGCGTCGCTGCGGTACTGCGGACCGCTCAGCGGCACGGTCTCTTCCACCATGCCCGTCGGGGCGGGCGTGCCGGCTACTTTCTTCGAGGAGCTGCACGATACGGCTCCGGCTGCAAGGAGGAGCGCCAAGGCTCCGAAAAGCGTTTTTTTCATGGTCTGTTATTGGTTAGTGGTGAGTTGATAAGGCAGCGTAAATGGGATTTCGGCAGCGGTGCTGTCCGACTTAACGACGGTGACCGTGCCGCGGATCGCGGCGATCCCCTGCCGGGCCGCAGCCGCCGCGCCCGTGCATGCGAAGCGGACGGTGCGTTCGCCCGCAGCGAGTGCCGTCGGTTCGATCCGTTCCGCGGCCAGCCGTTTCCCGTCGGCCGGGTTCCGCAGTTCGATCCGCGTTACGCGGGCGCCCTCGCCCGTGACGCGCAGGCGGAGCGAACCCCGCACTACCCCGTCGCCCTGTTCCAGATGAACCGATCCGACGGGACGCACCGACACCTTGTTCTGCGCCGGATCGAACGCCAGCGTATGCGCGATGCGCCTGCCCCCGAGCAGGTAGAGCACTTCGATCCGGTTCAGATCGCCCGGAGAGGCGTATTCGGGGTTGTAGGTCAGCAGATAGAGGGTATCGGCGACGGGCCTGACCGCCATTTCGACCGCCGATTCGCTCTTCAGGCGCGGCTGGACCGACGTAGTGACCTTGCGCCCGTCGAGGCGCAGCGAATAGAGGCACGAGCCGCACGACTCCGCTTCGACACGAATGCTGAGCCGGTCGTAGAGCTGGCGGTAGATGTTGCGCAGCGTCGAGACGTCGCTGCGGCGCGTGGCATCGAAGAAGTAACGCTCCAAGCCGTCCAGCTCCTCGACGGCCTGCCGGATGAGGTCGATATTGACCAGCGTTTCCGCTTCGCGGCGCAGCTCCTCGCAACGGGCGCACTTGGCCCCGTCGATGGCCAGAAAGGCGTCGATCAGCTGTCGGCGGGTCTGCGCGGGGAAGGGATAGCGGACGGAGTATTCGTAGCGGTAACGCTTTGACTTTTTGCTGTAAATCCGCTCCCAGTAGATCGCTTCGGCATTCGACAGGCTAAGGTCGCTGAGAAACGGCAGCTTGGCCGCTTCGGTCATCAGCACGGACGAGTAGTCGCTCATGACGCTCATCAGCCTGTCTTGCGTAACCTGCCGCCGGGTCATGGTCTCCGCCGAGCAGACATTGACCGCGACGGAGTTGATGACCTGCTCGCGGATCGAGGCCATGCACCGGGCAGAAGCCTCGGCAAGGGTCTCCCCCACCTCCGTCACGCAGATCGCCGACGGGTCGGAGCGCCCGATCCAGGCGGGTTTCTCCCGGTCGCTCGCGTCGACGACCTTCTCTTTCTGGGCGAACAGGGCCGCGGGTGCAAGCAGCAGCGGCAGCAGTGCGAAAGTAAGCAGCTTTTTCATCAGTCTAACGTTTGAGTGCGCGGAGTTTGCGCGTGTCGCTGTCGTAGCGGAGCGAAAGGCGGTCGACGAAGGCATCGAGCGCCTCTTTCTCTCCCGCTTCCCGGTAGCGGAGGGCGATCAGCCGGGCGCACGCGGCATCCCCGACCTTGCCCTGACAATGGGCGAAAAAGAACGCTTCGGCCTGCGCGCCCTCCCGGGCATCGAGCATGGCGCGAAGGACCTGTTCGCGGGCTTCCGGGGAGCCGTATTCGTCGTTGTCGGGCGAGGCGAAGTAGCTGTCGCGCAGCTTCACCCACTCGGGCTGGAGGGCGTATTCCGCGGCGGCTTTACGGGCCGCATGGTTGCGCACGGCGAGCCAGCCGCAGCCGATGCAGGCCAGCGCACCTATGATAAGGGCCGCCGTAAGGATTTTTCGGCGGTTGCGGGCGTGTGCTTCGGCGACCCGCTCCCCCGCCTGGTCGATGCGGCGCTGCATCCGCTCGATCCGCGCTTCGGCGTCGGGCGCTTCGCCGATCCGGCTGCGGACCGCGGCGACATCCTCCGCGAAGATGCACCTTACGGCGCGGACGATGCGCTCCCCGCGGCTGACCGGCCGGCGGCCCCGCATGCGGGGTATGAGAAGCGACAGGAGCGCCACGAGTGCCACCGCGCCCGGGAGGATGAAGAGGTTCGCCCCCGTCAGCAGAAGCGCAGCCGCGCAGAACAGGGCCGTTGCGCCGCACAAGTCGGGCAGCAGTTTGCCGAGCGTCTCCCCCATCGTGGGCGTCGGAACTCCCTCGAGCGGTTGCAGCCCCTCTTCGAGGTTCGCCAGCTGCGAATCCGTATCCGACTCGAGGCCAGAGGTGATGCTGGCGACGATCGCGTCGGCATAGTCGGCTCCGCACGAGGTGCATCGGCTTGCGGCATCTTCCATGCGGAAGCCGCAGACAGGACAGGTTTTCATCGTCGGTCGGTTTTATTCGTTACAGTCCAAAGAGCCACTGCCCCAGCGATTTGCCCTTCTCGCGGCCTGCTTCGGCCCGTTCGGCCTTGAGCGCTTCGCCTTGGGTGTCGGCCTCCTGGCGGATGCGCTCGCGCTGCATCTCCAGGTCGATCTTGCGCTGCTCGCGTTCGAGGGCTTCGGCTTCGGCCGCCGCCGCGGCAGCGTCGAGCCGCCGCAGGAAAGCGAGTACTTTGTCGTAGTTGGGACTGAGCGGGTTGCAGGCCCGGCATAGTGCCAGCGCTCCGTCGATATCGCCCTGACGGACCAGAATGTCGGCCTCGGTGACGGCCCGGGTCACCTCGTTCGCAAGCAGCTTGTCGTATACCTCAACCTTGAGTTGGGCCACCGCCTCGTATTCGTCGACGCTCTCGGGTATCATCGCCAGCGCGGTCATGGCGTCCTCGAACGCTTCGCGGGCGATGAGCGAATTGACTTTCGCCAGGATTTTGGGCATTTGACGCGCATAGTAGTCGGCGATGCTCTGCTGCACGTCGCGGATCATCTTGGCGAAGCGCACGTCGTTGATGTTCAGCCGGTTGATGAGCGAACGCATGCACGCCTCGTCGCTCTTGCCGTTGGCTTGCAGCGCGACGGTCTGGCTGACGAATACCGTGTTGTCCATCGTGTTGACCACCGCGAGCGTCAGGTCGGCGCGCACCACGCGGATGTCGGTCATGCCCGTGTCCACCGTGCCGTCGTCGGTGACGGTGAGGGTCGGCACGACCGCAAAGAATCCGCTGACGTCGGCCATGCCGTTGCGGGTGATGATCCGGCTGAGCTTGTTGCGCAGCGCCGCGGTGTTGTTCTCGCCCAGCTGGGCGGCGGTCGCCGGGTCGATCCGGACCCCCAGGTCGATGACGGTCTGTGCCGAAAGCGAAGCGTTGAGAAGCAGCAGGGCCGCGAGGGTCCCCAGTTTGCGTAGCAGGTTCATGGTCAGTCGGGTTAATAGATGATGACGTCTACGGAGTTTCCCGTGATGGTTCGCGTGATGTTGAGGTCCAGCCCCTTGAGGTATTGGTAGAGGGCCAGCGCGAAGTCGTTGACGTCGGACTGCATCCCGTCCTCGATCGAGTTGTCGACGTAGATGTCGCTGAACGCCAGCAGTGTCGCCGTGCGGCCCTGGGTGTGGTATTTCCCGTTCTTGGCGTGCCGCTTCACCCACGATACCAGGATGTCCGAAAGCGGCAGGATGTTGTTGATCTCGGTGTCCATGTTCAGCGGCGACGAGGGGTCGATCGTGAAGCGTACGGCCACGCTCTGACCCGTGGTGATCTTGGTCGCCATGCGGGTCGAAATCTGTTTCATGAAGTCGCCGATCATCGCCTTGGCCATCACCCCGCAAAGGATGTCGGCCGAGGTGCGTTTGCGGCCCGAAATCTCCGATTTGGTCGCCAGCGTGTTGCCCGTGGCCACCTCGGTGGCCTGCAGGGTCATCGACACACGGACGCCCATCGAGTTCACGTCCTGATTCATGTCGACGCTCACCGATACGTCGGCGCCCGAGTTGATGAGTATCGCATCGTCGAGCGACATGTTGTCGCCCATGCGTACGCGGTAGGTCCCGGCGTTGTTGAGGCATGTGAGCAGGTCCTTCGTCTCGACCCCCTCGCCGATGAAGCCTTCGTTGACCTTCGAAATCGCCATGCGCATGTCCGCATTGGTGCGTATGGCGTCCTCGTACGACTGGTCGTTTTTGCGGAACGGTACGACGATGATCGTCGGCATGGCGATCGCCTCCTGCGTCTCGGAGAGCGATATGTCTTTGGCATCGCGCTGGAGCAGGCCCGCCTTTTCGAGCGTGCGCCGGAGCGATTCGTGGTAGAGTTCGATCGTGGCGAAGACCTGAATGTCCTTGCCCGCGGTCTTGTTGGTGCGGTCGGCCACCGTGCAGCTGCGGATGTAGTTGGCGTAGTTGGTGGTCCCGAGGATGCGGTCGGCATACGTCTGCGCATCGGCCGAAAGCGTGCCGCCGAAGAGCGGCCGGCCGTCGTTCAGCCCGGCAATGCCGCAGAACAGATAGGTGTATACGGCCGATTTCTTGGCCATCTCGACGGCCTCTTTCTTGTTGCGGGCTATGCCCGAGCACTCCAGTACGGCGCAATTCCCGTCCATGCGCAGGAGCGTCGCGTCGGTGGAGTAATCTTGTGCCGTGCAGGGCAGCAGCGCGCACAGCGACAGGACGGAAGCGAAAAGTTTTCTGAGCATAATCCTATTTCAAATGAGGGATGTCCTCGGCCGGAACCGCCCGCATCCGGGCGGTTCCGGTGGGGGACAACCGCGTTAGACAAATCAGAATCCAAATGCACGGCCGAAGCCTTTCAGCCCGTCGCCGCGCTTGCGGTCGAGTTCGATGTAGAGCTTCTCCTGGTTGTTGAACTTCTCCTTGATGACTTCGCCCTCTTTCTTGTCCTTGATCTCGCAGCGGGTCATGCCCTCCAGCACCTCCTTGGCGATCACTTCGCCGATGGCGACGCGCGTAACCTTGGGACCCACCTTCTTCTCGGCCAGCACCTTGAAGATCGTACCGTTGGCGATACCCATTTCCGTTCCGCCCGAAATCCAGAGGTCCTTGATGACGCCCTTTTTGTCGGCTTCGCCCATTTCGAGGATGTAGGATTGCATCTTGAAGTGCTTGTTGCAGAACTGGGTCATGTCCTTGGCGATCTTCTTCATCGCATCGTTGAACGAGTCGGCGTACGACGAGAGGCTCAGCTCGCTGTACTTGTAGCTCTCCGAGCCGGCCATCGTGCCGGTGGTGATGTCGAACACCTGCAGCGTGAAGTTGATGTCGGTGTAGTAGACCCACTTGCCCTCGTCGTTGAGCTTCTTGTGCTCGTAGTGCAGTTCGACCTGCCCCTTGAGGAGTTTCTTGGCGCCCAGCTCCTTGTAGGCGGCCTCGCTCTCGGACTTCCAGTTGTCGGCGTTCACGACGTCCTCCACCTCGCGGTTCTCGTAGAGTTTCGACAGCCGCGAATCGGTCAGCGCGTCGACCACGTGGAAACGGCCCACGTTCGAGAAGCCGGTCATCACGGCCGAGCGCACGTTGTCGCGGGCGACCTGCGAGGCGCCGGACGAGTAGGTGAACGGATCGACGATGACCGTCTCTTTCTGCGGATCGGCAGGGGTCTCCTCCTGCGCACAAACAGCCGTCGCTGCGATCAGGGCCGCCAGAGCCATCAGGGTTTTGAAGCAGTTTTTCATGTTTTTTAAGGTTTGCGCTTCCCCGTGCCCGAGGAAAGCAGTTGTCAATTTGAGTTGGGTTTTATAATCGGGGAAAACGTGGGCCTCAAGCTGCCGGTTTCGAACGCGAATCCGGCGAACTACGCTTTCCGGAATCGTCGTCTCAGTTTTCGTAGCGGATCGTGTATTCCCAGCCGGAATCCTTCTCCGAAGCGCCCAGGTCCCAGTAGTCGGCCGTCCATCCCGTCGGGTAGCCGTCGGCGTCGAACTTCCAGCGAATATCCACCCTTACGCCGTCGGCGTCCGGATCGAGGTAGTTGCCGGCTACGCAGTGGGCGTTCCTGCCGAAAAAGCCGGCCAGACCGAGCATGGAGCCGATCGAAATGTTCACAAACAACGAATAGTACTCCGTGCCGTAGGCAAGGTGGTTCAGATCGAGGTTCGTCCGCATCGGCTCGTCGCTGTACCTGCAGGTTTCGAGGTAGTCACCCGACTGGCTGGGGTAGGGGTTGGGAAAGACCCCGATCGCAGTCAGGTCGCCGTTCTCCCAGGTGTAGGTCGCCGTATGACCGCTCGGATCGATGCGCTGCGAGAGCCGTCCACCGGCATAGCGGAACGCATAGGGGTCGTCGTCCCCCAAGTCCACGCTTTCGGCCAGACCCGCCGCATTGAGGTCGATCTCCGCAACGACCGCCTCCCGCGCAGAAGCGTCCGTCCACCGATCGCCGAAGATGCTGATATGATCCTCGCTTTCGTAGAAGAACTGGTAGTCATGGCCACCCCACTCCCGGGTCGATATCCAGCGGTCGAGCCGTTTTTCGTCGTCGTAAAAGAACTGTTCGCGCGCATGCCGTCGGTAGGGCTTGTTCTCGTATCCGTCATAGTACTCCACGCCGGTGATTTCGGATACGAGCCGTTCGGTGTAGGGCGCATTTCCCCCCCCCTCGTTTCCGTCCGATTCGCAGGATGACAGTGCCACGCAGCAGCAGGTACAGAGGCCGAATGCCTTCCATACGTATGGCAACATGATTGAATTGGTTTTGCCGTCTCAGAGCACCCGCAGAGACATTATACAAAAAAGAAAGCGTGGTGCTGGAAACTTATTTCAGAGTGTCGGTCCTTGCAAAACCATGAGATAAAATAAGCAACAGCCCCACGCCTGTATCCGTAAACGGATAAAGACGTAAAAGAAGTACGGCTTATTCCCCTCAATAGTAAAATTTGCAAGGTTTACACTCGGGAATAAACTTACACTTTCCGTGTTATATGTCCTGCAAATGTAAAAAACATAATCGGAAAATGCAATACCGAACCCCCTTTTTCGGGACTGTCGCTTCTGCAAATTTCAATAAAACCTTTTAAAAAAGCAATTTTACGCCCGGAATTTTCTATCGGGCCCCTCCGAATGCCTCTTTCCAAAGCGAAAAAAGCCCCGCGATCTTTCGATGCGGGGCTTGGCGACGGCCGGGAGGACCGTCAAAGATGGATCGCAGCGCCGAAGGCCGCTTCGGCAGCCTCCATGACGGCCTCGTTCATCGTCGGATGCGCGTGGACGGTGCGTGCGATCTGGTGCGCCGTAGCGCCCAGCGTGCGGGCCAGCGTGGGTTCGGCGAGCATCTCGGTGACGGATGCGCCGACCATGTGTGCGCCCAGCAGCTTGCCGTCCTCGCCGAAGAGCAGCTTGACGAATCCGTCGCGGTCGCCCGCGGCGGTCGCCTTGCCCGATGCGGTGAAAGGAAAGCGGCCGACCTTATAGGGCATCCCCTTTTCCTGCAGCTGCTGCTCGGTCATTCCGACCGATGCCACCTCGGGCTGGGTGAAGATGCACGAGGGGATGGTCGAATAATCCACCGGCTCGGGATCGAGACCGCAGATCGCCTCCACGCAGCAGATGCCCTCTGCCGAGGCGACGTGCGCCAGCGCCGGGCCGGGTACGATGTCGCCGATGGCGTAAACGCCCGGGACGTTGGTGCGGTAATACTCGTCCACCAGGACCTTCCCGCGATCGATCTGAACGCCCAGCTCTTCCAGTCCGATCCCTTCGAGATTGGACTGGATGCCAACCGCAGACAGCACCGTCTCGGCCGTAAGCGTTTCGCTCCCCTTCTTCCCCTCGATCTCCACTTCGCACGCTCCGGCCGCATTGACCCGCACCGCCTTGACGGTGGTCGAGGTGAGCACCGCGGCCCGCAGCTTGCGGAAGGCGCGCTCCATGGCTTTCGACACCTCCTCGTCCTCCAGCGGCATCAGGCGGGGCAGGTACTCGACGATGGTGACCCGTACGCCCAGCGACGCGTAGAACCAGGCGAATTCGCTGCCGATGGCGCCCGACCCCACGACGATCATTGACTGCGGGAGCCGCGTGAGCGCGAGCGCCTGCCGCGAGGTGATGACGTGCTTGCCGTCGACGGGCATGAAGGGCATTTCACGCGGGCGTGCTCCCGTGGCCAGAATGATGTGGTCGGCTTCGTACGCTATCCCGTCCACGTCGATCCGGCCGGGGGCCGTCAGGCGTCCGAAGCCATGCAGGAGTTCGATGCCGTTCTTCTTGAGCAGAAACTGCACCCCCTTGGACATGGTTTCGGCCACCCCGCGCGAGCGGGCCACGATCTTTTCCAGATCGGGACGGACCGTGCCCTCCAGCGCAAGGCCGTAGTGTTCGGCTGCGGTGCAGTAGTTATAGACCTGCGCGCTTTTGAGCAGCGCCTTGGTCGGAATGCAGCCCCAGTTGAGGCAGACGCCGCCCGCTTCGGCCCGCTCCACGAGCGCGACCCTTTTGCCCAGCTGTGCGGCGCGGATCGCGGCGACGTAGCCGCCCGGGCCGCTGCCCACGATGATGATGTCGTATTTCATGTCGATGCGTTATTTGACCGCTTTGAGCGTTTCGCCGTTATCCGCGGCCACGGCGCGTTTCCATTTCTCGTTGTAGCCCGGGAACTGAATCTTGTCGGGGATGTTCCGGCCGTGGCCGTTGTCCACGAAGTGTGCGGGTCCGCCCTCGCCGTCGAGGTAGGTCAGCACGTCGGCGTGCTCGCTCTTGACGTTCCCGTCCATGTATTTAACCAACAGGTATTTGTCCAGCTTCGACCAGCGGTCGAACAGGTCCTGCGCCGTTCGGGTGGAATAGGCGGTGAGCTTCTGCTGCCGCTGCTCCGGCCGGTCGGAGGCTGCGGCGTCCAGCTGTTTCACCTCTTCGAGTTTGGCGTTCTCCCAGGCGTCGACCGCCTTGCGGATGTCGGCCGAAATCATGTCGTAACGCATGTAGGCGAAGTTGGTCACGCGGTTGAAGAGCCAGAAGGCCGACGTGGGCGAATATTCGAGCATCGAGCCGTTGGCCTCGCTGAAACAGGCGGGGACTTCGGTGGTCGAGCAGTAAATCGGGGTCAGACACGAGGTGGCGGCATCGTCCACGCCGAACCAGAGAATACCCATGTCGTCGGGCAGCTGGGGCCGCGCCTGCGCCACGAACCAGAATCCGGTCTGCTGCGTGGCGGTCGCCCGTTCGTTGATGTAGGTCACGCCGTCGACCTCGAACTCCATCGGACGCCAGCGGTAGGGACAGGCGCTGCCGCCGGCCCCGATGTCGGTGGTCATGTCCATCGGCGTGCCCTCGTAGTGGTCGCGCATGCAGTCGAAGACGGTCTTGGGCGACACCTTGGCGCGCGGCTTCACCCAGAGGGGCATCTTGTTGGCGGGGTTGTGGCCCATCGCATAGTCGGTGTAACGGTCCATGTCATCGGCCACGGTGCGGAAGAAGGCCCAGACGCGCGCTTCGCAGGCGCGCAGGGCGCTGAAATCGGCGGGAGCATAAGCGTCCGAGAAGCTGAACGCCTCGTCCGGACCGTCGTAGTAGCCCATTTCGCGGGCGAACGTAATCACGTCGGGCGCATAGAGGCAGTTTTCGGGGTCGTCCTTCGGAAAGGTTGTGATGCGGGCCTGGTTGGCATGGGCCGAGACGTAGCCGTCAGGAATGCGGCGTGCCACCCAGACAATGCCCTTGCGCGCGTTGCCGCCCCGGCCGTCGTCCTGGAACCCCTTGCCGATCAGCTCCATGATCCACGCCTCCTCGGGGTCGACGATCGAGAACGATTCGCCGCTCGAGGCGTAGCCGTAGGTGTTGGCCAGCTCGGCGATCGTGGCGATCGCTTCGCGGGCGGTTCGGGCCCGCTGCAGGGCGATGTAGATGAGCGATCCGTAGTCGATCTGCCCCGTCGAATCGGCCAGTTCCGGACGGCCGCCGTAGGTCGTCTCGCCGATGATGAGCGAATGTTCATTCATATTGCCGACGGTCGAATAGGTCACGCCCGCCTGCGGAATGTCCCGCAGGTAGCGGCCCGAGTCCCACTCGTAGACGGGAAGCATCGCGCCGGAGGGGTGCTTGCCGCCGAGGGTGTGGTAGAGCGCCCCGTAGAGCGCGTGGGAGTCCGCGGCGTAGGAGACCATCGCCGAGCCGTCGGTCGAAGCGCCTTTCGTAACGATGAAATTCGTGCAGGCCGACGCCGCGCCGTAAACCGTCAGGGCGACACCCGCAAGGATCAGGGGTAGTTTTTTCATAGCTGTATTTCGAGTTTGGAAACAAATGTACGAAACAAAACCCAAACGGCAAAAAATCGGGCACGGGTTTCGTGTTGTACGAATTTTGCGTAAATTTACGGATCAAAACCACATAAACCATGTCTATCGCCTCCCAACTGTCGCTCGTGCGGAGCACGCTTCCCGAAAACGTCCGGTTTGTCGCCGTGTCGAAGACCCATCCTGCGGAGATGATCCGCGAGGCCTATGCCGCCGGCCACCGCCTTTTCGGCGAGAGCCGTCCGCAGGAGATGCGCGAAAAGTATGCGGCGCTGCCCAAGGATATCGAGTGGCACATGATCGGCCACCTGCAGACCAACAAGATCAAGTACATCGCCCCGTTCGTGACGCTCATCCAGTCGGTCGACAGCGCGCGCCTGGCCGAAGCCATCCAGCGCGAGGCAGCCAAATGCGACCGGGTGATCGACATCCTGCTCGAAATCCACGTGGCCAGGGAGGAGACCAAGAGCGGCTGGGACATCGAGGAGCTGAAAAACTACGTCGGCTCGGCTCCGTTCGCCCGGATGCCCAACCTCTGCGTGCGCGGGGTGATGGGGATCGCCACCAATACGGAAGACGGAGCGGTTATCCGGCGCGACTTCCGCGAGCTGAAGCGCTGCTTCGACCTGCTGCAACCCTACTTCGGTCCCCGGTTCGACACGCTCTCGATGGGCATGTCGCACGACTACGGCTACGCGCTGGAGTGCGGAACGACGATGGTGCGCATCGGGTCGCTGATCTTCGGCGAGCGCGACTATGCCGCCGAAACGGAGCGGGCCGAAGCCGAAGCGGTGGAATAGTTCTTAATACTGTACCTATGAAAATCGGATTTATCGGATTCGGAAACATGGCGCAGGCGCTCGCCGCAGGGCTGGTCCGCAGCGGAGCGCTGCAACCCGAGGCGATCGGCGCATGCGCCCGCGATCCGCAGAAGCTGCGACGCAATACCGTGGCAGCCGGGTTCCGTGCTTTCGACGATGCGGCATCGCTTGTCGGGTTCGCCGATTGGGTGGTTGTGGCCGTAAAACCGCATCAGGTCGCTCAGGTGCTGACGCCTGTCAGGGAATTGCTGACGCGGAAGATCGTCCTGTCGGTCGCGGCCGGATGGACGTTCGAGCGTTACGAAGAGCTGCTTGCGACGGGAACGCATCACCTGAGTACGATTCCCAACACGCCCGTCGCCGTCGGCGAAGGGGTGATCGTATGCGAGCGGCGTCACTCGCTCACGCAAGAGGAGTGGCGCGCGGTCGAAGCGCTCCTCGGGCGGATCGGGCTGGTGATGCAGGTCGAGACGCACCTGCTGAGCGTTTCCGGGACCGTCTGCGGCTGCGGTCCGGCATTCGTCGCCCTCTTTCTGGAGGCGCTGGCCGATGCGGCCGTCAAACACGGCGTGCCGCGCGCCGATGCCTACCGGATGGCGAGCCAGACGGTCGTCGGAACCGGGAAGCTGCAGCTTGCGACGGGCGAGCACCCCGGCCGGATGAAAGATGCGGTCTGTTCGCCGGGAGGCACGACGATCCGCGGGGTGGCCGAACTGGAGCGAAAGGGCTTCCGGGGTGCGGTGATCGACGCGGTGGATGCGATCGAAGACGACTGAAAAAAGCGATGCAGGGCCGAAACCCTGCATCGTTTTTTCTGCCCGTTATATCTACCGTACGCGCAGCTTGCGTCCCAGTCGCAGAATCGTGGTCGACTTGATGCCGTTCAGGCGGCAGATGTTCGTGACGGTCGTGCCGTATTTGCGCGCCAGCGCGCCCAGCGTGTCGCCCGAGCGGATCGTGTGGTAGCGCATGGCGGCCTTTTCGGCGGCCTCCTTCTTGTCCTGCTCCTCGTTGGCGATCTCGTCCTCGAAATCCTGCCCGGCGTTGGAGTAGATGCTGAAGAACGACTTTTTCAGCAGGAACGTCTCGCGGCAGAGCATGCCGTTTTTGAAGTCGATCAGCCGCTCGGGATCGAACGACTGTCCGTAGTAGCGCGTCTCGAAGTGGAGGTGCGGACCGGTGGAGCGCCCCGTGGAGCCGCCCAGACCGATGATCTGCCCCGCTTCGACCCACTGTCCCGGCTCGACCATTCGTTCCGAGAGGTGGCCGTAGTAGGTTTCCAGCCCGTTGTCGTGGCGGATGATGACCAGGTTGCCGTAACCGCCCTTGTTATATTGGGAGATGCGCACCCGGCCGCAGAACGTGGCGTAGACCGGATCGCCCATTTTGAGCGGCAGGTCGACGCCCTGATGCTGCCGGCGGCGGCGCGGACCGTATTTGCCGCGCGGGTGGACCGAACCCTGATAGGGGCAGTGGTAGCTGGTCAGCGAGTCGATCAGGTCGATGACCACCGACCGGGGCATCGCCGACATATCCACGTCCTTGTAGGGGAAGAGCGTGGTCGTGTCCCAGTACTTTTCGAAGATGGTGCTGTCCTTGGCGATCTCGCGGTTGCGGACGTATTTCCAGGTGTTGTTGCTGAACAGAACCACCTGCACGGCGTCATTCCCCGAATCGAGCGTGTCGATCACCGTCAGTCCGTTGGTGTCGAACGTCGATTCGATCCGCTTGGGTTGCAGGCGGATGCGCAGCGCGGCCAGCGAGTCGGCGGCTTCCGCTTCCGCTTTTGCTTCGGCCGAGGCGTCGGCGACGAGCGTGCCTGTCTCTTCCGTGGTTCCGGTTGCCGCTTGGGCAGGAGGTTCGACTGCCTCCGCAGTCGGCGGTTCGGCGGCCGAAACGGTCGAGACGACCGAAAGCGTGCCGGCTGCCAGCAGCATGAGTAGGATTTTTCTATTCATATCGTTTGCTTATTGTTTGCGGATAAACTCTTCGGCGGTCTCCAGCGCCTTGTAAAACTCCTCGCCGAAGCAGCGGACGATCGGCTCGCGGAGCGCTTTGTAGACAGGGATACCCAGCCGCTTGCCACACTCGCGCGCCGGGGCGCAGACCGACCAGCGGTGGTAGTTCAGCCCCGTCGTGCCGTTCGAGAAGCGCACGAGCCGGATCGGATAGAGGTGGCACGAGACCGGTTTGCGGAATGCGGTTTTGCCTGCATACCACGCCTTTTCGATGGCGCAGTGCGTGACGCCGTTCTCCTCGCAGGCATAGGCGCACTCGGCATCGCCGACCAGCGGCGTGGTCCGGTCGCCGTCCTCGTCGAGAACCATGAAACCCTGCCGCTCGACCGCCTCGATGCCCGCGGCGGTCATGAAGGGGCGGTAGGCTTCGTATTCGCGGGCGAGCAGGCCGACCTCCTCCTCTTCGAGCGGTGCTCCGGCGTTGCCCTCGACGCAGCAGATGCCCTTGCAGCGGGCCAGGTCGCAGGCGAAGCACTCGCGCAGCAGGTCGGCGCTTACGATTTTGTCGTCGATTTCGATCATTTGCGGCAGGTGTCGGCGATAATCAGGTCGTACAACTCTCCGAGCGTCATGCCCATCGCCCGCGCCTGTTTGGGAACGATGCTGCCGGCGCTCATGCCGGGGATGGAGTTCAGCTCGATGAAGTAGGGTTTTCCCTGAGGCGTTACGATGAAGTCGACGCGCACTACCCCGCTGCAACGGCAGGTTTTGTAGGCGTCGAGCGTCATGCGGTTCAGTTCGGCACGGACCTCGGGTGCGATGTCGGCCGGGGTGATCTCCTCCGAGCGGCCGGCGGTGTACTTGGCCTCGTAGTCGAAAAACTCCTTTTTAGGCACGATCTCCGTCTCGGGGAAGAGGTATTCGCGGCCGCCGGCGACCATGACGCCGCAGCCGATTTCGCGCCCGGCGATGCACTCCTCGATCAGGATTTCGTCACCCTGGGCGAAAGCCGCGGCGACGGCTGCGGGCAGCTCTTCGGCGGTGTGCACTTTCGTCACGCCGAACGAGGAGCCGTTGGCATTGGGTTTCACGAAGAGCGGCAGGCCCAGGCGGGCGACGATCCGCTCCGCGTCGCAGGCTTCGCCGCGTCGCAGGAAGACCTCGCGGGCGAGGTTGACACGGCCTGCGAGCGTGCGTTTGGTGGTGATCTTGTCGAAGGTGATGACCGACGAGGTCATCGAGCACGACGAATAGGGAATTTCCATCATGTCGAGGTAGCCTTGCAGTTTGCCGTCCTCGCCCGGGGTTCCGTGGATGATGATGAGCGCATAGTCGAACGCTTTGCGCACGCCGTCGACCGTGAGCGAGAAGTCGTTCTTGTCGACCTGCCATTGTCGTCCGTCGGGGGCGGTGTAGTGCCAGTCGCGGCGGTGGAGGTCGATGAGCGTGATGTCGTATTTGGCGTGATCGAGGGCCGCCTCGATCTGTGCCGCGCTTTGCAGGGCGATTTCGCGCTCGGGCGAGTCGCCGCCCGCCAACAGCGCTATTTTCAAACGGGTCATATCAGGGGTTGTAGATGTCTTTGTATCGAAATTCGAGTATCTCGCGCACCATGCCGGCCAGCTGCCGCGCCTCGGCGTGCGCGTCGTCGAGCGCAAGAATACGGTTGAAGTCGTTCAGGGCAGCGCCCCACTCGTTTAGCCGGTAGTGGAGCTTGCCCCTTTCGAGGTAGAGTGCGGTGTTCTCCGGCTCGGCGGCGATCTGCGCCGCGAGGGCCGCGATGCGCGATGCGGGGCTCCAGAGCCTCTTGCGGTGGATGTACTCCGCCACCCCGCTGTCGATCAGCTGCGAGGCGTCTTCGCCCCGTTCGATACGTTCGCGTACCTGCGTGGCGGAGAACTCCTGCAACGGTGCGTCGGCGAGCAGCGTGGTGCGGTCGGCGAATTTGCGCGACGTTTCCCCGCGCCGCGGATAGACGTAGACGGGGTATTCCAGGATTTTTTCGTACTCCTTCCAGCCGTCGAGACCCTCTATCTGGTCGCTGCCCATCAGGATCGAGAAACGCATGTCCGTACCGAAATTCTCCTCCAGATAGCGCAGCGTGTCGATCGTGTAGGAGGGTTTGGGCAGCATGAACTCGATGACCGAGGGCCGGATCTTTTCGGGGTATTTCGAAGCCTTGCAGGCGATTTCAGCCATCTCGAACCGGTCCATCTCCGGGGCCAGCCCGGCCGCGGGCTTGTAGGGACTTTGCGGGGAGACGACGAGGGCCGCCTCGTCGCACAGCCCGCGCTCCACCACGTACTCCGCAAGGGCGATGTGGCCCTTGTGCACCGGGTTGAACGACCCGAAATAGAGCATCATGCGTTTCATCGGAGCGGACCGGTAAAGGTGTCGAGGATGCGCACGGTCTGCTCGACGGCCTCGTCCAGATCGTCGTTCACCACCACATGATCGAACTCGGGCGCTTTGGTCAGTTCGAACTCGGCCTTGGCCACGCGGCGGTCGATGACCTCCGGTGCGTCCGTGCCGCGCCCTTCGAGACGATGGCGCAATTCTTCGACCGAGGGGGGCATGACGAAGATCGAGCAGGCGTCGGAGCCGAAGATGCGCTTGAGGTTGATGCCGCCGATCACGTCCACATCGAAGACGATGACGTGCCCTTTGGCCCAGATGCGTTCGACCTCGCTGCGCAGCGTGCCGTAGCAGGTTCCCTTGTAGACCTCCTCCCACTCCACGAAGCGGTTCTCGGAGACGGCCTGCATGAAGTCCGCGTGGGTGAAGAAGTGATAGTCCACCCCGTCGCGTTCGCAGCCGCGCGGGGCACGGCTGGTGGCCGATACCGAGAACTCGAACTGCGGAAAGCGCTCCAGCAGCGCCCGCACGATGGTGGTCTTGCCCGATCCGCTCGGCGCGGAGAAGATGACTACTTTACCCATAAAAGTATAAATTAAGAATTAACAATTAAGAATTAAGAATTGTTTTTTTGCGCTTGCATCGGCTGTGTGACACGCAATCTAATTTATATTTTATATAATTTTTAATTCTAAATTCTTAATTTTTAATTGAACATTCTGTCCTACAGAATGTTCAGAACCTGTTCCTTGATCTTTTCCAGCTCGTCCTTCATCTGGATGACCAAAACCTGGATGTCCGCCTGGTTGGCCTTCGAGCCGAGCGTGTTGATCTCGCGGCCCATCTCCTGGGCAATGAAACCCAGCTTGCGGCCCGCGGCCTGCTCCGCGGCGGCCACTTCGCGGAAATAGTTGCAGTGGTTCTTCAGCCGCACCTTCTCCTCGGTGATGTCCAGCTTTTCGAGGTAGAAGATCATCTCCTGCTCGAGCCGGTTGCGGTCCACATCGACTTTCAGCTGTGCAAGCCCCTCCAGAATACGGGCCTTGACGGTTTCGACGCGCGTCTTTTCATAGGGTTCGACCTCCCGCAGGCAGGCTTCGATCTTGTCCACGCGTTGCAGCAGGTCGGCGATCAGAATCGCCCCCTCCTGCGTGCGGAATGCGTCCAGCTCCGCGGCGGCCCGCTCGACGGCCGACAGCAGCGCGGCGTGCTCCTCGTCGGAGATCGTCTCCGCATCGGTCGACACCACGTCGGGAAGCCGCATGATGCAGGGAACCAAAGCGTCGTAGTCGGCGTCGATGCCCGAGAACGAGAGTGCGTCGTTCATCTGACGGAGGTATTCGCGGAACGCCTCGCGGTTGATGCGCGCGGCGGTCTGCACGGCCTGCGACTCGATCGTCACGAAGACGTCGACCTTGCCGCGCTCGACCGCGCGGGCGATCAGGTTGCGGATTTCGTATTCCGCCTGCCGGTAGACGCCCGGCAGGCGGAGGTTGAGGTCCAGCTGTTTGGAGTTGAGTGAGCGGATCTCGACGGTGATCTTCTTATTGGGAAGCGCGGCCTCGGCCTTGCCGAAGCCCGTCATCGATTTGACCATGATGCGGGGTTTTATTTCGGCAAAAATAATAAAAACTATTCAAAATGCCGAGCGATCCGTTCAGGGAGTGAAATTTATTTGGCGAAGTGTTGCTCGGGAAGAAATATTTTATATATATTTGTGTTAGCAAGCTAACAGATAGAAACGGAAACGTCTAATTCACCTATCAGATCATTATGAAAAAGCACAATTTCAATGCAGGACCCTCCATCCTGCCGCAGGAGGTTATCGAGCGGGCCGCCCGGGCGATCGTCGATTTCAACGGATCGGGTCTCTCGCTGCTTTCGATCTCGCACCGAACCAAGGATTTCGAAGCGGTCGTGGCCGAGGCCGACGCCCTGTTCCGCGAACTGCTCAACATCCCCGACAACTACAAGATTTTCTACGTCGGCGGCGGCGCGAGCACGCTCTTCTACGAGGTTCCGGCCAATTTCCTGGCAAAGAAGGCGGGCTATGTGAATACGGGCGTCTGGTCGAAGAAGGCCATCAAGGAGGCCAAACGCTACGGCGAAATCGAAGTGCTGGCCACCTCCGAGGATAAAAACTTCACCTACATTCCCAAGGGCTTCGCCATCCCCGAGGATCTCGACTACCTCCATATCACCACCAACAACACCATCTACGGTACGGAATACCACGAGGACCTTTCGTCGCCCGTGCCTCTCGTCGCCGACATGTCGTCCGACATCCTGTCGCGTCCGGTCGACATTTCGAAGTACGCCATGATCTACGGCGGTGCGCAGAAGAACCTGGCTCCGGCGGGCGTGGTCTTCGCCATCATCCGCGAGGACATGCTCGACAAGCAGGTGCGCGACCTGCCGTCGATGGTGTCGTTCCGCACCCACGTGGAGAACAACTCCATGTACAACACCCCGCCCGTCTTCCCCATTTACGTGCTGATGGAGACGCTGCGCTGGCTCAAGTCGATCGGCGGTGTCGAGGAGATTTACCGCCGCAACCGGGAGAAGGCCGCCCTGCTCTATGCCGAGATCGACCGCAACCCGCTCTTCCGCGGTACGGTCGCCAAGGAGGACCGTTCGCTGATGAATATCTGCTTCGTGATGGAGGAGGGATACGAGGAGCTGGCTCCCGAGTTCCTCGAGTTCGCCAAGAGCCGCGGCATGGTGGGCATCAAGGGCCACCGGCTGGTGGGCGGATTCCGCGCATCGTGCTACAACGCCCTGCCCCGGGAGAGCGTCGAGGCGCTCGTGGCCTGCATGCAGGAGTTCGAAAAGGAGCATGCGAAGTAGGCCATGTGCCCCACCATCGTCCCCTACATGCGGGAAGTGAAAAAAGAGAAAGAGATTTATTTCACCTCATTGGTCGATACTATGAAAATACTGGTTGCAACCGAGAAGCCTTTTGCCAAAAAGGCTGTCGACGGAATCCGCGGAATCGTGGAAGGGGCGGGCTATGAACTCTCCCTGCTCGAGAAATATACCGACAAGGCGCAGCTGCTCGAGGCCGTCGCCGACGCCGATGCGCTGATTATCCGCAGCGACAAGGTGACCGCCGAGGTCATCGCCGCGGCGAAGAACCTCAAGATCGTCGTGCGGGCCGGAGCGGGTTACGACAACGTGGACCTCGCGGCCGCCACGGCGCGCGGAATCGTGGTGATGAATACCCCGGGTCAGAACTCCAACGCCGTGGCCGAGCTGGCCATCGCCATGATGATCTTCATGGCCCGCAACCGCTTCACACCCGGTACGGGTTCCGAGATTCAGGGCAAGACCCTCGGCATCCACGCTTACGGCAACGTGGGCAAGCTGGTCGGCCGCAAGGGCAGGGCCATGGGCATGAAAGTGCTGGCGTACGATCCGTTCATCACCGACGCAGCCGTTTTCGAGGCCGACGGCGTGGAGACGGTCGCCTCCGTGGCGGAGCTTTACAAGCGTTCCGACTACCTGTCGCTGCACATTCCGGCCACGGCCGAGACGAAGGGTTCGATCGGCTATGAGCTGCTGATGTCGATGCCCAAGGGGGCGACGCTGGTCAACACCGCCCGCAAGGAGGTGATCGACGAGGAGGGGCTGCGCCGGGCGCTGGCCGAACGCGAGGATCTGAAGTACATCACCGACATCGCCCCTGCCAACCAGGCGGAGCTGGACGAGCAGTTCGGCAAACGGGTCTTCGCCACGGCGAAGAAGATGGGCGCGGAGACCGCCGAGGCCAATATCAATGCAGGGTTGGCCGCCGCCAGTCAGATCGTGGACTTCTTCAAAAACGGTACGACCCGTTTCCAGGTCAACAAGTAGTCTCACCGATGCGGCGGGGCGGGTGCTTCCTGCCCCGCCGCATCGTATTGATGTGCCATCCCCGAAAACGCAAGGCTTGCCGAGCCGGAAAGCCTTTCCCTGGAAAGGCCTGACCGTCGAACCCGGCCCGGGGCCGCGAGCGGGATGTTCTAAAAGCGGAGGTGGTACAAAGAATACTCATCGCTTTATAATGTCTTAATTCATGGTAAGAATCAAACCTTTCCGCGGGATACGCCCCCCGAAGGAGTACGCCTCCGAAGTGGCGTCGCGTCCGTACGACGTGCTGAACTCGGCCGAAGCCAAGGCCGAAGCCACCGAGCGTTCGCTGCTGCATATCATCAAACCCGAGATCGATTTCGATCCCATCGCCGACGAACATTCGCAGCAGGTCTATGACAAGGCCGTGGAGAATTTCCGCAGGTGGCGCAGGGAGGGGTGGCTGCAGCAGGACCCCGAGGAGTACTACTATATTTATGCGCAGACGATGGACGGCCGCACGCAGTACGGTCTGACGATGTGCTGCCACTTCGAGGACTACCTCGCGGGCGCCATCAAGAAGCACGAACTGACGCGGCCCGACAAGGAGGAGGACCGCATGATCCACGTCCGCAACCAGCAGGCCAACATCGAACCGGTGTTCTTCGCCTACCCCGACAATGCGGAGATCGACGCCATCGTCGCCGACGTGGTGAAGAACAATGCGCCGGAGTACGACTTCACGGCCGAGGACGGCTTCGGCCATCAGCTCTGGGTCATCCGCGACAAGCGGACCAACGACCGCATCACGGAGATTTTCGCCGGCATCCCGGCGCTTTACGTGGCCGACGGCCACCACCGCACCGCCGCCGCCGCACGCGTGGGACAGGAGTGCAAGGCCAAGAACCCGAACCACACGGGCGAGGAGGAGTACTGCTACTTCCTCGCGGTGACCTTCCCCGCCAACCAGCTGCGCATCATCGACTACAACCGCGTGGTCCGCGACCTGAACGGGTTGACCCCCGCCCAGCTGGTCGAGAAACTCCGCGAGAGCTTCACCGTCGAGGACAAGGGCACGGAGGAGTACCGTCCGACGGGGCTGCACAACTTCTCGATGTATCTCGACGGACATTGGTGGAGCCTGACGGCCAAGCCCGGCACGTACGACGACAACGACCCGATCGGGGTGCTGGACGTTACGGTGCTGTCGAATCTGGTGCTGGACAAGATTTTGGACATCAAGGACCTGCGTACCTCAAAGCGAATCGACTTTGTGGGCGGCATCCGCGGCCTGGGCGAGCTGAAGCGGCGCGTGGACAGCGGCGAGATGAAGGCGGCGTTCGCCCTCTACCCCGTCTCGATGCAGCAGCTCATCAACATCGCCGACACGGGCAACATCATGCCCCCGAAGACGACGTGGTTCGAACCCAAACTCCGATCGGGCGTGGTGATCCACTCCTTCGAATAGGCGGCGCCTCACGGCATGGCACGGCGGGGAATTCGTTATTTTCCCCTCCGTGCCGTGTTTTGTTTCGGGCATTATGCTTTGGAACCGTTTTTTCGGGTCTTTCGGCACGTTTTTCGGCCGGAATATAAGATTTGATCCGAGAAATTGCTAACTTTGATCCAATCTCAACCCCTTAAAATCAGGAGCTATGAAATGGTTTGTAAAATGTATCAAGAACTACGTCAACTTCAAAGGGCGCGCACGCCGTGCCGAGTACTGGTATTTCGTGCTGTTCTCAGCGATCTTCATGTTGGTGGCGACGCTCCTCGACGCGCTCGTCGGAAGCACGCGGCACATATTCTACGGATTGCTCGGACTGTTCCTGATCCTGCCGAGCCTCGCCGTTCAGGTGCGCCGCCTGCACGACACCAACCGCAGCGGCATGCGGCTGCTCTGGATGCTGCTCGCCTATGTGCTGTGGATCGTTTTACTTTTCGTGTTCGGACTGGGCGCATTCATCAGCGGGGGCGGCGCTTCGACGTCGACGATCTTCCTGCTGCTTCTGGGCGTCGGCGGTGTCGGTTTCCTCGTATGGGGTATTCTCTTCCTCGTTTGGTACTGCACGGCGGGAACCGAAGGGGAAAATAAATACGGACCCGATCCCAAGGCCGAAGCGTAGGCCGAAAAGTTTTGTTTGCAGCGAGTTCGGACCCGGGCGGTCCGGACTCGTTTGTTCTTATCCGTTACCGGAGCGGAAAGATTTCTCCCGGATAATTAGTTTTTCAGCGATTTTTTTGTATATTTGTAAGGAACTTACATTAACTATGGCGTTATGGCTAAAATCAAAGGAACAATCGTTGTCGACCGGGAGCGCTGCAAAGGGTGCGGGGTCTGTGTGTCCTCGTGTCCGTGCGATGTGCTGAACCTGTCGGCAGAGGTGAACGGCAAGGGTTATCCCGTGGCTCAGATGGTCAATCCCGATGCCTGCACGGGCTGTGCTTCGTGTGCGGTGATCTGCCCCGACAGTGTCATCACGGTTTATCGTCAAAAATTCGAATAGGCTATGGCAGAGAAAGAGGTAAAATTGATGAAGGGCAACGAGGTGATCGCCCATGCTGCGATCCGATACGGTTGCGACGGGTATTTCGGCTACCCCATCACGCCCCAGTCGGAGGTGATGGAGACGCTCATGGAACTCAAACCGTGGGAGACCACGGGCATGGTCGTCTTGCAGGCTGAATCGGAGATCTCTTCGATCAACATGGTCTACGGCGGCGCTTCGACCGGAAAACGGGTGATGACCTCCTCGTCCAGCCCCGGCATTTCGCTCATGGCCGAGGGGATCAGCTACCTGGCCGGCGCGGAGCTGCCCTGCCTGATAATCAACTGCCAGCGCGGCGGTCCGGGTCTGGGTACGATCCAGCCTTCGCAGGGCGACTATTTCCAGGCGTGCAAAGGCGGCGGCCACGGCGACTACCACCTGATCGTTTTCGCGCCCAACTCCGTGCAGGAGATGCACGACCATGTGTTCGAGGCGTTCGACCTGGCTTTCAAATACCGCAACCCTGCGATGATCCTCGCCGACGGTGCGATCGGTCAGATGATGGAGAAAGTGGTCCTGGCGCCGCAGCGTCCCCGCAAGACCGACGCCGAGATCGCCGCCGAGTGCCGCACCTGGGCCACCTACGGCAAGCCGGCCGACCGCGAGCGGAACATCGTAACGTCGCTCGAATTGCAGTCCGAGAAGATGGAGATCATCAACCAGCGCCTGCAGGCCAAGTACAAGGCGATGGAGGAGAACGAAGTGCGCTTCGAAGCGGTCGACTGCGACGATGCGGACTACGTGATCGTGGCGTTCGGCTCGTCGGCCCGCATCTGCTCGGCCACGGTCGAGATGGCGCGCGCCGAAGGGCTGAAGGTCGGTCTGCTGCGTCCCATCACGCTCTACCCCTTCCCGACCAAGCAGATCGCCCAGCTTGCGGCACGCGGCGTCAAGGGCTTCCTTTCGGCCGAGCTGAACGCCGGGCAGATGGTCGAGGACGTCCGACTGGCCGTCAACGGAGCGGCTCCCGTCGCGCATTACGGCCGTCAGGGAGGCATGCTCTTCGCGCCCGACGAAGTGCTCGCGGCGCTCAAGGAAAAACTGATCGATAAAAAGTAAAGACTATGGCAGAGGTTGAAATCAAACAGGAGAATCTGGTTTACGCAAAACCGAAGCTCATTACCGATAACGTCATGCACTACTGCCCCGGTTGCAGCCACGGTACGGTGCATAAACTCATCGCCGAGGTCGTCGAGGAGATGGGGCTTGCCGACAAGACCGTGGGTGTTTCGCCCGTGGGCTGTTCGGTGTTCGCCTACAACTACATCGACATCGACTGGATCGAGGCTGCGCACGGACGCGCGTTGGCGGTGGCTACGGCGGTCAAAAGGCTCTATCCGGGCAATATGGTCTTCACCTACCAGGGCGACGGCGACCTGTCGGCCATCGGTACGGCCGAGTCGATCCATGCGGCGGCCCGCGGCGAGAATGTGGTGGCGATCTACATCAACAACGCCATCTACGGCATGACCGGCGGTCAGATGGCCCCGACTACCCTGCTGGGCATGAAGACCGCCACGACCCCCTACGGGCGCGATCCGCGGCTGAACGGCTATCCCTACAAGATCGCCGAGATGATGGCCCACCTCGACGGAGCGACCTACATCACGCGCCAGAGCGTGCACAACGCCGCCAACGTGCGCAAGTGCAAGCGGGCGATCCGCAAGGCGTTCGAGAACTCGATGGCCGGCAAGGGCTTCTCGCTGGTGGAGGTCGTATCGACCTGCAACAGCGGCTGGAAACTCTCGCCCGTGGCTTCGAACGAGTGGCTCGAGAAGAACATGCTGCCCTTCTATCCGCTGGGCGATATCAAGGACGTAAAATAAGAGGACAGAGATGAAAGAAACGTTGATTATTGCAGGATTCGGAGGACAGGGTGTCCTTTCGATGGGTAAGATACTGGCTTACTCGGGCGTCATGCAGGATTTCGAGGTCACGTGGATGCCCTCTTACGGTCCCGAGATGCGCGGCGGTACGGCGAACGTGACGGTGATCCTTTCCGACCGGAAGATTTCGTCGCCCATCGCACACGAGTTCGACACGGCGATCATTCTGAACCAGCAGTCGATGGAGAAGTTTGAGCCGATGATCCGGCCGGGCGGCGTGCTGATCTACGACACGAACGGCATCACGCGCCATCCCGTGCGCGAGGATATTTCGGTCTACGCGATCGATGCCACGGCCGAGTGTGCGAAGATGGGACAGGCCAAACTCTTCAACACGATGATTCTGGGCGGCTACCTGAAGGTATGCCCCGTCGTCGAGATGGAGAATGTGCTGGTCGGCCTGAAGAAGTCGCTTCCCGAACGCGCCTGGAAGATGCTGCCCGAGAACGAGAAGGCGATCCGCCACGGCGGGGAGATTATCCGGAAGATTCGCTGACATAATTGCAGATCGAGAGGCGCCCGGGAATTTCCCGGGCGCTTTTGCTTCTGTTGTAGAGAACATGTATACTTACCGATGCCCGGCTTCTGGCCGTGGGTATTGCACCGATTGAAACCTGTCCCATGAAAAAGTATCTTTTCGGCCTGCTGCTTGGCTGTATATGCTGTTCAGGTATTCATGCACAAGCTGTAAAAGTCCACATCCAATCGGATGGGCTGAATCTGCCTTTTGCTTACATATTTATCAACGAAAAATTTTATTCCTCAGCCGATTCTATCGGAACCGCTCTTATTCCGCGCAGGTTATTGAAAGACGGGGATGCCGTATCGGCCGAATATGTGGGGGCTAAGGAGACCGCGCAAATCTATAACGGTCAGGATGAAATCACCTTGAACCTGCCCGGATTGGACATTGAAGCGATCACCGTTTTATCGCGTGCCAAGCGGAAAGATTTCTGGCAGAACATCAATCAGTACAAGATTCGCAAGGCTTATCAAAAGATTGCCTGTCGTTTTGAAATCCATGAGAACGACGACACGACGAAGATTACAAAAGGGAGGGCCAAATATTATATTCGTCCCGTGGCAAACGCCGACGGATACGAAATCGTGGGAAATGTTTCCGATCTGGACAATCGAGCTAACCTCAGTCAAGCGACGATCGACCTAACCAAACTGATCGTCAACGAGGCTTTTG
Organism: Alistipes sp.; assembly: GCF_048465635.1. Taxonomy (GTDB): domain Bacteria; phylum Bacteroidota; class Bacteroidia; order Bacteroidales; family Rikenellaceae; genus Alistipes. The sequence continues at coordinate 81,884 of NZ_DBFWLF010000028.1, forward strand.
TAGCCGTTTGCTTCAAAAAAGGCATATCTACCAACAAGGGTATTCAAATCCTGAGAGAGAAAAGTTCGGCGAATAACCAAGCTATTTATACGATCATCCGCCCGGCTGTTTCCGCTGATAATTCGGACATGGAATCCATGAAAATATTTGTCGATGTCGAAAGCAGGAACATCACCCGGGCCATCGAGGGTTGGGAAACCAAAACTTACAAGATACTATACACGATAGATTACCGTGTAGCGGACGACTATTACATACCTTCTGACATTGCATGCAGAATCGTCTATAAAACCGGCGATCATAGAACGCTGTGTTTGCATATTTATGATTTGCAACTCGATACCAAAAGGGATAGAAATCAGAATCGATAGATTGCATCCGGATATTAAAACAGGCGTCCCGAAGGACGCCTGTTCCAGGATAGCCTTATGCAAAGCGATCATCAGAACCCGAACCCGATGCGGAACAGCACTGCCCCGGTGTCCTTGCCCATGTACTGATAGCGGATGCCCAGATCGAGGCGCATGCGGCTCGCGGGATCGCCGATCGTCACGCCCGGACCGGCCGCCACGTAGAGGTCGCGCCAATCCTTCATATAGTCCCATACGCCGATCGCCGCACCCAGATCGAGCGACAGGTAGACGTGCGTGGAGGGTGATACCGGATAGTAGCCTTTGGCGTTAGCGAAAGCGGAGACGAGGCCCGCACCCTTTTCGTCGCCCTTCGATCCGTAGAAGTAGTTCAGCCCGGCGCCTGCGCCGACGAACGCATAGGGCGACAGGCGCACGCCATGCACCGTTTCGAAAAGCACCCGGTCGGTGTTGACCGACTTGGTAATGTCGCCCACGCCCAGTCCGTACGCCACGGCCACTTCGCCCTGATAGTGCGGGAAGTTGTCCTTGCGCAGGGCGCGCAGGCGCGCCGGGGTCGTCGAGGCCGGTTCGAAGCTCTCTTTGCGGCCGTCGCCGTACTTGATGTAATCCACGTCGTGGGTCGAGAGGGTGAAGACCGGACCGCGTGCATCGCCCGCACGGGTGTATTCGATCCGGGTCCCTCCGACCCGGAGGACCTTGCCTTCGACGGTTTCGGCGTTCCGTTTGACGATCAGGTCCTGTGCCGCGGCCGTGCCGCAGAGTCCGGCGAGGGCGAGCAGAAGAAGCAGCTTTTTCATCATATTGCGTTTTTTAAGGGATTGCCTGCAACAAATATAGCGTTTTTTCGGCAGATTGTTTGCGGACGGGGCATCAACCTTGCGTGTCGAATGCAAACGTTAAAACGATCCGTTATGGAAAATCAATGCACGACGATGCCGCTTATCGGCGACAAGGCCCCTGCCTTCGAAGCGGAGACCACGCAAGGGAAAATCCGCTTTCCCGAGGATTTCAATGGCCGGTGGGTAATCCTGTTCAGCCACCCGTCCGACTTCACGCCCATCTGCACCTCCGAATTCGTCCTGTTCGGGGCCATGCAGGAGGAGTTCGCGCAGATGAACTGCTGCCTGCTCGGCCTCTCGGTCGGCACGAACGCCAGCCACACGGCCTGGCTGCGGTCGATCCATGACCGTATCGAGTTCAAGGGCCACAAAAAGGTGGCGATCGACTTTCCGCTGATCGCCGACCTTTCAATGGAGGTAGCCCGCAAGTTCGGCATGATCCAGCCCGGAGCGAGCAGCACGGCGGCCGTGCGCGCCGTCTTCTTCATCGACCCCGAAGCCAAGGTCCGCGCCGTGGTCTACTATCCGATGCAGCTGGGCCGCAACTTCGACGAACTGAAGCGCATTCTTACCGGCTTGCAGACCATCGACGCCCTGCACGTCTCCCTGCCCGCCGACTGGCGGCCGGGCGACGAGGTGATCGTCCCGATGAAAGGCGGGGACATGGAGCGGCAGCCCGAGGGGGTGAAGTGCTACGACTGGTATTTCTGCACCAAACCGCTGCCAAAAGAGGAGGTCGAAAACCGCCTCCGCCGACGGGTCGAGCAGACGGTATGAAAAAAGGGACTTCCGCAAGGAAGTCCCTTTTTCGTCGGTTCAGTCGAGCACTTTCGCCTGCTCGATCCGTTCGCGGAAGTAGTTCCTCAGATCGTCCCAGCGGTAATAGGGCGCTGTGTCCGAGGCGAGCGGAACCAGGACCTCCCGCTCGTTGTGGAGCAGCTTGACCAGCACCTCGTCCGAACCCGTCTTGCGGTAGAAGATCAGCTGCACGTTGGCCGCCATGGGCGAGATGCGGAAATCCTGCCACACCTCGGCGATCCGGTCCGGATCGTCCGTCTCTTCGTAACACCCCTCCAGACGCATCAGCGTGACGAGCGGCATCAGGTTGCCGTCGTGGCCGAAGCGGAGATCGGCGGCGGGTGCGCCCTGCCGCAGCGCGCTGTCGGCGCGGGCAACGATGTCTTCGAGCAATACGGTGGCGTAGTGCGCGGCATATCCGCGGTTGAGTTCACCGGGCCCGCGCTGCTGGTAATAACCGTAATTGAGGCACTCCCAAACGGCATACAACTCGTCGGGGGTCAGCACGTCGTCGAAGCGGATGCCGTTGCGCGTGTCCTGTTCGTTGACGGTGAAGGCCCAGAGCTGCTGCATGAGTTGGGCGCCGTCCACCTGGGCGGCATACTCCGCATCGCAGAACAGCCGTGCCTTGAGACGCTCGGGGTGGAGCCGGCTTGCCCGGAAAGCCCCTTCGGCCGCTTTCCAGCGCGCGCTTTTGGTCAGTTCGACGTACGCTTCGTCGAGGTCGGGGGTGGCCTGGGTGTTGAAGAAATTAAGGATGCGGGTCGTGCGCAGATTGGCCGTGCGCGTAAAGTCGAGCGCCGGATTGAGCTGCTGCAACCTGCCGCAGAAAGCCGCCATGCTCAGCACGCAGCGGACGACGATCGTCGAGCGGGCGTCGACGTGCGCCGCACCGCGGAACACCTCGGGAAAGGATTCGAACATGCGCTGCGCGATTTGGCAGTGCTGTTCCGCACCGAGCGGTGTGAGGTCGCCCACGCGGCCCTCGGCGTCCTGAGAAGCGAGCCGGATGCGGCGGTGCACGTCCTGCCCGAACTCCGACAGGGCCCCCGCTTCGGCGGCCTTGTCGAAGAGCGCAAGCGTTTTGGTGTATTCGGCCGGTCGGAGCAGCCAGCGCGAGCCGTGGCGGCCGTAGTGGCTGATGTAGAACGGTTCGTAACCCGCGGGCGCAGGCGTGCGTGCGGGGTTGTCGTAGGTGTAGACGTAATAGACCCCGCCCGCCTTGCCGGGATCGGCCGCGATCTGCTCGCGGGCGCTCTGGCCGTAGAGCGATCCGACGACCGCGGCCAGTATCAGCGTGAGAATCGGTTTGAGCACTCTCATGGAAGTCGCTTTTTAGCGGAGGTAGGCTCCCGTTTCACGCAGTTCGCACCGCAGTGTGTCCACGTCGACTTCGGAGGGTTTCACCCCGGTGCGCAGGGCGATGCGGGCGGCGCGCCCGGCGGCCTCGCCCAAAGCCATGCAGGTCGACATGACGCGCGTGGAGGCCATCGCCTCGTGGGTGAACGAAGAGCAGCGGCCCGCGACGAGCAGGTTCTCGACCTTTGCCGGTACGAGCGTGCGGTAGGGAATGTCGTAGCAGTCGCCGCAGTACTGGAGCGTGCAGTCGCCGCCTTTGGGGTGGTGCAAATCGACGGGATAGCTGGCTACGGCGATCGCATCGTCGAAGCGGCGGCACGCGAGGATGTCGTCGGCGGTGAGGACGTACCGTCCCACCGTCACGCGGCTTTCTCGGATGCCGAGGAATGGGGCGGTCCGGTCGAGCCAGGCGTTCTCGAAGCCCGGCACATACCCCTTGAGGTACTCCATGATCGGGTAAATCTGCTTGCGCGCCTCCAGCTCTCCGTTCGTATAACTCTCCGGGAGGGTCGGGTCGACGCCGTTCACGCGCGACATATTGACCCATATCTCGTCCTCGGCCATGCCCGTGATGAGGATCGTGCGGGCGACAGGGATGTCGATACCCGCTTCGCGCGCCCGGTTGATCTGGTTGCGCAGCCCCACGGTGATGAATTTTTCGTTGCGGAACGATTCGGCGGGCATGATGTCCATGTCGTAGACCTCCGGGTGGTTGACGATGGCGTCGCGCAGCCGCTGCGTCTCCACGCCGCGCATCGAGAACATCAGCGTCGGCGGCTGCATGCCGCCCTCCGCGTCGCCCTTGTGGCACTCGACGCCGGCCCGGTAGGCTACGTCGGCGTCGCCCGTGCAGTCGATGACGGTCCGGGCGAGGATCGCTTCGCGTCCGGCCTTGCTCTCGATGACGACGCCCTTCACCGCGTCGCCCTCCTTGATAACGTCGGTGCAGAAGACGTACATCAGCACCTCTACCCCGGCCTCCTCCATCAGGCGGAACGCGAGCGTCTTGCTCTCTTCGGGATCGATGATCGTCAGGCTTACGTGCAGCTTGCAGGGACGGTGGCCGCTGGCGGCATGCCGCTCCCGGAGGCGGTCGATGAAGCGCTGGGGAAGTCCCTGAATGATCTGGTTGCCCTTCTCGCCGAGGAATCCCAGGATCGGAAGCCCGAGCGTGAGGTTGCCGCCCAGATAGCCGCGGCTTTCGATCAGCATCACTTTCAGCCCCTCGTCCGCTGCGGCCTGCGCGGCCATAAGTCCCGACGGGCCTCCGCCGACGACGAGGATGTCCACCGATGCGCGCACGGGAATCTCGCGGGCCGGTTCGTGGATGGTCTTGATATTCTTTTCCATAGTTCTAAGGTTTGTTGTGCTCGTTTTACGCTTCGGCGGGAACCTCGGGGCGCGTCATCTTCCAGAGGATCAGTACGGCCACCCAGTGCAGCAGCCCCATCACCAGGAAGAGCGACGTGCCCATCGTGCTGAGCAGCTGCCCGACGTAGTAGTTGAAGATGGCCCCGCCCACGGCGCCGAATCCGGCCGTGATGCCCACCACGCTGGCGACGTTGCGCACGGGGAACGCCTCGGCGATCACCACGCAGATCGTGTAGAGCCAGCTCAGGCACATGATGGCGATCAGGCTGAACGAGGCAATGATGGCCGTGACGTTCCAGTAGCCCGGCAGCTGGTTGAAGTAGGGCGTGAAGATACAAAGGGGAGCGGCGATGGCGACGAGCGTCATCATGCGCTTGCGGGCCTTGAGGGGTTCCATGCCCCGGCGGACCATCTTGTCCGACCAGGCCGAGGTCAGCACGCCGCCCACGGCGCCGAACAGGAACGGAATCCAGCCGACCCAGCCCACCTGAACCAGCGTCAGACCCGAATCCTCCTGCAGGTAGCCCGGCAGCCAGAAGAGGCAGAAATACCATACCGGGTCGCTGACGAAGCGGATGAGCAGCACGCCCCACAGCGTGCGGGTCTTCCATAGCCCGAACCAGCTGAAGGCTTTGCCGTGGTGCTGGTTGGCGGCGCTCTCCGAAAGCGTTTTGTCCAGAATCTGCCGGGGAGGCACGGTGTAGACCAACAGCCAGACCAGCGCGATCGCAATGCCGATGGCTCCGGAGAGCACGAAAACGTCGTTCCAGGGGAAGATCGTCGAGAGCCACGCGATGGCGATCGGAGCGATGACCGTGCCGATCGAGCCGCCTGCGGTGCAGAGGCTGTTGGCCGTGGCCCGCTGCCGCTTCTCGAACCAGATCGTCACGGCGACGATCTGTCCGGCGAAGATCGTCGGCTCGGCCAGCCCCAACAGGCCGCGGAAGAAGGCGAACTGCGCCATGTTCGTCGAGAGGCCGCCGCCGATGCAGGCCGCCGACCACGCCAGAATACCGAAGAACATGACCTTTTTGGGCCCGAATTTGTCGACCAGGATGCCCGATATGGGGTACATGATGGCGTAGCAGATCAGAAATATGTTGACGATGAAAGCGTAACCGTCGTCGTTGATCTCGAAAGCGGCCTTGATGGTCGGTTTGAGGATCGAGAGCAGCTGGCGGTCGAGGTAGTTGCAGATGATGGCGATGAAGATCGTCACCACGATCACCCATTTCCGTTTTTCCGGATTGGTCAGTAGGTTCATTTGTCGGGTTTTTCGGTTAGTTTCGGTTGTCGGGGGTGTTCCCGAGGGCTTTGTATCGCTGGTAGCGCCGCATCAGCAGCCCGCGTCGTTCGGGATCGGGGCGGTAAAGGGTCGCGGGGAAGTTGCAGAGCCGGCGCTGGGCCTCCTCCACCGAGACGTAGCAGCCCGCGACTACCGCGGCGAAGACCACCGAGCCCATGGCGCACGCCTGCTTGCAGTCGATGACCGAAATCTCGCGGCCCGTGACGTCGGCGAGCAGCTGCATGACGAAAGGCGATTTCTGCGCGATGCCCCCGATGCCCGTCAGACGGTCGATCCCGACCCCGTTCGCTTCGAGGTGGTCGAGGATGGCGCGGGTGGCGAAAGCCGTCGCTTCGGCAAAAGCGTAGTAAATCTCCGGCGCCGAGGTCGAAAGCCTCAGCCCGGTGAGCGTTCCGGTCAGTTCGGGAGCCGGATAGGGGTTGCGGCGTCCGTTGAGCCAGTCGGTCGCCAGCGGCAGATCCTCCCGCAGCGGCAGGCGCTCGGCGGCGGTAGTCAGTTCGGCCATGATCCGGTCGCAGCACTCCCCGACCAGCCTTTTGCGGGTCTGCTCGTCGAGCAGCTCCGTGTGGGCGAGTATCTCCTTCAGGGGGAAACTCAGCAGATTTTTGAACCAGGCGTAGACGTCGCCGAAAGCGGACAAGCCCGCTTCGAAGCCGACCATCCCCGGGACGATCGAACCGTCCACCTGTCCGAAGATGCCCTCGACGAGGCGGCCCTCCATCCTCTCGGGCGGCATGAGCGCCATGTAGCAGGCCGACGTACCCAGGTTGAGCACCACCGTGCCGCACGCGATGCCGGCTCCCACGGCTCCCGCATGGGCGTCGATGTTGCCCACGCCGATTACCGTGTCGGACGGGAGGCCGAATTCGGCAGCCCACTCCGGTGCGATCCGCCCGGCGGCGTGGTCGCAGGTGTAGTTCTCTTTACTTATATGGCGCAGGAGGGGGAGCAGGATCGGGTCCAACGCTTCGAAGAACTCCTCCGGGGGGAATCCGCCCCACCGGTCGGACCACATCTGCTTCGATCCGGCGGCGCAGTGGCTCGTGCGGAGCCGCGAGGGGTTGCGCGCGCCGGTGAGCACGGCCGGAATCCAGTCGCAGAGTTCGACCACGGCGTAAGCGTCGCGTCGGAGCCGTTCGCTGCCGCGCAGCAGGTGCAGGGCTTTGGCCCAGAAGCACTCCGACGAGTAGTGGTTGCCCGAGTGGCAGGCGTAGTTGACGGCGCTGCGAGCGCACAAATCCGTGATCTGTTCCGCCTCCCCCTGCGCCGTGTGGTCCTTCCAGAGGACGAACATCGCATCGGGATCGTCGGCGTAGTCCGGCAGGAGCGCCAGCGGCGTTCCCTCGGCGTCGGTCAGACAGGGGGTGCTGGCCGTCGTATCGACCGCAATCGCACGCACGCGGCGCGCTGCGCCGGGATGCTTGGCGAGCACTTCGCCGATCACGTGGCGCAGACCGTCTAAGTGGTCCTGCGGATGCTGACGGAAGCGCGAACGGGCGGCATCGCAGTACGCCTGCCTTCCCCAGCGCGGGTAGTTGAAGACGGAATCGGCGACGACCGCACCCGTCGCCGCATCGGCGAGCAGCGCGCGGACCGAATCGGTCCCGTAGTCGATTCCTATGACGAAAGGTCCTTCCATGTTTCCGGATTTGGTTCTGTTTGCGGCCGGCGGGCATCCCCGTCCGGCGACCGATAGTGCAAAGATAAAAATAATTTTATTTTTGTTCCATGTTTTATCTTTTTATTTTCCTTTTTTATCATTATCGTATGTTTTTGCGGTTTGTGGTCGCGTTGTTTTCCGCAGCCGCTTCCGCCCTTTGGTCGGACCCTTTTTGTCGGAATCCGTGCCGGATATTATATAAGGTATGTTTTTTAGCAATTATTCATAGAAAAGAAACATAATTTTCCTAAAAAAGAAATATTAAGAAAGTATAATTTTTTAAAAGGGATAAAAAAAGAAACAAAAATCTTTGCGAAACATGAAAAATGTTTTTATCTTCGACAGGTCATTTATCCTTTTTGCGGACTAAAAGCGGCCGAAAGAGAACAATGCGTAACTTAACCTGCATATTTACAGGCATTTAAAATAGACGAACCAAATACAACCATCTACTAAACCATCCATTATGAAAAACACTTTCCGATTTCTAACCAGACTGCTGCTCGTGGCTGTCGCCTGCCTGGTGTGCGTTCCGCTCCCGGCGCAGACCAGCGAGGTCGGCGGTATCGTTACGGATGCCAACGGCATGACATTGGTCGGGGCTACCGTGGTAGTTGAGAATCAGAACGGTACTACGGGAGGGGGTACGACGACCGGAGCCGACGGCCGCTTCGCCCTGCGCGCCGAGCCGGGGCAGTCGCTGCTGGTCTCCTATATCGGATACACCGGACAGAAAGTCCAGGTGGTCGCCGGTAAGACCGAGTATGCGGTCGCGCTCGAGGAGGACCAGGCGAGCATCGACGAGGTCGTGGTGGTCGGCTACGGCGTACAGAAGAAGGTCAACCTGACCGGAGCCGTGGCATCGGTCGACGCGAAAGACATCAACAGCCGCCCCGTCGTTTCGATCTCCTCCGCGCTGCAGGGTATGGCCCCGGGCGTTACCGTCACCAGCCAGTCGGGCGCTCCGGGCGACGACGCGGGCAAGATCCGCATCCGCGGCATCAACTCGTTCGGCGGCAGCTCGACTTCGCCGCTGGTTCTGATCGACGGCATCGAGGGGAGCATGGACAGCGTCGACCCGAGCCTGATCGAGTCGATCTCGATCCTCAAGGACGCCGCTTCGGCTTCGATCTACGGTTCGCGCGCCGCCAACGGCGTGATTCTGGTGAGCACCAAACGCGGTTCGAAGGACAAGTTCACCATCACCTACAAGGGTTACGTCGGCTGGCAGAAACCCACGTCGCTGCCCGACAAGGTCGATGCCTACGAACACCGGCTGCTGACCAACGTCACGTTGCAGAACGACGGCGAAAAGCCTCTCTACGACGAGGAGGAGATGGCGCTCTACCTGAAGAACATGGGCAAGGACGCCGATCTCTACCCCAACACCGACTGGCAGGACGCCGTACTGCAAGGCTCGGGCTTTACCCACGGCCACAACGTCACGATGACGCTCGGCAGCCAGCGCGTCAGGATGCTCACCTCCTTGGGATACGTCGATCAGCTGGGTATCATCAAAAACACCGGTTTCGAGCGCTATACGTTCCGCAACAACGCCGACGTGGAGTTCAACAAGAAACTCTCCATGTCGCTCGACCTGTCGTTCTCGAACGGCGACCGCTACTACTCGCCTTATCAGAGCACGATCTTCAACTACATGAACACCCGTTCGGCGGACATCCCCAACCAGTTCACGACGGGACTTTACAACGGTCTGGGTTTGCAGAACAACAACCCGGTGGCCCTGATGTTGGAGGGCGGCCAGTATAAGACCAACACGCTGCGGCTGAACGGAGCGATCACGCTGCGCTACAAGCCGTGGGAGTGGATGACGCTCGAAGGCAAGCTGGCCCCGCGCTACACGACCACCAACAAGCACAATTTCCGGTCGCCCGTGACCACCTACGACGATGCGTCGGGTTCGAATCCGAAGGCTTCGGCCCCCTACCACTCCCTCACCGAGTCCGGGTCGCGCGCCTTCTACGGCAACTACAACTTCCTGATGACGCTGGGCCACGACTTCAAGTCCCACAGCGTGAAGCTGATCCTCGGCGCTGAGCGCAACACCTATGACTACAAATATCTGAGCGCCTACCGCGAAGTCTTCAACTACCCCGAATACGACCAGATCGATGCGGGTGAACTGGACAACCTCGCCAACGGCGGCCACCGTTACCAGTGGGCCATCCAGTCCTACTTCGGCCGCATCAACTACAACTACAAGGAGCGCTATCTGTTGGAGGCCAACCTGCGTATCGACGGTTCGTCGCGCTTCTCGCCGGCCAACCGCTGGGGCTATTTTCCCTCCGTGTCGGGTGCATGGCGTATCTCGGAGGAGCCGTTCATGGAGAATATCAAGCACGTCGTGAGCGCCCTGAAGCTGCGCGCCTCCTACGGTACGCTGGGTAATCAGAACTTGGCGGGCAGCGATGCGGCCAACTACTACCCCACCACGCCGAACCTGGCGCTGGGCTGGATCTCGATGAACGACCACATTAACTCGATCGTCACGCTCAACACGATGGCCAATCCCGACATCAAGTGGGAGACCACGACGATGGTCGACGTCGGTCTCGACCTGACTCTGTTCGGCAAGCTCAACATCACGGGCGACTGGTATCGCAAGATGACCCGTGACATCCTGATGAAGCTCGACCTGTCGCTGCTGGTGGGCCTGAACGCCCCCTATCAGAATGCCGGCAAGGTGCGCAACACGGGTTGGGAGATCGGCATCAACTACGCCAACAAGTGGCGCGACTTCTCGTTCAGCGTGGGTGCGAACCTTTCGGACGTGCGCAACGAGATCGTCGATATGCAGGGCCGCACCTCCACCAACGGGGTGATGCGCAACCAGGAGGGCTACTCCATCGGCAGCATCTATGCGCTGGAGAGCATGGGGATCATCCAAACGCAGGAGGAGGCCGACTGGGTCAACGCCAACTGCAAGCAGTACAATACGGTCAAGCCGGGCGACATCCGCTACGCCGACCGCAACCACGACAACAAGATCACCGATGAGGACAAGACCATCATCGGCAGCACGGTTCCCCGCTACACGTACAGCATGAACCTGAGCTTCGGCTGGAAGGGCCTGACGCTGAGCGCCCTGTTTCAGGGCGTCGGCAAGGTCGACGGCTACCTCAACTACTACTATGTCATGCCGGGCTATCAGGGCGGTACGTTCCGCAAGGAGCACCTCGACTACTGGAGCGAAACGAACCCCGACGGCAAAACGCCGCGCCTCTCCTCGGCCGACAGCAACAACTGGAAGGACTCCTCCTTCTGGATGAAGAGCGCGTCGTACCTGCGTCTGAAGAATCTTCAGATCGGCTACGAGCTTCCGAAGAAGTGGACCCGCAAGATCGGCCTGGGTTCGGCTTTCATCTACGTCAATGCGCAGAACCTCTTCACGGCTACCAATTTCTGGCAGGGTTACGACCCCGAGGTCGCCTATGGCGGCGACACGAGCAAGGAGTTCGACGCCGTAGCGCTCGGCGGCGCCAGCGCGGCGAACAACTACCCTCAGGTGAAGATTTACACGGTCGGCCTCGATCTCAAATTCTAATTCATGCGGACTATGAAAAAACTGATTATATCTACGGCATTGTGCAGCCTGCTGGTGGCTGGCGGCTGTTCGCTCGACCGCGAGTATCTCAACGGTCCCTATGCCGGTAAGTTCCCGGCCAACGAATCGGAAGCAGTGAGCGGCCTGCTCGCCGCTTACAAGAATCTCACGCTGATGGATGCCTCGTCGACCCCGTTCCCGGGCATTCAGGACAACATGACCGACATCGGCGCAGCGCGTATCAACACGGCCAACTACACCTCGCAGCTGCTTTCGCAGACCTCGACGCAGAGCGCGCTGGTCGAGAAACTCTTCTCGCAGATTTACAAGGGCGCGGGCCGCGTGCATCTGGTGCTGGACGGACTGGACGACATCCGCGGCATGATGGACGAGGATACCTTCTATTCGATCAAGGCCGAGCTGCTGTGCGTGCGCGACTATTACTATGATCTGGGTTGTCAAATGTGGGGCGACATTCCCTTCGTCGACCACGGTCTGACGCTCTACGACACCAACATCGGGCGCACGCCGCGTCAGCGGGTCATCGAACGCATCCTCTTCGAGGACCTGACCGACGAACTGCTCGACCACCTGCCCCTGCGCTACAACAAGGAGGAGTGGGGAACGGGCCGGCTGGGCCGCGTCGGCGCTTACGGTCTGAAAGCCCGTATCGCGCTGAACTGGGGCTACTACGAGTTGGCTGCCGAGTGTGCCGACAAGGCGCTTACCCTGGCCGACGGAGTGTATTCGCTGGTGCAGTTCGACAAGACCTACTGCGGCAAGGATCATACGGAGGGCGAGCCGAGCGTGTCGAACCTGTTCGGTTTGTCGGGCAAGAACTGCGACGAGATGATCTGGGCGCTGCAATACAACACGGCGATCAACGAGAACCAGCACAACGCCGGCTACTACGCTGCGCCGCGCATCGCGGGCGGCTGCTCCTATTTCGGCCCCACGCAAAACCTGATCGACGCATTCCAGTGCACCGACGGCAAATCCATCTCCGAATCGCCGCTGTTCGACTACAAGAACCCGTGGCAGAACCGCGACCCGCGTCTGGACCTCTTCTGCGTCCGTCCCGGATCGCGCGTGCTGGGGCTGGAGTTCCAGACCGCCAAGGGCCGCAAGCAGATCATGAACTACAACACGGGCAAAATGGTCGCCAATTCCGAGGCGACGGGCACGAAGTCGGAATACGGGGCGAACGGCACGAAAGGCCCGGCCGGCTACCTGTGGCGCAAGTATATCGACATGGCCGAGTACAAGAATAACAACATGAGTTTCGGAACCAAGTCGGTGTGCGTCATCAACTACCCGCTCATGCGGCTGGCCGAGTTGTACCTGATCCGCGCCGAGGCCAACATCATGATGAACGGCGGCGACCTCTCGCAGGCCAAAGCCGACATCGAGCAGATTCGCTCGCGGGCCGGCATGCCGGCGCTGACGGTCTCGGACCGCGACGGCCTGCTGAAGGCGCTGCGCTACGAGCGCATGGTCGAGCTTTGCAACGAGGGCTTCCGCTGGTTCGACATCCGCCGCTGGGACATCGCCGAAAGGGTCGTCACGGGTCCGCTCTACGCCCCGGCCAACGACGACGCGGGTTCGCTGTCGAACGCCAAGCCCTCCTTCGATGAGAACTGGCACGCAATCTACGACGGTGCGACCTTCGACGGAGAGAAGATGAACCTGCGTTCGTTCATCAAAACCATGTACTACAACCCGCTCAAGGACAAGCTGTGGCCGATTCCCGAGGCGGAGATGATCGCCAATCCGTCCATGACGCAGAATCCTTTCTATTAGTGGACGGTCCTCTAAACGCTTGTCAAAACCATGAAAAAGAATCTTATGATCCGATTTATGAAGCTCAAAACGATGATGCCGCTCGTCCTTTGCGCCGCCCTCTTCGCAGGATGCGCCAACGACGATGACGACAACGGCCGCGGCCGCGGTTACGACGGACCCGACGGGACCGACACCTACGGCTACGTCCGCGATACGGACGGGAATCCCGTGGCGGGAGTGGTCGTGAGCGACGGCTATACCTGCGTCGAGACCGATCAGACGGGTCTCTACGGCTTCGAACGCAACGCTGCGGCGCGCTTCGTCACCTACTCGCTGCCGGCGGAGTTCGAGGTCGCCGTCTCGACCCTCACCGGCCTGCCCGAATTTCACGCTTCGCTGCGTGAGGCGGTCTGCCGCTACGACTTTACGCTCAAGCGGCTGCCGCAGGCGGAGAAGAAGTTCACGCTCTTCTGCATCGGCGACCCGCAGGTCAACGACATGGACCATGTCTATCGCTTCAAGCAGGAGACCGTAGCCGACATTGCGGACTACGCCTCCAAAAGCGCGGAGCCGGTCTATGCCATCACGCTGGGTGATCTGGTCAATAACAAGTGGGACCTGATCCCCAACATGGTCTTCGCCATGCAGGCCGCCAAAGTGGGCATGCCCGTGTTCCAGACCGTCGGCAACCACGACCACGACTACAACATGAAGGACGACGCCTCGGCGCTGCGCACCTACGAGACCTACTGCGGACCGACGAACTATTCGTTCAACCGCGGCGACGTGCACATCGTCTCGATGGACAACGTGCAGCACCGGCTGGAGGCCAGCGACAGCTACGACGGCGGCCTCTCGGCGGCTCAGTTCGAGTGGCTGAAGCAGGACCTGAGCTTCGTTCCGAAGGAAAAGATGGTCATCTTCTGCGTCCATATCCCCTTCCGCGGCGGTTCCGCTTCGGGCGGTTCGAACATGAACACCGACAAATATTATCAGGAGGTGTTGGACCTGCTTTCCGAATACGCTTCGGCGGCGATCATGTCGGCCCACACGCACTCGAACATCAACTACATCCACACCGTCAACGGCAAGCAGATTTACGAGCACGTCACGGGCACGACCTGCGGCGCATGGTGGAAATCGACCGTCTGCACCGAAGGGACGCCCAACGGCTATGGGGTCTACTCGGTGGACGGAGCGACGATCACCGACTGGATCTACAAGCCGGTAAAGTACGATGAGAGCTTCCAGGTGCGTCTCTACCGGGGAACCGACAAATTCAAGGGCGGCGACAAGAGCTATTCGTTCGCCAAGTCGGCCAAAGGTCAGATCGTGGCCAACGTCTGGAACGCCGATCCGGCGTGGACGGTCAACGTCTATGAGAACGGTGCGCTTTCGGGGCAGATGACCTCCTACTCGGACAAGGACGCCTGGACGGTGGCCTACCACGTCGGCCGGCTGGGCGGCAGCTCGTCCTACGACAAGAAGACCGACCACCTCTTCTACTATACGCTGAAAGACCCCGCCGCTACGGTGCGTGTCGAGGCCGTCGACCGCTTCGGCCGGAAGTATTATCAGGACCAGTTCACCGATCCCGCTTCCGATCCGGGCAGCTATCCGGCCATGTAAACTTAATACCGATCAAACCTATGAAAAAGATAGCATTAATCCCCTGCCTGCTGCTTGCGTTGCTGCTGGGCGCCTGCTCGGATAACGACCAAACGGATTCGAGCATCGAGCTGGCCTGCCCGCGGCTGACCTACAAGGTGACCGACAACCTGGTCACCGTCACGTGGACGGCCATCGAAAAGGCCGAGGGCTACGCCTGCAAACTCAACGAGGACCCCTACGAGAATATCGGTCCCGAAGCGACGAGTTTCACCGGGAAACTGCGTCAGGGAGCCAATCTCTTCTCGATCTATGCCATCGGCAACAAGGCTCACACGACCGATTCGGCGGTCCGCACGCTGGAGATCGAGTTCGACTGCACGCTGCCCAAACCCGAAGTGGCGGTCGCCACGGAATCGGGTGTGACGACCTTCACGTGGAAAGCCGTGGCACGCGCCGAGGGCTACGCCTACAAGCTCGACGACGAGACCGACTTTACGAAGGTGAAAGCCGACGTGCTGACCCTCGAAAAGAGCGGACTTGCCGGCGGCCAGCACGTCTTCTACATCTATGCGCTGGGTAACGGCGAGGATTCGATGGACTCTCCGGTGCAGGAGCTGAAATTCGACATCGTGGACACTTCGCACGGCCTGTTCGTCCGCAAGACCACGGGCGCGATTACCGCCATGACGGAGACGTCGAGCAAGGTCTACACGGCTACGATCGACTGCACGGCGCAGGATTCGTTCTTCATGCTGATCGACGACGTGCAGCACGGTTTCACCGCCTTCAGCGGCAACGGCGGCGTGGGTCAGGTCAACAGCCTGTTTGCGGCGGTTCCCTTCTACAACGGGGTGGATTACTATGTCCGCGAGAGCATGGGCCAGCTGACCGATCAGCCTGCGGGAGAGCTGAACGCGCTTTACGTGAATATGGACAGGGAGTGCCGCGTGGAGGTCACGGTCGACCGCAACTATACGGACGGCGTACCCCGCTACCGGATGCGGCTCGTCGAATCGGACGACTCGATCATACTGGCGCAGTATTTCGACCTGATGATCTACGGCGGCGACTGGCCCAACTACAAGGGCGGCACGGGCTTCAAGGAGACCGTCGGCGAGGGCGTCGACGGCACGGCTCCCGGCCGGAAGAACGAAGGCACGGGAACGGCGTTCGGTGCGGAGTTGGTTTCGACCTCCGATGCCGGCGTGGAGACCTACCTCGCCAACCGCAACCTCACGGGCTGGACGGCCGAGTACGCCTACGAGTTCCCGGGCTGCCTCCGTCTGTGCAACAGTACGCCCAAGACGGCCGTGGGTATTCTCGTTACGCCGAAGCTGACAGCGCTGACCGGACCGACGAAGGTCACCGCGACCTTCGACGGCATGCGGTTCGCTTCGGAGGGCGACATCAAGGTGAGCGTACTGAACGCCGGAACGATCGCTTCGGCCCGGGTGAACGTCGACGGCAAGACCATGACCGACATCACGGTCGAAGCCGACGGGAAGAGCTTCATCATTACGATGGCGCACGGTACGAAATTCGCCAACGCCGCAATCAAGTCGTGGTCCGAGTTCTCGTTCGAGATCGAGGGCGCTACCGCCGAAACGCAGATTCGCTGGGAATCGGCCGTCGGTTCGGCCGGCCGCTACATGCTCGACAATATCGTCGTGAGAAAATAACCGATTCGGGTCCGGCGGAACTGCTTCCGCCGGACCTTTTTATCCGAACTGCTATGAAAAGATTCCTGATTCTTTGTGCGGCCCTGCTGCTGGCGGGCACGGCCGGAGCGCGGGAGCGCAACGTGCACCGCGTCCTCTCGTGCAACATCCGCGTGGCGCTGCCGCAGGACGAAGCCAAGGGCGACGGCTGGTCGACGCGCAAGGCGGTCTGCGAAAAGGTGATGAAGGCGCAGCGGGCGGACATCTTCTGCCTGCAGGAGGTCACCGTCGGACAGTACGAGGACCTGTGCCGCATGTTTCCCGACTACATGGTTTTCGGCTATGCGGGTCCCGAGATGGACGCGATGCCCGACCGGGAGTATCACGGCATTGCCAAGAATCTGGTAATGTTCTCCAAGAAACGCTACCGGATGACCGGAGCCGGGGTTTACTGGCTGTCGGAGACGCCGCTTGCGGGCGGTTCGCTTTCGTGGGGAACGGCGCGGGCGCGCCACGTCAACTGGGTCCGGTTGCAGGACCGGCGGACGGGCCGCGAGTTCCGCGTGCTGTCGGTGCACCTCGACCACATCTCGCAGGAGGCGCGCATGGCTCAGATCGACGTGGTGCTGAACGAAACGAGACAATATCCCGACAACGTTCCGCAGATCATGGCGGGCGACTTCAACTCCAAACCGTGGAACGGCGTGGCCAAGAAGATTCTGGGCGCAGGCTGGACCGATGCGTTCGTGTCCGCGAACGGCGGCGACGTGGCCGAGGTTTCGTGCCACGTGTTCAAGGGGGATGCTTATAAGCCCAAGGGGAAACCGGGCCGGATCGACTACATCTACCTCAAGGGGTCGGGTATCCGTGCGACGGAGAGCCGCCTGGTGAAGGATTCCGTGAACGGCAGATTCCCGAGCGACCACTATTTCCTTTCGGCCGACGTGGTGATCGAGTGACGTGCCGATTTCAAAAGCAGCGCCCCGACCGTAAAGGCCGGGGCGCTGCTTTCAAACAGTCGGCTGATTGGGTCAATCCCGGGTCCGGATGATGATGACGCCGTTGGCGCCGCGCATTCCGTACATGTTGCTGCCCTTTTGTACCTCGACTGACTTCACATCGTAGATGCTCACGGCATTGAGGCTGTTGACGGGCGAGCCGTCGCAGATGATCAGAGCACCGTTTTTCGAGTTTACCGATTTCACCCCGCGGATGACGATCTCTCCGTTGATCAGCTGCAGGCTGGGAATCAGGTTCAGGACGGCTGACTGCAGGTCGGTGTAGCCGCGTTCGAGCATCATCTTGCCGGTGATGCCCGTCGAGCTGGAGGTGTATTCCCGGCGTTTGACGTAGCCGATGCCGCAGTCCACCAGTTCCTGGTCCTCTTCGCATGCAGGACTCGGGCCCTCCCATACGACTTTCAGACTGCGTCGCCCTTCGAGGGGAATCTCCGCCACGTCGCTTTTGAAACGCATGACGAGCGTGTCGTCGGGCGACAGGTCGGTCAGCCCGAATTTACCCTCCCGGTCGGCTATGGTGCGCTTGTCGCTGTGTTTGACCGAAATTTTCGCTTTGATTCCTTTGCCCTGCCGGTCGGTGACCAGACCGTTGAATGGCGTGCCTGAAGACGCTGCGTCCTGCGCGGAAAGTGCGGTGTGGAACATCAGGCAAATTGCGAGCAGAAAGAGTGATTTTCCCATGGTTCGTCGAATTTAGCCGCTTCAAGATAACCAAAAAACGGAAGATAAAAAAGAATCTTCCGTTTTTTCATGCTTTTATAGTCGATCAGCTGAAGCGGTATTGCAGCACGTCGCGCCAGCCGAGCAGCAACTCCCGCACGGGCAGTCGCTTCTTGCCGGCAAGCTGGAGTTCGTCCACGCCGATCCAGCCGTCGGCACAGGCGATGCGGATCATCGTGCGGCCGTCGCTTTGCAGCGTGCCGCACGCCTCGCCGTGTGCGGCCGCCTCGAAACGGACCGCGAAGAGTTTGGCTGTTTCGGGCGTCTGCGCACCCTCGCGCCACAGTTCTGTCCACGCGGCCGGATAGGGCGCAAGGCCGCGCACGAAATTGACGATGCGCTCCCCCTCCCACGCCCAGTCGATGCGGCAATTCTCCTTGAAGAGCTTGGGGGCGGGTTTGAGCGTCGCTTCGTCCGTTTGCGGCTGCTCCACGGGGCGGATGTCGCCCGCGGCGATCCGGTCGACGGTCTGCGTGACCAGCTCAGCGCCGATGCGCATCAGCCGCTCGTAAAGCGTTCCGGCGTTGTCCGCGGGGTCGATGGGCGTCTCCGCCTGCTCGAGGATCGCCCCCTGGTCGATCTCGTGGTTGAGCAGGAACGTCGTGACGCCCGTGCGCCTTTCGCCGTTGATCAAGGCCCAGTTGATGGGGGCCGCGCCCCGGTACTGGGGCAGCAGCGACGCATGGAGGTTGAACGTCCCCAGCCGCGGCATCGCCCAGACGATTTCGGGCAGCATGCGGAAGGCGATCACGATCCCCAGGTCGGGCTTGAGTGCTTGGAGGGTTTCGATGAACGCCGGGTTGCGGAGCTTGACGGGTTGCAGGACGGGCAGCCCAAGCTCTTCGGCGGCCACTTTCACGTCGCTTTTGTGAAGCCGCTGTCCGCGGCCTGCGGGTTTGTCTGGGGCGGTTACCACGGCTATGACGTTGTAGCCGGCGCCGACCAGCGCCCGGAGCGAGGGCACGGCAAATTCGGGCGTGCCCATGAATACGATGCGTATCTCTTTGGGATTCATCTTTTAACGTGTTTTAACGGAATGGGGAACGCTGTTTTCGGGTAGCTGCCTGCGGCGGAACCGGCTTTCGGCTATGGAGGCTGCGACCCGTGCCTCCCCCCCCCCTGCGATTGCAACGAGCGGTACGGGCGGCGCAACCTGCGACCACTTACCGGGTTACCAGTTCGATCCGGTTGCCGTCGGGGTCCAGCACCACGCTCTCGAAATAACCGTCTCCGGTGGTGCGAGACTCACCCGCTATGCGGAATCCGTCGGCACGCAGGCGTTCGGTCAGTGCGATGACCCGCTCCCGGCTTCCCAGGTCGAAAGCCAGGTGGCACAGGCCCAACTGTTCGCCTTCGTTCTGGACGGTAATATCCTGGCGTCGCATCAGCTCCAGCTCGCAGCCGTCACCGAAGCGCAGCATGTAGGATTCGAAGCCCTTGGCCGGATTCGTGTATTTTTCGCCGCTCACGCCGTCGAAATAGCGGACGTAAAAGTCGCGCAGAGAGTCGGGCCGCCGGGTCCAGAGCGCTATGTGTGCGATCTTCATCTTATTGTTTGTGCAGCCCCAGGCAGTGGTGCATGCGCTCCTCCTTGGTTTCGAGGTAGTGCAGGTTGTACTTGTTGGGGGCGATGACGATCGGAACGATCTCGTCGATGGTCAGTCCGTAGCCCTCCAGTCCGGCGCGTTTGAGCGGGTTGTTGGTCATCAGGCGCATGTGCTTGATCCCCAGTTCGCGGATGATGCCCGCCCCGACGCCGTAGTCGCGCTCGTCGGCGCGGAAGCCCAGTTCGAGGTTGGCGTCGACCGTATCCAGCCCCTCCTCCTGGAGTTTGTAGGCGCGGATCTTGTTGAACAGTCCGATGCCGCGCCCCTCCTGATTGAGGTAGACGATCGCACCGCGGCCCTCCTTTTCGATCATCTGCATCGCTTCGTGCAGCTGGGCGCCGCAGTCGCAGCGGCACGAGCCGAGGATGTCGCCCGTGGCGCACGACGAGTGGACGCGGATCAGGACGGGGTCCTCCTCGCTCCACTCCCCTTTAGTAATGGCCATGTGTTCCAGCCCGTTGCTCTTCTGCCGGAATGCCGTGATGCGGAAGTGCCCCCATTCGGTAGGCATGTCGGCCGTCTCGCCCCGCTCGACGATCGACTCCTCGCGCAGGCGGTAGGCGATCAGCGAGGCGATGGAGATAATTTTAAGCCCGAATTTTTTTGCGATCTCCAGCAGCTGCGGCATGCGGGCCATCGTGCCGTCCTCGTTCATGATCTCGATCAGTGCACCGGCAGGCTGCAAGCCGGCCATGCGGGCCAGGTCGACCGCCGCTTCGGTGTGCCCCGGACGACGTAAAACGCCTTTCTGACGCGCCCGCAGCGGGTTGATGTGCCCCGGGCGCCCCAGATCGCAGGGACGCGTGGCGGGATCGGCCAGCGCCCGGATGGTGGCGGCGCGGTCGTGGATCGAAACGCCCGTGGTGCAACCGCTGCCCAGCAGGTCGACCGTAACGGTGAATGGAGTGCCCAGCAGCGAGGTGTTGTTCTCCTCCATCATGTTGAGTTCCAGTTGGGCGCAGCGCTCTTCCGAAAGCGGTGCGCAAAGTACCCCGCGCCCCTCTTTGAGCATGAAATTCACGATCTCGGGCGTGATCTTCTCCGCCGCGACGATGAAATCCCCTTCGTTCTCGCGGTCTTCGTCGTCGACGACGATGACGACCTTTCCGTTGCGGAAGTCCTCGATGACCTCCTCCACACTATTCAGTATCGTGTCTTTTGCCATGGCGTTTGGGTTTTATTGCGTGTTTGAGTTTTCCGAATCCCGGCAGGAACTTTTCCCGGATCGCCTTGATCCGGCCCACATACCAGTCGGTATCGAGCAGCGCCGAGTCGTTGGTAGCCTTATAGGTGAGGTAGACGGCGATGGGCGTCAGAATGAGCGTCGACAGCCACATGCCGTACACCGCGTCCCAGGTTCCCTCCTTGGCGAACTTTTCGCCCGTGAGGCTGATCATGTAGTAGATGACGAAGAATATCACCGACACCACCACCGGAAGTCCCAGTCCGCCTTTGCGGATAATGGCTCCCAGCGGCGCACCGATCAGGAAGAAGATGATGATCGACACGGGCAGCGAAATCTTCTTGTGCCACTCCACCTTGCTGCGGTAGAGTTGGTTGAGCGCCTCTTTCGAGGCCGATTCGTCGAACGAGAACATGTTGCGCGAGTTCTTGGCCAGCGACCGCGCCTGGTTCCAGATGCGCTCCTTGTCGCGCAGCGGAAGCACGGTGAGCGAGTCGGCGATCACAATGTCGCGGAACCCGCGCTTGTCGATGCGCAGGCTGTCGGGCAGCGGCAGCACCTGGTTGTCGCGCACGAAGAGCTGCTCCTTGAGCAGCGGTTCGTAGGAGCGCGTGGTCGAGGTGTTGACCGTGCGTTCGAGCGAGTCGATGTCGCGCTGCAGCTCGTTGACGTTCTTGGTCTGGCTGTTCGAGAACATGTTCGCGTCGCTGCGCCCCATGGCGAAACCCTCCATGGCGATCTTCATGTCCTGCCGGTCGAAGATGTGGTGGCTCAGCGCACTCTTGTTGAACCACTGGTTGTTGCGGGTCTGCTGGTAGGTCTCGCCGTTGAAGAGCGTCACCAGCAGGAACCGCTTGTCGTCCGACAGGCGGATGTAGCCCGAGTCGGCGACGATGGTGTTCATGTTGCCGTCGACGGAGCGGTTGTCGTAGATGAGCACCTCGCGCAGCAGGTGCGTGTCCGGCTCCTGGTGTGCCACGCGGATCGACATGTTGTCGATGCCGTTGAAGAAGAGACCGTCCTGAAATTCGAGACTCTGTTTCTGCTGGCGTATGTCGAAGATGATGCTGTACATCTTCTTGTTGGCGTAGGGGACGAGGTTGTTGCCGATGAAGAAGCTCCCCACGGCGATGAAGCTGACCAGAATGACCAGCGGTTTGGTGATCTCGACGAGCGACATGCCCGCCGACTTCATGGCCAGCAGCTCGTAGTTCTCGCCCAGGTTGCCCATGGTCATGATCGCCGCCAGCAGCATGGCCAGCGGAAGGCCCATCGGGATCATGTTGGCCAGCGCATAGGAGATCAGCTCGAGGATGATGCCGGCGCTGAGTCCCTTGCCGACCAGTTCGTCGATGTAACGCCACATGAAATTCATCAGCAGGACGAACATCACGATGAAGAACGTGAGGATCATCGGGCCGAGATAGGCTTTCAGAACGAATTTATGGATGGTTTTCATGCTGCGGCTCCCGTTTTTCGGCTACGCAAAGTTAACAGTTTTGCCCCAATAAGCGTAACGGTGAGGGTAAATATTATGGCGGCTCCGGGCGGAACCTCGAAACGGTAACTCGTGATGAGTCCCGCCACGTTGGCGGCGACGGCCACCAGCGGCGCTGCGAGGACGATGGTGCGGTAGGAGCGCGAAAGCGTGTTGACGATCACCACGGGCATGGTCACCAGCGAAATGAGCAATACGATGCCCATGATGCGGATCGAGAGGACGATCGTCACGGCGATCAGGGCCGCCATCAGGTAGGAGATCACGCGCGTGGGGATGCCCCGGCTGCGGGCGAAGTCGCGGTCGAACGCCACGTACATCACCGGGCGGAGCCACAGGACGGCTCCGACGAGGATCGCCGCCGTGAGGACGGCCAGCGCCGCCACGTCGCCGCGCGTCACGGTGACGATGCTCCCGAACAGGTAGGCCGACAGATCGCCCGAGGTGTAGCCGGGCCGCAGGCTCATGAACAGTGCACCGACCGCCATGCCCACCGACCAGATGATTCCGATGGCCGAATCCTCGCGGATGCGGCCCCGGCTTCCGGCCCACTCGATGCCCAGCGCCGAGAGCACGGCGAACAGGAGCGCCCCGCCGATGGGGTTCGTTCCCAGGTAGAAGGCGATGCCCAGTCCGCCGAACGAGGCGTGGGTGATGCCTCCGGCCAGAAAAACCATGCGCCGGCATACGACATAGGTCCCGATTACGCCGCACGTAATGCCCGAGAGCACGCACGCGGTGAGCGCGTTGGAGAGGTAGCCGAACTGGACCAGGTCGCTGAAAAATCCCATGCCTTGTTTAAATTGCGCGCAAATTTACGCTTTTTTATCGGAAAGCCGCCTATTTTCGCCGGGTTTTCGTAATTTCGCACCCGAAAAAGAGAATCCCATGCAATCGCGCAGAGTCAGTTTCCATACCTTGGGCTGCAAGCTCAACTTCTCGGAGAGTTCCACCCTCGCCCGGGAGTTTGTCGAGGGCGGTTTCGTGCGTGTCGCGCCCGATGCCGAAGCGGACATATGCGTCATCAACAGCTGTTCCGTGACGGAGCATGCGGACAAGAAGTGCCGCAATCTGATCCGCAGGCTGCACCGCCGCAATCCCGAGGCCATCATCGCCGTTACGGGGTGTTACGCGCAGCTCAAACCCGAGGAGATCGCCGCGATCGAGGGGGTGGACCTCGTGCTGAGCAACAACGACAAAGGGGCCTTGTTCCGACGGGTCGCGGAGCTTTCGGGAAAGGGCCGTGCGCAGGTGTACAGTTGCGACACCGATTCGCTGACCTCGTTCTTCGCGGCCTTTTCGAGCGGCGACCGTACGCGCGCCTTCCTCAAGGTGCAGGACGGCTGCGACTATTGCTGCTCCTACTGCACGATCCACTACGCCCGCGGCGCGAGCCGCAACCTGCCCGTTGCCGATCTGGTGGCTCAGGCGCGCCGGATCGCGGCGGGCGGCCAGCGGGAGATCGTGCTGACGGGGGTCAATACGGGCGATTTCGGCCGCACGACGGGCGAGCGTTTCATCGACCTGCTGCGGGGGCTCAGCGAGGTGGAGGGGATTGACCGCTACCGCATTTCATCCATCGAACCGAACCTGTTAACCGACGAAATAATAGAATTTTGCGCGTCATCACCTAAATTTCAGCATCACTTCCATATTCCTCTCCAGAGCGGTTCGGACCGTATTCTGGGGCTGATGCGCCGCCGCTACACCTCGGCCCGCTTCGCCGACCGCATTGCGGCCGTTCGGCGGGCGATGCCCGATGCGTTCATCGGGATCGACGTGATCGTCGGATTTCCCGGCGAAACGGAGGAGGATTTCCGCACGACCTACGCTTTTCTGGAGAAGCTGCGGCCGGCGTTCCTGCATATTTTCCCCTTCTCGGAGCGCCCCGGAACCCCGGCGGTCGAACTGCCCGGCAAGGTGCAGGCTTCGGTGGCCACGCATCGCGTGGAGGAGCTGGAGGCGCTGTGCGACCGCCTGCACGGCGCGTTCTGCGCGGCGGCGACGGAGACGGAGGACCACGTTTTGTTCGAGAGTACGGTGCGCGGTGGCATGATGTTCGGATATACGGGAAACTATCGCAGGGTGAAAGCCCCTGCCGACCGCAGGCGCATCAACACGATCTGCCGGGTTCGGCTCGGGGAGATGGATGAAGCGCACGACCTTGCGGGCGAGATTCTTGATTAAAAGTATTATATTTGTCCTATTATTTGGATGTACCCTATGAAATGTATCAACGCCCTTATGCCCGGCTCGGTGGAGTATTCTGACAGAAGTCCCCTCCGAGGAGGGGATTTAGGGGAGGGTCAGACTTGTAAACGCGGCCCGAGGCCGCGAGCGATAGCGATCAATAGCAAATAAAGGGGCTTGGAATTTAATACATCAAACAAGTATGTGTTATCTTATTCAATCATGACGAATATGACGGGTTTGCGCAGAAGAGTGACGATCGGCTTTTTGAGTATCGTCTGCCTGCTGTTCTTTTCAGGCATGGTATCGTTCGTCGAGCTGAGCCATCTGAGCCGGGACACGGGCGAAATCCTCAACGCCAACAAACGCAATATCGAGCTGGCCAAGGAGATGCTCGATGCCGCGCACGAGCAGAACGTGGCGCTGATCCACCTTTCGGTATTCGGCGACCGCTCCTACGACAGCCTCTGCCGCGCCAGCATGGAGCGGCTCGAAAACACGCTGCTCGTCGCGCAGGACGAAGCGCTCGAAAAGTCGTTCCTCGATTCGCTCGCTTTCGCCACCACCGAGCTGCGGCTGCTCACGGACAACTACCTCGCTTTCGGGGTTTCGGCGCAGGATTCGCTCGCCCTCTGCCGGCCCGATTCGGTGGGCGGCAAGTGGTACAACAACGAGTACGAGGCGCTTTACGGCCGGCTGACCGCCGCCATCAAGAACTACATGACCTCGACGCAAAGTTCGCTGGCCCCGCGCGCCGAGCAGATGAAGAAGAACGCCTACCGGGCCGTGACGCCGGTGCTGATCTCGCTCGTGGTGATGATCGCCATCGTGCTGATGCTCTACTATTTCATGACGATCTACTGCGTCAATCCCGTCCTTCGGATGAACAAGGGGCTGGGCGACTACCTTTCGTTCCGCATTCCGTTTGCGGTAAAGGCCGATCTGAAGGACGAGGTGCTGGAGCTGAAGGAGAAGATTGACACGCTTATCACCCTCTCCAAGCAAAACAAGGATAAAGTCTGATACCATGCGGTTAGACGTCGTTTTGCGTTATGTCGGGGTCGTGATGCTCTTCATTGCGACGTTCATGCTGCTGTCGGCGGGCATCTCCTACGTCAGCGGGATGGATTCGGCATTCTATCCGCTGCTGCTCTCGGCGCTGCTCACCGCCCTGCTGGGCGCTTTCCCGCTGATCTTCGTGGAGAAGAAGGAGCAGATCACCAACAAGGAGGGGTTTTGCATTGTCGTGGGTTCGTGGCTGGTGGCCAGCGTGGTCGGCATGTTCCCCTACCTGATCTGGGGCGGCGAATTTTCGCTGATCAACGCCTGGTTCGAAAGCGTCTCGGGCTTCACGACCACCGGAGCGACGATCCTCAACGACATCGAGGCGCTGCCGCGCGGCATCCTCTTCTGGCGCATGTCCTCGACCTGGATCGGGGGTATGGGCGTGGTGATGTTCGCGCTGGTGATCCTGCCCTCGCTGGGACGCAACAAGCTGACCCTTTCGAACGTCGAGCTTTCGACGCTGGCCAAGGACAACTACCGCTACCGCGCGCAGATCATCGTGCAGATTCTGCTGGTGGTCTATGTGGGTCTTACGGCGCTCGCCACCCTGCTGCTCAAGCTGGCGGGCATGAACTGGTTCGATTCGCTGTGCCACGCCATGTCGGCCTGCGCCACGAGCGGATTCTCGAATAAGAATGCCAGCATCTCATTCTACAACAGCCCGATGATCGATGCGATCCTGATCTTCACGATGGCGATGGCGGGCGTGCATTTCGGGCTGATCTACGCCACGGTGACCGGCAAGCGCAACAATATCTTCCGCTCGGAGGTGGCACGCTGGTACTTCGGCATGCTGCTCTGCGGCGGTTTGCTGATCGCCATAAGTCTCTTCGCGGCAGACATCTACCCCACTTTCACCGCGTCGTTCCGCCATGCGCTGTTCCAGTTCGTGTCGCTGGTGACCACGACCGGATATGCGACGGCCGACTCGAACCAGTGGACCTCGTTCGCCATCATCCTCTTGATCTTCGGCTCGATCGTCTGCGCCTGCGCGGGATCGACCGCCGGCGGCATCAAGACCAACCGCCTGGTGCTGGCCGTGAAGATGATGCGGGCGCGTCTGCGGCAGCAGCAGCACCCCAATGCCATCATCCGGATTCGGCTGGACGGCATCATCCAGGAGTCGGAGACGCTGCATTCGGTGATGATCTTCATCGTCACCTACCTGATGCTGATCCTTGCGGGAACCGTTTTCGGAACGATGCTGGGCATCGACCTGATGACCAGCTTTTCGGGGGCCGTGGCCTCGATCGGCAATGTGGGACCCGGCTTCGGGGAGGTCGGCTCGATGGACAACTATTCGGCGCTGCCCGCGGCATTCAAGCTCTCCAATTCGCTGCTGATGCTGTTGGGGCGTTTGGAGATTTTCGGACTTATTCAGCTATTTTTCATCAAATGGTGGAGATAAAGAGCCTATTGCACAGATACTGCGTTTCGTTGGCCGCTCTGCTGCCGGCGGTCGGCTGGCTGTATGCGCAGCAACCCGCCGTGGAGCCGCGGATCGCCGGACTGGAGCGGAACGGGGAGTACATGCAGTTGCTGCAGGAGGACAACCGCCTGCAGCTGCGCGAAGATTCGGTGACCAATGCCGTCGACGGGCTGCGGGAGCTTTTGCGCACAAGCCCCGCGGACAGGGAGGCGCTCTCGCAGGAGATTCTGCGCATGGAGAATCTGATCTTCGACATCCGCAACGCCAAGGGCCGTCTGGTCGATCGCATCAACGCCATTGAGCAGGAGTGGGTGCTCTCCAACCTGGATAACGACGCGGTGCAGGGTTCGGTTTCTGTGGCGGACGAGCGGCCCGTGGTGGTGATCCCCGACTCGCTCAAAAGGCGCAGCCTGGTCTCGAACGCCTACTTCCGGGAGCAGCTTCCCGAAGCCGACTACCGGGCTTTGCAGCGGGCGCAGCGCCTGGAGTTGCAGGCCGTGGATTACATCAACCGTTATTTCGCCAACTACAATACCCTTTCCGAGCTGGCCGCCGCCTATGCCGCGGCTCAGACCGAAGCGGAAGCCGTTGAGGTCTACGACCGCTACCGGGCCCTGCAAGGGCTGAACCGGGCGCTCTCCGACTCGCTCGCGGGGGTGTGGAACTACGTCTTCGACAACAAGAGCTACGCCTACGGCTACCTGCTGGACCTGCTCGGGCGCGAGGAGATTCTCGTCCGCGAGGAGGAGCTGCTCGCCGAGGCGCAGCGCAAACTCTCGGAACTGCGCGGGCGCACGGCTTCGGACGCGGTGGCCGACTACTTCCTGCGCAAGCGGGTGGCCGTGGATTATGAGGTCTGTCTGGCGGGCGTGCTGGGGCTGGACGCAGCGCGCGATTCGCTGCGGGGGGTGGCGACCCAGCTCGAAGCGATCGACTTCCGGCAGCCGCCGCTCGATGTGGCCGAGCGTTTCTTCCTCGATTACGACAGCGTGGCCTTCTCGAAAACGCCCGTATACAGCTATAAAAACCCGATCCCCGAGTGCAAGGTCTATGCGCGGGGGACGATCTACCGCATCCTGCTGGGTACGTTCAACACCAAAC
Organism: Alistipes sp.; assembly: GCF_048465635.1. Taxonomy (GTDB): domain Bacteria; phylum Bacteroidota; class Bacteroidia; order Bacteroidales; family Rikenellaceae; genus Alistipes. The sequence goes on from NZ_DBFWLF010000028.1 coordinate 110,019, forward strand.
GGGCCGCCGACCTGTTCCGGGGCGCCTATCCGTTGTGCTACCAAATCAACGACGCCGGCAAGTGGTGCTACTACGCCGGCGGCTTCGCTACGCGCGAGGAGGCTGAGCATGCGCAGAAACTGCTGAAGGAGCACGGGTTCGTGCGGCCCGAAATCGTGATGTGGACCGACGGTGAGGCGCGCAACCTCACGCGCGACCCCGAGGCGCAGAGCATGGCCTACCGCGTCGAGATCGCGGGGACGGAGGCGTTGTCCGAGGCCGTCAAGCAGCAGATCGCCGACGAGGCCGAGGGCCGCGAACTCTCGCGCGTGGGCAGCGAACTATTCGTCGTAGGGCTGTTCGACGACCGGGCGCTGGCCGACCGGCTGGCTGCCGCCATCGCAAAAACGGACCCGGAATTGCAAATAAAAGTGGCAGAGATCGCGCAATAACCGGATTTTTTGCGTATCTTTATCAAAATTCGATTAAGCGTATGTTCTATATCGTGATCCTCGTCCTCTTCGGCCTGTTGTTTCTGGTCGCCGAGATCGTTTTGCTGCCCGGGGTCTCCGTGGGAGCGCTGCTGTCGCTGGTCTGCTACGGCAGTTCGATCTACCTCGCTTTCCGCGATTACGGTCCGGTGACGGGTGTCGTGGTGATCCTCATTATCATCGCACTCTCGGTCGTCGCAACGATTCTGTCGCTGCGTGCCAAGACCTGGCAGCGCTTCTCCCTGAAGCAGGAGATCGACTCCCAGTCGATGCCCGCTCCCGCCGACGAACTGAAGATCGGCGACCGCGGCACGACCGTCTCGCGTCTCTCTCCGATGGGCAAGATCGAGGTCGGCGGCCGCATCTACGAAGCCAAGTCGCAGGGTGCTTATGTCGATCCGCGCCGCGAGGTGGAGGTCGTCGGGTTCGAGAATTTCAGCGTCATCGTCAAAAAAATCAAAAAATAACTCTTTAGCTTATGGACATTCACGCAGGATTGATCGTACTGATCGTATTTGTGAGCCTATTCGCGGTCTGGCTCATCTTCTATTTCATCCCGGTGGGACTGTGGTTCTCGGCCCTGGTGTCGGGCGTGCGCATCAGCCTGCTGCAGCTGATTCTGATGCGGTGGCGCAAGGTTCCGCCCTCGACGATCGTCTCCTCGATGATCGAGAGTACGAAGGCGGGTTTGTCGCTCAACCCCAATGAACTGGAGGCGCATTATCTGGCCGGCGGCAACGTGACCAACGTGGTGCATGCGCTCGTCTCGGCGCAGAAGGCGGGCATCCTGCTCGACTTCCGGATGGCGACGGCCATCGACCTGGCGGGCCGCGACGTGTTCGAGGCCGTGCAGATGTCGGTGAACCCGAAGGTCATCAATACTCCTCCCGTGGCCGCCGTGGCCAAGGACGGCATCCAGCTCATCGCCAAGGCCCGCGTGACGGTGCGCGCCAACATCAAGCAGCTGGTGGGCGGAGCCGGCGAGGAGACCGTGCTGGCCCGCGTGGGCGAAGGCATCGTCTCGTCGATCGGTTCGGCGGCCTCGCACAAGATCGTGCTGGAGAACCCCGACTCCATCTCGCGCGTGGTGCTTGAAAAGGGCCTCGATGCGGGAACGGCGTTCGAAATCCTTTCGATCGACATCGCCGACATCGACGTAGGCAAGAACATCGGCGCGCAGCTGCAGATGGATCAGGCGCAGGCCGACAAGAACATCGCGCAGGCGAAAGCCGAGGAGCGGCGCGCGATGGCCGTGGCACTCGAACAGGAGAACAAGGCCAAGGCGCAGGACGCCCGCGCCAAGGTGATCCTTGCCGAGGCGGAGGTCCCGCTGGCGATGGCCGAGGCGTTCCGCAACGGCAACCTCGGGATCATGGACTACTACAAGATGAAGAACATCATGGCCGACACTACGATGCGCGAAAGCATCGCCCGGCCGGAGAAGAAGTAGCCTGGCCGACCGGCGGAGGCTGCCTCCTTTCCGTGTAGCCTGGCTGTGCGCAGCCGGAAAAGGCGTTGTCCGACCAGTGCTCGGAATCGAAATCACCCCTGTCAGAGCTTCTTCTGGCGGGGGTGAAATCGGTAAACCGCACTTGTCCGACAGCTTTTTGTTTTCGTACTTTGCCGGATAGTTGCAAGGTCCCCAGAAATTGCCTACCTTTGCCGCCGAATTTACATCCTCATCGGAGGGCATCGAATGCCGGATAAGATGGCTGGGTAAAACCAATCGCTTGTCCGGCCTTTTTTATCGGCTGTCAGGACTATGGAAGGAAAAATGAAAGATTCGATCGAACTGGGTACGCTGGAGGTCTCCGTGCTTTTCCGGAAATACTTCGTCCCTACCCTCTTCGGCATGCTGAGCATCTCGGCGGTGACGGCCGCCGACGGCATCTTCGTGGGACGCGGCGTGGGCAGCGACGGCATAGCCGCGGTCAACTTCTGCATCCCGCTGCTGATGGTCTTCACGGGCGTCGGGCTGATGGCGGGCGTGGGCAGTTCGGTGGTCGCTTCGATCCACCTCTCGCGCGGCAAGCGCAAGGCGGCCCGGTTGAACGTCACGCAGGCGCTGCTGTTCGTGACCGCCGTGACCGTCGTCCCGTCCGGGCTGATCGTCGCGTTCCCGGCGGCGACCGCCCGCCTGCTCGGTTCGTCGGAGCACCTGCTGCCGATGGTGACCGATTACCTCCGGTGGTTCATGCCCTCGCTGGTCTTTCAGTTGTGGATCGCCGTCGCCCAGTTTGTCATCAGGCTCGACGGCGCGCCGAAGCTGGCCATGTGGTGCAGCATCCTATCCGCCGCGATCAACGTGGTGTTGGACTGGGTGTTTATCTTCCCGCTTGGCTGGGGCGTCCGGGGTGCAGCCTTCGCCACGTCGATCAGTACGGTGGTCGGCGGGCTGATTGCGATCGTCTACCTGCTGTTTTTCGCCCGGCTGCTGCGGCTGCTGCGGCCCAAACGGAGCCTGAAAAGCTGGAAACTCTCTCTGCGCAACATCGGCTATCAGTGCCGCATCGGCTCTTCCGCCCTGCTGGGTGAGGCGACGCTGGCGATGCTCATGTTCGTCGGCAACCTGGTTTTCCTCCGCTATCTGGGCGATGACGGCGTGGGCGCGTTCGGGGTCGGGTGTTACTACATTCCGTTCGTGTTCATGGTCGGGAACGCCATCGCGCAGTCGGCGCAGCCCATTTTGAGCTACAATTTCGGGATGGGCGACCGGGGCCGGGTCTCGACGACCCTGCGGATCGCCCTCTCTACGGCCGCCGTCTGCGGCGCGGCGGTGATGGCCGTGTTCGTCTTCTTCCCCGCACCGCTCGTGAGGCTTTTCCTTGCCCCCGACAATGCCGCGGCGCAGATCGCCGTCCACGGATTCCCCTACTTCGCCTCGGGATTCATCTTCTTCATCATGAACCTGACGGTCATCGGCTATTACCAGAGCGTCGAGCGGGTCCGGCCTGCGACGGCGTTCGCGCTGCTGCGCGGCTTCGTCCTGCTCGTCCCGAACTTCATCCTGCTGCCCCGGCTGCTGGGAAGCCCGGGAATCTGGCTGGCCATGCCCCTGTCGGAAGCGATGACCACCGCGGCGATCGTCCTCTTTTTCCGGCTGCGCCGCAGACGGTGAAACGAAAAAGAGGATGCCCGAGCACCCTCTTTCGGTCAGTAGACCTCTTCCGGCACGGTCTCACCGGCAGGCTCCCCTTCCAGTTCGTCGCGCCACTTGATTGCGGCGTGCGTGCCGTCGCAGTAAGGCTTGTTGGCCGACTGGCCGCAGCGGCAGACCACCACCCGATTGCGGATTTCGTAGGTCTCGCCGCTCTCGCGCCGCAGCGGAATGCCGCCCCTTACCCAGAGTCCGCCGCTCGCTCCGATGCCCGGGTCCTCGATCAGTCCGAGGCTCGGCTCGAAATGGAATTCGTAGGGAGTCGACGAGAGCTTGTCCCACGCCATCAGCCGTCCGCTGGGGCACATCGACGCCTCGCGGATGGCCAGTTCGCGCGCTTCGGAGTCGCCCGACCGCTCGGTGAGCGACCAGGCGTCGCCGTGCGGGTGGCAGAAGCGGGCGAAAACGCAGTATGCCGGATTGTCGGTCATGGCGAGCGTCTCCCCTTCCACGATCTCCGTACGATCCAGCAGCGGCTCCGTCGAGGCCGTCAGCTGCGGATCCCACGCCGCATGGACGTGGCTTCCGTCGCAGTAGGGCTTCTTGCGGGAACTCCCGCAGCGGCAGAGCGCCGTAGGCTCCGTTTCGGTCGAAAAGTGTTTGCCCTCCTGGAAATACCAGCTTTCGTCGTTCTCGTTGGGCATGATGAACTGTTCGGCCAGCGGCGGCCGGCCGTAAACCAGGTAGGGACCCTCTTCGGTCACGGTGATGCTGAACTTCTTTTCGGCCGGTACGCTTCCCGGCTCGATTTTCATTCCCGACATACTAATTGCATTTAGAATTCGTTAGGATGTAGGCGGCAATAATTATTCCCAAATGAAATAATTGGCGCACCCTTGTAGGAATTCTCCCGCTTTTTGGTATCTTTGCAAAGAATTTTTCGAAACGGATAAACGGTAAATCTGCATATTATGAAACTATTGGCAAGGCTGGTTTTCGTGCTGCCGGTCGCGGCGCTTCTCGCCACGGCGTGCAGCAAGGACGAAGAGGAAGACACCTCGTCGCTCGTCTTCAACGACCCGGCCCTCTACTTCTCCGCTCCCGGCGAACGCGGCGTTGCATCGTTCTCGGCCGACGGAGTGAGCGACCTTTATATCTCCTCCCGCCCCGAAGGCTGGAACGACATCACGCTCGACGCCGCCGCCCGCACGGTGACCGTCGTGGCTCCCGTGGAATCGAAGGAGGACGAAACGGCCCTTTCGGGGAGTGTCGTCATCTCGGGCGTCTCCTACATGGGCGGCGCGCGGTCGGCCACGCTCTTCGTCGGCATGGTCAAGACGACCGATCTGAGCGACAAACCCGCCAACAGCTATATCGTGCGCGAGAAGCAGACCCACTATACGTTCGATGTGACCCTCGGCGGGAAGATCTCCCCGGCCGGCGTGGGTCTGATCTGGCAGAGCGCGGCGGGGCTGTTGCAGTACGTACAGATGGACGGCGGCAAGGCTTCGTTCTACGTCGGATCGGATTCCGAGGACAAACATATCCATGAGGGCAACGCCCTGATCGGCGCATACGATGCGGCCGGCACGCTGCTTTGGAGCTGGCACGTATGGGCGACGCCCTACGATCCCGAATCGGACGTGCTGCACTACGCCAACGGCTATGAGGTGATGGGGCGCAACCTGGGTGCGCTCGACAACGCCAATACCACCCCCGAGGAGCGCGTGGCCTCCTACGGTCTCTACTACCAGTGGGGCCGCAAGGACCCCTTCATCGGACCGGCGAGCTATCGTGCCAACAGCGGCTCGGGCGCGGCCATGTATAACGCCTCCGGCAGCCGCGTCTACGTGACGCCTGTGGCATCGAGCGCCGAGACCGGAACGTCGGACTACGCGCGCCGCAACCCGCTCAGCTTCATCACGGGCGTGGCCGATTCGGGCAACGACTGGCTGTGGACTGCAGACGATGCGCGTTGGGGTGCGAAGAAGACCGAGAACGATCCCTGCCCCTACGGGTGGAAAGTCGCCCCGGAGGGCGCCTTTGCCGGGCTTACGATCGCCGATACGCCCAAGGAGAGCGACTACGACGTGTTCGGCTGGACGCTGACCGACGGCAGCGTCTCGTCGCTTTACCTCGCGGCGGGACGCCGGATCTACTCCAACGGTGCGATTCAGAATATCTACATTCCCCCGGTCGGCGTGCGTGCCGACGAGGCGCAGCCCTGGGAGGGACTTTACTGGACGGCGGGTTCGCTCGCCGAGCGGAAGTCGCCCGCGCTCTACTTCTGGTTCGAAAAGCTGACCACCACGGCGGGAATTGAGCCTGCCGCACCCTATGCCCGTGCCAACGGCATGTCGGTGAGGTGCGTGCGCGATAAATAGATCATTCGAAAACGGAGAGGCCTACTCCGGTCGACTTAGGCAAGCAACCATGGTTAACGCAGGTCGACATAACGTTGCGGATTTTTACGGCAAACAGGAAGCTCTCTTTCTGAATGGTATTGCCATCCTCATGATGTTTTGGCATCATTTCTTCGGGTACAATCCGGGAAGAAATGAGGCAATCGAATTTTTTACGATTCCTATAGGTTCCGTAAGTCTTGAAGGTGTAGTTGCCGTATTCTGTAAACTGTGCGTCGCTGTCTTCGCATTTAACACAGGATACATAATTTGGAAGAGAGCAAACGATTATCTCTGCTATCGAAAAATATTCTTGCGCCTGTTGCGCTTTCTTCTGTCTTATTGGGTCGTTTGCCTATTATTTCTCGTCGTAGGGTATTTTATAGGACATAAGTTACCCTCTTTAACTACATTCGGATGGAATCTGATCGGGTTGTCGCTTTCTCAAGATTCGGGCATATGCGTTATTTTCGGTTGGTATGTATTCTATTACATTGTCCTGATCTTGCTCAGTCCCGGCCTACTTTTGTTCTATAAGCGAACGCGTATCGCAGTTGATCTCTTCTCGCTTGGTGTAATATGCCTTTTGTTTTCCCGTTCTATAATCGCCCTTCCCTTTGGTAGCATGCAGTTTTTAGAGCCGATTATTGTCTCCGTAGTCGGCATAATGACCGCCAAATATCAAATTTTCTCTCGGATTGACAAAGTGCTTGGATTCAATAAACTACCGAAGATTTTTTTTGCTCTGATTGTTTTGTTCTTCCTGCGGTTAGGATTGGTAAAATCCGGAGTTTTTTATAGCATTTATGTGGTGGATGCTCTATTAATCGTTCCATTCATCTATTGTATGGTCTCCTTTTTTAGACTTTCTTGTATGTTGATAAAAAATGTCGGAATGACGTTAGGGTTGCATAGTATGTATTTTTGGTTTTTACATTCGTTTTTCTTTATTGACAATCTGAGTGTGCAGAAATTTCTTTATTTTCCCTATATCCCTACGATCATTTTGATATGGGGAATGGCGATTATGCTGCCGATAGCCATGTTCTTGGGATATTTCCAAAATAAACTCGATAACGGGAACAATACCTTTCGATTGATATACTCAAAATTTAACCCGTAGTATGAGCAATATATTATTTTTATCACCTTCGTACATGGGGTTGAATAGACCGATATACGAAGAGTTGTTAAGACAAGGACATACAGTCACGGCTATTGAAGATTGCGATCTGCCATTTGATTACAAGCATCGGTGGCGCGGCTGGCACGACAGGTTGCTAAGCGCATGGAAGTGCCGGGCGAAGCGTTGCTACCAACGTTATTGGGAACAACAGTTTCTTCACAATGCAGCATTAAACTCCCATTTTGACTTGCTCCTGTGCATTAACGGTGTAAGTTTTCATCCTTGTCTGCTTCGACATCTGAAACGAATCAATTCTTCCCTGAAGAGTGTTCTTTATTTGTGGGATAATTCTTCTTTCTACGATTACTATCACAATGCACGGTGGTTCGATCGCACGCTGACCTATGACCTTGAGGACAGCCAACGATATCATGCAGATTTACTTCCTTTCTACTGGATGCCCGTAATCTGCCAAACAAATGTCATAAAATATGATATGTCTATAGTTGGGTCGAACCATGACAATCGATTGGCAATATGTCGGAAAGTCAAGGAGCAGATTGTAAACCTAACGGGGCTGAGAGAACCCCCCCCCGTGATATACTTCCATATCGTGGACTCTCTGCTGCCAGAAGACGATATTATCAGTCACCGCAAAATGACGCTTGAAGAGGTGCAGCGAATAACTGCCTTGAGCAGATGTATACTTGATACCGATCGCGAAACACAAACGGGTACTACCCCGCGTCTAGTCTGGGCATTGGCAATGGGAAAAAAGGTGGTGACGACCAACCAGAACATTGCCCGGATGCCTTTTTACAACTCACGGCAAATTCAAATCATAGATAGGAAAAATCCAGTCATTGATTTGCGTTTTATTTTGGAAGATTGTCTATATCCGCTTGACCAATCGTTATTGCGTTTAAGAATCGATAACTGGGTAAAAAATCTGATCGAGTGAACGATTGACTCGAACTGTTCCGGCTGAATGATCTGTCGTTAATCAACTCCTTCCCATTCAAAGGTCGGCCTTTTTTTGGTATGACACTTGCGGGAGCCGGGGAAAACTCCCGCCATGAAAATCAAGACTGGCAAAGGCTCCGTAAAACTGTTGGTGCTGCTGGCGATCTGGTCGGTTTCGGCCGTCTCGTCGCTGCCCGGACTGGCCATCTCCCCCATCCTGGGCGATCTGAACCATATCTTCCCGAAAGCGAACGATTTGGAGATTCAGATGCTCACCTCGCTGCCGTCGCTGCTGATTATCCCGTTCGTGCTGCTTTCGGGCCGGCTGTCGGTCGGAAAGGATAAACTCAAGATACTCATCGTGGGTCTCTCCGTCTTTTTCCTGAGCGGTGTGGCCTGCCTCTTCGCACGGAGCATGGCGCTGCTGATCGTCATCAGCTGCGTGCTGGGGATCGGTGCGGGGATGGTGATTCCCTTCTCCACGGGGCTGGTCGTGGACTACTTCACGGGCGACTACCGCGTGCGGCAGCTCGGATACAGCTCGGCCATCAACAACCTGACGCTGGTGCTGGCCACGGTGCTTACGGGCTATCTGGCCAAAGTCGACTGGCATCTGCCCTTTCTGGTCTACACCCTGCCGGGCATCTCGCTTGCGCTGTCGTTCTTCCTGAAGCGGCAGCGCTCGGAGCCGGAACCCGCACACAGCCTCCAGATGCGTCATAAGATGATCGACCGCCGCAAACTCGTGGGGTTGATGCTGCTCTACTTCTTCGTCACCTATGCCGTGCTGGTGGTCACCTACTACGCCGCTTTTCTGGTCGACGACTACCGGATCGACAGCTCGTTCTCGGGCGTGCTGATCTCGCTTTTTTTCCTCTCGATCATGTTGCCGGGGCTGTTCATCGACCGGATTATCCGGCGGCTGCGGCAGAACGTGAATCTCTTTTCGCTCCTATCCATCTTCATCGGGTTGGTGCTGACGGGACTGTTCCGCGAAAAGGGGTTGCTGATCGCAGGGGTGATGCTCTGCGGGCTGGGTTACGGCGTCATGCAGCCGGTCGTCTACGACAAGGCTGCGACCATCGCGCCTCCCCGCTCCGCGACGCTCTCCCTCTCGTTCGTCATGTCGATGAACTACCTGGCGGTGATGATCTGCCCCTTTATCATGGATCTCTTCCGGAAGCTGTTCCATACGCACAGCGACCGTTTTCCGTTTTTCTTCAATGCGGTGCTGGTCCTCGCGGTCGCGGCCCTCGCCTATTTCCGCCGCAACAATTTTGCGCTGGGGCTGGAAGAGTCTTACTACAAAAGCTGACCGGATTTTGGAAATAACGTAAAAAGGTTTATTTTTGCGATGAAAAGTCGCCGAGAATAAACCTTTTACGCGATACCTATGAAGAAAACACTGATCGCTTCGCTGCTGGTCGCCGCGGCGGGAGCGGGCTGCGCGAAGCAGCCGGACGAGCCGATGTATGTCCGCATCGCGCCGACGATCCTCACGCGCGTCACGGCCCTCCACTTCGACGCGGGCGACCGCATCGGCCTGACGGTCCGCAAGGGTGCGGAGACCTGGGCGGAAAACCGGCTGATGATCTACGACGGCGCGGCTTTCGCAGCCCCCGATCTGATCTGGTACGACCAGTGGAACGAACCCTCGACGCTCACGGCCTGCTACCCCTACTTCGAGGCGGGGCTGCCCGCCGAGTTCACCGTCGAGGCGGACCAGCGGAGCGGCTGCGGCCCGTCCGACCTGTTGGGTGCATACCGGACGGACGTGACGCCCGGGAGCACTCCCGTAAGCATGCTGTTCCATCACCTGATGGCTCAGCTGACCCTCGTGGTCGACAATACCACCTCTTCGAAAGTTACCGGAATCACCCTCTCGGGGTTTGCAGCGACGGCCGACGTGGATTTCACGACCCTTTCCTCTGCAGCCAAAAAGGGCGTTCCTGCGACCGACATCCGGACGTTCTGCGTCACGGAGAACGTCTCCTATCGGGCGGTGCTCGTGCCGCAGCGGGCGGCGTTGACGGTGCGCGTTGCGACGGATGACGGCCGGGAGCGGGAAGAAACGCTCTCGGAAGCGGCCCTGGAGAGCGGACTGCGGTACGACCTTGCCGTAAAGGTTACCCAGGAGAAGATCTCCCTGACGCTCAGCGGCGAGATCAGCGACTGGCAGGACGGCGGCTCTATCGGCGGCGGAAGCGGGGAGAGCGGATCGCTCAGTTACGGCGAAGATACCTATCGCACCGCGACGATCGCCGGGCGGGTGTGGATGGCCGAGAACCTGCGCTTCCTGCCAGCCGGAGCGGCAATCGGCACGGGCGTCTGGTATCCCGAGGGCGAGGCGTCGGTTTTGGCCACGCAGGGTTATCTATACGATCACGCCTTCGCGGTCGGGGCGGCCGGAAAAGGAGCGTCGCCCGTGCAGGGGATCTGCCCGCCAGGATGGCATATCCCGGATGGAGCGGAGCTGGCGACGCTGATCGGCGCTCCGGAGCGGGACGGCGGCTTCCTCTGCTGCGCGGGTATCTGGTTCGCCTCGACGGGACGCTACGGCAGTTCGTCGAAAGGTTATCTAATGGGCGCGTCGTCGCAGGACGGCAAGTTCGACTGTCTGAGCTACACCGCGGGCGGGCAGCCGCTGCTGACGACCCTCACGAGCGGCGAATGCGGCGTGTCGGTGCGCTGCGTCAAGGATTGATTCAGACGCTTCAAATGATAAGTGCTGGCCCCGATAAAGGCCAGCACTTTCATTACTCGGTTTTGCGGCTCGTTGAGCCGCGCGGGCCGCAGCCTCCGGCGGCGGAGGCCCGCCGTTGGCGTGCTCCACAGGCTACGCCCCGATCTTTGGATCGGACAGGGCCGCCGTTCATCAGTTATCCCGATTCAGAAAGAAGATCGGGATATTGGCTAGAAAGACGTCCTGGCCCGAGAGCAGGGATCGTTTGGCGATCAATTCCGAGAGCCGGATGTCGCCGATCAGGTAATTGCTCTCGTCGCTGGCGTACCGTTCGTGCACCTTCTCGAAGTGCAGGATGCCGGGAATGTCCGTGGTCGTGTAGCGGACGTAGATCTTGAGCGTAATGTCGGTGGTATAGTCCGGTTTCTGGACGTATTTCAGTTTTTTGTATTCGTAACGGTAGTCGTGCAGCCGCGCCATGATGTCGCTCAGGATCGACGAAGCGGTCGGCAGGCTGCCCGCCCCCTTACCGAACATGAATTGCCGGTCGTAACATTCGCCGCGGATCACTACGCCGTTGTATTCGTCGTCGACGCTGTAAATGTACTTTGCGGGGCTGACGAACTCCGGCATGACGAACATAGTGAAGTGCTCGTCGCTGACCTTGACGACCTGAGCGACCAGTTTGATCTTGACCCCCTTTTCGCGGGCGTATCGGATGTCCGAATCGTGGATGGTCGCAATGCCGTAGGTGAAGATGCGCTCCGGAGCGACGTAAGCTCCCAGTGCATGCACGGTGATGATGACCAGTTTGAAGAGGGAGTCGTACCCCTCGATGTCGAACGAAGGGTCGCTCTCGGCGAATCCGAGCGCCTGCGCCTGCGTCAGCGCGTCGGCATACGGTTCGCTGTGGTCGAAGACGCGCGAAAGGATGTAGTTCGACGAACCGTTCAGGATGCCCTTGACTTCGAGCAGCAGATCGTTGTCGTAATACTCTTCGAGGTTGCGGATCACGGGGATCGAGCCGCACGACGAGGCGTCGTAGAGCAGCGCCACGTGGTGCGTCTTCTGAATCTCGATCAGCTCGGGCAGGTGGTGCGCCAGCATCGTCTTGTTGCCCGAAACGACCGGGATGCCTTTCAGCAGGGCGCGTTTCACGATGTCGTAGGCCGCTTTCGCGTCGTCGATGACCTCGACGATCAGGTCGATCTGCGGATCGTCGAGGATGTCCTCGGGACGGTCGGTGAAATACTTCGCATCGGCCGTGCGGGGCTTGCCGAGCGAGCGGACGCAGATGCGGACGATCTCGGCGTTGGCGTTTTTCGAACGGTGCACCACCTGGAAGATGCCTTGTCCGACGACGCCGAATCCGAACAGGCCGATTTTTATTTTACTCATACTTGAGGGTCGTTTATAAAAGGAGAGAGAATTTCATTCAGTTGTTCGTGCTCGACCAGAAACCCGTCGTGGCCGAATGACGAGTCGATCTGGCGGTAAACGCTTCGGGGAATCAGGGCGTGCAGTTCGCGCATTTCGGCGGGGGTGAAAACGATGTCGGTCGAGATGCCGACTATGAGGGTGCGGGCTTCGATGCGGGCAAGAGCCGCCACCACCCCGCCCCGGCCGCGCCCCACATCGTGGGTGTCGAACGCCGAGAGGATGGCGTAGTAAGAGTAGGCGTTGTAGCGCCGGCAGAGCTTTTCGCCCTGATACTGCTGGTAGGTCGAGGCGCGGTGCACGGCGGGCTGCTCTTCGGTGTCCTGCTGCGTGAGGTTGTACCCGGCGGGTCCGCGGTAGGTCAAAAGACCGATCGCCCGTGCGGCGGCCAGCCCGGCCCGTCCGGCGTCGTCGCGCGCCTCGCCGAACGTGGCGTCGGCCTCGATGGCCATGCGCTGGGTCTCGTCGACGGCGATCGACCACGGGGAGGCTTTCGCCGAGGTGGCGATCAGCGCCAGCCGCTCGATGCGCTGCGGCTCCGTGACGGCCCACTCCACGGCCTGAAATCCGCCCACCGAACTGCCGACCAGCGCCCGGATGCGGCCGATGCCCAGCGCGTCGGCCAACAATTGATGGGCGCGGACCATGTCCCGGATGGTGAAGGGCGGAAAGTCGCGGTAATAAGGCTTCCCGGTCGCCGGATTCACGTGCAGCGGACCCGTGGTTCCGTAGTGGGAACCGAGGATGTTGGCGCAGACGACGAACTGGCGCGCCGGGTCGAGAAAGCGGCCCGCCTCGACCGTATGGGGCCACCACTCCCTGACGTCGGAGTTGGCCGTGAGCGCGTGGCAGACCCAGACTGCGTTGTCGCGCGCCTCGTTGAGCGTGCCGTAGGTGTGGTAGGCGATCCGCAGCGCGGGGAGCGTGTGTCCCGTTTCCAGCAGGAAGGGTTTCCCGTAATCGAAATAGCGTACCATCAGCCGATCTGCGAGAAAGCCTGTTCGAAGTCGTCGATCACGTCGTCGACGTTTTCCAGTCCGAGAGAGATGCGCAGCAGCGTGGGGGTCACTCCGGCCGCGGCGAGCGCCTGTTCGTCGAGTTGTTTGTGCGTGGTCGATGCCGGATGGGTGACCACCGTCACCGAATCGCCGATCATGGTCATGTGGGCGGCCAGCCGAAGTGATTCGACGAAGCGCACGGTGCTCTCCAGCGTCCCTTTCAGTTCGACGGTGAAGACCGCCGACGAGCCGAAACGGTAGTATTTGCGGGCGTTCGCGTAGCTGGGGTGCGATTCGAAGCCGACGAAGCTGACGCGTTCGACGCGCGGGTGGCTGCGGCAGTATTCGGCCAGCCGGCGGGTCGATTCCACCTCGTGCCTCACGCGCAGCGAGAGGGTCTCCAGCCCCAGCAGCATCAGGTAGGAGTCGAACGGCGAGGGACAACAACCCACGTCGCGCAGCCCGTCGACGCGGCATTTGGCGATGAAGGCCGCCTTGCCGAAGGCTTCGTGCAGATTCAGCCCGTGATAGCCCTCGGAGGGACCGTCGATCTGCGGGAACTTGCCGTTGGACCAGTCGTAGTTGCCGCCGTCGACGATCACCCCGCCCATCGCCGTGCCGTGGCCGTTGATCCACTTGGTTGCCGAGTCGACGACGATGTTCGCGCCCCATGCGAAGGGGTTGCAGAGGTATCCCGCCGCGCCGAACGTGTTGTCGATCACCAGCGGAACGTCTTTCTGCCGGGCCAGGCGTCCCAGCGCCTCCAGGTCGGGAACGGCGCAGGTCGGATTGCCCATGCTCTCGGCGTAGATCGCCCGGGTCCGTGCGTCGACGAGCGGCTCCATATCCTCGGCCCGTTCGCTGCGGGCGATGCGGCAGTCGATGCCTAGCCTGCGCAGCGTGATGCGGAACTGGTTGTACGTGCCGCCGTAGAGAAAGGGCGAGGCGACGATGTTGTCGCCCTCCCCCGCCAGCGAGAGCACCGTGAGGAGGATGGCCGACATGCCGGAGGAGACGGCCAGCGCCCCGACGGCGCCGTAGAGAGCTGCGATGCGCTCCTCGTAGACCGCCGTGGTGGGGTTTTGCAGACGGGTATAGATGTTTCCGGGTTCGCTCAGCTCGAAGAGTCGCGCCGCGTGGTCACAGCTGCGGAAGCGGTAGGCCGCCGTCGGGCAGATCGCAACGCCCCGGGCCCCGGTCTCGGGGTCGGTCTGCAAGCCGGCGTGGACCTGGAGGGTCTCGAATCGGTACTTTTTCTGATCCATAGTCGTAATCTAAAAAAATCCGACCTCATCGAAGCCGGATCGTATCGTTTTGCATGCAAGCGCGCTACACCCGGTCCGATCGGCTGTTCATCGACATGGCGCGCATCATGCGCATCGTTGCACGACGGCTGTTCGCCTCGGGCATCGGGACGTATTTCACGTTGTCGGTTCGCATCGGGTTCGGGTATCGGTCGCAAAGACTGGAAGCCGGCGCAACTGCTGTGCCGCTGTGCCGCCTGTCTGTGCACGCTTTATCGGATGCAAAGATAGGTTTTTTTCGGATTTATCTGCGTTCGCGGCCCTATTTTTTCCTCCGGCCGGAGTGCCGGGATACGAAAAACCGCCGAAGCGTGCGCTCCGGCGGTTTCCCAAATAAGTCGGGACGGTCAGTGTTTGCCGTCGATCAGTTCGATGCCCTGCCGGGTGGCTGCCCCGCGCAGGATGGTCCGGCTGAAGAGGTACAGCTCCTCGCGGGCCGCGTTGTTCAGCCTTAGTTCGAGCAGCGTGTTCATGATGCGTGCGGCGAATGTCGCGGCGTCGATCTCCGGCAGCAGCAGTTGTTCCGTGCGGCACGATTCGAGCGTGCGCGTCAGCTCGTCGAGCCAGAAGCGGCGGTGTTCGGCGAAATGCTCGGCGAAAGCCACCTTGCGGCGGATGTCCGCCAGAAAGCTGCTTTCCACGACATAAAGGCTGTCGACGTACTCGTTGGTCAGGCGCAGCATCCGCTGCAGCGGATTGCCGGCGCGCCGTTTGCGGCAGGAGACGATGCGCTGTCGCTGTTGGTGGCTCATCTCGTCGAGGCAGGCCCCCACCAGTTCGTTCTTGTCCGCGAACATTTCGTAGAGGGTGCGTTTGGAGATGCCGAGCGTCTGCGCGATCTCATCCACCCGCACGGCACGGATGCCGTTGCGGGCGATCATATCCTGCGTAGCGCGGATAATCTCCTCTCTGGTCGCTCCCCGCTTCATTACCGGGTCGGCTGGTTTGCCTCCTCCTCCAGGTCACGGCCGCCGCCGAGCGCCTGGTAGAGGTTGATGACGCCCTGAATCTCGTCGAAGCGGTCGGCGATCTGCGACAGCTGGGCCGAGAGCAGCGACTGCTGGGCGGTCAGCACCTCGAGGTAGGTCGAGCTGCCGTGACGCATCAGCAGTTCCGTGCTCTCGACGGCGCGTTCCAGCGCGGCGATCTGGCTGCGGCGCAGTTCGGTTTTGGCGCGGGCCGACTGCGTTTGCGTCAGAGCGTCGTTCACCTCCGCACCGGCGTTGAGCAGAGTCTGCTGGAAGCTCAGTTTGGCCTCCTCCTGCTGCGCCTTGGCGATCTTCACTCGGGCACGGTTGGCCCCGGCGTTGAAGATGGGCTGCACGAGCGAGGCGGCGGCGTTCAGGAGCAGTTTACCCGGGTTGACGATCCCCGCCCCGCTGTTGTTGGTCCAGCCCAGCGTACCGCTCAGCGTGATCTTGGGATAAAGTCCCGAGCGGGCCGATGCGGTGGAATAGTAGGCCTGCATGAGCGAGTATTCGGCGGCGCGGACGTCGGGACGGTTGGTCAGCATCTGCAACGGAACGCCCACCGTCAGGTCGTCGGGCAGCTGCTGGCCCTCCAGCCGGCCGCGGACGATCGTATGCGGCGCTTCGCCGAGCAGCGTGCAGAGGCTGTTCTCCACCTGACGGATCTGGTACTCCAGGTCGTGCAGCGAAGCCTCGATCGAGAGGTAGTTGGCCTCGTACTGGGCCACGCCCGCCTCGGTGGTCATTCCGGCCTCCTTGAGAGCTTTCATCGTGCGGACGCTCTCGCGCCACTTGGCCGCCGTCTGAAGGCTGACCTCGTACTGGCTGTCGAGCATCAGCAGCGTGTAGTAGAGGTTGGCCACGCCGGCGATCAGCTGCGTCTGGACGGCCTGCTCGTACTCCTTGCTCTGCGCGTAGAGCGCCCGGGACTTGCGCTTGGCGTTGGTCAGCCCGTTGAAGATGTCGATCTCCCAGCTGGCTGCGAGCGGAAGGGTGTAGGTCTTGGCCGTGTTGCGGTTGTCGAAGCTCGAGATCGAACCCTGCGGTGCGAAGTTGAACGACGGCAGGTAGGCCAGGCGCGCCGACTTGAGCGTCGCCTCGGCCTCCTTGACCCGCCAGTGGGCTGACTGCAGGTCGGTGTTGTTCTCTAGACCCAGCAGGATCAATGTTTGCAGCTGCGGGTCGGTGAACATCTCCTGCCAGCGGACGTTGCCGATGGTGGCCGTGTCGGCGCTTTCGGCCGTGCCGTACAGTCCGGCGGTCGTAACCTCCGGACGGGTGTAGGGCTTATAGATGCCGCAGCCCGTGAGTGCGGCTGCAAGGCAGATTATTACGATTTTCTTCATTTCAAATCCTCCTCATTCTCGTTTTTACATTCCTCCAGTTCGGCGCGGACGGCCCATTGCGGATCGGGGTCGAATTCCAGCGGCTTGATCTTCTCCTGCAAAGCCTGGAAGACGATGAAGAGCGTCGGGACGAGGAACAGCAGCGCCAGCGTACCGATGATCATACCGCCCACGACGCCCGAACCGAGGGTCGAGTTGCCGTTGGCGCCTACGCCGTTGGCGAACACCAGCGGGAGCATACCGAACACCATCGTAAGCACCGTCATCAGGATCGGGCGCAGACGGGCTTTGGCGGCCGAGACCGCGGCCTGCGTGAGGGTCATGCCGGCGGCGCGGCGGTCGGAGGCGTACTCGGTCAGCAGGATGGCCGTCTTGGCCAGCAGACCGATCAGCATGATCAGACCCGTCTGCAGGTAGATGTTGTTCTCCAGGCCCATGATCTTAGCAAAGAGGAACGATCCCATCAGACCGCACGGAACCGAGAGGATGACGGCGAACGGAATGATGAAACTCTCGTAAAGTGCGCTCAGGATCAGGTAGATCAGCAGGATGCAGATGCCGAAGATGATGGCCGTGTTGCTGCCCGTCTGAGCCTCCTCGCGCGTGATGCCGTCGAACTCGTAGCCGTAACCCTTCGGAAGCACCTGCTCGGCCACTTCCCGGATGACTCGGATGGCGTCGCCCGTTGAATATCCGGCGGCGGGCGTACCGCTGACGGCGATCGAGTTGTACATGTTGAAGCGGTTCAGCACCTCGGAGCTGTAAACGCGCGTGAGGTTGACGAACTGCGACATGGGAGCCATCTCGCCGCTGTTCGAACGTACGAAGATGTTGTTGAGCGACTCGGTGTCCAGCCGGTACTTCGGGTCGGCCTGCAGCGTCACATAGTACATTTTCGAGAAGCGGTTGATGTTCGAAACGTACTGGCCGCCGTAGTAACCCGCCAGGGTCGAGAGAATCGTGCTGGGGGACACGCCGGCGCGCTTGGCCTTCGCAGCGTCGATGTCGACGATGTACTGCGGGAAGTTGATGTTGAAGGTCGAGTAGGCGCGCTCGATCTCCGGCCGCTGGTTGAGCGTGCCGATGAATTTCAGGTAGATGTTGTAGAAGTCGGTCAGATTACCGCCCGCCTTGTCCTGCAGGTTGAGCGAGAAACCCGTCGAAGTACCGTAACCCGAAATCATCGGGGGAGCCACGGCGAAGATCTGCGCATCCTTGATGTCGGCCGTGCGGCCGTAGATCTGGCCGATGACCGACTGTACGGCATCCGCCTTGTCGGGACGCTCCTCCCAATCCTTGAGTTTGATGATACACATACCATAGGACGAACCCTGGCCCGCGATCATGCCGTAACCGGCTACCTGCATGTAGTCGCGGATCTGGGGAACGCTCTGAATGCGGTGCGAAATCTCCTCCATCACCTTGTGGGTCTCGGCGAGCGACGAGCCGGGAGCGGTGGTGACGTTGACCATGATCGTACCCTGGTCCTCGTCGGGAACCAGACCCGTCTTGGTGGAGTTCATCAGCACGACCAGCGCCGCGATGGCCAGGGCGAGGGTCGACCACATGAGCCATTTGTGCTTGATGAAGAGCAGCACGCCGTGCTTGTACTTGTTGACCATCGCCGTGAAAGCCGTATTGAAGGCCTTGCGGAAGCGGGCGGCGAAGTTGTCGCGCATCTCGCCGTTCTCGTCGAGGTAGGGTTTCAGGATCATGGCGCAGAGGGCCGGCGACAGCGTAAGTGCGTTGACGGCCGAAAGGCCCACGGCCACGGCCATCGTGATGCCGAACTGGGTGTAGAAGACGCCCGACGTACCGCCCATCATGGCGACGGGGATGAACACGGCCATGAAGACCAGCGTCGAGGTGACGATGGCCGAGGTGATGCCCGACATGGCGTCGATGGTGGCCATGTAGGACGATTTGTAGCCCACGTCGAACCGCGCCTGCACCGCCTCGACGACGATGATCGCGTCGTCGACGACCGTACCGATCGCAAGCACCAGCGCGAAGAGCGTCAGCAGGTTGATCGAGAAGCCGGCGAACGCGAGGAACCCGAACGTACCGATCAGGGCGACCAGAATCGAGATGGTCGGAATCAGCGTCGAGCGGATGTCCTGCAGGAAGACGTAGACTACCAGCACGACGAGGATGATGGCCTCGATCAGGGTCTTGATCACCTCGCTCATCGAGGCGTAGAGGAAGTCGTTGACGCTTTGCAGGTGGGCGATCTCGATGCCTTTCGGCAGTTCGGCGCGCACCTCTTCCAGCAGGGCGTCGATGTTGTTGACGACCTGCGTGGCGTTCGAACCGGCGGTCTGGAATACCAGGGTGCTGACACCCGGATGACCGTTGGTGTAACCTTTGTATGCGTAGGATTCGCTGCCCAGTTCGATGTCGGCGATGTCTTTCAGCCGAAGGATCGTACCGTCCTGCTTGGCCAGAATGACGATTTCGCCGAACTCTTCGGGGGTCTGATGACGTCCGCGGTATTTCAACGTGTACTGGAACGTGTTGTCGGAGTTCTCACCCAGCGTTCCGGTCGCCGATTCGATGTTCTGCTCGGCCAGGGCAGCTGTCACGTCCGACGGGATGAGCTTGTACTGCGCCATGATGTCGGGCTTGAGCCAGATGCGCATCGAGTAGTCCGCGCCGAGCGTGAAGGCCTCGCCGACGCCCGAGATACGCAGAATGCGAGGCTCTACGTTGATCTTCAGGTAGTTCGACAGGAAAGTCTCGTCGTAGGAGTCGTCCGGGCTGTAAAGCGAGAAGATCTTGACCATGGAGGTCTGACGCTTCATGGTCGTCACGCCGATCTGCGTGACCTCGGACGGGAGCTGTCCGGTAGCGCGCGAGACGCGGTTCTGGACGTTGACGGCCGCCATGTCGGCATTGATGCCCTGCCGGAAATAGATGGTCACGGAGGCGCTGCCGACGGCTGCGCTGGAAGTCATGTAGGTCATATCTTCCACACCGTTGATGGCCTGTTCGAGCGGTACGATGACCGAATTTTGAATCGTTTCGGCGCTGGCTCCCGGGTAGCTTGCGCGCACCATGACCGTCGGAGGTGCGATGTCGGGATACTGCTCGATGGGCAGCGTCGCCAGACCGATCAGACCTGCGATTACGATGACGATGGATATGACCGACGCCAGTACGGGTCGTTCGATAAAATGCTTGAGTGTCATAGATTATTCCTCCTTTTCAGTTTGGGTGGCGGCGGGGGCAGCGGTCTGGGTCTCTTGCTGACCTTTGGCTACGATGGGCGTACCCTCGCGCAGCAGGCCGACGCCTTCGGCGACGATCACCTCACCCGGCTCGAGTCCCGAGCGGACGATGTACTCGCGGCCGTTGGAAATCTTCTCGACCTCGATCATCGACGAGGCGGCCTTGCCGTCCACTACCTTATAGACATATACTTTGTCCTGGAGTTCGAAAGTCGCGGCCTGCGGAACTGCGATGCAGTTCTTGTAGATGGTGGGCAGGATGATGTTGCCCGCGCCGCCGCTGTGCAGCAGCCCCTCCTTGTTGGGGAACGCGGCGCGCAGCGAGACGCTGCCCGTCGAGCGGTCGATCACCCCGCTGATCGACTCGATGCGGCCGGTATGTCCGTACATCGAGCCGTCGTTGAGCTGCAACTGCACGTCGGCCATGTTCTTGAGTGTATTGGCGATCGAACCGTAGGTGCGGGTCAGCTCCAGCAACTGCTTTTCGTTCATCGAGAAGTAGACATACATCTCCGAGTTGTCCGACACGGTGGTCAGCGGCTGGGGAATCTGAGCACTCACCAGCGCACCGACGCGGTACGGCAGCGTGCCCACCACGCCGTTGGCCGGAGCCTTGACGACCGTGTAGGAGAGGTTGTTGGCCGCATTGACGCGCTGCGCCTCGGCCTGCGCGAGCTGTGCCTGCGCCGTGAGCAGCTGGTTCTGCGCCGTCGTCAGCTCGAACTGCGAAATGACGTTCTTGGCGAAAAGCTCCTTCTTGCTGTCGAAGGTCAGCTGGGCGGTCGCCACGCCGGCTTTGGCGGCTGCGACGTTGGCCTCGGCGGTTTGCAGGGCAGCCTTATAGGGAACCTGGTCGATGATGAAGAGCGGCTGTCCCTTCGAGACCTGCTGGCCCTCGTTGACGCGAAGCTCGGAGATCGTTCCCGAAACCTGCGGATAGATGTCGATGTCCTGACGGCCGCGGATCGTCGCCGAGTAGGTGCTCGGAATTTCGCGGTCGGTCGTAGCGACGGTCAGTACGGCATACTCGCCGGGACCCATTGCCGTCGGGGCCTGTCCGCACGAAACGACGGCCATGCAGCATGCCACGAGGGCTGCATTCACAAATGTTTGCTTCATAATTCCTCTTTGTTTTATACTTAAAAACTTTTCCAGGTGCAAAAGTATTCAAAAAGTAGCACCCGAAGCCATTAAATTGCGAACATTGTTGTTGATTTTCGGAACAAAACGCGGGGGATTCGTAAATATTATGCTATTTTTGTTCGAAAGAAGAAATGATATGTCATCCATCAATCCGATAATCACAACCGCCGAGGAACAGTTCGTGGTCGGCGAGTCCGATTTTTCCTTTTTCGGCAACTACGCCACGCGCTGTGAGAGCGGTGCGGTGCTCTTCTGCCGCGACGGCAGCGCCGAAGCGACCGTCAACCAGTATCAGGGAACGATCCGGCGCAATACGCTGATCCTGCTGCTGCCCGGTTCGGTGCTGATGCTCACCGACCGCACGGACGACTTCCGGGTGACGTTCTGCGCCTTCTCGCGCGATCTGTTCACCGAGGCCGCGGGCCGGCTGGAGCCGGCTTTCTTCCGGGCGCTGCGCGACCGCCCCATCTCCTACCCGCCCGTGCGGATCGTGGAGGGGGCGGCGATCTGGTTTCAGATGGCAGCCTACACCTACCGCGACCGGGGAAACATGTTCCGCAACACGATTATCAAGAACCGTTTGCAGAACGTGCTGCTGGAGATTTACGACAAGTTGCAGCGCTTCGCCTCGCGCCAGCACCGCATGCCGGTCACGACCACGCGGCAGACGGAGCTTTTCCACCGCTTCGTGGCGCTCGTGCACGAGCACTGCACCTCGCAGCGCGAAGTGACGTTCTACGCCGACAAGCTCTGCATCTCGACCCGCTACCTCTCCACGATCGTCCGCAGCGTGGTCCACTCCTCGGCCAAGGAGTTCATCGACCGCTCGGTGGTGCTCGAGATCAAAATTCTGCTTCAGTCGACCGACCTTTCGGTGCAGGAGATCGCCTACCGCCTCCACTTCCCCGACCAGTCCTACCTGGGGCGCTACTTCCGCAAGCACACGGGCGAATCGCCCACCGAGTACCGCAACACGAAGAAATAGCCGGTTTCGGCGCTCTTTTTCGCTCCCCGCCGTTTTTGGAATCCGAATTGCAGGAGGGAATCCGAATCACAAAACGAAGCGAATTATGAGCAAGACAGTCGAAATCCTCGGGGAGCAGGCCGAATACTACCTCTCCCACGTGTGCCGCACGATCGACAAGCGGTCGTTGTACCTGCCCTCGGGCGATGCGGTGGACCGGGTGTGGATCGAATCCGACCGAAACATCCGCACGCTGGGCAGCCTGCAATGGATACTCGCTGCCGGGAGGCTGGGCGGTACGGGGTACGTGTCGATCCTGCCGGTGGATCAGGGTGTCGAACACTCCGCAGGGGCTTCGTTCGCCCCCAATCCGGAATACTTCGACCCGCGGCGGATCGTCGAACTGGCTGTCGAGGGCGGCTGCAACGCCGTGGCCTCGACCTTCGGGGTGCTGGGTGCGGTGGCGCGGCGTTACGCCCACAAGATTCCGTTCATCGTCAAGATCAACCACAACGAGCTGCTCTCCTACCCCAATACGCACGATCAGGTGCTGTTCGGGTCGGTGCGCGACGCCTGGAACATGGGCGCGCAGGCCATCGGCGCTACGATCTACTTCGGCTCGCCCGAGAGCCGGCGGCAGATCGTGGAGATCGCCGCGGCATTCGATCTGGCGCACGAGCTGGGGATGGCGACGATTCTCTGGTGCTACCTGCGCAACGGCAACTTCGAAAAGGACGGGGTGGACTACCACGCTGCGGCCGACCTGACCGGGCAGGCGAACCACCTCGGCGTGACGATCAAGGCCGACATCGTGAAGCAGAAACTTCCGGTCAACAACGGCGGCTTCCGGGCGCTCCGCTTCGGCAAGACCAGCGATCGGGTCTACTCGGAGCTTACGTCGGAACACCCGATCGACCTGTGCCGCTATCAGGTGGCCAACGGCTATATGGGCCGCGTCGGGCTGATCAACTCGGGCGGGGCCTCGGCCGGCGAATCGGATCTGCGCGAGGCGGTCACGACGGCCGTAATCAACAAGCGGGCCGGCGGCATGGGGCTTATCAGCGGCCGCAAGGCGTTTCAGCGCCCGATGAAGGAGGGCGTGGCGCTGCTCAACGCCATCCAGGACGTCTACCTCGACGAGCAGGTGACCATCGCATAATACCTCCGCAAGGCATACGTTATTATATAAGGATCGTTAAAACTGAGGAAAGATGAAAATCATGCTCTTCGGCACGCAGCCCTACGACCGGGAGTCGTTCGACCGCCTGAAATCCGCCTACGGGTTCGAAATATGTTATCATCGCAGCCATCTGAACGCCAACAACGCCGTGCTGGCGCAGGGGGCCGACGCGGTTTGCGTGTTCGTGAACGACGTGGTCGACGCCGCGACGATCCGGCAGCTCTCCGCGTTGGGCGTGAAGCTGATCGCCCTGCGGTGCGCCGGGTTCAACAATGTGGACCTGAACGCCGCGGCGCGTTACCGCATTCCGGTGGTTCGCGTTCCGGCCTACTCGCCGCATGCCGTGGCGGAGCATGCCGTGGCGCTGATGCTGGCGCTCAACCGCAAGGTCCACCGCGCCTACTGGCGCACGCGCGACGGCAACTTTTCGCTCCACGGCCTGCTGGGTTTCGATATGTACGGCAAGACGGCCGGAATCATCGGTACGGGAAAGATCGCCCGCGAATTGATCCATATCCTCAAGGGGTTCGGGATGGAGGTGCTGGCCCACGACATCTACCCCGACGAGCAGTATGCCGCGCAGGCAGGCATTACCTACGTTCCGCTGGACGAGCTGTACGCCCGTGCGGACATCATCTCGCTGCACTGCCCGCTGACCGACCAGACGCGTTACATGATCGGCGACGTGGCCATCTCGCACATGAAGCCCGGGGTGATGCTCATCAATACGGGCCGCGGGAAGCTGATCCATACCGAGGCGCTGATCGACGGGCTGAAAGAGAAGAAGGTCGGCTCGGCGGGCCTCGACGTCTACGAGGAGGAGGCCGGCTACTTCTACGAGGACACTTCGGACCGGATCATGGACGACGACGTACTGGCGCGCCTGCTGTCGTTCAACAACGTGATCGTGACCTCACATCAGGGATTTTTCACGCGGGAAGCCGTCGATAACATCGCCCGCACGACACTCGATAACGTGCGCGAGTTCGCCGAACACCGGGCGCTGACCAACGAGGTATGCGCCGATCCGCAACATATCGTGCTGTGATGCTTTCGGACGGCAGCCTGCGGAGGGACGCGGTAAGCGGGCCTCCGCGCCGTGAGGCTGCGGCCCGCCGACCCTACGGTCGAAAATCGACGGGCAGGATTGCCGCCCGCCGGCTTGACAGCCGAAAAGCGGCCTTGAAAATACGGATCGAAATCAACGTATAACTATGAAAAAGATCGTTTTGCTCCGCCACGGCGAGAGCACCTGGAATCAGGAGAACCGCTTTACCGGATGGACCGACGTCGATCTGAGCGAAAAGGGGGTGGCCGAAGCCACGCGGGCCGGGGACCTGCTGCGCGCGGAGGGTTTCCGTTTCGGCCGGGCCTATACCTCTTATCTCAAGCGGGCGGTCAAGACGCTCGACGTCGTGCTAGACCGCATGGACCTCGATTGGATTCCCGTGTCGAAGAGCTGGCGGCTGAACGAGAAGCACTACGGCGCTTTGCAGGGGCTGAACAAGGCCGAGACCGCCGCGAAGTACGGCGACGAGCAGGTGCACGTCTGGCGGCGCAGTTACGACGTCGCGCCCGAGCCGCTCGCCGAAGACGATCCGCGCAACCCGCACTTCGATCTCCGCTACCGCGACGTTCCGGCCGGCGAGCTGCCGCGGACCGAATCGCTGCGCGACACGGTGGCGCGCATACTCCCCTACTGGCAGTGCGAGATTCTGCCCGCGCTGGCTCAGGAGGAGGCGCTGCTGGTCGTTGCGCACGGAAACAGCCTGCGTGGGATCATCAAGCATCTCAAACGGATCGGCAACGAGCAGATTGCTGCGTTCAACCTGCCGACCGCCGTGCCCTACGTGTTCGAGTTCGACGAGGGGCTGACCTATGTAAAGGACTATTTCCTGGGCGATCCGGCGGAGATCGCCTCCCTGATGGAGGCCGTGGCCCGTCAGGGCACGAGCCGCTGAAACGCGAGCCTGTCGAAAGCCCCCTGCCGTTCGTACGGCAGGGGGCTTTTCGGTTTGGTGCGCCTTCCGAAGAGTGATCGAGGTAGGATAAACCGTAATGCGGGTAGCTTTCCCGGCGATCGGAACCCGTACTTTTGTTCGGTAAAACCTGCGAAATTTTTCTTAACTTTGCAGACATCGGTTCCGACCCCTTTCTGCATAAAACGATTCGACCACTATGGCAAAGAAAATTGTGATCCTCTCCTCCAGCCCGCGCCGCGGCGGCAACTCCGACCTGTTGTGCGACCGCTTTCTGGCGGGGGCCTGCGAGGCCGGGCACGAGGCGGAGAAGCTCTTTTTGAAGGATTTCGACATTCACTACTGCACGGGCTGCGGCCGCTGCTACAACGGGGAACACCCCTGTCCGCAGCGGGACGACGCTGCGGGCATTTTGGAGAAGATGGTTGCAGCGGACGTGATCGTGATGGCCACGCCGGTCTATTTCTACTCGCTCAGCGGCCAAATGAAGACCCTGATCGACCGTTGCTGCGCCCGCTATCTGGAAATGAGCGGCAAGGAGTTCTACTTCATCCTCACGGCGGCCGAGCGGAGTATCGGGATGATGCAGCGCACGGTGGAGTGCTTCCGCGGCTTTCTAAACTGTCTGGAGCAGCCGCAGGAGCGGGGCGTGATCTACGGCGTGGGGGCCTGGCAGGCGGGCGAGATCGTAGGGATGCCCGCGATGGGCGAGGCCTATGCGATGGGCCGCAACGCATAAAAACCTTTTATTGATGCTGAGACGTATACGCATTGTCGCCGCCGTCATCTTCTTCGGACTTGTCACCTTGCTGCTGCTCGATTTTTCGGGTACGCTGCATGCGTGGTTCGGGTGGATGGCGCGCGTGCAGCTGCTGCCCGCCGTGCTGGCGGCGAATGCTGCGGTCGTGGTCGTGCTGGTGCTGCTGACGCTGCTCTTCGGCCGCGTCTACTGCTCGGTCGTCTGCCCGCTGGGGGTGATGCAGGACGTGGTGTCATGGGCCGCCGGGAAGCGGAAACGTTTCCGTTTCGGCTACACGCCCGAGCGCAGGTGGCTGCGCTACGGGATGTTAGTGCTTTTCATCGTTTTGATGGCGGCGGGGATCGGCCAGTTGGCCGCTTTGGTGGCTCCGTACAGCGCTTACGGGCGGATTGCCGTAAACCTCTTCGCCCCTATCTATCAGGCGGGCAACAACCTGCTGGCCTGGGGCGCGGAACGCATCGGCTCCTACGCGTTCTATCCGGTCGAAGTGTGGCTGCGCAGCGGCGTGACGCTGCTGATTGCCGCAGTAACGTTCGTTTTGGTGGCGTTTCTCGCCTGGCGCGGCGGACGCACCTGGTGCAACACGGTCTGCCCGGTGGGGACGGTGTTGGGCCTGCTGTCGCGCTTCTCGCTGTTCAAACCCCGCTTCGATGTTTCGAAATGCAACGGCTGCAAACTCTGCTCGCGCAGCTGCAAAGCCTCGTGCATCGACCCCGTGGCGCACCGGATCGATTACAGCCGTTGCGTGGCGTGCATGGACTGCCTCGAAAGCTGTCGGCAGGGGGCCATCACCTACTCGCTGCGGCGCCCGAAAAGCGCGCCGGCCGCAGACGAGGGGCCGAAGATCGACGCTGCTCGCCGTCGGTTTCTTGTCGTGGCCGGGCTGTTCGTCGGCTCGGCCGTGCGGGCGCAGCAGATGAAGGTCGACGGCGGGCTGGCGCTGATCGAGGACAAGAAGATTCCCGACCGCAGCGTGCCGCTGACCCCACCCGGATCGCTCGGTGCACGCAACCTGGCCGCCCACTGCACCGCGTGCCAGTTGTGTGTCTCCGCATGTCCCAATCAGGTGCTGCGCCCTTCGGCGGGGCTGATGACGCTTATGCGGCCCGAAATGTCGTACGAACGCGGCTACTGCCGTCCCGAGTGCGTACGGTGCTCGGAGGTGTGCCCGACGGGGGCGATCCGGCCGATCACGGTCGGGGAGAAATCCTCCGTGCAGATTGGTCGTGCCGTCTGGGTGCGCGCGAACTGTCTGGTGGT
This sequence comes from Alistipes sp., assembly GCF_048465635.1. Classification (GTDB taxonomy): domain Bacteria; phylum Bacteroidota; class Bacteroidia; order Bacteroidales; family Rikenellaceae; genus Alistipes. Next base: position 137,326 of record NZ_DBFWLF010000028.1, read on the forward strand.
GACCGACGGGGTGAAGTGTACGAGTTGTGCCCGTCATTGTCCCGCGGCGGCGATCCATCTGGTTCCGATGAACCCCGACGACCCCTCTTCGCTGCGGATTCCCGCCGTGAACGAAGCGCGCTGTATCGGTTGCGGGGCTTGCGAGAACCTCTGCCCGGTTCGTCCGTTCAGCGCCATCTACGTCGAAGGCCATGCGGTCCACCGCACCGTATAGAAGCAGTATCGACGACCAGATGCGACCGCGAGCGACAACAGTCCGATCGGCAACCATGAATAATCCATGAAAGAGAAGAAGAAAATAGACCGTAGGGAGTTTCTCAAACTGTTCGGAGCCGGAACGGCCGCCACCGCGGCGGCGTTGTACGGCTGCGGACCCCGAGGCGGTGGACCGGCCGCGGCCCGCGAGGAGGTTCCGACGGATCGGATGACCTGCCGCACCGCCCCGACCTCGGGCGACCGGGTGTCGCTCTTAGGCTACGGCTGCATGCGCTGGCCGCAGCTCGAGAAGCCCGCCGCCGACGGAAACCCGATCGACCAGCAGGCGGTCGACGAACTGGTCGACTATGCGATCGCCCACGGGGTCAACTACTTCGACACCGCGCCCGTCTACCTGCAGGGGTTTTCCGAACGCTCGACGGGCATTGCGCTCAAACGGCATCGGCGCGAGGAGTTTTTCATCGCCACGAAGCTCTCGAACTTCTCGAACCCCACGCGCGAAAATTCGCTGGCCATGTACCGCCGTTCGTTCGCCGAGCTGCAGGTCGATTGGATCGACTACTACCTGCTGCACTCGGTGGGCGGCGGCCGCGGAATCGAGACCTTCCGCGAGCGTTTTATCGACAACGGCATGCTCGACTTCCTGCTCCGCGAACGCGAAGCGGGGCGCATCCGCAACCTGGGCTGGTCGTTTCACGGCGACGTGGCGGTCTTCGACTATCTGCTGGCGATGGACGTGAAGTGGGACTTCGTGCAGATTCAGCTGAATTACGTCGACTGGAAACACGCCTCGGAGCGCAACGTGAATGCCGAATACCTCTACGGCGAGCTACAGCGGCGCGGGATTCCGGCCGTGGTCATGGAGCCGCTGCTGGGCGGACGGCTGGCCGCGCTGAACGACCATCTGGTCGGGCGGCTCAAGGAGCGGCGTCCCCAGCAGAGCGCCGCATCGTGGGCGTTCCGGTTCGCCGGTTCGCGGCCGGGGGTGCTGACCGTATTGAGCGGCATGACCTATCTGGACCATTTGCAGGACAATATCCGCACCTTTTCGCCGCTCGAACCGCTTACGGACGGGGAGTTCGAACTGCTGGAGGACACGGCGCAGCGGCTGCTGCAATACCCCACCGTCCCCTGCACCGACTGCAATTATTGCATGCCCTGCCCCTACGGGCTGGATATTCCGGCGATTTTCAGGCATTACAACCGCTGCGTGAACGAGGGCAACGTGCCACGCGACCGGCAGGATGCCCGCTACCGGGAGGCGCGCCGGGCGTTCCTGGTCGGGTACGACCGCAGCGTGCCCAAGCTGCGTCAGGCGAGCCGCTGCATCGGCTGCGAGAAGTGTGTGGAACATTGTCCGCAGCATATCCGCATCCCGCAGCAGATGGCGCGGATCGATCACTTCGTCGAACAGCTCAAACGGGAGACGCTCTAAGGGCTGTCACACTCCCGGCAAAAACCGTAATCGGGGTAAATAAAACCGGAGAGGAGATAGGCGGTAATGAAAATTTCCGGTAATTTTGTCCCAGGAAAAGCGAATATGCAGATGAAATTCAGAGAACTGGGCCATACCGGGCTGCGCGTGAGCGCGGTGGCGCTGGGCTGCGAGGGCTTCATGCAGAAGGCGGCCGCGGAGGTGAAGGCCGATCTGGACCATGCCATCGGGCTGGGTATCAACTTTATCGACATCTACTCCTCGAATCCCGAGCTGCGGACCAATATCGGGGCGGCGCTCGACGGACGGCGCGAGCGGTTCGTCATTCAGGGCCACCTGTGCACGGCCTGGGAGAACGGACAGTACCTGCGCACGCGCGATGTACAGAAGACGCTCCGTTCGTTCGACGAGCAGCTGCGGCAGCTGCGTACCGACTACCTCGACGTGGGGATGATCCACTACGTCGATTCCGAAGCGGACTTCCGCACGGTGTTCGACGGCGAGATCATCCGCATCGCTCAGCGGCTCAGGGTGGAGGGACGGATTCGCCATATCGGACTGAGCAGCCACAACCCCGTCGTGGCGCGGATGGCCGTCGAAACGGGACTGATCGAGGTGCTGATGTTCTCGGTCAACCCCTGTTACGACCTGCAACCGCCCGACGAGGAGGTCGAAAAACTCTGGGCCGACGAGAGTTATGCCCACACGCTGCACAACCTCGACCCGGCGCGCGAGCGGCTGTACGAACTGTGCGAAAGCATGGGCGTGGGCATCGACGTGATGAAAGCCTACGGCGGCGGCGACCTGCTGAGCGCCGACAATTCGCCGTTCGGACGGGCGATGACCCCCGTTCAATGCCTCGAATACGCCCTCACCCGCCCGGCCGTGGCCGCAGTGATGGTCGGCTGCCGCAGTTGTGCGGAGATCGACGCGGCGGTCGCCTGGTGCGATGCCTCTGCCGCCGAGCGGGATTATGCTTCGGTGATGACGGGGCTGGAGAAGTTCTCCTGGCAGGGGCACTGCATGTACTGCGGTCACTGCGCACCCTGCACGGCGGGTATCGACGTGGCTGCGGTCAACAAGTTCTACAACCTGACCGTGGCGCAGGGCGAAGTGCCCGAGACGGTGCGCGAACACTACCGGGCGCTGGCGCACCACGCTTCGGAGTGCGTCGCCTGCGGCGGCTGCCAGACGCGCTGCCCGTTCGGGGTGAAGATCGTCGATGCGATGCGTCGGGCCGCGGAACGGTTCGGATATTAGAAGATACGATATGTCGAAGAGTAGTTTGAGTGCCGAAGAGCGGCAGTGGGCCATCGACCGGCTGTTCGCGGAGCGATGCTCGTGCGTGATCTGCAACGGGAGCGACAGCCGGATTTTCCGGGAACGCGGTGTGAAGGATCTTTATCGGCTGCTGCGCGAGGAGCCGGAGTTTCTGCGCGGGGCTTTCGTGGCGGACAAGGTCGTGGGCAAGGCTGCGGCGGCGCTGATGATTCTCGGGGGTGTCGATGCCGTGTATGCCGCGGTGATGAGCACGCCCGCGCGGGAGCTTTTCCGCCGGGCGGGGACCGAGGCCGCGTGCGGCGAGGAAGTGCCCCACATCATCAACCGCACGCAGACGGGCTGGTGTCCGCTGGAGATGCGCTGCTATGCGCTGGAAACGCCCGAGGAGTGTCTGGAACGGATCGGGGAGTTCCTGCAAACGATCGGCCGATAAAGCGGCCGATTGTTGGGCGGCATAATTACTGTGACCGCTGACAACCTGAAAATTCAAGCGATGCTGAAGCGTACCATGATCGTAATACTCTCCATCCTGCTCGGTGTGCTCCTTCTGACGGGGGCCGGCGCCGCGTTCCTCCATACGCCCGCTTTCGGTCGGCTGCCCCGCGGCGAACGGCAGCAGCGCATCGAGCGCTCGCCCAATTACAGGGACGGGGAGTTCCGCAACTGCCAGCCGACAACGCTGATGACCTCCGGGCAGGGGCGCGTGCGTGCCATGCTGGGCTTTCTATTCCGGAAGAAACCCGAGCGGCTGCGCCCCGAAACGCCGATACAGGTCGTGAAGAGCGATCTTCGGTCGCTCGATCCCTCGCAGGAACTGCTCGTCTGGTTCGGTCACTCCTCCTACCTGATCCAAACGGGCGGGAAACGGCTGTTGGTCGATCCGGTGTTTTGCCGGGCCGCGCCGCTTCCGCTGCTCAACCGGCCCTTTGCCGGAACGGATGTTTATACGCCGGACGATATGCCCGACATCGACTATCTCGTAATCACGCACGACCATTGGGACCACCTCGACTACCGGACCGTCCTGCGGCTGAAAGCGCGGATCGGACGGGTGATCTGTCCGCTCGGCGTGGGCGAGCACTTCGAGTACTGGGGTTTCGATCCGCAGCGGATCGTCGAGCTGGACTGGGACGAGGAGGCCCTCTTGGAGGAGGAATTCTCGATCCGGTGTCTTCCGGCCCGCCACTTTTCGGGCCGGGGGCTGCGGGCGAACCGCACCCTGTGGGCGTCGTTCCTCGTCGAGTCGCCCGTGCAGCGGTTCTTTATCGGCGGGGACGGCGGCTACGGCGACCATTTCGCCCGGATCGGCCGATGCTTCCCGGGGATCGAGCTGGCGATACTCGAGAACGGCCAGTATAACGCGGACTGGCGGTATATCCATACGCTGCCCGGACAGTTGGGCCGGGCGGCCGAAGAGTTGGGCGCGAAGTGTGTGCTTACGGTCCACCACTCCAAATATGCCCTCGCGCGGCATGCGTGGGACGAACCGCTGCGGAACGCCCGGAGGGTGGCCGAAGAGGAGTCGCTATGCGTCCTGATGCCGCAGATCGGTCAGATACTGCCGATCGAACCGCGACAAACCGAAACAACTATTAAATCGTTATAAGATGCAAACGACAATTGTGAAACTCTATTCGCTGGAGTATAAAGCGGCGAAAACCTATTGGACGGCGGCGCTCTTCGTGCTGGGAAATATCGCCCTGCCGCAGCTCTGTCACACGGTGCACCTGGGCGGTCCGACGTGGCTGCCGATTTACTTCTTCACCCTGGTCGGCGCCTACAAATACGGCTGGCGCGTCGGACTGCTGACCGCTGTCGTGTCGCCGCTGGCCAATACGGCCCTGTTCGGTATGCCGCTCGCGGCGGCGCTTCCGGCGATCCTGCTCAAATCGGTGCTGCTGGCACTCTTTGCGGGCTGGGCCGCTGCACGGTTCCGCCGGGCTTCGCTCGTCCTGCTGGCCGCGGTGGTGCTGGCCTATCAGGTCGTCGGCACGCTCGGCGAGTGGGCTTTCATCGGCGACTTGCAGGCTGCCGTGCAGGATTTCCGGATCGGATTTCCCGGCATGCTCTTTCAGGTAGTGGGCGGCTGGGCGGTTATCAACCTTTTGATACGCAAGTGATATGGCAGGGAAATTAGGATTCGGCTGCATGCGCCTGCCGCTCACCGATCCCGACGACTTCGCCAAGGTGGACACGCAGCAGGTCGAGCGGATGGTCGACACGTTCATCGAACGGGGATTCACCTACTTCGATACGGCCTATATGTACCATGAGTCGCTGAGCGAGTGTATCGTGCGCGAGGCGCTGGTGAAGCGTCACGCCCGCGACCGCTTCACGCTGGCGACCAAACTGCCCACGATGTTTCTGGAAAAGGAGGGGGATCAGGAGCGGATTTTCGACGAACAGCTCGAAAAGTGCGGCGTCGACTATTTCGACTACTACCTGCTCCACAACCTCAATGTCTTCAACTACCGCAAAGTGCAGCGCTTCGACAGCTTCGCGTTCGTGGCCCGCAAGAAGGCCGAGGGGCGGATCCGGCACATCGGTTTTTCGTTTCACGACAGTGCCGCGCTGCTCGACGAGATCCTGACGGCGCACCCCGAGACGGAGTTCGTCCAGTTGCAGCTCAACTACCTCGACTGGGACAACGAGAGCATCCAGTCGCGCAAATGTTACGAGGTGGCGCAGCGCCACGGCAAGCAGGTTGTGGTGATGGAACCGGTCAAGGGCGGTGCGCTGGCCCGTGTTCCCGAGGCGGTCGAGAGGCTCTTCCGCAAGGTGCGGCCCGACCTGTCGCCCGCCTCGTGGGCCATCCGCTACGCCGCGAGCTTGGACGGGGTGATGATGGTGCTCAGCGGCATGTCGTCGCTGGAACAGTTGCTCGACAACACCTCCTACATGCAGCGGTTCGAGCCGCTCGACAGCCGGGAGCGGGCGACGATCGCCGAGGCCGTGCAGCTCTTGAACGCCTCGATCGCCATCCCGTGCACGGCGTGCCGCTACTGCGTGGCCGGCTGTCCCGAGCATATCGCCATTCCCGAGTATTTCGCGCTTTACAACGCCGACAAACAGTCGCTCAATGCGGGATTCTCCATTCAGGGGGTCTACTACAACAACCTTACGCAGTCCAACGGAAAGGCCTCTGCCTGCATCGCGTGCCGCAAATGCGAGCGGAGCTGTCCGCAGCACCTCCCGATCGTCGACTATCTGAAAAAGGTCGCGGAGACTTTCGAGGTCGCAGAGGAGTAGGCACTTCCGCGCTCTCTTCTTCACGTGCAATAGGGCGCAGCCGTCAACCGGCTGCGCCCTGTTGCGTCGGTATGAGTTGTGGCAGGGATGTTCGGGCGGTAGTAAAAAGCGGTAAAGACAGCCCGCATGGCTCTTTCCGTTTCGGGAGCGGTGGATGCAGGGCCAAAGCTGTAATACTTCGCGCAGAAGCGGTCCGCATGGCCCGCCGAATGCGACAGGTCACATAAAAAAGGGACGGCTCCCCTCAGCCGTCCCCTTGCGGTGGAATGTACTCCCCTACCGCTTTACAAGGCGGCGCAGGGCGGCGCTTGCGGGGGTGGCCGCAGGCGTATGGAGAATCTTCTTGCAAAGACGGGAGGTCGCTTCGAATTTCGATTCGCTCAGGCCGTAGGCATAGGCGATATAGTCCGTATCGGGCTTCAGTTCGTTAATTCGCGTAAGCGTGAAATCGCCCGTGCACAGGCTCCAGACATAATATTCGCCCGAGTCCTTCCAAAGATTTTCCATATCCTTCTTGAGAATCTCCTCGTCGCTCATTCCGGCGAAAGTATCCAGCGTCGTCAGCTCGCAGCGGAAAGGATTGGCTTCGGGCGTCGGGATGAACTTGATCTCCGTACCGGTGATGCCGAAATTGATGACCTCGATGCGGATCGGATCGTCGCTCTGCTCCTTGTCGCGGGTCATGAAAGGTTCGGTTTTGAACAGGCGGGTCGAAGCCGCGGCGTTAAGTCCCTGTTTGCCGACGCCGAAAGCGAATCCCACATACTCGTGGTTGGGCTCCAGCTCGCCGTAACTGTAGAGGAAGGCTCCCTTGTGGCACTGTTCCGGGATCACGGTCTCGTAGTCGGAACTCGAAATATGTTCGTTCAGGTCTTCCAGGCAAACGTCGATAACTCCGGCGTCACCCAGGGCGCTTAGGTTGCCTTTCTCCACGAAGAAGCAGAAATACCACTCGTCGTCGCGCGAGGGAGTGATCTGCACCGAAGCGCTGATATCCGTCACGTCCTTCATCTCGAACGTGAAGGTCATGTCCGACGGCTTCACCTTCGGCTCCTGCTCCGTGTGCAGCGACTCGGTGACAATGCCCGTCGTAATTTCTGCGTTGTAGCTCAGTCCGAAGACGAACTCCACATAATCGGTATCCGGAATGAGTTTGTCGGCTTCGAACCTGTTCACGCCCGAATGGATCAGCTGCATCGCCTTGCAATAGGCTTCGAAGGTGTATTCGTTGGCTTCAGCCAGTTGCGCGATGAGCGCTACCTGCTGCTGCATGAGCTGCTCGGGCGAACCGAACGAATCGTAATCGGACTTGGGAATGATGTTGCAGAAATAGGTCATCGAGGGATCGGCAGGTGTCACGGTCACCTCGACGTTGGAGAAGGTCACCTTGTCGATGCTGATCTCGAAGACCGGGACGGGTTTTGCGGTGGTAGTGAAGGTGCACTGCGCCCAGTCGGAATCCGTCCGTTTGCTCAGATCGCCCGATACAGCTTTAACACGGAACGTGTGGCTGCTCTCGGGTGCGAGCGGGTCGAAAGTGACCGACGTGGCGGTCGTATAGACCTCCTCGCCCCCGTCCAGTGTGTAGGAATAGCATTTGGCTTCGGCGACCGCATCCCAGCTCACCGTAGCCGATTCAGGCGTTACGCTTGCGGTCAAATGCTGGGGGGGGGGAATTTGGTCGGGCCGTGCGGATTCGTTCGAGGCAGAATCGTCGTCGCTGCACGCGAAGAGAGCGGGAATCAATGCCAGACACAGAAAATAGCGAAGTTGTTTCATGGGCCAAATCTTTTAAAAGGGTTTTTACTCGAAACAGCCGTTCACAGGGGAGGAAACGTATTCGACGGTAAATTTAAATAAATTTTGCCACGAATCAAAACTTGCACGAAAAAAACTTTTTACGTTATCGCCGCCTGCTCTCAGGATCGGAAGAACTTCACTTGCTATGTACGGTCGGGAACGAAGCAGGAACGGCATAGGTGCGCTGCAAAGTTTTTTTATCTTACGCTGTATCGCAAAATGACGATTTTAGGGGGGGGGACAGAAAGGGCTTATGTAAGACGCGGCAGACAAAAGAAAAGACCGATAATCATTTGATTATCGGTCTTTTAAATGGAGCGGAAAACGGGACTCGGACCCGCGACCTCAACCTTGGCAAGGTTGCGCTCTACCAACTGAGCTATTTCCGCAAGGCATGATTCGTAATTGCGAGTGCAAAGGTAGGTAAAAATTCCGGATCTCCAAATTTTTTGCGCGGAAAGTGCACGATTTTTACACGAACCCTGCCGAAAACCCGTGCCGGGTGCGTCTATTTGAAGATTCTGATCCGGCTTTCCAGCGGTTTGAACGTCTTCTCGCCCGGGTCTCCGGCCGGCATGCCGAATGGCATCTGGGCGATCAGCCGCCAGTCGGCAGGCAGGCTCCACCGCTCGCGCACCTCCTTGTCGATAAGCGGGTTGTAGTGCTGCAGCGAGGCGCCGAACCCGACGTCTTCGAGCATGGTCCACACGGCCAGCTGGTGCATGGCCGAGGTGTGTTCGGACCAGACCGGAAAATTGCCGGCATAGAGCGGGAAATTCTTCTGCAGCTGGCGCACTTCGGCCGTATCCTCGAAGAAGAGCACCGTTCCGCAGCCCGATGCGAAGCAGCGGTCGATCTTTTCCTCCGTGCGCGGAAAGTCCTCCACGGAAACGATCGCCTGCAAGGTGCGTTTGACGATCTTCCAAAGGGCCGCGTGATGTTCGTGCAGCAGCAGGACCAGCCGGGTGGACTGCGAATTGAAAGCCGACGGGATGTGCTTGACGGCGAACCGGACGATTTGTTCGATCTGCGCATCGTCGACGGGCGACTCGGCCGACAGGTCGTAATAGCTGCGACGATGCCGCAGCGCCTCCTTGAAATTCCGCTCCATGATCAGGTGTTTTTCTTCGTATGCTACAAAAATAGCACAACTTCGAAGAAATTGTTCCGTCATCCCCTCCGAAAACCTTATCTTTGTCGCCATGAAAGATGCGATCGAACTCTTTGCCGCATTGGGCAGCCGGCTGAGCCGATTCGGCTGCGACGAATATACGCGTGCCCTAACGGAGCGCGCCTGCCGCGTCAACGGCTGGTTTACCCCCGGTGAGATCAACCGGGCGGTGCGGACGCTCGCGGAAGAGATGCTGTGCGGGGATCGGCTGCGCACCTGGCTGGCCCGCTACCCCGTTCCTGTCGCCCGGCCGCGGCGCGTGCTGGTCGTGATGGCCGGGAATATCCCGCTTGTCGGGTTCTTCGACCTGCTGTGCGTGGTGGCGAGCGGCCACCGCTGCCTGGTGAAGCCCTCGGGCAAGGACAGCGTGCTGACGGAATTTATCCTGTCGGAACTGCGGCAGCTGGACCCGGAGATCCGGGCGGAGCTATACGACGGAACCTCGTCGGTCGATGCGGTGATCGCTACCGGCGGAGAGAGCGCCAACCGCTACTTTCGAACCCGCTATGCGGACATTCCCGCGTTGCTGCGGGGCAACCGGCACTCCGTTGCGGTGCTGTCGGGCCGTGAGACGCCCGAACAACTGGCGGGACTTGCCGATGACATCTGGACCTATTCGGGGCTGGGATGCCGCAGCGTCTCGCTGCTCTTTGTGCCGGAGGGATACGACCTGCGGCTGGAGATGCCGCCGGTGAATGAAAAGTACCGCAACAATTACCGCCAGACGCGTGCCCTGCTGGAGATGACCGGGCGGCCGTTCGTCGACCTGGGAGCCGCCGTGCTGGTCGAACAGCGGGAGTTTCCGGCGGCGCTCAGCGAGGTGTCCGTCGCCCGGTATCGTTCGTTGGAGGAGGTGACGGCCTGGCTCGGGGTGCACGATGCCGAATTGCAATGCGTCGTGACGGAGTGCTTTTCGCACAACCGCCGGGCTGCCTTCGGCCGGGCACAATCGCCCGCATTGACGGATTATCCCGACGAGCGGGATGTAATCGGGTTTCTTGCGGCGCTGAATTGACAAAAAGTATTATATTTGCTTCAGTAAACTTTGCTTAGACAGGCTGCGCCTGCACATAATTCCGGCTGACGCTCGATTCTGCATACGGCTTGCACTGTCTTTGCGCATAGACTTAAAACACTACTGCCATGTCGATGGTTTTCCGATTCCGCATGCTCAGCGACGAAAACGACAACTTCGTGCGCGATTACGAGGTGATGTACGATACGACGCTGTTGGACTTCCATAATTTTCTGCTCGAATCGCTCGAGTACGAGCCTTGCATGGCCTCTTTCTTTACGGCTGACGACCGTTGGGAGCGACAGCGCGAGTTCACCTCGATGGAGATGGACAGCGACGAGGCGGAGGGCCCGCAGGCCATGGAGCGCGTGACGCTCGGGCAGATCATCCACAACAACCGCGACCGGCTGATCTACCTCTTCGACCTGTTCGGCGACCGGGCCTACTACCTGGAGCTGACGGGCGCTTACGAGGCCGATCCGAAAGCCGACTACCCGCGGGAGATCTTCGCTCGGGCCGACGCCCCCGACCAGTACGATCCGTCGAAGCGTGCCGATGACGACGGCTCGATCTTCGACGAAGTGATGGGCGAATTCAACGATTTCGAAGGCGACGAGAGCTACGACGATGAATAAGCGGCTGCTGGTCGTCGTCGGACCGACGGGTTCGGGAAAAACCGACCTGAGCATCCGCCTCGCCCTGCACTACCGGGCGCCGATTCTTTCGACCGACTCGCGGCAGGTGTACCGCGGGATGCCGATCGGTACGGCGCAGCCGACCCGTGAGCAATTGGAAGCTGTTGAACATCATTTTATTGCCTCTCATGACATAAAGGATAATTTGAGCTGCGGCGCGTACGAAGTGCAGGCGCTTGCCCGGCTCGGGGAGTTGTTCGCGCGGCACGACTGCGTGGTTGCCGTCGGCGGCTCGGGACTTTACGTGCGGGCGTTGTGCGAGGGCATGGACGATCTGCCGCAGGCCGATGCGGCGCTGCGGGCCGAGCTGGCCGCCAAATTGGAAACCCGCGGAGTGGACGCGCTTGCGGAGAGGCTGCGGACGCTCGATCCAGATTATTACCAGCGTGTCGACCGGCGCAATCCGGCGCGCGTGATGCGGGCGCTGGAGGTCTGTCTGCAAACCGGACGCCCCTACTCTGCGTTGCGCACGGGAACGCGCCGCAAACGCGATTTCGAGACAGTCAAGATCGGCGTGAAGCTACCCCGCGAAGTGCTGTACGCACGGATCGACCGCCGGGTCGATGCCATGATGGCCGCGGGGCTGGAGGCCGAAGCACGGGCGCTCTACCCGTTCCGCGCGCTCAATGCTCTGCAAACGGTCGGCTACCGCGAGCTGTTCGAGTATTTCGACGGACGGATCAGCCGTGAGGAGGCGGTGGCGTTGATCAAGCGCAACTCGCGCCGCTACGCCAAGCGGCAGCTGACCTGGTTTGGCCGCGATCCGGAAATCCGGTGGTTCGCGCCCGACGACGATGCGGCGATCATCGAATACGCAGATTTTGGCAAGTCGTAAAATTTTCTTACTTTTGCCGCCGTCCCCGCTTCGGGGAATGCTGCTCGGATGGTGGAATAGGTAGACACGCCGGACTTAAAATCCTGTGACCAGTAATGGTCGTGCGGGTTCGATTCCCGCTCCGAGTACGCAACGACGGATGCCCCCTGAGGAGTATCCGTCTTTTTTTGCACCCCGGCCTAAAAACTACTAAATTTTTAGGACAATTGGATCGAAGCGCAGAAATTTTACTTATCTTTATGCTATCTAACTCGCTAACTTCGTGCGCCTATGAAAAAACTTCTTTTCCTCGGTTTGATGTGGGTGATAATCCCGGCAGGGTGCGGCCGGAAGACCGCACCTTTACGCAAGACCTACATTTACTGCTCGGTGGACACCCTCCGGCAGCGCCTTCCCTCCTATCAGATTACCTCGAACAGCCGCTTCCCCTACGGTAAATTCTCCCCGACGGAAAAGGTGTCCAACGCCGATTACCGCGACGGGCAGGCAGTGATCAGTCTGGAGATCGACCGTCCGACGACGGTGATGGTCATGCCCGTATGCGATTCCACGGTGAAGATGGCCCTGAGCGAAAGTTTCCTGCTGCTGCCGGGCGATTCGCTCGAACTGCTCAGCGTAACCGACAGCACCACCTTCCGGGGTTTTGCGAGCCTGAAGCCCGCCCTGGCGGAGGCGCGCTATGAGGACAACCGCTGCGACCGACTGCTGCAGGACGCTTTTCCGTACAAGGACCAGCCGAAGGTGGAAGCGGGCGACCTGATGCGGTACAAAGCCGACGTGACGGAATATTATCGGCGCAAGCGCGAGTTTCTGGACAGTTGCAGGATGCGGATGACGCTCTCGCCGGAATACCTCGACCGCTCCGAGGCGCTTTTTGCGATCGGCCGGTATAACGACCTGTGCTTCGCGCTGGACAAAAATCCCGATTCGGAAGTGCCCGCCGATTACTTGGAGGAGGTGGAGATTCCGCAATCGGTGGCCGGGTCGCCCGCCTACGTGTCGGCGCTGCTCCACAAGTACGTCAAACATGCGGTCGCCGATCCCACCGCCAATTTCGATGCGGTATACGCCGGGATCCGCAAAGCGCCGCGCCGGCTGCGCGACCACCTCACGGCGCTGATGATCGGCTACTACGCCGGAGAGGAGCTGCCCGCCTACAAGCCGCAGTTGGAAGCGGCGATCGACCGGGCGCACCGTACGATCGCCGATACGGTCCTGCTGGATTATATCGACCGGGCCGCGCGGTTCTACGCCCGGTGCGACGAGGCGCTTCCCGTTGAGGTGGACAGCGTGATGCTGCTTTCGTACGACGGCGCACGGGAAGAGACCCTTGCCGAGGTGCTCGCCCGTTTCGACGGGCAGCCCGTCTACCTCGATTTCTGGTCGAGCTGGTGTGTCGGGTGCATCATGGATATCATGCGGTCGGCCGAAGCGCGTGAATACCTCGAGGAGGAGGGCGTCGCCTACGTCTGCCTGTCGCTCGACGAGGATGCCGACGCCTGGCGCAAGGCGGCCGATCAATACAAGGTGGTGGAGAACTCCTACCTCGTTTCCGGGGAGTTCGATTCGCCGCTGTGCACCTATTTCGAAATAAAGAGCATTCCCCGCTATATCCTGCTCGACCGAGAGCATCGGATTCTCAGCTCGGACGCTCCGCGTCCCGTCGAATATTCGCTGGCCGATCTCCGGCGCCTGGTGGAGCGGCTGCATTGACCGGAACGCCGACCGAAGCCTCCCGAACCCTCGGGAGGCTTTTTTAGAGGCACGGCCTTGCGCGGGCGGGCAATAAATGACCTTCGTTCGCGTTAAACAGGAAAGATAGCGGGCAGGCGGCGGCCGTACGGTCGATTTTTGTTTTGAAATTCAAAATAATGCACTATCTTTGCAAGCGAAATTTCAAAGAGCCGGACGACCGTCCGGCGGTCGAAAATCACACTGAACAAATATTCTATGCAGGATTCGAATGCGCTCAAAGGGAAAAGCCTTGCGGAATTGCGTGAAATCGCAAAAGCGCTCGGCATCGAGAATGTCATGGTGAAGAAGCGCGAACTGATCGAAAAGATTACCGGAGGGGCCTCGTCCGAAGCCCCTGCCGAACAGCAAACCGAAGATACGGTCCCCGAAACCGTCGTTGCACCGGGCAAAGCGCCCCGCGGACGGCGTCCCCGCCTGTCGAAGTCGGAGCCTGCGGCCCAGGCCGCACCGTTGTTCCGCGAGGCTGCTGCGGAAGCGGAGTTTCCCGAGGAGGCGTCTCGGGAGCTGCCGTCCTTGCCGTCCGGGGACGAGGGATCGGAGCCTGCGACCGTGCAGGACGCCCCCGCTCAGGTTTCGGCCGAGCCGCAGAAGGAGCCGAAGCGCCGCGGCCGCAAGCCCAAGGCGCTGACGCAGCCGCAGCCGCAGGAGGAGCCGTCGGCCGGCCATGCCCCCGCTGCGGAGCCGAAGCAGACGGAGCGGGAGGAGGTCATCACCAAGGACGATTTCGCCGGCGAGATCGAGGGCGAAGGCGTGCTGGAGGTGATGCCCGACGGTTACGGATTCCTCCGCTCGGCCGACTACAACTACCTCAACTCGCCCGACGACATCTATGTCTCGCCCTCGCAGATCAAGCTCTTCGGCCTCAAGCCGGGCGATACGGTCAGCGGTGCGATCCGGCCTCCGAAAGAGGGCGAGAAGTATTTCCCGCTGGTGCGCGTGAACGAAATCAACGGCCTGGCCCCCGAATATATCCGCGACCGGGTTCAGTTCGAATACATGACCCCGCTCTTCCCGAGCGAGAAGTTCTGCCTGACGGGCAACGGTCACAACAACCTTTCGACGCGCGTCGTCGACCTCTTCTCGCCCATCGGCAAGGGGCAGCGCGCGCTGATCGTCGCCCAGCCCAAGACGGGTAAGACGATGCTCTTGCAGTCGATCGCCAACGCCATCGCCGACAACCATCCCGAGGTATACATGATCGTGCTGCTGATCGACGAGCGCCCGGAGGAGGTGACCGAGATGGCGCGCAACGTGAAGGCCGAGGTGGTGGCGTCGACCTTCGACGAACAGGCGTCGCGCCATGTGAAGGTGGCCGAAATGGTGCTGGACAAGGCCAAACGCATGGTCGAATGCGGCCACGACGTGATCATCTTCCTCGATTCGATCACCCGTCTGGCGCGCGCCTACAACTCCGTGCAGCCCGCTTCGGGCAAGGTGCTCTCGGGCGGTGTGGACGCCAACGCGCTCCACAAGCCCAAGCGCTTCTTCGGCGCGGCCCGCAATACGGAGGAGAAGGGTTCGCTGACGATCATCGCCACGGCGCTCATCGACACCGGGTCGAAGATGGACGAAGTGATCTTCGAGGAGTTCAAGGGAACGGGCAACATGGAGCTGCAGCTGGACCGCAAGCTGGCCAACAAGCGCGTCTACCCCGCCGTCGACGTGATCGCATCGGGTACGCGCCGCGAAGACCTGCTTCTCTCGCGCGAGGTGATGAACCGCACATGGGTGCTGCGCAAATACCTTTCCGACATGAACCCCGTAGAAGCGATGGAGTTCCTCCAGAAACAGATGAGCCTGACGGAGAGCAACGAAGAGTTCCTCGCCACGATGAACCACTGACGCTTACCCTTTCGAACGATCAACCGAACCGAATAAATCCCGCATGAGAAATCTATTGGTCATACTGGCCTGCCTGTGCTGCATCCGCGGCGCATACGGCTGGGGGCAGAAGGGGCACGACGTGACGGTCTACATCGCAGAATGTCACCTTACCCCCGAAGCCGCCCGCAAAATCGACAAGGTGCTCGGCGGTCACTCGCCGGTCTACTACGCCAACTGGCTCGACGTGGCCAGCCACACCCCTGAGTACGACTATACCCGTACGTGGCATTACCTCAACGTCGATGAAGGCGAGACGCTGGAGACGATGCCGAAGAATCCCAAGGGCGACATTTTGACCGCCGTCACGTCGATCGTCGCAAAACTCAAGGCGGGCGGAATGACGCCCGACGAGGAGGCGCTGCAACTCAAGATGCTGATCCATCTGGTCGGGGACATGCACTGCCCGATGCATCTGGGGCGTCTTTCGGACCTGGGCGGCAACCAGCGTCCGGTGCTGATGTTCGGACGACAGACCAACCTGCATTCGGCCTGGGACACGGCGATTCCCGAGGCGGCGCACAAGTGGAGCTATACCGAGTGGCGCGAGCAGATCGACCGTTTGGACGAGGACGAAGCGGCGCGCATGCAGGCCGGAGAGCCGGCCGACTGGCTGGCCGAATCGCTGGCCATCTGTCAGCGGATATATGCCCAGACGCCCGAGGGAACGAAGATTTCCTACGACTACGTGGACCAGTCCGCCCCCGTGATCGAGCGGCAGTTCCTGCGCGGCGGCTACCGACTGGCCCGCCTGCTGAATGAGATTTACGACGGCGAGTAGCGCCGGGTGGCGTCGAGTGACGCTGAGTGACGCCGCTACCTGTTTGCCGTGATCCGGCGCAGGTGAAAATACCTGCATATTGCGATTGCGGCTTACCCGGTTTTACACGATCTTTGCATACGAAACAGTGGAATATGTTCAGCCATATTTTGTATTGTGAGTTTGTGTGTGAAAACCCCTTCCGATTTCGGAAGGGGTTTTGTTTTTATACAGCTCTATAGAATCAGGCCGGCCGAAGGCTTTCCTTTGAAAGTCTTATTAAAATTGCATACCGATTTCGTATATCAGGAGAATCTAAGAGTGATAGTATTTATTTGTCTTTCACAAGATCTTGTAACATGATAATACTTTCGATTGTGATCCCACTTGACCGTTTCACCCAAATCCCGTGCTAATCGAATGAAGCATCTTTTTAGTTACAAAAAATGTTAATCAAATTTTATAAGAGATTGCCAATAATGAAAAGGTCCCTCGAAAGGGACCTCGTGAGCGGAAAACGGGATTCGAACCCGCGACCCTCAGCTTGGGAAGCTGATGCTCTACCGACTGAGCTATTTCCGCATTACGGAGTACAAAGATACTTCGCTTTTTTTATTTTTCAAGCATTCAGGGACGAAAATCGCTTCATCCGACGATTTTTTTCAGCGAAGCGAGGTTTTCGGGATTCGTCAGGCTCTTGCCTTCGGGCGTATAGAGGTAATCCAGACGCCGGCGGAAATGCTCCTCCACCTTCGTGCGCACGACCTTCATCGTACTGTTGACCAGTCCGTTCTGTTCGGTAAACGGTTCTTCGACGATGGCCAGCCCGGCAGGCAGCCAGCGCTCGGGGAACTCCCCGGCAAAGGGTCCTCCGGCCCGGTAGCGGTCGATCTCTGCGCCGAGCAGCCCGGCAGCGGCGGCCGCACGCGCGGGACCCGCTGCCCCGCGGCTGTCCAGCTCGCGGCAGAGCGCTTCGCGGTTGGGGACCACGATCGCGGCCGTGAAGGGCGACTGGTTGTTGTGAATCAGAATCTGGTCGATGTAGGGTGACTTGTCGACGATCGCCTCTTCCATCCCCTCCGGGCTGTATTTCTCGCCGTCCGAGGCGATCAAAAGGCTCTTGAAACGCCCCAGCACGTAGAGGAAGTCGTCCTCGGAGAGGTAGCCCATGTCGCCCGTGTGGAGCCAGCCGTCGCGCAGCGTATCGGCAGTTGCCGAGGGATTCTTCCAATAGCCGGCCATGACGTTCTCGCCGCGGACGACGATTTCGCCCTTCTCGCCGCGCGGGAGTTCATGGCCCGCCTCATCGACGATCTTCAGATCGAGCGGTACGAGCACCTTGCCCGACGAACCGAACCGATGCCAGTGGTATTTGGGCGAATTGGTCGAGATGACGGGCGTTGCCTCCGAAAGGCCGTAACCCTGGAACATCGGGATGCCGATGGCGTAGTAGAAGCGCTGCAGCTCGGCGTCGAGCAGCGCACCGCCCCCGACGAAGAACTTAAGGCTGCCGCCGAAAGCCTGCCGCACCTTGCGGAACAGCAGCGCGTCGAAGAGCGCCACGGCGGGTTTGAGCACCACGCGCCACCCTTTGCCCTTGCTGTATCCGTCGCGGTTGTAGGCGTAGGCTGTGCGCAAACCCAGGTGGAAAAGCGCCTCTGCGGCGCGTCCCTGCGCGCGGACCGAACTTTCGATGCTCCGGCGGAAGTTCTTGGCCAGCGCCGGAACCGACAGGAGGAAGTGCGGCCGCACCTCGCGGATGTTCTGCGGAATGTTCTTGAGCGTCTCCATCGGCGTTGCGCCGATCTGCACGGTGGCGACCGAAGCGCCGCAGGCGATCATGATGTAGAAGCCGACGACGTGGGCGAAGCAGTGGTCCAGCGGCAGGATGATGAGCGTGCGGTAGTAGGACGGAATGTCGATGCGCGAGATCGACTGTTCGACGTTGGCCGTGTAGTTGCGGTGCGTCAGCACGACGCCCTTCGGGTCGGACGTGGTCCCCGAGGTGTAGGTGATCGTGGCGTAGTCGTCGTTTTGGATGGCCTGCCCGATCCGCAGAAACTCGTCGCGGTGCGCGGCGAGGTATTCGCGGCCGAAGCGTTTGAGCGTGCCGTAGGCTGTTTCGCCCTTTTCGAGCGGAATGTGACCCAGCACGATGATCTGCTCGACGGCGGGCAGTTCGGCGCGGATGCGGCGGATCTTGGGAAGCTGCTGTTTCGACACGAAGAGCGCCCGGACCTCCGCATGGCGCAGGCGGAAGAGCAGGTCGTTCGACTCTTCGAGCTTGATGGAGAGCGGTACGCTGACGGCTCCGGCGTAGAACATGCCCAGCTCGGAGATGATCCAGGCGTTGCTCCCCTCGGCCAGGATGGCCACCTTGTCGCCGGGCCGGATGCCCAGCGAAGCGAGGCCCGCCCCCACCTCGAGGGCCTGTTCGCGGGTTTCGGCGTAGGAAGTGGGTTCGAATTTGCGATGCCGTTTTTCGAGCAGGAAGGTTTTCCTGCCGTACTTTTCGACGGACGTCTCGAACAGGTCGATGATGGTCTTTTTCATGGCTCAATCCATTTTCAATACGGCGAGGAAAGCCGACTGCGGAACTTCTACGTTGCCGATCTGGCGCATGCGTTTCTTGCCTTTCTTCTGCTTTTCGAGCAGCTTGCGCTTGCGGGAGATGTCGCCGCCGTAACACTTGGCCGTCACGTCCTTGCGCACGGCCTTGACCGTCTCGCGGGCGATGATCTTGGCCCCGATGGCGGCCTGGATGGCGATGTCGAACTGCTGGCGCGGGATCAGCTCCTTGAGTTTCTCGCACATCTTGCGGCCGAAGTCGTAGGCGTGATCCGTATAGGTGAGCGACGAGAGGGCGTCGACCGGCTCGCCGTTGAGCAGAATGTCCAGCTTGACGAGTTTCGAGGGCTGGTAGCCCGTGCGGTGGTAGTCGAACGAAGCGTAGCCCTTGGAGATGCTTTTGAGTTTGTCGTAGAAGTCGAAGACGATCTCCGACAGGGGCATGTCGAAATTGACCTCCACGCGGTCCTGCGTGATGAAAGTCTGGTTTTTCATCACGCCGCGCTTGTCGATGCACAACTTGATGACGTTGCCCAGAAACTCGGCTTTGGTGATGATCTGCGCCAGAATGTAGGGTTCCTCGATCTTGTCGATGCGGGTGATCTCGGGCAGTCCCGAGGGGTTGTGCACCTCCAGGACATCGCCCTGCGTGGTGGTGATGCGGTACGAGACGTTCGGCACGGTGGTGATGACGTCCATGTCGAACTCGCGGTAGAGCCGCTCCTGGATGATCTCCATGTGCAGCAGGCCGAGGAAGCCGCAGCGGAAGCCGAAGCCGAGCGCCAGCGAACTTTCGGGCTCGAACGTGAGCGAGGCGTCGTTGAGCTGGAGCTTTTCGAGCGAAGCGCGCAGGTCCTCGTACTGGTCCGCCTCGACGGGATAGACCCCCGCAAAGACCATCGGCTTGACGTCCTCGAAGCCGGCGATCGCCTCCCGGGCGGGGTTCGCCACCGAGGTGATCGTGTCGCCGACCTTCACGTCCTCCGAGGTCTTGATGCCCGAGCAGATGTAGCCCACGTCGCCCGCCTTGATCTCGGGGCGCGGCTGCATCTTGAGTTTGAGCACGCCCACCTCGTCGGCGTCGTACTCGCTGCCCGTGTTGAAGAACTTCACGTGGTCGCCCTTGCGCAGCGTGCCGTTGAAGACGCGGTAGTAGGCGATGATGCCGCGGAACGGGTTGAACACCGAGTCGAAAATGAGCGCCTGCAGCGGAGCGTTCTCGTCGCCCACGGGCGCGGGAATACGATGGACGATCGCTTCGAGCACCTCCTCCACGCCCAGCCCCGTCTTGCCCGACGCCAGAAGAATATCCTCGTCCTTGCAGCCGATCAGGTCGATCACCTGATCCTTCACCTCGTCGATCATGGCCGAATCCATGTCGATCTTGTTCAGCACCGGGATGATCTCCAGGTCGTGCCCGACGGCCAGATAGAGGTTCGAGATCGTCTGCGCCTGGATGCCCTGCGTGGCGTCGACTACCAGCAGCGCCCCCTCGCACGAGGCGATGGCGCGCGACACCTCGTACGAGAAGTCGACGTGTCCCGGGGTGTCGATCAGGTTGAGCGTATATTGCTGTCCGTCGCGGGCCGTGTACTCCATCTGGATCGCATGGCTCTTGATGGTGATGCCCTTCTCGCGCTCAAGCTCCATATCATCGAGCACCTGCGCCTGCATTTCGCGCTGGTTCAAGGTGTTGGTCTTTTCCAGCAGGCGGTCGGCGAGCGTGGATTTACCGTGGTCGATATGGGCTATGATGCAGAAGTTGCGGATGTTTTTCATAGGGTCGCATAAAAATATGCGCAAATATACGAAAAATTTCGGATATACGCCCCGCTGCCGCGGCAGTCGATTTGCACGCAGTTTGCGGTAGAGGGGCGAAAAAGCCGTTTGCGTCTGTGGTCGTTACATCCCCGCTACCTCGATGCGCCGGGGCTGGTGGCCTGCTGGCGCGAGGCGTTGCTGGCCCGCGCCGTGCTCGCGGGAAGGACCGTCGGCTACCGGCGTCACCCGCAGCTCGAACGTTTCAGCGCCTGCGCCGATCCCGTGGCGGCGGTCGATGCCTACCTTACGGAACTGCTGCGCGAAGCCGACCGCAGGGGCTATCGCTTCGATCGGTCGAAGGTCGGCGAGCCGTGCGGGGTGCGGATCGGGGTGACGCGCGGACAGCTGGATTACGAATTCGGGATGTTGATGGATAAATTCAAAACGCGCTGTCCGGAGCGGTACGAGGCGCTGGCGGGGACGGAGGGCGTCGAACCTCACCCGCTGTTTACGGTCCGGGCGGGCGCGGTCGAAAAATGGGAACGAAAAAGATGAAAATAGCGATCAGCGGAGCGTCGGGCTTCATCGGCAGCCATCTGTCGGCCTATCTTACGGAAAAGGGACACGAGGTCGTCGCTCTCGGCCGCGCCGATTTCACCGACGAGGAGCGCGACCGGCTGGCCTACCTGGTGGCGGAGTGCGACGCGGTGGTCAATCTGGCCGGAGCGCCGATCGACCGGCGCTGGAGCCGTGCTTACCGGGAGGAGCTGGTGGCCAGCCGTGTCGAGGTGACGCGGCGGCTGGTCGAAGCCGTCGGCCGGAGCGAGCGGACGCGGACTTTTCTGTCGGCTTCGGCAGTGGGCTGCTACCCTACGGTGGGGTGTTACGACGAGTTTTCGCCCGAGCGGGGGCAGGGATTGCTGGCCGAGTTGTGCGAGCGGTGGGAGACGGAGGCGCGGAAGGTCGGCGTGCGCTGCGTCATCGCCCGCTTCGGGGTGGTGCTCTCCGACGACGGCGGCGCATTCCCGCGGCTGGCGCGGTCGGCCCGCTACGGGGTGGCCGCGGTTCCGGGCGGCGGATCGCAGCCTTTTTCGTGGATCGACCTGCGCGATCTGGTCCGGGCGGCGGAGTTTCTGATCCTCCATAAAGAGCTGGACGGGGTTTTCAACTTCACGGCTCCCGGCATGGGATCGCTCCGGGAGTTCATCCGCGCCGTCGGCCGACATTACGGAACCCGGTTCTCGGTCGTCGTGCCCGCGTTCGCCATCAAGTGGGCGCTGGGCGAAGCGTCGTCGGTGGTGCTCGGCGGACAATGTGCCGTGCCGCTGCGGCTGCTCGGGGCGGGGTTTCGCTTCGAATCGCCCACGGTCGGGGATTTTCTGCAGCGCATCTGACCACAGGCCGCGCCCGGCGATTTGCAGGTTCGGCCCGAATGGATTATCTTTGCCCCTCGGTTAAGTTAGTTCAGATGTTAAGCAGACAAATCGCACCCAAACTCCGGGGGCTTGAAACCCCTTTCTACCTCTACGACGTGGCGCTGTTGCGCCAGACCCTCGAAAGCGTCGTTTACGAATCGAACAAATACGGCTACAAGGTCCATTACGCCATCAAGGCCAACTACGACGACCGCCTGCTGGCGGTCATCCGCGAGTACGGGCTGGGCATCGACTGCGCCAGCGGCAACGAGCTGCGCAAGGCCGTCGAGGCCGGGTTCGCCCCCGAGGGGATCGTCTACGCCGGTGTCGGCAAGCGCGACAAGGAGCTGCGCTACGCCATCGGGCAGGGTATTTTGGCCATCAACTGCGAGTCGATCGAGGAGCTGGAAGTGGTCGATGCACTCTCCGCCGAGGCGGGCCGTGTGACCGATGTCGCGCTGCGCATCAACCCCGACATCGACCCCAAGACCAACCACTGCATCGACACGGGGCAGGCCGACAGCAAGTTCGGCATTTCTTATGAAGAGGTGCTCGAACACGCCGACCAGATCAAGGACCTCGGACATATCCGAATCATCGGGATCCACCTGCACATCGGATCGCAGATCCGCGAACTGCACGTCTTCGAGCATATGTGCCGCAAGGTGAATGCGATCGTCGAAAACCTCGAAAAACTGGGCTTCTCGTTCCGCTTCGTCGACGTGGGCGGAGGTCTGGGCGTCAACTACGACGTGCCGGAGAACGAGCCGATCCCCAACTTCGCGTCGCTCTTCTCGATCGTGCACAACCACCTCGCGGTGGGCGACAAGGAGGTGCATTTCGAGTTCGGCCGCTCGATCGTGGCCGAGTGCGGGGAGCTGATTACCTCGGTGCTGTTCAACAAGACCACCGCCACGGGCCGCAGGCTGGCCATCGTCGACGCTTCGATGACCGAACTAATCCGTCCGGCGTTGTACGGCTCGTATCACAACATCGAGAACATCACCTCCGAAGAGGAGAGCCACGACAAATACACCATCGTCGGCACGGCCTGCGAGTCGACCGACGTGTTCGACGAGAACGTCACCCTGCGCCGAACGCGCCGCGGCGACCTGCTGGCGATCAAGTCGGCCGGGGCCTACGGCATGTCGATGGCCTCGCGTTACAACCTCCACGACCTGCCGGGAGCGGTATACAGCGACGACCTTTAAGTGATTGGGCGGAATGTGGCTCACCCTCGCTTTTAGCTCCGCAGCCCTGCTGGGCTTGTACGACGCGGCCAAGAAAAAGGCGCTCACCGGGAATGCCGTACTCCCCGTGCTGCTGCTCAACACGCTCTTCTCGACGCTGCTGTTTCTGCCGGCCATCCTCTCCTCGGAACTCCGTCTGGGGTGGTTCGACGGAACCGTGCTCCGGGCCGTCCCGGGCGATCTGCAGGCGCACGGGCTGGTCGTACTGAAGTCGACGATCGTGCTGACCTCGTGGATCTTCGGCTATTTCGGCATGAAGCACCTGCCGATCACCATCGTGGGGCCGATCAATGCCACGCGCCCGGTGATGGTGCTCGTGGGCGCGATGCTGCTCTTCGGCGAGCGGCTCAACGTCTGGCAGTGGACCGGCGTGGCGCTGGCCGCGGCATCGCTCTTCATGCTGAGCCGTTCGAGCCGCCGCGAGGGGGTCGACTTCGCGCACAACCTTTGGATTCTCTTCGTCGCCCTCTCCGCCGTGACGGGGGCCGTCAGCGGGCTTTACGACAAATTCATCATGTCGCGGCTCGATCCGGTCTTCGTGCAGAGCTGGTACAACCTCTACCAGCTGCTGATGATGACCGCGGTGGTCGCCGTGGTGTGGTGGCCACGGCGGCACGCCACCACCCCGTTCCGCTGGAGCTGGGCTATCCCGCTGATCTCGATTTTCCTTTCGCTGGCCGACTTCGCCTACCTCTACGCCCTGCGCGATTCGGACGCCATGATCTCCGTGGTGTCGATGATCCGGCGCGGTTCGGTCGTCGTGTCGTTCCTGTGCGGTGCGGTGCTCTTCCACGAGCGCAACCTGCGCGCGAAGGCCGTCGACCTGGCGTTCATCCTGCTGGGCATGGTCTTTCTGTGGCTGGGTTCCCGGTAGGAACCCGTCGCTTTGCTTCAGATAATCTTTTGTAACCGGTTGATCGTGCGGCGAATCTCTTCGTCGCCGGGTGTATAATCCTTCAAGGCTCCCGCCAGGTATTGCTCGTAGGCGTAAAGGTCGACCATCCCGTGCCCCGAGAGGTTGAACAGGATCGTTTTCGGCGTCCCCTCCTCCTTGGCCCGCAGCGCTTCGCGGATCGCGGCGGCGATGGCGTGGGTCGTTTCCGGGGCCGGAATGATCCCCTCGGTCTCGGCGAAGAGGATGCCCGCACCGAGCGTCTCGACCTGCGGCACGGACTGCGCCTCGATCAATCCGTCGCGGAGCAGCTGGCTGACGATGGCCCCCGCCCCGTGGTAGCGCAGGCCGCCGGCGTGAATGTCCGAGGGCTGGAAGTCGTGCCCCAGCGTGTACATCGGGATCAGCGGCGTATAGCCGGCCGCGTCGCCGAAATCGTACTGGAACTCGCCGCGCGTGAGCTTGGGACAGCTCGCCGGTTCGACGGCCACGACGCGGATATGTTTACCCTCGGTGAAGTTCTTCCTCAGGAACGGAAATCCCAGCCCCGCGAAGTTGCTGCCGCCCCCGAAGCAGCCGATCACCACGTCCGGTTCGGCGTCGGCCATCTCCATCTGCGCGACGGCCTACTGCCCGATGACGGTCTGGTGCAGCAGAACGTGGTTCAGCACGCTGCCCAGGCAGTAACGGGTATCCTCCGGGTGCTGCAACGCCAGCTCGACCGCCTCGGAGATCGCCAGCCCGAGGCTGCCCGAACACGCCGGGTCGCGCTCCAGCGCGGCGCGGCCCGAGGCGGTGAGTGTGCTGGGCGATGCGGCGCAGCGTGCGCCCCACGTCTGCATCATCAGCCGCCGGTAGGGCTTCTGGTCGTAGCTAACGCGGACCATGAAGACCTGAAGGTCAATGCCGAAGTGCTTGGCCGCAAAGGCGATCGAAGCGCCCCACTGCCCTGCTCCGGTTTCGGTCGTCAGGCGGCGGATGCCCTGTTTGTGGTTGTAATACGCCTGCGGAGCCGCCGTATTGGGCTTGTGCGATCCGGCCGGGGAGACGCTCTCGTTCTTGAAATAGATGCGGGCCGGGGTGTCGAGCGCCCGTTCCAGTCCGGTCGCCCGCACGAGCGGCGTAGGACGCCAGATGCGGTAAAGCTCCTGCACCTCTTCGGGAATGTCGATGAACCGTTCGACGGACATCTCCTGTTCGATCAGTTCTTCGGCGAAGATGGCCGACATCTCCGCTTTGGTGACGGGTTTGCGGGTTACGGGGTGGAGCGGCGGCAGCGGCCGGGTGGGCATGTCGGCTACGATGTTGTACCACCGGGTGGGCATCTGACGTTCGGTCAGGCAGAATTTTTTTGTTTTCATGCTTCGTGGAGTATTGGCAAAAGAAAAACCCGCTGTTTACTCTTCGTAAACAACGGGTTCGTGTTATTCGGTTATCCGGCGTCAACATACGCGCACGGGGCCGCACTCATTGTTCACGAGAGTCAATGAGCGCCACCACCAGGCCTGTATGTTGAAATTGCGTGTCATATTCGTTTCGGCAAATATAGCGGGTCGGAACCGGAAATCCAAATTTTTCGCCGGAAAATCGTTACGGAACGCTGACTTTCTCCAGGACGAGCGTGCCGCCGTAGGTCGAAAGGTCCAGCGTCAGATCGTACGTGCCGCTTTGTCCGGCGACCATGTTGTGCGAGGCTTCGTAGACGATGTGGACCGGAGCGCCCGGCTCCACCGTGCCGCCGCCCGCGATGGAGCGGTTCATGTTAACCTCCCAGGTCTTGTTGAAGACGATCTTAAATTCGTCGCCTGCGGAGAGCGCAACGTCCGAAGCGGTCCACAGATCGCGTGCCGGGTCGTAGACGAAGGTGGGAGCCGTCTCCAGATTCCAGCCGTTCATGCTGCCGGGCAGTATGACCGAGTGGACGAGCGAGGCATTCTTCCCTACCATGTCCGCGATGACGTAATAGTCGCCCGTGATGGTGAAATTCCCGCCCGTGGTCGAGAGCGTGTAGTAGAGCGTGGCGGGTTCGCCTCCGTTGCCGTACCAGGTGCCGGCGTCGTTGTATTTGTACTCGCCTGAGAAGGAGACCATGCCGCTGAAGAACCCGGCGGTGCGTCCCGCGATGCCGCTGGCGGCGTTCCAGCCGTTATGCGCTCCCGGTACGCCGAGCGTAAAGCTCTCCGCGACGGTGAAGGTGTTCAGGTTCAGGTTGATCGGATAGATGCTGCCGGCTGCCGGATCGATCGTTTTGCAGCCGCCCGGCAGGGCGGTGAAATCCTTCGTGTAGAGGGCCTGATCGGTCTTGACGGCGATCGAGGCGATCCGGTAGGGCGCGTCGAACAGAAGACTCAGGAATGCTTTCGTGCCGTCGGCCTTGGCGTAGCCGATCGCTGCCGGGGCGCTCTCCACCGTCACGGTCATCGTTTTCGAATCCGAATAGGAGACGGTCGCCGCCGGATCGGACGGATCGGTAAGGGTAATTGCGGACGGAACGGCGTCGAGCGTAGTGATGGTGACCGCCTGCAGCGTCTCGGGGTTGGGCGAGGCGATCCGGAGCGACCCATAGATGTTGAAGCAAAGTCCGGCCGTGCGGTGGATGAAGTGCATGGCGGTAATCTTCGGCTCTCCGGAGGCGTCCGTCGAGAGTTTTCCCGCGGCGGTGAGGACCGAATTGGCGCCCAACAGACCGCCCTGCTGCGTCTGCGCGGTCGGAACGGGGATAGTCATGCTGCGCGTGCCGCTGCCCATGGCGGCCGAGACCGTGTAGGGATAGTAGGCCCAAACGGGTTCGGCAGTGGCGATGTCCGCATCGAGCGTACCGGAGAAGAGATCGGTCTGTTCCGCCGTGTTGGTGAACGGTACGTTGCCGACGGAGTTTTCGACCACCCAGACGCCGCACCGGTCGCCTGCGACCCACGCGGTCTTGCCCGTGGCGGGATCGACGCTCACGCGCGAAGCCACGGCGTCGTTCGTCGGGGTGTAATCGGCCCGGAAAGAGACCCGCACGCCCTGCGGGATGGCCGGATCGTCGGAAGCGTCCTGCGAGCAGCCGCATACGGCCGCAGCCATCAGGACGGAAATCGGAAGGAGGAGTTGTCTTTTCATCGTGCTGCGTTTTTTAAAGATTACCACTCCTCTTCCGGCTGGACGTCCATATCGTCCATGTCGTAAGTTTCACGGGACCCAGCGAAGCCCTGTTCCGCTGAAACAGCGATTACGGTCAGTTCAGGTGCGGAGTACGGATTCCCCCCCCCTCCGCCTGCGGATGATAGGTAAGTCGTTTTCATATAATAGGTTTTTGGTTTCAGGTTGAAATAAAATTATCGAATTTTGCGGTATGTGCCTATTGTTTTGCGACGAACGGGCGGATAAGGCGGATGAACGTCCCGATTCGGCCGATGAACGCAGGCCGTTCCCGTGTACGGCAGTCGGGTTCGGGCCTGGACGACCCCGATCCGTCAGGACAGCGCCGCCGCCCGGGAATTTTTCCCTCCCATCCGCTGCGGGATAGGTGACAATCTGACGAAAAATCGCTATCTTTGCGACTGCTGTTCAGCGAGCGACGTTCCGGCAGGACCAAACCTACGGGCGCATCGTCCGGGCGGCATGCAAGGTAAATTACAAACGACAACAATATGAATATTTCGTACAACTGGCTCAAACGTTACATCGACACCGACCTTTCGGCGGAAGAAATTGCGAAGATACTGACCGATATAGGTCTCGAGGTCGAGGGGTTCGAGCGGATCGAGACCATCCGCGGCGGCCTGCAGGGCGTCGTGGTCGCCGAGGTGAAGAGCTGCGCGGAGCATCCCGATTCGGACCATCTGCACATCACCACGGTCGACGTGGGGTCCGGAGAGCCGCTGCAGATCGTCTGCGGCGCGCCGAACTGCCGGGCCGGGCTCAAGGTGCTCTGTGCCACGGTGGGCGCGGTCCTTTACCCCGACGGCGGCGAGGAGGAGTTCAAGATCAAACGCAGCAAGATTCGCGGCGTCGAGTCGCTCGGCATGCTCTGCGCCGAGGACGAGTTGGGCATCGGAACGGCGCACGACGGCATCATGGAGCTTCCGGCGGGCGCACCTGTGGGGATGACGGCCCGGGAGTATCTGCATATCGAGGACGACTACCTGATCGAGATCGGTCTGACGCCCAACCGCGTGGATGCCGCCTCGCACATCGGTGTGGCGCGCGACCTGGCGGCCTACCTGCGCAGCCGCGGCGAAAATGTTCGGGTGAAACTGCCCGACGTGTCGGCTTTTTCGGCGGATAACCACGATTTCGAGGTTGCGATCCGTGTCGAGCGGCCCGAAGCCGCCCCGCGTTATGCAGGCGTGACCGTCACGGGGTGCAGGATCGGTCCCTCGCCCGAGTGGATGCAGAACTGCCTGCGCGCTGCGGGCATCCATCCCAAGAACAACCTGGTGGACATCACCAATTTCGTCCTGTTCGAACTGGGACAGCCGCTTCACGCGTTCGACGCGCGGAAGATCGAGGGGCGTGAGGTGGTGGTCCGCACCTGCGCAGAGGGAACGCCTTTCGTGACGCTGGACGGCGTGGAGCGCAGGCTCACCGACCGCGACCTGATGATCTGCTCGGCGGAGCGTCCGATGTGCATCGCGGGCGTCTACGGCGGGCTGGATTCGGGCATCGGAGACGATACGACCGACGTCTTCATCGAGAGCGCCTACTTCAACCCCGTGTGGGTGCGCAAGACCGCCAAGCGTTTCGGTCTGAACACCGACGCATCGTTCCGCTTCGAGCGCGGCATCGACCCTAACATGCAGGTCTATGCCGCCAAGCGCGCCGCTCTGCTGATGAAGGAGCTGGCGGGCGGTACGATCGCAAGCGACATAACGGACGTCTATCCCGAGCCGATCGGCGATTTCGTCTTCGACATCTCCTTTACGCGCATCGACGCGCTTATCGGCAAGCATATCCCCGAAGAGACCGTGCGCACGATCCTCGATGCGCTCGAGGTGCGCGTGCTCTCCGAAAAGGAGGGCGTGCTGACCGTCGCCGTACCGCCCTACCGGGTGGACGTGCAGCGCGAAGCCGACCTGATCGAGGACATTCTGCGCATCTACGGCTACAACAACGTCGAGATTCCGGCCCGCGTGCGTTCGACGCTCTCCTATGCGCCGCGTCCCGACCGGAACCGTCTGATGAATCTGGCCGCCGACTTCCTGACGGCGAACGGCTTTACGGAGATCATGTCCAACTCGCTCACGCGCGGAGCTTACTACGAGGGGCTGGAGAGCTACCCCGCCGCGCGCTGCGTGCGCATCCTCAACCCGCTGAGCGCCGACCTGAACGTGATGCGGCAGACGCTGCTGTTCAACATGCTCGAAGCCGTGGCGCTCAATGCCAACCGCCGCAACGGCGATCTGAAACTCTACGAGTTCGGCAACTGCTACTATTACGACGCGGACCGCCGCACGGACGAGAATCCGCTGGCCGCCTACTCGGAGCAATACCGCCTCGCCGTCGCCGTGACGGGCATCGCCTCGCCCGCGTCGTGGAACGCCCGGCCCGAGGCCGCGTCGTTCTTCACGCTGCGGGCCGTGGCCGAAAAACTCCTCCGCCGCTTCGGGGTGGATATTTACGCCTTGCAGACCGAACCGCTTCGCAGCGACCTCTTCGCGGAGGGGCTTTCGATGAAGCTCAACGGCAAGGAGCTGCTGCAGATCGGCGTCGTGGACGCCCGGGTGCGCCGCCGGATGGAGGTCAAGCAGGACGTCTTCTTCCTGGAGATGAATTTCGAGGCGCTGGTCAAGGCGACCCGAAAGATGAAGATCACCGCCGAGGAGCTTTCGAAATTCCCCGAGGTGAAGCGCGACCTGGCGCTGCTGGTGGACAGGAACGTGACCTTCACGGCGCTGCGCGACGTGGCGATGGCCACGGAACGCAAACTGCTGAAGAGTGTTTCGCTGTTCGATGTCTACGAGGGCGACAAGCTGCCCGCGGGCAAGAAATCGTATGCGCTGAGCTTCGTGCTGGAGGACAAGACCCGCACGCTGGACGAAAAGACCATCGAGCGCGTCATGGCCAACCTGACGGCGCAGTTCGAGCGCCAGTGCGGCGCGCAGGTGCGGGCCTGAGCCGCCGTTCCGTAAGAAAACGCCTCCACCGGCAATCGGTGGAGGCGTTTTAAGTTGGACAGGCGGTCTGTGTCCTATGTTTCGCTCGGGGCCGGACCGGTCGCCTGCCGGGCGGATACGTCCGACGGCCGCACGATCCGGAACAGCAGCCCCTCCTCCGAACTGCCTGCGCGGGAAAAGCCGGCTTTGCACAACACCCGCAGCGAAGCGGCGTTGTCCGGTTCGGCCTGCGCCGTGACGCATCGAACCCTCTCCTGCGCAAAAGCCCACCCGACCAATCCGTTCACCGCCTCCGTTGCATAGCCTTTGCCGCGGTGCGGCGCGTCGATTCCATACCCTATCTCAACCCTGCCGAAGACATCCGGAGCACCCTTGAACCCGATTCCGCCGATCGTCTCGCCGCGCAGGTCGATCCGCCACGCCGCGGCCCACGTTTGCAGGGCGGGTTGCTGCCGCATGGTATCCGCCATCTGCCGGTATGCCTGCCGCAGCTCCGGGTCCGGCTCCCGGGCACACAGGTCGTCCATCGCTTCGACGGTGCGGGGAACGAGCCGGAGCCGGGCGGTTTCGACGCTTTCGGTCATCTTACAGGACGGGCTTGATCTGCGGCGGCTGAATGGTCACCCAGGGCGTGCCGTTGTCGTCGCACGTGGAGACGAGGCGGACGGCTTTTACCGGGCGGGCGGGCCGCAGCGTGATGCTGCCCTTTTTCAGCTCCCCGGCGCGCTCGAACGTCTGCCCGTCGTAGGAGACTTCGGCGTAGCCCGTGGTGAGGATCGTTTTGGGCAATTGTCGGTTGCCGGTCTGGAGGAACATTTCGCGGCACTTCACCGGAGCGGCGAAGTCGTAGCGGATCCAGTCCTGCTGGCGGCAGGCGCGTCGCGTCTGGGAAACGCCCTTGTACATCGAGGCGTTGGTGTAGGGGAATTTGGCGCTCTCTCCCATCGAGGTGGTGATCGTCAGCGCGGGGCGGATGGTCCGGTAGTAGGACTTATCGGCCACAAAGGGGCTGCGGCCCGTCTTGTACCGGGTGAAAAAGCGGTAGCGGTGCGGCTGATCGGTTTTCAGCGGCGCGGTGTAGCGGTGCTCCTCGGGGGTTTCGTCCACTACATAATATATCTCCGAGCCGTCGTCCGTCGTCACGGTGAACGTCCCGTCGTGGTAGACGAGAGTCGGCGGGAAGAGGCGGAAGCGGACGTTCATGGCCGCCATGCGGTCGTAGTGTTCCGTGACCAGCTCCCGCTGGAAAGCATCCCACCCCTGGTCGTTGCCCCGCCAGGCGAGGCGGCCGAGAGCGCACACACGCGGGAAGAGCATGTAGTCGAGGTAGTCGGGTTTTTCGGGTTCGTGCGAGACGTACGCTTCGCTGAAGAAGGTCCCCTCCAGCCCGATCACGTTGCGCATATGCTCCTCCGTGAAGCCGAATCGGGCGAAGTCGAATTCGTAGACCTTGCGCGCATCGAAGACCGCCGCCCAGTCATGCCCCTCCTCGTGAGGGCTTTGACGCATGTCGAAGTAGAAATACTGCGCAGGCATCACCACGGTCGAATAGCCTTTGGCGGTGGCGTCGAGGCAGGCGGCTGCGTTCTGCCAGCCGTAGACGCGGCTTTCGCGGGTGAACTCCCCCGTCGCGGCCGCCTCGTTCCAGACGGCGGGGCGCTTGCCGTGGGCGGCCAGGATCGTGCGGAGACGCTCCATGAAGCGATCCTGCAGCCGGCGCGGGTCGTCGGTTCCCATCCGCCGCATCAGCGCCCGGCAGTCGGGACAGCGCAGCCACTGGTCCATCACGACCTCATCGCCTCCGATATGGATATATTCCGAGGGGAACAAATCGCACACCTCGCCCAGAATGTCGGCGAGCAGGTCGAAATTCTCCTCGCGGGCCGCGCACCACGCCGAACGGTAGTCGTAACCGTTGGTCGAAACGGTGTCGGGCGGATAGTTGCAGCGGATTTCGGGGTGCAGCGAGGCGATGTTGCGGCTGTGCCCAGGCAGGTCGATCTCGGGGATGATCTCGATGTTGCGTACGGCGGCGTAGTCGATCATTTCGCGCAGCTGCTCCTGCGTATAGTAGCCGCCGTACTTCTCGCCCCACTTGCCGTAGACGGCCCGCACGGGCGAATCGCCGCCGCGAAAACCGCCCACTTCCGCCAGCTCGGGGTGCGAGCGGATCTCGATGCGCCACCCCTCGTCATCGGCCAGGTGCAGGTGGAGTTTATTGATATTGTGGTAGGAGAAGAGGTCGATATACCGTTTCACGCTTTCCGGGCCGATCCACGTGCGCGCCACGTCGAGCATCATGCCGCGATAGGCGAAGCGGGGCGCGTCGGCGATCGTGGTGTCCCGAAGTTCGATCCGTTCGGGGCATGCCCGGGCATAGACCTCCGGGGGCAGCATGCGGAAGAGGGCCTGAATACCGTTGAACACGCCGCCGTAACCGCCGCCGGCGATCGTGACGCCCTGCGGGGCAACCGCGAGCCGGAACGCCTCTTCGGCGAGCGTCGTATCAGTCGAAAGGCGGATCACGTCGTCCGAGGAGATACTTTTCCCGGCGGGTTTCACGTTCAGGTAATGGGCGAGGTAGTCGGCCAGCGGCGCAAGCCCTTCGTCGAAGCGGACCCCGGTTTGCGAAGTGATGGTGCAGCGCTCCGGAGCAGTCCGGGAGCAGGCCGTGGCAAGGCCGAACAGAAGGAGCGTAAAGGCTCCTGCAAGGCGTAGTTTCATGGGGAGGATGGAATTTGTACTCCACAAAAATACGATTTTCCGCTGAATATGCTACCTTTGCCGTAGAAAATTTCGGCAGGAACGGTCCGCCCGCGCACATCCGGGCTTCAGGTTGCCTGTCGCAAACCGCGAACCTATGGAAGACAAACGCTTGGAGGCTACGGCCCGCTTACTGGAGGTGATGAACACGCTGCGGAGGGAGTGTCCGTGGGACCGCGAGCAGACGTTCGAATCGCTGCGCAGCAACACCATCGAGGAGACGTTCGAACTGGCCGACGCCATCACCGACCGCAACATGGAGGGGATCCGGGAGGAGCTGGGCGACCTGCTGCTGCATGTGGTTTTCTATTCGAAGCTGGGCGAGGAAGCGGGCGCTTTCGACTTCGCCGACGTGGCGAACGCCTTGTGCGACAAGTTGATCTACCGCCACCCGCATGTGTACGGAGACATCCACGCCTCGACGCCTGATGCGGTCAAGGAGAACTGGGAGGCGCTCAAGCTGCGCAAGAAGAACCGCAAGAGCGGCACGCTGGGCGGTGTTCCGCGGTCGCTGCCGGCGATGGTCAAGGCGTACCGCGTGGGCGAGAAAGCCGCTGCGACGGGTTTCGACTGGCAGCGCAAGGAGGATGTGTGGGACAAGGTGAAGGAGGAGATCGCGGAGGTCGAAACCGAGATGCGTGCGGGAACGGCGACCGACCTCGAAGCCGAGTTCGGCGACCTGTTTTTCGCCCTGGTCAACGCCGCGCGGCTCTATGGCGTGGACCCGGAATCGGCGTTGGAACGCACCAACAAGAAGTTCATCCGCCGCTTCAACTACATGGAGCAACAGGCTGAAAACCAAGGAAAAATGCTGCATGACATGTCGCTCGACGAGATGGAGCGGCTCTGGCAGGAGGCAAAAACCGAGGAGTGATATGAAGCGTTTCTGCTTGCTGATTATCCCCCTGCTGGCGCTGGCCGCCTGCGGCGGTCCGGTGCGGACGGATGCCCCCGCGCCGCTGCCGGAAGATGCCGTGCCATTCGACTACGGCGGCCATCTGCGTTTCGACGCGCTGCTCTTCGATACGATCCCCGCACGGCTGGTATTCGATACCGGTGCGGCGGGGCTTTACGTCGATTCGACGTGGCTCGCCGCGTCGGGATATGCACCGCAGCGGGTCAGCCGTGCCTTCATGCCGGGCGGCGCGGGTTCTCGGATGACGCAGGTCAGGGTATTGTACGACACCCTTTCGTTCCGCATCGATACGCTTGCATGGAGGTCGGATGGCCTCGTGCCCGTCATGAATCTTCGGGGTATTCTGGGGCGCGATGCCGACGGAATCGTCGGGCAGCGCTTCTTCCGCGACCGGTGCGTGGCTTTCGACCTGCGCAGGGGATATATGCGCGGAGTGGCGGCCGACACGCTCGAATCGGCCGGGTTTGTCCGGCTCGACGCGGAGCGGCAGCACGATTTTATTTATGTGAGTGCGCGTGTGGCGCTCGATTCGCTGCATGACGTCGAGGGGCGTTTCCTCCTCGACATGGGCTGCCGCGACGCGGTAGTGCTGACGGCCCGGGCTGCCCGCGAAGCGGGGTTCGGCGACTTTTCCGGCCGGAAGGTCGGCTATGCTACCCTTTCGGGCGGCGTGGGCGGCGCGGCATCCTCCTGTTTCTGCCGGGCTGCCGGAATGACGTTGGGAGGGCATGCGTTCAAAAACGTGCCCGTCGAGGTGTCGCGCAACGAATCTGGTTTTCTGGCCCGGACGGACATCGTGGGAATCATCGGCAACGAGCTGCTCGAGCGGTTCGACTTTGCGATCGATTTCGCCGCTCCGGCCCTCTGGCTGCGTCCCCGGGCGGATGCGGACGAGGCGTTCCCCTTCCGCTCGCCGGGGTTCAGCACGATCGACCGCACGGACATCGGTCCGGGCTGGATCGTGACGGGTCTCTACGAAGGTTATGCGCCCGATGGGTTGCGTCAGGGTGACACGCTGACATGCTGGGACGGCGTTCCGGCCGCTGCCATCAAACCCGACAGCGCGCTCCGCGTGCCGGGGCGGCATCGGATGACGATCCTGCGCCACGGCGAAGAGACGGAATATGAACTGGAAACAAAGGAAATACTCTGAAATATGGCATTGATTCGAAAAGTACGCGGGAAAACGCCCGCGGTCGGAGAGAATACCTTTTTGGCGGAGACCGCCGTGCTGCTGGGCGATGTGACCGTCGGGCGCGACTGCTCGATCTGGTACAACGCCGTGCTGCGGGGCGACGTGAACCGCATCGTCATCGGCGACCGCACCAACATTCAGGACGGCGTGGTGCTCCACACGATTTACGACGGGGCGAAACACCCCTCGCAGACGATCATCGGCAACGATGTTTCGGTGGGCCACAACGCCATCATCCACGGCGCGCGCGTGGGCGACAACTGCCTGATCGGCATGGGCGCCACCCTGCTCGACAACGCCGTAGTGCCATCGGGCTGCATCATCGCGGCCAATGCGCTGGTCCTCTCCAACGCGCAGCTGGAGCCTAACTCGGTCTACGCGGGGGTTCCGGCCAAAAAGGTCAAGGAGGTCACCGAGGAGCAGCGCGAGGAGATTATCCGCCGCACGGCGCACGACTACATGCTCTACGCCTCTTGGTACGGCGAAGAGGAGCCGCAGCGATGAAACTGCAGGCGAAATACGCGGACCTGGTGCTCAACCTGCTGGTCGCCGTGGCGGTCAGCCTAGTGGTCAATTTCTCCTACGTGATCCTGCTGCTGGCCGACCAGCGAACCGAGCCGCAGCACCCGCGCAAGGAGTTCATCCTTTCGCGCCCCGACGAGGGCGTCCTCTCGGTGGCTCCCGACGGCCACGGCTATCTGGTCTATGAGAACGGCGACAGCCTCTACGTGCCGATGAGCCGCATACGGCGCTGGGGCCTTGCGGACGGCGACCGGCTGGTGGCCGATCTGGTCCCTCCGCGGCAGGCGCAGGCGCACCCCGTGCTCTGCGAAGTGAGGATGCGCAACGGCGAGGCGTTCAATTACGGGGCCGTCTACAACCGTCCTTCGGCCACCGCGGAACTCTCCGTGCAGCTGCTCTACTACCTCATCGTGTCGTTCCTGCTGCTGACGATCCTCACGGCTACGCGCCGCAACTATTCGGTCCGGCGCTTCGTGCGCGCCTGCATCTGGTGCATCGGGGTCGTAGCGGCGCTCTATTTTGTCGCGCCGGTCATCAACTGGCGGACGGGGCGCATCGAACCCAACTTCATGAGCGGCCGCCTGCTCGACTACATGCTGCTGCTCAAATGTTCGTTCGCGCTGGTCGTGTCGGTGCTCTACGGCCGCATCTACGTGCTGATTTCCCAGCGGCAGGCCGTGGTGGTCGAGAACGAACAGCTCAAGAACGAGAACCTGACGACGCGCTACAACATGCTCGTCGGGCAGATCAACCCCCACTTCTTCTTCAATTCGCTCAATTCGCTGGCGATGCTCGTGCGCGAGAAGCAGGACGCGAAGGCTCTGACCTACATCGACCAGCTCTCCTACACGTTCCGCTACATCATCCAGAACGGCCAGAGTACGCTGATGACCCTCTCCGAGGAGCTTCAGTTCGCCGAGGCGTACAGCTACCTCTTCAAAATCCGCTACGCCGACAAACTCTTCTTCGACATCGACGTGGAGGAGCGCTATCTCGACTGGAAACTGCCGTCGCTCTCCCTGCAGCCGCTGATCGGCAACGCCGTCAAACACAACGCCATCACCCGGAGCAATCCGTTCCACGTTTCGATCCGTACCGAGGCAGACTGCCTCGTGGTCTCCAATCCGAAAGTCCCCAAACTCACGCCCGAGCCTTCGACCGGCATCGGGCTGGAGAACCTGCGCAACCGCTGGCAGCTCATCACGGGCCGAAGCATCGAGATCGTGGACACCGACAAGGAGTTCATCGTACGGATGCCCCTCCAATCCCCCGAAGAGAGATGAAAGCGCTGATTATCGAAGACGAAACGGCCGCCGCGCTGAACCTGCAGGCGGTGCTGAAGGAGGTCGCTCCCGGCATCGAGGTCGTGGCGACGCTCGAAAGCGTGGTCGAGAGCATCGAGTGGCTGCGGGCCAACCCCCAGCCCGATTTGCTGTTCATGGACATCCACCTGGCCGACGGCGATTCGTTCCGCATCTTTCAGACCGTGGAGGTGACCGCTCCGGTCGTCTTCACCACGGCCTACGACGAATATGCGCTGGAGGCATTCAAGGTCAATAGCATCGACTATCTTTTAAAACCGCTCAACGCCGCCGACATGCGCCGTGCGCTGGAGAAGCTGCGCCGCCTCACGGGCGACCAGCGCCGCGACTACGGCTCGCGCCTGCGGACGATGGCCGCCGTCCGGCAGCAGGCCGATACGTTCCTGGTCCACGTGCGCGACCGGATCATCCCCCTGCGCCGCGAGCAGATCGCCTTCTGCTACACGTCCGACGAGAAGGTCACGGCCTACGGTTTCGACGGCGAGACCTATCCGCTGGACAAGACGCTCGAAGCGTTGCAGACCCTGCTTCCCGAGGAGGATTTCTTCCGCGCCAACCGGCAGTTCATCGTCGCGCGCAGCGCCGTTCGGGAGATCGTCGTCTGGTTCGGAAGCCGTCTTTCGCTGCGGCTGACCGTCGAAACCCCCGAGCGGATCGTCATTTCCAAAGCCCGCGTCCCCGAATTCAAGGCGTGGCTGACGTCGGGTCACCCTGCAGAATAGCCGTTTTAACCTCAGATCGAGCCGTTTGACCCGGAAAGCCGTTCCGGGAAGTCGATTGTGGCCCTACCTTTGCATCGTACGGTGGAAGGATCGGCCATCGACCGACTGAAAGAACAACAACCAAAATAACGGATTATGAAAAAGAGAATTTTTGCAGCCGCAATGGCGCTCTGCCTGCTGGCAGGAACGGGTACTTTCGCCCAGAATCAGAACAAGGGACGCATGCACAAGGAGATGCCGACGGCCGAGCAGATGGCTCAGCGCAAGACCGACCGCATGAAGGAGAAGCTGAACCTCAACGAGCAGCAGACCAAACAGGTGTACGAATACAACCTGCAGGAGGTCAAGGAGATGCAGTCGATGCACCAGCAGATGCGCGCCGCCCGTCAGGCCGAGGCCGAGAAGATGAAGAGCATCCTTACGCCCGAGCAGTACGAGCAGTGGAAGCAGGCGCAGGGCCCCGAGTGCCGTCCGCGCGGACGCGAGGCACGCAAGGGTCACGGCTGCAAGCAGGGGACCGATTGCAACAAGCCGTGCGGGAAAGAGTGCAATAAGTGAGGTTAGGTTAGTGTACGACTTGTTGCAGTCGAAGGGGGCGGGCCTGTCGGCTGGCCCCCTTTTTTTGTCGTTTCGCCCCGTGCAGGATGGTTTAAAAGGATAAAAAAGCTAACTTCGTGCACGCAAAAAAGCAAATCGGAAAACGAATGAAGAAGATAGGATTGACTACCCTGCTCCTGCTGCTCTCGCTGGCGGCTTTCGCCCAGCGGGGAACGGTTACGGCAACGGTTCTGGACGGGGAGACTGGCGACGGGGTCGTCGGCGCGGTGGTGACCGTCGCACCCAAGAACAACCCCGACAAGGCACAGTACCTGACCTCGGCCTACAAGGGCGCTGTTACCGTCGCATCGCTCCCCTACGGCGAATACACCCTCCGGATCGCATTCCTGGGTTACAACGACCATACGTCGGAGTTCAAGGTCTCGGCTGCGCGGCAGAATCTGGGCGAGATACGCCTCAAGCCGGGCGTGCAGATCGAAACGGTTGTCAAGGAGGTCAAGGCGCTGCGCACCTCGCAGAAAGGCGATACGGTGAGCTACAACGCCGGGGCGTTCAAGGTCGCTACCGACGCCGACGTGGAGAACCTCTTGAAGAAGATGCCGGGCATCACCATCACGGACGGTGCGGTCGAGGCGCAGGGCGAGGAGATCAAGAAGGTCTTCGTCGACGGCAAGGAGTTCTTCGGCGAGGACGTGACCACGGCCATCAAGTCGCTGCCCGCGCAGGCGGTGGATCGGGTCGAGGTCTATAACAAGCTTAGCGACGCGGCCGAATTTTCGGGCATGGACGACGGCGAGGGTTACAAGGCGATCAACATCGTCACCCGCGAAAACATGCGGCAGGGCCAGTTCGGCAAGTTCTACGCCGGTGCGGGATTCGACGCCGACACGAAGACCGGGGACAAGTTCAAATACATCGCGGGCGGCAACGCCAACATTTTCAGCGGAGACAGCCGTGTGTCGCTGATCGGACTTTTCAACAACGTCAACCAGCAGAACTTCTCGTTCGAGGACATTCTGGGCGTGTCGGGCAGCTCGGGCAAAGGGGGCGGCCGCCGCGGCGTGGGTCAGTACATGGTGCGGCCCCAGAGCGGCGTGGCAACGGTAAACGCCCTGGGCATCAACTACTCCGATACGTGGGGCAAGCGCGATCAGCTCTCGTTCCAGGGCAGCTACTTCTTCAACAACACCCACACGACCAACCAGTCGAGGATCGACAAGTGGTACGAAGCGCCGATGTATAAGATCGACACGCTGGCTACCGACGGCGATTCCGATACGAAGGCCTACAACCACCGTTTCAATGCGCGGCTGGAGTGGAAAATCTCGGACAACCAGAATCTGATGATCCGTCCCAGCTTCAGCTACCAGTCCAACGACCCGCTCTCTACGACGCAGGGCTGGCAGTACGGTGCGCCCGAAAAGGGCGGCAGCGGATACAGCCGCACCGATAACTTCAGCGACGCCCTGCGCCACGGCTATACGATCCGCACGAGCGCCGTCTACCGGGCCAAACTGGGGCGCGACGGACGCACCATCACCCTCGACGGCGACGTGCGCTACACGGACAACACGAACAACTCCAGCTCGTGGTCCAATACGCTGGGCAGTCAGCCCGACCGCCCGGCGGTCGATCCCGAAACCGGGGAGTGGAATCCTGCGCCCTACCTCGCTTTGCGCCACCTGCGCACGCAGGCCCCCTCGACCAAGTACAGCCTGCGCGGTCAGTTCACCTACACGGAACCCGTGGCCAAACACGCCCAGGTGAGCTTCCAGTACCGGGCGTCGTACGAAAACGAGGAGCGCGACAAGAAGTCCTACGTCACGGGCAGCGACTTCGTGATCGGCGACCGGCAGCCCGACGCGGGGCTTTCGAGCTTCTACCGGAGCGGCTACCTGCGCCAGAACGTAGGACCCGGCTTCCGCTTTTCGAAGGACCGCAACACCTTTATCGCCAACGTCTATTACCAGCGTTCGGCGCTCGACGGCGAGGTGGTCAAGTCCGGGGCTTCGGACGATCCCCGGATCCGGCACAACTACAACAACGTGACCTACTTCATGATGGGCCAGCTGAATATCAACCGCGAAAATTCGCTGCGTCTGTTCATCTCCTCCTATACGGACAGCCCGTCGGTGAGCAACCTGCAAGGGGTTTACGACGTGTCGGATGCGCAGAACATCACGCACGGCAATCCGAACCTCAATCCGGCGTACAGCCATAACATCCGCTTCCACTACATCCACTCCAACGTGGAAAAGGGGCGCACGTTCATGTGGATGTTCTCGTTCCAGGCCATGCAGGATTACAACGCCACGCATCTGGTGCAGAACCCGGGAAAGATGACCATCGACGACAAGGAGTATATGCCCAACTACTACTCCATGCCGGTGAATCTGGACGGTTACCGCTCGCTGCGCACGCACCTGAGTTACGGCTTCCCGATCGGCTTTCTGAAGAGCAATTTCAACGTCATGGCGGGAGTGACCTATTCGACCGTCCCGAGCATTCTCGGCGGGCAGGTCGGTGCGGACGGGTTCATCACGGGCGGCGAGCGCAACGACACCCACAACATGGGCTACGACGCGCGTGCCGTGCTGGGCAGCAACATCTCCGAGAACGTCGATTTCACCCTCGCGTGGAACGGAACCTACAACGAGGCGACCAACCGTTACGAGGACAGCAAGGTCAAGAACCGCTACTTCAACCACACGGCCTCGGCCAACATGAAGTTCGTCTTCCCGCTGGGCTTCACCTTCACGGCCAGCGCCGCCTACACGCAGTACCTCGGCTTCACCAACGACTACGACGACTCCTACCTGTTGTGCAACGCGTGGATCGGCAAGAAGATTTTCCGCAACCGGCGCGGGGAGATCATGATCGGCGTGAACGACCTGCTGAACCAGAACACCTCGTTCGTCCGTTCGACCGGATCGGGCTGGACGCAGAACGCCACCAACAGCGTCGTCGGACGCTACTACATGGTGCAGTTCTCCTACAACCTGCGCCGCTTCGGCAAGAAGGGTTCGCGCAACATCAAGGATTACGACGGTGTGGGCAGCGGCTCTGCGCGCCGTATGCCTGGCATGCCGCCTCCGGGAGGCGGTTTCCACGGCCCGAGATAGGTCGCTCGAAGCGTTTATCAGCGAATCACCCCCGCGGAGAAGTTCCGGCGGGGGTGATTTTCGTTTGCGGGCTGCGGTCTTTTATTCGTGCAGGTTTCCGTGCTCCTTCATTTCGCGCCCGATGACCAGGTGGGTTCCGATCAGCGCCAGCCCGCCGTATATGACGGCCAGAATGATGAGCATTTTTACCTCCGGCAGCACCTCGCCCAACGTGGCCCCCATCGAGCGGATGCGGATCAGTCCGGCGACGCCGTGGCTGCTGGGGAAGAGCTGGCCGAAGTTGTAGAGCCAGTCGGGAATGCCCTCGCGCGGGAAGGAGACGCCGCTGAGCATCAGAATCGGGATCGAGGTCCACAACAGCAGCAGCAGCGAGTTTTCGCGGCGCCGGAAGAGCGTCGAGAGCGCCAGCCCCATGGCGATGCAGGCGGCCAGATAGGCGGCCATGAAAACCACGACGGCCCCCGTCGTCCCGTTGTCCGGGTAGTGGAACAACTTGTAGTGCAGGCCAAGGATATAGGTCGACGTCACGGCGTAGATTAGTCCGTAGACCAGCGAGCGGCCCAGTACGATGGGCAGCGTGGACATTTGGCGGCGACCCTCGGGGCGGAGTTTTCGGTAAAGCCCGTATTCGCGCCACGTGCCGCCGATCATGCCGATGCCGATGAGCAGCGTCTGCTGGATGATGACCATGATGATGGCCGGCATGACGAACGACCCGTACCCCAGGTAGGGGTTGAAGAGGTTGTGCGACTGGTAGATCACGGGCTGCGAGGTGGCCTGCGCCTGCGGAATGTTCGCCCCTTTGGCGATCAGACGCTGGAACTCGACCATCGCGCCCGTGGCGCTGATCGAGGTGACGATCTCCTGGAACACCTGCCGGTACATCAGAAAGTAGCTGGCATCGACGTAGATCGCCACGTTGGCCTGCGATCCGCCCAGCAGCTTCTCCTCGTAATCCGAGGGAATGTAGACGATGCCGTAGATCTTGCGCTGGAAGAATAGCTCTTTGGCCTCCTCCATGTTCGTGGGGTCGTAGGCCACGTAGGTATTGGGTCCGGCGTTGAACGAGTCGGTCAGGCTGCGGCTGGTCGGGGTGCGGCTCTCGTCCACCACCCCGATGGGTACGTTGCGCAGCACCTGCGCGCCGTAGGCCAATGAATAGACCGTCGCGTAGATCAGCAGCGCGAACACGAGGATCAGCATCGCCCCCTCGTCGGTGAAGATCGCCCGGAACTCGTTGCCCATCACCGACACGAGCTGCTGCCGGTAGGACCGCATT
The DNA here is from genome assembly GCF_048465635.1 of Alistipes sp. Classification (GTDB taxonomy): domain Bacteria; phylum Bacteroidota; class Bacteroidia; order Bacteroidales; family Rikenellaceae; genus Alistipes. The sequence goes on from NZ_DBFWLF010000028.1 coordinate 179,805, forward strand.
TGGTGTGTGAACCGGTTCATGTCAGAGCCTCCCCCAGAATTTTTCCTCCGTGCATACCCGCCTCAGACGCGGCAGGCACAGAAGCGGTAAGACGATGAACAGCGACATATACCCCAGATCGGGCAGCGAGTAGACCACCGGAGCGCCCCGCATCATCTGGTCGATGAAGATGTCGGTGTAGTAGGTGAACGGAAAGAGGCGGCTCATCCACCGCATCGGGGCCCACATGGCCATGATCGGGAACGTCAGGCCCGAAAAGGTGAAGGCGAGCACCGAGTAGCCGCCGCCGATCGAGAGCGAAAGACGCAGGTTGGCCAGCAGGGCGACGATCAGCACCGAGAGCGCCTGATAGCTCAGCAGGAAGAGGAGCGTTCCGACCAGCACGACCGTGAGGCTGCCGTTCAGCGGCACGCCCACCACCTTGAAGATAATCAGCAGCATCACCAGCGCCATGAAGAACAGGATGGAGGTGATGGGCAGCAGTTTGCCCGTGAGCGCCGCGCCGACCGAGCCGTCGGCCGCGGCCATCCATTCGGGAGCCGTGGCATGTTTTAGCTCGCTGCCGATGGCGAAGATGGTCGCCATGACGGTGAAGATAAGCAGCATCATCGGCATGAAGCTCGGCGAGAGGTAATAGCCGTAATTGATGTAGGGATTGAATAATACGTGCTTGTTGAACCTTACGGGCATCAGCTGCGCCATCGCCTGCCGCTCGGTCAGACCCTGTTTGGTGAAGAGCTGAATCTGGATACCGGCCGTGAAGGTCGTTACAGCGGTCTGTATGTCTTTCGACAAGAGGCCGTTGACCGTGATGTTCGTTCCCGAAATGTAGTTTTCGAGATGCGTCTGGCTGTTGCTCAGGATGTTTTTCTCGAAGAAGGCCGGAATCTGCACGATGGCCATGATCTTTCCCTCGCGCATCAGCCGCTCGCCCTCGTGCATCGACTGGATGCCGTAAGCCACCAGCGCCGTCGGGGTGTCGTCGATCATCTGCGTCACCTTGCGCGAGAGCGAGGTGTGGTCCTCGTCCAGCACGGCGATGGGAATGTTGCGCGCCACGCCCCGTTCGAACAGCAGCGCGAAGAAGGCGAACGAGAGGAGCGGCAGGATGAACAGCAGCGCCGCATACATCGGCTGGTGCGTCATCCGCATCGTCTCGCGCCGCATCACGGCCCAGGTATTCCGCAGGAAGCCGCGCATCGCCTAATACCTGAATTGATCCCAGTCCACCAGCACGCTCATGCCGGGACGGATGTCCTCGACCGCACAGACGGGTTTGGCCTTGACGGCGAAGGTGCGGATGTCGAAGCCGCCCTGCGTGCGGGTCGCTGCCCAGGTGGCGAAGTTGGCCTGCGCGGCGATGTAGGTCACCTCGAACTCCACTTCGCGGTCGAGAGCCGGGATAAAGCCCATCATGCGGGTTCCGACGCGGATTCCCGGCAGCAGCGTCTCCTTGATGTTGAACGTGGTCCACATGTCCGTGAGGTCGAGGATCGCCACGACGGGATAGCCGCTGCCCACCAGTTCGCCCTGTTCGGCGATGATGGTCGAGATTTCGCCCGTTATGGGGGCGTAGACCATGGCGTCGCTGATGTAGGATTCGACCTCCTCGATAGCCCCTTCCGCCTGACGGACGCGGGCGGCGGCAGCCTCCTTGTCCTCTTTGCGTGCGCCGTCCTTGGCCAGTTCGTACTGCGCTTTGGCCGCTTCGGCTGAAGCCTGCATGGCCTTGTAGTTGGCTTCGGCCTCGTCGAGCTTCTGCGCCGGTACGACCCCCTCTTCGTAGAGGTTCTTGATGCGCTGGTAGGTTTTGCGGGCCAGCTCCAGCCCCGCCTGCGCCTTCTCCCAGAGGTTCAGCGCCGCTTCGATCTGCTGGACGCGCGCGCCGGCCAGCGTCGCCTCGTCGAGGGCCGAGGCGGCGCTCTTGACGGCTTCGGCCTGCTGCAGTTTGGCTTCGAGTTCGGGGGTGGAGAGCGTATAGAGCAGTTCGCCCTGCTCGACCCGGTCGCCCTGCTCGACCTTCATGCAGTCGATGCGGCCCGGCACTTTCGAGGAGGCCTTGTAGGTGGTGCACTCCACCGTGCCCTGAATCAGCATCGGGGTCCGGCGCGTTACGTACCAGCTGATCAGTATGACCGCGAGCACGATGACTACGGCGGCCGCGATGATTCCAATGATGTTGCTGCGTTTCATAGGTTTGTATTTTTGCTTCTGTCTTTTTTCGCTGAAACTCTTTTCGCTTTCCGTCGGGTGCGACGTCCGCTTTCGTCGCCGGTTGCCGGCGGACGGTCCGTTATTTCCGGTCGAAAAGAATCTGCCGCGCGTCGCTGCGGCGCGCATAGGCGGTGAATTCGTCGCTCACGCCCGCCGCTTCGAGCAGCTGGGCCAGTAGCCGGTCGTAGTTGTAGGCCGCCTGCAGACGCTCCGTGCGGACGCCCGCCAGGTTCAGCTCGGCGTCGATCAGGTCGGTCGAGGAGCTTATCCCCTCGAGGAACGCGGCGTTCTTCATGCGCAGGTACTCCTCGGCAAAGGCGAGCGAAGCGTCGATCGAAGTCATCTGGTTGCGGTAGTTGAGCAGCTGGTTGTAGAGCTTCTCGACCAGCACCGATATATCCTTGCCGGCCTTGTTCTCCAGCTCGCCGACGCGGCGGACGGTCTGCTTGGCGGCCGAATACTTGTATTCGCGGTTCAGACCGTCGAATAGCTTGATATTGACCCCCACGCCCACGGCCCAGCGGGGCACGAATCCGGCGACCTGGTAGTTGTAGAACGATCCCGCGCCGATAGCGGCCACCTGCGGCAGGAACTCGGCGCGCTGGACGCGCACGCCCTCCTCGGCCAGCCGGCGCTTGAGCGCCACCTGATTGAGCAGCGGGTTGCGCTCTTCGGCGAGGTCCTGATAATAGGCCAGCTCCTCCAGCCGGTCGAGGATGAACAGCGCCGTCATGGGCTGCCAGTCGTTCTCGCGCCCCAGCGTGTTGCTCAGCGCGCTGGCGATGGTCTGCTTCTGCAGCCGCGCGTCGGCGAGCTGGCGTTCCGCTTCGGCCAGTTTGAATTCGACGTACAGCCGCTCGCTCTGCGCGATCATGCCGTTCTTCTCCAGCGCGACGGCATCGTCGAGGTGGCGGCGCATGCCGGCGGCGACCTGCTCGCGGACCTGAACGACCTGTGTGGCGAGCGAGAGGCCGAAGTAGCGTTCGGCCAACTCCGAAATCAGGGCGTTGCGCGTCTGAAGCCCCTGTTCCACGGCCGTGCGCTCGTTGATGCGGGCGGCCCGGTTGGCGGCGTTGATCTTGCCGCCGAGCCAGATCGGCACGGTCACTTCGCCTCCGACGAATCCCAGACTGCGGTCCTGCAGCTTGAGGAAGAGGTCGGTGGAGTTCAGATCGCCCAGCAGTCCGACCAGCGTGGGCTTGATCGGGTCGGGGATATAAGGCATCAGCTTGCCCGCAAAATCGCCGACGGGGCCTTTCAGGTTATTGAAATCGAATCCGATGTCCTTGCCCAGATAGGCGTAGGCTCCCGTGGCGCTGATCTGCGGCATGCGCAGACCGATGGCCGCCCGCCGCTCCTGGACGGCGGCCTGCTCCTCGTAGGCGGCGGCCTTCATCGCGGGATTCTCCGCAAGGGTCACGGCGACCGCTTCGTCGAGCGTGAGGGGCTGCTGTGCCGACTGCGCGAACACGGGGACGGCCGCTGCCAGCACGGCAGCTGTCAACACGATTCTGACTGCTGTTTTCATACTGCTTCTGAAAGTTTTGAGCAAATATAGACGTTATTCTTTTCGCTTGCACGATCGTCCGGGTGTTCGGAACATTTTTAGGCCCTTTTGGACACAAAATCCGCCTGTTTCAGGGCCAGAGGTGGGCGTTGACCGCCCGCACCTCCCCCGCCAGCCCTGGATAGGCGCGCACGTCCACGCCCCGCTCGCGCAGCGTGAGCGCTCCGCGGCAGCAGACGAACCGGTCCGGCTCGTAGAGCGCGAAGACGACGTGCGAAAAACCATGCCGCAGGATTAGCTCCGTGCAGCTCTCGGGTTCGCTCGCCCGCACGGAACAGGGTTCCATCGAGGAGTAGATCGACGCGCCCCGCAGGCAGGCTCCGGCGGCGAGAGCCTTGGCGACGGCCTCCTGCTCTGCATGGTGTGTCGGCGAGGTTTCGTGCGTGTAGCCGGCGAAGCGTTCGCCCGCGCGGGTGACCACGACCGCTCCCACGCAGTAGGACGTGGGGCTGGGGGTGCACTTCCGGCTCTCGGCGACGGCCTGCCGCAGCAGGCATAGGTCCTCGTCCGTGGTGTCGGGACGGAGCGTGCAGGTGACCACCCGCATGCCGTCGACCTCTTCCCTCAGACAGGGCGCGTCCTCCGGCGGTTGGAACGCGAAGCGCGCCCCGCCCTGCTCCCCCAGCCTCAGCGACGGGTTCACGGCCAGCCGCACCGTGTCGGCCATCCCCTCGCGCAGGAACATTTCGAGCACCTGCGCGCCGCCCTCGACCAGCAGCCGCTCCACGCCGCGCTTCTCCAGTTCGGTGACGATCCGCCGGGCCGTAACGGAACTTCCGCAGGAGATAACGGTCGCAACAGATTGCAATTCAGGTAATTCGGATGTAGCAAACACATACCGGTCCGCCTCCCCTTCCGTGAAGAAGCGCAGCGAGGGGGCGAGGCGGCCCGAGGCGGTGAGCGTCACTTTGCTCAGGTCGGGCGGCAGCCCGCACGCCCGGCGGCGGGCGCGGGCAGCCTCGTCGCGCAGCAGGAGCGCCGGGTTGTCGCGGCGCAGCGTTTCGGCCCCGGCCAGAATCGCATCGTGCCCGGCGCGCAGGCGCAGCACGGCGTCCCAGTCGCCGGGGGTGGAGATCAGCAGTCGCTGCGGGGTGTTGTCATCCAGAAAGCCGTCGGCCGTAACCGCGGCGGAGAGGGTCACGCGCATCGTCTCAGGGTTATAAGGGTGATTTCGGGCCATGCGCCCAAGCGCATCGGATAGGCGACGTAGCCCGTGCCGTCGTTGATGTAGAGCATCCGGGGGCCGTCGTCGTAGCGTCCGCTCCACTGAGTGTAGAGCCACTGCGCCGGGGAGTAGTAACGGCCGAAGAGGCGGATTTTGAGCTGCATGGCGTGTACGTGGCCCGCCAGGGTCACGTCGCCGTAACCCGCCCCGGTGATCTGCCCCCAAAGCTGGGGCAGGTGGACGGCGGTCAGGTTGAAGAGCGAATCCGCCACGTCGCGGTAAACCACGTCGAGCCGCGCCGGAGGCAGTTCGGCGTCGTGGCGGCGCTTGCGGAGAGCCGGATCGAACGCGATGCCCGAGAGGGCGATGCTGTCGCCGCCGCGATGCAGATAGACGGTCGTATCCTGCAGTACCTGCCACCCCATCCCCTCTTCGATGGCGATCAGCCGTTGCAGATTCACCGCCGGAGGAAGCGCCACGGTGTCCTTGATGTAGGCTCCCACGTCGTGGTTGCCCGTGACGGAGTAGACCCCCAGCGGGGCGTGCAGGCCACCCAGCAACCGCTGCACCCTATCGTTAAGTTCGGTGTAGCGGACATTGGCCAGATCGCCCGTGAATACGACAAGGTCGGGACGGAGGCTGTTTACGCTGTCGACCAGGCGGCTCAACTCCCGTTCGGGCCGAACGAGCGTGCCTACGTGTATGTCGGATAACTGCACGATCCTGAGGCCGTCGAACGCTTCGGGCAGTTTGGCCGAACAGACCTCCGTCTCGGTGACGTGCAGCGTCGTGCGGCCCGCCGTGGCTCCCCACACCAGTACGCCCGCGACCGCCAGCGCGGCGAGGATTCCCACGTGCGGCAGGCGCAGCAGTTCGCAGAGGTAGTAGGCCATGCGCGGAAGCACGGTGACCATCCACGCCCAGAACATCCACATGGCGAAAGCCATGAAGGCGGTGGAGTTGTCGCGCACCAGCGCGCCGGAGACGACCACCGCGGGCAGCAGCAGGTCGGTCAGCGCGACATAGACGACGAAGGCTCCGTGCCATCCGGGCGACGAGCGCCGCAGACGCCGCCAGCGCAGCATGTCGGCGGCGATGGCTCCGAGGGCCATCAGGGTGATGATCGCAAAAAGCATTATACCTTTATTTATACGGTTCGTACAGTCGGTTCCCCTCCGTCGGCAGCCTGCGGCCGCGCAGCCGGAGGGGGCCGGGGTTTATCCCGCCGCAAAGATAGGAAAAAACCTCGTTCGGGCTTCAAAATCAAATTCCGTGCGGATTTATTTGGCATACAACTTGCTAATTTCCCCGGTGAATATTAACTCATTGTTTTCCAAAAGCAAAACATATCGCACAAGGCAAGTTAATTTAAAAAACCAAATTTATCGGCTTATGAAAACTTTTCGACTTTTGATTGTGGCCCTGCTTCTTGCCACCTCCGCCTCGGCTCAGCGCTATGCGGAAAAAGCCCAGGACGGGGAGTACTCGCCCACGGTTTACCTGATTTCCGTGCACGAAGTGGACACGATCTACAACTGCGGCGGATGCGAGGCCATGCAGCAGGCTGCGGCACTCAACCGGCTGGCGGTGGAAAACGCTACGCAGGACTATCTGGAAACCCATCGCTACGGGTTCCAGCAGGCGGAGAAGCCTCAGTTCGTCTTTACGGGCAAAAACAACCGCTTCTCGTTCGCCATGGGCGGCTTCATACAGCTCCGTACCGCCTATGACTTCTGCGGCGTGGTCGACAACCTCGACTTCGTGCCCTACGACATTCCCATCCCGGGATCGTTCGCTACCAAGCAGAAGCTGACGATGGACGCCTCGACCTCGCGTCTGTACATGAAGGCGATCGCCAATACGCGCGCTCTGGGCCGCGTCATCGTCTACGTGGACACCGACTTCCGCGGCGGTGCGCGCGGCAGCTACACGCCCCGTCTGCGTTCGGCCTACGTGTCGTTCAAGGGCTTTACGCTGGGCCGCGACGTGACGACCTTCTGCGACCTGCAGGCGGCTCCCCACACGATCGACTTCCAGGGGCCCAACGCCTATAACTTCAACTTCGCAACGATGGTCCGCTACGAGGTCTCGTTCGCCCGCGACGTGATGACGTTCGGCGTGGCCGCCGAGATGCCCGACCTGAGCGCCACCTACAACGACTATTATGCCGAGCTGCCGCAGCGCATGCCCGACTTCCCGCTCTACCTGCAGTTCGCATGGGGTCCCGAGCGCATGAGTCACATCCGTCTGTCGGGCGTGCTGCGCAACCTCTACGCGCACAACCTCTACACGGGTAAGAACACCTCGCTGCTGGGCTGGGGCGCGCAGTTCAGCGGTCATATCAACCTCTTCAACTGGGCACAGCTCTTCATGAACGGCGTCTACGGCCAGGGTATCACCCCCTATATTCAGGACCTGACCGGTTCGGGCCTCGACTTCACGCCCAACCCGGAGAATCCGATGCAGATCCAGACCATGCCCATGTGGGGCTGGCAGGCTGCCGCTCAGATCAATCTCTCGCCCCGCGTATGGCTGTCGGGCGGCTACTCGATGGTCCGCGTCGAGGAGAAGAACGGCTCGTTCGCCGACGAATACCGCGAGGGCCAGTACATCTTCGGCAATATCTTCTGCGCCATCACCCCGCGCTGCAAGGTTGCCGCCGAGTACCTCTACGGCACGCGCAAGAACATGGACGCGATGAAGAACCACGCCAACCGCGCACAGGTGATGCTTCAGTACAACTTCTAAGACCTTTTGACGGGCCAGGCCGCAGCGGCTCCCGGCTTAGCGCCGAGCCTGCGGACCCGATCCCGTTCCGGCCCCTCCCCCGACGGAGGGGCTTTTTTGTGCGGTGTCCGAAAAAAAGCTATCTTAGCGACCTAAACGGATCGTTATGGAGTTTCTGAGCGAATACAATCTGACGGGGCTGGTGATCGGCGTGGCGACGTTCCTCATCATCGGCCTGTTCCACCCGCTGGTCATCAAGGGCGAATATCACTTCGGCGTGCGGTGCTGGTGGGTGTTCCTCCTGATGGGGCTGGCAGCCATCGCGGCCTCGGTGGCCGTGCGGCATATCCTTTGGTCGACGCTGCTGGCCGTATGGGGCGCTTCGTCGCTCTGGTCGATCGGGGAGCTGTTCGAGCAGCGCGGACGCGTGGCAAAGGGGTGGTTCCCTAAAAACCCGAAACGCAGCTGACCCGTGCGCCCCGTCGTCCGATATGCGCTGGCGGCAGTTCTGGCCGGGGCGGCCTGCGCCCTCCCCTTCCGGCTGCACCGTGAAGCGTCGCCGTCGCGTCCCGCTCCGGTGCGGGTGCGGCTGCTCTTCGCGGGCGACGTGATGCAGCACATGCCGCAGGTCGAGGCAGCCCGGCGGGGCGACGGGTTCGATTACTCGGAGGTATTCGCGGCGCTCGAACCGCGTTTCGCGGCCGCCGATCTGGTGGTCGTCAACCTCGAGACGACCCTCACCCGGAGCGGACGCTATACGGGCTACCCCTGTTTCCGCTCGCCCGCGGCGCTGGCCGGAGCGATGCGCCTGGCCGGCATCGACGCGGCCGTCATGGCCAACAACCACTGCTGCGACGGCGGCGCGGAGGGTGTCCGGACCACGGCCGCTGAACTCGACGCCTGCGGCATCCGCCGCACGGGGGTCTTCACCGACAGCCTGGACCGCGAGCGCAACAACCCGCTGCTTTTCGTGCGTCGGGGTGTGGTGATCGCTCTTCTGAACTACACCTACTCGACCAACGGCATGCCCGTGCCGGAAGGCGTCACGGTCAACCGCATCGATACGGCGGCGATGGCCGCGGACATTGCAGCGGCGCGGGCGCGGGGCGCGGAGTGCGTCGCGGTGTGCATCCACTGGGGCGACGAATACGCCCGGCGCGAGAATGCGCGGCAGCGTGCGCTGGCCCGCCTGCTCCGGCAGGCCGGAGCCGATCTGATCGTCGGCAGCCATCCCCACGTCATCCAGCCTTTCGAGGCCGATTCGCTTCATGCGGTCTTCTACTCGCTGGGCAACTTCGTGTCGAACCAGCGCCGCCGCTACTGCGACGGGGGTCTGCTGGCGGAAATCACCCTTACGCGCCGCCCGGACGGTACGCTGCGGTATGCGGCCGAAGCCGTGCCGGTCTGGGTCGCGCTGCCCGATTACCGGGTTCTGCCGCCCGAGGCGGCCGACACGCTGCGGCTGCCGCCGCAGTACCGGCAGTTTTTCACCGATACGGAGGAATTGACCGGTCGGTTCTATAAATGATCCGAATAGCCCTATAAAAACAAACGATGGCGATTTTTTGGCGCAGGACCGGGAAAAACGTTATCTTTGCTCTCGTGAAAACAAGAAACATCTAAACGGATAAGATTATGGAAAAGAGCATCAAAGGAACCAAAACCGAACAGAATCTGCTGAAAGCGTTCGCCGGCGAGAGCCAGGCGCGCACCCGCTACACCTTCTTCGCCAGCAAGGCACGCAAGGAGGGCTACGAGCAGATCGCAGGCGTCTTCGCCGAGACCGCCGAGCAGGAGAAGGAGCACGCCGAGCGTTTCTTCAAATTCCTCGAAGGCGGCGACGTGACCATTACGGCCTCCTACCCCACGGGACCGATCGGTACGACGGCCGAGAACCTGCTGGCCGCCGCACAGGGCGAGCGCGAGGAGTGGGACGTGCTCTACCGCGATTTCGGCAAGGTAGCCGAAGAGGAGGGTTTCCCCGAGATCGCCACGGCGTTCCGGATGATCTCCACCGTCGAGGCCGAGCACGAGCGGCGCTACCTCAAGCTGCTGAGCCGCCTGACCGACGGCAACTTCTTCAAGCGCGACGGCAAAATCTGGTGGCAGTGCCGCAACTGTGGCTATATCTGCGAGGCTTCCGAAGCTCCGGTGATCTGCCCCGCCTGCAAGCATCCGCAGGCTTACTTCGAGCCGAAGAAGGAGAACTATTGACGGCTGACTGCGCCCTGCGCAGCCGAACGCTCCCGGACCCCGATGCGACGAGGTCCGGGAGTTTCTTTTCCTCCCGGTCCGATTTTCGAAAGGATAGGGTGTCTTTAGCGATTTTATTCGTACCTTTGCCAAATGTCGACCGTCTTTCGGCCCGACACACTTGCAAACCCATTCAATGAAAAGGATCGCGTTTATCCATGAGGCCTATCCCCTGGGCGGTGCGGAGAAAGTCACCTCCGACGTCGCTCGCTACCTGACCGGTAGGGGGGGGGGAAATTTGAGGCCTTTCTTTTCGTCTACAAACTCGACGAGGCCATATTAAGCCCGCAGGACCGCAGGACCTTCCAGATCGTCCGTCTTCCCGAATTTTTCTTCCAGTCGCGCACCAACGCCGTTTTTGCCGCTGAGCGGATCAACTCGCTCGGAATCGACTACTTCGTGGTCCCCGTGGCCATGCTGCGGCATCTGGACTATATCCGCGAGCACACATCCTGCAAAATTATCTTCCACCATCACGGCATGCCGATGTGGTAGGTGCGGAACAAACTGATCGTCTCCGAGCTGAAGGCCCGGCGCAGCGGGTCGCTTGCCGGCCGGATCGGCTGGACGCTGTTCCGCAAACCCAAGGAGACGCTTTTCAAAACCTATACGCACCGTTTCGAACGGCAGTACCGCGAAGTCTACCGGCAGGCCGACCGCTTCGCCGTGTTGTGCGAGGAGTACAAACGGCAGGTAGAGGACATCGTCGGCGCCTCCCCCGAGACGTCGAAGGTTCGGGTGTTGACCAATCCGCTGGGGCCTGAACCTCCCCTGCATGCGGAAAAATCGAAAGAGGTGCTTTTTGTGGGGCGCATGAGCTATGCCGACAAACGCGTCGACCGGCTGCTGCGCATCTGGGCGCGCGTGGAGCCGGAATTCCCGAACTGGACGCTCAAACTGGTGGGCGACGGTCCCGAGTACGATCACCTGCGCCAGCTCGCCGATCGGCTCGGTCTGCGGCAGGTCCGCTTCTGCGGCTATGCCGCCGACCCGCAGCCCCACTACGAAACGGCGGCGATCCTCTGCCTGACCTCCACGTTCGAGGGCTGGGGATTGGTGCTGGCCGAAGCGCAGGCCGCCGGGGTCGTGCCGATGGCATTCTCCTGCTCGGGCGGGGTGCGCGAGATCATCGGGGAGGACGGCACGACGGGCGTATGCGTGGCTCCGTTCGACGAGGAAGCCTATGCCCGGGAGCTGGCCGCGCTGATGCGCGACGGCGAGCGCCGCCGGGCGATGCAGCCCGCCCTGCGCCGTAAGGCGGCCGGCTATTCGCTGGAGAACACCGGGCGGATGTGGCTCGGGATGCTCGACGAATTGGAGCGCGAGTAGCGGCGCTCCCGCCGGAAGCGGCCGTTTCGGCGGCTTAGTCCCCGCTGCGTCGCCCGATTTGTGCGGCGGTGCGGATGAATTTTGGGAGGCGGCTCTTCATAATCCGGATTTTCGTTCTATCTTTGTGCAACGATTCTTGCGCAAAATCTTCTCGGCTTCGGTACTGCCGGACGATGGGGATTTTTTGTGCGGGGATTTTGTTGCCGGTATCATCCGAACGAAAAACATTACAAGATATGGCAGACGAAAAAATCATCTTCTCGATGGTGGGCGTTTCCAAAACGTTCACCAATCAGAAACGGGTGCTCAACAACATCTACCTCTCGTTCTTCTACGGGGCCAAGATCGGTATCATCGGTCTGAACGGCTCGGGTAAGTCGACGCTGATGAAGATCATTGCGGGCATCGACAAGAATTTTCAGGGCGAGGTCGTCTTCTCCCCGGGCTACACGGTGGGCTACCTCGAGCAGGAACCGCAGCTGGACGATTCGAAAACCGTCCGCGAGGTGGTCGAGGAGGGGTGCGCCTCGACGGTGGCGCTGCTGAAGGAGTACGAACAGATCAACGAAAAGCTCTGCGAGCCGATGTCCGACGATGAGATGGCCCGCCTGATCGAGCGGCAGGGCGAATTGTACGAACAGATCGACCACGTGAACGGCTGGGAGCTGGACAGCGTGCTCGAGCGTGCGATGGACGCGCTGCGCTGCCCGGACCCCGGGCAGTCGGTCAAGGTGCTGTCGGGCGGTGAGCGCCGCCGCGTGGCCCTGTGCCGTCTGCTGTTGCAGCAGCCCGACGTGCTGCTGCTCGACGAGCCGACCAACCACCTCGACGCCGAGTCCATCGACTGGCTGGAGCAACATTTACAGCAGTATAAGGGTACAGTGATCGCCGTGACCCACGACCGTTACTTCCTCGACAACGTGGCCGGATGGATTCTGGAGCTCGACCGCGGCGAGGGCATCCCCTGGAAGGGCAACTACTCGGGCTGGCTCGAGCAGAAGACCACGCGCATGGCCATGGAGGAGAAGCAGGAGTCGAAGCGCCGCAAGACGCTCGAACGCGAGCTGGAGTGGGTGCGCATGTCCCCCTCGGGCCGTCACGCCAAGTCGAAGGCGCGTCTTTCGGCCTACGACCGGATGATGAACGAGGATGCGAAGCAGAAGGAGGAGAAGCTGGAGATCTTCATCCCCAACGGTCCCCGTCTGGGCGATGTGGTGATCGAGGCGCAGGGGGTCAAGAAGGCGTTCGGCGACCGGGTGCTCTACGAGGGGCTCGACTTCTCGCTGCCGCCCGCCGGCATCGTGGGCGTGATCGGTCCCAACGGCACGGGCAAAACCACCCTGTTCCGCATGATCATGGGGCTGGAGGAGCCTACCGAAGGTTCGTTCCGCGTGGGTCCGACCGTGAAGCTGGCCTACGTGGACCAGCAGCACAAGTCGATCGACCCCGAAAAGACGGTTTATGAGGTGATCTCGGGCGGCGCGGACCTCATCATGCTGGGCAACCGGCAGGTCAATGCCCGCGCCTATGTCGCGCGCTTCAACTTCTCGGGCGCCGATCAGGAGAAGAAGTGCGGCATGCTTTCGGGCGGCGAGCGCAACCGCCTCCACCTGGCCCTCGCGCTTAAGGAGGAAGGTAATGTACTGCTGCTGGACGAGCCGACCAACGACATCGACGTCAATACGCTGCGTGCATTGGAGGAGGGCCTCGAAAACTTCGCCGGCTGCGCCGTGGTGATCTCCCACGACCGTTGGTTCCTCGACCGTATCGCCACGCACATCCTCTCGTTCGAGGGAGATTCGAAGGTGGTTTTCTACCAGGGTTCGTACAGCGAATACGAGGAGTGGAAGCGGGCGCAGGGCGGCGACACGCAGCCCCACCGCGTGAAATATAAGAAGTTGATGGAATAATTCCGATCTTATGGCACAAAAACCATCCATACCCAAGGGCACGCGCGACTTCTCCCCCGCGGAGATGATGCGCCGCCAGTACATTTTCGAAACGATCAAGGGCGTGTTCCGCACCTACGGCTTCGCGCCGCTCGAAACCCCCTCGATGGAGAACCTCTCCACGCTGCTGGGCAAATACGGCGACGAGGGCGACAAGCTCCTCTTCAAAATCCTCAATTCGGGCGACTACGCCGCCGGACTTTCGGACGAGGAGGTGCGCAACGCCTCGAAGATTTGCGAGAAAGGGTTGCGCTACGACCTGACGGTTCCGTTCGCCCGCTACGTCGTGCAGCACCAGGGCGAGCTGGCCTTCCCGTTCAAGCGCTACCAGATTCAGCCCGTTTGGCGCGCCGACCGACCGCAAAAGGGGCGTTACCGCGAATTTTACCAGTGCGATGTGGACGTGATCGGCACGCGCTCGCTGCTTTGCGAGGTCGAACTGGTTGAGATCGTCGAACGGGTGTTCCGGGCGCTGGGGATTCGTGTGGCGCTCAAGATGAACAATCGCAAAATCCTCTGCGGCATTGCGGAAGCGATCGGCCATGCCGACAAGATGATGGACATCACGGTGGCCATCGACAAGCTCGAGAAGATCGGTTTGGACAACGTGAAGGCCGAACTGCTGGAGCGCGGCCTAAGGCAGGAGGCGGTCGACCGACTGCAACCGATCCTCGAACTGAGCGGGGACAACACGCAGAAACTCTACCGGTTGAGCGAGGTGCTCGCGGCGTCGGAGACGGGCATGAAGGGCATCGGGGAGATGCGCACGATCTTCGGTCGGCTCGAACGTGCCGGTCTCGATCTACCTGTGGAACTGGACCTCTCGCTGGCACGCGGATTGAACTACTACACGGGAGCGATCTTCGAGGTGAAGGCGCTCGATTTCGCCATCGGTTCGATCTGCGGCGGCGGCCGCTACGACGATCTGACAGGTATTTTCGGACTGCCGAACCTCTCGGGCGTCGGCATCTCGTTCGGAGCCGACCGCATCTACGACGTGATGACGGGGTTGGAGCTTTTTCCCGAGGAGGTCGGCTGCTCGACGCGGGTGCTCTTCACCAACCTTGGCGAGGCCGAGCAGGATGCCGCCCTGCCCCTGCTGCGCGCGCTGCGCGATGCGGGTGTCGCCGCCGAAATCTACCCGGAGAGCGGCAAGATGAAGAAGCAGATGGAGTACGCCAACCGACGCGCCATCCCTTTCGTGGCCATCATCGGCTCGCAGGAGCTGGAGGCCGGAGCCGCCACGGTCAAGGACATGCGTTCGGGCGAACAGCGGCAGGTGGCCTTCGGTGAGCTGGTTGAAAACTTTAGATAATTGATTTTATGCGCTTGTTTCTGATGATATTATCGCTGCTCTCTTTCCTGCCCCTCGCGGCGCAGGAACTCTCCTCCATGCAGCAGATGCAGAAACTGGCGCAGGTCTACCGCTACCTTTCGGGTCTCTACGTCGACGAGGTGGATATGGCGCCGCTGACCGAGAGCGCCATCCGCGGCATGCTCGAAGAGCTCGATCCCCACTCGGCCTATATCGGGGCCGAGGAGATGAAGGGCGTGGAGGAGAGCTTCGAGGGGGAGTTCAGCGGCATCGGGGTCGAATTTTCGATTCTGCGCGACACGGTCCGCGTGGTCAACACCATCGCGGGCGGTCCGGCCGAACGGGTCGGGGTGCTGCCCAATGACCGGATCGTGAGGATCGACACGGTCGATGCGGTGGGATTCCGCCAGACGGACGTGCCCAAACATCTGCGCGGCAAGACCGGAACGCGGGTCGAGATCGACGTGGTGCGTCCGGGCGAGCCGGAACGGCTCCACTTCGTCATCGTGCGCGACAAGATTCCGCTCAACACGGTCGATGCGGCCTACCTGGCTGCCGACGGGATCGGTTATATCAAGGTCAACCGCTTCGGACGCACCACCATATCCGAGTTCCGCGACGCCTACGAGAAGCTGGGCCGCCCGGGGAGCCTGATCCTCGACCTCAGGGGCAACGGCGGCGGACTGATGGATCAGGCGATCGAGATGGCCGGATTCTTCCTGCCGCGCGGGGCGACGATCGTCTCGACCGAGGGGCGTGCCGTGCCGGCCATGTCGTTCCGCGCCCAGAGCAACGGCGGCGACGTGCACGGTCCGCTGGTGGTGCTGATCGACGAGACGTCGGCTTCGGCCTCGGAGATCGTCTCGGGAGCCGTGCAGGACTGGGACCGCGGACTGGTCGTCGGTCGGCCCAGCTTCGGCAAGGGGCTGGTGCAGCGGCAGATCGGATTGGGCGACGGTTCGGCCGTGCGCATCACCGTGGCACGCTACCACACCCCCTCCGGGCGCGTGATCCAGCGCCCCTACGAAAAGGGCAAGCGGCGCGAATACTACCTCGACCACCTGCGCCGCTACGACGGGGCGGTGCGCGATTCGCTCGATGCGGCGGCTCCGGCCTACCGCACGCTGCGCACCGGACGCACGGTCTACGGCGGGGGCGGTATCTGGCCCGACGTGATCGTGGAGAGCGATACGACGGGTTTCACGACCTACTACGCCGATCTGATCCGCCGCGGCGTGGTAAACGAATACGTCATCTCCTATATGGACGATCATCGGGCGGCGCTGGAGCGCGAATACCCCACGTTCGAGGCGTTCGACAACGGTTACACCGTCCCGGACGCGATGCTTGCGGCGCTGGCCGCCCTGGGGGCCGAGCGCGGAGTGAAAACCGACGAAAAGGCGCTGGAGGAGTCTGCGCCCCTGATGCGTATTCAGCTCAAGGCGCTCGTGGCGCAGCGTCTGTTCGGTACGGAGGCTTTCTATCGGGTGATGAATGCCGGACGCAAAGATGCGTTTAGCAAAGCCGTCACGCTGTTGAAGGATTGGGAACGGCAGGGCCTTCCCTTGCTGGAGGGGAAAAATTAATCCGAAGTTTTTTGCGATTTTCGTATTTTTCGTGTATATTCGTATACACGAACGAATTGATTTGTATACCCCATCAACCCTGAAACCACGACCGTCATGTCATCCCAAGCTGCGCCTCGCCGCGAGAGCGAGGAATATGGAGATCAAATTCTGACCAAAGCCGTCAAGGCCGGCCGCCGAACCTACTTCTTCGACGTGCGCGCCACGCGTGCGGACGACTACTTCCTGACCATCACCGAGAGCCGCAAGATCACCAACCCCGACGGGAGCTGCTCCTACGACCGGCACAAGCTGTTCCTGTATAAGGAGGATTTCGCCAAGTTTTCGGACGGCTTGCAGGAGGTGCTCGATTTCATACGCCGCAGCAAACCCGAATTTTTCGAACAGCAGAAAGAGGAGGCCGGACAGATTTAGTTCCGGCGTTTTCGCAAGGCTGCCCTGTAACTTATTGCTTCATCCTCGCGGACGAGGTTGAAGGGAGCGTCGGCCGTTTCCGGAAACGAGTGATGGTCAGGTGGCGTACTGCTTGCCCGGGGGGGCAGTTTGCGTTTCGGCAAAATGCAAACTTACTTGCCTTGCCTTGCCTGTGGTTGGGCCGTATTGGTAAAACTCAAATACATTGATTCTTCCCTCGTCTTGCACACTTTACGGGAGATTAACTCCCGCTTAGACAGGCTTCGGTTTTGCTCTCGGCTTGCATTACTTTGCCGGAGATAAACTCCGGCTTAGATATGCTGCGCCTCGGCAAAATGCAAACTGCGTTTGCTTTTGCTCTCGGCTTGCACTATCTTTGTCCAAAATTTCCGGGAAGGGGACGACCGCAACGACGGGATACGGCATGCCCGTACGTGAACGTTCCGACCGGATAACCTGACGGATATGAAATTTTCCCACTACCTGATCCTTGCGCTCAAAGGGTGCGCCATGGGCATGGCCGACGTCGTTCCGGGTGTTTCGGGCGGCACGATTGCCTTTATCTCGGGCATTTACGAAGAGCTGATCGACTCGATCCGCCGCGTCGACCTTACGGCGCTCAAACTGCTCGTCCGGGGTCGTTTCGGCGAATTTTGGCGGCATATCAACGGCCGCTTCCTGCTGCCCGTGCTGCTGGGTATCGGCGTGGCGATCTTCTCGCTGGCGCGGCTGATGACCTACCTGCTGACGAACCACCCCATCGCCATCTGGTCGTTCTTTTTCGGATTGATCGTCGCTTCGGCGGTGCTCGTGTCCAAGCAGATCGGCAAATGGGACCTGCGGACCGTCGCCGCTTTCGTCATCGGGGTCGCCGCAGCGTGGTGGATCACCGTCGCCTCGCCCGCCGAGACGCCCAACGACTGGTGGTTTGTGATGCTCTCGGGGGCCATCGCCATCTGCGCCATGATTCTGCCCGGCATTTCGGGGGCTTTCATCCTGCTCCTGCTGGGCAAGTACCAATATATCATGCACGCCGTGGGTGCGATGGACATTCCCGTCATCCTGATCTTCGTCGTCGGGGCCGTGGCGGGTATCATCTCTTTCTCGCATCTGCTCTCGTGGCTGCTGAAGCACTGGCACGACGTGACGGTGGCCGTGCTGATGGGCTTCATGATCGGGTCGCTCAATAAGGTATGGCCGTGGAAAGAGGTGCTGGAAACCTATACGGACAGCCACGGCAAGGTGCAGCCGCTCGTCGAAGCCAACGTCCTGCCGGGGCGCTTCGAGGCGCTGACACAGCAGGACGCCCAGCTGGGAGAGGCCGTAGTGCTTTGTCTGGTCGGTCTGTTTTCGATCTACTGCATCGAGCTGGCAGCGCGCATCATCCTCAAGAAAAAGGAGCGGTAACCATGCGGCGCTTCGGGATAATCGGCCAGCCGCTCGGGCACTCGGCTTCGGCGGCCTACTTCACGGAGAAGTTCGCCCGCGAAGGGCTTGCGGACCATACCTACGAGCGTTTCAAACTTCGAACGATCGCCGAACTTCCCGCCCTGCTGGCCACGCCCGATCTGTGCGGGCTGAATGTCACGATCCCCTACAAACGCGAGGCGATCGCCCTGTTGGACGATCTTTCGTATGAAGCGCGCGCGATCGGGGCCGTGAACTGCATCTGCCGCGATGCCGACGGCCGTTTCTCGGGGCATAATACGGATATTGTCGGATTGCGGGCCGCTCTGGACGAATTGCTCAAAGGCGACATGCCCGAAGAGGCGCTGATCCTCGGTACGGGAGGGGCGTCGCAGGCCGTTCAGTTCGCCTTGGCGGAGCGCGGCATCCCCTACGCGCTCGTTTCGCGCGATGCCGCCCGAGGCAACTACACCTATGATAATCTGCCGTGTGAGGTGGTCGAGCGCAGCCGATTGATTGTCAACGCATCGCCCGTAGGGACCTACCCCGCTGTCGAAGAGGCGCCGCGCATCCCCTACGCCTACGTCACGCCCCGTCACTACCTGCTGGATTTGGTTTACAATCCGCCGCTGACGCAGTTTCTCGATTACGGTCGCCAGCGCGGCGCGCAGGTGCTCAACGGAGAGGTGATGTTCCGCGCGCAGGCCGATGCCTCGTGGCGCATCTGGAACGAATGAAACCCTTAACCAAAAATTAAAATACGATGAAAAAGAGAATTTTGCTGGTAGTCGCTTTTTTTTATTGGGGGGGGGTATTCGCTCAAAGCGTAACTCCTCCCCGATTCAACGGCACGGACATTAACCTCTTTCTGGCCCGCCTAACAGCATCGGCCGAACGCATTGCGATCGAAGAGCGGATTCCTTGCGATTCGCTCCCGTCCGAAATGGCGATCGCTTTCCGAATCGACAGAACGGGCGCGGTGGAGAATTGGCGGGTGATCGACAACACCTGCGAGGGGGACGACAGCTGCGGACTGGAATCCGCCACGCAGACTGCCCGGCGGTTGATGCGCCGGGCTTTCGAG
Source organism: Alistipes sp. (assembly GCF_048465635.1). Taxonomy (GTDB): domain Bacteria; phylum Bacteroidota; class Bacteroidia; order Bacteroidales; family Rikenellaceae; genus Alistipes. Next base: position 198,815 of record NZ_DBFWLF010000028.1, read on the forward strand.
GGGATGGAGGGGACGTGGAGCCCGGCTTTGCAGGACGGTCGGCCGATCGGTTACCGCCTGCAGCTGACGATCCGCATCCCGGTCGAGCGGATCGAGCGGATGCAGAATCCCGATCCGCTGCTCTTTCTGGGCAGGAACCCCGACGAAAGTTTTCATGACTGGGTGCGCATCCGGGTGCGGCACGACGGTCGGTTCGAAGGAAAGGAAGGACTGACGCGCATCCGGTTCTTCATCGAAGCGGACGGGCGCATCACCATCGACCAGGTGTTGACAACGCCCGACGAGCGTCAGGCGAAGGAGATTATCCGTGTGATCCGCAACAGCCGCAGGCATTGGACGCCCCGCAAGGTCGACGGCGTACCCCAGCGCACGGAATATGTCTACGGCATCAATCTGACGTAAACACCGCTTCCGCTCACAACCGACTCACCCCAGGCCGCCGCGGCCGCGGGCTTTCCGCAGGGCAAGGTCGGACCCTCCCAACGAAAAGGAGCCATCGCGGATGGCTCCTTTTCGTTATCTGAGCTGCAGCAGCGTGCGGGCCTTCTCGAAATCGTCTTCGCGGACGACCAGCTGGGCGGGCATGGTTCCGATCGGATAGATGGCCGACATATACTCGTTGCGGATGGTGGACCAGATGCCGGCGCTGTCGAGCATCGACTTGCTGATCTCGGCTTCCATGATGGTGTTGTATTCCGCCAATACAACCATAGTTTCGTCTTGCATAGTTTCCCCCTTTTAATGGATATTTAAAGATAAGCATTTTGTTGATAAAATGCAATAGTCACGCCGGGAATTTTGCGGAAATATCGCTATCTTTGTCCGGGTTGAACCCGACCCGGCCGCTGCGCCCGTTTCCGATGCGGCGGCGGCTTCTGCGGGAGCTCAACCGAAAATAAAGCGATCAAGCAATGCCCGAATTCGTCCATCTGCACGTCCACACGCAATACTCCATCCTCGACGGCGCCGCGGCCGTCAAGCCGCTCATCAAGCGGGCCAAGGCGCTCGGCATGACGGCGCTGGCCATCACCGACCACGGCAACATGTACGGGGTGAAGAACTTCCACGACACAGCCACCGAGAACGGCATCAAGCCCATCCTCGGCTGCGAGGTCTATGTGGTGAAGAACCGCTTCGAGAAGGACAAGGACGAGAAGGCCGGCGACCACCTGATCCTGCTGGCCAAGAATCTGGAGGGGTATCACAACCTCTGCAAGATGGTCTCCTACTCCTTCACCGAGGGCTTCTACTACAAGCCCCGTGTGGACAAGCAGCTGCTCGAACAGTACCACGAGGGGCTGATTTGCTGCTCGGCCTGTCTGGGCGGCGAGCTGCCGCAGGCGGTCATGCACAACGACATGGAGGAGGCCGAACGCGTGGTGCAGTGGTTCAAGGGGGTCTTCGGGGAGGACTACTACCTCGAAATGCAGCTCCACCCCTCGGGCGACCGGCAGAAGGACGAGGATGTCTACGAGAACCAGCTGCGCGTCAACGAGGCGATCCTGAAACTGGCGGCCAAATACGGCATCAAATACATCTGTTCGAACGATGTGCACTTCATCCTGGCGGAGGATGCCCCGGCGCACGACCACCTAATCTGCCTCAATACGGGCCGCGATCTTGACGATCCGAACCGGATGCGTTATACGTTCCAGGAGTACCTCAAGTCGCCCGAAGAGATGCTCTCGCTCTTCCCCGACCACCCCGAGGCGCTGGAGACCACGCTGGAGATCGCGGCCAAGTGCGAGGACTACAAGCTCACGCACGCCCCGCTGATGCCCAACTTCCCGCCGCCGGAGGATTTCCCCATCGTGCTGGACGAACTGAGGGCTTCGTTCATCAAGAAGATCGAGGACGGGGAGCTGCTGCGGCAGATCGCCGCCTGCACCTCGGTGGCCGAACTCGAAGCACTGGTGGCCCCGGACAAGGAGCTTTCGGACCGGCTGATGGTCGCCAAGCAATACTGTTACCTCAAGGACCTGACGTATAAGGGGGCGCATGTCCGCTACGGCGAGGTGCTCGACGGGAAGGTCACCGAGCGGCTGCAATACGAGCTGGACACCATCGAGTGGATGGGATTCCCGGGCTACTTCCTCATCGTATGGGACTACATCCGCGCCGCGCGCGAGATGGGCGTATCGGTCGGCCCGGGGCGTGGCTCCGCCGCCGGATCGGTGGTCGCCTACTGTCTTAAAATCACGAATATCGACCCGCTCAAATACGACCTGCTGTTCGAGCGTTTCCTCAATCCCGAGCGCATCTCGCTGCCCGATGTCGACGTGGATTTCGACGAGGACGGCCGCGCCGATGTGCTGCGCTACTGCGTGCAGAAGTACGGTCAGAAGCGCGTGGCGCAGATCGTGACGTTCGGCACGATGGCCCCCAAGATGGCCATCAAGGACGTGGCCCGCGTGCAGAAGCTGGCCCTGTCGGAGAGCGACCGTCTCTCGAAGCTGGTTCCCGACAAGCTCACCCCCGACAAGAAGCACGGCGAAACTCCGTTCGACTTCGTGTACAAGGAGTCGCCCGAGCTGGCCGCCGAGCGCGAATCGCCCAATCCGCTGATCCGCAATACGCTCAAATACGCCGAGAAGCTCGAAGGCTCGATCCGCCAGACGGGCGTGCACGCCTGCGGCGTGATCATCGGCCAGGACGATCTGGAAAAGTTCGCCCCGATGGCCATCGCCAAGGATGCCGACCTGAACGTGGTGGAGTTTGAGGGCAAGGAGGTCGAGAGCGTCGGACTGATCAAGATGGACTTTCTGGGGCTGCGCACCCTCTCGATCATCAAGGACGCGGTGGAGAACGTCAAGGCCGTGCACGGCGTCGACGTGGACATCGACTCGGTGTCGCTGGACGACGCCGAAACCTACGAGGTTTTCGCCCGCGGCGACACGACCGGCCTGTTCCAGTTCGAGTCCCCGGGCATGAAAAAGCACCTGCGCAACCTCAAACCCAACCGCTTCGAGGACCTGATCGCCATGAACGCCCTCTATCGTCCGGGGCCGATGGAGTATATCCCCAACTTCATCGCCCGCAAGCACGGACTGGAGCCGGTGACCTACGAGATCGCCGACATGGAGGAGTACCTGAGCGACACCTACGGCATCACGGTCTACCAGGAGCAGGTCATGCTGCTGTCGCAGAAGCTGGCCGGCTTCACGGGCGGCGAGGCCGACACGCTGCGCAAGGCGATGGGCAAGAAGAAGCGCGACGTGCTGGACAAGATGAAGCCCAAGTTCATCGAGGGGTGTCGGCAGCGCGGACACGACGAGAAGATCTGCGACAAGATCTGGGGCGACTGGGAGGCGTTTGCCTCCTACGCTTTCAACAAGTCGCATTCGACCTGCTACGCCTACGTGGCCTATCAGACGGGCTACCTGAAGGCACACTACCCTTCGGAGTTCATGGCGGCGCTGCTGAGCCGAAACCTCACGGACATCAAGCAGCTGACGCTCTACATGAACGAGTGCAAGCGCATGGGCATCCGCGTGCTGGGGCCCGACATCAACGAGTCGATGCGCACCTTCGCCTCGAACAAGGCGGGCGACGTGCGCTTCGGACTGGCGGCCGTAAAGGGCGTCGGCGAGGCGGCCGTGGAGAGCATCATCGCCGAGCGCAAGGCCAACGGGCGGTTCAAGGACATCTACGACTTCATGGAGCGGGTCAACTACTCCACCGTCAACCGCAAATGTCTCGAAAACCTCGCTTATGCGGGTGCTTTCGACGAGATCACGGGCTTCCACCGCGGCAAGTTCTTCGGGTCGGATGCGCGCGACAGCAGCAGCGTCACGTTCATCGAACTGCTGATGCGCTACGGGCAGCGGTTCCAGGCCGAGAAGAGCAACGCTCAGCAGAGCCTCTTCGGAGGCGGCGGCGAGGTGGACATTCAGCGTCCTGTGCTGCCGGCCTGTGCCGACTGGACGCAGCTGGAGACGCTGGCCAAAGAGCGCGAGATGATCGGTCTCTACCTTTCGGCCCATCCGCTGGACGACTATAAGGTGATCATCGACCACATGTGCAAGACGCAGCTTACGGAGCTGGACAACCTCGAAAACCTCAAGGGGCAGGAGATCGGCGTGGCGGGCATGGTCGTCAGCGTGCAGAACCTGATGACCAAGACGGGCAAGCCGTGGGGCAAGTTCGTGCTGGAGGACTACAACGGGACCCACGAATTCGCGCTGTTCAGCAAGGATTACGAGAACTTCCGCAAGTACCTCTTCACGGACTACTTCCTCTTTATCCGGGGCAAGGTGCAGCCCAAGCCCTACAATGATCAGGAGCTGGAGTTCAAGGTCATTTCGATGGTGCAGCTGCAGGAGATGCGCGACACGATGATCAAGGAGATTTCGCTGCTGCTGCCCGTGGAGGAGGTGACGGCGGAATTGGTGCGCGATCTGTCGGAGCGGGTGCGTGCATCGAAGGGCGATACCCTGCTGCGGGTGAACGTCATCGACCGGGAGTCGCAGGTGACGGTCAAACTCTTCTCGAAAGGGTTCAAGGTCAGCCTTACGCAGTCGCTGGTATCGTATTTGGACGACAACGAGATCAAGTATTCGATCGCATAAACATAAAAGGGAAGGCATAACATCTAAAACATAAAAACTATGGCATTAGCAATCAACAACGACAATTTTGACGAGGTGCTCGCCTCCGGGCAACCCGTGGTAATCGACTTCTGGGCCGAATGGTGCGGTCCCTGCCGCATGATGTCGCCCATCGTGGATGAACTGGCCGCCGAATACGAGGGGCGCGCCGTCATCGCCAAGTGCGACGTGGAGGCGAATGACGATATCACGATGAAGTACGGCGTGCGGAACATCCCGACGATCATCTTCCTGAAGAACGGCGAGCTGGCCGACAAGCAGGTCGGCGCGTGCTCGAAGGAGGCGCTGAAGGCGAAACTCGAAAAACTCCTCTAAGATGCTGCGCTGCATCGCGTGGAACGGCCTGCAGGCCGTCGAATTTGCCAAGGGGGACTACGCGGCGCTGCTGGTTCCGTCGGTCGGAGGAAATCTCGTGCGGCTGGCCAATACCCGGCTGGGCGCGGAGATTCTCCGCACCCCGGAGCCGGACGAAATCGAAACGTTCCGCAGCCGTCCGCAGGTGTTCGGTCTGCCGCTCCTCTTCCCGCCCAACCGCATCGAGGACGGGCGCTACACGTTCGAGGGGCGCACCTACCAATACCCCATCACCATCGAGAAGGAGCACAACTACCACCACGGCATCCTCAAAGGGGAGCCGTTCGCGGTGTCGAAGGCCCGGGAAACGGAGGATGAGGTGATGGTCGAGTGCCGCTACTACTCCAACCGGGGCAATGATGCGGTTTACCGGGATTTCCCGCACGAATTCAAGTGCAAGATCATCTATCGCTTGACCGCGGAGGGGTTGGAGCAGGAGGTCTGCTTTACCAACCGCAGCCAGGAGCGTATGCCTGTCGGCGTAGGGTTCCATACGCCCATGCGTATTCCGTTCGCCGGAGGCACGGCCGGGGACTACGCGATGCGCGTGGCTGTCGGCGAGCAGGTCGAGCTTAGCGACCGCAACCTGCCCACGGGGCGCACGCTGCCCCTTACCGAGCAGTTCGCCCGGCTGTGCGAGGACGGCTTGCAGGTAACCGGTTGCGAGCCGATCGAGGCGGGCTTCACGCTGCGCGAGATCGAGGTCGACGGCAAGCCCTACCGCGGTGCGCTGGTAGAAAACCGGCGCACGGGAGTTCGCACCTTCTACGAGGTGGACGATAAGACGTGCTACTGGACCCTCTGGAACAACGGCGGCAAAGAACCCTACTGCTGCCCCGAACCGCAGTCGTGGATCACGAACGCCCCCAACGCCGCAGACCCGGTGGCCGCCGGATTCCGCGCCATCGCCCCGGGCGAGACGTTCTCGATGAAGTTCCGGCTTTACGCACGGTAATTCGGATTTATACGCCAACAAAACTCCGCCCGGCATCGTCAGAAGCCGGGCGGAGTTCTATTTTCACGTCTTGCGTTCGTGGCGGTCCATCCCGACCGATCCGTAAAATTCCGGTTCCGGCAACCCGCTATGTCAGTCGCCAACTGACAGAATGGCAGGGATCGGGCGCTGGCACACCGTTTGATGAACATCCGAACAGCGAATAATCAAATCTCAACGATAAAACTATGAAAAACGGAAAAATCGGAGTTACGACGGAGAACATCTTCCCCGTGATCAAGAAATTCCTCTATTCGGACCACGAAATTTTCCTGCGCGAGCTGATCTCCAACGCCGTGGATGCTACCCAGAAGCTGAAGACCCTCTCTTCGATCGGCGAGATGAAGGGCGACTTGGGCGACCTGACGATCCGTGTGGCCGCGGACAAGGAGCGGAAGACGCTGACGGTCACCGACCGCGGCGTGGGCATGACCGCCGAGGAGGTGGACCGCTACATCAACCAGATCGCTTTCTCGGGCGCCGAGGAGTTCATGGAGAAATATAAGAATCAGGCCATCATCGGCCACTTCGGACTGGGTTTCTACTCCTCGTTCATGGTGGCCGACAAGGTGGAGATCATCACCCGTTCCTACAAGGAGGGTTCGAAGACCGTGCGCTGGAGCTGCACGGGATCGCCCGAATTCGAGATGGAGGAGAGCGACGAAGAGCACGACCGCGGTACGACCATCGTGCTGCATCTGTCGGAGGATTCGCTGGAGTTCGCCGACCACGACAAGGTGGAGGGGCTGCTCAAGAAGTACTGCCGCTTCCTGCCCGTGCCGATCGCCTTCGGCAAGGTCAAGGAGTGGAAGGACGGCAAGTACGTCGACACGGACAAGGACAACGTCATCAACGACGTCGACCCGCTGTGGACGCGCAAGCCCGCCGACATCACCGAGGAGCAGTACAAGGAGTTCTACCACGAGCTTTACCCGCTGAGCGAGGAGCCGCTGTTCTCGATCCACCTCAATATCGACTATCCGTTCCACCTGACGGGCATTCTCTACTTCCCGAAGATTCACAACAACTTCGAGATTCAGAAGAACAAGATCCAGCTCTACTCCAACCAGGTCTACGTCACCGACCAGGTGGAGGGGATCGTGCCGGAGTATCTGACGCTGCTGCACGGCGTGATCGACTCGCCCGACATTCCGCTCAACGTGTCGCGCAGCTACCTGCAAAGCGACGCCAACGTGAAGAAGATTTCGAGCTACATCACCCGCAAGGTCGCCGACCGTCTGCAGGAGTTGTTCACCTCGATGCGCGCCGACTACGAGTCGAAGTGGGACGATCTGAAGATTTTCATCGAATACGGCATCCTCACCGACGAGAAGTTCGCCGAGAAAGCGCAGGACTTCATGCTCTGGAAGAATACCGAGGGCAAGTATTTCACCCCGAAGGAGTACACGGAAATGGTGAAGGAGAACCAGACCGACAAGAACAAGACGGTCGTGTTCCTCTACGTGGACGATCCCGTCGAAAAGCACACCTTCCTCGAAGCCGCCAAGGGGAAGGGTTACGACGTGCTGGTGATGGACGGCCAGCTGGACAGCCACTACATCAACTGGTACGAGGCGAAGAACCAGGAGAGCCGCTTCGTGCGCGTCGACAGCGACGTGATCGACAAGTTGATCCAGAAGGAGGATTCGGTCAAAATGTCGCTCACCGAGGCGCAGCAGGAGATTCTGCGCCCCGTGTTCGAAAGCCAGATGCCCAAGGACGACAAGATCCACTACAACATTTCGTTCGAGGCCATGTCGCCCGACGAGGCTCCGGTGGTCATCACGCAGAACGAATTCATGCGCCGCATGAAGGAGATGGCGCAGATGGGCGGCGGAGGTATGAGCCAATTCTATGGCCAGATGCCCGACAACTTCACCATCGCGGTGAACGCCAACCACCCCATCGTCGCCGACATCCTAGCCGATGCGGAGAAGGCCTACGGCGACAAGCTCAAGTCGATCACCAAGAAGATCGACGCCGCCGTGGCCGAGGAGAAGCGCTTCGACGAGGTGGTGAAAGATAAGAAAGAGGCCGATCTGACGCCGGAGGAGAAGTCGACGCGCGAGGAGCTTTCGAAGAAGATCGTCACGCTGCGCGACGAGCGCAACCAGCGCCTGATGCAGATCGGCGGCGAAAACCGGCTCGTGAAGCAGATCATCGACCTGGCGCTGCTGACCAACGGCATGCTCAAGGGCAAGAACCTGTCCGATTTCATCCAGCGTTCGATCTCGCTGATCGAAAAATAGGTCTGACGACCCGAAGGCAGCAGGGCCGCACTCCATCCGGGTGCGGCCCTGCTCGTTTTCGGAGGGAAAGCTATTTTTTCGCCTCGCCGAGCGGCGTGATGCGCCAGGGGCGGCGGACGGCGGCATGCGCCGCCTGCTGGGCGATCCGCTGCTGCTCCTCGGTCATCTTCTGCGGACGGTAGGCGTTGCCAATGACCGGTCGGCCGAAGAGCGTTTCGAACCAGGTGCAGGCGGCGATGTAGCGCCCCGTGACCAGATCGAGGTGAAACCCATCGCGCGTCAGATCGTCGCCCAGCGCGGAGGTGCGGGCATTCTGAATCGCCGTACCGGCCGGAATGACCCGTTTGATTCCCGTTTTCCGCGACGCCTTGCGCACCGCCTCCGTGATGGCGCGGTACATGGTCATCTGGTCGTTGTCATAGTTGGCAAATCCCTTGTGCGTCGAGTGCGGAGCGTAAGCCCAGGTCTGATGGATCAGCAGCGTCGCGTGCGGCGCATGCGACAGCACGTAGTCGATCAGTTCGGGCATCGAGGCCATGTAGGTGTCGTACTGGCCCGAAAAGGGGCTGGACTGTTGCAGGGTGATATAGTCCCACGCTTCGTCCGCGAGCGCCTCTTCCAGCGAGACGCGTTTGCGCTCGACCTTCCGCCCGTCCTGTCCGATCTTGCGGTAGGCGTAAGCGGCCTTGTTTTCGCGGGCGTTGTTTACGTGGCGCTCCAGCGAGCAGCCGGCGATATACATATTGCCGATGACGGTCGGAATCTCTTCCGCGGCGGCCAGTTCGTGGAGGTTCTGTTCGACGGCATCCTGCGAAAAGCTGTTGCCGATGGCGAGGATGCGGACAACCTGGTGTTGGGCCGCGCCTGCAACGGGCAGGACTGCGAGCAGGAGCAGCAGAAGAGCGGCTGAAAAACGTTTCATGGCGGTTATTTATCGGTTGTTGGGGATTCGTCCGTCCAGCGGCCGCGCAGCAGGTCGAGGAACCACTCGGGACAGCGGCACGGGCGGCGCGTATCGCTGTGGATGAAGCCCAGCTGCGTCATGCCCGTGTTGATCAGTTCCCCCTTTTCGTTGTAGAGTTCGTAGAAGAAGTTGATCCGCGTGGAGGGCATTTCGCGCAGGATGATGCGCACGGTGAGCAGCTCGTCGAAGTAAGCGGGCTTGCGGTATTTGGACTGCACCTCCAGGATGGGCATCATGATTCCCCGCCGCTCGACCTCGGCGAAGGACATGCCCAGCGCGCGCAGCAGCTCGCTGCGGGCGGCTTCGTAGTAGCAGATGTAGTTGGAGTGATGGCAGATGGCCATCTGGTCGGTGTGTTTGTACCACACGCGGATCTGGCAGTCGTGGGATAACATGAACTTAACTATCTTTGGGTTGCGGATTGATTTTGAGCGGATGGCCCAGCAGCCGTTCGGCCTCGGTGATGTCGCCGGCGTCGAGCAGCCGCCGGATGACCGTCGAACTGACATGATGGCCGTCGACCACGCATTCGCCGACCTGCACGATTTTCAGGCTGTCGGCCGGCAGCGCGTCGCAATGGCAGCGGTCGTGGCCGAAGCGGTGGTTATAGCCCGCGACGAGCACTTCGGCTCCGAGGCGGCCGACGAGGTAACGTTCGACGAATTCCCGGCCGGATAAAGCGCTGAACGTGCGGTCGAACGGGATAACGATCAGGTTGTCGACCCCCAGCCCCTCCAGCAGGGCGGCTTTCTCCTCGGGCGTGGTCAGCAGGCGCAGCCCCTCGGCGCGCCCCAGCGTCACACGGGGATGGGGATCGAACGTCACGACGATGCTCTCGCCGCCGCGCGCGCGGGCCTCAGCGACCAGCCGCTCGATGAGTGCCCGGTGGCCAAGGTGCACGCCGTCGTACGATCCGACCGTGACGGCCGGACGGGTGAAGTGCGGAAGTGCATCGAAACCCCGGAAAACCCTCATGCGCCGTCGGTCAGGAGTTGCTGCCATCGCTCTCCTTGACGAAGTAGGCGACTTTTTCGAGCAGCGTGGTGATGTCGTAATTCTCGACGATGATGCCCTGCGGGAAGTTCAGCGGCGTGGAGGTGAAGTTCAGCACGCCGCGGATACCGGCGTTGATGATCGGCACGACCAGCGTCGGGGCCACCTTCGTGGGGGAGGAGACGATCACGATCGAGATGTCCTTGTCCTCGACCGTCGACTCGAACGTGTCCATGTGGTAGCACGGGATGCCGTCGATGGTCTTGCCGACCTTTTCGGGGTCGACGTCGAATGCGGCGGTGATCTTGAGTTTCAGCCCCTTGCCGTTGAAATACTTGGTGATGGCCTGCCCCAGGTGGCCCATACCCAGCACGGCTACGTTCATCGGCGTGGGGCTGTCGAGGATGTTGCTGATGTATTCGATGAGCACCTGCACGTCGTAGCCCTTCTTCGTATCGCTCGAAAAGCCGATGAGCATCAGGTCGCGCCGCACCTGCACGGCCGTGATGCCGTGGATGCCCGCCAGCACGTGCGAGAAGATATGCGTGATGCCCTGCTTGTGGCTGGCCAGCAGCGTGCGGCGGTATTCGCTCAGTCGCTCGATGGTCTTTTCGGGAATCGTATTGTTCGTCATGGCAGCCATAGCTATTCGATAGTGATGGTAAAGTCGGTGTTGTAATTCACGCGCGTCCAGTTGCGGTTGACGTGGTTGTCGCGCCCCTCGCCCTGCCCGAACAAATAGGTCGTTTGCAGCGGCGTGTAGCGGCGGCCCTCCATGTCGTATTCGATGTCGTTGAACATTCCCGGGCAGAAGATCGCGGCCGTGTCGTAGCCGCGGTAGGAGTAGAGCGTCGGCAACGCGCCGAACGCGCGGATGTAGGCGCTGTCGAATGCCGTCACGGCTTCGGCGTCGCGCTTGGCGTGGTAGGTCGAGATGAAGATCACGCGGTCCTTGAAGAAGATCGCCCGGTCGAGGTTGTTGTAGCGGTTCCAGCGGGCGTTGCCCAGCACCACGAAGCGGGGAGCCGTGCGGCCGCGTGCCGTGAGGTTCGTGTCGGCCGAAGCCAGGGCGGCCAGAATGCGGTCCACGTCCACCTCGTTGTCCGACAGGATGATGAATACGTTGTCGTCGCCGTTCTCCAGCAGGGGCGTCAGATCGCTCGGGGAGCCGCTCTCCTTGCGCACGGACGGATGCTCGTAGCGGTAGTCAAACCGCCCGTACTCCGAATCGCCCAGCAGCGCGAGCACCTCCCGCTCGAACTCCTCATCCGTCGTGGGCGAGTAGATCAGCGTAACGCGCTTGTCGCCGTTGATCAGGTCGGAGACCTTCTCATATTTATTGGCCGGATCGGGGGCCAGCTGGAAGAGCGCATCGCTGTTCATGCGGGTGATATTGGCCAGCGGCGACACCACGGGCACGGCGTGCTCCTCGGCGAAGCGGACGACCGGATAAAGCCCCTCTTCGTAGACCGGACCGACGATCAGCTGCGTGCGTTCGAACGCCGGGTTTTCGACGATTTCGCGTACCTTTTCCGGGTTGCGTTCCGTATTGTAGAGGGTCACGTTGGCCGAGATACCGTAGGCGGTCTTCACGCTGTCCAGTCCTAACAGGAAGCCCTGATAGAACTCCAGGTAGTTGGCGTTGGACTCCCCGTCGACGGCGATCGGAAGCAGCAGCGCCACTTCGAGCGTCTGTCCCGGGCGCAGCGCGCGGAACTCGATCTGCGGGACCTCGCGCATGGTCTGCTCCGCGGCGGGACCGCCCGCCTGCCGGAGCGAATCGGCTTCGACCGCCCCCGGTTCGCGGTAGGAGACGCCCGGAACACGAATCATAGCCCCTGCCTTCAGATCGGCGGCTTTCAGTCCTCCGTTGAGCGCCCCCAACTCCGCTTCGGAGATGTTGAAGCGGTGCGCGAGCGAGTAAAACGTCTCGCCCGGATGCACGATGTGGTAGGCGACCGAATCCCCCGCCACGCTGTTGAGCGAATTGCGGTACTCCTCCCACTCGACGGATGTGCCGGCTGCGTCCTGCGTGCCGATCTTCTTTTTGCGCACCAGAATCCGTTCACCGAGCCGCAGGTGGATCGGGTCGAGATTGGGGTTGTCCTCCATCAGGATCGGGATCGGGATTTCGTAGCGGCGCGAGATGGCGTAGAGCGTCTCGCCCTTGGAGACGAAGTGCTGGTCGAACGTGCGGCGCAGCTTCTTGTCGGAGATCGCCTCCGGCGCGTCGGCCACGTAGGGGATGCGGATCTTCTCGGCGGCTTTCAGACCGCCCGCCAGCGAGGGGTTGTTCTCCAGAATGACCGGCTCGCCCACCCCGTAGGTCTTCGAGAGCGTGTAGAGCGTCTCGCCCGGCTGCACGGTGTGGACGTAGTACTTCGTACCGTTGATATAGACGATCGTCTGCGACTTCTCCGCAGCAATGGCGCAGAAACCCCAGACGACCAGCAGGAGTGTCACAAAGACTTTTTTCATCGTCACTTCGTTTTGTCGCGCATCCGGATCTCGGTGATGACCTTTTTGGTGTAGAGCGGAAAGTCGCCGTTCATCATCCAAGCGTAGTAGCTCGGCTCGGCGGCGAACACCTCGGCCACCGGACGGCCCTTGTACTTGCCGAAGCCGAAGACCTCCTCGCCCTTCTCGTTGTAGAGGATGCGGCCCGCGTAATCGGCCGCCTCGGCGCGGCAGGAGTAGGCAGACAGGGCGTCGATGTCGTTCTCCAGATCGTCGTAGCGCTCCAGCTGCGCCTTCAGAACCTCGTACGTGGCGCGCGTGTCGGCCTCGGCCGAGTGGGCGTCGTCCAGCTCCTTGTCGCAGTAGAACTTGTAGGCGGCCACCAGCGTGCGCTGCTCCTTCTTGTGGAAGATGTTCTGCACGTCGATGAACTTGCGGCGCTTGAAGTCGACCTCCACGCCCGCCCGCATGAACTCCTCGACCAGCACCGGCAGGTCGAAACGGTTGGAGTTGAAGCCGCCGAAATCGCACCCCTGCACGAACTGGGCGAGCGAGCGGGCCACCTGCGCAAAGGTCGGACAGTCCTTGACGTCCTCGTCCGTGATGCCGTGGATCGCCGTGGCCTCCGCGGGAATGTGCATGCCGGGGTTGAGCCTGCGCGTCTTGACGATCTCCTCGCCGTCGGGCATGATTTTGATCATCGAAATCTCGACGATGCGGTCCCGGGAGGTGTCCACTCCCGTGGTCTCGAGGTCGAAGAAGATGATCGGGCGTTTGAGGTTTAACTTCATTCGTGGGGCGTTATGCGTTCAACATCATCGGCATGAGCAGCATGAGCGTCGCGCTCGACTGCTCGTCGTCGTAGACGGGCTTGAAGACGCCGGCGCGCGTCGAGTCGGCCAGTTCGATCACCACGGTCGGGGTCTCCATGTTCGAAAGAATCTCCACGAGGAAGGTCGACTTGAAGCCGATCGAAATCTCCTGTCCGTCGTAGCTGCACGAGATCGTCTCGTTGGCCGATACCGAGAAGTCGAGGTCCTGGGCCGTGAGATTAATCTTGTTGTCGGCGATGTTCATGCGGATCAGGTTGGTCGTCGGGTTGGAGCAGACGGCCACGCGCTTGATGCCGTTGACCAGCTCGATGCGGTCGACGAGCACCTTGTTGGGATTGTTGGCCGGAATGACGGCGTTGTAGTTCGGGTAGTTGCCCTCGATCAGACGGCAGACCAGCGTGTGGCTCTTCAGACGGAACAGGGCGTTTTTCGAGTCGAACGACACCTCGATCGCGTCGTCCTCCTTCAGGAGCACCGACTTGAGCAGGTTGGCGGGCTTCTTCGGCAGGATGAACGAGGCGGAGACGTCGTTCCCGGTTTTGGCTTCGTACTTGACCAGCTTGTGGGCGTCCGTTCCCACGAACGTAAGCGCCGAGGGAGCCATGCTGATGAAGATACCGTTCATCACGGGACGCAGTTCGTCGTCGGCCGTGGCGAAGATGGTCTTGTTAATGCCGTTCACGAGCGTGTCCACGTCCAGACGCAGCTCTTTCTTCTCGGCGCTCAGCTGCGGCACGGCGGGATAGCTTACAGCGCTCGCGCCCGGAATCGAGAGCGAACCGCTCTTCCAGTTGATGCGGATCTCCCAGTTTTTGTCGTTGACGTCGATTTCGAGCGGCAGTTCGGAGAACTCCTTCAGCGAGTCGAGCATCAGCTTGGCGGGCGCGGCGATCGTGCCTTCGCTGTCGACGCGGTCGACCTCGATCGAGCCGATAAGCGTCGTTTCGAGGTCTGAGGTGGTGACTTTCAGGGTATTGCCGCTCAGTTCCATCAGGAAGTAATCCAGGATGGGCAGCGTATTCTTGTTGCTGATGACCTTGCCGGTCGTGGCCAGAAGGGAGAGCAGTGCGGAGCTTGATACGGAAAATTTCATACGTTTCTTTCTGTTTTTATGTTGCTTGTCTTATTTCAGTTGAGCGAGTTTGTCGAGGGCCGTTTCGATCATCTTCCTCACGAACGGCTTGTAGTCGGTGCAGGCGTCGAGCGCGATGCGCTGGGCGATGATCGTGCAGATCGTGGCGGCGCGGTGGCCCATCAGCGCCGCAAGGCCGGCCAGCGCCGAACCCTCCATCTCGAAGTTGGTGATGCGGCGGCCCTGGTAGTCGAACGATTCGATCTTTTCATTGAGGTGCACGTCCTGCGGTTCGAGCCGCACCCAGCGGCCCTGCGGGGCGTAAAAGCCCGGTGCGGCGACGGTGATGCCCTCGCGGGTCACGTCGCGGAAGTGCTCGAAGAGGGTCTTGTCCGCGTCGATGAAGTAGGGCTTGGGCAGCAGGTCGTTCCATCCGGTGTGCTCCATGAACGCCTTTTCGATTTCAAGGTCGCAGACCTCGTTGCGCCCCTTGTAGTAATTCAGCAGGCCGTCGAAGCCCACCGAGGTGCGCGAGAAGACGGCCTCCCCCACCTTGATGTCGGGCTGGATCGCCCCCGACGTGCCCAGCCGCACCAGCGTCAGCTGCGTCTTCTGGGTCTTCTCCTGCCGCGTTGCGAAGTCCACGTTGACCAGCGCGTCCAGCTCCGTCACCGAGATGTCGATGTTGCCGATGCCGATGCCGGTCGAGAGGACCGTCATGCGCCTGCCTTTGTACGTACCCGTAACGGTCCTGAATTCGCGGTTGGCGACCTCGCACTCCTTTTGGTCGAAATATTCCGCCACGAGGGCCACGCGGCCGGGATCGCCGACCAGAATCACCGTGTCGGCGAGCTGTTCGGGACGCAGGTGCAGGTGGAAGATCGATCCGTCATCGTTGATTATCAATTCGGAAGCGGGAATAGTTCTCATAGCGGTCGGTTTTAATTTTTATAATTGGCATAAAAGTAATATATTTACCTCGAATATCAAAATTTTTCGCAGACTTAACCTGTCGTCACGACGAACAATAAATCCATAGAACATGACACTTATCAAATCCATTTCAGGCATCCGCGGAACGATCGGAGGCGCTGCGGGCGGGAACCTCACGCCGCCCGACGTAGTGAAGTTCACAACGGCGTATGCGCGGCTGATCGCCCGCCGCAACCCGGGCAAAAAACTTACCATTGTCGTGGGCCGCGACGCCCGCATTTCGGGCGAAACGGTCTCCAATCTGGTCGAGGGGACCCTTTTGGCCTGCGGGGCCGACGTCATCAACGTCGGGCTTTGCACCACCCCCGGCACGGAGATGGCCGTCATCACCTATAAGGCCGACGGCGGCATCATCATCACCGCCTCGCACAATCCCCGCCAGTGGAACGCGCTCAAACTGCTCAACGCCTCGGGCGAATTTCTCACCGACAGCGAGGGCAAAGAGGTGCTCTCGATGTCCGAAGAGGAGGATTACGCCTACCCCGCCGTCGATGCCATCGGGCATGTGCTGTCGCGCGAACCGTTCAACGAGCGGCATATCGAACAGGTGCTCGCGCTGCCGCTGGTCGATGCGGAAGCCGTGCGCAAACGCCGCTTCAAGGTGGTCGTCGACGCCGTGAACTCGGTGGGCGGCATCGTGATGCCCGAGCTGCTGCGCCGCCTGGGGTGCGAGGTCGTCTGTCTGAACTGCGAACCCACCGGCGAATTTGCCCACAACCCCGAGCCGCTGCCGGAGAACCTGACCGGAATTTCGGAGGCGATCGTGCGCGAGAAGGCCGACCTGGGCATCGTCGTCGATCCCGACGTGGACCGGCTGGCATTCGTCTCGGAGGACGGTTCGATGTTCGTCGAGGAGTACACGCTGGTGGCCGTGGCCGACTACATTCTCTCGGTCAAGCCGGGCGATACGGTCTCGAACCTCTCCTCGTCGCGCGCCCTGCGCGACGTGACGGAGCGTTACGGCTGCAACTACTACGCCTCGGCCGTGGGCGAAGTGAACGTCGTTGCGAAAATGAAGGAGGTCGGCGCGGTGATCGGCGGCGAGGGCAACGGCGGGGTCATCTACCCCGGGCTGCACTACGGCCGCGATGCGCTGGTCGGAACGGCACTCTTTTTGACCTTCCTTGCCAAGAAAGGGTTGACCATGACGCAGCTGCGCGCCACCTACCCGTCGTACTATGCGTCGAAAAACAAGATCGAGCTGACGCCCGCGATCGACGTGGATAAAGTGCTGCGCGAAGTGAAAGCCCGTTATGCCGGTGAACGCGTGAACGATATAGACGGCGTGAAGATCGACTTTGCGGAGAACTGGGTACACCTGCGCAAGTCGAACACCGAGCCGATCATCCGCGTCTACACCGAGGCCCGCTCGATGGAGGAGGCCGACGCGCTGGCGCAGCGCTTTATCGGGGAGATCCGGGAAATCTGTAATAGCTGATACTATGAAAAGAGCGATTCTGGCCGCGGCAGCCCTGCTGCTACTGGCCTCCTGCGGCGGCAACGCGCAGAAAAAGACGGCCACGGCTGTCGCAACGGGCCGGCAGCCGGCGAAAATGGCCACTGAACAGGTAGCCGGAACGTATAGCGGCACGCTTCCCGCCGCCGACTGTCCGGGCATCGAAACGACGCTCACGCTCCGCGCGGACGGGACCTATACCGAGCAGAGCCGCTACGTCGACCGCGACGCGGAGTTCGTCGAGCACGGCACATATGCGGTCGACGGCGAGCTGGTGACACTGAACCCCTCGAAAGACGGACAGGTCACCTATCTGAGGATCGAACCCAACGCCCTGCGCATGCTCGACAGCGACAGACAGCCCGTCGAGGGTGCATTGGCGGAACATTACGTACTGACCCGAAAAACGGAATAAATGGATAAGGTAAAACATTATATCGAAGCCAATAACGACCGCTTTATCAGCGAGTTGTTCGACCTGCTGCGCATCCCCTCTATCAGTGCCGAATCGGCTCATAAGCCCGATATGGAGCGCTGCGCGGAGTTTCTGGCCGCGGCGCTGGCAAAGGCCGGTGCGGACCGTGCCGACGTACTGCCCACGGAGGGCAACCCGGTGGTCTATGCCGAGAAGATCGTCTCGCCGAAGGCGAAAACCGTGCTGGTGTACGGGCATTACGACGTGATGCCGGTCGACCCGCGCGAGGAGTGGCATACCGAACCGTTCGAACCCGTCATCCAGGAGGGCCGCATCCGGGGCCGCGGAGCCGATGACGACAAGGGGCAGTTGTGGATGCACGCCAAGGCATTCGAGGCGATGTGCGCCACCGATTCGCTGCCCTGCAACGTGAAATTCATGCTCGAGGGCGAGGAGGAGATCGGATCGCCGAGCCTCTACAAGTTCTGTGAGCAGAACAAAAAGATGCTCAAGGCGGACATCATTCTGGTCTCCGACACGTCGATGATCTCGATGGACACCCCCTCGATCACCTGCGGACTGCGCGGCCTGGCCTATATGGAGGTCGAGGTCACGGGACCCGACAAGGACCTCCACTCGGGCCTGTTCGGCGGTGCGGTGGCCAATCCGGCCAACGTGCTGGCGCGGCTGATCGCCCGGCTGGTCGATGAGAACGGACACGTCACCATCCCCGGCTTCTACGACGACGTGCGCGAGCTGACGCCCGCCGAGCGGCGCGCCTTCAACAAGGCGCCATTCAGCCTCGCGGCCTATAAAAAGTCGCTCGCGGTGGGCGATGTGGAGGGCGAAGCGGGTTATACGACGCTCGAACGCACGGGGGTGCGTCCGTCGCTCGACGTCAACGGCATCTGGGGCGGCTACACGGGCGAGGGGACCAAGACGGTGATTCCGTCGAAAGCGTCGGCCAAGATTTCGATGCGGCTTGTTCCGAACCAGGACTACCGCAAGATTTCGAAGCTCTTCGAACGCTACTTAAAGGCGATCGCACCCAAGAGCGTGAAGGTCAAGGTCAGGGCGCTGCACGGCGGCATGCCCTACGTGGCCCCGACCGACATGCCCGCCTACAAGGCAGCCGAAAGAGCCGTGCAGGAGACCTTCGGCAAGAAACCGCTGCCGTTCTACTCGGGCGGTTCGATTCCGATTATCTCGGGATTCGAATCGATTCTGGGCATCAAGTCGCTGCTGATCGGTTTCGGACTGGCCGAGGACGCGATCCACTCGCCCAACGAGAGTTACGGACTGGATCAGTTCCGCCGAGGGGTCGAGACGATCCCGCTTTTTTACAAATTTTTCGCGGAATAAGACGAGGGGCTGAATGAAAAATTCAGCCCCTTTTCGATATCATCCTCACAGGTGACGCCGCAGCGCCGACTACGTGATCGAGGTCACGGTCGTCACCGAATGCTTGATGCCGATCGTCGTCCGGTTCCCTTGCAGCTGCCGGCCTGCCACTTTGCCATCAACACGTCAACCAGTCCCGCAACCTCGCCAAGTTCGTCACGGGGAAATGAACGGCGGGGCACTCTCCGCCAAGAGGGGTTCCCCGCATACATTCATTCGCGGCGCCGGATCCGGGTGATCCGGATCGACACTTTATTGCTCCCGGTCGGGGACGGCGGCCTTTTCTGCCCTGCGAGAATTCCATAGACGGCGTAGCCGAACGTAAGGGTGAAAACCAAGGTGACGAGAATTCCGGTCATAGGAAAGGTTCGAGAATAGAGAATATCGCTTTCTATAAGAGATCGCACCGGTCTTGAACCGGTGCGATCTCTTGTTAACTCATCTCGTCGTAGGCGAACTGGATCGCCCGGTTGACGATCGCCAGGAAAGGCTGCGTGCGGCGGAACTCCTCCAGCGTGCGTTCCACGAGGTCGGGCGCGAGCAGGAACTCCTCGGTGATCGGCTTTTCGAGGTAGAAGTCCTTCAGCTTGAGCATTTCGGCATAGGGGCTGTCCGACGGGAAACCGGTCGGGACGCGCTTGAGTTTGTTGTGCGAGCACAGGCGGAAGCCCTTCGCGTGCTTTATGGCCGCTTCGATCTCCGGGCCGTTGTCCAGAATTTCTTCGCGGATCGAGCGCAGCACCACGGGTTCGATGCAGACGGCTCCCGCCGAGAGCATGTTGCACCACACGAGCGAATCGGCGCAAGGCTCTACGTGGAAGTAGTAGCCCGCAAAACCCGACTTCTTGCCTTTGGGGGCGATGTAGGCTCCCACGTAGGTTTTGTAGGGCGACTTGTCCGGTGAGAAGCGCGTGTCGCGGGCGATGCGGTAGGTGCAGTCCTGCGCCCGCAGGCCGCGGACCGTGGGATCGAACGCTGCGATGCCCGCGATCAGCTGCTCGGTGAACGCCGCGAACTCCCCCTTGACATGCAGCCACTCTGCGCGGTGGGCGTCGAACCACTCCCGGTCGTTGTTGTCGTGCAGGCGGCGCAGGAAATCGATCAGCTGCTCCATCTTACCAAGCGAAGAGCGGATAGTCGGCCATCAGGGCGTTTACGTCGCGGCGAACGGCGGCGATGTTATCCTCGTTCTCCGGATCGTGCAGCACGCGGTCGATCAAGGAGACGATGTAGTCCATCTTGTCCTCCTTCAGACCGCGGGTGGTGATGGCCGGCGTACCGAAGCGCAGGCCCGAGGCCTGGAACGGCGAACGGGTGTCGAACGGAACCATGTTCTTGTTGGTGGTGATGTCGGCCGCCACGAGGCACTTCTCGGCCAGCTTGCCCGTCAGTTCGGGGAACTTCGTGCGCAGGTCGACCAGCATCAGGTGGTTGTCCGTGCCGCCCGAGACGATCTTGTAGCCGCGCTTGACGAACGCTTCGGCCATCGCACGGGCATTCTTCTGCACCTGGGTCTGATACTCCTTGTAGGCAGGTTCGAGCGCTTCGCCGAACGCCACGGCCTTGGCGGCGATGACGTGTTCGAGCGGTCCGCCCTGGATGCCGGGGAAGACGGCCGAATTGAGGATCTGCGACATCATCTTGACGGCGCCCTTCGGGGTGGTCAGGCCCCACGGATTCTCGAAATCCCTGCCCATGAGGATGATGCCGCCGCGCGGTCCGCGCAGGGTCTTGTGGGTGGTCGAGGTGACGATATGGGCATACCTGACGGGGTTGTCGAGCAGCCCTGCGGCGATCAGCCCCGCCGTGTGGGCCATGTCGACCATCAGCAGTGCGCCCACTTTGTCGGCAATCGCACGCATGCGGGCATAGTCCCACTCGCGCGAGTAGGCCGATGCGCCGCCCACGATCAGCTTGGGACGGCATTCCAGCGCCTTGCGCTCCATGGCGTCGTAGTCGATCGTTCCGGTCTGCTCGTCGAGCTGATAGCCCACGGCCTTGAAATATTTACCCGACATGTTGACCGGCGAACCGTGCGAAAGGTGGCCGCCGTGCGCGAGGTCCAGCCCCATGAAGGTGTCGCCGGGCTGCATGCAGGCGAAGAAGACCGCCATGTTGGCCTGCGCGCCCGAGTGGGGCTGCACGTTGGCGTACTCGGCGCCGTAGAGCCGGCAGATGCGCTCGATGGCCAGCGATTCGACCTTGTCCACCACCTCGCAGCCGCCGTAGTAGCGGGCCGCCGGATAGCCTTCGGCGTATTTGTTGGTCAGCACGGAGCCCATGGCCTCCATGACCTGGTCGCTGACGAAGTTCTCCGAGGCGATGAGTTCGATGCCGTGCATCTGACGCGCGCGCTCGGCTGCGATCAGTTCGAAAATCTGGGAATCTCTTTTCATATCGGTAGGATTAATGAGTTTTCGGCTTACGGAGTGTAAAGTTAATCATTTTCGACGAAATCCCTGCGCCCGGGAACGGTTTAAAATATTTTTTGTACCTTTGTGTGGATTGATCGCTTCATTGGGTAACTATGCAGGATTTGATAGAGGGCCGCTGCGGTTGGTGCGGAACCGACGAATTATATGTAAATTACCACGACCGGGAGTGGGGAAAACCGGTGACCGACGACAAGAGGCTGTTCGAGTTTCTTGTGCTGGAGAGTGCCCAGGCCGGATTGAGCTGGCTCACGATCCTTAGAAAGCGCGAGGGATACCGCAGGGCCTTTTGCGACTTCGATGCCGAGCGGGTGGCGCGGATGACCGAGCAGGACGTCGAACGGCTGATGCAGTTCGACGGGATCGTTCGTAACCGGCTGAAAATCAAAGCGACGATCTCCAACGCGAGGCTTTTTCTCGCCGTTCAAAAGGAGTTCGGCAGCTTCTACGACTACACCCTGTCGTTCTTCCCCGACCGCAAACCGATTGTCAACGCCTACCGCTCCCTGCGCGAGATTCCCGTATCGTCGCCCCAATCCGACGCCATGAGCCGCGATATGAAACGGCGGGGATTCAAATTCTTTGGAACGACGATCTGTTACGCCCACCTGCAGGCTGCGGGGTTCGTGAACGACCACCTGACGGATTGTATCTGCCGCAAAGAGAACAGGTAATGTTTTTAACCATATAAAGATAAAAGAACCATGAAATTACTCGAAGGAAAAGTGGCAGTCGTAACGGGCGCGGCCCGCGGCATCGGCAAGGCCATCGCACTGGAATTTGCCAAGGAGGGAGCCTCCGTGGCTTTCACCGACCTGACGATCGACGAGAACGGCAAGGCCACCGAGGCCGAGATCGCCGCGCTGGGCGTCAAGGCCAAGGGCTATGCCTCGAACGCTGCGAATTTCGAAGAGACGCACCGCGTGATCGAGCAGATCATGCAGGACTTCGGCCGGATCGACATTCTGGTCAACAACGCCGGCATCACCAAGGACGGGCTGATGATGCGCATGTCGGAGGCGCAGTGGGACGCCGTGCTGACGGTGAACCTCAAGTCGGCGTTCAACTTCATCCACGCCGTCGTGCCGGTCATGGCGCGCCAGAAGAGCGGCTCGATCATCAACATGTCGTCGGTGGTGGGCGTGAGCGGCAACGCGGGCCAGTGCAACTACTCGGCCTCGAAGGCCGGCATGATCGGTCTGGCCAAGTCGATCGCCAAGGAGATGGGACCGCGCGGCATCCGCGCCAACTGCATCGCCCCGGGCTTCATCATGACCGAGATGACCGACAAGCTGCCCGACGAGGTGAAGGAGGGGTGGTACAAGCAGATTCCGCTGCGGCGTGGCGGCACGCCCGAGGATGTGGCCAAGGTGGCGCTGTTCCTCGCATCGGATCTCTCGTCCTACGTCAGCGGCCAGGTCATCCACTGCTGCGGCGCTATGAATTGTTAAGAAACGATAGACAACAAACAAGCCTCGGAACAAATGCCGTAAGGCATTGTCCGTGCATAAAAGCGTTCGCCAAGTTTGCTTGAGCGGACGTTTTTATGTATGGACAGCACCGCGAAGAGGTGTCCGAGGCTTGTTTGCTGGTATCGCGCCGCCAACAGTCACCGAGCGGCATGAAGCCCAAAGGCGGAGTGGAGCGTAGGTAAAAACCGGGGCTTCTTTTTAGGGTGGCAGCAACTCCGCAGGTATGCAGAGATGTCGGCCGAAAAGTCCGAACCCGCCCTTAAATTCGCACCATACATAGCATAAACCGGTGCAGTTGCATCTTTTTTGCTATCTTTGCCGACATGAAACGTCCGATACTCATCCTTACGCTCTGCGCCGCGGTCTGCGGAGTGCGCGCGCAGGAGGCGACGCTGCCGACGCCCGACGCCAAGTCGCTGGGCATGGGCGGCGTGGTGATGACCACCCTCTCGGCCTCGCATGCCATCTACAACAATGCGGCGATGGCGATCTTTTCGCAAAGCCCCTCGCAAATCTCCTCGTCCTACTACGGACAGGGCGACTTCGACTCCTACGCCGTGACGGGCATGTGCCGCTTCGACAACGTGAATCTGGCGCAGATCGGCTGGCGGCAATACCTGCGCGAGCGGGGCAACAACGATATGGCGGTCGACCTGGGCTACTCGCGGCGGATCGGCGAGAAGTGGGCCGTGGGCGTGGTGGCGCGCTACATGCACCTGCGGCGGCCCGACGCTTCGGCCGATGCGCTGGCCGTGGACCTGAGTGCGGCCTACGCCCTGCCGCTGGAAAACGTCGGGAGCTACTCGGTGCTGCGCGCCGGCGCGAAGGTGGGGAATCTGGGCGGTTATTTCGGAA
The DNA here is from genome assembly GCF_048465635.1 of Alistipes sp. Lineage (GTDB taxonomy): Bacteria > Bacteroidota > Bacteroidia > Bacteroidales > Rikenellaceae > Alistipes. The sequence goes on from NZ_DBFWLF010000028.1 coordinate 222,362, forward strand.
AGACGGACTATACCCTGCCGATGAACCTCACGGCGGGCGCGGCGCTCGACACCTATCTGACGGACGCCCACGAGATCACGGTCGGAACCGACTTGGGCTACTACTTCACCCCGGCGGACGTACGCGGTTTCCAACTCTCGGTCGGGGCGGAATACAACCTCATGCAGCTCTTCCAGCTGCGGGCCGGCTACCACTACGGCGAGCGGCGGGAGTACTATCCCAGTTACGCGACCGTCGGCGCGGGCGTGCGCTTCCTCCACCTGCGGCTCGACTTCGCCTACCTCTTCGCCAAGAAGAACACGGTGCTGCGCAACACGTACAGCCTCAGTTTCGGGCTGGATTTCTAAGCTCTTCCACAATCCCTTCGCAGCCGTCTTCCAACAGGTCCAGCACCCGTTCGAACCCCTCGTGCCCCTCGTAGTAGGGGTCGGGGACGTACGTACGGTCGGGATGGCGGCGGAAGAAGGACGCCATGCGGTGAATCTTCTCAGCCGCTGCGCGGGAGGGAGCCAGGCGGTGCGCCGCCTCGTAATTCATGTCGTCCATCACCACGATCCGGTCGAAGCGCCCGAAATCCTCCTCGCGGAGCATCCGGGCGCGGTGTGTCAGCCGATAGCCGCGCCGAGCTGCGGCCCGGCGCATGCGCTCGTCGGGCAGATCGCCCGCGTGTCCGCCGTAGGTCCCGGCCGAATCGACCTCCACGCTGTCGCCCAGCCCCTCGCGGCCGGCGACGTACCGCATGACGGCCTCGGCGGCCGGGGAGCGGCAGATATTGCCCAGGCATACGAACAGAATCCTCGTTTTCATGGCTGCAAAGATAGCGAATTTGGAATATGAATTGCAGCCCTTCGCCCAAAATCGGAACAAGATGAGACGACGGATCGAAGCGTGGCTCGAACAATACCGCTGCCTGGACTGGGCGGTGCTCTACATGCGGCTCTTCGCCGGGGCGATGATGCTCTTTCACAACATCGGCAAAGTGCAGTCCTACAATGAAATCATCGATTCCTACCCCTCGGTGTTCTTCCTGAGCGGCGCGGGGGTGTTCATCTTCATCACCGTGGCGGAGGTGGTGCTGGCCGTGCTGATCATCCTGGGACTGTGGGTGCGGATGGCGGCGCTCATCCTCTCCCTGGGCATCTTCATGCGCCTGGTCTGGGGCGGCTTCGGCGCGGGCGAAAATCAGTTCGTATGGCTGGGCATCTACGTCTTTTTCATCCTTTCGGGCGGCGGACTGTACGCTTTCGACCGCGCATCGTGCTCTCCCAGGAGAGGAAATCGAACCAAAGGAACAAGTTTATAGCCGGCCGCTGCGACGCAATTGAAAGAAAAATCGTACCTTTGCGCAGATTTGTTTTCATTTGCAACTTAAAATCGTAACGACGATGAAGATGAAATTGATCCTGACGCTGGCGGCTTTCACGCTGACGGTTACGGCTCTCGGGGCCCAGGAACTTCCGCGCAAGGTGACCGACGTCGAACTGCTCGATCTGAACGGCCAGCCCGCCACGCTGCCCTACTTCGGCGAAAAAAATCTGATGATCTTCTATGTGGATCCCGACCGGCATAAGCAAAACCACGAATTCACCGTGGAACTCGAAGAGAACCACCGGGCCGAAAGCCCCGAAATCTTCGGTTTCGGCGTGATCAACTCCAAGGATTCGATGTTCCCCAACGGAATCATCCGCAACATGGCCCGCAAGCGCACCGAGAAGAACGGCGCCCTGGTGCTGGCCGACCAGGGCCGCGTGCTGAGCACGGCGTGGGAGCTGGGCGACTGCAACAACCAGTTCGTACTGCTCTTCGTCAACAAACAGGGCGAGCTGGTCTTCATGCGCAAGGGCGTGCTGACCGACGAGGACAAGGCCGCTTTCTACGAACTGCTCGAACAGTACAAGTAGGCGGATGCTGCGTACGTTGCTTCTCTCACTTCTGCTCTGCACCGTTCTGCGGGGACAGGCTCAGGAGGGGATTTATGTCGAGGCCGGGGACACGCTGCGTTACACCTATACGCCCCTCGAACCGCTTCCCGAGACGGACAGCGTGGTGCAGACGCCTGCCCGGCGGAACTTTCTCCGACGCATCGTCGACTATTTCGGAGACGCGACCGTCGACCGGACGTTCGAGAAAAAGATCGACTTCACCTTCGCCGGGGGGCCGAGCTACTCCAAAAACACCAGCTTCGGCATCGGCCTGCTGGCCGCGGGCCTCTACCGCATCGACCGCACCGATTCGGTGACGCAGCCCTCGAACATCTCCATCTTCGGCAACGTCTCGGTCTCGGGGTTCTACGCGCTGGGCGTCACGGGCAACAACATCTGGGACCATAACAAACAGCGGATCAACTACTCCGTGGTCTTCTCCTCGGCTCCGCGCAGCCTATGGGGCGTGGGCTACGAAGAGGCCCGCAACAACGACGAGAGTACCTACGTCGAGAAAAACTACCGCGTGGACGGAACCTACTTGCACCGCGTGCTGCCGTACACCTACCTGGGGGCGCTCGTCAGCTTCCAGCATACGCGGGGGCTGAAATTCACCGACGAGTCCTACCTCCACGGCGAAAAGCACCGCTACACTGCCACCGGCCTCGGAGCCGTGGCGGAATACGACTCGCGCGACTTCATTCCCAATCCGCAGGAGGGCCTTTACGTGAGTTTTAAGGAGGTCTTCTATCCCAAGGGGCTGGGTACGTGCGGGAAGTCGCTCTGGCGCACTACCTTCACCGCCGACTCCTACCACGCGCTGTGGAAGGGCGGCATCCTGGCTACGGACCTCTATGCGGAGTTCAATTCCGCGGGCACGCCGTGGCCGATGCTGGCCCGCATGGGCGGCTCGTACCGCATGCGCGGGTACTACGAGGGCCGTTACACGGACAACGATATGATCACGTTTCAGGTCGAGCTGCGCCAGCGCATCTGGCGGCGGATCGGCTGCACGGTTTGGGCCGGTGCGGGCAACGTCTTCGAACAGCTCGCCCGCTTCGACTGGTCGCATACGCTGCCCAACTACGGCGTGGGCTTCCGCTGGGAGCTGAAAAAGCGGGTGAACGTGCGCATCGACTACGGATTCGGAAAGAATACGAGCGGATTTCTGCTCAATGTCAACGAGGCTTTTTAGCCGGATTAACCCGGTCCCCGGACCGGTCTGTTTATGGACGCTAAACCCCAAACAAACCGCCGCCGCGCGGTCAAGACGCGCAGTCGGTTCACGCTGCTGCTGACCGTCTATTTCTTCGTGGCGCTGATCGTCCCCAACTGCGTGCTGGCCAATACGGAGCCGTATTCGCTGTGGACGATCGAGTGTCTAATCCTCATGCCGCTGGGTTTTTACATGATGTGGAGCGTGGCGCTGCGCCGCTCGGGGGTGATGATCTGGCTGGCCTTTCCGTTCATCTTCTTCTGCGCGTTTCAGATCGTTCTGCTCTACCTGTTCGGCAACTCGGTGATCGCCACGGACATGTTCACCAACCTGCTGACCACCAACCCGGGCGAAGCGGGCGAGCTGCTGGCCAACATCTACCCCTCGGTGGTACTCGTGTGCGTGATCTACCTGCCGCTGCTGTGGCTGGCGGCCCGCGAAATCGGCCACCGGCGCTACATTTCGCGCACGGCGCGACTGAACATCGGACTGACCGGGGCGGCGCTCTTCGCGCTGGGGGCGCTGGCGCTGTGGCCCGCCTACCGCGTGAGCGAGAACAAACATGTGCTGCGCGACGAGATTTTTCCGATCAACGTCCTCTACAACATCGGGCTGAGCGGCTCGGAGTTCCGCAAGACGCATAACTTCCCGAAGACCTCGGCCGGCTTCACCTATGAGGCCGAACGCACGGCGACCGCGCCCGGGCGGGAGATCTATGTCTACATCATCGGCGAGGCCGCCCGCGCCATGAACTGGCAGCTGTTCGGCTACTGGCGCGATACGAACCCCGAACTCTCCGCCACCGAAGGGCTGGCGCTCTTCAGCAACGTGCTGACCCAGAGCAATACCACGCACAAGAGCGTACCGATGCTCCTCTCCTCCGTGGCCACCGACCAGCACGAGGAGCTTTACCGCCGCAAGGGGCTGCCGGCCCTATTCAACGAAGCGGGTTTCGAGACCTACTTCATCTCGAACCAGTCGCCCCAGGGGGCCATGATCGACAACCTGGCCCACGACGCGGGCGAGGTGATCTACATCCGCTCGCCCCGCCACGACATGCAGCTGCTCGAAGCGATGCAGCGCTGCGTCGAGCAGAGCAGGGCGCAGAAACTCTTCTTCATCCTCCACTGCTACGGGTCGCATTTCAGCTACCACCAGCGCTATCCGCGCGAGTTTGCGCGCTTCCGGCCCGATGACGATGTGGCCATCTCGGCCCAGAACATCGGCCTGATCCGCAACGCCTACGACAATTCGATCGTCTACACCGACCACTTCCTCGCGCAGACCATCCGATACCTCGCCTCGCTGAGGGGAACCTCTTCGGCCCTGTTATACTGTGCCGACCACGGCGAGGACCTGCTGGACGACGCCCGCGGACGGTTCCTGCACGCCTCCCCCACCACAACGGCCTACCAGCTCTACGTGGCGTCGCTGGCGTGGTTCTCCGAGACGTACCGGGCGCACTTCCCCGGCAAAGCCGAGGCCGCGGCCCAGAACGGGCACGCCCCGGCCACCACGCACGCCATGTTCCATACGATGGCCGACATGGCATCGATCCGCGGACGCTTCATCGACACGGGTGTGTCGCTGGTCAGCCCCGACTTCGACCGCGAAGCCCCGCGCCGCTACCTGAACGACCACAACGAGGCCGTGCCCTTCCTCAAAACCGGACTGGACGAACACGACCGGGAAGTGTTCCGCAAGTTCGGGATCGAGCCGTAGCGCTTCGCTCCGGCACAAAAACAAAGGCTGCCCCGAAAGGGACAGCCTTTATCTTGTTGCACGTGAGTCTTATTTCGCAGCCTCCACGGAGACCTTGCGGAACTCCTTCATCAGCTTCGAAATCTCGAGAGCGGACTTGCGGGCGCGCGTGCCGGCAGCCTTGTTGCCCTTCTCGGCCTGAGCGGCAGCATTGGCGGCGAAAACTTCGTACTCAGCGTTGATTTTTGCTACTAATTCTTTCATGGCTTTATGAATTTGGGGTTTGTTATCATCGCAAAGATAAGAAAATAATTGAACGATCGTCATTTCGGCGGATAAATTTCGACGAAAAACCCTGTTTTGGGACCTCTTGGCCGGGTTCCGGTATGTTTTTTGTCCCCGGAAGGGGGTAAATCAGCCGCCTATGAACCGTCTTTTTCTGCCGATTTGTCTTTTGGCCGCCCTCGCCGCGGGGTGTAAGAAACATGCTGCCAGGCCCCAGATGCCGCCCCTGCGCGTCGAGGTGGCGCAGGCCGTCGTGGATAGCATTCCCAACCGCATGAGCTTCATCGGTACGCTGTCGAGCAACTTCGACGCGGTGATCCAGCCGCGCGTGAACGGCTATCTCACCTCCAAGCAGTACGACAACGGCATGCCGGTGCGCAAGGGCCAGCTGCTCTTCACGCTCGACCCCGCCCAGCTGTCGACCACCCGGCTGGCCGCACAGGCGGCGCTGGAATCGGCCCGGGCGCAGCTCTCCGAAGCCAAGAACAACTACGACCGCGCCGTGCCGCTGGCCCGCATCAACGCCATCAGTCAGGTGCAGCTGGACCAGTACACCGCCCAGTACAAGGCCGCGCTGGCCTCGGTCCGTTCGACCGAGCAGACGCTGCGGGCCGCGGAGCTGAACGTGGGCTATACCGAGCTGCGCTCCCCGATCGACGGCATCATCGAGCATACGGCGGCCCATGTGGGCGACTATGTGGGGCCGGGCACGCAGTTCAACGTGCTGACCACCGTGTCGAACATCGATACGATGACCGTCGACGTGGCGATCCCGATGAGCCAGTACCTGCGTTTCGGCGGAACCCGCTCGTCGATCTACGATAACGAGGGGCTGCTCTCGGACATTCGCCTGACGCTGGCCGACGGCACGCAATACCCCTACGAGGGGCTTTACGACTACACGCGCAAGGATATTTCGAACACGACGGGAACCATCGTGGTGGTGGTCATGTTCCCCAATCCCGAACAGTCGCTCAAGCCGGGACAGTTCGCCCGCGTGGCGGCGAACCTGGGACCCGTCCGGGGGTGCGTGGTCGTGCCGCAGCAGAGCGTCAGCCAGACGCAGAACATCGACGCGGTGTGGGTGGTCGAACCGGACAGCACGGTCCGCTACCGCCGCGTCACCCCGGGCGAGACCTACGGGGATGCGTGGTGCATCCAGCAGGGCCTTTCGCCCGGCGAGTGGGTCGTGGTCTCCGGACAGATGAAACTGCACGACGGCAGCAAGGTAATCCCCCTGAAACGGTAGCGTATGGAACGGTTTTTCGTATCGCGCCCGATCTTCGCCATCTCGCTGGCCATCGTCATCGTGCTGGTGGGCCTGATCTCGATCCTGCGCCTGCCCATCGAGCAGTATCCCGACATCACGCCGCCGGTGGTCGAGGTGTCGGCCACCTACGACGGAGCCGACGCCGAGACGGTCAACAACGCCGTCGCCACGCCCTTAGCGCAGGCCGTGATGGGCGTCAGCGACATGCTCTACCTCCAGACCACCAGCGCCAACGACGGCTCGATGGTCATGCAGGTCACCTTCGACATCGGGTCCGATCCCGATCTGGACGCGATCTTCACCCAGAACAACGTCTCCACGGCAACGCCCCTGCTGCCCGAATCGGTGACGCGGCAGGGCGTCACCACGCGCAAGACGATGACGGGCTTCCTCTTGGTCTACTCGCTCCACAGCGACGGCCGCTACGACGACGAGTTCCTCTCCAACTATGCCTATATCAACCTGCAGAACGAGCTGCTGAAGATCAACGGTGTGGGCAAGGTGTCGATCATGGGCGCGGGCGAGTACGCCATGCGCATCTGGCTGCGGCCCGACGTGCTGAAATACTACGGCATCGCCGTGGAGGAGGTCACGGCGGCCATCGAAGAGCAGGCAAGCATCTACCCCGCCGGGCAGTTCGGTGCGGAACCCGCCCCCGAGGGGACGACCTATACCTATACGGTGACCATGCCGCCGCAAATTTCCACGGCGGAGGAGTTCGGCGAGATCGTAATCCGCACCACCTCCTCGGGCGAGCAGATCCGGCTGCGCGACGTGGCCGAGGTGTCGCTGGGCAGCCAGTCGTACGGCGTCAGCTCGCTCTACGAGGACAAGCCCACGGCGCTGATCGTCGTCTACCAGCAGCCGGGCAGCAACGCCATGCAGGTGGGCCGCAAGGTCAAGGCCGAGATGGAGCGGCTCGCGCAGCGCTTCCCGGACGGCGTGGAGGCCGCGACGATCGTCGACACCACCTCGAGCATCGGCGCGGGCGTCAAGGACATCTTCCGCACGCTCATCATCGCTCTGGTGCTGGTGATCTTCATCATCTACCTCTTCATTCAGGACTGGCGCGCCACCGTTATCCCGCTGGTGGCGATCCCCGTGTCGCTCATCGGAGCCTTCATGCTCTTCCCGCTGCTGGGCTTCACGATCAACATCATCTCGCTGCTGGGGCTGGTGCTGGCCATCGGCCTTGTGGTCGACGATGCGATCGTGGTGGTCGAGGCGGCGCAGGTCAATATCGCCGCGGGCATGACGCCCCGCGAGGCGGCGCTGGAGGCCATGCGCAACGTCGCCTCCCCGATCGTCGCCACGACCGTGGTGCTGCTGGCCGTTTTCATCCCCGTCTCGTTCACGGGCGGCATCACGGGGCGGCTGTTCCAGCAGTTCTCCGTAACGATCGCCGTTTCGGTGGTCATCTCGGCCTTCAACGCCCTCACGCTGTCCCCGGCGCTTTGCGCCCTGTTGCTGCGCCGGAAAGACCCGCCTGAAAGGGGCCCCTTCGCCGCCTTCAACCGCTGGTTCGGCCGCCGGATGGAGCGCTATACGACCTTCACCCCAACGCTGATCCGCCACGTCGCCCGCACCGGCATCTTTATCGCGGTCATCCTCGCGGTCATCTTTCTCGTGTGGCGGCGGCTGCCGGCCGGGTTCCTGCCGGAGGAGGACCAGGGCTACGTCATGGTGATGGTCTCCACGCCCGAAGCCTCGTCGCTGGAGGTGACCAGCCGTGCGATGGCGCAGGCCGACGCGGTGATCCGGCAGCTGCCGGAGGTCGCCTCGACCTCGTTCGCCGCTGGATTCAACATGATGGCCGGCATCGCGTCGACCGACAGCGGCATCATCTTCGTCTCGCTGGTCGGCTACTCCGACCGCAAGCTCTCGGCCATGCAGATCGCCCAGCGGCTCACCGAAGAGCTTTACGTCGCCGTGCCGGGCGCGGAGTGCTACGCCTTCATTCCGCCCTCGATCCCGGGGCTGGGCATCACCTCGGGCATTTCGGTCGAGGTGCAGGACCTGGAGGGGCGCGGTACGGAATATCTGCTCGCCAACACCGAGAAGCTGATCGACTCGCTACAGAAGCTGCCGACCGTGGCCTCGGTGACCACGCAGTTCAACGCCGGGGTTCCCCAGCGGCGGCTGCGCATCGACAAGGAGCAGGCTTTGGCCGCCGGCGTCGACCTCGGAACGCTCTACGGCGAGCTGACGGCGCTGTTGGGCGGGCAGTACATCAACAACTTCACCCGCTTCGGGAAGCTCTACCAGACCTACCTGCAGGCCGCACCCGCCTACCGCACCGACAAGCGCTCGCTCGACAGTTACTACGTCACCTCCGCCTCGGGCGAGAGCGTGCCGGTGGCTTCGCTGGTCGAGGTGGCCGATACGGTCGGTGTGGAGTATGTCTCGCAGTTCAACCTCTACCGTTCGATCGCGCTGACGATCACCCCCTCGGCGCGCGCTTCGACGGCGACCGTGATGCGGCAGATCACCGCTACGGCCTCCGAGGTACTGCCCGAGGATATCGGCACGGCGTGGAGCGGAACCTCCTATCAGGAGGCCAACGCTTCGAAAACAGGCGGGCTGGTCTACCTGCTGGCGCTGGTCTTCGTCTTCCTGGCCCTCGCGGCGTTGTACGAATCGTGGGGCCTGCCGCTGGCGATCCTTATGAGCGTGCCGGTGGCGGTGCTGGGCGCGGTGTTGTTCATCGGGGGCGTACACCTGATGGATGCGCTCTACGTCAACGACATCTACATGCAGATTTCGCTGGTCATGCTGATCGGACTGGCGGCCAAAAATGCCATTTTGGTCGTGGAGTATGCCGACCGGCTCTTCCACGAGCAGGGCGCATCGCTGATGGATGCGGCCATCGGCGCGGCCAAACTGCGCGTAAGGCCCATCATCATGACCGCCTTCGCCTTCATCCTCGGCGTGCTGCCGCTGGTCTTCGCGCACGGCGTCTACGCCACGGCGCGCAACATCATGGGTGTGGCGCTGGTGGGCGGCATGCTCTTCGCCACGCTGCTGGGCATCTTCGTCTACCCCGCCCTCTACTACTTCGTAGGCCGCATCGGCCGCTTCGAACGCCACCGGGCACAAAAACAATCCTCCAAATGAAACGCTTATCCGTTCTGATCGCCCTCTGCCTCGCGGCCTGCACGCCCCGGTTCTATCCGCCGGAGGTTCCCGTGCCCGAACGGTATCTCCATACGCAGGGCTTCTCGCAGGACAGCACCGGATTCGACCCCTGCTGGTGGGAGATGTTCGGCGACCAGACGCTCAACGCGCTCATCGAACGGGCGCTGGAGAACAACCGCGACCTCGCGGCGGCGGCTTCGCGCGTCGAGGAGGCGCGGGCCAACCTCGGGGCGGTGCGGGGGCAGTACCTGCCGCAGATAGGTATCGGCGTCTCGGCCGAAGGGGAATACACGCCCGAAACGAAGATCGTGCAGACCTACGGCATCGAGCCGACCCTTTCGTGGGAGGTGTCGCTCTTCGGAGCCTTGCGGAACGCCCGGCGGGCTGCACGGGCGCAGCTCCTCTCCACGGAGTGGGCCTACGAGGGCGTGAGACTCTCGCTGGCCGCCGAGGTGGCGACGACCTATTTTACGCTGCTCGAATACCAGCGCGACCTGGCGATCGCCCGCCGCAGCTACGACCTGCGGCGGCAGTCGGCGGCGCTGATCGACTCCCTGTTCCGCTACGGCATGTCCGACGGCGTGGCGCTGGCGCAGGCGCAAAGTCTGGTCTACACCGCCGAGGCCGACATACCGCTCTACCGGCGGGCCGTGGAGCAGACGCAGCTCTCGCTGGGCATCCTGCTGGGCGAGGCGCCCCGGCGTGCCGACACGCAAAGCACGGGCGAACGGCTGCTGTGCGACAGCCATCCGGTCGACATTCCCGTGGGGCTTCCCTCCGAGCTGCTCACGCGGCGGCCCGACGTCGTTCAGGCGCGGTACGACGTGCTGGCGGCCGCGGCCAACGCGGGCGTCGCCCGCAGCGCGCGCTTCCCGTCGATCACGCTGACGGCCAAAGGGGGCGTGGCCTCCAACTCGCTCAAAGGGCTGACCTCGGCCAACCCGTGGGCCTGGGACGCGGTGGGACAGCTCGTCGAGCCGATCTTCGCGTTCGGCCGGCTGCGCCGGCAGGAGCAGGCCGCCATGCAGCGCTACGAGCAGGCGGCTCGCAACTATGAGCAAACCGTGCTGACGGCCCTTTCCGACGTGGAGTCGGCGCTGGTGGCCATCGACACCTACCGCCGGCAGGCGATGCGGTACAGCGAGCTGGTGAACGCCAACGAGCGCATCGCCACGATGACCCAGGCGCTCTACCGCAGCGGTTTCTCGGATTACCTCGCCGTGATCGACGCTCAGCGCGAACTCTACGCCTCGCAGATGCAGCTGGTCAACCTGATCGCCCAGCAATATATCAACTACGTCGATCTCTGCAAGGCGCTGGGTGGAGGCTGGCGGCCGAATACCTATAAATAGGGATTGCAGATTTGGCCGCAAAACCCTATCTTTGCGGCCAAAAAAGCGACCATGCGTCTTTCGGAACTCAAAACCGGGGAGTCGGCGACGATCCTCAAAGTGCTCGGACACGGCGGCTTCCGCCGCCGCATCATGGAGATGGGCTTCGTCCGAAGCCAGCGGGTCGAAGTGGTGCTCAACGCGCCGCTCAGGGATCCGATCGAATACCGGATCATGGGCTACGACGTGTCGCTGCGCCGCAGCGAGGCGGACATGATCGTCGTACTCTCGGACGAAGAGGTGCGCAAGCTGCTCTCGGAAAGGTGCACCGGGCATCATCACCATCATCACCATCACGACCGCTGGCCCGGAGCGGAGGGCGGGCCTTTCGCCGAAACGCCCGGTCCCGGGGACGAGTGCCGCAGCGCGGACGAGGTGATCACGCGCCACAGCCGGACGATCGCCGTGGCGCTGGTGGGCAACCCCAACAGCGGCAAGACTTCGCTGTTCAACGCCATATCGGGCGGCCGCGAACACGTGGGCAATTACAGCGGCGTGACCGTCGGGGCCAAGATCGGCTACCGCACCTACCGCGGCTACCGCTTCGAAATCACCGACCTGCCCGGGACCTACGCCCTGTCGGCCTACACGCCCGAGGAGCGTTACGTGCGCAGCCACCTCGCGCAGAACACGCCCGACGTGATCGTCAACGCGGTGGTCGCCTCGAACCTCGAGCGCAACCTCTACCTCACCACCGAACTGATCGACATCAACCCCCGCATGGTGGTGGCGCTCAACATGTACGACGAACTGGAGGCCAGCGGGGCGAAGCTCGACTACGAGAGCCTGGGCCGCATGCTGGGCGTGCCGATGGTCCCCGTCGAGGCGCGCAACCACCGCGGTATCGAGTCTCTGCTGGACACGGTGATCGCCGTGTACGAGAATCAGGACGACCGCGTACGGCATATCCATATCAACCAGGGACCCGTGGTCGAGGAGAGCCTGCAGCGGCTCAACGCCGAGCTGAACGCCTGCCGGGGCGAGCTGCCGAAAGCCTTTCCGCCCCGCTACTACGCCATGAAGCTGCTGGAGGGAGACCAACAGGTCGAAGAGCGGCTGCGCGGCTGCGAACGCTATCCCGAGTGGATTGCGATCCGCGACCGCGAGGTGCGCCGCATCGCCGAAGCGCTCGGGGAGGATGTCGAAACGGCGTTCGCCAACCAGAAATACGGCTTTATCTCGGGGGCCCTGAAGGAGACCTTCACCCCCGGAAAGCGCGAGGAGGCGACCGCGACGGCGCTCATCGACACGTTCGTCACGCACAAGCTGTGGGGGTTCCCGATCTTCTTCGCCCTGATGTGGCTGATGTTCTGGTGCACGTTCCGCCTGGGGGCCTATCCGCAGGAGTGGATCGACACGCTGGTGGGATGGATCGGCCAGGGGGTCGATGCGCTGCTGCCTGCCGGGCCGCTGCGCGATTTGCTGACCGACGGGGTGATCGGCGGCGTAGGAGCGGTGATCGTCTTCCTGCCCAACATCATGATCCTCTACCTGTTTATCTCGTTCCTGGAGGATTCGGGCTATCTGGCGCGCGCGGCCTTTATCATGGACCGCGTGATGCACCGCATCGGACTGCACGGAAAGTCGTTCATTCCCCTGATTATGGGCTTCGGCTGCAACGTGCCCGCGATCATGGCCTGCCGGACCATCGAAAGCCGGAGCAGTCGTTTGATAACCATTCTGATAACCCCTTTCATGTCATGCAGCGCGCGAATTCCGATCTACCTCCTGCTGGCCGGCACGTTTTTCGCCGCCGATGCCGGGCTGGTGATGGTCGGACTGTACGTACTGGGCATCGTTGTGGCGATGGTCACGGCACGACTGATGCGGCGGTTTCTGTTCCCGGTGGACGAGACGCCTTTCGTCATGGAGCTGCCGCCCTACCGTCTGCCGACCTGGAAGACCACCCTTTCGCACATGTGGGAGAAGTGCGCGCAGTATCTCCGGAAGATGGGCGGCATGATCCTCGTCGCCTCGGTGATCGTCTGGTTTCTGAGCTACTACCCCCGCGCCGACGCCTCGGCGGACTCCCGGACGCATTACGAGCACTCCTACCTCGGACGGCTGGGCAAGAGCTGCGAACCGGTGTTCAGGCCCCTCGGGCTCGACTGGAAAGCGGGCGTGGCGCTTTTGTCGGGCGTACCGGCCAAAGAGATCGTGGTCAGCACGCTCGGGGTGCTCTATACCGAAGCCGAAGCGGCGAACGGTGCGGACGAGGTCGAGGTAATCGGCTGCGCGGACGGTCCGACGGCGATCTATATCGGCGAGGACCCCGCCGGGGAGGGGCTTGCCGCGGAGATCCAAGCGGAGGGCGCTTCCCGGACGCTCTCCGAACGGCTCGCCGCCAGCGGCGACTTCACCACCGCCTCGGCGCTGGCGTTCCTGGTCTTTATCCTGCTCTACTTCCCCTGCATCGCCACGCTGGCGGCCATCGGCTCGGAGGCGGGCTGGAAGTGGGCCGCGGCGACGCTCGTCTACGACACCGCGCTGGCGTGGGTCGTGGCATGGGGTGTTTACCGATTCGTATTGTGGCTCTGATGGACTGGCAGGATTATACGGTCTGGGCCATCGGGCTTCTGGTGGCTGTGCTGGTCGTGCGGCGGGCGGTCTGCCTGTTCCGGGGGCGCGGCCGGGGCGGTTGCGCCTCGTGCGGATCGGTCGGCTGTCCGCTGAAAAAAGCCGTTCGCAACAGGAAATGACCGGGTTGTTTTACATACTTCTTTGCTGGCTGATCGGCAACGGATTGAGTGTGCTGACCGGAGGTTACGTTTCCGGTAACGTGATCGGTATGATCCTTCTCTTTGCCGCGCTGTGCCCCAAGTGGGTAAAGGCCGAAACGGTCCGCCCGGCCGCCCGCTTTCTGCTGGGGTCGATGGCTCTCTTCTTCGTCCCCTACGGCGTAGGGCTGATGGACTCCTACCGGGTGATTCTCGACAACCTGTGGGCCATCGTCGTTTCGGGCATCCTCTCGACCATCGTTGTATTATTGGTCTCGGGCAAGACCTTCCAAAGCCTGAACCGCCGCAAACGACTTCAACCGAAGCAAACCGATGAACACGCTGCTTGAATCGGACCTCTTTCTGCTGACGCTCACCGTGGGGCTTTACTGTGCGGCCGGAGCGCTCTACCGCCGTACGCGCCTGGCGCTCCTCCACCCCGTGCTGCTCACGTTTGCGGCCGTGATCGTCTTTCTGCGCACGGCCGACATCGGTTACGCCCGTTATCAGGAGGCGACCCGCGTACTCGATTTCGCGCTCGGGCTCTCGGTCGTGGCACTCGGATACCTGCTTTACAAACAGCTGGAGCGGCTGCGGGGCTGCCTGCTGCCCGTGGGCGCGGCGACGCTGGCCGGGTGCGTCACGGGCATTTTGAGCGTGGTCTATATCGCCATGGCCTGCGGCGCGGAACGGCAGATACTCATTTCGATAGCTCCCAAGTCGGTGACCGTTCCGATCGCCGTATCGGTCGCGGGACCGCTGGGCGGCATCGTGTCGGTCACGTCGGTCGTGGTCTTCTGCGTCGGCATCTTCGGCAGCATTTTCGGGGAGTGGCTGCTGCGCCGCTGCGGGGTCCGGGACCCCGAGGCGCGGGGATTCGCCCTCGGAGCCGCCGCCCACGGCATCGGGACGGCGCGGGCGATCGAGCTGGGAGCCGTCGAAGGGGCATTGAGCGGGCTTGCAATGGCCCTGATGGGGCTGGCAACGGCGCTGCTGATGCCGCTGATGGAGAAATACCTCTACTGATTTTCAAACTTCTGATAAATATCGTACTTTTGTACGCTGTGGGCGGAGCGCCATCAGCCTGCGAAGAGGATGTCCTCTGCGGCCCGCACGGCTTGACAGCCGAAACAAATAATGTGTATTATGGCCCCGCACGGCCCCCTGAGCCGCAAGACAAAACAGCACACGATAAACACCAATCGACCTAAAATAACACGATGGACTGGCTCAATACCCTCTTTTTCGGCGGAGGCATCGCCCACGCCGTGCTGACCTTCTCGCTGGTCATCACCCTCGGCATCCTGCTCGGGAAGATCAAAATCAGCGGCATCTCGCTCGGCATCACCTGGATTCTCTTCGTCGGCATCGCCCTCAGCCACTTCGGAATGACCGTCGACTACGAGGTGCGGCACTTCGTGCAGGAATTCGGACTGATTCTTTTCGTCTTTTCGATCGGGTTGCAGGTCGGCCCGGGTTTCTTCTCCTCGTTCAAGCACGGCGGCATGACGCTCGTCGGCTGTGCCGCGTCGATTGTGCTGTTAGGAGTGACAACGGCTTATGTGCTCCATCTGGCCACCGGGACCCCCATTCCGACGATGGTCGGCATCCTCTCGGGCGCTGTGACCAATACCCCCGGTCTGGGTGCGGCGCAGCAGGCCTATGCCGACGCGTCGGGGATTCAGGACCCTACGATCGCCCTGGGCTACGCCGTGGCCTATCCGCTGGGCGTGGTGGGCATTATCCTCACGATGATCTTCATCCGCTACGCCCTGCGCGTGCGCTTCGAAAAGGAGGACGAGGAGCTGGCCCGCCTCTCCAACGAACACAAACTGGCTAAGAAAGTTTCCGTGGAGTTCACCAACCGCACGCTCGACGGGCGGACGGTCGAGTACATGCGCGAGCTGGTCAACCGGCAGTTCGTCATTTCGCGCATCCTGCACGGGGGCGAGGTGGTGATGGCCGATGCGGAGAGTCAGGTGCGGCTGGGCGACCGGTTGTGGGTCATCTGTCAGGCGGAGGACTGCGAGGCCATCGTAGCGTTCTTCGGGCGCCGCGTGGAGATGACCGACCAGGAGTGGGGCAACAATACGCCCAACGCCGTATTGGTGTCGCGGCGCATCCTGATTACCAAACCGTCGATCAACGGCAAGAAGTTCTCCGACCTGCGCCTGCGCACCCGCTACGGCATCACCATTACGCGTGTCAACCGCGCGGGCGTGGACCTGATCCCCTATCAGGGGCTTGAATTGCAGGTGGGCGACCGGGTGATGGTCGTCGGGCCCGAGAAGGCCGTGGCGCAGGCTGCCGACGTATTGGGCAACTCGCTCAAAAAGCTGGATCAGCCCAATTTGGTGACGATCTTCGTAGGTATCGCTTTAGGTGTGCTGCTGGGTTCGATTCCCCTGATGAACGTGCCCCAGCCCGTGAAGCTGGGACTGGCGGGCGGCCCGCTGATCGTGGCCATCCTGCTGGGCCGTTTCGGAGCGCATTTCCATCTGGTGACCTACACCACCGTGAGCGCTAACCTGATGCTGCGCGAGATCGGCATCGCCCTGTTCCTCGCGGCGGTCGGAATCGGCGCGGGCGACGGCTTCATCGACGCGATCGCGGACGGCGGCTACCGTTGGATCGGCTACGGGGTAATCATTACGGTCGTACCGCTGCTGATCGTTTCGCTCGTGGCCCGGCTGTGGCTGAAGATGAACTACTACACGCTGATGGGGCTGATCGCCGGGTCGACGACCGATCCGCCTGCGCTGGCCTATGCCAATGCGACCGCCGGAAACGACATGCCGGCTGTGGGCTACTCGACGGTCTACCCCGTTGTGATGTTCCTGCGCGTGCTGACGGCTCAGATTTTTATTCTCTTCGCGCTTTGAACCGGACGGGTGTTTCGTTTTTAAAGAATTTTATTTAACTTTGTCCGTGTAAACCCAAACACCCGGATCATTATGGCAAAAGCAGTAAACATCGCCCGTTCGCACCGGCTGGACGGCATAGGAGAGTACTATTTTTCCCGCCGTTTGCGCGAGATCGCCGAAACGGAAGCGGCCACGGGTCGGCAGATCGTCAAACTGGCGATGGGCAGCCCCGATCTGCCGCCCCACCCCTCGGTCATCGAGCGACTGGCCACGGAGGCTGCGCGTCCCGACGTGCACAAGTATATGTCTTACAAGGGCGAACCCATCCTGCGCAAGGCTTTTGCCGACTGGTATAAAAAGTGGTATCGGACCGAGTTGGACTACAACGCGGAGGTGCTGCCGCTCATCGGCTCGAAGGAGGGCATCATGCACATCTGCATGACGTTCCTCGACCGGGGCGACAAGGTGCTGGTCCCCAATCCGGGCTACCCTACCTACTCGGCGGCGGTGCGGCTGGCGGGCGGCGAGATGCTGCCCTACGCGCTCAACAAAGAGACCGACTTCTACCCCGATTTCGAGGCCATCGAGCGCGCCGGGCTGGAGGGTGTGAAGATGATGCTGGTGAACTATCCCAATATGCCTACCGGTCAGACCCCGTCGCGGGAGTTGTTCCAGCGGATCGTGGACTTCGGGGCCAAACACAACATCCTGATCGTGCACGACAATCCGTACAGTTTCATCCGCAACGTCGAGGCTCCGATCTCGATCATGGAGGCCGACGGCGCGCGCGAGGTGGCGCTGGAGATGAATTCGCTGTCGAAAGGGCACTCGATGGCCGGCTGGCGCGTAGGCGTCGTGGTCGGCAAAAAGGAGTGGATCGACGCGATCCTGACCTTCAAGTCCAACATGGATTCGGGCATGTTCTACCCCATCCAGGCCGCGGCCGATACGGCGCTGTCGCTGGGCGAGGAGTGGTTCGAGGAGCTGAACGCCATCTACTACGGCCGCGAGAAGCAGGCCTATGCGCTGCTCGATGCGCTCGGCTGCCGCTATCGCCTCCATCAGGCGGGCCTCTTCGTATGGGCTGAACTGCCGGAGGGGTATGCGGGCGACAGTTTCGCCTTCTCGGACGAGGTGATGGAGAAATGCGATGTTTTCCTCACCCCCGGCGGCATCTTCGGCTCAGAGGGCGAGCGGTATGTCCGCATCACGCTCTGCTGCCCGGAGGAACTGCTCAAAAAGGCGACGGACAAGATCAAAGCCGTCTACGGGAAGTAACCGGACCGAAATCGTCGAAATGTCTCCCCTTCGGATAGGATCCGGAGGGGAGTTTTTATAGATGACGGTCTAATCCGTCCGGGCAATCAATTCTTGGAAAAAAGCCGAAGTCAGGAGGCATAGCCCCGCTGAGGACGGACAAAATTCGCCTCGCAAAATTTAAGTCTCCCTTTCTCAAAGGGAGATTTAGCGGGAATGTCGAAGTGGGAGGCACTGCCTCCACGAAAAAAGACGGACTAAAATCCGTCTTTTTTCGTGGAGGCGGCGGGAGTCGAACCCGCGTCCAAACAGGGAACCCGAAAGCTTTCTACACGCTTAGTCGCCGTTTGATCCTTCTACCCCGGCCTGGCAGGCGACAGCCGAACCGGGGTCCCAGTTCCTTGATTTTCGCACGCCGGCCGGAACGCTCCGACGCACTATCTCTAAATGTTCGATACCCCGTATGGAAAGCCGTTAAAGAGCGGAACAGCCCTCCGGGATACTCGTCGCCCGACCACCTGGGGCCAGGCGATTAAGCCAATTTTCCTTGAAAATTAGGCAGCGAGTGCATAGCTGTTATTGCCATTTGAATCTTGAGCGTCGGGATTTACGAGCCGCCACACAGCGCTCGACGTGCTTACAATCAAACTCTGCCTGCTGTCAAAACCGGGCGCCCCCAGTCTTTCCGGCGCAAAGCCAATCGGAAACTGTTGCAAAGATAGTGCAAGCCGAGCGCAAAACCAAATTTATTTGGGATTTGCCGAGGCGCAGCCTATCTAAGCCGCAGGCAAAGTAGTACAAGCCGAGCGCAAAACCAAATTTATTTGGGATTTGCCGAGGCGCAGCCTGTCTAAGCCGCAGGCAAAACAGCGGGATGCAAACGCAAGGTGATGCCAGCCTGTTCGTAGCAATGCAAGGGGTGAAACGGGAACCGGATCGCCTTTGCGGCGGCCGTCACTCCGTCCTCAGATCGGGCCGGTCGACCGGAACCGTGAACCAGAAGCGCGAACCGCGCCCTACCTCCGACTCCACGCCGATGCGCCCCTTCATCTGCTCGACGATCGACTTGCAGATCGGCAGACCGAGACCCGTCCCCTGCGCGAAGCTGTTGAGCTTGACGAAGCGGTCGAAGATGCGGTCGATCTGGTCGCGGGGAATCCCCTTGCCCGTGTCCTCGACCCAGAAGCGGATGTCGGGCAGTTCGAGCGCGTAACCGATCGTGATGCTCCCTTCCGGGGTGAACTTCACGGCGTTGGTCACGAAATTGGTGATGATCTGCAACAGGCGGCTCTTGTCGCCGAAGACGGTGCACTCCTTCTCGTGCGCCCCGAAGAGCAACTTCACCGGTTTGTTCTGCACCTTGAGCGCGAGCGACCGCACGGCCTCTTCGCACAACTGGTTGACGTCGATCATCTCGTAGTTGAACTCGAAGGTTCCCGCCTCGATCTTCGCCAGGTCCAGAATGTCGGATATGAGTTTGAGCAGCAGGTTGTTGTTCTCCTCGACCACACGCATGTACTCACGACGATCGTCGGGATCGTCGGTTTCGGTCAGCAGGTACGAGAAGCCGACGATGGCGTTGAGCGGCGTGCGGATCTCGTGGCTCATGTTGGCCAGAAACGCCGATTTCAACCGGTCGCTGACCTCGGCCTTGTTCTTGGCCTCGATCAGGTTCCGTTCGGTCTGCTTGAGTTCGGTGATGTCGTAGTTCACGCACACCATCTCGATCTTCGAAGGGTCGTTATTCAACGGATTACGCATGACGTTGATCCGCGTCCAGTGCTCGTTCGGTCCCGGGTCGATTCGCAGGTCCAGCCCGAAATTGTCGATCTGCCCCGCCTTCACGCGGCGGATGCACTCCATGATGGCGGCCCGGTCGTCGGGGTCGACATGCGAATAGACGCCGATCACCCCGGTCAGCGGCGTATCCTCCGATTCGCCCAGGTTGTGATACCACTGCGGCACGCCGTAGCCCTCCTTGGTCAGCAGGTCGAAGCGGCAGTAGCCCACCTTGCCGAAACGGCTGACCAGCGAGAACGAGCTTTCGAATTCGGCGATGCGCGAGTGGGCGCGGGTAATCTCCGTATTGTCGATGTTGGTGAGCAGGTAGTTGACGCGGTTGCCCTCCAGATCGTAGAGCATGTTGGCCGTGGAGAAAATCTCCAGATAACCGGTCTTGCCCGACCGGTAATAGCCCTTCACCCGGTCGAAAGGATAGTTGACGCGGAAGACCTGGTCCCTGCCTGCGAGCAGCCCCTGCCGGACCTGCTCGGGGACGTTGGGATTGTCGAAGAAATTGATCCCCAACGCGTCCTTCTTGTCCGCCACGCCGAATATCTCCATGTCCTTGTTATTCAGGTCGACCAGAAAACCGTCCTTGTCGTAGAGTTCCATGCCGACCTGAATGTTCTCGAAGATGTTGCGCAGGAGCTTTTCGTTGCGGGAAAGCGCTTCGTGAGCCTTCTGCACCTCGGTCGTGTCGGTCATCAGGCAGATCACCTCGTCCCGGCGGATGGAGTAGAGCTGCGCATGGATCTGCTTCTTGTTCTGCGACAGAACCGTATCGAGTTCGAGGTATTCGCCCGTGTCGAGCACCCGCAGCAAATCGGTCAGGAAGACGGGCGTCAGCCCCATCTCGTGGGCCGTGCGGCCGACGTAGTTCTCGCGCCGCTCCCCCACGATGGCGTCGGCGGCGAAGTTGGAGTCGAGCACGCGGTAGTCGTAGGCCTCGCCCTGCTCGTCGCGGAGCACCTCGATCCGGACATAACCCGGAGGCATGTGGCGGTAGAGGGCTTCCAGGTAGGAGCGCTCCTCCTTCGCCTCCTTCTCGGAGTGCTGCAGTTCGAGGCAGAGGCTGATGATGTTGACCAGCGAGGAGAACCACTCGCAGTCGACGTTGGTCCAGTTGCGGACGCTCTCCACCACGTCGATGCCGGCATAGCCCCACACCTTGTCGCGCGTGGCGAGCGGCATGACCAGCAGCGAGCGGATGTGCTGCATTTCGAGCGCCCGGCGTTCGATCTGCGCCTCGGCGGGAAGTTCGTCGAGCGTATTGAGCATGATGGGCTGTCCCTGCGAGACCCGATCCGTCCACCACTGCATCTCGTCCATGCGGAACTGGCTGACCAGCTCGCGTTCCGGCTCTACGCCGTCGGCCGTCACCTCGAACATGCAGTCGTGCATGCGCTGCTCCCAGTCGAAGCGGACGATGTAGGCGCGGCTGCCGTGGAAGATGGAGAGGATGTCCGCGAGAATCTTGTGGACGGTTTCGTCCACCTGATCGGTTTGCAGCAGCGAGAGCAACGTCTGCGAGATGCTGTTGAGCCGGTAGAGCAGGTCGTCGACCCGTTTGATCTCCGCCTCCGACTGCTCCACCTGCCGGGCATAGCCCGTATAGTGTTTCGATCCGTCGGGATCGGTGTAATCTCCCAGCAGTTTCCACTGCAACCACACCTCTGCGCTCCCGATGCGGATCGGAAATATCCGTTCGTTGGGAATGCGTCCCATCGAAAATTCCACCTCGGCAAAGGCATATTGGCGATAGGGCGGACTGATCCGTTCCCGGAAATCGTCGAAACTGATCCGACCGTCCGGACAGGCGGTCAGATCGCGCATTATCCCGTGGAACCGGAACTGCCGGCGCTTCATGTCGGCTTCCCAACACCCTATTTTTGCATCCTGCAAGACCGAAAGCAGGAAATCGTTTTCCATCCTCATCACTTATATTACGGACATTCATACAAAAGTAGCGAACCCCGGTGGGATTAACAAACGGCGGAATCGCCGAAACAGTATCTTTGCGGCCCTTTCGACAAACATTAACGGTCAAAAGGACGCCATCCCGTCCGCTGCGGCGGACAAACCGGGCCAGACGGGGCAGTCCGTCGGACGGATCGGTGCGATATTGCGCGGGCGGCGGCCCGGAATTGCGGATTTTTACCTATCTTTGGATGCGAATCCAAGCAGAAGAAGATGGAGGAAAAATACGTTGTGAAACTGACAAACGCGGCGATCTACCATGCCGACGACCCTTTCGGCAGCCACTCGGCCGAGCGGCTGATGCGCCGCGGCGAGATGGTGCTCTCCGACATCGACCTGGAGGTCGCACCCGGCGAGTTCGTCTATCTCATAGGCCGGGTCGGCAGCGGCAAAAGCACGCTGCTCAAAACCCTTTACGCCGAAGTCCAGCTGCTCTCGGGAGAGGGTCATGTGGCGGGCTTCGACCTGCGGCGGCTGCGGCGGCGGGACATTCCCTACCTGCGGCGGCGCATCGGCATCGTCTTTCAGGACTACCAGCTGTTGACCGACCGCAACGTCTTCATGAACCTTTACTATGTGATGAAGGCTACGGGCTGGAAGCGCGAGGCGGAGATCCGCGAGCGCATCGACCGGGTGCTGGGCGTGGTGGACCTGAGCGCGAAGAGCTACAAGATGCCCTTCGAACTTTCGGGCGGCGAGCAGCAGCGGCTGGTCATCGCGCGGGCGCTGCTGAACGATCCGGCGGTGCTGCTGGCCGACGAGCCGACGGGCAACCTCGACCCGGTGACCGCCGACGGAATCATGCAGCTCTTCCAGCGTATCGCCGGGCGCGGCTGCGCGGTGGTCATGTCGACGCACAACACCTCCCTGATCGAGAATTACCCGGCCCGCGCCGTCCTCTTCTCGCAGGGGCGCATCCGCGAGGTGGACCTCAAGGCCGAGCTTTCGTAAATACGGCTCTCGAAGGGCGCAGCCTGCGAAAAACAGGCGCAAAAAGAGCCGTCGTCCTATTGTATAATCCGGGATAAATGCGTATATTTGTACGATATTTTAAACACACGAAATGAGTACCGAACAAGAAAACGTCAAGAAGCAAGAAGAGGAATATTCCGCGTCCAACATCCAGGTGCTGGAGGGGCTGGAAGCGGTGCGCAAGCGCCCGGCGATGTATATCGGCGACATCGGCGAGAAGGGTCTGCACCACCTGGTCTACGAGGTGGTCGACAACTCGATCGACGAGGCGCTGGCAGGCTACTGCACCGACATCGACGTTACCATAAACGAGGACAACTCCATCACCGTAAGGGACAACGGCCGAGGCATCCCGACCGACTACCACGCCAAGGAGGGCAAGTCGGCGCTCGAAGTCGTGCTGACGGTGCTCCATGCCGGCGGCAAGTTCGACAAGGGCAGCTACAAGGTCTCGGGCGGTCTGCACGGCGTGGGCGTTTCGTGCGTCAACGCACTCTCGACGCTGCTCGTGGCCGAGATTCACGCCCGCGACGGCAAGATCTACCGCCAGACCTACTGTCAGGGCAAGCCCACCTCGCAGGTCGAGGTCGTCGGCGCGTGCGAGGACCGCGGAACGATCATCACTTTCAAGCCCGACGACAGCATTTTCACTCTCACGACCGAATACAAATACGACATACTGGGCAACCGTCTGCGCGAGCTGGCATTCCTGAACAAGGGCATCCGGCTGAATCTCTACGACAAGCGCAGGGACGAGGAGGGCAACACGCGCGAGGACCACTTCTACTCGGAGGAGGGACTCAAGGAGTTCGTCGAATACCTCGACGCCACGCGCGGCACGCCGATCATCGACCAGATCATCTACCTCGACACCGAGAAGAACGGCGTTCCGGTGGAGGTGGCCATGCAGTACAACGACTCTTTCTCGGAGAACGTCCACTCCTATGTAAATAACATCAACACCATCGAAGGCGGCACGCACCTGACGGGTTTCCGCCGCGCGCTGACCCGCACGCTCAAGAAGTACGCCGAGGATTCGGGCATGCTCTCCAAGCTCAAGTTCGACATCAGCGGCGACGACTTCCGCGAGGGCCTTACGGCTGTGGTTTCGGTGAAGGTGCAGGAGCCTCAGTTCGAGGGACAGACCAAGAACAAGCTGGGCAACGACGAGGTTTCGGCCGCCGTCGATCAGGCCATGACCGCCGCGCTGGGACACTACCTGGAGGAGAACCCTAAGGACGCCAAAGCGATCGTGCAGAAGGTCATTCTGGCCGCCACGGCCCGCCACGCCGCACGCCACGCCCGCGAGCTGGTGCAGCGCAAGACGGTGCTTTCGGGCGCCGGGCTTCCGGGCAAGCTGGCCGACTGTTCGAGCCGCGACCGCTCGATCGCCGAGATCTTCTTCGTCGAGGGCGATTCGGCAGGCGGCACGGCCAAGTCGGGCCGCGACCGCAACTTCCAGGCGATCATGCCGCTGCGCGGTAAGATTCTGAATATCGAAAAGGCGCAGGAGCACCGCATGTGGGAGAACGAGGAGATCAAGAACATGTTCACCGCACTGGGCGTCACGATCGGTACGGAGGAGGACAGCAAGGCGCTGAACCTGGAAAAACTGCGCTACGACAAGATCATTATCATGACCGATGCCGACGTCGACGGCAGCCACATCGCCACGCTGATGCTGACCTTCTTCTTCCGCAAGATGAAAGAGCTGATCGAGAACGGCCACGTCTACATCGCCACCCCGCCGCTCTATCTGGTCAAGAAAGGCAAGCAGGAGCGCTACTGCTGGACCGAGAAGGAGCGCGACGCCATCACCGAGGAGTTCGGCAAGGGCGCGCACGTGCAGCGCTACAAAGGTCTCGGCGAGATGAACGCCCACCAGCTGTGGGAGACGACGATGAACCCAGACACGCGCATCCTGCGCCAGGTCAACATCGACAACGCCGCCGAAGCCGACCGCATCTTCTCGATGCTCATGGGCGACGAGGTTCCGCCGCGCCGCGAATTTATCGAACGGAATGCGCATTACGCCAATATCGACGCATAGAAACCGGGAAAGGGATTGTCCGCAAGGATGATCCTTTTCTTTATATAACCCAAAGTTAGAACCTGATAGTATGAAAGTTACCGTGATCGGAGTTGCCGGTGGAACCGGCTCTGGGAAGTCGACGCTCGTCAAGCGTCTTCAGGAAGCGTTCAAAGGCGACGACGTGGTGACCCTCTGCCACGACTACTACTACAAGGCCCATCCGGAGCTTACCTACGAGGAGCGCACGAAGCTCAACTACGACCATCCGCAGGCGTTCGACACGCAGATGATGGTGGACCATATCAAGGCGCTGAAGGAGAACGTTCCGATCGAGCACCCGGTCTACTCGTTCGTCGAGCACGACCGCATGCCCGAGACGGTGAGCGTCAAGCCCTCGAAGGTCATCATCGTAGACGGCATCCTGATCTTCGAGAACCGGGAACTGCGCGAAATGATGGACATCAAGGTCTACGTCGACACCGACGCCGATATCCGGCTGGCGCGGCGCATCCTGCGCGACGTGTGCGAACGCGGCCGCACGATGCAGTCGGTCATCGCGCAGTACACCTCGACCGTGAAACCCATGCACGAGGAGTTCGTCGAGCCGTCGAAGAAGTATGCCGACGTAATCATCCCCGAGGGAGGTTTCAACTCGGTGGCTGTGGCGATGCTGATTCAGAATATCCGATCGCTCATCAACAGCAAATAACTTGGCGGAGGGCCGGGCAGAATCTCTTGTTTCGAGTATAGAAGTCTGATAGAGATTCTCTAAAACAAAGGCGAGGAAATTCCTCGCCTTGTTTTTAAGTCAGCACGGGTGTAGAGCCGTTTCTTCCACCGCTAAACGACCGTTACGGGAGCCTGATCTCGAGCCGGAACTTCCGGCCGTCCTGCGTGACGACGGCAGTTTCGCGCGCCTCCAGCGTCTGTGTATCGAGGTCGGTGAAAATATCGATCGAATCGTATTCGAAGGGCACGAGTATCCGGCCCGAATTGGCGACGATGCCGTAGCGCAGCGCCCCCGTCTTATCCCGCACGGCCGCCGCGGCATGGCCGTATTTGCCACCGTCCTGCAACCTGTAAACCGGAAACGAAAGCACCTGTTTCCCGTTGCGGTCGATCAGCCAGTAACGGGTTTCGCCGTCCCCTCCGTCCGCACCGACCCAGGTATTTGCAAAATCGAAGTTCGAGGCCATGTCGTACTGAAGGGGGATTACCGTCCTGCCGCTATCGTCTATATAACCGTAGCGTAATTTCCCGCCCGGGATGACTTTGCCGACTACCGCACGCCCCCGGTAGAACTGCCCGGCATAGAAATAGTTGCAGGGAATGACCATGCGGCCCGTAGTGTCGATAAATCCCCACTTGTTATAATACTTGCCCTGCATACCCACCGGAGCGAGCCCGTTTTCGCTGAAATCGTCGGCAGCGTCGTATTGCAGCGGGATCGCAAGCCGTCCGTCAGGCTTGATATAACCGTGTTTCCCTTTGAACTCTTGCAGCATGTCTTCGGCGGTCAGGCCCTTCGGAATCCCCTGCGAGAGGTCCGCTTCGTAAGTTCCCTTACCGACCACCGCAAGCCCGCAGGAAAAACGCTTGGCACAATAGTCGTATTTGATCGGCGTGATCCGACCCGCCGTATCGATGAGCGAATACCGCCAGTGATACGGACGCCCGATGGCTCCGATCGCCACACCCTCTTCGAAGTTTTCCAGGCAGTCCCACTTGGTGGGAACGATTTCGCGTCCTCTCCGGTCGACAGCACCCCACTTGCCCGCACGCTCCACGCCGGCGAATCCGTTGTGGAACCGCCGTCCGTAATCGAAGATCGGAGCCACGATGATCTGCCCCAGCGTGTCGACATAGCCGTATTTACCGTTGTCAGCCCCCTCCGGCATATTGTAACGCCCTCCCTCGATGACCTGGATGATCCCGTCCTCGGCATAGGGATAGACCACGTCGTAGCGTTCACGCAGTTCCCGGAGCACTTCGGGGCTCTGGGCGGATGCAGCCACGCAGAGAAAGGTGCATATCAACAGACTAAAGCGCCGCTTCATTATAGCCCGGTTATCTTCTTGATTTCATTGAGTTTGTTCAACGCCTGAATCGGGGTCAGCGAATCGAGGTCGAGCCCTTTGATCTGGTCGCGTATCTGCACCAGCACCGGGTCGTCGAGCTGGAACATCGAGAGCTGCATGTTCTGCGGAGCGCCCGTTTCGGCCGCTTCGCGCACGGATTGTGCCGAGGGTTTCTTGCCCCGCTCCTTGAGGCTCCGGCTCGGGACGATCTCGTTGTTGCCGTAGACCGTTTCGAGGTTGCGCAGAATCTCGTCGGCACGCGCCACGATCGACATCGGCATGCCGGCCATGCGGGCCACGTGGATGCCGAACGAGTGCTCGGTCCCGCCCCTCTCCAGCTTGCGCAGGAAGACGATCTGATTGCCCACCTCCTTGACCGTGACGTGGTAGTTCTTCACACGCGGGCACATCTGCTCCATCTCGTTGAGTTCGTGGTAGTGGGTGGCGAAGAGCGTCTTGGCATGGGCCGTCGGGTGGTTGTGGAGGTATTCGACCATGGCCCACGCGATCGAAATACCGTCGTAGGTCGACGTGCCGCGGCCGATCTCGTCCAGCAGGACGATGCTGCGGTCGGAGATGTTATTGAGGATGCTGGCCGATTCGAGCATCTCGACCATGAAGGTGGATTCGCCCTGCGAGATGTTGTCCGAAGCGCCCACGCGGGTGAAAATCTTGTCCACCACGCCGATATGCGCCGACTGCGCGGGCACGAAAGAACCCATCTGCGCCATGAGGATGATGAGCGCCGTCTGCCGCAGCAGGGCCGACTTACCGGACATGTTAGGACCGGTTATCATCATGATCTGCTGCTGCTTGTCGTCGAGCATCACGTCGTTGGGGATGTACTCCTCCCCGACGGGCATCAGCGTCTCGATGACCGGATGGCGGCCCTGCCGGATGTCGATGCGCTTGCCCGTGTCGAGCACGGGGCGCACGTAACGCCGCTCGCAGGCCAGCCGGGCGAACGATTGGAGACAGTCGATGCGGGCCACGACCGCCGCATCGCGCAGCAGCGCTTGCAGCGAAGAGCAGATGCAGGCGATCAGCTCCGTGTAGATGCGCTGCTCCAAAATGAGCATCTTCTCTTCGGCGCCCAGAATCTTCTCTTCATATTCCTTCAGCTCCTCGGTGATGTAGCGTTCGGCATTGGCCAGCGTCTGCTTGCGGATCCACGTCTCGGGCACTTTGTCGCGGTGGGCGTTGCGCACCTCGATGTAGTAGCCGAAGACGTTGTTGTAGCTGATCTTGAGTGACGGGATGCCGGTCGTCTCGCTCTCCCGCTGCTGGATGCGCGCCAGGTAGTCCTTGCCGTGGAGCGCGATGCGCCGCAGGTCGTCCAGTTCGGGGTCCACGCCGTCGGCGATCACCCCGCCCTTCTGAATCTGGTTGTTGAGCGGATCGGGGTAGATTTCGCGGGCGATGCGGTCGCGCACCGCAGCCAGCGTGTCGATCTGCCCCGCCAGTGCGTGCAGGCGGTCGTGGTCGGTCGATTCCAGCGCTGCCTTGAGCGTCTCGATGGCCGTGAGCGAGGTTTTGAGCTGCACCAGTTCGCGGGGCGTCACGCGCGCGGCGGCTATGCGCGAAGCGATGCGCTCCAGGTCGCCCATCTGCGCCACCTGCTCGCGGACCAGGTCGGCCAGATCGGCCTCGCGGGTGAAAATCTCCACCACGTCCAGCCGCTCCCCGATCTTCGCCGGGTCCTTGATGGGCATGGCGATCCACCGCTTCATCAGACGGCCGCCCATCGGGGTCGACGTCCGGTCGATCACGTCGAAGAAGCTGCACTTCTCGCGCGCACCGTTCGAAGAGAAGAGTTCGAGGTTGCGGATCGTGAATTTGTCGACCCAGACATACTCGTCCTCGTCGATGCGCGAAATGGAGGTGATGTGGGCGATGTCTCGGTGCTCGGTAAATTCGAGGTAGTAGAGGATGGCTCCGGCGGCCGAAATGCCGCAGGTGAAGTGGTCGACGCCGAACCCTTTCAGTGAGCGGGTTCCGAACTGCTTGCACAGCTTCTCGCGGTTGACCTCCTCCGAGAAGACCCACTCGTCGAGGCGGTAGGTGTAGTGCTTCGCCCCGAACGCGTCGGAGAAGCGGTCCTCGTAGCCCCGTTGGTAGATGATCTCCTTGGGTGAGAGGTTCGAAATGAGCTTGTCGATGTAGTTGTCGGGACCTTCGGCCACGTAGAACTCTCCGGTCGAGATGTCGAGAAAGGCCACGCCCGTGGCCTTCGGCCCGAAATAAACCGAGGCGAGAAAGGTGTTCTCCTTGTTGGCCAGGATGTTGTCGCCCAGCACGACGCCCGGGGTGACCAGCTCGATCACGCCCCGCTTGACCAGCCCCTTGACAAGTTTGGGGTCCTCCAGCTGCTCGCAGATGGCCACGCGTTCGCCCGCCCTGACCAGCTTGGGCAGGTAGGTGTCGATGGCATGATAGGGAAATCCGGCCAGCTCGACGTAGGTCGCCGCCCCGTTGGCGCGGCGCGTCAGCGTGATGCCCAGAATGCCGCTGGCCTTGATCGCATCGTCGCCGAACGTCTCGTAGAAGTCCCCCACACGGAACAGCAGAATCGCATCGGGGTGCACCGCCTTGATCGAGTAGTACTGCTTCATCAAGGGCGTTTCGGCATATTTTTTTACTATTTTTCGCTCTTCTCCCACAAGAAATTATTGTATGAATGATCTATACAAAGATAGCGGATTTTTGGCCCCGGGCAATGCGCGGGGCGGAATTTTTTCGCCGTTTTTTCGCAGGCCGGCTTTCCGGAGGTTACAGGATTCCGGTTTCGGAGAACACTTTGCGGTAAAATTCGGCCTTCCACTCCACCGGACGCGGATAGGCCCGCGAGGTGGAGGGCATGCGCCAGATGCGGAGCTGGCGGCCGGCGAACCCGACCGTAACGCAGCCGCCGACCGGAGGCGCGTCGCAGCCCGTGATGGCGCGCAGCGTGTCGGAGGCTTTCTGCCCGGTGGTAACGATCGTCCGGCAGGCGGGAATCCGCGCCAGGACAGCGGCCAGATCGACCTCGCGTACGACCTGAAGAAAATTATCCGAAGCGTTGTCTTTCAGGCGGATGATCTCGACCGCCGTATCGTACAGCGCGATCCCCCGCTCGCGGCAGAAAGCCTCGATGCGCGCCTGGTCGAAGCGCTTGCCGTCCGGTCGGAGGAAATACGCCTTGTCGCCCGCGGCCAGGTAGCCCACCACGCGCCACATGTCGTTTTGCAGATTGGGATAGAAGAAGTCCATCGACCAGCGGATGCGCTTGGGCGGAAAGCTGCCCAGCATCAGCAGACGGGCATCGGCCGGCAGAAAGGGTTCGAGGGGGTGTTGTTCGCTATTCATAGAACTGCTTGTCGAAATTGACGAGGTAGAGACGGTCGGTGGCGCGCGTCAGGGCCGTGTAGAGCCACCGCAGCCGGTCGCGCGTCATCGTTTCTTCGCCGAACAGGCAGCGGTCGACGAAGACCGCCCGCCACTGACCGCCCTGCGCCTTGTGGCAGGTGACGGCATAGGAGAACTTCACCTGCACGGCGTTAAAATGCGGATTTTCACGAATTTCCTTGAATCGTTTCAACTTGCTCTTGATCTCCGTATAATCCTTTTCGACTTCGTAGAAGAGCCGCGAACTCTCCTCGCGGGTGAGCGACGGCGACTCCGAGGCGATCGTGTCGAGCAGAATCTTGCATGCCAGTTCGGCATCGTCGTAGTCGGGGAACTGGAGCACGGCGTCGGCGAAGCGGAAACCGTAGAACTCCTCGAAGCGGCGCAGGCGCTTCAGGCGGGCAATGTCGCCGTTGGCCAGAAAGTTCATCGGGCACTCCTCGGTGTGCTCCGGGAAGTAGTAGTTGTTCTTGACGACCATCAGCATGTCGCCGCTTTCGATCTCCTCCTCGGCGCCGAGCACGTTGCGCCGGATGCCCTCGTTGTAGCGGTTGGCCCGCTTGTTCGAGCGGGTGATGACGATCGTCTCGTCGCGCCCGTAGCGGTCGTAGCAGTCCTGCAGCTTCTCGAGGAACTCCCCGCCCTCGACCGCTTCGAAATCGGGGAAACCCATCTCGAAGCGGGGTATTTCGTAGATGCCGTTTTCGAGCATGCAGCGCACCAGCGTGGCGTTGAACAGGATGCCCGACTCGGCCTCCTGGCGCACCACGTCGTCCAGCGTCGCGTAGACCACTTCGCCGTAGCGCTCCACCGTGGCAGGATCGAGCGCCGGGCTGAAATCGGTTCCCACGGGCGGCAGCTGAGCGCTGTCGCCCACCAGGATCAGCCGGCAGCCGCGGCCGCTGCGGACGTACTGAACCAGGTCCTTCAGCAGCGAGCCGCTGCCGAAAAGCGCTCCGTCCGACGAGCCGTCGGAGAGCATCGAGGCCTCGTCGACGATGAATACGGCGTCGCGCTCGGCATTGAGGTTGAGCGAGAATTTCGATTCGTAATCGGCATTGGTGCGCTGACGGTAGATGCGCTTATGGATCGTAAGCGCCTTTTCGTGCGCATAGCGCGCCAGAACTTTGGCCGCACGCCCCGTTGGAGCCAGCAGCACGGGCTTCATTCCGACCTCCTTCAACGCTCCCACCAGCGCCGCGATGAGCGTGGTCTTGCCCGTGCCCGCGTAGCCGTTGAGTACGAATATCTTCGAAAAATCGTCGTCGACGAGATATTCGGACAACTTTTCTATGATTTTTTTTTGCCCGGGAGTTGTTTCGAAACAAATTTTAGCGTAAATTTGGGTCGCAATATACGTGCTGAACATTCGCGGTTTAAATTTGTACAAACTTAATAACAAATATTAAAATGGTAAAGAAAATCGCTCAAATCATTCTTGCTTTGGTGGTCGTAGCACTCATCTATGTCATCTACAAGCAGATCTCAACCCCTATCCGCTTCGAGGAGGAGATGAAAGCGAAGAAGGCCCAGGTGATCGACCGCATCAAGGACATCCGGACGGCTCAGCGCGCATTCAAATCCAAGTACCAGCGTTTCACGGGCAGCTTCGACTCGCTGACGGCTTTCGTGCTGAACGACACGCTCGAGCTTGAACGCAAGATCGTCGACGAGGACGACTCGGTCGCTCTGGCCCAGCTCAAGAAGATGGGGCGCAAGAACGTCGAGCAGTTCAAGGTTGCCGTGATCGACACGATTTTCTCGCCCAAGCGCCTCTCCCGACAGGATGTCGAGAACCTGCGTTACGTACCCGGAACCGACAAGCAGGCCCAGTATATCATGGAGGCCGGCATCATCACCACCGAGTCGAAGGTCGTGATTCCCGTCGTAGAGGTTCGCGTGCCCTACAAGATGTTCCTCGACACGGTTCGTTTCCGCCAGGATATCGTCAATCTGATCGACGACGAGCAGAACAACTTCAACCGCTATCCCGGCGTGAAGTTCGGATCCATGGAAGCCGGTAACAATGAAGCGGGTAACTGGGAGTAACCCTCCGCAAACCGCAAACAGGGTGTCCATTCAGCTCGCGTTGGATGGACACTCTTTTTCGGTCCGTTTCCCGTCGGGCGACCTCCCGGAACCCGTGACGGCGGAGGTGCTCACACCCCGCACGCTGCTCGTTCCCGCCGACGCGCTCGATCCGGAACGCGCCGCCGATCTGCTTGCTGCCGCCGGACTGGCTCCGCTTGCGGGCGAGTGCACGGTCTGCAGCGAGCCGCAGGAGGGAGTGGCCGCTGTGATGGCCGTACCGGAGGAGGCCCTGCGGCAGATCGCGGAGCGGAGCGGAAAGCCGGTGCGCTTCACCACTCCGCTGCTGCACCGGCCGACGAAGACCGACGCGACCGTCTGGCTGCTCCACACGGCGGGACTTCTATTTATAAAGGTATACCGTTCGGATGTGCTGCGCTTTGCGGAGGTGATCCCCGCTCCGGCGGAGGCGGATATTCAATATTTGCTCGACCGGCTCGCCGGAGAGTTCCCGCCGAAAGAGTTTGCGCTCCATATCGACGCCGAGGAACCGCGCAAGCTGCGCAAAATAGCGGGCAACGTATTCAAAGAGGTGGTATGCGGATAATCAGCGGCAAATACAGGGGCCGGGCCATCACCCCGCCCCGCAACCTGCGGGCGCGGCCAACGACCGACTTCGCCAAGGAGAATCTGTTCAACGTACTGGGCAATCTGGTCGACTTCGAGGCGTGCGACGTGCTGGACCTCTTCGCCGGAACGGGTTCGATCAGCTACGAATTTGCCTCGCGCGGCGCCCGGAGCGTCACGGCGGTCGAGATCAACACGGTGCACTACGACTTCATCCGCCGCACGGCGGCGCAGCTGGGGCTGGAGAATTTCTACCCGGTCAAGGCGAATGTCTTTCGCTACCTGAAAAGCTGTCCGAAGCAGTTCGACGTGATTTTCTCGGATGCGCCCTACGATCTGGCGGGCAGCGAAGAGGTCGTCCGCGCGGTGATGGAGAGCGATCTGCTGCGGCCGGAGGGGATTCTGATCTTCGAACACTCGAAGAAGATGGATTTTTCCGCCGTCCCCGGATTCTGGCAATTAAGAAGTTACGGAAGCGTCCAATTTTCTTTCTTCAAAAAATGAAGAAAATGTTTGGAGTTAACGAAATTTGTACTACCTTTGCAAACGCAATCAGGAAATGATGCGCAAAGCAACACTAAGGTGCGTTAGTTCAGCTGGTTAGAATACGTGCCTGTCACGCACGGGGTCAGGGGTTCGAGTCCCCTACGCACCGCCAGACAACCAAGAAAAATCCTGCAAATTAAATTTGCAGGATTTTTCTTTTTGCCGAGCGGTTGAGCCGCATCCTATTTATTTTCCGCTCAGGCCGCCCGTAATGCCGTATATCTCGCCAGTGATGTAGCTGGCCTCTTCCGAGGCGAGAAAGACATAGATGCCGGCCATCTCGGCGGGCTGGGCAGCCCGGTTGAGCGGCGTGTCGACGCCGTGCTCGGGAATGTCTTCGTCGGGGTTGCCGCCCGAAACCTCCAGCGGGGTCCACGTAGGACCCGGACAGACGCTGTTCACCCGCACGCCCTTTTCCAACAGATATTTAGACAAAGCCACCCCGAAAGCCGTCACGGCCGATTTCGAGGCCGCATAGTCCAGCAGCAGCTTGTTGGGCGTGTAATACTCCGCCGAAGCGGTAATGATGACCGACGCCCCTTCAGGGAGCAGGGGCACGGCGGCCTGCGCCATGTAGAGCGGTGCGAAGACGTTGATCTGGAACGTGCGGAGCACCTGCTCCTCGGTGATCTCCGCAATATCGGTCGCGGCCTGCTGCACACCCGCGTTTAGCACCATAATATCCAGTCCGCCCAGCCGGCGGTGCGCCTCGGTCACGATCCGGCGGCAGGTCTCCCGTTCGCGCAGATCGCCCGGCAGCAGCTCCAGCCGCACCCCCTCCTTTTCGAGCAGTTCGGCGAGGGATTCGGCGTCGGACCGCTCCACCTCCAGGAAATTGATCGCCACGCGTGCCCCTTCCCGGGCAAAGGCGATCGCCACGGCGCGGCCGATGCCCGAATCGCCGCCGGTGATGAGCGCCTTACGCCCTTCGAGCCGTCCGTGGCCCTTGTAGCTCTCCTCCCCGCAGTCGGGGATAGGCTCCATCCGGGACTGGAGGCCCGGCGCCTCCTGTTTCTGCATCGGAAACTCCCCTCGGTGGTACTTCTTACCGGGATGTTGTAAAGAATTCCGTTCTTCCATCACTCAAAATTTAAATCAAACATTCGCCCGATCATCCAACCCTTTCAGTTCGATATCCGTCAGGTGGAGGATCAGGCAGTACTTCTCTCCCTGAACGCGCCCTTCGAGGAAACCCCGGTAAGGCTGCCCGCCGCGGCTCAGCAGGATCGGTTCGGTCCCCTTGGCCCCGGCCCCGAGCAGCACCATCGCATCGGCCCGGTCGAGCTGCGCGGCCATGTCGAAGAGAAAATCGAACGTCGCCCCGTTCACGTGGCGCAGTTGGTAGCTGCGCGAGAAGACGAAGCGGCGCAGCGCCTCTTTGCGCGGAAACATCCGTCCCGTCCAGCGCAGGGGGATCGGCCGGTTGACGTTTCCCGGAACCTTCTCCAGTTCGCGCCGTTCGCGCTCCGTACCGTCGGGGTTGAAAACCACCTGATCGAGGTTCACATGGTAGACGATCTCGTAGTTTTTGTCCACGAAGATGCGGCGCGTGCGGCGCAGTTTGCGGCCCGTAAGCTCCATATCGACATCCGGATCGCTTGCGACGAGCGCCTCCGTCAGTCGGCGGGCATCGTAATGCTCGCTCAGACAGCGGTTCATCGCGGCGGTAGTCTTGACGAGCCGGACGCTCACAGGCTCCTCGCCCGATGGCAGTACACGCCTGACGCTGCTCGCAACGGGATGCGCATCGAAGGCGACCTGCGCATCGCGTCGGCGGTCGTTGGAGAGGTGAATTGCGCGTATCATAGTTTATGGCAATTGGGGCCGTGTGCTGAGCGGCAGCGCTCCGCCTGTCGGCAGGGTTCGCGTGCGGGGATGCGGACACGGTAATGCGCCGGGAAGCAGACCGACGGATGACCGGATGAGACTCCGGCAGGGGGTCGTGCGGCCTGTCCGAAGTCCGCCCCACAGTAACGCGTTCTGTGCAAAACATGCAATTTTCGGGCAATAATTCGCCGAAAACCGGATTATAGCTATCTTTGTACGACTAATTTTTCCTAAAATGGCAGACAACTACCTGGAGCGGAAAATGGAGGAGTACCAAAGCCGCGCAGCCGCTCGCCGACCCGCGGGGACGCTCGGTGCGCTGCTGCTGAAAAACCGCAGCTACCGTGGTTACGATCCCCATTTTGTCGTACGCCCGGACCAGCTCCGACGCATCATTTCGGTGAATACCCGTATTCCTTCGGCCCGGAATCAGCAGGTGCTGCGCTTCCGGCCCGTACTGGCCGAGGAAGCCGGCAAGGTCCTGCCGCATATCCGGCTCGGAGGCGCGCTGCCTGAGCTGCACCTGCCGCTGCCCGGCACGGAACCGAATGCGTTTATCATCGTCTGCTCGACAGTCCGCGAGGACCGCTACGTGGATATGGACCTGGGAATCTCCGTGCAGAGCATGCTGCTTCAGGCCGTCGAAATCGGGCTGAACGGCATCTGCATCGGCGCTTTCGACAAGGCGCGCATCCGGGAGGAGTTCTCGCTGGAGGCGGAACCGCTGCTGATCCTGGCCATCGGAAAGGGCGCGGAGCGGATCGAACTCGTGCCTATAGGCGCTGCCGACAACCACGCCTACTACCGCCGGGAGGGGACGCATTACGTGCCGAAAGTCCGGCTCGAAGAGTTGATTATCCGTTAATCGCGCGGTCCGACCGGGATAACCGCACTCATGCGGACAAACCGATTGCCGTTCCGTTTTTTTTGCTATATTTGCTCTGCCAATCCGAAAAGCATGAAGTGGTATAAGAAATATCTGACCGTCTACGAAAAGCCCTATGCCGAGGCTGCGCCGGAGATCGTCGCCGAGGTGCGCGATAAGATCGGCCGGCTGCAATCCGCCGAGCCAGTGGCGACCGTGTCGGTCATCGGCTACAACGAGGAGCGCCATCTGCTCGCCTGCCTCTGGTCGCTCAGTGAGCAGCAATGCCGCTATCCGATCGAGATCATCGGCGTGGACAACAATTCGAAGGACCGCACGGCGAAGGTTTTCGAAGCGTGCGGGGTCCCCTGCCACCGCGAAATGCAGCCCGGCTGCGGCCATGCGCGCCTTTGCGGGCTGAACCATGCACGCGGCCGTTACCACATCAACATCGATGCAGACACCATGTACCCGCCCCGCTACGTGGAGACGATGGTCGATGCGCTTATCGAACGCAAGCTGGTCGGTGTAAGCTCCCTGTGGGGGTACTTTCCCGACCGGGAACATTCTGCATTCGGACTGTGGTTTTACGAGTCGATGCGCGACTTCTACCTCTTCCTCCAGTCGTTCTCGCGGCCCCAGCGCTGCGTGCGCGGGCTGGTTTTCGCCTACGACACGGCACTGGCGCGCAAGGTGGGCATCCGCACGGACATCATCCGCGGTGAGGACGGTTCGCTGGCGTGGTCGCTGCGCCCCTACGGCAAGATCGGCTTCGTGCGCAAGCGCTGCGCCCGCGCCATAACGGGCTACGGTACGATCGCGCAGGACGGCGGCCTGATGGCCAGCTTCTTTATCCGGGCGAAAAAAGGGCTCCGTGACGCCTGGAAGATCGTGATCCCAACCCGCAAATCGGATATTCGGGACCAGGAGAGCAACCTGTTGAAAAAAAAGTAGCACACACCCGCTGCATCCAAACGAAACACCCTCGCCGACTGCGGCGGGGGTGTTTCGTTTCGGGGCACATCGGCGCCTTTCAGAACCGTTTGGTGTAGGTGTGGCAGTAGGGCTGCGTGCCCTTGCGCGCATAATAGTCCTGGTGATACCCCTCGGCAGGCCAGAAACGGCCCGCCGGCGTTACGCGCGTCGCCACGTCGTACCCCTTTTGACGCAGCGTGTCGAGCAGCTTTTCGGCCGTCTCCCGCTGCGCCCGCGTGGTGTAGAAAATTTCCGAGCGGTACTGATCGCCGATGTCGGGACCCTGCCGGTCGATCTGCGTAGGATCGTGTATCTCCAAAAAGCGTTTCGCCAACTCCTCGTAGGAGACTTTGGACGGGTCGAAGGTCACCCGGACCGCCTCGGCATGGCCCGTGCGGTGGCTGCACACCTCTTCATAGGTCGGGTTCTCGGTCGCGCCGCCCGTATAGCCCGATTCGACATCCACCACACCGGGCATCTGGGCCAGCATGTGCTCCACGCCCCAGAAACAGCCTCCGGCGAAGATCGCCGTGTCGGTCCGCGGAGCGGCCTCCGCAGCGGGGGTGGACGCCGGACCGCCGGAGGTCCCGCCGTCGGCAGGCTCGAAATCGAGCGAAATGGAGTTGACGCAATGACGCGTCTGCTTGGGCGTGAAGCCCTCGCCCGTGAAGACGTGCCCCAGATGGCCGCCGCAGCGGGCGCAGGTGATCTCCGTGCGGCGTCCGTCCGCATCCGGTGTCCGACGGACCGCTCCCGGCACTTCGTCGTCGAAACTGGGCCATCCGCACCCCGCATCGAACTTGTCCTGCGAGCGGTAGAGCGGCGCGCCGCACTGGCGGCAGCGATAGACGCCCTCCTTCGTATGATTGTAATAACGGCCCGTAAAGGGGGCCTCCGTCCCTTTGTCCACGATAACGCGTCGCTCCTCGGGTGTCAATGGTTTCATGTTCTGCGCATTTACGGCCCCGCACAGGAGGAGGGCCACTCCTACAATCCAATTTCGCATAGCTGCCTTCCGGACAAATTCTACGCCACAAACTCCTCGCCGCGCAGAAAGACGCGTGCGATCAGAGGCGTCGAGTAGGCATAGGTAAAGAATTCGAAGGAGGGCATCGGCTTGGTGAGGAAGAAATTGGCAATTTTACCTAAAGTGATCGAACCGTAATCCTCCTCCAGTCCCAGCGCATAGGCTCCGTTGAGCGTCGCGGCGTTGAACGCTTCGGCCGGGGTCATCCGCATGCGGATCGAAGCCAGCGAGCAGACCATGCGCATGTTGCCCGAGGGGGACGAGCCGGGGTTGTAATCCGACGCCAGCGCCACGCCCAGCCCGGCGTCGATCATGGCGCGGGCCGGCGGGTAGCTCATGCCGAGGAAGAACGCGGCGCCCGGCAGCAGGGTCGGCATGGTCCGCGTCCCGCGGAGCGCTTCGATCTCGGCGCCGCCCATCCGTTCGAGGTGGTCAACCGAGCGTGCGTCGTGCTCCACGCCCACCTGCACACCGCCCGAGACGGCCAGCTCGTTGGCGTGAATCTTCGGCACAAGGCCGTACTTGGCCCCTTCCCGCAGGATGCGGGCCGTCTGCTCCACGGTGAAGAAACCCTCGTCGCAAAAGACATCGACAAACTCGGCCAACCCTTCGGCGGCCACGGCGGGCAGCATCTCACGGCAGATCAGCTCCACGTACTCCTCCTGCCGACCCCGGTAGGCGCGCGCGACGGCGTGAGCGCCCAGAAAGGTCGCACGCACGGCCAGCGGCGCAGTCCCGCGGATTCGGCGAATCACGCGCAGCATCTTCAGTTCGTCCGCGGTCGAAAGGCCGTAGCCGCTCTTGATCTCCACGCAACCCGTACCCATCGCGGCGATCTCGCGCACGCGCTCCATCGCCTGCCGGTAAAGCTCCTCCTCGGAGGTCTCGTGCAGGCGGTCCGCGGAATTGAGGATGCCCCCGCCCCGGCGGGCGATCTCCTCGTAGCTCAGTCCGTGAATCTTATCCACGAACTCCTGCTCACGGCTTCCGGCATAGACAAGGTGGGTATGCGAGTCGCAAAAAGAGGGGAAGAGCATCCCGCCGCAGGCATCGACCACGCGGTCGGCCACGGGGACCGGCTGCGACGCAGGTCCGAACGCAGCGATGCGCTCCCCGTCGCAGAGGAGCCACGCATCGTCGAGCGTCTCCAGACGGTCCATCTCCGCACCGCACAACCGCCGCTTTCCGACGGGCTGGATGCCGACGATCTTTCCGATATGTTCGATCAGCAGCCTCATAGCGTCCGGAGGAATTGAACGGCAGCCTCGATATGGGGGTACATCACCGTGTCGTTGTCGACGAAGGGAACCCGCTCGCGGAAGTCGGCGACGATCTTCTCCAGCGCGGCCGACGAGCGTGCCGGACGGCGAAATTCGAGCGCCTGCGCCGCGTTGAAGAGTTCGATCGCCAGCACCCGTTCGGTGTTGCGCACGACGCGGTAGAGCTTCGTGGCGGCGTTGGAGCCCATCGACACATGGTCCTCCTGCCCCTGCGACGAGGGGATCGAATCGATGGATGCAGGCATGCAAAGCCCCTTCGTCTGGCTGACGATCGACGCGGCGGTGTACTGCGGGATCATGAAACCGCTGTTCAAACCGGGTTTGGCCACCAGGAAGTTGGGCAGCCCGCGCGCGCCCGAGATGAGTTTGTAGGTCCGACGTTCGGAGATACT
The DNA here is from genome assembly GCF_048465635.1 of Alistipes sp. GTDB lineage: Bacteria > Bacteroidota > Bacteroidia > Bacteroidales > Rikenellaceae > Alistipes. The sequence goes on from NZ_DBFWLF010000028.1 coordinate 261,912, forward strand.
GCCCAGTTCGGCCAGCGCGATGGCGAGAAAATCCATCGCAAGGGCGATCGGCTGGCCGTGGAAGTTGCCCGCCGAGACGACCATGTCCTCCTCGGGGAAGACCGTCGGATTGTCCGTCGTGGAGTTGATCTCGGTGGTGAGTACGCTCTCCACATAGTCGATCGTATCTTTCGAAGCGCCGTGCACCTGCGGAATACAGCGGAACGAATAGGGGTCCTGCACGTGTTTCTTCGGGCGGGCTATCAGCTCGCTGCCCTCCAGCAGGCGGCGGAACGCGCGTGCCGTAGCCAACTGGCCCCGGTGGGCGCGGATCAGGTGCACCTCGTCACAGAAGGGTTCGATGCGTCCGTCGAACGCGTCGAGCGAGAGCGCGCCGATGCGGTCGGCCCACTCGCTCAGGCGGTGCGCCTCGATCAGCGACCAGACGCCGTAGGCGCTCATGAACTGCGTGCCGTTCAGCAAGGCCAGCCCCTCCTTCGACTGCAGCTCGATGGGCCGCCAGCCAAATTCGGCCAGCATCTCGGCGGCGGGATGCACCTCGCCGTTATACTCCACCTCGCCCAGTCCCAGCAGCGGCAGGCTCAGGTGGGCCAGCGGAGCCAGATCGCCCGAAGCACCGAGCGAACCCTGCTGATAGACAACGGGTAGCACGTCGTAATTGAAGAAGTCGATGAGCCGCTCGACGGTCGCTAGCTGCACGCCTGAATGGCCGTAGGAGAGCGACTGGATCTTCAGCAGCAGGATCAGTTTCACGATCTGGGACGGCACGCGCTCGCCCGTCCCGCAGGCGTGCGACATGACCAGATTCTTTTGCAGCTGCGCCAGCTCGCCGCGGCCGACCGAAATGTCGCACAGCGATCCGAATCCGGTCGTGATGCCGTAGATGGGCCGCTCGGGGTTCTCCATCTTGCGGTCGAGGTATTCGCGGCAGCGGACGATCCGCTGCCGGGCGTCGTCGCTCAGTACGAGCCGACGATGGTGTTCGAGGATTTCGCGGACGCAGGCGATCGAAAGGTGCTCCGCGGAGATAGCGTGATGTTCCATAGGGAAATTCGGGTTATTCGTTCTCTTTCAAGGCGTCGCGGACCAACTGTTCGTCCGCGAAATTGGGCAGTGTCACCCGCAGTTCGGGCGTGCGCTCCATCTGGCGGCGGATGGCCGCCACGGCCCCCTCGTTGCGCGCCCAGCTGCGGCGGGCGATGCCGTTGTTGACGTCCCAGAACAGCATTTCGCGGATGCGGCGGTCGGAGTCCTCCGAGCCGTCGATCACCATGCCGAAGCCGCCGTTGATGACCTCGCCCCAGCCCACGCCGCCGCCGTTGTGCAGCGAGACCCACGTCGCGCCGCGGAACGCATCGCCGATGACGTTCTGCACGGCCATGTCCGCCGTGCGGTTCGAACCGTCGTAGATATTGGCCGTTTCGCGGTAGGGCGAATCCGTACCCGAAACGTCGTGGTGGTCGCGGCCCAGCACGACGGGCGCCGAGAGGCGGCCGTCGGCAATGGCCCGGTTGAACGCCTGCGCGATCCGCGTGCGGCCCTCGGCGTCGGCGTAGAGGATGCGGGCCTGCGAGCCAACGACAAGCCGGTTGCGCCCCGCCTCCCGAATCCAGTGGATATTGTCGTCCAGCTGTCCCCGAATGTCGGCGGGCGCGGTGGCGCGGATCTCCTCCAGCACCCCGGCGGCCAGCCGGTCCGTCAGTTCGAGGTCTTCGGGTTTTCCCGAGGTGCAGACCCAGCGGAACGGCCCGAAGCCGTAGTCGAAGAACATGGGCCCCATGATGTCCTGCACGTAGGAGGGATAGCGGAAGCGGCCGCCCTCCCCCATCACGGCGGCCCCGGCGCGCGAAGCCTCCAGCAGGAAGGCGTTGCCATAGTCGAAGAAGTACATGCCGCGGTCGGTCAGTTTGTTGATCGCATCGACCTGGCGGCGCAACGACTCCTGCACACATTCGCGGAAGCGGACCGGCTCCTCGGCCATCATCTTGTTCGACGCCTCGTAGCTCAGTCCGACGGGATAGTAGCCGCCCGCCCAGGGGTTGTGCAGGGAGGTCTGATCGGAGCCGAGGTCCACGCGAATCTCCTCCGCGGCAAGCCGCTCCCAAAGGTCGACCACATTGCCCACGTAAGCCAGCGAGACGATCTCTTTCGCCTTGAGCGCCTGGCGGATGCGGGGGATCAGCTCGTCCAGCGATTCATGCAGTTCGTCGACCCACCCCTGCTCGAAACGCTTCTGCGCGGCCTTGGGGTTGATCTCGGCGACGACCGAAACCACGCCCGAGATATTGCCCGCCTTGGGCTGGGCGCCCGACATGCCGCCCAGGCCCGAAGTGACGAAGAGCATGCCCCGCGGATCGGTGCGCCCCTCGGCGAAGCGCTTGCGCGCGGCGTTCATCACCGTGATGGTCGTGCCGTGGACGATGCCCTGCGGTCCGATATACATGTACGATCCGGCGGTCATCTGCCCGTACTGCGACACGCCCAGCGCGTTGAACCGCTCCCAGTCGTCGGGTTTCGAGTAGTTGGGAATGACCATGCCGTTGGTCACCACGACGCGCGGCGCGTCCGGATGCGAGGGGAACAGCCCGAGCGGGTGGCCTGAGTACATCACCAGCGTCTGACGGTCGGTCATTTCCGAAAGGTACTTCATCGTCAGGCGGTACTGTGCCCAGTTTTGGAACACCGCGCCGTTGCCGCCGTAGGTAATCAGCTCGTGGGGATGCTGCGCCACGGCCTTGTCCAGGTTGTTCTGGATCATCAGCATGATCGCCGCGGCCTGCCGGCAGCGGGTGGGATAGTCGTCGATGGGCCGCGCATACATCTCGTAGTCGGGCCGCAGACGGTACATGTAGATGCGGCCGTAGCGGCGCAGCTCCTCGGCGAACTCCTTCGCCAGCACGGCGTGGTGCTTCTCGGGGAAGTAACGCAGAGCGTTCCTGAGCGCCAGCACCTTCTCTTCGTCGGTCAGCACATCCCTGCGCTTGGGCGCATGGTTGATCTGCCGGTCATAGGGTTTCGCAGCGGGCAGCCGGTCGGGAATGCCCGCGCGGATATCGTTCTGAAATTCTTCGCGTGTCATGGTCTATCCGATTTTCTGTTCTACGATCCCGAGCACCTCCCCTTCGAGGCGCACGGCCTCCTGCGCCAGAGAGTCCGCTTCGGCGATAAGCCGTTCGGCGACAGCGCGGTCCTTCAGCCCGGCAGCGTTGATCTTCACGTTCAGGCAGGCCCCCAGCACGGCGCTGCGGGCGGCCAGCGCCCCCACGCCCGCATCGGAGACCGAATTGGGGTTGCCCTCCGCGGCCATCGCCCGCACCAGCGGGAAGACCCGCATGGCGGCCTGCATCGTGCGCAGGGGGACCTGCGTAGCGTAGAGTGTCGCCTCCTGCAGCGCGGCGCTGCGGGCGACCTTCTCCTCATCGGTCGACTTGGGCATGGCGAAGACCGCCATGATGCGGTTGAACGCCGCGGTATCCTCGTCGACCAGGTGCAGCAGCTCCGCAAGCACGGCCTGCCCCTGCTCCGCGCGGTCGGAGAACTCCTCCCAGCGGTCGTCCCAGCCCGCCTTGTGCGAGGAGAGGTTCGCCACCATCGTTCCGAGCGCCGCGCCGAGCGCCCCCATGTAGGCGGCGATCGAGCCGCCGCCCGGGGCGGGCGATTCGCTGGCCGTCTCCTCGGCGAACGCCTTGCAGGTCATGTCAATAAGCCGGTTGTTCTGTTCCCCGGCTTCAAGCAGGTATTCGATCACCTTCTCCTCCGCCGCGAAAGGCTTCAGGTCGTCCAGCCCCATCGACTTGACGGCGATGCGGACGATCTCCTCCTCGGCGATACCCGTCGAGCGGTGCTGTTTGCGCAGAAAGTATTTCCCGGCCTCGAGGAGCGCCCGTTTGGGCACAAGTCCGACGATCTCGGTCCCCGTGACCCGTACGCCCCGTGCATCGGCCTTGCGGCACACCTCGTCGAAAGCGACGTGCAGCGGCGTTACGGAAATGTCGGTGATGTTCATCGAGACCTGCGCGATGCCGTACTCCTCGATGAACCAGCCGATCGCCTTGGTGGCTTTGAGCGTGCCGGGCTGCATGACGGGATTGCCCGCGGCGTCTTTCACCACCTTGCCCGTTACGGGGTTTCCCTCGCGCACGGGACGCCCCTTTTCGCGCACGTCGAAGGCAATGGCGTTGGCGCGTCGCGTCGAGGTGGTATTCAGGTTGAAGTTGACAGCGATCAGAAAGTCGCGCGCTCCGACGGCCGTGGCGCCCGTGCGGGCCACCCCCTCGTCGAAGGGACGCGCGCCGAAGTCGGGCGCATCCTCGCGGCGGGTCATCCGCTCGGGCAGCGCCTCGTACTCGCCCTGCCGGCAGACGGCCAGGTTGCGCCGCTCGGGCGTGAAGGCCGCCGCCTCGTAACAATAGGTCGGGATGCGCAGTTCGTCGGCGATGCGCTCGGCCAGCTTGCGCGCCAGGGCGGCGCACTCTTCGAGCGTGATGCCCGCGATGGGGATGAGCGGCAGCACGTCGGTGGCCCCCATACGGGGGTGCGCCCCGTGGTGTTTGCGCATGTCGATCACTTCGGCGGCCTTTTTCACCCCTGCGAATGCCGCCTCGACGACCGATTCGGGGTCGCCGACGAAGGTGACGACCGTCCGGTTGGTCGCCTCGCCCGGATCGACGTCGAGCACGCGCACGCCGCCTGCGGCCTCGATGGCCGTCGTGATCTGCCGGATGGCCTCCTTGTCGCGTCCCTCGCTGAAATTGGGGACGCATTCCACGATTCTTTTCTCCATATCGTTTGGCTGTTGAATTTCCTATGCTTCAAATATAACGAATTTCCCGGACAAATCCTTCAAATCCGAAAGGAAAATAGCGCCCGGAGCTAAAAAACAGGAAGCCCGGCGCTTGTAGGCGCCGGGCTTCCGTCATCGCAGCCGGAACGGACGGGACGCACCCCGCCGCGCAGGAGTTATCGGCCGAAGGTCAGCGTCACGCCGCCCGTAACCCACGCACCGGGCAGCGGAAGGCCGCCCAGATCGCAGTAACGGGTGTCGGTGATGTTCTGGGCATCGACATAGAGCCGGCAGACGCCCTTTTCCCACGCGAGCCGCCCGTCCAAGAGGAAATAAGGTTCGTAGTCGCGGACCGTTTTGACCGACGGATCGCCCGGCACGGGATAATCCGTATAGCTGCCGTTGCGGTCATAGACCGAAGCGGTCAGGGCCAGCGTGAAACGCCGCAGGAAGTGCACCTCCGCCGAAAGCGACGCCTTGTGGCGCAGGAAGTCCATCGCGCTCTGCGTGATCGCATCCGTCCGGCGGTCGGTGGTCGTGTACCCGTACGAGGCCGTCAAGCGGCGTAAAAATCCCCTTTCCACCGCATAGCCGGCCGAAAGCTCCGCACCGAAGGTATCGAGCCGGCTCGACTGCTCGGAATGCCACTTGTCGCCCAGCTCCTCGCGCCACACCCAGTCGATGATGTCGCGCCCCGCCCGGTAGTAGGTTTGCAGCGAGACGTTCCAGCAGCGCTTGCGGTAATCCACTCCGAGACAGTAGGTGACAGCGTGTTCCGGGACCAGATCGAGGTTGTTGATCTGGGCCGGAGAGGTGTAGTAGAGGTCGGTGAAGGTCGGCAGGCGCATCGACTGCGAGGCCCCGGCCGAGAGGTGCACCCCCTCGGCGGGCCGCCAGCCCGCCGACAGGCTCCACAAGGCCGACTGCCCGTAGGGCGTAAGGCTCACACCCGCCGAGGCGGCCGCGTCGATCTGCCGCCACGCCACGGCGTGCCGCAGCCAGAGGTTGCCCGTATGACGGGCCTTCGCGCGGGTATAGTCGCCGTGCGTCACGGCGAGCGGTTCGCCGAGGTTGGTGCTGTAAATGTGGTTGAACGTGTAGTCGCCCCCGAGCGAGGTGACGCCGCCCGCCCACTTCGCATCGCCCCACGCCCGCACGCCCACGTTGTCGGTGGCGTGGCGGTTCATCGCCTCGCCGCGCGTCCAGTCGTAGCGGTCGAGGTTCTTCCGGTAGCTGGCCGACGCGCCGAACGCGAAACGGCCCGCGGTCTTGAGCCACCGCAGCGAAGCGAGCGCCGTGGAGGTCCGCTCCCACTGGTCGGGGTTGTAGGCGGCATAGAAGCCGTTGGAGCCGAAAGAACGGCGCTGCCACCCCGCCTGGAAATCGAAGAATCCCGCCCGCACGGCGTCGTAGGTCGCCCGCACGAAAGCGTTCGTGTTGTCGAAATCGGTATTGTGGCGGTAGCCGTCGCTGCGGCGGTAGGAGGCTGCGCCGAGCACCGAGAACCGCTTCGCAGTCACCGCGCCCGAGAGGTTGGCATAGGCGTAGCCGTGCTGTCCGCCCGCCCCCTCAAAACGCAGGTAGGTCGGGCGCAGCGGTGCGGTGCGGATATTCACCGCCCCGGCGTAAGCGCCTACGCCCGGCAGACCGTCGACGAGTTCGACGGAAGAAATGCAGTCCAAATCCACGGGCAGCGCGTGGGACTGATGCCCGGTGCGCGCATCCGTGAAGTCGATGCCGTTCAGAAGGACCATGGTCTGGTCGAAAGAGCCTCCCCGGATGGAGATGTCCGCCTGTGCTCCCCTGCCTCCGCGTTCGCGGATATCGACCGAAGGGGCGAGGCGCAGGGCGGCTTCCATAGTCTGGAGAGGCGCTGCGGCCTGGGCTTTCCGGTCGAAAAGCGGGGTTTGCGACAGGGCGTTGCGCGTCGGGGAGCTTTGGCTCCCCGTGATGCCGACCTCGTCGATCCTCATCGTTCGGAGGACCGCCGCGGTATCGGCGTTCTGCGCAGACGCACCCTGCGTCGCAAGCAAGAGGATGGACATCCCGACCGAGAGGACTCCGATCGTTACCCGACGGTGGAGGCTCGCAAAGACCGACCAGCCTTTGCGGTTCCAGCGCCGGAAACAGGGAATCCGTGTTGTCCGGATGTTTTTCATCTTGAAAATTGGTTTGGGTTAATAAAAAAATGCAGCGGTTCGGAACGGCTCCGGCTGCATGCCCCGTTCCAAACCGCCGCAAAGATATGCTTTTCGGACTATTTCAACCGCTTTCGCCCGCTTTATTTTTCAGCGAACAGCGCCCCGACCTTCTCGACCACCTCGTCGGTGTCGGGTTCGAGCGGGAAAACGTGGCTCGGCTTGAGATACCAAAGCTCCTTACCCTCCTTGAAGTGCTCCTCGCCGCCGCCCGTTATGTTGAGCATCACGGTGGCGTCCTTTTCGACCTTGCCGTCGGCCACGGCCTTGATGAGCGACGCCGTGGCGATCCCAGCCGCCGAATAGATATCGACGCCCTCCAGTTCGTGGAACAGCTTGCGGGCCTTGCGCGCCTGCGCATTGGTGGCGGCGAAGACCTCGCCGCCGGTAGCTTTGAGGGCATCGTACAATCCGCCGACGATGCCGTAAGGGGGGCGGCGGTTGGAGAGCACCTTGGCGTCGATGATCTCTGCGTCGCGCCGCGCCTTGTCGTCGTCGTAAGGCAGCATCTGCCGCGAATCGGCGCGCCAGGCATCGTACATCGGCACGAACGGAGCATTTTGAGATACCATCAGCCGCATGGTGTTCGACCCGAAGCGGCCGTCCTCCAAGAGGCGCATATTGGCCTCCCAGGCGGCGATGGCTCCCGTGCCGCTGCCCACGGCCTGGAAGTAGTAGTCGGGAATCCGTCCGATGGTCGTCACGGCCGAGAGGACCGTGGTGGCCATGCCGTCGCGGCGGGCGACGTTCTTCGCACCGCCCTCGGCGTAGAAGCCGGGGCACTCGAGCGCAAGGTCCGAGAGGTGGATGGCGTCGAAATAGTCGCCGCCCCGCTCGCACGAGATCAGCTTCACGCAGGGATCGAGCGGATGTTCGAACCACAGCGCCTCGATATTGTCGTAGGGCACGGCCAGCAAAAGCCGGATATGGTTGTCGGAGCAGACCTTGGCGAAGGCGCGTGCCGTATTTCCGGCCGAAGCCACCACCAGCACGCGCTGCTCGTCCTCGGCGGTGCGGGCGCAGACCGAGTAGGCCTCGGTCTCCTTGAACGAGCAGGTGGTCATCGTAGCGCCGATGGCCGGATAGTAGCCGTTGAAGGTGATCCAGAGATTCTCCAGCCCGAGGTATTCGGCCAGACCCTTGCTCCGATAGGTCACGGGAGCCGAAGAGCCTTGCAGCATGCGCCGCACGGGCAGCCAGTCGCAGAAGCGGTACAGGCCGTATTCGGCGGGCTTCACCTCGATCTGTTTCCTGGCGTATCGGGTGCGGATCAGCGAGGGCGATTTGCACGCGCGGTCAGCGAGCGTCCACCCTTCGTCCGCAAATTCGCGGCCCGTGGCGACGCATTCGAGCGTGTAATCGGTAGGGGTAAAATCTTTCATCTATTTCGGGTTTGTGTTTACGACATGCGGTTGCGGAAATCCTCGTAGCCAAATTCGCGGATGATCTCCACGCGACCGTCGCGGCGCACGATGACGATCGACGGGTGGTGGACGCCGTTGAACATCGTGGTCTTGACCATCGTGTAGTGGATCATGTCCTCGAAGACGATGCGCTCGCCCACTTGCAGCTCGTGGTCGAAAGCCCAGTCGCCGCAGCAGTCGCCCGCCAGACAGCTTGTGCCGCCCATGCGCCAGCGCTTCTCGCCGGGGGCCGGTTCGTGCGCTCCGACGATCGCCGGTTTGTAGGGCATTTCGAGGCAGTCGGGCATGTGGCAGGCGAACGACACGTCGAGCATGGCCGTGTGCACCCCGCCGTTCTCCACGATGTCCTCGACGGTCGACACCAGATAGCCCGTGCGCCACGTGAAGGCGCTGCCGGGTTCGAGGATCAGCCTTAGATGCGGATGGCGCGCCCTGAACGCTTTGAGAATCCCGATCAGCTCGTCGCAGTCATAGTCGGCGTGGGTCATCAGATGGCCGCCGCCCATATTGAGCCACTTGATTTGGTCGAGGAATCTGCCGAAATGCTCTTCGACGGCTTCCAGCGCCTTTCGCAGGTGCTCGGGCCGCGACTCGCAGAGCACATGGAAGTGAAGTCCCTCGATACCCGCGGGAAGCTCCCGCAGTTGCTCAGCGGTGACGCCCAGCCGCGACCCCGCCACGCAGGGGTTGTAAAGGTCGGTCTCCACAGGCGAGTACTGCGGGTTGATCCGCAGGCCGCACGAAATGCCGCGGATCAGCGCCCGCTGGCCGAACCGTTCGAACTGCGCCAGCGAGTTGAAGGTGATATGGTCGCTGCAACGCAGGATTTCGTCGATATTGCCATCCGTATAGACGGGTGCATAGGTGTGCGCCGGGCAGCCGAACTCTTCGTAAACGAGCCGCGCTTCGGCGGCCGAACTGGCCGTCGCACCGTCGGAGTGCCGTGCCAGGTCCGCAAAGATGCTCCACATGGCGCAGGCCTTCAGCGCCACGATGATTTCCGCGCCCGACTCCCGGCGCACCCGGTCGATGACCGCAAGGTTCCGGTCGAGCAGCTGCTCGTCGAGGACATAACACGGGGAGGGGATTTTCCGAAAGTCGATCATCGCAAACGTTTTCAGGTCAAAACAGTTGCAAAAATAGCAAAATCCCCGCGAAAACACCACCGCCGGACGGGGGATTTCCGAGAAATAGGTATTTATACTTAGCTGTGCGGGAACAAAAACTCCGGACCCGAAGGCCCGGAGCGATCTTCCGACGAATGGCTCACACCTCGATGTCCACGTCGAACAGTTCGTGCCACGGCAGGCCCTGCTTGCCAAGCTCCGCCAGGAACGGATCGGGATCGAACTCCTCGACGTTGAAGACACCGGCTCCGCGCCAGAGACCTTTGGCCCACATCGAAGCGCCCAACGCCGCGGGTACGCCCGTGGTAAAGCTGACGGCCTGCGTGCCTGTCTCCTGATAGGCTTTTTCGTGGTCGCAGTTGTTATAAATATAATAGGTGCGCTCCTTGCCGTCCTTGATGCCCCGGATGCGGCAGCCGATCGAGGTCTGGCCGTGGTAGTTCGCACCCAGCGACTTGGGGTCGGGCAGCACCGCCTTGAGGAACTGGATCGGCACGATCTCGACCCCGTTGTAGATGATCGGATCGATGCGGGCCATGCCGATATTCTGGATCACGCGCAGGTGCGTGAGATACTCCTGCCCGAAGGTCATCCAGAAGCGGGCGCGCTTGATCGTGGGATAATTTTTCACCAGCGATTCCAGCTCCTCGTGGTAGATCACGTAGGATTCGCGCTCGCCGATACCGGGATAGTTGAGCGGTTTGTGGATCTCGTGCGGCTCGGTCACCACCCACCGTCCGTTCTCGTAGTAGCGGCCCTTCTGCGTCACCTCGCGGATGTTGATCTCGGGGTTGAAGTTCGTGGCGAAGGCCATACCGTGGTTGCCGGCGTTGCAGTCAACGATATCCAGATAATGAATCTCGTCGAAGTGGTGCTTGGCGGCATAGGCCGTGAAGATGGCCGTAACGCCCGGGTCGAAGCCGCAGCCGAGAATGGCCGTCAGCCCCGCGGCCTTGAAGCGGTCCTGATAGGCCCACTGCCACGAATATTCGAAGTGCGCCTCGTCCTTGGGTTCGTAGTTGGCCGTGTCGAGGTAGTTGCAGCCGCACGCCAGGCAGGCGTCCATGATCGTCAGGTCCTGATAGGGAAGCGCCACGTTGACCACGATGTCGGGTTTGAACGCGCGGAACAGCTCGCACAACTCGGGCACGCTGTCGGCGTCGACCTGCGCCGTCTTGACGCGGTTGCCGCCGATGGCGGCCGCCACGGCGTCGCATTTGGACTTGGTGCGGCTGGCCAGCATCACGTCCGAGAATACGGGGTCGGCGGCGATCTTCTGCGTGACGACCGTTCCCACGCCTCCGGCTCCGATAATAAGCGCTCTACACATACGGATATAGATTTTTAGGTTTTGAATTTCGTTTTGAGGTTTACAAAAATACCGTTTTATTTTGGTAAAACAAAAATAATCTCTACATTTGCACCACCAAATCGGAGCGATCCGTTTGGCATGCGGAGAATCCGTAGCTCAGCAGGTAGAGCACAACACTTTTAATGTTGGGGTCCTGGGTTCGAGCCCCAGCGGGTTCACCACAAAAAGAACTGATAATCATACGATTGTCGGTTCTTTTGTTTTTTTGGAGATCGTACCAATCAGCATTATTACAAGCCAAAAAAAAGTCTTAAGACTATTTTGTGATACCTATTTTATAGGTATTACAACCGAACTTTTCATCTGATAATCTATCAACACCATGATTATCAGCATCAATCCACCATGCAGAAAAGATAAGATAAAACAAGACGGGACTACCTTAATCTATATTCGTTCTACCCATAATAGAATAAGGCCATACCAGAGTACAGGAATTACATCCAAAGCGATGAGTGGAATGTTGAAAATCATTGCTTCAGGACAAATACGCCCAAAAACAAGGAATTGAAACTTAAGATAGAAACTATTAAATACTATACGTCAAACGTTAAAGCAGCCGGAAGCGCTGGATAAAGATATTACCATAGATGCTTTGCTCGACGAGAAACGCCCGGCTCCAGATAACTTTGTACGCCGTCGGTCCGGCGCTGACCCTCTCGTATCTGTCTTCACGGATGTAAAGGGATTTATGGATTCACGAGATGTAGCACGGATGAAACGAAAGGCTACAATTGACAAGTCACTGCGGATGAATTTTGACGAGGCGATAAATGTTGTGAAACTCATCGAAGGCTCTGCAAATAAACCTGCGGACGAGATTCTCGACATTCTCCGCACCAGACACCCTATATAGTCAACCGGCTCTCGACGCAGATCGACGGAACAATCTACCTGTTGTCAAAAGATGTCCCGCAGAGATTATAATCAGATGCGAGCGCAAAACGCTCTTATGAAAAGACCGAAGAAAATGCCTCCTTCGGCAAGCAGGCACATACCGCACGTGCAGGCGTCCTGCTCGCGGCATACCAAACGGCTGTGAAAATCAATGCCAACTGCTTGCACGTAGGATATGCAACACCACGAGCGACGATACATTTGATATTTTCTATTTTTTGTCCGCGACAGTGATGGGAATTTTTAATCGTAATCCGAGGGTGATACTCCCACATACAGCGGTCTGGAAATTTCTGACCAAGATCATATCCGGCAATGCCTTCGAAAGACAAAAAAAGCCAACTGAAAGTTGGTCCTTTCATTGTTTCGTTTTGACCGGCTTATTTTACTTTCGCTGTGAAGCTCTGGCAGGCTTGAAAGCGGGAATGTCGTGCTCGGGAAGTACGATCGACGTGTTCTTCGTAATGTTACGCGCGACTTTCCGCACCCGTTTCTTAACTACAAAAGTTCCGCCCCCCCCCGCAGATAAACATTGTTTTTCTATTTCAGCGATCCCATCACACTCTCCATGAATGCTTCTGCCACGGTCGCAACGACTGTCTTTTCGTAACCGGTAAATTTTGCATTCTCTACTGTAACATCTGCTTTATCATAAGTATCTCAGTTTTCGTTTATAATCGCAGGAGCAAAGTTAAGTATATGATCCTTACTTAGCAACAGCACCTCGATTATTCACCAAACGGGCTTTTTTTCTTTCTTGAAGACGCTATTTTTACCCCTGAAAGCATTTGTCAATACTTTTTCCTGAAATGCCTATTGATTATCAACGAATTGCGGAGTAGTTGTAATGCCTATTTTTAGCATCACGAACAGATTTATGCGTTATCTTTGGTTATAAGAATAACTCACTCTGCGACATGAAAAAGATACTGCTCTTTCTGCTTTTCTTTCTTGACCGGCAAGAGACAACTCAAGCCCAATCCCCTGACACCTCCCGCTTCGAAACGGCCTTCACCGAGATTGCGGCCATGCTCGACGGGAAATCTTCGCTGAACATAAAACGCGCCGTATTTCTTCCGGAATGGGCGTAACTCGACGGACAACCCGACTATACGGCTTATTGCGCCCAGATAGATGCTGCGGCCGCGGCTCTCGGGCAATTCATCGTCGCAAACGGCTTACAGCATTACCGAACCGGCGGGAACTACGGCCTGTTCGAATATTTCTCCCGTCCTTACTCGATGAACGGTTACAAACCTTTCACCTATGACTTCGAGGATTTTTCGGGTTCGGAGGATCTAAGCCAAACTTTCGTCACCAAAGTCATGCGTACGCATTCAGGACAATGCCGCTCCCTGCCCATGTACTACAAGGTGCTGGCCGAAGCCATCGGAGCCGAAGCCCACATCACCTTTGCCCCGCAGCATCTCTTCATCCGCCACCGCGACGAACAGTCCCCTTCAAAGTGGGTCAACGTCGAGCTGACAACACAATCCCTCGCTCGGGAAATATTTTACATCGAGAATTTCGGGATTAGCGCCGATGCGATCCGCAACAAGGTCTACCTCTATCCGCTCTCGGACAAGGAGACCGTGGCCTACCTGCTCTCGGAACTGGCGGCGAATTACTACAGGAAATTCGAACAGTACGACGCCTTCATGCTCAAGTGCGCCGAAAAATCCCTTGAATACCTGCCTCAATCGCCGGTGGCTCGAATACAACGACGCTCTGCGCAAACTCGGATGGGCCGAGATGCCCGACAGTATCTACCTCCGGCTGCTGAACACGGTCGAAGAGGACATGAAACGTCGAGGCATGGATTCCCTCTCGTGGCAAAGACAATCCAACCTATGAAAAGTACAAACGATAAGTTAAAAAAAACATAAACCCACCAACTATGAAAACACGTAATTTGCTAATCACCGCCGTCGGGCTGCTGCTGGCTCCGACACTTTCTTTGGCCCAGGATGCGGAAAATTCAAATCCTTATGCTATCTTTGGAAGAGCGTCCTATGTAGCAGGAGAACAGCAGGAGAAAGATAACGTCGAAAAGGTCTTTGTGATCGAGAATGCCGCGGAAGGCTCGGAAGTTGCCCGCATGGAACACAATCCGCAGACGGGACAAATTCGGATCTTTGATAAATACGCACACTATTGGCTGAAAATCAGTTATCGAATGCAGATAAAGCGTGGCTGACACCTGACCCCAAGGCTACGAAGTTTTATCCGGTTTCTCCCGATGCTTTCTGCTTAAATAATCCGATACGCTTCATCGATCCGAACGGGGAGGAAGTTTGGATTCATTATCAAAATGATAAGGGAAATGCGCAAAAACTGCTTTACACAGCCAATATGGAATACAAAGGCTCTAATTCATTTGTAACAAGTATGATCGCCAATTTAAATAGCGTCTATAGCAATGGGGGTAATAAGATGCTGGATGTATTGATTCGCTCTGAGAATGCATATATTGTTCTCAATCGAAATCCAGATATTGACGGCGCGGGAGGAGCATTCCGAAGAAATATGGATGGCGGCGGGAGTATTTTTGCCGGGAAGATAGGCGGCGCTACAAACTTCTCAAATGTAGAAACAACGGCCCACGAGTTTATGCATGGAGCACAGCATGAATTAGGACAGGGAGGTCCTTCGGTTTTTAACGAGGTCGAAGCCTATGTTTTCGGATATGGGGTTGCTATGAACTATGCTGGACGAACTGGAGATTATGGTGGTTCTCTGTCTCCCAATGGTGTAGAAGATTCACCCGCATCTTCCGCATGGGAGAGTTCATTTAGCAGTCTCCACGAAATGGGTTATTCGAGTTCGGCTATGGTAGATGCAGTCAATAGTTTCAAAACAGGAGCGCAGGTAAATGCCGGCGGACAATACAATCGGGTCCCTGCATTACTACGCCTTACAACGGAGGCAAGATCAAATCATTATTATCGGGATTCTGGAGACCCTAATTATGCCTATGAGAAAAATATTAATTCTAATCGCACTTATCACTGGTCTGTCCTTGACTGCATTTGGTCAAGAGAATACACCTCTCTTGATTCAGACTTCGCCGAAAAGAAAATTAACTCAACGGCTTGAAATTGAATGCGATTGTGTCACCGACACATTGAAAGCCGTTTTTGTCGCAGGTATTAGGTTCGATAAAAAATTCGGCGAAGATATCCAAATCAACGAAGCAAAAGAGGTCTATCCCATGACATTATCCTACACCAACGACAGCGGAGTCAAGATTCATCTGTCCGCTTATAATCCTATTGATTCCGAATTCGATAAATGTATTTGGGAAGCATGTGCCAGACAGTTTCAGATCTGGTTGAAAAAGCAGCCTTACAGCGATATGGTGGGCATAGACCGCTTTTATGGGCATAATGCTTTCTCTCATGGTTATCCGGTTTATTTAGTTCCAAAATCAAAATGACTTGATTTATAGAAACGGGTGAGCAATGCTCACCCGTTTACCCTTCCCCATTCGTCACAAAACCATCCGAAAAATGTTGTTGGGGCTCATTTGAACGCTCGAATTCTTTTCGATATACAGTCCTCCGATATCATCCCGGACGAATACGTCGTGTCTATCGATCGCCGCCGTCGGGCTGCTGCTGGCTCCGACAATTTCTTTGGCCCAGGATGCGGAAATTCAAACCCTTATGCTATCCTTGGAAGAGTGCCCTAAGTAGCAGGAGAACAGCAGGATAAGGATAACGTCGAAAAGTTCTTTGTGATCGAGAATGCCGCAGAAGGCTCGGAAGTTGCCCGCATGGAACACAACCCGCAGACGGGACATGTGAAGTTGATCGACCAGTATAGAAAACTGCTCCGGGAGAAGCTCCTGAAAGCCGGCGAGAGCGGCTGGCTGACGCAGGATCGGTTCGCGGAGAATACTATTCACTTTCGCCGTACAGTTTCGTTGGGGACACCCGATTAATCGGATAGACATGAATGGGGATAGATACCATTCAGGAAAACATAGTCACGATGCATATAACAGCGAAGGTATTAAATTTTCCATTGAAGACGTGAATGTCGATAAAAGGGGACAGATAGCCAACAGGCTGTCTCGTGATTATTCCGGCCCCGTAACGATTGGCGGTCAGCTTTACCAAATGGTTGTCGATGCTAATATCCAGGGTGTACAATCTATGAGTGATGTCGCCGGTTCCGATCATTTATTTGCATACGCAGACCGAATGAATGAATTTATTGAAGGGGCAACGATGTGGGTATGCGTACTACAAGTCACGAATTCAGGCATGCGGCAGGATTAAACCACGAAAGCGCTAGTGGGATTTTCAATATAATGTATACAGGGGGCTGGATAAGCAGGAGTGGAACCACAGCCGACCAAATGGCAATGATGTATCAGCAGCGAGGTAACATAAATAAGTACCCTAATTCGATGGCGATAATTCCGGGAGTTCCAAACGCGCCAAGAATTCCATATCCTTATATACATGGTCGAGATGCGTGGGGAAGACCTACAATAGCACATATTAATCAAGCGGGCCTGTGGCTTAATCCTTATAGAAGATGAAAATGAGCGAAAGAAAAAATTATTATTACAGTTGTTTGCATTTTGGTGCTGGCATTGATAGCCGTACACATCCTCAGGTACAACACAACTCTCTGGATAGGATCGGACGTTTATAATCTCTCCTCATTATTCGATAGGGAGCGTGTCGGTAAGATCGATACTGCCCATTTGGATATGAAAGTTGAAATAGACGGAAAAATTGTCTACCAAACAGATAGTGTTTACTTCAATAGGTTGTTATATACTCGGAAGGAAATTCCGTTGAGAGCGGGTATCGAACCACCACGCAATCAGACCATATGATCGGCCGGGAGCGGGGCCCTCACCTGCGGTTACCTCCGTCGTGAACAGCAAAAGTCCCGACAGCCCCTCCCCTATGACAATCCGATGAAAATACCCGCCGCCGGGTTGCAGGACAGTCCCGGCTGCGTATATTTGCAGCGCGAAACGAGCGGGCGCCACCCATAGGAAGGTGTCGACGCGAGCAAAGCGAAAGAACAAGTCTCGAATTTTTCGGTCATAAGTTTTGATATTATCATTAATTTATTTAATTTTGTTTCGTATCAAAACCATAAGGTTGCGTTTTTAAACCGGGCATTCGGAACAAAAACGGGCCGAATCGGGAAGAAACCAATACTTAAAACCAATAACCAAACAAGCCTATGAATCTACCAATCCTCCGAAAGATTCTATTGCCGATCTTGTTTCTGACGCTCTTCGGCCTCTTGGAAGGCCGGGCGCAGGGCAACGTCTCGGGCGTCGTCTACGACGCCGACGGCAAGACGCCGATCGTCGGCGCATCGGTGATCCTCAAGGGGACGACCATCGGTGTGAGCACCAACGTGAAGGGCGAGTACTCGATCCGGATTCCGGACGCCGAGTCCGTACTTCAGTTCATGAGCCTGGGGTACGAAACGCAGGAGATCACCCCAGGCCGCCGCAGCCGCGTGGACGTGACCATGCAGTCGTCGGCCCAGAAGATCGAAGACGTCGTGGTGACCGCGCTGGGCATTACGCGCCAAGAAAAGAGCCTCGGCTACGCCGTCTCGAAAGTCTCGGGCGAGGAGCTGACCAACACCGTTTCGAACAACTGGCTCAACGGCCTGAACGGCAAGGTGGCGGGCATGAACTTCGACCAGGCGTCGACCGGTCCCGGCGGTTCGGTCCGCGTGACGCTGCGCGGCGAGGCGTCGCTCTCGCACGACAACAACACGGCGCTGTTCGTCATCGACGGCATTCCGATCGCCAGCGACATGACTGCATCGAACAGTTCGGGCAGCGCCTACGACGACACGGACGCCCCGGTCGACTACGGCAACGGCGCCAGCGACCTCAATCCCGAGGACATCGAGTCGATCTCGGTGCTCAAAGGCCCCGCTGCTACGGCCCTCTACGGCTCCCGCGCCGCAAACGGAGCCATCGTCATTACCACCAAGGGGGGGGGAACGCCCGGTAAGGGGTTAAACATTACCTTCAACTCCTCGGTCGTACTGGAGAAGGCCGGCTACTGGCCCGACCTCCAGAACGAATACGGCGCCGGCAACGGCACGGCCAGCCAGCGCGAACAGCAGCGCTTCTACTCCTTCTGGTCGGTTCCGGCCAATATGTCCGATACGGGTCAGGCGGTCGCGCGCACCCACTCGGTCTACTCGTTCGGCCCGCGCTTCGAGGGGCAGATGTTCTACAACTACGACAGTGCCGTCTGGGGCAGCAACAACGGCAAGTGGGCGCCGACGGCCTACAACCGCCATCCGTGGGAAGCGCAGGACTGGTACAAAGGCATCTTCGAGACGGGTGTAACGTGGTCGAACAGCATCTCGATCGAGGGTTCGGCCGGCAAGGGCAACTCGATGCGCGTCTCGATCAAGGACATGCGCAACGACTGGATTCTGCCCAACACGGGCTACACGAGCCAGAACGTCAGCATCTCGGTCAACCAGAAGATCAACAAGACGATCAAGCTCGGCGCCAAGGTCACCTACTACCGCAAGGACAGCGACAACATCCCCATGTCGGGCTACTCGGCCGCCTCGCCGCTCTACACGCTTCTCTGGAACAACTCTTCGATCTCGCTCGGCTCCTATTACGACGAGTGGGCCTCGGGCCGTCTGAAGAGCCTGCTGCACGACTACTACACCTCGAACAAGAACAGCACCTATATTATCAACCGCACCGCGGACAACGTCTACATGCAGCTCTACGAGCAGCTCAACACGATGGACCGCGACCGCGTATACGGCAACGTCAACGCCACGTTCCAGATTCTGCCGTCGCTGACGCTGATGGTGCGCACGGGCATCGACTTCCAGTCGGACTTCCGCACGCAGCGCAAACCCAAGTACTCGACCAAGTTCATCGAGGGCCTCTACAAGGAGCAGACCGTCCGCCAGTACGAGATGAACAACGACTTCCTGCTGAGCTGGGCCAAGGTCTTCGGCGACTTCGACATCAAGGCGTCGCTGGGCGGCAACAACATGGTCTACAACTACTCGAACGTCCAGCTGATCGCCGACAAACTCCTCGAGGACGACGTTTACACCATTCAGAACTCGGTCTACCCCGCCACGAACAAGACCCTGCGCCGCGAGAAGTCGATCAACAGCTTCTACGGCGTGGTCTCGCTCGGCTGGCGCAACATGCTCTACCTCGACGTCACGGGCCGCAACGACTGGTCGTCGACGCTCGCCCCGGGCAACAACTCTTACTTCTACCCCTCGGTCAGCGCCAGCGTGCTCATCAACGAGCTGCTGGGCGAGAAGAATCCCAAGTGGATCGACCTGCTGAAAGTGCGCGGATCGTGGGCCAACGTGGGTAACGACACGTCGCCCTACTCGCTCGTGCAGACCTACGCTTCGAGCGACTTCACAAGCGGCTACCTGCTCGACCGCGAGATCAAGAACGCCAACCTCAAGCCCGAGAACGTCGAGAGCTGGGAGGTGGGTCTCGAAGCGCACTTCCTGAAAAACCGCGTCGTCTTCGACGCCGCCTACTACGATTCGTCGACCACCAACCAGATCATCAACGTGCCGGTCGACCCGATCTCGGGCGCTTACTACAAGCTGATCAACGCCGGCGAGGTCAACAACCACGGCATCGAGCTTTCGGCTTCGTTCACGCCTATAAAAACAAAGGACATCCGCTGGACGATCAACCTGAACTGGGCCAAGAACTGGAACAAGCTGGTCGAGCTGGCCCCCAACGTCGAATTTTGGCAGCTCAACAATTCCAATACCTTCGGCAACCGCGTCTACATCCGCGCCTACCCGGGCACGGAGCTGGGCCGCATCTACGGTCAGGGCTTCAAGCGTGCCCCCGAGGGAGCCTACTACGTCGACAGCAACGGTGCGAAGATCGACTGCTCGGGCGAGGTGGTCGTGTCGCCCACAGACGGCAGCCCCATGCTGAGCGACGATCTGATGGACCTCGGTTCGATCTACCCCGACTGGACAGGCGGCTTCAGCACCAGCTTCTCGTGGCGCAACCTGCGCCTTTCGGCCTCGTTCGCCGGACAGTACGGCGGCCGCGCATTCTCGATCTCGATGGTCAACCTCTCGCTCTCGGGCAAGCTGAAAAACTCGCTTCCGGGGCGTTACGAAGGGTTGCTGGTCGACGGCGTGAAGCAGCTGGCGGACGGGACCTACGCCAAGAACGACGTGGTGGTTACGGACGTGGTGGACTACTACACCACCTCCAAATACAGCCGTGACAACATCGAAAGTTCGACCTACGACTGCTCCTACCTGAAAATGAAGGACCTGCGCATCGAATACTCGCTGCCCAAGCGCATCTGCGCCAAGAGCCGCTTCCTGCAGGGGGCATCGCTCGCCTTCTTCGCCACCAACCTCTTCTGCATCACCAACTGGCCGATGTACGATCCGGAGGTGGGTTCGATGAACGGCTCCTCGATCAGCCGCGGCATCGAGGCGGGCGCCTACCCCATGACGCGCACCTACGGCTTCAACCTCAAGTTACAGTTCTAACACCGTGCAAGCTATGAAAACACTCAAATACACCCTCTTCGCCGCAGTTGCGTGCCTGATGCTCGGGACCGCTTGCACGCACAAGTTCGACGAGTACAACACCGACCCCAACCGCATGGTGGAGGGGAAGGCCGAGCCGATGAGCTTCCTGGAGAACATCGTCTTCGACGGAGCGGACCTGCTGCTGTACCGCACCTACCAGATCAACGGCGAACTGATCCAGTACACCGTGTCGACCACCGTGTCGAACGCCTTCCACCGCTTCATCGTCACCAACGGCAATGCGTCGAACTGCTGGAACGAGCTGGCGACCGCCGCGGCGAACGCCAACGAGATGATCTCCCTGGCGCAGCTCAAGGACCGCAAGGAGTGCGAAGCCGTGGGGCTGACCATGCGGACTCTCTTTCTCCAGTCGCTCACCGATATGTTCGGCGACATTCCCTGTTCGGAGGCTTTCCAGGGCCGCGACGGCAACACGATGCCGCGCTTCGATGCTCAGGAGGAGGTCTATGCGCAGCTGCTCGCCGACCTGGAGCGCGCCAACGAACTCTACGCCGCAAGCGGCGTGACTACGCTGCAATACCCCAACAAGGACCTGCTCTACGGGGGCGACGTCTCGAAGTGGCGCAAGTTCAACAACTCGCTCTACCTGCGCCTGTTGATGCGCGTCAGCGGCCGCGACGCCTACCTCGACGTAGCCAAACGGCTCAAAGAGGTCGTCGCCCAGCCCGACACATGGCCCGTGTTCACGTCGAACGACGATGCCGCCGTGATGAAGTTCACGGGCGTGACCCCCAACGAGAACCGCTTCGGCAAGATGAACTCCAAGTCGTTCACCGTGACGGGCCGCCGCGCCTGCCAGCACATGGCCGACCTGATGACCCCCTCGAAGGACCCGCGCTACGAGATCTATTTCGAGCCGAAGGGGCAGGGCTGGTCGGGACTGATCAGCGGCCGCGCCATCAAGGAGGACGAGGGCGAGGATTCGACGGCCGACTACCTGCGCAAGACCGTGCTGGGCGACTACACCTCGTGGTACGCCTTCATGCGCTACGACGAAGTGCTGTTCATCCTCGCGGAAGCCGCCCAGCGCGGCCTGATCGGGGGTGGCGAGGCGGTCGCCGCCGACTGCTACACGCGCGCCGTCGAGGCTTCGGTCCGCTACTGGGGCTCGCAGACCGCCAAGCAGCCCGACGACATCGTGATCGAGGACTTCCTGGCCAAGGTGGCCTACGACGGCTCCTACAAACAGCTCGTCGAGCAGAAGTACATCGCCCTGTTCTGGTGCGGCTACGAGGGGTGGAACGAGTACCGCCGCACGGGCTACCCCATCCTCACGATCAACGAGGGCACGAAGAACAACCACGTCGTGCCGCGCCGTTTCGAATACCCCAACATCACGCGCGACACCAACCTGGACAACTATCAGGCGGCGCTGACGCGCCTGCAGGAGCGCTATCAGGGCGGCGACGACATGCTCACGCCCGTCTGGTGGAGCAAGGAGGGCATCCGCCGATACCGTTAACCGAACGAGGTTATGAAAAGAACTTCTTTCTTTACACTCATCCTGCTCGCAGGGCTGCTCTTCGCCGCCGAAGTCACGGGCCGCGTCACGGCTGCGGGCAAACCGCTCGCCGGCGTGGCCGTGTCGGACGGGGTGAGCATCGTGCGCACCGGCGCGGACGGACGCTTCACGCTCACAGCGGCCGACCAGGCGCCGCTCGTCTGGGCCGTCACCCCGTCGGGCCATGTCGCCCCCTATGCCGACGGCACGCCCCGCTTCTGGCTTCCCGTCGACGGGCGCGCGGCCTATGAATTCGAATTTCTCCCCGCTCCCGGTCCCTTCACGCTGCTGGCCGTGGGCGATCCGCAGCCCAAGACCGCCAAGCACATGAAGCGGCTCGTGAACGAGGTCGTGCCCGACTGGCAGCAGACGATCGCCGACGTGCGGGCCGCAGGCGGACAACCCGCCATGCTGGTGCTGGGCGACGTGGTTTGGGACGCGCCGGAACTCGCCCCGCAGATGCGCAGCCTCTTCGCCGGGTTAGGCATCCCGGTCTATACGGTCATCGGCAACCACGACCACCTGATCGCCGAGTCGGAGGACGCCGCCTCGACGCGGAACTACCGCGGGGTATTCGGACCGACCTACTACGCATTCGACTTGGGCGACACGCACTTCGTGGTGCTCGACAACATCGTCTACCACGGCCGCAAGGTCTACGAGGAGGCGATCGACGAGGGTCAGCTCGACTGGCTGGCCAAATACGTGGAGCTGCTCCCGAAAGGTTCGCGGCTCTGCATCGCCATGCACGCCCCCTTCCAAAAGTACTGGCGCGACTTCGCCCGCATGGGCAACGGCGACCGGCTACTGGAGATCGTGGCGGAGTACGAGGTGCATTTCATCACGGGACACACCCACATCAACTCCAACCTGGAGGTCGTGCCAGGGGTGATCGAACACAACGTGGCCCAGGTGGCGGGCAACCTCTGGCACGCTCCGCTCAACCAGGACGGCACGCCGCGCGGCTACCAGCTCTTCTGCGAAGGCCCCTCCGGGCTGGAGTGGCACTACAAGACGCTCGGCAAACCGCTCGACTACCAGATCGAACTCTACACCCCGGGCCGCGTGCCCGCACACCCGGCCGCCGTGGTGGCCAAAGTGTGGAACTGGGACCCGCAGTGGCGCATCGAGTGGAGCCAGGACGGACGGCCGATGGGCGCGATGGAGCGCTACGCCGCGCTTGCCGATCCCGACTACTCCGATCACCTCGCCGAGGCCCGGAGCCGGGCGGAAGCCGCCGGCAAGCCGCTCTCCAAGTCGCAGTATGCCCGGCCCGCTTTCTTCTACTTCGGCGCCGAACCCGACCCCGAGACCCGGATCGTGGAGGTTACGGCCACCGACCGCTTCGGCAACCGCTACACCCAAACGTTGAACCTGAAAAACGAACTATAATGAACCGATTCCAACATATCCTTTCCCGCCTGGGTTCGACGCTGATCGCCGCCGCGGCCCTCGCGACGGGAACCATCCCGGCGGCCTGCTCCGACGACGACGGCGTGTCGGGCGAGCGCTTCCTCTACATCGAGGGCGGGCGCTACGACTTCGAGCTTGGCTCCGACGGCAACGTCGGCAAGAATGTCAACGGCGAGTGGAACACGCTGCAAACGGCCTTCTACAACGGCGGCGCGGAGCGTCTCTGCCTGCGTTCGAACATGGGCGCATGGCGCATCGAGCCCCTCTACGCCGAAGATTCGGAGTGGATCGACCTCTGGCCCGACCACGGAACCGACGACGGCCGCTTCTACCTGGCCGTGGACCGCAACCTGACGGCCTATTCGCGCGTGGCGACGCTCAACGTCGTGGCCGAGGGGCGCGTGGTGCAGACCCTGCGAATCAGTCAGAAACCCGGTCTGCCCTCGATCGGGATCGACATGGACGGTCTGACCACTTTCACGCTCCCGACCAAGGGCGCCGTGCGGACCATCCGCATCGCCTCGAACATCGGCTGGAAGCCCGTGGCCGAGGACGAAGCCTCCGCCTGGATTTCGTTCGCCAACCAGACCGACAATTCGGTCGACGTGCTCGTCGCGGAGAACCCCGAGGAGGACGTGCGCACGGGCAAGGTGTCGTTCGTCATGGTCGGCACGGGCAACGAGGACGTGAAGGCCTCGATCGAGATCAAGCAGAAGGGACAGCGCTCGTCGTTCGACCGGGCCGAGAAGAAGACCATCGCCGAGGTGCTCGCCGAGCTGGGTCCCGACGGCACGATCTCGGGCAACGTCTACGTCGAGGCTTCGGTGGTGAGCGATCCGCTGACGCTCAACTTCGACCCGGCCTACATCGCCTACTCCACCAACCTCGTACCGACGCTCAACAACCGGTTGATGTGGGTGCAGGACGAGAGCGGCCGCGGTCTCTTGATCGAGTTCCTCGATGCGGCCTACAATACCTATAAGTTCAACGATCGTCTCCAGGTGCATCTGGTCGATCAGCGTCTGATCGTGGACGAGAAGCTGGGCATTCGCAAGATTTCGGGCTTCACGGCGGACGACATACCCGCCTGCGAGGCGGGCACGGGTGTCGAACCGCTGCGTCTGGCCGACCTTTCGGGGGTGGACAACTACGAAAACACGCTCGTAAGGATCGAGAACGTCGAGTTCGCCGTCCCGATGGGAACCTACGTCAACATCGACGAGCGGCAGTACGGCAAGATCAACGCCAAGGGGCTGATGGACTCGCCGCGCCAGTATGCGCACCTGCTGCGCGACGCTGCGGGCAACGTCGTACCGCTCTACACCACCTCCTCGTTCACCGACAAGTTCGCGCGCCTGATCCCGCGCGGCGGCGGTGCCGTGACGGCCATCGTCACCAAAAACATCGTCGCCGGGGAGACGCAGACCGTGCTGCGGCTGCGCAGCAACGCCGACAATGCCGTGGCCGACGACGCCTCGACCCGGCTGACGCGCATGGTGGTCGAGTTCGGCCCCTTCACCTCCTTCGGAACGCTGCAGGAGGTCAAGGCATCGACCGGAACCGGCACGATCAAGACCTCGATCTTCAAGCAGATCGTCAACGCCTCGGAGTATTCCGGATCGTCGGCCACCTCCGACTACATGTACTGGTCGTGGACCTATGCGCGCCGCACGACGGCCACGCTCGATGCCGACCAGGTGGCCACCCCGCCGCTCACGGGCAGCATCACCGAGAATCCGCGCGAATACGAGATGCAGTACCCCTGTCTGAACTGCAACACCTGGTGGCAGGGCAACGGCTCCTCTATCCGCGACGCCGACGGCGAGGCGTGGATCGCCACGATCTCCACCGAGGGCGCGACGGGCCAACTGTCGCTGACGTTCACCACCGCCAGCTCGAGCGGCGGTCCGCGCGACTTCATCCTCGAGTGGGCTTCGACGGAGGAGACCCCGGCGGCCGAATGGCACACCATCGCCGAGTACAAGTCGGGCAACTGGGACGCCAACTACCAGCTCAAGCAACTCTCGTTCCGGCTTCCGGCGGAGCTGAGCGGACAGAAGTCGGTGGTTATCCGTCACCGCGTGGCGGCCAACATCCGCTCGAACGATGCGGCCAACATCACCACGGGAGGTACGAACCGAATCGGCTACTGGGCCGTCTCGGAGGTAAAATAGCAGTCCGGGGTCGGTGCGCGCTTTCCACGCGCCGCACCGACCCGATAGGAAAAGAACGATAAAAAAACAGCGACATGAAATTCAACCATATCCTCAAATTCCTGCTTTGGAGCCTGCTGGCCGCACCGCTGCTGCTCGCGGCCTGCTCGGACGATGAACCCGACCCCGTGTTCCAGAGCCAGAAACTCGTGCGCGACGTGCTCGTTCCCGAATACCTGGAAATGTACGCGGGACAGGAGTTCGAAATCCAGGGCAAAGGCTATCTTACGGGCGACGTGATCCGCTTCGCCGACGGGCAGTCGACGATCGACATGCCGGTCGCGGAGGCCGGCCCCGCCTATGCGCGCTTCACGGTCCCGGAAGCCATCCGGGAGGCGGCTTACACGCTGACGCTCCATCGCGGCGAAGCGTCGCAGCTGCTCGGACGGACCATCGTTAGGATCGTCCGCAACACGGACGTGCCGGACAAGGAGGGCATGAACATCAAAGGCATGGTCTACTGCGGAACGGAGGGCCTCGCCGGCGTATGGGTCTCCGACGGCATTGCCTTCACGCAGACCGACCAGAACGGCTGCTACTGGCTCCGAAGCGACAAATACCACGGTTACGTCTTCGTCTGCCTGCCGTCGGGCTACCAGCCCGAGGTGACCAAGGCGCAGCCCGCATTCTGGGCCTCGCTCTACAAGGACGCGTCTCACTGCGAGCAGCACGACTTCCGCCTGATGCGGATCGACAACGACCGGCACACGCTGGTGGTGCTGACCGACGTGCACCTGGCCAACCGCAACTCGCCGCTCGACTACAAGCAGTTCGCCGACGGGTTCATGAAGGACGCCGCGGCCTTCGCGGCCGCCAACGCCTCGTCCCCGATCTACGGGCTGAATCTGGGTGACCTGTCGTGGGACGGCTACTGGTACAAGCAGTCGTGGGCGCTGCCCGAGTGCAAGGACGCCCTCGCCGCGCTGCCCTTCCCGCTCTTCTCGACGATGGGCAACCACGACAACGACCCGCGCGTGGCGGGCGACTTCCCGGCCGAGGCTCCCTACAAGCAGCAGATGGGTCCCTCCTACTACTCGATGAACATCGGCAAGGTGCACTACATCCTGCTCGACGACAACGTTTATCTCAATCCCGCCGCCAACGAAGACGACCGTTCCTATGACAAGTACGTCGTTCCGAGCCAGCTCGACTGGCTCCGCGAGGACCTTTCGCACGTGGACAAGCAAACCCCGATCGTGGTGGGCATGCACTGCCCGGTCTACACGATCGGCAACCTGCTGGGCGGCTTCGTCCTCTACCGCGCCTTCTCGGACGGCGGTTCGTCGGCGGGCTCATCGGAGCTGGCGGCCTGCTTCAAGGGGTTCAAGGAGGTGCACCTCGTCAGCGGCCACACGCACATCAACCGCACCATGCCCCTCTCGGCCAACGGCGTGACGGGCGCGGACTACATGATCGAGCACAACATCGCGGCCGTCTGCGGCACGTGGTGGTGGACGGCGCAGTATGCCGGCAACAACATCTGCCGCGACGGCAGCCCCGACGGCTACAAGGTCTTCGAGATCGACGGCGGGAAGCTGACGTGGTATTACAAAGGGGTCGGGCTGGAGAAGAACCGCCAGTTCCGCACCTACGACATGAACGCCGTGAAGAAATATTGGGCTTCCGACGCACAGATCGCGGCGATGGGCGCCAAATACCCCGCCCGCCTGAAAGACTACGACAAGGTCGGCGAAAACGAGGTGCTCATCAACCTCTGGAGCTACGAACCCTTCGGCAAGGAGGGGTGGACGGTGACCGTCACCGAGAACGGCCGGGAACTGGAGACCCGCTCGGTCTGGCTGCGCGATCCGCTGCACACCGTCTCCTACGACGCGCCCCGCACGGCCAAGAGCGGAGCCTACACCGATTCGTTCGCCTCCGTCGAAAGCTCGCACATGCTGCTGGTGACGGCTTCGTCGCCCAACTCGACGCTCGAGATCTCGGTCACCGACAAGTTCGGCAACACCTCGACCGAGACCATGACCCGGCCCAAGCCCTTTTCGAACAAGGCCATCCAATAACCCCCAAGCGATAAACGATCATGAAAAAACATAATCTTTTCCGACTGCTGGCCGCCCTGGCCGCCTCGACGGCGCTCGCGTGGGGCAGCGCGTGCACGGACGATCCCGACACGACGCCCGAAGCACGGCTCGACGTGAGCACGACGAGCGTCAGCGTCACCAAGCGCGGCGTGGACCGCAACGGCAACGACGCCTACATCCGCATCAACTCCAACGTCTACTGGACGGCCTCCTACCCCGAGGACGACCGCACGTGGCTTACGCTGTCGGCCCTCGCGGGCGATCCCGGCACGACGACCCTCACGCTGAGCTTCACCGCCAACGAAGAGGCCGCCGAACGCCGTTCGACCATCCGTCTGGAGACCTACGACGGGACCTCGCGCGACATCGCCGTCATTCAGCGCGGCACGGGCGAGGTGATCGTACTGATGAACGACGGTTTCGGCGGGCAGTACAACGAGGGAACGCCCATCGAGCGCTACATCCCCTCCTCGACCGAAGGCATCGACGCCGAGCGCATCGCCTACGACGGCACGCAGGCGTTCATCAGCATGGAGAACCCGTCGTACGGCTACGAAGGCGCTTCGGGCGGCAACAACATCCTGCTCAGGGGCGCGGACGCCGCGCTGGTGGTCATGGGCGTGGACGCCGTGCGCGATCAGCGTTTCGATGTGAGCTTCGGCCTCTATGCCGCCGAGGCGTTCTCGACCGAAGACTTCGCGCTGGAGATCAGCCGCGACAACGAGAAGTGGGCCGACGTGCCGTACACCCTCTCGCAGGCCGCCGATCAGGCAGCGGTCCGCGCCGAGGTCGCAGGCTGGCAGATGGCGCTGGCGTCGTTCCGCATCCAGGAGCCCGTCGAGGAGTTCTTCATCCGTCTGCGGGCCGTCGCCGACCGCGATTTCCGCATCGACGACCTCTCGGTCGAGGAGGGAACGGACGCCGGACAGGAGATAGAATTTCCGGGCGACGATCCGGGTCCCGGCCCGCAGCCCGGCAAGGTCTATCTGGAAGAGAATTTCGACTGGATCACCGCCGAGTGGGGCGGCAGCGACTACTTCGACGGCAACAAGTCGACCACCGAAATGGCCGTCACCGGCAAACTCGCTCCGGAGTATCAGGCCATCTGGGACAGCCACGGCTTCACCTCCGTATCGGGCAAAGCCTACTGCCGCATCGGCTACATCAAGATCGGCACGACCTCCGTCGCGGGCGACATCGTGACGCCCAAACTGTCGGAAGTGCCCGCCGGAAGCGACCTGACGCTGACGTTCAAGGCCGTCTCCTACAACGCGACAGAGACCGACAATACGCTGCGCATCAATGTGCTGGGCGCAGGCGAGGCCGACGTGAAGATTCTCACGATCGACAACGCCAGCTACCCCGCCGGTGCTTCGACCCGGGAGGAGCGCGCCAACTGGCGCGAGTACACCGTCCAAATCACGGGAGCCAGCGCCGAAACCCAGATCCAGCTGCAGGCCGCCACGGCCGCCAAGTGCCGCTTCTTCTTCGATGACATCAAGATCGCGGGTACGGGCGAACCCGAGCAGCAGGTCGAGGGGCTGCCCGTCGTGTGGTCGTTCTCCCCGACCGCTCCCGACGAGGGGCTTGTCCGGGTCAACGAGAAGTTCGAACTGGAGGAGTACGTCTACTACTCCGACGACAAGGCCGCCCGCCTCGAACCGGTGCTGGCCGTTGCGGCGCAGAAACCCGGCACGTATAAATGGGTGGAGAAAATCTCCGACGCGCTGGGTTACAACAACCGCTTCCTGATGTACAGCTTCGCCCAGGACGACTACTGGCTCTTCACCGTTCCTGTGAAGCACTTCAAGGCCGGAACCGAGATCCAGCTGCAAACCGAGCTTTCGGCTTCGGCCGCCGGTCCGAAGTTCTACGCGATCGAATACTCCGCGGACAAGACGACTTGGACGGCGGTCAACACGCGCAGCGGCGAATTCGGCTCCACGAGCGGCTCCGTAGCTCCGCATACGATCGACTATACGTTCATGCTCCCCTACGCCGCGGCGGCCAACGAAGCCTGCGCCGTTTCGGAGACGTTCGCCGTCAATGCGGAGATCGAGGAGGGTGAGTTGTACATCCGGCTGCGGGTCTGCGACGCCCTGTCGAACAAACTCGACAAGAATATCATAGCCGGCAACGGCGGCACGAGCCGCGTCCGCCGCTCGGTCGACGCCGACGGCAACTACCTCTCGCCCGCCACGAGCATTTCGCTCGCCTCGGAGACCCCCGCCCCGACGCCGACCCTCACGCTGGGCGGCCTGACGGGCAACGCGCTCGCATTCGAGGCCGAGGAGACCGCGGCCAAAGAGTTCACCGTCGCTTCGACCGTGGCGGACTGGACGCTCGTCTCGGGGATCGATGCGTGGGCCGACGTGACCCCACGCAGCGGCAAAGCCGGAGAGACCGTCACGGTGACGGTTACACCTAAAGCGGCCAACACCGGAGCTGCGCGGAGCGGCAAACTGACCTTCACGGCGGGTTCCGCTGTGCGGTCGATCGACGTGGAGCAGGCGGCATTCGTCGCCGCGCTGGTGTTCGACGATCTGACGGGCGATGCGCTCGCCTTCCAGGCCAACTCCACCCTGCCCCAGTCCTTCACCGTCACGGCGAACGTGGCGTGGAACGCCTCGACCACGGCCGACTGGTTCGAATTCTCGCCGGCGACGGGTCTGGCGGGCAAGACGATCGTCACGGTGACGCCCAAGAGCGTTTACGAGGGCGATACGTCCCGTTCGGGCGAGATCGTCTTCACGGGCGACGGACTTGAGAACAAGCAGGTGACCGTCACGCAGAGCGCCGTCGAGGAGGAGCACGCCGCCGGTTACGTCTTTTTCAGCGACGACTTCGACTACCTGACCGCCGAATGGGACGACGCCTACCCCAAATACGGCTGGCCGAGCGACAAGCAGGGAACGACCAAGTACAACGAGTACGCCGTCCCCGACCAGTCGCAGTTCTACACGGGCAAAATGTGGACGACCGCAGACCCCGACAAGCGCATCTACGCCCGCTACGAAGGGCACGTCAAGCTCGGCAACGGCTCCAACACGGGTTCCATGACCACCCCAGCGATGGAGGAGATCACCGCCGGAGCCACGGCGCTGCTCAAGGTGTCGTTCTACGGAGCCTGCTACGCCACGGCAACGGGTAAGCTCAACGACCGGAAGAGCATCACGCTGACCGTCGAGGGCGGCGGCACGATCGACGGGGCGACCGAAAAGGTCGTCGCGCTGGACAACTACTTCTGCTGGAAGAAATACTGGGTCTATGTAGCCGGCGTAACGGCCCAGACCAAGATCCGGTTCGGTACGGTCGAAAAGGTCGCAGGCCGCGTCTACGTCGATAATGTCGTCGTGGAAAAGGCCGACGGGACGACGACCGAAGCGGGTTCGGAAGCCGTCGAAACGGTGGCCGAACTGGCGATGGACACCGCTCCGCTCGAAGTCGCGGCCGGCGGGAAGGCGGAACTGACCGTCCGCTCGAACGTGGCCTACACCATCGCCAGCGACAAAGCATGGCTTACCCCTTCGCCCGCATCGGTCAACGCCAAGGGCCTTCCGGCCGCAATCACGCTGACCGCCGCGGCCGATGCTCCGGCGGGTGAGAGCGCCGTAGTGCGCGTCACGGCTGGCGATCGGACCGGCGAGGTGACCGTGACGGCAGCGGCCGCACAATAGCGTCCTGCATTTCTGCTCAACTCCCCTCCGGCTTATTCGCCGGAGGGGAGTTTTTCATGCCGCGGTCGCATCCGTCGCCGAAATCTCTGCGGTTTATTTTCCGATTTGGAAATAAAGCGTTATATTTGCACCGAAAAGTTGGGCGATATAGACCGTTTGGTATGTATCGGCAACGAAAAAGACAAACAGAGGCGCATATCAAAGAGCAAAATGCTCTTCGTATGCCCTTTTTTGTATACAGCGCGACCGAAAAGGATAATCACATACCCAACTGTCGTAAACGGCCGCACGGTATTTTTTCGTAACTTTGCAAAAATCGGAATCGCAGGTCCTATCGTAGGAATGCGTGTGTGAGTGGATAATCGAGTTCAAACGAATGTACGCCTTGGCAGTTTATGCGGAGGCGACCCCGGAATATGCACCTGAACGAAGAGGCGGAAAACAGGGAGGAGTGGTTCGCGCTGCGGGTCACCTACAGCCGCGAGCTGAAGGTCAAGGCGCAGCTGGATGCGATCGGCATCGAAAGTTACGTGCCGATGCATTTCGAAACGAGAACCCGCAACGGGCAGCCGCGCAAAGTGTGGGCGCCGCTGATTCACAACCTGCTCTTCGTGCGCGCCTCGGCCCTCAGGCTGCGCTCGCTCAAAAGTACGACCGACCTGCCGATCCGCTACATCATGGATCGGGCGAGCGGCTCGCCGGCCGTGATTCCCGAGCGGCAGATGCGCGATTTCATGGCCGTGGTGGCGACCTGCGACGCGCACGTGGAGATCGTTCCGCCGCAGAGCATCGAACTGAGCCGCGGCGACCGGGTTCGGGTGACCGGCGGTCCGTTCGCCGGCATCGAAGGCCGTTACATCCGCCACAAGGGTCACAGCAAGGTAGCCGTCGCCGTCCGTGATATCGCCACCGCACTGACGGCCTACGTACCCGCGAAATTCATCGAAAAACTCGATCCGGACACGCCGATAACCGAAAAAGCGTAA
This sequence comes from Alistipes sp., assembly GCF_048465635.1. Classification (GTDB taxonomy): domain Bacteria; phylum Bacteroidota; class Bacteroidia; order Bacteroidales; family Rikenellaceae; genus Alistipes. Next base: position 294,137 of record NZ_DBFWLF010000028.1, read on the forward strand.
AAGCACCGACGCAAAAAAAGTCGCCCATGGAATACTTCGACTATTTCAAACTGATCGTTCTTCCATTCTTCATCTCGCTGGCCTCGGTGTGGATCATCCATCCGCACATCGTCAAGGTCGCCAAGGTCAAGGGCATCGTGGACAATCCCAACGCCCGAAAGTTGCAGAAAGAACCCGTCCCCGTCCTGGGCGGCGTAGCGGTCTTTTTCGGCATCTTCATGAGCTTCTCGTTCGCCAACATGCTGGCCGAGTGCTCGGAGTTGTTCGTGCTGATGACCTCCATGCTGCTGATGCTCTACCTGGGTTCGATCGACGACATTCTCGATCTGCGGGCAGTCAGCCGGCTCATCGTGCAGATCGGAGCCGTGCTGGTGCTGATCTACATGGGCGGCGACTATGAGATCGACCACATGTACGGGCTGGCGGGGATCCAGGCCCTGCCGCAGTGGATCGCCGTACCGCTGACAGTGTTCGCCGCCGTGGGCATCATCAACGCGACGAACCTGATAGACGGCGTGGACGGTCTCTCGTCGGGATTCGGGGTGATGGCCAGCATCGTCTTCTCCGTCGCCTTCTTCTATACGGGCGACTACCCGATGGTGATCCTCTGCGCCGCGACGGTCGGCTCGCTGACGCTCTTTTTCCTGCACAACGTCTTCGGCAAAAAATCCAAAATGTTCATCGGCGACGGCGGCACGCTGATGCTGGGGATTATCCTGGCGGCCTACGTGATCCGCCTGATCTGCTCGGCGCAGCCGCTCGACGGGGCCGCGCTGCCCAACGAGCGCGCCTCGGTCATCCCCTTTACGCTGGCCGTGCTCTCCATCCCCGTTTTCGATACGCTGCGCGTGATGAGCACCCGCATCCTGTCGGGACATTCGCCGTTCCATCCGGACAAAACCCACCTGCACCACATGTTCATCGACCTGGGCTTCTCGCACGTCATCACCACCGTTTCGATCCTTACGCTAAATTCGCTGGTGATCGCCGTCTGGGCCGCGACCTGCTTCGCAGGGTGCTCGGCCAACACGCAGACGCTCGTGGTATTTGCAACCAGCATCGCCTGCACGTTCGGACTTTACCGGGCCATCCTCACGTTCAAACAGCGCTACCCCGAACGATATGCCCGGCTTTCGGAATTCATCCGCGTCAGACAGCCCCGCCGCGACGGCTGGTTCCTCACGGTGCAGAAGATCGTGGACAGTATATAACGCAGGCATTCATCCTATTGTTTCTTGCATTCCGGCTGGTCAATCGATTCAATATCAAATATCGGTCAATTAACTCATGGCTCGGGTTTTAGTCGTTGCTACTTCGCGTAAGACAAGAGGTGGTATCACATCTGTTATTAAGGCTTACGAAAATACGCCCATGTGGCACACGTTTCATTGCAGATGGATCCAAACTCATCGTGATGGTCCCGTTTTCCGTAAGCTTTTATACCTCACGACTGCCTATATCGAATTTTTGTGCGTAATCTGGTTTTATACTATCGTTCATGTACATTTGACGGCTGAAACATCGTTGAAGCGCAAAACTGGATTTATCACGATTGCCCGATTGCTAAGAAAAAAAGTCATTATCCATTTCCATCCGAGCGGCCCCCAGATACTCGATAATCCCACCAACATTATCGACCTTAAAAGTAAGTTTTCAAAAGCAGACTTGGTGCTGGTCCTGTCCCCCGAATGGGCTCGCTTGATAAAAGCGAAATTAACTATTTCGGATAATGTAAGGGTCCTGTACAATCCCTGTCCCACAGTCACACGCAGTGTTCTTCGTGAGAGTTATATTCTGTTTGCCGGTACGTTGATACCGCGAAAAGGTTATGCCGACCTGATACGTGCATTTGCCATGATCGCCAAAGATTTTCCGAACTGGAAAGTCAAATTTGCCGGTAATGGGGAAACAGACAAAGCCATCTGTCTGGCAAAGGAATGTGGCGTAGATCATCAGATCGATTTTTTGGGTTGGATTGAAGGCGATAAAAAAAAGGAAGCATTTCAGCATGCGTCGATATATTGTCTTGCCAGTGAGGGAGAAGGCTTCCCGATGGGTTTGCTCGATGCCTGGGCGTATGGAATACCTGCGGTTGTAACCCCGGTAGGCGGCATTCCCGACATCGTCAAAGACGGTGAAAATGGTTTGGTATTTCCCATTAACGATACAGAGGTTCTGGCTCAAAAATTAAAACAGCTGATCGAAGATTCCCGATTGCGAAATAACTTGGTTCGTGAGGCAGACCGATACGTGGACGAGGTTTTCAATATATCACACCTGAGCAAGAAGTTAAGCGATCTGTACCAATCCTTAATTGAACGTTCTTAATCGCATGATGTATGCTTAACATACTGGTCAATGCCTACGCTGTCAATCCGGAATGGGGCAGTGAACCCGGGATGGGCTGGAACTGGGTATCCAATTTGGCAAAGTATTGCAATCTGCACATCATCACAGAGGGCGAGTGGAGGGAGGAGATCGAATGCGCAGTATCGAAGCATCCCTACAAGGATCACCTTCATTTCCATTACAACACATTACCCGACAAGATCAGGAAAATGTGCTGGAATCAAGGCGACTGGCGTTTTTACTGGTACTATCGCAAATGGCAGAAACGCACTTTGGAGATTGCACGCCGAATCTGTAATGAACATAGGATCGATATCATCCATCAACTTAACATGGTCGGTTTTCGTGAGCCCGGCTATCTATGGAAGATCAAGGAAATTCCCTTCGTTTGGGGGCCTGTAGGCGGCATGGAGTTGATGCCTGTTGCTTATTTCAAAGATGCACCGAATAGATTGCGTCTATTCTCATTACTCAAGAATGCAGTGAATGATTGGCAACGCAAGCATTCGGGCCGCGTACGCAAAACAATCGAACACGCTTTGTGCGTGATTGCCGCAACGGACAAAGTAGCGGACTTTATTCGCAGCTACCACGGCAAAGAGGTCGTCATGATTAACGAAACGGGTTGCTACCGGGTTGAAAACGGCAAGGAAAAAAGTCAGGACCGTAAAACTTTCGATGTCTTATGGGTAGGCCGGTTTATTTACAGCAAGCAACTGCCTTTGGCAATAAAGGCTATTATCGCCACCAAAAACACCAATATCCGTCTTCACATTTGCGGCGAAGGGTCGATGGAGACAGTCGATGCATGTCGCACCCTACTATCCCGAGCCGGCTGCCTGGATCGCTGCGAATGGCATGGCCGCGTCAAGCACGACGATGTACTGGCTTTGATGCATCAGATGGATATTATGTTGTTTACTTCGATTATGGAGGCAACATCCACGGTCGTGTTGGAGGCCATGCAGGCCGCACTTCCCGTCGTGTCGTTCGATACCTGCGGGTTTGGTCCGATCGTATCGGAATTCGGAGGCATTACCATTCCGCTCACCACCCCTGAACGCTCGGTAAAAGATTTTGGTCGTATTTTGAATGATCTGGAACAACACCGTGAAAAACTGGAAGTTCTACGAACCCGAATCATCCAACAGCGCGACTCCCTGACCTGGGAGGCAAAAGCGGCCAAGGTGATGAATATTTACAATCGAATTGCGGATAAGGGAAAACGGCAATCCCACGCTTCAATCCGGTAGTCCGATCCGTGATATTTTATCCAGAATAAGAATTAATCCAGCAAAAGTTACTTAATTTGTCTTTTCGAACGATAAAAATTGAAATAAATACCCTATGTCAAAAGTCGCTTTAATTACCGGCATCACGGGTCAGGACGGATCGTTCCTGGCGGAATTGTTACTCGATAAAGGATACGAAGTCCACGGCACGATCCGACGCTCGTCGGTGGATTACCGCGAGCGGATCGCTCACCTGGAGGGGCAGCCCCGCTTCCACCTCCACTATGCGGACCTAGGCGATTCGATGAGCCTGCTGCAGGTCATCGGCAAGACCCGTCCCAACGAAATCTACAACCTTGCGGCGCAAAGCCACGTGCAGGTATCGTTCGACGCGCCCGAATTTACGGCCGATATCGACGCGACGGGCGTACTGCGCATTCTGGAGGCCGTGCGCCAATGCGGGCTGACCGACACCTGCCGCATCTACCAGGCTTCGACCTCGGAGTTGTACGGCAAGGTCGAGGAGGTTCCGCAAAGCGAAAAGACACCTTTTCATCCATACAGCCCCTACGCCGTGGCGAAGTTGTACGGTTACTGGATCGTCAAGGAGTACCGCGAGGCGTACAACATGTTCTGCTGCTCGGGCATCCTCTTCAACCACGAGTCGGAGCGCCGCGGCGAGACGTTCGTGACGCGCAAGATCACGCTCGCCGCCGCCCGCATCAAGCAGGGCAAGCAGGAGAAGCTCTATCTGGGCAACCTCTCCTCCCTGCGCGACTGGGGGTATGCCAAGGACTACGTGGAGTGCATGTGGCTGATTCTCCAGCACCCCGCGCCGAAGGATTTCGTCATCGCAACGGGCGAGCAGCACTCCGTGCGCGAATTCTGCCAGCTGGCGTTCCGCTATGCCGGCATCGAACTGGAGTTCGTCGGCGAGGGACCGGATGAAAAGGGAATCGACAAGGCGACAGGCCGGGTGCTGGTCGAGGTGTCGCCCGACTTCTACCGCCCGACCGACGTGGTGAACCTCTGGGGCGACCCCTCCAAGGCAAAGGCCGAGCTGGGCTGGAATCCGACCAAGACCTCGTTCGAGGAGCTGGTCCGGATCATGGTCGAGGCCGATATGGCGAAAGTGGCCGTCGAGGCGGCGGGCGATCATATCCGCACCAACCTGGCGGAGTATCTGGAAAAGGGAATCGTAAAATAGGCGCTTTCAGATGGACAAACAGGCAAAAATCTATGTGGCCGGCCACCGCGGGCTGGTCGGGTCGGCGATCTGGAACAACCTGCTCGCAAAAGGGTACACCAACCTGGTGGGCCGCACGCACAAAGAGTTGGACCTGATGGACGGCTGCGCCGTCAAACGCTTCTTCGACCAGGAGCGTCCCGACTACGTCATTCTCGCCGCCGCGCATGTCGGCGGCATTCTGGCCAACAACACCTACCGCGCCGACTTCATCTACGAGAATCTGCAAATCCAGCAGAACATCATCGGAGAAGCGTTCCGCCATCAGGTCAAGAAATTGCTGGCGCTGGGTTCGACCTGCATCTATCCGCGCGACTGCCCGCAGCCGATCAAGGAGGAATATCTCCTGACTGGCGAACTGGAGTACACCAACGAGCCTTACGCCCTCTCGAAAATCGTGGGGCTGAAGATGTGCGAAAGCTTCAATCTCCAGTACGGCACGAACTACATCGCGGTGATGCCCACGAACCTGTACGGTCCCAACGACAACTTCCACCTGGAAAATTCGCACGTCATGCCGGCCATGATCCGCAAGGTCTTCCTGGCACACTGCCTGCGAACGGGCGACTGGGCGTCGGTAAGGGCCGACATGACCCTGCGCCCCGTGGAGGGCGTCGACGGCACGGCTTCGGAGCAGCGGATCGAACAGACGCTCGCCCGCTACGGCATCGCGGCCGATGCGGTGACGCTGTGGGGCTCGGGCAAGCCGCTGCGCGAATTTCTCTGGTCGGAGGAGATGGCCGACGCGAGCGTCTATGTCATGGAACATGTCGACTTCGACGACCTGAAAGGCAAGGGCCGTGAGGTCCGCAACTGCCATATCAACATCGGCACGGGCGAAGAGATCTCGATCGGCGACCTGGCACGGCTGATCGTCCGCACGGTCGGCTACGAGGGCGAGCTGCGTTTCGACGCCTCGAAGCCGGACGGCACGCCCCGCAAGCTGTGCGACGTCACGAAGCTGCACCGGCTGGGATGGCATCACCGCATCGGCATCGAAGAGGGCGTCGGGAAGCTCTTCGACTGGTATCGCAACAACCTGAACGCATAACACGCTGCATAAAATGAAAGGAATCGTTTTGGCCGGAGGATCGGGCACTCGCCTCTACCCCATTACTAAGGGCGTCAGCAAGCAACTGCTGCCCATCTACGACAAACCGATGGTCTACTACCCCATCTCGGTGCTGATGCTGGCCGGCATCCGCGAAATACTCATCATCTCCACCCCTGCCGATCTGCCGGGTTTCCGCCGCCTGCTGGGCGACGGCTCCGACTACGGTGTGCGGTTCGAATACGCCGAACAGCCGTCGCCCGACGGACTGGCGCAGGCATTCCTGATCGGAGAGCGGTTCATCGGCGACGATGCGGTTTGCCTGGTACTGGGCGACAACATCTTCCACGGCGCGGGCCTGACCGGGATGCTCGAAGAGGCCGTGCGCAACGCCGAGCAGCAGGCCAAAGCGACCGTCTTCGGCTACTGGGTCGACGACCCGGAGCGTTACGGCGTCGCCGAGTTCGATGCGGAGGGCAACTGCCTCTCCATCGAGGAGAAGCCCGAGCACCCCAAGTCCAACTATGCGGTGGTCGGTCTCTACTTCTACCCCAACAAGGTGGTCGACGTGGCCAAGCGCATCGAGCCTTCGGCCCGCGGCGAACTGGAGATCACCACGGTCAATCAGCACTTCCTCAGGGACGGCGAACTGAAGGTCCAGACCCTCACGCGCGGTTTCGCGTGGCTCGACACCGGCACGCACGATTCGTTGGCCGAGGCTTCGATCTTCGTGGAGGTGATCGAGAAGCGGCAGGGATTGAAGATCGCCTGTCTGGAGGGCATCGCCTACCGCCGCGGATGGATCGACGCCGAAAAGCTGCGCGCGCTGGCCGCTCCGATGATCAAAAACCAGTACGGCAAATACCTGCTCAAAATCATCGACGAACCGAATCCATAAAAATAAACGCCTCCCTTTAGGGAGGGGCTATACTTTACCTTACCAAACCGATGAATGTAATCCACACAACGATCGAGGGGGTGGTCATTCTCGAACCCGACCTGTTCGGGGACGAGCGGGGCTACTTCTTCGAGAGCTTTTCGCAAAAACGGTTCGACGAACTGGTGCGGCCCGTGCGGTTCGTGCAGGACAACGAATCCAAATCGCGCTTCGGCGTGCTGCGGGGTCTCCACTTCCAGAAAGGAACCCATGCCCAGTCAAAGCTGGTGCGGGTCGTCTCGGGCCGCGTGCTCGACGTGGCGGTCGACATCCGCCGCGGATCGCCCACCTTCGGACAGTACGTCGCCGTGGAACTCACGGGCGATAATCACCGCCAGTTCTTCGTGCCGCGCGGTTTCGCGCACGGTTTCTCGGTGCTGAGCGAGGAGGCCGTCTTCCAGTACAAATGCGACAATTATTATGCGCCGGAGGCCGAAGGGGCCGTCGCCTGGAACGACCCTGCGATCGGCATCGACTGGCGGCTCGCTCCGAAAGACGTGCTCCTCTCCCCGAAAGACAGCGCGCATCCGCTGCTGAGCGAAGCGCCGGAACTGTTCGACTATAATACGGATTACTATGCTTAACATACTCGTTACGGGAGCCAACGGCCAGCTGGGCAACGAAATGCGGCTGCGCAGCGCGACCTCGCGGCACAACTGGCTCTTCACCGACGTGGCCGAACTGGACATCACCGACCCGCAGGCCGTAAACCGCTGCGTGGCGGCAAACCGGATCGACGTGATCGTCAACTGCGCGGCCTACACCAATGTGGACAGGGCCGAGGAGGACGAGGCCGCCGCCGATAGGATCAACCATTTGGCCCCCTCCCACCTGGCCGCCGCGGCCCGGACGGCCGGGGCCACGCTGATCCACGTCTCCACGGACTACGTTTTCCCGGGCGACGCCCACCGCCCCTACGACGAGCAGCAACCGACCGCTCCGCTCGGGGCGTACGGCCGCACGAAGCTCGCCGGGGAGCGCGCCGTCGAGCAGTCGGGGTGCAGCAGCCTGATTTTCCGCACGGCCTGGCTCTACTCCCCGTTCGGCAACAACTTCGTCAAGACGATGCTGCGGCTGACCGCCGAGCGCGACACGCTCAACGTCGTCTTCGATCAGGTCGGTACGCCCACCTACGCCGGCGATCTGGCCGAGGCGATCTGCAACATCGTCGAAACGGAGCGTTACAAGGGCCGCGAGGGCATCTATCACTTCTCGAACGAGGGGGTCTGCTCGTGGTACGACTTCGCCGTGGAGATCGCCCGGTTGGCAGGGCATACGGGCTGCGACATCCGTCCCTGCCACTCGTCGGAGTTCCCCTCGAAAACGCAGCGTCCGGCCTACTCGGTGCTGGACAAGACCAAGGTCAAGGAGGCCTTCGGCCTGCGCATCCCCCACTGGCGGGAATCGCTTGCAAACTGCATCGCAAAACTTCAATAACATGAAACGAAACATTCTGATCACCGGAGGCGCCGGATTCATCGGATCGCACGTCGTGCGGCTCTTCGTCACCAAATACCCCGATTACCGCATCGTCAACCTGGACAAGCTGACCTACGCGGGCAACCTGGCCAATCTGGCCGACATCGAAAAAAGTCCCAACTACACCTTCGTTCGGGCCGACATCTGCGATTTCGACGCCATGTGCGACATCTTCCGGAAGTACGCTATCGACGGGGTGATCCACCTGGCCGCTGAAAGCCATGTCGACCGCTCGATCCGCGACCCGTTCACCTTCGCGCGGACCAACGTGTTGGGAACGCTGTCGCTGTTGCAGGCGGCCCGGCAGTATTGGGACGGCGACTGGGCGGGCAAACTCTTCTACCACATCTCCACCGACGAGGTGTACGGCGCGCTGGAGATGGGCGGCGGATTCTTCACGGAGGAGACCAAATACAACCCCCACTCGCCCTATTCGGCCTCGAAAGCGTCGTCCGACCACTTCGTGCGGGCTTTCCACGACACCTACGGCATGCCAACGCTGGTCACGAACTGCTCGAACAACTACGGGCCTTACCAGTTCCCCGAAAAGCTGATTCCGCTCTTTATCAATAACATCCGCCACCGAAAGCCGCTGCCCGTCTACGGCAAGGGCGAGAACGTCCGCGACTGGCTCTACGTAGAGGACCACGCGCGGGCCATAGACGTGATCTTCCACAAGGGGAAGATCGCCGACACCTATAATATCGGGGGCTTCAACGAGTGGCGGAACATCGACCTCATACGGGTCATCATCCGGACCGTCGACCGCCTGCTGGGCAACCCGGAGGGGACGTCCGAAGAGCTGATTACCTACGTCACCGACCGCGCAGGACACGACCTGCGCTACGCCATCGACTCGAACAAACTCAAGAGCGAACTGGGCTGGGAACCCTCGCTCCAGTTCGAGGAGGGGATCGAAAAGACCGTGCGCTGGTATCTCGACAACCAAGCGTGGATGGACAACATCACCTCCGGCGAGTACGAGAAGTACTACGAGGAGATGTACAGCGGGCGATAGTCCTCCCTAATGCATGGCAGAAGAGAAGAAACGTATCCTCTGGATCTACGAAAAACCGCTCCGTAAAGAAGACGGCGGCACGGAACGACTCTCCGCGACGATCATGGAAGGTCTTCGCTCCCGCGGGTATGAGTGCATGGGATTCCTGGTGCTAAAGAGGCTGAACGATGAAATCACCTATCTCAACGAACGGGTAGACGATCTGTATTCGTTTCTTAAAGTGCATCGGATCGACATAGTAATCAACCAGATGGGGTACGCAGAGTGGCTGCTGAAAAAATTTTATGCAGCGGGCGGCGAACGTTGGCGTCTGGAAGGGGGCCGGGTTATCACCTGTCTGCATTTCGATCCGCATTTTCCAACGATACACCGCTATGCGCTCAGCCGTCACGACGGAATGAGGCAGACAATCCGAAAACTCTTTCGGTTGGCGCTGCTCCCCTACCTCCGATACCGGGAACGAAAAAACTACGCTGACCTGTTCCGTTATCTCTACCAGGCTTCCGATCGGTTCGGGCTGCTCTCCGCCACGCACTATCCCTTTTTCAAGAAACTGACGCGATTGGAGAGCTACGACCGATTGTTTTCGATATTCAACCCGCTTACGTTTGACGAAATATCCGATCCGTCGATTATCCGGCAAAAGGATAAAATCGTTCTGGTTGTCGCACGACTTTCCGAGTACCACAAACGAATCTCCCTTATCCTGGAAACTTGGAAACGAATCCACCGAGAGTCTGTGTTGAATGGATGGACCCTCGCGATCGTGGGCGACGGTCCCGATGCCGCGGACTACAAACGATACGTCGCGGAAAACAGACTGGACGATGTTACGTTTTACGGACAGTGCGACCCGGAACCATTCTACACGAAAGCGGCTCTTTTTCTCCTGACCTCCCCGGCCGAAGGGTGGGGCCTGACCCTGACCGAATCGTTGCAACGAGGGGTAGTTCCTATTGTGATGGAAAGTTCACCGGTATTCCGGGAAATCCTCAGCGACAAAGAGACCGGTTACCTGGTTAAAAACGGCGATACAAAGGAATTCGGTCGAAAGATCGTCACGCTGGCGGGGAACTGTCGATTGCGGGAGCGGATGGCAGAAGCATGTCTGCACCGGGCCACCCGCTTCACACTCGACCGGGCACTGGATGAATGGGAGGCCGAACTCAACCGAGAAACTGATGGAAGAAAGCAATAAACGCATCGCCAAAAATACGGCGTATCTCTATATCCGAATGCTTGCATCGATGCTCGTGAGTCTCTATACCACGAGGGTTGTTTTGCAAGCATTGGGCGTCTCCGATTATGGCATTTACAACGTGGTAGGCGGCTTCGTTGCCATGTTCGGATTCTTCAATAGTGTTCTGCAATCCGGGACAAGACGTTTCATTACGCTGCATCTTGGCAAAGGGGATCTCAAACTGCTGCGGGAAACATTCACCACCTCGATGTACACGCATACGGTCATTTCGATCGTTGTACTGATTCTGGCGGAAACGATCGGACTGTGGTTCCTCAACTACAAACTGGTGATTCCGGTCGACCGGCTCGCAGCCGCCAATATCGTCTATCAGTTTTCGATTGCTTCGACGGTGCTGACTATCATGCAGACACCCTACATCGCTGTCGTCACGGCCCATGAGAAATTCGACATTTACGCCTATATGTCGATTTTCGACGTAGTGATGAAACTCGTGATCGTCTTCCTGCTGATCTACCTGCCTGGCGATAAGTTGGTTCTCTACGCAGCCCTTACGATGGGTATCAATCTGGCGGGTATCCTTATCTACCGAATCTATTGCCACCGAAAATATTCAGAATGCGTCTTTTCGCTCAAGCGCAACAAGGGCGTATTCCGATCCATGCTCCACTTCTCGGCATGGACCGCACTGGGCCATCTGTCATCCATCCTGAGCAACCACGGACAAAACATCGTGCTGAACCTGTTTTTCGGCACGCTGCTCAACGCAGCGAGGGGATTGTCAGATACAATTACCTGGCTGGTCAAACAATTTATTTTCAGTTTCATGACTGCCGCAAATCCACAGTTGGTGAAGTTTCATGGAGCAGGCAACCGGGAAGGATTCACCAACCTGATATTCAACATTTCACAATATACCCTTTTCCTGTTCAGCGTAATAGCCATCCCGGTATTTCTGGAGATCGATTTCGTGCTGAGAATCTGGCTGGAAACCGTTCCGCAGTACACAGCGCTCTTTATCAAAGCCGTGCTGCTCATCAGTCTGATCTCGTTTTCCAACAATATGATCGATCAGGGGATCGTCGCAATCGGGCGCGTGAAGGAATCGTGCATCTACGTAACGCCGATCTATCTGACGGTGCTCCCTCTGTCGTATCTGTTGTTCAGACTGGGGTTACATCCGGCGTCATGTTACGCTGCTACTGCTCTGGCGTCATTGCTGGGCTTCTTCGCCAACCTTTACCTGCTTTCCAAGCACAACGCATTCCCTGCAATGAAGTACCTGCGAAATATTTTCTTGAAGAATACGCTACTTTCATTGGTGGCGTTCATTCCGCCCTTTGTTGTTCAGCGCTTCATGGAAGAGTCTTGGCTCCGTTTATTCATCGTTTGCGGCCTTTCATTGCTTTCTACGATCGCGATCATGTACAACTTCTCGCTTTCGCAAAGTGCCAAAACGCTGGTTAAAAACAAACTCAAATCGATCCTGGCCCGATGAACACATATCGTGAGCATGGTGTTAGTAAACTGGCAACTAAAACCGTCAATCTCATACGAGAGATTCTCGGCGATCCGATCATTGTTAACGCCTTTGTGTACCAGCATTTTGGACGGGTCGTGCACCGAAACTGGGGGGATGACATCAACTATTTTTTCCTTCGCACCATAACGGGCCGGAAGATCGTCGTCTACGACTATTCGAGCTTAGCGCACCGGCTGCACAAAGTTAATTACATGGCGATCGGTTCATCTCTGACGCTGCTTTGCAACGACAGGACGGTAGTTTGGGGAGCGGGGGTTATCGATCCCCGACAGGAATTGCCAGCCAAGCCGTTGCGCGTCGAAGCCGTACGTGGTCCTCTCACCCGGCAATACCTGCTCGACCGAAGAATCGATTGTCCTGAAGTTTACGGAGACCCCGCCTTGCTGCTTCCGAGCTACTATCGGCCTAAAACCGTGAAACGTTACAAACTTGGCGTCATCCCCCACTATGCAGATTATGGCAGTCCGCTGTTGGAACGGCTGAAAAACGATCCGGAAGTACTTGTGATCCGCACGGAACAGTACGACCACTGGCACGATTTTCCGGATCAGATCTGTTCCTGCGAAGCGATCGCTTCATCCTCCCTGCACGGACTGATCGTGGCGGAGGCATATGGGATTCCCAACTTGTGGATCGAAGTGTCAGACGCTATATTGGGGGGACACTTCAAATATCATGATTTTTTCCTTTCAATCGGCCGCGACCGAAATATTCCGTATAAAATTTCAGGCAAGCCACAAAAAGAGGAACTGCTGATCGAATTGCAACGATGGCAAGCGGGGAGTATCGATACGCGGCAACTCAAGGAACATTGCCCGTTCCGCCTCTTAAAATCGGAATAATCATGCCCGGAAACCCTGTCATAACTGTCATCATGGCCATCTACAACAAGGCCCCATACCTCGACGCGAGCATCCCCAGCGTACTCGATCAGACTTTCGGTGACTTCGAACTATTGCTCATAGATGACGGAAGTACGGACGATTCCCCCTCTCTATGCGACGGATACGCGCGGAAGGACTGCCGCATCCGCGTTATCCATCAGAAGAACGCAGGGGTCAGCGCGGCTCGACAGCGTGGGATCGAAGAGGCTGCCGGCCGGTACAGCATCCATATCGACCCGGACGACCGGATCGATAATGGCTACTTCGAAGCGATCTATCGCAAAGCCATCGAGACTGACGCCGATATGGTAATTTCCGACTTTTTGGTTGATACCGACTCGGGCGTAACTTACCGTGATCAGAAGCCGCGGAGCACCGAACGGGAACAGGTACTCGAGGACCTGTTTTCCTCGTTACACGGAAGCGTCTGCAACAAACTGATCCGGCAGGCATGTTACGAACGCTACGGAGTAAGGTTTCCAGAGAAACTCAACTATTGCGAGGATTTCCTGGTATGTGTCGCTTTACTCCTTCATCCTGTCCGGGTCGCCCATCTCAACCAGGCATTCTATCATTATAATTGCCTTACTGAGAATGATTCGCTGACCAAGGGGTTCACAAAATTCCACTTCGCATCGAGTCTGCGCGTGGTAGTGGAGTTGCAAAAGTTGCTATCCACAACCGAACACGGCCATGAGCTGCTAAATTCCTATAAAGTGCGCGTGAAATTCCTGGCATTTGAAAACCAACTCCTGAGCGCAAAGGAGTTCGCCGGCCTCTTTCCCGAAGCGACACCGTATGCGGGCCGTATCCGAACTTCGAGGATCAATCGAATGCTATTCACTGCAGCCTGCCACGGATTCTATTTCCCGTGCGTTTGGTTGCTGCATGCGAAAAACCGCCTACGGAAGAATAATCTAAGATAATCCCATGGAACATCGCATAGTATTCCTACTCCCTTATTTCGGGAAATGGCCGGAGTGGATCGATCTGTTCTTTCATTCCTGCTCGCATACCCGTTTCATCGACTTCTACCTGTTTACGGACTGCCCCTTGCCCCATAAACAGTACGATAATATTTTTTTCCACACAATCTCCTTTCCGGATTATTGCCAACTGGTTTCTCAACGACTGGGCATTCGTTTCGAGCATGAGAAGCCTTATAAACTATGCGATCTGAAACCTTTTTACGGGATTATCCACGAAGATATCGCAGCGCGATACGATTATTGGGCGTTCGGCGACTGCGACCTGGTATTCGGGGATATGAGTCCGGTGAAACGGCTGCTCGACAAGAGATACGCTTTGATCACTACGCATTCATTCCGGATCGCCGGACACTTCACCTGCATCAAACGCGACTCCCGCTACCACAAGCTCTGTTTCAACATCCGCGACTGGCGCAAAAAACTGGAACATACACGCAATTACAGCTTGGACGAGCTGGATTGGAGCGAAAGAATCTATCCCGAGCTCAAAGCAATTAAACTCTTTCATAAAGTGGTAAGGCGTGTTTACCGAAAGGGCTATCTGCACTTTCTGAATCGTATAAATCCGCTGTTTTGCAATTCACTGACCCGGAGGCATTTTTTCGAGTACGATACCACTCCGGAACCGACAGACTACACCCGACAGTGGCGGTACGATCCGGCACTGGGAAAAGTGTACGATCCAGCCGGGAAGAGCCTTATCTATTTACATTTTCTTTTTTTCAAAAAAACACCTTACCTTGCCACGGAAAATTATTGGAGACCCGGATTCTACCAAATTCCGAGCGGCACTGATTTCGATGCGTTAAGGGGATGGGCGGTAGTGTTCGACAACCAAACAGTTAAACTGGAGAAAAAATGATACATCCAATCGATATTACGCGGAACCTGATCGACTTGTACCGCCGGACGAACCGTTCGCTCGCATGCAGCAAGCCGTACCATACAAAACTTTATAACTGGCCAGCTCATATCTACGACCAGGACTTGTGGCTCTCCCGCTTTATCGAGCTGAGCGAAGTGCTGAAGAAAAAACCGAAAGCCAAAATCGGACTCTATAGCGTTTTCGGTCCGAGGTGGATCATCGACTATACGAAAGCCGATATCAAACTTTTTCTGTCACGGGAAAACCTGCATCGGATCAATTGGAGGCATTACGCGGATCAATGCATCGGATACCCCGGCATCGATCTGACAATCGGGTTCGACTATCCGGAAAACCAATCGGGGACAGTTCATCCGAACTATATCCGTGTCCCGCTTTGGATCATGTGGGTTTTCTCCCCGGACGATAATTTCCGAACGGTCCGCCAGAAAATCGCCGCCATTGAAGCGCCGGAAAACAAATCCTTCGACGACCGTAAATTCTGTTCGTTTCTCTCCAGCCATTTCGATATCGGACGGGACAAGATCGTCGAACAAATATCCTCAATCGAACGAATCGACTGCGACGGGAAACTGTTTCACAACAACGACGATCTGAAAACGCTTTACAACGACGATAAACTGGAATACCTCCGTCATTATCGCTTCAACCTATGTCCGGAAAATTCGAATTATGCGGGATACTGTACGGAGAAAATATTCGAAGCGATTAGTTCAGGCTGCATCCCCATTTACAACGGGTCAGACAATCGGCCCGAACCAGACGTGCTCAACCCGGAAGCAATCTGTTTTTTCGACTTCGAAAATGCCAACGAGCGCACACTATCACTGGTTGCCGATCTGAATTCGAATAGAAACCAATATCTCGAATTTGCGAACCAACCCCGCTTCGTCCCGGGCGCTGAAGAGATTATCTGGGGATATTTCGAGTTGTTAAGAGCGCGGACGGACGAACTGCTCAAAAATATCTGATATTCCTATGGCTGAAATCACGATTCCACAGGTGATCCACTACTGCTGGTTCGGAGGAAAACCTCTGCCGCGCAACGCAGAAAAGTGCATCGCCTCTTGGCGGAAATACTATCCGGATTTCGAAATACGGCGGTGGGACGAAAGCAATTTCGACGTGAATATCATCCCGTTCACTGCCGAAGCATATAGCGCGAAGAAATTTGCCTATGTAAGCGACTACGCCAGGCTTCGGATTCTCTATCGCCTTGGAGGTTACTACTTCGACACCGACGTAGAAGCAGTGAAAAGATTGCCTGATGCAATTCGGGAAGAGCCTTTCATGGGAATCGAAAAATCCACCCTGCCCAACCACCGTTTCAAGGTCAATCCCGGATTGGGCTTCTCCTCCAGACCGGGCAGCCCCCTGCTCGCGGAGATCATGGGCCATTACGAAAACATGCACTATCTAACCCCAGCGGGGATCAACCAGATCACCATCGTTCCGATCACGACCGCCGTGCTGGAAAAATACGGTTTCGACGGAACGAACCGGTTGCAGGATGCAGGCGATTTCCGCATTTATCCCTACGATTACTTTTGTCCGATCGAATATCCGTTGGGGAAGATCGAGATAACACCCAACACCTGCACGATCCACCACTACACCGAATCGTGGATGTCCCCTACGGACAAGTTGCGGATGCGTCTTTATGCATGGTTAGACACCCCCATGGGGAGCAAATTCAAAACAGTCATTAAATCCATCACCCGATGAAAATCCTGGTATTCGACAACGAAAAAATCTACCGGCTTTATCATCAGGGGGCTGTCCCTTCACACTGGTTGTACGGAGTGGCTGAATTCGAACAGGCAGGCCATACGATCGTCAACCATGAACGTAACGGAAACGCGATAACGCGTCTGCTGGACGACGTGCGCGCCGTCAGGAAACATAAACCGGACGCGATCTTCTTTCCGTTCTTTAACATCCGCTGCCATCCGTTGCTACTCCTTTTAGCCGCGTTGCGCATTGTCCGTAAACCCGTATACGGGGTTGTCCACCGCACCCCGCCCAAGTCTCAGGTCACCCGACTGCTTCTGCGTGGAATCACGCAGGCGTTTTTCCTTTCGCCCCGCAACAGGCAACAGTCCGTAGCGTTGGGCCTCCTGCCTGACCGCAAGACCCAGGATGCGTCATGGGGTCCCGATCTGGCTTTTTACGATCGGCACATCCGGAAGCGGGAGCAAAAAGGATATTTCATCGCAACCGGCAAGGAAAATCGTGATTACGATCTGTTAATTAACGTCTTCGCTTCTCGCACAGAACCGTTACTGATCCATACTTGTCACGCCCATGCAGGCAACCATTATGACTATCTTGAAGGTGCGGCAGCGGACCATGCCAACATCCGGACGATCATCAGCGAGAACTCCGGAGCGAACTTCCTCACCATGCTCCACGAAATGGCTGATGCCAAAGCTCTTTTGTGTCCGTTACAAATGGCTAAAATCCGTTATTGCGTTGGATTGTCTACGATTGCGGATGCCATGGCCCTCGGGCTGCCCGTCGTTCTGACGGAGAATCCCTATCACCCGATCGACGTGAACCGCGAAGGGATCGGTTTCGCCGTGAAGACTTCCGAAGAGTGGTCCCGGGCAATCGACAAACTTTCCGACAATCAGACGGCAGAAGATATCGGGCGTCGGAGCCGGAAGCTGGCGGAAGAGAGGTACAACATCGACCTGTTCGCCCGGCAAATCATGAATTGTTTTGAAAAATGAGACAAGTCGCAGATCCGAAGATATCGGTTGTCATTCCGGTCTACAAGGTCGAAGCGTATCTGATGCAATGCGTCGAATCGGTGTTGAGTCAGACGCTCGATGGGATCGAAATCATCCTGGTGGACGATGAATCGCCGGACGCGTGTCCGCGCATGTGCGATGCGCTGGCCGAACGCCATGCAAACGTTCACGTCATACACAAGAAAAACGGAGGGCTTGGATTCGCGCGCAACACTGGAATCGACGCTGCCAGAGGTGAATACATTGCCTTTGTGGACAGCGATGATTACATCGATCCCGAGACATACCGTTCATTGTTCGATCCTTCAGCCGACGCCGTTTATTTCGCCTACGACCGTTTCGATGGTCAACGTATCGTGGGGTCTAACAGCGAATTGGGGTCCAAAACCATCGAAGGGCGGCGCAGCATCGACAATTTTATGTTCGACATGATCGCCAATCCGCCCCGCATTCGGGCAGACCAATGCATACCGGTATCCTCCTGTTGCGCACTGTACCGAATGTCGATCATCCGGGAATATGGATTGCGATTCCGAAGCGAACGGGAGATCATCAGCGAAGACCTCTTCTTCAATATCGAATTTCTGATACATGCTAACCGGATCAGGACGACACGATACACCTACTATCACTATCGGATCAATGCGGATTCACTAACCCAGCGCGTCCGTCTCGACAGGATCGACCGCAACCTTTACCTGTTCGAAGAGTTGAAAAAGCTGCTTGCCTCCTACGGAGCAGATCCTAATACGGCATTGCAACGCGCTACGCGGCTGACGATCGGCTATTGCCGCGCAGCAATTCGACAGGTTTGTAAATCCTGTCTGGATTATTCGGAAAAGATTGCATGGCTTCGCAATATTTCTCGTAAGGCAGAGTGGAAAGGTATGGCAGCTTCCTATCCCTGGCAGCAAATGCCGTTCGTACACCGGATTCATTTCCAGCTGCTCGTACACCGGAAAATACACTTACTCTATCTTTTGTCCAGATTATGATCATCAGCCTAATAGCATACGGTTTTATCACGCTTCTGATGGTCCTTTTAGGCCGGAATCTGGCTATCCGGGAGCGTATTACACTTAACACGGGCGGGAAAGTGCGGTTCCTCAATGCTGAAATGGTGCTTATTCTATTGCTCTTCAGCGTCTTTTCCGGAATCCGGTATGGTGTTGGCACGGATTACTTCTCCTACCTATTTCATTACAACCGGTATGCTGAGAGCGGAATACAGCCCGGTTGGTTCGGAAACGGCGAATATTTGTTCGAATACTTGACCTCCTTTTTCGCAACAATCAATCTACCCGCTTCATTTTTCTTCGGAACGATCGCATTCATTCAGATCATCTGCGTTTACTACCTGCTACGCAAGCACCAGTACCTATATATCTTCATCCCTTTCATCCTATTCTGGAACCATTTTTATCTCGATTGGATGAATGGCATACGACAATGCATCGCCGTTTGTATCTTTACGGCTTCGATCGGATATGCCATCGAAAGAAAATACCTGAAATACGCCATCGCAATCGGTGTCTGTACGCTCTTTCATAAATCGGCGTTGCCGCTGCTGGCAGTCATTTTGCTACCAGACAGGGATTTGTTCAAAAACCGTCTTATCACAACGGGGATCGTATTGGCAGCGTTAGCGATTGGACAAACCTCGTTCATCGGCGATTATTTCGACCAAATCCTCGGGACGGCTCAGTTGTTCGGGTACGAACGATACGAATACCGCTTGACGGAGATCACGGCAGGAAATGTCGAAGCGCTCGCTTTCGGTCCGCGAAATATTGCCTTTCTCCTCAATTACCTCATGATCATATATTTTTCGGTTGAAATGAAAAAATTTCACCGAAACGATAAACTTTTCACATGGAGTTACAACCTTACCATCATCAACGCCATCCTGTTCTTTCTTTCGATGAACATTAGCCATATCTTCATCCGGCTGGCAATGTATTTCGAGAATTTCAACCTCATCACAAGCGCTTTCCTGCTGCATTATCTTTGGTATAGCTATCGGCATACACCCCGCAAAAGCTACTACCTAACTATGTTCTCACTCTTCGCATTCATCAACATGATTTACCTGGTCGTTGCGACGTATTTCGCTCCGCATCAACTCTCCTACGACGTCCTTTTCAACCATTGACCCATGCTTGAAATCCAGTCCATTTTACTTACTGAACCAAACCAGATCGTCGCTACGGTCCACATCGACGGTAAAGAGGAAACGATCCAGACGGAGATCGATGCCGCCATGCAGCCTTACGCCTGCTGTGACCGATGCGATGCCTATGTGATGGGATTCCTCTATACCGCCATGCAACTTGGCTGGGACATACACTCGCAAATCCCTATCTCGGAAGACCTTTACTACAACCTGGAGTACCACTTCATCGACGCCATGCACGAAGCGGACAAGCGTTTGCACCGCATCCGGCTCGAAATGCCCATCGCCAAAGAACGTCCTGAAGGCGCCACGGCCGACATCGTCGCAACGGGAATATCCTGCGGGATCGATTCACTCTTCACCGTGGCCACCCATACGGATACGAAGCTGCCGAACTACAACCTGACCCACTTGGCGTTCTTCGACGTCGGGGCGTCGTATCACGGCGAGGGAACGGCACGGTCGCTGTTCGAAGGACGGTTCGAAAATGCCCGCAAATTTGCAGAGACATACGGCTACGGGTTTATTTTCGTCCGGTCGAACATCCATCGGATCATCAATAAATACATACCTTATTCGCACGTCTGCAACAATACATATATGATGCTTTTCTGCATTCTCTCCCTGCAGAACGCTTTTCGGAAATACTATTACTCCTCGGGATACTCTTACAATGAATTCCGGTTGTACGATCCCAAAGAACTCGACAGTGAACACTACGATCTGTTGCTGCTGGGCGTGGCATCGGTCAACGGGGTGCGATTCTACTCGACCGGAGCATCGTTCACCCGCATGGAAAAAACCCGCGTCATCAATTCCTATGAACGGGCTTACGACTTTCTGAACGTCTGTGTAGCAGAGCCTGTGAACGATAATAAGTGTTTCAAATGCGTTCGGACACTGCTTTCGCTGGATGCATGGGGGGGGGTGGAGCGCTTCCGCAAAGCGTTCGATGTGGATTTTTATAAAAGGAACAGGCCCTTGTACCTGCGTCGCATGTGGATCGACGGCGTACTCAAACGCAACTCCTTTTACCGGGAGATTCTGCCCTATTTCTCCGACGAACTTACGCTGCTCTTCAAGGTTAGATGCGTGCTCTCAATCTTCACCAATAGCTTCAAACGTATCCTACATCTGCCCGTACACGAACTATGACCTTTACAAGAAGACAGCCCCTCGCCCCCGATACGTACGATCTGCTGAAAACGTTCGCCATCCTATTGGTCGTATTGGGACATGTGACGATCATCTATTCGCCGCTGAGCAGTTTCCCCCAGACGGACGGGAACAAGTGGATCAACCTCTTTACCGATGGCATCTACGCATTCCATATGCCGCTGTTCTTTTTCATCAGCGGCTGCATTTATGTACTCGGACGGCAACGGCAAAAATACGCCACCTGGCCGGAACTCCTTGGAAAGAAGTTCCGGCGACTGATGGTTCCCTACTTTCTGGTTGGCATCTTCCTGCTCATTCCTACGCTCATGCTGCTGGAGATAACTTCGCTCTCTTTCGCTCAGTCTGTGGGGCATTTATTGTATGGGCATCAAGTCAAACACTTGTGGTTCCTGATCGCTCTGTTTATTCAGTTCCTTTTCATCCGGGCGGCTGAACCGCTCTTGGTCAAGATCCCGGCTTTGGTCGGCATCTTGACCAGCATCGCGCTGGCAATTCTGCTACCTTTGAGCAAACTCGATTTCTTTCAGCTTCCGATGGCGATCCGCTATCTGCCATACTTCCTGCTGGGTTATTATGCGCAAAGAGAGGCATGGACCCAGATTCGACTGAGGGGGGGGGAGATCGCATCGACGATCGCAGTCGCAGCAGCGATCTTCCTGCTAAGACCTCGCCTTCATCTGCCCATATCGATCTATCTGTTGCTGGATTATCTGCTGGCTTTCCTGTGTATTTGCCTTGCGCTGCAAATCGTCTCCCGCATGAGGATGGACACCAAAAAATATTGGTATAGGACGGTGGCACAGAGCAGTTTCGGAATCTATCTGCTTCACCCGATGATTATTTATTCGCTCTTTTTCCTCAAAGCGGACCGTTCAATCCATCCTGCGATCATGATACCAGCCGTCTTCATCATCGCATTGATCGTATCGATCCTCGGGACCCGCTGTTTGCGGAAACTGAATCTGCCCATAGTATTGGGAGAAACACAAAAAAAGATAGTCGTTCTTTCGGCAAATGAGTAAGAAAAACGCGGTACTACTCATCGCAACCGTAAGAAAATACCAGGGTGATGTTTCTGCATAGGAAGCTGTATGCAGCATGTTGTGAAAGGGACAAAAGAAATTCGAATTTGGCCGCGGAATTGACTTGCAATGGACGGCAGACTGTCGAAACGCATTTCTCCCTGTAAAAAGTAGCGCAAAGTAGGGCCGAAATTTACGAAAATACTCTGTTAGCGCACACTTGATAATAGCCCCTGATACGCTAATATGCGAATCGGACGATCATACGATACAAACTGCATGGAAACCTTCTTCAACATCCGTTACGAATTTGACCGCGAAAAGGTCCGGGAGCGCATCGACCGGACCGTCGCCGAGGGCGGCAAAGGGTACGTCTGCGTCTCGGACGGCGTGATTCTCTCGCTCGTCCAGCAGGACGAGGAGTATCGGCAGGTGATCGACGGCGCGTTGTTCTCGATCTGCGACAGCGGCTGGGTTCCCATGTATGTCCGCTGGATCTACGGGCTGGACCGCAGGCAGTATTGCGGCAGCCAGATTTTCGAGGACCTGATCCGCGCCCGGCGTTACCGCATGCTCTTTCTCGGGACCAGCGAGCGGGTGCTCGGACCGCTGAAAGAGAATTTGCAGCGGATCGACCCGCGCATCGCCGAAATGCCGTTCGTCGAACTTCCGTTCTGCACGGTCGAGGAGTTCGACTACCCGGCCATCGGCAGAATGGTCGATGACTATGCGCCGGACATCATCTGGGTCGCGCTCGGTGCGCCCAAACAGGAGCGCTTCATGCACCGGCTGCTGCCCCATATCGACCGGGGCGTGATGATCGCCGTCGGGGCCGCGTTCAACTTCTTCAGCGGGCTGGAGATCCGGCGCGCACCGCGCTGGATGGTGCGCTGCAAGCTGGAATTCGTCCACCGCATCTTCAGCGAGCCGAAGAAGCAGCTGCGCCGCTGCCGCAACATCCTCGTCACGCTGCCGCCCATGCTCTACCGGGAGGTAAAAGCCAAGAAAAAAACATGCGCGCGTTCGTCCCGGACCTGAACGAGTTCTATTTCGGACTGCTCCGCAGCGGCCTGCATCCCCTGAGACCGTTCGTGCCGCAGGGACCGATCGACGCGGAGGGCTGGCAGACGGTCTGCCGTCTGGCTGCCCGGCAGGGAACGACGGGCATCGTGCTGGACGGGATCGGGACGCTTCCCGAAGCACTGCGTCCCGGACGCGAGATGCGTATCCGCTGGGCCGTGCAGGCCGACGCGATCGCCAAAAGACACCGCAAACAGGTGGAAGTGGCCCGGCAGGCGGCGCGGCTGCTGGCCAGCCACGGCATCCGGATGCTCGTGCTCAAAGGCATCGGACTGAGTGCGCACTACCCCGTCCCGGAGCACCGCGAATGCGGCGACGTGGACCTCTACCTGTTCGGCGCGCAGGCCGCGGGCGATCGGTTGCTGTGCGCCGCAGGCGCACGGCTGATCGACGAAGTGCCCAAGCATACGGGGCTGGTCTGGCACGGCGTGCACTTGGAAAACCACCGGAATTTTCTCAATGTCAGCCGTAACCGGGAAGAACGCGAGCTGGATGCGCTGCTGTCGGAGATTCTGCAACGGGAAGACGCCGTCCCCTCGGCGGACGGGTTTTTCACCCCTTCCGCCACCTTCAACGCCATTTACCTCGTTCGGCATGCGGCGCTGCATTTTCTCAAGGAGGGCATCTCCGCCCGCCACCTCTGCGACTGGAGCTGTTTTCTCGAACGGGAAGGCTCCCGGATCGACCGCGACCTGCTGGCCGCAACGCTGAAGCGCTACCGGATGGAACGATTCGAACGCCTGCTGACCGGGGCGGCGATCCGCTGCTGCGGGCTGCCGGAGGCGATGCCCGACCTCGATCCACGCATTCTGGACCGCTTCATCGGCGAGGTGCTCGTCTACCGGCCGGCTCCGAAGGACGAAAGCCACGCCGCCCGCTTCTGGCGCAAGCTCCGCACACCCGGTGCGAACTGCTGGCGTTTCCGGCTGCTGGAACAGTCGCTCGCAGCCTATTACCGCGATACGCTGCTCGCCCAGCGGCGCGAACGGTTTACCCTGTTCCGCTGACCGGACCGCTACCCTTTCCGGCTGATCTCGGCCACGATCGCTCCGACGAACTCCACGAGTTCCGCCGGGGCGATTTTCAGTTGCAGGCCGCGCACGCCGGCGCTGACGTAGACGAACGGATGGTCGCTGACGGTGGCGTGGAAGTAGGTCGGAAAGCGCTTCTTCATCCCGATCGGCGAACAGCCGCCCCGGATATACCCCGTCACGGGCAGCAACTCCTTCATCGGAATCAAGTCGACCTTCTTGTTGCCCGACACGCGCGCCGCGGCCTTGAGATCGACCTCGTGGTCGCCTGGGACGACGCAGACGAAATACCCCGTTGGTCGCCCTTGAGCACGAGCGTCTTGAAGACGCACGCGACGGGTTCGCCGAGCTGGGCGGCCACGTCGGCCGCCGAAAGGTGCTCCTCGTCGACCCGGAAAGGGATCAGTTCGTAGGCGATGCCCGCCCGGTCGAGCAGCCGCGCCGCATTGGTTTTATCTATCTTTGCATGAGCCATATCTGTCTGAATTTCCGTTTTTCAGTCCAATTCGTACAAAGGTAAGGCATTTCGGACAACTTGCCGTTTTTTTGGTTAAATTTGATGTCCTGAAATGAACCCTTGCAAAACCATACTCCTACTGCTCACCCTGCTCGGGTGCGTGGAAGCCGCGGGGCAGAGCACCCGTGTGCGCGGCCGCGTCACCGACGCCGCCAACGGGAATCCGCTCTCGTTCGTCAGCGTGGTCTTCCCCGGAACCACGACCGGCATCACCACCGACGAGGAGGGTATCTACACGCTCGAAACGCGCGACACCTCGTCGCTGGTCGCCGCCTCGATGGTCGGCTACGCCACGCTGACCAAGCCCGTCAAGCGCAACACCTTCAACCAGGTGGATTTCGCGTTGCAATCTGTCGAATTCAACATCGGCGACGTGGTGATCACCCCCGGCGCGAACCCGGCGCACCCGATCCTCGACGGCATCCTGCGCAACAAGCCCCGCAACAACCCCGCGGAATACGAGCGTTACCGCTGCGCCACCTACACCAAGATGGAGCTGGACCTGACCAACATCAAGCCGCAGTTCCGCAGTAAACGGCTCCAGCGCAACTTCGGGTTCATCTTCAATTACGTCGACACCTCGGCGCTGACCGGACAGGCCTACCTGCCGGCGATGATCTCCGAGACTTCGGCCGACTACTACCACAGCCGCCGCCCGGACCTTTCGCGCGAGGTGATCCGCGCCAGCCGCGTATCGGGGGTCGACGACACCTTCTCGATCGCCCAGTTCACGGGCAACCTCCAGAACGAGATCAACTTCTACGAAAACTTCATCGACCTGTTCAACGTCCGCTTCGCCAGCCCGCTCGCCGACGCGGGACGGTCGTTCTACGACTACTTTCTCGTCGACAGTCTGACGGTCGAGGGGCGCAAGACCTACAAAATCCGCTTCCACCCCAAGCGGCTGACTACGCCCGTGCTCGACGGCGAGATCAACGTCGACTCGGCCTCCTATGCCCTGCAATCGGCCTCGGCGCGCATGCCCAAAGGGGTTAATGTCAACTGGATCAAGCACCTGCGCATCGAAAACGAGAATTGTATGGTCAACGACACCTGCTGGTTCCGCAGCCGCGACCGCATCTCGGCCGAGTTCTCGATCGTCGTGCGCGACTCCTCGAAGCTCACCTCGTTCATCGGCACGCGCGAGGTCGCCTACTCCGACGTGCGCATCGGCGAACCGATACCCGACGAAATCCTGCACATGGACAACGACGTGGTGGTGGGCAGCGAGCAGATCACGCGCAAGGAGGAGACCTATTGGGAGGGGGTGCGCCCCTACCGGCTCAGCGACCGTGAGAAGGACATCTACGCGATGGTCGACTCCGTGCAGCAGGTTCCCCTCTACCGGAACATCTACACGCTCATCAACACGATTATCGGCGGCTACTGGAACACGAAATACATCGGCATCGGTCCCTACTACAAGATGGCGAGCTTCAACAAGCTCGAAGGGTTCCGCATGCAGGCGGGAGCGCGCACGACGACGGCCGTGAGCCGCCGCATACGCCTCTCGGGCTACGTGGCCTACGGTACGCGCGACGAGGACGTGAAGGGCGGCGGAAGCGTCGAGCTGGCGTTCAGCCGGCGGCTGTCGCGCAAGCTGACCCTTTCGGGCAGCCACGACGTGATCCAGCTGGGCGCGGGTCAGAACGCCCTCACCGAGAACAACATCCTCAGTTCGATCTTCTCGCGCGGCGGCCGTCAGCGCATGTCGATGGTCAACCGGGCCGACGCCTTCTACGAACACGAGTGGTCGCACGGCATCAGCAACCTCATCGGCATGCGGCTGCAACGCGTCTACGGCAACGAATACGTGCCGCTCGTCCGGCCCGGCGGGGAGGTGCTGAACTCGCTCTCCAGCTCCGAGGTGCACGTGGGCATGCGCATCTCCCACCACGAGAAAATCTACCGCACGGCTTTCGACAAGCGCTACCTGGGTTCGAAATACCCGGTGCTGACGCTCGAACTGACCGCAGGACTGCGCGGCCTGATGCGCAACGACTACGAATATTACCGGCTGGAGGGCGGCCTGCACTACAAGCCCAAATTGCCGCCGATCGGTTATTCGGACATCACGCTCCAGGGCGGCCGGATTTTCGGCAAGGTCCCCTACCTGCTGCTCAAACTGCACGAAGGCAACGGAACCTATTTCTACGACCCCTACGCCTTTTCGTGCATGAACTTCTACGAGTTCGCCTCCGACACGTGGGCGGCGATCTTCTTCGAACACCACTTCAACGGCTGGCTGCTGGGGCGTATTCCGCTCATGAAGCGGCTCAAATGGCGCGAGGTGCTGGTCTGCAAGGCAGTATGGGGCACGCTTTCCGACCGCAACAACGGCAGTCTGCCCAACACCGAGGCCGAACTGC
Source organism: Alistipes sp. (assembly GCF_048465635.1). Lineage (GTDB taxonomy): Bacteria > Bacteroidota > Bacteroidia > Bacteroidales > Rikenellaceae > Alistipes. The sequence continues at coordinate 321,076 of NZ_DBFWLF010000028.1, forward strand.
TCTTCCCCGAGGGCATGTCCTCGGTCGAGAAGCCCTACGTGGAGATGGGCTTCGGGGTGGAGAACATCTTCCGACTGCTGCGCGTCGACTGCATCTGGCGGCTCACGCACCGCAAATCCGTTCCGGGGCAGGACGTGCAGAATTTCGCCGTCAACCTGAGCCTGCGGCTCAAGTTCTAAGGGGATTTCTTGTGCGGTGATTTTCCATCAGCCGGGAAAAACGGGTTGCAGCCTGCCTGAGATGTTTGCGGCTTTTGGAGTTATGCGGAAGTCCTAATGATTTGCGGCTTGGAGCCGCGCGGGCCGCAGCCTCCGGCGGCGGAGGCCCGCTCAATCGCGTCCCTCCGCAGGCTGCAGCCCGAGCATATACGCTTATCTCTGCCCTTTTCTTGCACACTTTGCCGAAATACCCCTCCCCGCTTAGATAGGCGGCGCATCGGCAAAATTCAAGCCTGCAGCTTGCAGCACCCCGAGCGATAACACGGCAAATATCCTTATACGTTTGTTTCTGCACTTGGCTTGCATTATCTTTGCGTCCGAATCCGGCGGCTCGTCGCTGCCACGACCCTATGAACGATGATTAAAGCAGCGCTCTTCGACATGGACGGCACGCTGGTGGACAACACTCCGGCCCACCTCCGCGCTTTCGAAATATTCTGTGCCCGCTACGGCGTAATGGACTGGCAGCAAAAGCTGGCCAACGCCTACGGCATGGGCAACGACGACATCATGCGGCTGATCCTGCCCGAAGCCGTCATCCGCCGGAAAGGGCTACAAGCCCTCTCCGAGGAGAAAGAGGCTATCTACCGGGAGCTGTACGCACCCGAAATCCATCCGGTGAAGGGGCTGATCGGCCTGCTCGAACGCCTCCGCGCCGCGGGCATCCGCTGCGCCGTCGGCTCGTCGGGCTGCAAGGCCAACGTCGATTTCGTGCTGGAAAAGTGCGGTCTGAAACCCTACTTCGAAGCCCGGATCAGCGGCGACCGGGTGACGCGCTGCAAACCGGACCCGGAGATCTACCTCACGGCCGCCGCCGCGCTGGGCGTCCGGCCCGCGGAGTGCGTCGTCTTCGAAGACGCCAAAGCGGGCATCGAATCGGCCCGCCGGGCAGGCGCGGGCCGCATCGTGGCGCTGGCGACGACCCTCGACCGCGCAACGCTCGAAACCGAGACGGACGCCGATCCGGTCGTGGACGATTTCGACGGCATCGGCGACCTCGGCTCGCTTCTTCGCTGAGTTCCCGGACGATTTTATGCACCGGAAAGGACACCGACACGAATAAATTCCTATTTTTGCGCTCGCAAAAACGCAAAAGATCATGTTCCGGGGAATCGCTACCGTCGCTCTGCTCATTGTTTCGAACGCTTTCATGACGCTCGCCTGGTACGGGCATATCGCTTTCAAGTCGCGGCTGGAGCGCTTCGGCCTTATGGCCATCGTCCTGTTGAGCTGGGGCATCGCGCTGTTCGAATACTGCTTCCAGGTTCCGGCGAACCGCCTGGGAAGCGCCGAGTTCGGAGGTCCGTTCTCCATCTGGGAACTGAAGGTCATCCAGGAGGTCGTGTCGCTCTCGGTCTTCACGCTCTTCGCGCTGGTCTTCATGCGCTCCGACACGCTGCGCTGGAACCACCTCGCCGGATTCGCCTGTCTGATTCTGGCCGTCTGGTTCATCTTCCGCAAATAGTTCCCCGACACATCTGTCACCTCCGCCTGCCGAAATCCGACAGGCGGTTTTTTCACGGGCAGCGCTTTACCCCGATTACGGAATTTCGCCGAAGATTTACCCCGAATACGGATTCGGTGCGGACAGCCGCATCCGCTTCCGGAAAAATGGTTAAATTTGTCGAAAGAAGCAGCAACACCATGGAAGAGATTCTCAAAATCGACACCGTCGAGCAGTACAACCGCCTCTACGGATTCGAGACGCGCCATCCGCTGGTGGGTTTCGTCCAGTTCGATTCGGACGAAAGCCAAAGAACCTACCGCATGACCACGGGGTTCTACGCGGTTTTTCTCAAAGAGACCAAAGGCTGCACGATCGACTACGGTAAAACGCGCTACGACTTCGACGACCAGACGGTCGTCAGCATCGCACCGGGCCAGACCGTCGGTTTCAACGTGGTCGAAGGCACACCGGCCCGGGGCCGGGGCGTGCTGTTCCACCCCGATTTCATCCGGGGAACCTCGCTGGGGCAGAAGATCCGGCACTACTCGTTCTTCTCCTACGAGTCGAACGAGGCGCTGCACCTCTCGGAGGAGGAGCGGCGGATCGTCGCCGACTGCATGTCGAACATCCGTTCGGAGTTGCAGCACCCCATCGACAGACACACCAAAGGGCTTGTCTGCACCAATATCGAGCTGCTGCTGGATTATTGCATGCGCTTCTACGAGCGGCAGTTCATCACACGGCAGGACCTGAACATCGACACGCTCGCCCGCTTCGAAAAGTTGCTGGACAACTACCTTGCGGACGGTCTGGCCGCCGAGCAGGGCATCCCGTCGGTGAAGTATTTCGCGGACAAGATCTGCCTGTCGCCCAACTACTTCGGCGATCTGGTCAAGAAGCAGACCGGAAAATCGGCCAAGGAGTATATCCAGCTCAAGATGCTCGATGCGGCCAAAGAGCACCTGCACGACCCGCTGAAGTCGATCTCGGAGGTCGCCTACGCGCTGGGGTTCCAATACCCGCAGCACTTCGTGCGCTTCTTCAAACGCTATGCGGGAGTGACCCCGAGCCAGTACCGAAAGAGTAACTGAACCACCCTACCCTATGAATAAGATGCTTGCCTTACTTTGCGCCGGTCTGCTGGCAGCGACCGTTCCGGCCGACGCCCAAAACGACACCGCCATGAACCGAACGGATCACAAAACGCTGGTCGTCTATTTCTCGGCGACCGGAACCACCCGGGCCGCCGCCGAACGGCTCGCCGGAGTGATGCAGGCAGACCTCTTCGAGATCGTCCCGCAACAGCCTTACACCGCCGCCGACCTCGACTGGCGCAACAAGTCGAGCCGCAGCAGCGTCGAGATGAACGACCGCACGTCCCGGCCGGCCATCGCGCGGCGCTGCGCTGGCATGGAGCAGTACGACGTGGTGTTCATCGGCTTCCCGATCTGGTGGGACGCGGCTCCGACCATCGTCAATACCTTCATCGAAAGCCACGACCTTGCGGGGAAGCGACTTCTCCCGTTCGCCACGTCCGGCAGCAGTTCGATCCGAAACAGCGCCAGCGATCTGAAAAAGAGCTACCCCGCCCTGAAGTGGGAAGCGGGCAGATTGCTCAACGGCGCTTCACAGCGCGACCTGGAGGCGTGGAGAGAGGAAACCGGTCTCTGAACCGCCCCGAAGATCGCGTCGGACCCGATCCACTGAAACAGATTAACCGCCCGCATCGATGAAAAATCTTTCGCTAACAATCGCTTTGTTTGTTCTTTTCATCCCCGCACCCGCTATGTCGAAAACACCCCTGAAAATCAAGCAGACCGCCGGACGCGACCAGCTCGGCGAGTTCGCCCCCGAATTCGCCCGGCTCAACGACGACGTCCTGTTCGGCGAGGTCTGGAGCCGCAACGACCGCCTTTCGCTGCGCGACCGTTCGCTGGTCACCCTCGTCACCCTGATGGCGCAGGGGCTGACCGACTCCTCGTTCAAGTACCACCTGATGACAGCCCGCAAGAACGGCATCACCCGCGGGGAGATCGCCGAGATTCTGACCCATGCCGCTTTCTACGCCGGATGGCCGAAGGCGTGGGCGGCATTCCGCATGGCGAAGGAGGTCTGGGCGGACGAGACGGCCGCCGCGGATGCCAAAGCCGCTTTCGAACGCGAAATGATCTTCCCGATCGGAGCGCCGAACGACGCTTACGCGCACTACTTCATCGGTCAAAGCTACCTTGCCCGGGTATCCGCGGAGCAGGTAAAAATCTTCAACGTCAGCTTCGAGCCGGGGTGTCGCAACAACTGGCATATCCACCGCGCGACGAAGGGCGGCGGACAGACGTTGGTCTGCGTGGCCGGGCGCGGCTGGTATCAGGAGTGGGGCAAACCCGCACGCGAGCTGCATGCGGGCGACGTGGTGAACATCCCCGCCGGGGTGAAGCACTGGCACGGAGCCGCCGCCGACAGCTGGTTCGCCCACCTGGCCGTCGAGATCGAGGGCGAAAACACCTCGAACGAGTGGCTCGAAGCGGTCGACGACGCACAGTACGACAGCCTGCCGTAGCGGGTTCTTGGGAAAGTGCCGGCGAGGGAGAGGGAGGCTCTTTCCCGCCGGCATCGCTTTTGTCTTTGCACATCCCGGTCAATGGGCGGACGGCAAGTCGCGCTCCGCACGATAACGGCCGACGGCGCGAAAACAAGCGGACGACCGTAAAAGGATTTTCACAAATCGACGGTTCTTTCTATCTTTGCCGCACGAAATGCAACAGCATGCGCACGAACGCACTCCTGCCCTTTCACTTCCGTCCGGACCGCCATCCGGTCTTCGGCCCGGTCCCCCGTCCGGCCGGCCGGACAGGCAAGGGGCATTGGCCCGTTCGCAGCACCCTGAACCGCCGCTCAAAACGATGAAATCAGCCTCCCCGTCCCTGACAGCCGGGACCGTCTATCCGATCCTGCTGGCCATCAGCCTCTCCCATCTGCTCAACGACATGATGCAGTCGGTCATTCCGGCCGTCTATCCGCTCCTCAAGGAGAAGTTCGGATTCACCTTCGCGCAGATCGGCGTCATCACGCTGGTCTTCCAGCTCACCTCCTCCATCCTGCAGCCGTTCGTCGGGCGTTATGCCGACCGCCGGCCGAGACCCTACTCGCTGGCCGTCGGGATGTGCTTCACACTGGTCGGGCTGCTCTCGCTCGCCTTCGCACCGGGGTTTGGCACGATTCTCTTCGCCGTGGGAATGATCGGCTGGGGTTCATCGGTCTTCCACCCCGAATCGTCGCGCGTGGCGCAGCTCGCCTCGGGCGGGCAGAAGGGTCTCGCGCAGTCGATCTTCCAGGTCGGCGGAAACGCCGGAGCGGCGCTGGGACCTCTGCTGGCGGCCCTGATCGTCATTCCGTTCGGTCAGGTCTCCATCGGCTGCTTCGCGCTGACGGCGCTGCTGGCCATCTTTCTGCTCGTAAGGATCGGCAACTGGTTCCGGCGGCAGCTCGTCGTCGCTACGGACCGTGCTTCGGCCGCCGCGGCAACTCCGCTTCCCGGCCTTTCCCGGCGGAAAGTCCGCAAGGCGCTCCTTATTCTGACCCTTCTGGTCTTTTCGAAGTATTTCTACATCGCCTGCATGACCAACTACTTCACCTTCTTCCTGATGGAGAAGTTCTCCGTCACGGTCTCGGGCGCGCAGTACTGCCTTTTCGCATTCCTCGCGGCTTCGGCGGCCGGAACCCTGATCGGCGGTCCGATCGGCGACCGCTACGGCCGCAAGTACGTCATCTGGGGATCGATTCTGGGCGCAGCCCCGTTCACCCTGCTGCTTCCCTATGTCTCGCTGCCGTGGACCATCGTGCTCGCAGTGATCATCGGGCTGGTCATTTCGTCGGCCTTCTCGGCCATCGTGGTCTTCGCCACCGATTTGATGCCCGGCAAGGTCGGCATGATCGCAGGGGTATTCTTCGGGCTGATGTTCGGGCTGGGCGGCATCGGCTCGGCATTCTTCGGCTGGCTGGCCGATCGGACCAGCATCGAATTCATTTTCCGCATCAGCACGCTGCTCCCCCTGCTGGGCGTCGTGGCCGGATTCCTGCCGAACATAGCGACAAAACGCATGGGCTGAAACAGTCCATGCGTCTTGGTCGGTCGGGATCACATCCGGTGATAAACCTCGTCGAAAGGCACTCTGAACCGCTCGCCCCAGATTCCTTTCTCACCATCCCGGATTCCGCAGGGAATCGCCATATTGATCTCCGCGCCGTGCGGCAGTTTGAGCGCCTTTCTCAGCCGGCGGCTGTCCAGCCCCTCCAGCGGGCAGGTGTCGTACCCCTCGTTGGCCATCGCAATCATAAAGGTCTGTGCGGCGAGCGCGCACGATTTGTGGGCCACCACCCGCATATCGTTTTCGGAGACTTCGAGCATCATCGGACGGAAGATACTGATTATGTTGGCCAACAGCTTGCGGAACAGTCCCAGCAATCCGAAAAAACGGGCATAGACGAACGGCATCAGATATCCGTAATACAACTCCCGGTCCTTGATGCGTTTCTCCTGCCGCTCCCGGGGGCTGTTGCGACGGATGTTCCCCCGCTCGAATTCGAGCACGGCCCGCGCGTGCTTCCGGTAGCGGTCCCGCCGCACGACGAAAACGACGATCTGCGACGCCGTGGAAGCCGCTTTCTGACCGAGGCAGGCTTCGGAAACCTTCGCCAGCAGTTCGGGCTGCGTGATCTGATAGAACTCCCACAACTGCATGTCGGAGCTGTTGGGAGCCAGGGTCGCCAGCTCCAGGCAATGCCTCACCCGCTCGGGATCGATCGGTTTCTGCCGGTCGAACAGCCGCACGGAGCGGCGAAAATTCAGGACTTCATCCAGATTCATCGTACGTCCGCTATTTTTTCCAGCCGTCGCATCACAACCCGGGCCAACCGTCCGGAGCTGAACGGGTCCTGACCGGTAATCAGGTTCCCGTCGACGACCACTTTCGGAAACAGCGGGATCAGGGCTTTTTCGTAACAGGCCCCCCGAGCTTTCAAGGCCGCTTCCAGATTGAAAGGGACCGCCTTTTTCCGGTGGGCGAGGCTCTCCTCGAACCAGCTAAACCCCGTAAGCCGCTTGCATCTGATGAGATAACGACCATCGGCGAGCTTCACATCGAGCAGTCCGCAGACGCCGTGACAGATGGCAGCCACCAGCCGCCCGCTTTCGTACTGGGTCTGAATCATGCGCTGCAAAACCGCGTTGTCCGGAAAGTCGTACATGGCTCCGTGGCCCCCGGCCAGATAGATACAGTCGAACCGCTCCCCGGAAACCTCCTCCAGACTTAGCGCGCCGTCGAGCATCTCCCGGAATCCGGGCGTTTGCCAATAGGCCCTTGAGAGCCTGTCCAACACGAGCGGTTTCAAACTCTCGGGATCGACGGGCGTAGCACCCCCGCGCGGGTTGGCGATCGTCACCCGATGCCCGCATTGTTTGGCACGATGGAAAATATGAGTGAATTCACTGAGCCACAATCCGGTCGGAAGTTTTCCATCGGCAAAGGCATCTACTCCGGTAACTACGAGCAAAATCTTGGCAGGACGCATAAGCAGCAATTTTTGACACGCTCGCTTCAAAACAAGGGCCAAAGTGCCGCGTACCGGGATTCCGCTCAACGATTCATTGGCGTTTCCCGGTCCTTCCGCCATATCTGGTAAGAATTCACGAAGTTCTGCCAGACGATGTACGCCGTCGGAGCGATCGAGGAGATCGGATCGAGGAACGACTGCGCCATCCAGACGGCCAGCACCGTATTCTTCTGCCCGAGCGACTGACCGCCGGCCGCCGGATCGCCGTAGCGGCGACCCACGGCGCGGCCGACCTTGAACTGGACCAGGCAGATCGCCAGCGCCGCGAAGGCGAGCCACAATTCGGTCGCGGCCGATGCGTCGCGCAGGTCGATGATGAAAGCCGTCGTGCGGCCGATGATGACCAGCAGCGACAAGAGCCACATATAGAACGAAATTTGGCTGTGATCGCCGATCCAGCGCGCAGCTTTGGGGGCCAGGAAGCGGCAGCATTGCGCTGCGGCGAACGGCATGATAAGCAGCGGGGCGATGCGGGCGAGTATCTCGGCAAAGGTGCAGACCCCGTTTCCGGTGAAGGTCAGCACCACGGGAGCCAGCAGGGCGATCACCATATTGCAAAGCAGGCTGTAGGTGGCCATCGTTGCCACGTCGGCCCCCAACATGCCGCCGATGACCACCGCGGCCATCGCCACGGGAGCCAGCACGCAGATCATCGCCCCCTGCGCCACGATGCCGCTCAGCGGCAGCAGCAGGCAGAAAATGCCGACACTCACCACCACCTGAAACAACAGCAGCCAGAAGTGCATCATCGAGGGCTTCATCTGCTTGGGTTTCACGCGGCAGAAGGTGACGAAGAGCATCAGGAAGATCAGCGTCGGGGTGATCATCTGCCCCGTCCACGCCTCCAGCGCAGAGATCGGGCGGCAGAGCAGCGCCCCCACAACCATGGCCGACGGCATGGCGATGGTCTTCACGTTGCGGTGCAGATATTCAAGAACTTGCATAACGGATCGGTTTCATTCAACAAGTGGGGAGCGCCCGAAGGACGCTCCCGCATTGGGGTTCGGGCAAGTCCAGCCTTACGACAGGAGCTTCTTCACGCAGGCGGAGATCTCCCTGCCGTCCGCGCGGCCCGCGAGGCGCTTCGAGGCGATGCCCATCACCCGGCCCATCTCCTTCATGGAGGAGGCTCCGACCTCGGCGATCACGGCCTTCACCTCGGCTTCGAGTTCGTCCGCCGTCAACGGCTTCGGCAGGAACTCCTGGAAGACGGCCACCTGCGCCAGCTCTTCGTCGGCCAGGTCCTGCCGGTTCTGCGCCGTGAAGATCGCCGCGGAGTCCGTGCCCTGCTTCGAGAGTTTGGCGATGATCTTCAGCACGTCGGCATCGGGCAGTTCGGCGATCTCCGGTCCGGCGGTTTTGGCTTCGATGATGTACTTCTTGGCATTGCGCAGCGCGCCCAGGCGCACCGTATCCTTGGCCTTCATGGCCTCCATGATCCCTTTCGAAATCTGCTGTTCCAACGACATAGTTTATCGAATTTTAGAGTTTATTACTTCACTTATTGCGCGAGCAGGAATCCCAGCACGTCGCGCATCAGGCGATCCCGCTCTCCGTCGTCCGTGACGGCCTCGAACGGAAAGCCTGCTACAAAGGTTCGCCCCTTAGCGTCGCACGCCACGGCCGCCGTGCGGCCTCCGTCGACATAGCGCATCACGGCAAAGGCTCCCGGCGCAGGCCGGAGCGCATCGGCCCGTTCGACCCGGTAGCGGTCGCGGTCGTAAGCGGTGTTGAAGCGGTATTCGCCGCGTGCGATACCCGCATGCGAAGCGACCACCCGCACCCGGCCCCGCAGCGCCGCCACGTTGCCGTCCGCCGTGCAGCGAAGCACCTCGCGGGCGAAGGCGCGCCCCTCTTCGGGCAGCGTATCGTCCCACAGATCCGTCATCACGTAGCTCCCCGAGGCGAAGAGTGCGCCCCCGTCGGCCAGGTAACGCCGCAGCCGGTTTTGCAGCTCGGGCGAAAACGTGGCGAACGCCGGCCCGTTCACGCCGCGGCCGAGCGTCGTCGTGCGCTGCTTGCCGAGGATCAGATCGACCGCCGGATACGCCTCCAGCGCCGTCGTGCCGCGCTCCACGGCTTTGAGCGAAGCCGAGCAAAACGAGTAACCCGCCGCCGCCACGGAACGCCCGTGCAGGAACGGATAGTCGAACGTGTTGCCGCCGATGACATCCGTCTCATAATCGCTGCGGCACGCGCCCAGCGCCAGGCTGTCCACCGTGCAGCGGCTCTGCGCAAGGTCGAACACGTGCTGCGCGCCGATGAACGAAATATCCTGCCGGTCGGCAACCCCGCCGTCGAGTTCGGTGCGGAACCCCGCCAGCGAATCGCTGCGCATGCTCGGCGGAGCGCTGATCCTATCGAACCCGTTGACGATCAGCACCCGCCCCTTCTCTTCGGGCATCCGGCAGACGGCGAGCGTCTCGCTCGGGAAGCTCTCGCCCCCTTCGTTCACAGCCGTCACCCGGTAGGAGTAGATCCGCCCCGGCTCCGCATCGGTCAGCAAACGGGGTTCGTCGACGTAACGTCCCGCATCGAAGCCGCCGTCGTCTGCGCGCGTGTAGACCACATAGCCCGTCGGCGCGGCCGTCGTTTCCAGCGAATCCATGACGGGACTCCACCTGAGTTTGACCCGGTCATCGTCCGTAAATTCAGCCGCGAAAGCCTCTACCGGAAGCGGCTGCACTACGTAAGGTAATCCGTATTGCGAACTGACGTACCGCAGGATACCCTTGTAAACCGCACGGCTGACCAGGAACTTGAAACGCGGATCGCTGCCGTAGCGCATGTCGGCGAAATTCTGGTGCGAGAGCAGCTCCAACAGCATGGTGGGCGCGCCCGGGACGCGGGCTTCGTAGTAGGAGCGGTTCCACAGGCCGCGGCGGCTCCAAGAAGGTTCAAATGTGCGGCGTATGTCGCTCACGATCTGTGTCATCACGATGTCGGTCAGGTCGCGCGACCGATAGCGGTCGGCCCCGCCGGCGAAGTGCCCGTCGTTGTCGCGCGTGAAGAAGATCCCCAGCGTGCCGACGATGCCGTCGCCCTCCCGGACGCCCGCGTCGGAGTGGAACGCCAGCGCCAGATCGACCGGGATGCGCAGCCCCGCGGAGTCGGGCAGCCGCTCCGAACCGCCCATCAGGGCGTTGACCCAGTGGGCGCGCGACATAAAGTCGTCCTTGTAATCGTCCCGCCCCGCTTTGGGGGTGTAGACCGCTTCGTCGAACCCGGCCCACTGGAGCCAGTAGCGGGCGCCCTCGCAGAAGCGGGGATAGCCGCTCGTCTCCTCTGCGTACTCCACACCCGGCCTGCGGAGCGAATCGCGCACCGAGCGGGCGACGTTGCCGTAGCCCCCGCCGATCTTCACCGCATCGGCCGAAACCGTCCGGCCGGCCTTGCGGGAGCGGTTCGTGAGCGACACTACCTCCTGCTCGCCCGCCTCGAAGGGAAAACGGCCGAGGTAGATCCACGTTCCGCCGCCCATCGTCTGGTTGACGGCGTAACTGCTCCCGCCCCCGAGGTGATGAACCGTATAGTGTGCATCGTCAGCGCTTTGCGCCGTCGTTTCATAACTTACGTAAACGGCATATTCGCCCCGCTCGGGAATCACCGCCCGCCAGACGGCACGCGACAGCGGTCCGTCGGTCACCGTCCGGGCCTGCCGGGTCGTCCCATCCCGGAACGGATTCTCCCCCGTGCGGTAGACCTCCTGGAGGTGGGCGAACCCCACGCCGCCCGGCTGCCAGGCGCCCTCCTCGCGGTATTGTTCCGGCGCATCGTTGTCCGCCAGCACCTCGTGCAGCTGCACGTCGCGCTCGCGCGGCAGCAGCACGCAGGCCCCGGCACGCTCCAGCATCGGGACCAGGTAGGGCAATACGTAGCTCTGCGTGTAGAGGTCCTCGCACGTCTGCCACAGCTTCGAACGCTGCCAGCGCCAGCGGTTTTCCGCCTGATCGAAGTAGCGTCCATGGCTCTGCCAAAGGGCGATATGCCGCCCCGCAAGCCCCTGCGTAGGGTTCACCGCCGTCGAAAGCGGGGTCACCAGCGGCCGTTCCGCCCGGTTGACGAAGGGTATCGGCCGATCCTTCTTCCGGACCGGACGCGTCCGATAAGCCATCGGAATCAGCTCGCGGATTTCGCGGCGGTCGGTATAAAGCTCGATGCGGGCTTTGGCAAATTCGCGCGGCAGAATAACTCGCACCGAATCGTAAATAGCCTGCGTATTCTCCTCGCGGAAAGGATAATAGGACATGCCGATCGACGTGAAGACCCTTACCCGGCTCCGCGACGCCTTGACCGCATCGACCCGCACGCTGCCGCCCGCCACCTCGCGGCCGACCACGCGCGTGAGCATCTGCCCGATCTCCCGACGGGTTCCCGCACCGATCTCGGCCGCAGTCACCGCGCCGCCGTAGAGCAGCAACAGCATAGTAACCAATACCCTATTTTTCATTCCGTTCGAGCACTAACAACATTCCCGCCACGGTGAACGCGGCGTTGTAAATCAGTAATTCGAAGCCGATCTGGTAGCCCCATGCCGCCCGTACGGCGTATTGCAGCGCGGCGCTCAGCAGCGGCGCGGCGACGGCCACCAGCGGAATCCAGCGGTCGCGGACCCGCCGCCGGGTGCAGATGCCGAAGAGGAACAGTCCGAGAATCGGCCCGTAGGTATAGCTTGCCACCTTGTATACCAGGTTGATTACGCTGTCGTCGGCCAGGTAGCCGAACGCGAGGATCACCCCGGCCATGCCGGCGGCCATCGCAACGTGCACCGCCCGGCGGATGCGCGTCAGTCCCCGCTCGTCGCAGCGCCGCGTGGCGGAGAGGATGTCGACCGTAAACGAGGTCGTCAAGGCCGTCAGGGCCGATCCGGCAGCCGAATAGGTGCTTGAGATAAGCCCTATAATAAAAAGAATGCCAACCGAAAGCGGCAGTCCTCCGTTGACGGCGACCAGCGAAAAGACCTGATCGCTCTTGGCTGGGGCGGCCAGCCCGGCACGCTCCATATAGAGGTAGAGCAGCACGCCCAACACCAGAAACAGAAAGATGACGACGATCTGACTGGCAGCCGTCAGCAGGATATTCTTCTGCGAATCGCGCGGCGTGGGGCAGCTCAGGTTGCGCTGCATCATATCCTGATCCAGTCCGGTCATGGCCACGAGCAGCACGATGCCCGCAAAGAACATCTTCCAGAAGTAGCGGTCCGAAGCGGGATCGTCGAAGAAGAAGATCCGCGACAGGGGCGATGCGGCGACCTCCCGCACGGTGTCCGTCAGCGTCAGGTTCAGGCCGCGCATCACGAAGAGGATCGTCAGCACGAGGCTCAGCAACAGGCAGACGGTTTTGAGCGTATCGGTCCAGATCAGCGACTTGACCCCGCCCTGCTGCGTATAGAGCCACACGAGGGCCATCGTGACCACGGCGTTGAGCCACAGCGGCAGCCCGAAGTGGTCGAAGACCAGCAGCTGCATCACGGCGCAGACGACGTAGACGCGCAGCGCCGCGCCCAGCATCTTCGAGACGAAGAAGAACCAGGCCCCAGTCCGATGGGCGGCCACGCCGAAACGGTCGTCGAGGTATTCGTAGAGCGATACCACGCGCAGGCGGTAGAACGTGGGAATCAGCACGAAAGCCACCGCCAGCTGTCCCACCGTGAAACCCAGCACCATCTGCATGTAGGAGAAGGCATCCACGGCCACCGAGCCGGGCACGGAGATGAACGTCACCCCCGACATGGCGGCCCCGATCATGGCGAAAGCGGCCATGTACCACGGCGTGCGGCGGTTACCGGTGAAGAACCCGGCGTTGTCGGCCCGGCGGCCCGATGCCCACGCGACGGCGAACAGGACGGCTATGTAGCCCAAAACGGTGGCTATGACGGCTGCGGGTGACATTTCGGCAAAGGATTCAGGAGACAAAGATAGCAAAAAAGATCACACTCCGGGGGTCCGGCAGCGGTTTTTCTGCGGCCCTTCAGGAGGCGAAGACGGCAGCTCCCGACGGCTACAAACCCACCTCCCTGGCAGGCAGGGGCGTAGCCGCCCAGACGGGTCCCAAAGAGTTCGCCAACGGGTTGCGCCCCTTGGACGGATCGGTCCGTCCGCCGCTAAAAGGACCTGCCCGGCCGCTGCGGGCATTGATTTTGTATTTCCTCTTCGAAAAGCGGAATCATGAAAAAATTCTGGGCATACTTTCTACCCACCCTCCTCTGCTTCGTTTTGGGTGGTATCGCCGCCGTGCTGCAAACCGGCGCGCTGGCCGAGTGGTATCCTTTTCTGATCAAACCTGCGCTGACGCCTCCCAACGCGGCATTCCCCATCGCCTGGTCGATCATCTACCTCTGCATGGGCATCTCCGCCGGGCTGATTCTCACCTCGCGTGCCAGAAGCCGCCGCAAGGTCATGACGTGCTGGTACGTGCAGCTGGGTTTCAACTTTTTGTGGAGCATCCTCTTCTTCACCTTCCGCAGCCCGCTGCTGGGGATGATCGACATCGTAGTGCTCGATGCGCTGGTGATCTGCTACATCGTCCGCAGCGCGCGGGTGCGCATCGCCGCGGCGTGGCTCTTCGTGCCGTACCTCTGCTGGATTCTCTTCGCCACCTACCTCAATGCCTACATCCTCATCTTCAACGGAACGGGCATTTGACCGATGGCAGCTCCATGCAAAGAAAAAGGGTTCCGAACTGTTTCGGAACCCTTTTCGTAGCGGGAGAGAGACTTGAACTCTCGACCTCATGATTATGAATCATGCGCTCTAACCAGCTGAGCTATCCCGCCATTGCTGAAAGCGATTGCAAAGGTAACCAAATTTTCCGTTCGTCCAAAATCTTTCCGAAAAATTTCGCACAAAAATTCAGCCGCCCGAGCCCGTGGCATTGATTTTGAGCCGGCTACGGAAAAATCGTCCGCTCATGCCTCTTTCCGAACACTCCCGCTACACGCTGGGCAACACGCTGGGTGTCCTCAAAGTGATCGCCGGCATCGTCCTGCTCTTCGCCATCTCCTGGGAGATCATCGCCGGCGACCACGTGCACCTCTCGCGCACCTACCTCACGATCCAGCTGATCGTCTGCATTGTCTTCCTCTGCGACTTCTTCGTCCGCTGGGCCGCCGACCCGCGCCCGGGGCGCTTCTTCTGGCGCAACCTGGCGTTCCTCCTGATCTCGATCCCCTGGCTGAACATCCTCGACTGGAGCGGCGTAAGGATGACCCACGACTGGGGTATTCTCGTCGGACTGATCCCCATGCTGCGGGCGTTCCTGGCGATGGTGATCGTCGTCAGGTGGCTGGTCAGCGGCAACAAGATGAACCGCATCTTCTGGGCCTATATCTTCACCGTGGTTGTCTTTACCTATATTTCGGCGCTGGTGTTCTACGACTACGAGGTGACGGTCAACGACAAGCTCCACGGCTTCGGAAACGCGGTCTGGTGGGCCTGGATGAATGTCACGACCGTCGGTGCGGAGATCTTCGCCGTGACGGCTGTAGGCAAGGTGGTCACCATCCTGCTCCCCTCGCTGGGCATGATGTTCTTCCCCATCTTCACGACCTACATTCTCCAGGAGTACGCACCCCCGAAGCCGGAAAAGGAGCATAAATAAACGGGACCGTCCCGAAAGGCGGCCCCGCTTTAAACCGACGCGCACAACCGTTACTTCCGCTCCTTGAGCAGGTCGCGGATTTCGGTGAGCAGCTGCTCCTCCTTCGACAGCACGGGCGCGGCCGGCGCGGGAGCCTCCTCTTTCTTTTTCATCAGCCGGTTCATCAGCTTGACCATCAGAAAGACACAAAGCGCCAGAATGGTGAAGTCGACGCATTGCTGGATGAAAGCGCCGTAGTTCCAGTAGATCGGCTCGGCAGCGGCCTGCGCGGCCTCGCCGCCGCCCGTCACCAGCCCCTCGACCGAGTGGACGGCTCCCGAGGTCACGTCGCGCACTTTCGAAATGTCGAGCCGCAGCTGCGAGAAGTCGGTGTTCCCGATCAGCGCCCCGATGGGCGGCATCAGGATGTCGTTGACCAGCGAGGAGACGATCTTGCCGAAAGCGCCGCCGATGATTACGCCGACGGCCATGTCCATCACGTTGCCCTTGAGGGCGAACTCCTTGAATTCCTTGAAAAAAGCCATACTGTGCAGGGTTTGATTTTACGCCCGCAAAAGTACCGATTTTTTACGGAACCACCAAGAAAAAAAGCGGCCGGCTGCAATAGCCGGCCGCTTTTATCCAACGCGTTATGCGCGATCAGGCGATTTCGAGCAGCGGAGCGTCCGTTGCCACGTTGTCGCCCGACTGCACCAGAATCTGCTTCACCTCGCCGGTGTAGTCCGACGTGACGGAGTTCTCCATCTTCATCGCCTCGAGCACCACGACCTCCTGTCCGGCCTTGACCTTGTCGCCGACCTTCACCTTGATGTCGATGATGCGGCCCGGCAGCGGAGCGATCACGGCATTGCCCGTGATGGCGGTCGTCGTCTTCTGCTCGGTCTGCACGGGTTCGGCCTTCTTTTCGGCGGGTTTCTGCGCCTGGTAAGCCTTCACCTTCTCGTCGGTGAGGAACTTCTTGGCCACGAGCGGGAACAGCTCGAGCAGCAGAACCTCCTTCTCGTTGGCGGCCAGCTTCACGCCTCCGGCTTCCGGCAGTTCGGGGTTGGGCTGCATCTGGTATTTCGACGTGTCGTAAGGCGTCTCCTCGCGGATGCCGCAGATCTTGAAGCGGAACTCGGGATCGATCTTCACGGGAGTCTTGCCGTACTCGCCCTTCACCAGATTGACGAACTGGGCGCTCTTGTTGGTGTACATGGGGCGGCCGGCCTTTTCATCGAGGGCGCAGTTGACGGCCTGAGCGCCGACGATCTGCGAGGTGGGCGTTACCAGCGGCGGCAGACCGGCGGCCAGACGCACCGTCGGGATCAGCTCCATGGCGCGCGGCAGAATGTCCTCGGCCTTGAGCTGTTGCAGCTGGGCGACCATGTTCGAATACATGCCACCCGGAATCTCGGCCTTGCGGACCAGTTCGTTCGGTGCAGGGAAGCCGAAGTAAGCCTCGATCTTGCGGCAGGCGTCGATGGTGGCCTGCTCGTCGTCGTTCTGCGCCGCCTTGATGGCTGCGTCGAACAGCGCGTCGATCTCGGCGGGCAGCGTGTCGGTCAGCGGGTTGAAAGGCTTGGGTTCGGGTTTCTCCGTGTTGAAGACCGAGCGGTTGAGCTCCTTGCGGATCTCGCGCAGCTGGGTGTTGATCTTGGCCACAGCCTCCATGTTGACGCCCGTGTCGATGCCCAGCTTCTTGCAGAATACGTGGATCAGCTCGATGGCCGGAGCGCCCGTGCCCTCAGCGAAGTACCAGCAGTTGGTGTCCACGATGTCCGCGCCGGCGATGATGGCCGAGAGGACCGAAGCCAGACCGTAGCCCGGTGTGCAGTGGGTGTGGAAATCGACGGGAATCGACAGGTTCTTCTTCAGCAGGCGCACGAGCGTTGCCACGCGGCGCGGCGGGATCAGACCCGACATGTCCTTGATGGTAATCATGTCGGCCCCCAGGGCAGCCATCTGCCGGGCCTTGTCGAGGAAGTATTCGTCCGTGAAGACCGGCTGCGGCTTCTTCTTGCCCGTCAGACGGGCGAAGAATCCGGGTTCGGGATATTTCGGGTCCACCGTGTAGCATACGGCGCAGTCGGCGATACCGCCGTACTGCTTGACGTACTTCACGGTCGACTTGACGTTGTCCACGTCGTTGAGCGCATCGAAGATACGCATGATGCCCAGGCCGCTCTGGATGGCGTTGCGCGAGAAACCGTCGATGATCTCGTCCGTGTAGGGCGCATAGCCGAACAGGTTGCGTCCGCGCGAGAGGGCCGTGAGTTTCGAAACGCTGCCGACAGCCTTGTGAATCGTTTCGAGACGGGTCCAGGGATTCTCGTTCAGGTAACGCATCACCGAGTCGGGCACGGCTCCTCCCCACACCTCCATCGCGTAGAAGTTCGCGTCCTTGTAATAGGGCAGGCAGCGGTCGATCTGCGCCTGGTTCATTCGGGTTGCGAACGACGACTGCTGGCCGTCGCGCAACGTCAGGTCTCTGATTTTGAGATTTCTGGCCATTGTTTTATGAAATTAAGGGTTCTTGTCGATTCGGGTTATTGTTATTGGAATAACAAAGATAATAAACAATTTGTAATTTGAAACGATTCGTGCGAATTTTTCGTGAAAAATACGGTTTTCGCTTACTTTCCGTAGATTTCGTGCGGTTTTTCGGCCCGAAATCGGGCGGAGTGCCGGAATTTCTATTCGACGGGGCGGCGTTTGCGGCGGACCCGTTTGCGTTTGGAGGGCGCTTTCGGAAAGGAGGCATCGGGCGCAGGCGCTTCGGCATTTCCGGCCGCATCGGTTGTGACGCGGGACGAAGACGCCGCCTGCGGCATCGTCACCCCCGGCGCAGCCGCATTCGCATCCCCCGCAGCGGCGCACCCCGCACCTCCGTCCGGAGAGTCGGTCGGACAGTCGATATATTTGCGTTTGAAGATGTCCACGCAGAAAGCGAACATGGCCAGCATCAGCGGTCCGAAGATCACGCCCATGAAGCCGAAGAGCGACAGACCGATCACCACACCGAAGATGGTGATGAGCGGATGGGTGTCGGCCATCTTCTTCTGCGTGACGAAGCGCATGACGTTATCCACCTGCGTGATGACCAGCGACCCGAACAGCAGCAGCCCGATCCCCGGTCCGAACCGGCCTTCGAGGATCATGACCCCCGCGATGGGAACCCAGATAAGCGCCGTGCCGACGATGGGGATAACCGTGGCGAAACAGGTCAGCACACCCCAGAACAGCGGAACCGACACTCCGAAGACCAGATAGCCCAGGTAGGCCACGAACCCCTGTGCCACGGCCAGCAGCGGGATGATGATGGCGTTCGAGCGCACGATCATGTGTATTTCGCGCATGACGCTGATCGACAGCGAGCGGTTGAACGGCAGGATGTCCTGTCCGTACGCCTCCATGCGGCGGCCGCCGATGAGCATGAAGTAGAGGACGAACAGCAGGACGATGATGTTGACGATGAAGCTCATGATCCCCTTGAGCACCCACTGTCCCAGCTTGGGCAGGTAGCCCAGCAGCGACGAGACGTTGACGTCCTTCCAGAGGTTGTAACCGGTCCGCTCCCGGATCAGGTCGGCGACGTGCTTGCCCGCATCGAGCAGCGACTGCGGATCGAGCGTGAGGTCCTGAATCTTGTCGACCAGCAGCCAGACGATCAGCGAAATCGGAACCAGAAAGCAGAGGATGGCCTCGACCAGAAGCACGGATGCGGCCAGGCTCCTCCGCCAGCGGCGCTCCTCGGTCAGGTAGTTCATCTGGCTTCGCAGCAGTACGTAGATCGTCACCGCACCCAGAAGACCGCCCAGAAAGGGGATCAGTTCGACGAAGATCGTGATCCCCAGCCCGAGAATGAGCACGAAAAGCGAGTAACGCCAGTATTGTTCGCGGATGGTTCGCATACCTTCCGCCGCCGAGCAAGGAGCGTGCCGCGGGGTCGAAAACGATGCCCGGCCGGTGTTGAAAACTTGTTGAATAAAAACCGGTTCAACATTGCGTCGGAAATATATTTGGTTTATATTTGCATTATGAAATCCGCAGTCGGCGTTTTGGCAGTTATGGTCTTCGAGACCGGGCAAGCGAAGCGAAAGGAACGAACCGCGCGCCGTACGACCGTATCTCCTACCCTCGAGGGGCATTCCATACCGGAATGTCCCTCGCCGCTTTATTACGATCCGGTGAAATCCCTGCGACACCGCACCCGGAACGAGAAAACCGTCGTAAATTGGCAGCATAAAACTATTCACCAAAATAATTGCGTATGAAGAAACTTTTCCTTTTCACCCTGTCGCTCTTCGCCGTCTGGGCCGTCGAGGCACAGGTAACCACTTCGAGCATCCACGGAACCGTGGTCGACGAGAACGACTCCCCGATCATCGGCGCTACGGTCGTGGCCACGCACACCCCGACCGGCACGCGCTACGCCATCGCCACCAACCGCAGCGGTCTGTTCAACATCGGCGGCATGCGCGTGGGCGGTCCCTACACCATCGAGATCAGCTACGTCGGCTGCAACGACGAGAAGTTCGGCGACGTCTACCTCACGATCGGCGAGGACGCACAGTTCGATGCCAAGCTGCGCGAGGCATCGACAGCCATCGGCGAAGTGGTCGTGATGGGCGCGGCCAATCCCGTCTTCAACTCCAACCGCACCGGAGCGCAGGAGGTCATCACCCGCACGATGATGGACAAGCTCCCGACGCTGGACCGCTCGCTCGACGAGTTCGTCAAGCTGACCCCCATGTCGAGCAACAAGAACTTCGCCGGCACATCCTATCGCTTCAACAACGTGACGGTCGACGGCGCGTCGTTCAACAACTCGTTCGGCCTCTCCTCGTCGCTGGGCGCGGCGGGCATCGAGCCGATCTCGCTCGAATCGATCGAGCAGGTGCAGGTGATGATCGCCCCGTTCGACGTGCGCAACGGCGGCTTTACGGGGGGGGGTATCAACTCGGTCACCAAGTCGGGAACCAACGACTTCGCAGGGTCGGCCTACTTCTACCACAAAGGCCCGTCGCTGCGCGGCTGGCGGCAGAAACACCTGGTCGAGACGGTCAATGAGGCGACCACCAACCAGTACGGTTTCAGCCTGGGCGGCCCGCTGGTGAAGAACAAGCTCTTCTTCTTCGTCAACGCCGAGTTCGACCGCATCAAGGACCCGGTGACCTACACGACGAAGAACTCGCGCGTCAGCGCCGAAGACCTTGACCAGCTCAAAGGCTTCCTCATGGATAAATTCGGTTACAACCCCGGCATCTACGACGTAACGGACAAACCCACCGAAGCCAACCGTCTGACGGTCCGCTTCGACTGGAACATCAACCAGAAGAATTCGCTGAGCCTCAAATATTACTTCCTCGATTCGTTCTCGACCAGTTCGCCGTCGACGTCGGGCGCGCCCTCCAACGGCCGCGGACCCAACCAGTTCGCCATCCCCTTCTCCTCGCAGTACTACCGTTCCAACAGCGGCTTCCATATCGTCATGGCCGACCTGAACACCACGGTCAACGACCGCATGTCCAATACGCTGAAAGTGGGATACTCGCGGCTGCGCGACTTCCGCGACATGGACGGCGGCTTCTTCCCGCATGTGGACATCCTCAACGGTGCAGACGAGGCATACACCTCGTTCGGTACGGAGGCCAACTCTTACGGCAACAAACTCGACACGGACATTTTCCAGATTCAGGACAACTTCACGATCAACGCGGGCAAACACCAGATCGTCGTGGGCACGCAGTCCGACTACCGTTCGTTCGTAAACGGTTACGCCTACGGATTCGCAGGCGTATGGCGTTACAACAAGCTCGATGACTTCTATACGGACGTCAACAACTACTTCCAATGGAAAGCCGACGGAAGCGATCCCTCCAAACGGCCCACGTCCACTTCGATCGAACGATCGTTCACGCAGAAATATGCGATGAACGGCGGGTTCCCCGAAGCAGAGGTCAAGGTGCTCCAACTGGGTTTCTACCTACAGGACCGCTGGTCGATCCGCGACAATTTCAAACTCACGTACGGCCTGCGGGTCGATGCACCGATCTTCCTGAACGACCTCGACCGCAATCCGACCGTCGAAGGCCTTGTCTTCCAGAACGGCCAGACCGGCATCGACATGTCGAAGCTCCCGAAGACCAAACCCATGTTCTCGCCCCGCATCGGCTTCAACTGGGACGTGCTCCCCAGCCACAAACTCCAGTTGCGCGGCGGTACGGGGCTGTTCACGGGTACGCCTCCCTACGTGTGGATCAGCAACCAGGCCGGCAACAACGGACTTATGTTCGGTAATTTGAAATACGGCCGGCCGTTCGACGGAGAGGTCAACTACCAGCCGTCGCCCGAAGAGGTAAAGTCCTCGAAGATGGACCTGGCATTTACCGAAAAAGGCTTCAAGTACCCGCAGTTGTGGAAGACCAATCTGGCCGTCGACTTCAAGTTCGGCAACGGCTGGATTCTCACCGGCGAACTTCTCTACAACAAGGACGTGAACGCCATCTACCACGCCAATATCGGTCTGAACGATATCGTGGCCTACGTCAACGACGGCGACGGCCATACGCGGCCGTACTACACTTCCGCCAGCGGCAGCCGATACATTACGGATAAGACTGAGAACGTCATCGAGATGCGCAACACGAGCAAGGGTTACTCGATCTACGGGACCGTTCAGCTCCAGAAGCAGTTCCTCGAAGGTCCGCTGCGCGGTCTCTACCTGAACGCCTCCTACACGGCGGGCAAGTCGATGAGCGTCACCGACGGTTCGTCGTCGGTAGCCTCCTCGGCCTGGAAATACCGTCCGGCTATCAATCCCAACGATCCCGAGCTGAGCTACTCGGCCGGTTCGTTCGACGGCCGTCTGCTCCTTTCGGCCACCTATACGGCCAACTGGAGCAAGAACGCCGCCACCAACTTCGGCATCATCTACGAAATGTACCGTCCGTGGCGTTACAGCTTCACCTACAAGGGCGACGTGAACGGCGACGGTCAGGATATGAACGACCTGATCTACATTCCGCGCGATGCGAGCGAAATCAAGCTCGAACCGGGCAGCTACCGCGACGAAGCCGCAGCGTGGACGGCTCTGAACGACTTTATCGAGCAGGACGACTACCTCTCCAAGCACCGCGGCGAATATGCCGAGCGCAACGGCAGCGTACTGCCGTTCGAGCACCAACTCGATCTGAGCATTTCGCACGACATCAAGCTCTGGTGCTGCAAGGGCCGCAAGTGCAACACGCTGCGTTTCAGCTTCGACATTTCGAACTTCCTCAACCTGCTGAACAAGCATTGGGGCGTGAAGAGCGAAACGCAGTTGGGCTATCAGAGTTCGCCGCAGTTCCAGTTTCTCCGCATGAAGGAGAAGCCCTCGGCCGCAAACAACTACACCCCGAGCTTCGAGTTCCAGAAAGACCTGACCGAGACCTACAAGGACCTGCGCAGCGAGCGTTCGCGCTGGGCGATCATGTTCGGGGTTAAGTATATGTTCAACTAAGGAATCTATCTTGCAAGGCAGAGGCCGCCCCGTACGGGACGGCCTCTTTTGTCGCCGACAGGGCTTACAACAGCCGTCGGCGGAGCGCTTCGCAGGTCGCCTCGGGATCGTGGTAGTCGAACAGCTGTCCGCGGATGCCCAGCGCCTCGGCCGCTGCGATGTTGGCGGGCCGGTCGTCGACGAAGAGGGTTTCGACGGGATCGAGCTTGTAGCGTTCCAAAAGGATGCGGTAGATGCGCGGTTCGGGTTTGACGGTCTGCTCCTCGCACGAGATCACCTCGCCGTCAAAAAGGCCGTAAACGGGGAAGCGGCGTAGGAAAGCGATATATTCACGCGACATGTTCGACAATACGTAAAGTTTGTATCCGGCCGCTTTCAGCTCGCCGATCAGCCGCTCGGTGGGCGCGACGGTCTCTTGCAGGACGATCGACAGGCGCAGGTACTCCTCGCACTTTTCGCGCGAGCAGCCGTTGATGCGGCAAAGCGTGTCGGTCACCTCGTCGAGCGTCGATGCGCCGCGGTCGTACTCCTCCCAAAAGCGAGGCATCTGCTCCGAACGCACGAACGAAAAGAAGTCGACGAAATCGGGTGTACAGCGGCTCTTGTCGCGGGCGAACAGCACGCCGCCCAGATCGAAAACGATATTTTTCATGGGTGCAAAGATAGCGCAAGCCGAGAGCAATGCCAAATTTATTTGAGCATGGCCGAGGCGCAGCCTATCTAAGCCGCAGGCAAAGTAGCGCAAGCCAAGGGCAAAACCAAACACAGTTTGAGCATTGCCGAGGCGCAGCCTGTCTAAGCGGGAGTTTATCTCCCGCAAAGCGATAAACTCCCCGCAGAAACAAACGCGTCGTCCGCCCCTTTCCCCCCCGAAAGACGCCCCGCAATCCGATTGGTTCGGATTTTGCACACCTCCCGGCGAATAAAAACGCTCATCATGAATCACGGTATCAGCATTCTCTTCCGCGGCATACCCCTGGCTATGGCCGCCTTCTGCTTCGCCTACGGCGCCTACATCTTCGGCGCCGGCGACGACCCCTCCCGTCTCACGGCAGGACCCATCGTATTCTTCCTCGGCTCGATCTGCGTAGCCCTCTACTGCACCGCCGCAACGATCATCCGACAGATTATCGGCACGTACAGCGCCGCGGCCAAATACCTCTTCCCGGCGTTGGGCTACACGTTCGCGCTGGTGACGATCATCTGCGGCATCGTACTGATCACCTCCAACTGGCCCGGGGCGCTGGTGACGGGCCACGTGGTGTGCGGACTGGGCCTGATCACCACGTGCGTCTCCACCGCTGCCACCTCCTCCACGCGCTTCACGCTGATTCCGAAGAACTCGGCCGACGAGCACTTCTCGATCAACCCCGAGGGATTCACCCCGGCGCAGGTCGGCACGCTGATGCTGGTCGTCTCCGCGACGGCGGCTGCGGCGTGGGTCTGGTGCATCCTGCTCTTCGCGCTCGGCACGCTCCCGGCACACATCGTCGCGGGCTGCGTCATGTTCGGCATCGCCTGCGTCTGCACCTCGCTTATCGCGCTGGTGGCGAGCATCGCCCGGCAGATCCGGGGCAGCTATGCGATGGCCGAACGCCGCCGCTGGATGAGCCTCGTGCTGACGATGGGCGGCCTGGCTTTCGCGCTGGGCATCATCGTCTTCATCGTCTTCCGCGGCGAAACGATCAACTTCGTGGGCTTCGTGCTGATCGGCCTGGCGCTGATCTGCTGGAGCATTTCGAGCAAGGTGATCCTGCTGGCCAAAATCTGGCACGCCGACTTCCCGCTGGCCAACCGTATTCCGATTATCCCCGTGCTCACGGCCCTCGCCTGCCTCTTCCTGGCGGCATTCCTCTACGAAGGGGCGCTGTTCCACCCCAAATTCTTCGTTCCGGCGCGCGTCGTCACCGGGTTCGGGGCGATCTGCTTCACGCTCTACTCCATCGTCTCGATCCTCGAAAGCGGCGCTTCGAAGAAGTAGTTGCATCGACCCGCACAAAAAGGGCCGTTCCCGACGGAACGGCCCTTGCTTATTTTAAGCGGCGGATCAGAAGAGGTGGAACACCACCGTGACGCCCGCCGTGACGATGGCGACCATCGACATGAGTTTGATCAGGATGTTCAGCGACGGACCCGACGTATCCTTGAACGGGTCGCCCACCGTATCGCCCACGACCGTGGCCTTGTGGCACTCGGAGCCTTTGCCTCCGTGATTGCCCTCCTCCACGAACTTCTTCGCATTGTCCCACGAACCGCCCGCATTGGCCATGAAGATCGCCAGCACGAAGCCCGACCCCAGGCCGCCGACCAAAAGGCCCATCACGCCCGCCACGCCGAAGACGATGCCGACCACGACAGGCACGGCGATCGCCAGCAGGCTCGGGAAGAGCATTTCGCGCTGCGCGCCCCGGGTCGAAATCTCGACGCAGCGCGCATAGTCGGGCGTCCCTTCGCCGGTCAGAATGCCCTTGATCTCGCGGAACTGCCGCCTTACCTCGTTCACCATGCTTTGGGAGGCACGGCCCACGGCGTTCATCGTCAGGCCGCAGAAGAGGAACGACATCATCGCACCGATGAAGACGCCGATCAGCACCACGGGGTTCATCAGCGTGATGCGGTAATACTCCATGAAGTCGAGGATCGTAGCCTGCTCGACCAGCGTCTGCGTGCCGTCGGCCATCGTCAGCAGCGTCTGCCCGCTGTGCAGCAGACCGATGCGGATCTCCTCGATGTAGGAGGCCAGCAGCGCCAGCGCCGTCAGGGCCGCCGAACCGATGGCGAAGCCCTTGCCCGTGGCCGCGGTCGTGTTACCCAGCGCGTCGAGCGCATCTGTGCGCCTGCGCACCTCGGGACCCAGTCCGCTCATCTCGGCGTTGCCGCCCGCGTTGTCGGCGATCGGCCCGTAGGCGTCCGTGGCGAGCGTGATGCCCAGCGTCGAAAGCATGCCCACGGCAGCGATGCCGATGCCGTAGAGGCCCAGCGACATATTGGCGGGGGTCATCATGTGGTGAATGTCGAAACCGATGGCGCAGAGGTAGGCCAGAATGATCGCCGCACCGATGGTGATGACCGGAATGGCCGTGGAGATCATCCCCGTCCCCACACCGGCGATGATGACCGTGGCCGGACCCGTCTGGGCGCTTCCGGCGATCTTCTGCGTCGGCTTGTAGGAGTGGGAGGTGTAGTATTCGGTCGCCTGACCGATGATGATGCCGGCCAGAAGGCCCGTGATGACCGAGCACGAGAGACCGACCCAGTTCTGGACGCCCAGCAGGTAGAGGATGCCGAACGTCGCCCCGGCGATGAGCAGCGAACTGATGTTGACGCCCAACCCGAGCGAACGAAGCAAGTCACGCATCGTCGCCCCCTCCTTCGTGCGGACGAGGAAGATGCCGATCACCGAGAGCAGGATGCCCACGGCCGCGATCAGCATCGGAGCCAGCACGGCGCGCAGCTGCATCTCCATGCCGTCGACCGAGGCGAACGCCGCCGCGCCGAGCGCCGCCGTGGCGAGCACCGAGCCGCAGTAGCTCTCGTAGAGGTCCGCGCCCATACCGGCCACGTCGCCCACGTTGTCGCCCACGTTGTCGGCGATGGTCGCCGGATTGCGGGGGTCGTCCTCGGGAATGCCCGCCTCGACCTTACCCACCAGGTCCGCGCCCACGTCGGCCGCTTTGGTGTAGATGCCGCCGCCCACGCGGGCGAAGAGCGCCTGCGTCGAAGCGCCCATGCCGAAAGTGAGCATCGTCGTGGTGATGACCACGAGTTTCTGCGGTCCGGCCGCCTCGACGAAGTGGTTGAGGATCAGATACCAGAACGAAATATCCAACAGGCCCAGCCCCACGACGACCAATCCCATCACGGCGCCGCTGCGGAAGGCGACCTTCAGGCCGCGGTCGAGCGACTGCCGTGCGGCGTTGGCCGTGCGCGCCGAGGCGTAGGTGGCGGTCTTCATGCCGAAGAAACCGGCCAGTCCCGAGAAGAAGCCGCCCGTGATGAATGCGAACGGAACCCACTGATTCTGCACGCCCGCCCCATAGGCCAGCCAGGCGAAGAAGAGGGCCAGCACGACGAAAACGATGCCCACGACCTTGTATTGCTGTCTCAGGTAGGCCATGGCGCCCTTGCGCACGTGCGCCGCGATCTCGCGCATGCGCGGCGTGCCCTCGTCCTCGCGCTTCATCAGGCGGTAGAAAATCCACGCCACCACCAGCGCAAAGACGGAGGCGGCGGGTACGATCCAGAAAATCGAAGGAATGTTGTTCATAGGCAAAAATATTTTTAGCAGTTTTCGTTCGTCGGAATACAAATATAAAAAAAATCGGAATCGCTGGTTCCGATCTTCCGCATTTTATGTATGTTAAGGACGGAACATTATAGCCGGCCCGCCCCCGCGAACGATAATCACGATTCGCAGGCTATCCGTGCATGTGGGATTTCGGCGGTGGAGGTTTGTGCTTAAACGAGCGGGGCACGGATGGGTAGTACTTGTGTACTTCCCATTCGTGCCCCGAGAGCAAGTGCAAAGATGCCCAAATTGGGATTACTGCCGAAGTTACGTCGCATCGCTCGCCTCCGCGAGCGATAACCATGCTCCGTGATTTCGGCGGCGCTCGGCCATGAACTGCAAATCCCTGCGGGAATACATAAACGAAAAGGAGGAAATCTTCAAATAAATTTGAACTTTCCTCCCTTTCGTTTAGACGCCTACGGCGTTTTACAGTTCATTGCACTCGCTAACTGCCGAAATTGTCATAAAGTATGTTCTCCGCCGGCACGCCCAGATTGTCGAGCATCTTCACCACCGAAGCGATCATCATCGGAGGTCCGCACATCAGGTAGATGCAGTCCTCGGGAGCCTGATGGTTCTTCAGGTAGTTCTCGTAGAGCACGTTGTGCACGAAGCCCGGCGTGTACTGAACGCCCGCGGCATCGGCCTCGGGATCGGGACGGTCGAGCGCCAGGTTGAACCTGAAGTTGGGGAAATCCTGCTCGATCTGGTGAAACTCGTCGAGGTAGGGAACCTCCTTCAGCGCGCGCGCGCCGTACCAGAACGACACGGGGCGCCGCGTCTTCTCGGTCTTGAACAGGTGCATGATGTGGCTGCGCATCGGCGCCATGCCCGCACCGCCGCCAATGAAGATCAGCTCCTGCGTGTCGGGCAGGTTGTCCGGCAGGAAGAACTCGCCGTAGGGACCCGAAATGGTCACCTTGTCGCCCGGCTTGCGCGAGAAGATATACGACGAACAGATACCCGGGTTGACCTTCATGAAGCCGCCCGTGGCCTTGTCGAAGGGAGGCGTGGCGATACGGATGTTGAGCATGATGATATTGCCCTCGGCCGGGTGGTTGGCCATCGAGTAGGCGCGGAACGTCGGCTCGGGATTGACCGTAACGAGGTCCCACATTTTGAACTTGTCCCAGTCGCCGCGGAACTTCTCTTCCACGTCCATGTCCGTGAACTTGATGCCGTCGTACTTCGGGATGTCGATCTGGATGTAGCCGCCGCTGCGGAACTTGAGGTTTTCGCCCTCGGGCAGCCTGACGACGAACTCCTTGAGGAACGTCGAGATATTGCGGTTCGAGACCACGGTGCACTCCCACTTCTTGACGCCCAGCACGGCTTCGGGGACCTTGATCTTGAGGTTCTCCTTCACCTTGACCTGGCAGCCCAGCCGCCAGTGCTCCTTGGCCATCTTGCGCGAGATGAAACCCGTCTCGGTAGGCAGGATGTCGCCGCCGCCCTCCATGACCTGACACTTGCACATGCCGCACGAACCGCCGCCGCCGCACGCCGACGGCAGGAAGACCTTGTTGTTGGCCAGCGTCGAAAGGAGTGTCGAGCCGCTTTCGGTGGTGATGACCCGCTCGCCGCCGTTGATGTCGATGGTCACCTCGCCCGACGAAGTGAGCTTCGCCTTGGCGTAGAGCAGCAGCGCCACCAGCGCCAGCGTGATGACCAGAAAGGCGATGATCGCAACGATTATAGTTGTCAATTCCATTTTCCGAATCTCATTTTAGGTTAGAACTGGATGCCCGAGAAGATCATGAAGGCGATACCCATCAGGCCCGTGATGATGAACGCGATACCGGGACCCTTCAACGCGGCGGGGATGTGCGAATAGGTCGTCTTCTCGCGGATGGCGGCCATCATGACGATCGCCAGCCACCAGCCCAGACCCGAACCCAGGCCGTAGACGATGGTCTGCCAGAGCGACGCAAGTTCGCCGCCGTCGACCTTCTGCTGCATGAAGAGCGAGCCGCCCATGATGGCGCAGTTCACGGCGATCAGCGGCAGGAAGATGCCCAGCTGGCTGTAAAGCGTGGGCGAGAACTTCTCGACGATCATCTCGACCAGCTGCACGAATGCGGCGATGGTGGCGATGAAGACGATGAACGTCAAAAAGCTCAGGTCCACGCCCGCGAAGAGCGCGTCGGCCTTGAGGACGTACTGGTAGAGGAGGTAGTTCAGCGGCACGGTCATCACCATCACGAACGTAACGGCGGCGCCGAGGCCGAGGGCCGTCTTGACGCTCTTCGACACGGCGATGTAGGAACACATGCCGAAGAAGAAGGCGAAGACCATGTTGTCGATGAAGATCGACCGGATAAAGATATTGAGTGTTTCCATACGCTATCCTCCTATTTTTCCTGTAACTCCTTGTTGCGCGAGCGGTGCACCCAGATGATGCAGCCCACGATGATGAGCGCCATGGGCGGGAAGAGCATCAGGCCGTTGTTGGCATACCAGCCGCCCTCGGCCGAATACCAGCTCTCGGGAATGACGCGGAAGCCCAGCAGGGTCCCCGAGCCGAACAGCTCACGGAAGAAAGCCACGATCACCAGGATCAGACCGTAGCCGATGCCGTTGCCGATGCCGTCCAGGAACGATGCCCAGGGCTTGTTGGCCAGCGCGAAAGCCTCGATGCGGCCCATGACGATGCAGTTGGTGATAATCAGTCCGACGTAGACCGAAAGCTGCTTCGAAATCTCGAAGACGTAGGCTTTGAGCACCTGGTCCACCAGAATCACCAGTGCGGCGATGACTACCAGCTGGACGATGATGCGGATGCGGGCCGGCACGCCGTTGCGCAGCAGCGACATCACCAGGTTCGAGAATGCCGTGACGACGGTCACCGACAGGGCCATGACGATGGCGGGCTTGAGCTGCACGGTGACGGCCAGCGCCGAGCAGATACCGAGGATCTGCACGATGACCGGATTGTTCGCGGAGAACGGGCCGGTCAGGTATTTGCGGTTCTTGGCCGAGAACAGAGGTTCTTTTTCGTTACTCATGGTTTTCCACGTTTTGATCGTTTGACACTTCCCCGTCCTCGCGGATCACCGGTCCGGGATGCATAATCATCGAAGCCGTGCGGCGGCGGGCTTCCAGCAGCGGCAGGTAGTGGCCGATGCTGTTGTAAAGCATGGCCGTCACGCCGTCCGAGGTCTTCGTACCGCCCGAGATGGCGTCCACCTCGTGCTCGGGGTCTTTCGCCCCGCCCTTGCGCAGGATGACGGAGACGAACCGGTTGCCGTCGAAAATCTTCTTGCCGACGAACTTGGCCTGGTACTTGGGCGTTGCGATTTCGGCGCCCAGACCGGGGGTTTCGCCCTTGTGGGCCATGACGATGCCGGCGATGGTGTTCATATCCTTCTCCAGCGCGACATAGCCCCAGATCGGGCCCCAAAGTCCCGAACCCGTCACGGGAATGACCACGCGGCCGTCGGCGGCCTGGAAGATGGGATACAGGCCGGCGTCGAACGCCCCCGGCAGGTCGTTCAGCAGGGCGAAGACATCCTCGCCCTCGACCGGCTGCCCTTCGGCGTCGAGCACGCGCGCCTCGATGAACGCATCGTAGTTTTCATTTTCCGCCGAAAGCGAGGCGAGGATCGACTGCTTCTTCTCGTTCAGCTCATTGGCGTACTGCCGGCTCTGGAGCGAGAGCGACGCCACGGCCAGCAGCGCGGCCACGACGACGACCATCACCGTCGAGTAGAGCAGAATGTAGGCGTTGCTGTTCGTATCGCTCAGCAGGCCTTTCTTCTTCACCTCGGTGAACTCCGACGCCGGAGCGCCGCACACGGGGCAGGTATCGGGTGCGGCCGACCCTTCGTGGATGTAGCCGCAGACGTTGCATCTGAATTTTTTCGTTGCCATAGCTGCCTATTTTGCCGTTTTGAGACGTTTGTTTCTGCGCGCGATGTTGGCCTCGACGACGTAGTAGTCCACCAGCGGCGCCAACGCGTTCATGAACAGGATCGAGAGCATCATTCCCTCGGGATAGGCCGGGTTCACCACGCGTATCAGCACGGCCAGCGCACCGGTCATGAAGCCGACGATGTATTTGCCCTTGTCGGTCTGCGCCGAGGTTACGGGGTCGGTGGCCATGAAGACCGCACCGAAGGCGAAGCCGCCGACAATGAGATGCCACCACGCCGGATAGGTCGTCACGCCCGTCCACTGGAACAGATAGCCCATCGCCAGACCGCCCACGAAGACCGAGATCATCGACCGCCACGAAGCGACGCCCGTGAACAGGAGAATCGCCGCACCGATCAGAATCGCCACGGTCGAGGTTTCGCCGACCGAACCGGGAATGAAGCCCAGCACGGCGTCCTTCACGGCGTAGCCCAGCGCACCGTCCGAAGCGAGGTGCTCCAGCGCCGTTGCGCCCGAGAAGCCGTCCACGACGCCCTCGCCCGAGGTAAGACCCGCGATCCAGACCGTCGCACCCGACATGGCGGGCGTGTAGGCGAAGAAAGCGAAGGCGCGCGCCACCAGCGCGGGGTTGAAGACGTTCATGCCCGTGCCGCCGAAGACCTCCTTGCCGAAGATGACGGCGAAAGCGGTCGAGAGGGCGAGCATCCAGAGGGGAATGTCCACCGGCATGATCATCGGGATCAGCAGACCCGTCACTAGGAAACCCTCGTTGACCTCGTGGCCGCGCGCCTGGGCGAAAGCGAACTCGATGCCCAGTCCCACGGCGTACGACACGACGATCATCGGCAGCACCCGAAGGAAGCCGAACCAGAACGACTGCCAAAATTCGGGCTGCACGCCCTGCGAGAGGAAGTGCTGGTAGCCCGTGTTATAGAATCCGAACAGCAGCGCCGGCAGCAGCGCCACGACGACCATGATCATCGTCCGCTTCATGTCGTTGGCGTCGCGGATATGCGCGCCGCGCTGCGTGGTGGTGTTCGGCACGAACAGGAACGTTTCGAACGCTTCGAACGTCGATTCCAGAAAGCCCAGCCTGCCCCCCTTGGAGAACGCGGGCTTCATCTTGTCTACTAAATTGCGTAGTGCGCTCATCGTTATGCCTCTCTGATCATTAAGTTAATACCGTCGCGGATGATCTGCTGAATCTCGATCTTCGAGGGATCGACGAACTCGCAGAGTGCGAAATCCTCCTCGACCACCTCGTAGATGCCCAGGTTCTCCATCTTGTCGATGTCGCCCGCCAGACACGCCTTCAGAAGGTACATCGGATAGATGTCCATCGGCAGATAGCGGTCGTAAAGCCCCGTGACGACGAACGGGCGCTCGCCGCCGTTGAGATTGGTATCGAGCTTGTAAGCCTTCTTCGGGAAGAGCCACGAGAAGTAGGAGCGCGACACCGAGAACTTGTCAAGCCGCGGCATGGCCCAGCCCAGCAGCTCGTACTTGTCGCCCTCGGGAATCACCGTGAGCATGTTGGCGTAGAAGCCCAGGAAGCCGTCCTCGGCCGATTTCGTGCCGGTGAGCACGTTGCCCGAGATCACCCGCACGCGGTCGCCCTTCGCCTGCGGACGGATCGCCCCCCGCAGGATCGAGTCGTTCTTCGCACCGGCTATGACGCGGCAGTAGCGCGGTTTTGCGACCTCGGAGCCGGCCACGGCGATCACGCGGGTCATCTCCACGCGGCCTTCGCGGACCAGCCGGCCGATGATGGCCAGGTCCTGAATGTTGACCGTCCAGACCACCTCGCCCTTGTTCACCGGATCGATGTGGTGAATCTGCACGCCGACGTTGCCTACGGGGTGCTTCCCGGCGAAGCGGTGCACTTCGACGCCCTGAAGCGCGGGCATCCGCCCCTCGGCGTTGGCGCGCACCGAAAGGTGGACCTTGCCGCCGCTCAGCCGGCGCATCACCTCGATGCCGGCCTGGAGGTTCTGCTCCTGCCCCTGCAGCGCGAAGTTGTAGTCGGGAGCCAGCGGTGCGGAATCGAACGCGGAGATGAAGATCGCCTTGGGCGTGTCGTCGGGATCGGCGATGATCCCGTAAGGGCGCTGCACGATCATCGGCCAGAGACCCGAGCGGAGCAGCAGGCAGACGATCTCTTCGCGAGAAGCCTTCCCGAGGTCGGGCCGCTCGAACTCCTCGTAGCACTGCGCGGCGTCGGGCGTGACGGTCACCGAGAGCACCTTGCGCTTCTCGCCGCGGTTGACGGCAGCCACCGTGCCGCTGACGGGCGAGGTGAACAGAACGCGCTCGTTGTACTTGTTGAAGAACAACGGCGTGCCGGCTTTCACCCGATCGCCCGCTTTAACCAGCAGTTTGGGGGTCACGCCCTCGAAATCGAGGGGTGACAGCGCGTACTCCGAAGCCTGCGGAGCGTCGAAGAGCGACGGCTCGGGCTTGCCCTGGAGATTGATGTCGAGACCCTTGCGTAGAGTAATGATTTTCGACATGGTTAAAGGTTTTGTTTGATGTTATTTGAGTTAGTTTCCAATGTTTTTTCAGTCTGTCGGCCTGCCGGCTTTCGGCCCGCCACCCTGCGGGTTCCGATCTCGCGGTCCGGCCGCCGGGTTGTTAGTGCGCTAACACTTTAAATCGCGTGCGAAAGTACAAAATTTTCCTGAGAAAACCGTAAGCCGCGGATATTATTTCTTAAATTAACTTAAATAATCCGGACTCGGCCGAAAAATTCAGACGGACATCCCCTCCGACGCGAGGATTTCGGGATGGTTAAAACTTGCCGGCGCTGCCATGGACCGCGGATGGCAGCCTGCCGATTTCGCAAAAACAGGAACTGAAATCTTGATACGCTTGGAATAATCGCCCAAAAATTTCTACTTTTGTCTCCATGGAATCCGCCTATGTCAACATCCACACTCACCGCCCCACCGGCCGCGGCATCGAGCTGCGCACCGCAGGCGTACACCCATGGGACGCTGACAAAGAGGACGTTGAGTCGATCGTCCCGCTGCTCGCCGAGGTCGAGGCCATCGGGGAGATCGGGCTGGACTTCCTGCGCGGCCCGTCGTCCGCCGTCCAGTATGCGGCATTCCGGGCGCAGCTGCGCATAGCCCGCGAACGGGGGCTTCCGGTGGTGCTGCACGCGGTGAGGGCGTTCGAAGCAGTGATGCGCTGCCTGGCCGAATGCGAGCCGCGGGCGGTGATTTTCCACGGCTTCATCGGTTCGCCCGAGCAGGCCCGGCAGGCGCTCCGCAAAGGGTACTTCCTCTCGTTCGGCGAACGGACGTTCCGCTCGCCGAAGACCCTTGCTGCGCTGCGCGAAACGCCGCCCGACCGGCTCTTTCTGGAGACGGACGACAGCCGGACGCCCATCGAGGCGATCTACGCCCGGGCGGCCGAAGCGCGCGGCGAGCGCGTCGAGGAGTTGCAGCGGGCGACGACCCGCAATTACGAACGAATTTTCAGACATGGATAACTGGCTGGAACGCACCGCCCTCATGCTGGGCGAAGAGAAACTGGCCCTGCTGCGCGACGCCCGCGTGCTGGTGGTCGGGCTGGGCGGCGTGGGAGCCTATGCCGCCGAGATGATCGCCCGCGCAGGCGTGGGACACATGACCGTGGCGGATGCCGACACGGTGAGCCTCACGAACATCAACCGGCAGCTGATCGCACTTCATTCGACCGTCGGCCGTCCGAAAGCCGAAGTGCTGGCCGAGCAGCTGCGCGACATCAACCCCGAGATCGACCTGACGGTGGTTTGCAAATACATCCGGGACGAGGAAACCTACACGCTGCTCGACGCGGCCCGCTACGACTACGTGGTCGATGCCATCGACACCCTGTCGCCCAAGCTCGCCCTGATCAAAGGGGCGCTCGACCGCGGCCTGCCGCTCGTAAGTTCGATGGGCGCCGGGGCCAAAATGGACCCCACGCGCATGGAGATCGCCGACATCGGGAAGACCCACCACTGCCCACTGGCCCACATGCTGCGCAAGCGGCTGCACAAGCTGGGTATCCGGCAGGGTTTTCAGGCTGTGTTCTCGCCGGAGCCGATCCGCGAAGGAGCGATGATCCTCTGCGAAGAGCAGAACAAAAAATCGAACGTGGGCACGATCTCCTACCTCCCGGCACTTTTCGGCATCGGATGTGCGTCGGTGGTCATTCGGGATCTTATCGGAGAGTACGAAAGAAAATAATATTATAAAAAATGCGACCGAACATTGTTTTTCTGGACGAATACACCCTCGGCGGGGCCGACGTGGAGGCCATCCGCTCGCTGGGCAACTACACGGGGTATGCCACCACAAGCCGCGAGCAGACCGTCGAGCGCTGCCGCGAAGCCGACGTGGCGATCACCAACAAAGTGGTCTTCACGCGCGAAGTGATGCAGGCTCTGCCGCGTCTGCGGCTGATCTGCGCGGCGGCCACGGGCATGAACCACATCGACCTGGAGGCGGCCTCCGAGCTGGGCATCGCCGTGAAGAACGCCGTGGGCTACTCGACCCATGCGGTGACCGAAACGACCGTCGGCGCGGCCATCGGGCTGCTCCGGCAGGTGGTCTACTACGACCGTTACGTGAAGACCGAATACGCCGGATCGGACCGCCAGTACCACTTCGGCCGCACCACCCACCAGCTCTACGGCTCGGCGTGGGGCATCATCGGATTGGGGAATATCGGTCACCAGGTGGCCAAGGTCGCCGCGGCGCTGGGCTGCCGCATCGCCTACACCTCCACCTCGGGCACGGCGAGGGAGGAGCCTTACCCCGCCCTGCCGCTCGACGAGCTGCTCCGCACCTCGGACGTGGTGTCGATCCACGCCCCGCTGAACGAGAAAACGCGCGGCCTGATCGGCGCGCGCGAACTGAAGCTGATGAAACCCTCGGCCATCCTGATCAACGTCGCCCGCGGCGGCATCGTCGACGAAGCGGCGCTGGCCGAAGCGCTCGACGCCGGGACGATCGCCGGAGCGGCGCTCGACGTGTTCCGCCGCGAACCGCTCGAAAAGGACAATCCGCTGCTCGCCGTGCGCGAACCCGACCGCCTGCTGCTCTCGCCCCACAACGCCTGGTCGCCCGTCGAAGCGGTCGAGGTGCTGGTGGATTGCATCGCACGCAACATCCGCGAATTTTACGACCGGAAATAACGATGGAAACTACGGCCCAGACACCCACCGCCGACGAACGCCGCCGGCGGGTTTTCGACTTTCTCGATGCGCACGCCATCCGCTACACCTGGTACGAACACCCGGAAGCCCCGACCATCGAGATCGCCCGCCAATACTGGCACGACGACGGTTCGAAGCACTGCAAGAACCTCTTCTTCCGCAACCACAAGGGCGACCGCCACTACCTGGTCTGCTTCGACTGCGAGCAGTCGCTGGCCATCCACGACCTGGAACACCGCCTGCGGCAGGGCAAACTCTCGTTCGCCTCGGAGCAGCGCATGGAGCGCTGGCTGGGGCTGCGGCCCGGCTCGGTGTCGCCGTTCGGGCTGGTGAACGACCCTGCGAACCACGTCCACCTCTTCCTCGACGCCAACCTGCGGCGCTTCCCGGCCTACTCGTTCCACCCCAACGACAACCGCGCGACGGTGGTCATCGCGCAGGAAGAGTTTCTGCGCTACCTCGCGGCCGCGGGCAACTCCTACGAATTTCTCGAACTCTACTGAGAGCGAGGCCGTCCGGTCCTACTACCGGAACCGCTCCTTCAACCGGTAGGCGTCGAGATGCGTCGCCCGCTTGTCGTGCCGCCAGACCGAGATGACCGAATCGAACGAAAGGTACTGGCAGGGGCCGATCTTGGCCCAGAACTTATCGTCGCACCAAAAGAAGACGATGGGATTCTTCATCGCCTCGTTTCCCGCCAGAACATAGATCACATCCTCCTCGAATTTCGCCTTGCGGGCGAAGCGCTCGATGTCGTCGCCGATCTTCGTCCGTTTGACCCGGTCGCAGCAGTAGCCGATCAACGTGCTCCCCTCCGAACCGAACACATAGGTCCGCCACGTCAGCAGCGGATCGGTGTCGATCCCGGCCCGGGCGAAGAGGTACTCAAGGGCGTAGCTGACCCCGTCCTGATTGGCGGGAAGCAGTTCCAGCCCCTCGCCCGCCACGCGGATATTGCGCAGCGAATCGACCGTGCGGGCGATCGCGGCATCCGTCGCATCGAGCGGCAGGTTGGCGGTGGCGGTGATCTGCAGCCACGGATTTGCGGTCGACACGAAAGTGACCGGATCCTGCTCCTTGCGCGCCACCTGCGGGTCCTGCTGGAAAGAGATATGTGCGACCGGACCCGCGTCGTCGCAGACCGTGACGTGGAAAATGTGCAGCTTGTATTCCACGGTGTCCTTCAGCCGCAGGAACTCCGTAAGGCGGCGCGGGGTGGGCAGGCGGTCGAAATCGAACTTTTCGTAGGTGTAGTTCACCACACCGCTCTGACGCTCGATCACGTCGGAAAAGCCCCAGCCCGGCATCGGAATCTGGGCCGAAACGGCAGCGGCAGCCGCGCAGGCGGACAGCAGCAAAGAGATACGTTTCATCATCATCGGGGTAAAAGGGTTTCGATCAGGGCCGCGACTTCATCCAGCCGCTCGGGCGTATAACCCACCTCGTGGTAGCGAACCACTCCGTCGGGACCGATGACGACCAGCTGCGGGATGCGGTCGTCACCCAGCAGCCGCGATATCTTCTCGTAGGGGTCCAGACCGACGGGGAAGACGACGCCCGCCGCCACCAGCTCGGCCATCTTCTTCTCAACCGTCACGCGCGGTTCGCCCTTCGCAACGGCGATCATCGTGAATTTTTGGCCCTCGAACCGTTTCAGGATCTTATCCGGAACTTCGTGCAGTTCTTTCAGGCAGGGCTTGCACCACGTGGCCCAGAAGCTCATCAGCACCACCCTGCCGCGGCATTTGGACAGTTTGACGGTCCCGCCGTCGAGCATCTCGACGGTGAGGTTGGGCGCTTTGGCATCCATGCGGAACACAGGCTGCGCAGCGAGGGGCTGCACGAGGCAGAGCAGGCCCGCCAGAACGGGGATCAGGCGTTTCATCTTTGTCGTGGATTGGTTACGGAACAAAGTTAACCAAATTTCCGAATATTACTAATTGTTTAGTAGAAATATCGACGAGGGAGGGGGGGGGTAGCCGACGAACAAAAAGCAAACCCCGGACCGAAAGGTCCGGGGTTTGCGTGCACCGCGGCGCCGCGTCATTTCATTTCGACCAACGCCTTTCCGGTCATTTTGGCGGGCTGTTCGACGCCCATCAGACGGAGCACCGTCGGAGCCACGTCGGCCAGAATACCGTCGTGCACCTTCTTCACGCGGTCGGAGACCACGACGATGGGTACGGGGTTGAGCGAGTGGGCGGTATTGGGCGATCCGTCGGGGTTGACGGCGTTGTCGGCATTGCCGTGGTCGGCGATCATCACCACCTCGTAGCCGTTAGCCTTGGCCGCCTCGACCACCTTTTCGACGCATCGGTCGACCGCCTCGACCGCCTTGACGATCGCTTCGTAGACGCCCGTATGACCCACCATGTCGCCGTTGGCGAAGTTAAGGCAGATAAAGTCGAACTTCCGTTCGCCCAGCGCTGCAACCAGTTTGTCAGCCACTTCCGGCGCGGACATTTCGGGCTGGAGGTCGTAGGTCGCCACCTTGGGCGAAGCGACCAGAATACGCTCCTCGCCGTCGAACTTCTCCTCGCGGCCGCCGTTGAGGAAGAACGTCACATGGGCGTATTTCTCGGTCTCGGCGATGCGCAGCTGGCGAAGCCCCTGCTTGGAGACCCACTCCCCGATCGTGTCGGGCACGTTCTCCTTGTCAAAGAGGATGTGCAGCCCCTCGAACTTCGCATCGTAGGGGGTCATGCAGCAGTAATAGAGCGGCAGCGTGTGCATCCCCTCGGCGGGCATGTCCTGCTGCGTCAGCACGACGGTCAGCTCCTTCGCGCGGTCGTTGCGGTAATTGAAGAAGATCACCACATCGTTCGGCCGGATCAGCCCGACGGGCTTCCCCGCCGCATCCACGCGGACGATGGGTTTGATGAACTCATCCGTCACACCCGCATCGTAGGATTTCTGCACGGCGGCGGCCATATCCGTGGCCGGTTCGCCGACGCCCTCGACCAGCGCATC
This sequence comes from Alistipes sp., assembly GCF_048465635.1. GTDB lineage: Bacteria > Bacteroidota > Bacteroidia > Bacteroidales > Rikenellaceae > Alistipes. The sequence continues at coordinate 359,755 of NZ_DBFWLF010000028.1, forward strand.
GTAGGCAACCTTCACGCGCTCCCAGCGTTTGTCGCGGTCCATCGCATAGTAGCGGCCGACGATCGTGGCGATCTGCCCGGCGGCAGCGGCCGTATGCTTTTCGAGCTGCTCGATGAAGCCCTTGCCGCTGCGCGGGTCGGTGTCGCGGCCGTCCATGAAGCAGTGCACGAAGGTGTTTTCGATCTTATACTCGGCGGCGATGTCGCAGAGCTTGAAGAGGTGCTCCAGCGACGAGTGCACGCCGCCGTCCGACACGAGGCCCATCAGATGGACGCCGACACCGTTTTTCGCGGCGTATTCGAAAGCGGCCTTGATCTCCGGATTCTCCAGGATGGAGTTGTCGCGGCAGGCGCGGTTGATCTTCACCAGGTCCTGATAGACGACGCGGCCTGCGCCGATGTTCAGGTGGCCGACCTCCGAGTTGCCCATCTGCCCGTCGGGCAGACCGACGTTTTCGCCGTCGGTGCGCAGCTGGGCGTGGGGGTAACGCTCGGTCATGGCCGAGATATAGGCGGGATGCACCGTCGAAATGACGTCGGCCTTGTCGTGACGGCCGTTGCCCCAGCCGTCGAGGATCATCAGAAGGACTTTGTTCGTAGTGTTCATATCTTAGCGTTTTTTGATTATTACCGTTGTATTTTATCCGAAGAACGTTGGCCGCCTGCGGCGCCCGATCGTACGGACCGAAATTCGGTTTGTCATTTTTTCGGCTGTCAAGCCGGCAGGCCGCAGCCTCCGGGTGCGGAGGCCCGCATTAGCGTTCCTCCGCAGGCTGCGCTCGAAATAAGGATTTGACATTCTCCTTACGACGACCTATGCCTCATATTGTCTTGCGGCTCTTTTGAGCCGCGCGGGCCGCAGCCTCGCCCTGCGAAGGCCCGCTTGTCGCGTCCCTCCGCAGGCTGCGTCCCTAAGCCAAGGACCCCGGCAACGCGCCTCAATTATATCTAAGCAAAGCAATAGCTTTGCACCTCCGTCGCGCACTTCTGGAAACGGCGGAAATCGCGGCCGGACGACGCCGAGCGCCCGGAACGGGTGTGCGAAAAGCGTAGTCTTTCGTGCCCGTTCAGCGAGAAGGAGGACGACCGACCGCCGTTTTCTGCGTGCGCCTCTCTTTCGCCCTTTCTTCTAAAGAAAGGGCAAGAGGTTCGGTTCGAAGAACCGCGCGGGCCACAGCCTCCCGGTGCGGAGGCCCGCAGTTGCGTCCCTCCGCAGGCTACGTCCCTAAGCCAAGGCCCCCGGCAACGCGCCTCAATTATATCTAAGCAAAGCGACAGCTTTGCACCCTGCTCGCGCACTTCTGAAAAAGCAACCGGCCCGTACCGCAGCCGAACCTATTTCAGCTGCTCGCGAATCAGTGCAACGGCCTTGTCGATGGCCGCCTGCAACCCATCCGTCTTCTTGCCGCCGGCCGTGGCGAAGAATGCCTGTCCGCCGCCGCCGCCCTGCATCAGTTTCGCGGCCTCGCGCACCACGGCCCCGGCATTCGCGCCGCGGGCAACGATCTCCTCGCCCAGCATCACCGTCAGCAGCGGTTTGTCGCCGTAGTTCGAACCCACGACGAAGACCAGCCGCGGCGAACGCGCGCGCAGGTTATAGGCGAGGTCCTTGATGAATTCGGGCATACGGTCCGACTGCACGGCGAAGAGCTGCATGCCGTCGCGTTCGGGCGTCGAAGCGACGATCTTGTCGGCCCATTGCGAAACCTGCTCGCGGCGCAGGGTCTCGACCTCTTTCGAGAGGCTTTCGTTGCTCTCGAAGAGCTTCTTGACGGCCTGCAGCACCTGCGGGTTGTTGAAATACTGCGTGAGGTTGCGCATCGTATCCTCGACGGCGTAGATCACCTGCTCGGCCTGCTCGCCCGTGACCGCTTCGATGCGGCGCACGCCGGCCGAAATAGCGCTCTCGCTCAGAATCTTGAAGAACCCGATGTTGCCCGTGGCGCTGGTATGCGTGCCCCCGCACAACTCGACCGACGACCCGAAACGGACCATGCGGACCCGGTCGCCGTACTTCTCGCCGAAGAGCATCATCGCCCCGCACCGCTCGGCCTCCTCCTTGGTCGCCTCGCGGTTCTCCTCCAGCGGGTAGTTGGCGCGCACGGCCCGGTTGACCGCCCGCTCGACCTCGCGCAGCTCCTCGGGCGTAACCTTCTGGAAATGGGAGAAGTCGAAGCGCAGAATCTCGGGCGTTACGAGCGAGCCCTTCTGCTCGACGTGCGTTCCGAGCACCTTGCGCAGCGCTTCGTGCATGAGGTGCGTGGCGGTGTGGTTGTTGGCTGCCGACTGCCGCTTGGCAGCGTCCACCACGGCGGTGAACTCCGCCGCCGGGTTCTCCGGCAGCCGCTCGACGATGTGGACGATCAGGCCGTTCTCCTTCTCGGTGGCGACGACCGGAATGCGTTCGTTGATGCTCTCGATGAAGCCGATGTCGCCGATCTGACCGCCCGAATTGCCGTAGAACGGCGTACGGTCGAAGACCAGCTGGTAGGAGGTGCGCCCTTTGGAGCTTACGCGGCGGTAACGGGCGATGCGGACCCGCTCGGTGAGCGTGTCGTAGCCGGTGAAGACGCTTTCGCGGATCGGGAACAGCTCCACCCAGTCGTCGGTGGAGACCGCCGCGGCGTTGCGCGAACGCTCCTTCTGGGCCTGCAGCTCCTTCTCGAAAGCCGCGAGATCCACGCCGACGCCCTGCTCGCGGGCGATCAGCTCCGTCAAATCGATCGGGAAGCCGAACGTGTCGTACAGCTCGAAGGCGTCCTTGCCCGAGATCAGTTCGCGGCCCTCGCTGCGCGTGCGCTCGATCACCCCGTCCAGCAGGTTGATACCCGTGGCCAGCGTGCGCAGGAACGAGGCCTCCTCCTCCTCGATCACCTTCTCGATCAGCGCCTGCTGCGCCTTCAGTTCGGGGAACTGGCCGCCCATCTGTTCGACCAACCCGGCGACCAGCCGGCAGAGCGTCGGCTCCGTGAAGCCGAGGTAGGTGTAGCCGTACCGCACGGCACGGCGCAGGATGCGGCGGATGACGTAGCCCGCCTTGACGTTCGACGGCAGCTGTCCGTCGGCGATCGAAAAGGCGATGGCCCGCAGGTGGTCGGCCATCACGCGCATGGCCACGTCGGCTTTCGGATCGTCGCCGTAACGCTTGCCCGAAAGCTCGGCGATGCGGCGGATCGTAGGCTGGAAAACGTCCGTGTCGTAGTTCGATTTCTTGCCTTGCAGAATCATGCATAGGCGTTCGAAGCCCATGCCCGTATCGACGTTGCGCGCGGGCAGCTCCTCCAGAGAGCCGTTGGCCTTGCGGTTGAACTGCATGAAGACCAGGTTCCAAATCTCGATCACCTGCGGATGGCCCTCATTGACCAGCTCGCGGCCGGGCTTCGCGGCGATCTCCGCCTCGTCGCGCAGATCGAAATGGATCTCCGAGCAGGGACCGCAGGGACCCGTTTCGCCCATCTCCCAGAAGTTGTCGTGCTTGTTGCCGCGGATGATGTGGTCCTCGGGCAGGAACTGCTTCCAGTAGTCGTAGGCTTCCTGATCGAACGGCACGCCGTCCTCGTCGGAACCCTCGAACACCGTGGCGTACATCCGCTCGGCAGGCAGCCCGTAGACGCCGTGCAGCAGCTCCCAAGCCCACTCGATCGCCTCCTTCTTGAAGTAATCGCCGTAGGACCAGTTGCCCAGCATCTCGAACATGGTATGGTGGTAGGTGTCGTGGCCCACCTCCTCCAGGTCGTTGTGCTTGCCCGACACGCGCAGACACTTCTGCGTGTCGGCCGCCCGGGGGTATTTGCGCGGCGCGTTGCCCAGGAAGATGTCCTTGAACTGGTTCATGCCCGCATTGGTGAACATCAGCGTGGGGTCGCCCTTGACGACCATCGGGGCCGACGGCACGATCACGTGACCCTTCGAGGAGAAGAAGTCGAGAAAGGCCTGCCGGATTTTATTCGATTCCATGATATATTGATTGATTCGTTTTTTCCGTTATTCGATTCGGGTTGCAAAATTACACAATTTACGCTAAATTTGCACGAATAACCGGAGATTTTTAGCTGATGGAGGAAAAACGACAGACACCGGGCGTACACAGCCTCAGCCGCGAAGCGGAAGCGCTCACGCGCGAGGTCGTCACGGCCCCGTTCCGGCTGAAAACCTACCGCCTGCTGCGCAAGATTCTGGTGGGCTTCATCCTCGTGTCGATCGCCAACGTATTGTTCTCCTACTTCTTCTACACGCCGAAGATGTACCGGATCAACCGCGACAACCACGATCTGGTGATCCGCTACCGCATCCTCCAGGACCGCATCCGCACGGCTCAGCGGCGGCTGGACGACATCCGTCACCGCGACAACTACGTCTACCGCTCGCTTTTCGCCACGGACACGCTCTCGATCGAGGGGGTGTGGCAGCCCTACCCCGATACGAAATACGCGCGGATGGAGGGCGACGAGTTCGAGGGGCTGATGGTCGGCACGTGGAAACAGCTCGACGCGCTGGCCCGGATGCTCTACCTCGAATCGGTCTCGCTGGACGAGCTGCAAGCCCTGACGCGCAACAAGGAGCAGTTGTCCACGGCGATCCCCGCCATCTGGCCCATCGACCGCAAACGGCTCAAGAACAACCATATCGGCGCCTTCAACCCGCGCCGCATGCACCCCATCCTGCATGTGGTGCGCCCGCACAAGGGCATCGACCTGGGCGGCAAGACGGGCGATCCGGTCTTCGCCACGGGCGATGCGCGCGTGGAGACCACCCAGAACTCGAACCGCGGCTACGGACGGATGATTCTGCTCGACCACGAGTTCGGCTACAAGACGCGCTACGCCCACCTGAGCCAGATCCTGGTCAAGCCGGGCGAGCAGGTCGTCCGCGGCCAGCTGATCGGCTACATGGGCAGCACGGGTATTTCGACGGCCCCCCACCTCCACTACGAGGTGATCCACAAGGGCGTGCCGGTCAACCCGGTCAACTACTTCAACCGCGACATGACTCCCGAGGAGTACGACACGCTCATGCAGCAGATGCGCGACACCAACTTCGAAAAACTCTAAGCGATGGCTGGCAAGAAAGACCTCGAACGGCTCCGACGGCGCAAACGCCGCAAGCAGCGCACGATCCGCGTGACGGTGCACCTGTTCGTCTGGACGGGGGTGGCGGTGCTCTACTACCTGGGGTTCTCGCTCTTCTTCGACACGCCCGTGGAGTACGCCATGAAGCACTCGACCGACGCGCTGCGGCGCGAATACGCCGAACTTTCGGCGCGCTACGACTCGCTGATGCGCGTGGCGGAAAACGTCGCGGCGCGCGACCGCAACGTCTTTCAGACCCTCTTCGAGGCCGATCCCTACGATTTCGACTCGGAGTTCGAACACCGGCAGACGGCCACCTACGAGCAGATCGTCGGCCGCTCGTCGCGCCGCCTGCGCCGCGAGCTGGGACAGCGGGTCGAGGCGCTGGAGGGGAAGCTCGCGCAGCTGAACGACACCTACCTCGAATTGCAGCGGCGCATCGACCTTGCGGGCCGCGACTGCGACCGTATTCCGGCGATCCAGCCCGTCATCAACAAGCAGCTCACGCTGCTCACGGCCTCCTACGGCATGCGCTACCACCCGTTTTACAAGACACTTCAGTCGCATCAGGGGGTAGACTACACCATCCCCGAAGGGTCGAGCGTCTTCGCCACGGCCGACGGAGTGGTCCGCGACGTGGCCATGCGCAACTCGACTTCGGGCATGACCGTGGTGATCGACCACGGTAACGGGTATGAAACCTCGTACAGCCACCTCAGCAAATCGAACGTCCGCAAGGGGCAGACGGTGCGGCGGGGCGACATAATCGCTCTCTCGGGCGATACGGGTCTCTCGCTGGCTCCGCACCTCCACTACGAGGTGCGCTACAACGGCATGCGCGTCGACCCGATCCACTACTTCTTCATGGAGCTTACGCCGACGGAATACCAGCGGCTGATGCGCATTGCTCAGACGGGGATGCAGTCGTTCGACTGAACCGTGCGGCCGAACCGGCGGAAAAGAGTCGTATGGACGTAAGCCTCCCGGCGCGGAGGCCCGGGAAAAAGATCGATCCGAGCGGCCCGGTTCGTGCTGCCGGAAATCCGTTTCCGACCGTCGGAGCCTCGCGGCGTCCCGCCGCGTTTGCAAATCTGACCCCACCCCGGCCCTCCCTCAGGGAGGGAGATGACGTACGATCCGGACGGTCCGGGAACGTTTTTGTTGCGGCTTTTAGAGCCGGGCGGGCAGCAGCCTCCCGGCATATGCACAGACGGTTGCTCCGGTTGATCGGATAATTCGGCTTGAAGAGCCGGCGGCCCGCAGGCTCCCGGCATATGTAACTAATGCCGCCTCTGCAAAAGTGGAAAATTCGGCTCAAAGAGCCGGCGGGCCGCAGGCTTACGGTGCGGAGGCCCGCAAAGCGTGCTCCGCAGGCTGCAACCATAAAAGACAAGAGCTAATTTTGATAATTGGATAGTTCCGCATATTCGGCCCGAAAGGACCGGCGGGCCGCAGCCTCCCGGCATATGTAACTGACGGCGCCCCGGCAAAAGTGGAAAAATCGGCTCGAAGAGCCGGCGGGCCGCAGCCTCCCGGCGCGGAGGCCCGCATTTGCGAGCCCCCGCAGGCTGCGTCCGAAAACCCGCAACCAAACACCCCGCAGGCTGCGTCCAAAAACCCGCAACCAAACACCCCGCAGGCTGCGCCCGAAACAACGACCAAGGCTCAAAAATACAAAGCGATACCGATGGAAACCGATACCCGAATAAAACTTTTGCTGCTCGATTTCGACGGCACGCTGGTCGATACGCGGCGGGCCAATACGCTCGCCTACGTGGCGACGCTGCGCGAGGCGGGCTACCCGCTCACGGAGGCGGAGTACGAGGCGCACTACTTCGGCATGCGCTGCGACGAGTTCCTCACCCGGCTGGGCGTGGCCGATGCGGCTGAACGCGAACGGCTGCGGCTCGAAAAGATCGCCCGCTACCCCGCTTTCTTCGACACCGTGCGGCTCAACCGTCCGTTGTGGGAGTTCTGCCGCCAGTTCCGAGCCGGCGGCGGCCGCGTGTGGATCGTCTCGACCGGCAGCCGCGACAACATCGACAACGTGATGCGCCACGTGGGCATCGGTGGACCCGACACGCCCGACGGGGCCTGCCCCGAGGGGCGGGTCGACGGGATTCTCTCGGGTGCGGACGTCGCGCGCAGCAAACCCGCGCCGGACTGCTTTCTCGAGGCGATGCGCCGCGAGGGGTGCTCGCCGCGCGAAACGCTCGTCTTCGAGGATTCGCCCGTCGGCATCGAAGCCGCCCGCCGCAGCGGCGCGTCCTATTTCGTCGTGAATCTCTGATCCGCTACCGTTTGCAGATCACGTTGAAATCGCAGAATTTGCAGGTATCCGCGTCCGCACACTGGCGGAACGGAACCGCGGGATCGAACAGCTCGGCAAGGGTCTCGCGCAGCAGCTCCTCGAACCGTTCGCGGTAGAGCGAGTAGCGCCCGCCCCGCACGCCCGTCTCCCGGTCGTCGAGCTGCGGCGAGTAGTCTGGCCGGTTCATGGCACGCACGTAGTAGAGCGCCGGTTCGGCATCGACGCCGCGACTATGACTGAGCATCATGGCATAGAGCAGCGTTTGCAGGATGTTCGAAAGGCGCTGTTTGCCCTCGCCCCGAAAGAGGCTCTCCACCCCCGCGAACTCCAGGTGCGGGGCTCCCGTCTTGTAGTCGACCACCCGCAGCGCGCCGTCCGGCAGGCGGTCGATGCGGTCGGCGATACCCGCGAAGCGGATCACCCGTTCACCGTCCGGAGTAGGAAACGCAAATCCATACCCCACCTTCTCTTCCAATCCCGCCACCGTAAAATCGTCGTGCGCCGCGTCGTAGGGCATCACCCCGCCGCGCAGGTAGCGCGTCACGATATCTTTGACCAGCAGCAGATTGCCCGTATAGTCGGCCGTCGTGGCGCGCTCGTCGCGGAGGTAGTTCTCGTTGATGGCCCGCTCGACCGCCGCGGCGACCTCGCCCGAGCGGATCAGCGCCCGCAGCGTTTCGCCGGGATGCGCCTCGCCCGCGATGCGGGCATAGATGGTCTGCACGGCGGCGTGGAGGATCGTACCAAACATCGGAGCGTCGACCTCCTCGGTGATCTCGTCGTCGGTGTCCAGCCGTGCAATGGAGTGAAAGTAGAAGCGCAGCGGGCAGGCCACATAGCGGTAAAACGCCGTCGGCGAGAGCGTCGCCGTGCCCTCCGGGTCGGTGAAACGTTCCAGCCGCCGCATCACCCCTTCGTCCTTCGCCACCTCGATGGGCTCGGCCGGGGCCAGGTCGACATCGACCCCCACCTCGACCTTGCGCACCGCGAAGCCGCTTTCGTAATCCAACTGGCGAATGTAGCGGCTCGGCTCGCCGGTGGTCTTCTCGTCGGCATGCGCGCAGTAGAGCATGTGCACCGTCTCCGCGCGCTGGATCAGGCGGTAGAAATAATAGGCATAGACCCCCTCGTGGTGCTCGGGCGTGGGCAGTCCGTAGGCCGCGCGCAGGTTGTAGGGCACGAACGACGAACCGCCGACCAGACTGCCGGGGAAGTTGTCGTCGTTCATCGAGAGGATCACCACGTTTCGAAAGTCGAGGTTGCGCGTTTCGAGGATACCCATCACCTGAATACCCTCCAGCGGCTCCCCCTCGAACGGGATGCGCAGCGTCTGCAGGTGGCGGCGCAGCAGCGAGGCGTAGACCTCCGGTGTAAGGTCTATATCGCAACCCTCCAACGAGTTGCGCAGCTTGGTCAGCTCCTCGGCCACCACGGCCAGAAACTCCGTCCGCTCGCGCGCATCGTCCCCGGCATAGGGCATGCGCGCCACGGCGGCGACCACCCGCGAGAGCCAGTCCGACACGTCGCGCCACGTCTCCGCAGCCGCAAAGACGGTCGAGAGCAGTTCGTTGCGCGCCAGAAAGGCCCCGTCGACCGAGATGCGGCGCTCGCTCACGATCCGCTCCTGCAATTCGGCGACCAGCGCCGCATCGCTCTCCAGCACGTAGGGATGCGCCAGCAGCCCCGTCACGTCGGCGTGGTAGAAGGTCCACCTCTCGCCCCGCCTGCGGCGGTGGTGCTGCAGCTCCACGAGCCGTTCGACGAACGTGTAGGCCAGCGTCGCACGCAGCGGATAGCCCATCGTGACATTCACGCGCCCCAGCTCGGGCGGCAGGGCGTACAACAGCGGCATCAGCAGATTCTCGTCGGTCAGCACCACGGCGGTGCGCTTGTCGAGCTTTTCGCGGCGCGCCAGCGTACGCAGAATCTCGGCGGCGTACTTGCATTGCACGGCGTTCGAGACGGCGGCCACGGCCGTCAGCGACTTGCCGCGCGCGAAGTGGTCGTGCGAGAGAGGCGCCCGGGGCGGGAACTGCACGAGGTTCTGCCGCACGAACATGCCCGCCTCCTGCTCGGGGCGGTCGGTATAATAGGTGTCGTAATCCCAGTAGAAATCGGTCTCGGCAGCGGTCGAGAGGAAGCGGAACAGGATTTTCTCGCACTCCGAGAGCGCGTTGAACCCCGCCACCACGTAGCGGCGCGGCTCCCCGAAGGCGAACTCCCCGCTGCGGATGCGCTCGGCGGCGGCGCGCTGCACCATGCCGTTATAGGCGATGCCCAGCTCGGCCAACCGCTCGCGGAAGCGCGTATAGATCGGCAGGAGCGTCTTCCAGATCGCCAGAAACCGGCGTTTCTCGGCTGAGAGGTCGGCCTCCGCGCCGAACGACGACCAGAAGGCGAGGATTTGCAGCTGCGCGGGGGTGAGGTAGGAAATATCGGCCTCGATCTCCTTGATCTGCTCGATGTTGCGGAAGAGCATCCGCGCGTCGATGAGGTACTTGTCGATGGTGTCGAAGTCCGCCAGGAGCATGTCGCCCCAGAAGTAGAACTTGTCGAACGGCTCGTCGTGGTACTCGGAATAGACCTTGTAGAGTTCGGTGATGAGCCGCACGCGGTCGCCCGTCGCAAGCCCCGACACCTCCCCCATCAGTTCGTCGATGGTCGTCCAACGGGGCCGCCACAGGGGCCGCCCGGCGATACGGGAGAGCGCATCGACGAAGAACAGCTGCGCACGGCGCGACGGAAAGAGCACTGCGCAGTCGGAAAGGCTCTCGCCGTATCGGCCGTACAGCTCTTCGGCGACCTCCTCCAGAAATCCCTTCATCGCGCAGCGCTTACCCGTTCACGGCCTCCGGCCTCACTCTTCGATATGTCCGATCTCGCCGCCCAGGAACCGCGAGCCGCCGCGCACGATGGCCGGCTGCCCCTTGAAGCTGATCGTCCCCTTGGTCGAGGTGGTCGCCTCCAGGCGGTCGGTCACCGTCAGCGTCACCGTCCCGCCGCTGGTGGCGTTGACCTGTGCGGCCATCACCTCCAGCGCGGCGGCATCGACCTCGCCCGTCGAGACGAGCAGCGAGAGGTAGCGCACCGCACCCGAAAGCGTAGCCTTGCTGTGGCCCGTAAGCTCCATCTTGAGGTCTTTCACGTCGAGCGCGGCCGTCACCGTGGCACGGCCCCCGACCGTCAGATCGAGCAGGCTGCGCGTCAGCGTCCCCTCGAAGGTCGCCGCGGCGTCGTTGATCGTGAATGCGTCGACGTCGTTATAGCAGACCTTGACCGAGGTTCGCTCCGGACGGCGGGCGTCCGAGCGCTCGGTGATGCGCAGCACCTTGTCCCGCACCTCGAACTTGAACTTGGTGGTATAGGAGCCTTTGGTGTCGTATTCGATCCTGGGCGCTTCGGTGTCGGGCACGCGGACGAAAACGATGTCGAGCGGAGCCGCCACTACCACGGAGGTGAACGACGGCAGCCACTCGCTGCGGGCCGCGGAGTCGGCGGCCTGGGCCGGCTGTGCCCGGAGCGCTCCGAATGAGAGCAGCATCACAACGCTAAGAATCAATTTCTTCATAGGAAATGACGTATTTAATGCGTCGCTAATTTACGAAATTATTGCCAAACGCGGTTTGCCGTTCGGGATTTGTTTTGTACTTTTACCCAATAAACGACTTTTCGGACAGTGAGAGCGAAGATTCTGAATGCGAGCGCCGGGTCTGGCAAGACCTACCAGCTGGCGTACAAATACGTGCGCGACGTGGTGGAACAGCCCGCCGTCTACCGGCACATTCTGGCCGTGACCTTTACGAACAAGGCCACCGAGGAGATGAAGACACGCATTCTCAAGGAGATTCACGCACTGGCCTCGGGCGCGGAAAGCCCCTACCTCGCCGCGCTCTGCCGCGAACTGGGGCTGGACGCCTCGACCGTGCGCCGACGCGCCGCGGAGGCCCGCTCGAAGATTTTGCACGACTATTCGCGCTTCACGGTGCTCACCATCGACACCTTTTTCCAGCGCATCCTGCGCGCATTCATCAAGGAGCTGGGCATCGACCTCAACTACAACGTCGAGATCGAAACCGCGTCGGTACTCTCGAAGAGCGCCGATGCGCTCGTGGAGCGGATCGCCGCCGACGGCGAACTGCTGCGCTGGCTCACGGAGTTCGTGCAGGAGCGCATCGACGAGGGGCGCAAGTGGGACGTGCGCGACGGCATCCTCTCGCTGGGCGGCGAGCTGTTCAAGGAGAAGAACAAGGATTCGCTCACCACGACCCGCACGCGCGAGGAGCTCGCCCGCATCGTCCGCGAAGCCACCGCCGCGGCCGAGAAGAGCAAGCGCGAACTGTTGGACACGGCCGCCGAGGCCGTGCGGCTGATCACCGGGGCTGGACTTGCCGCGGCCGACTTCTCGGGCAAGAGCCGCAGCTTCGCCAACTGGTTCTTCACCACGGCCGCCGGAGAGATCAAACCCTACGGGGCGACCGCGGGCAGGATGAGCCTTACGTGCACGGGCTGGTGCGCTAAAGGGTCGCCCGCCCAGGCGCTCGTGGCCGAGCTGCAACCCCTGCTGCGGCGGATGTGCGACCTTTACGACGGGAACGTGCGCGCGTGGAACACCTGCGCGCTGCTGCGGGAGAACTACCGCAGTTTCGCGCTGCTCTCGGACCTCTACGCCCAGGTGCAGCACCTCTGCGACGAGCAGAACATGATGCTGCTCTCCGAAACCAAATACATCCTCTCGGAGTTCATCGGCCACAACGACGCGCCGTTCATCTACGAGAAGGTCGGCAACCGCTTCGAGCGCTTCATGATCGACGAGTTCCAGG
>NZ_DBFWLF010000029.1:0-10462 GCF_048465635.1 Alistipes sp.
ACCGGACACCTGCTGATTCTGAGCTTCCGCATACGCGAAAAGGCCCATCGCAGCAATCAACGATAGTACAAGTTTTCTTACCATAAGCGTTAATTTTAATTAAGTTTTTAAAATAAAAACTCAACCCGCGCTTATGGACGACTTTTCGAGTACAATAAAATACAGATATACAGTGTGTTTACAATACTGTATGCGCATTCGGCAACCGATGGAGAGGTAACCCGAAAACCTTTGGCGCATGGAGGCTTCGAAACCGGCAAAAAAAAGGACGACCCGTCAAGGGGTCGTCCTTCGATGCGTTCGCTCAAAGCGAGCGTCAGAAGAGCCGGAATCCTCCGGCGCGCGAAGTCTTCCGCTGGGCGGCGTTCTTTACATCGCCCGGGATCGCTGCGCGCGTGAAGGTCATGACCTCCTGCACGGAGGTGTTGCTGACCATGCGGAACGAGTTGCCCGAAGCGTCGATGTCGATTTCGTAGCTCGCGCCCCAAGCCGAACCGTCGGAGTAGACCCCCGAAACAGTCCGGTTGTCGAAGCGGTAGGAGCCTGCGTAACGCTCCCAGATCGGTTTCTCGAACTTCTGGTAGATCATGTACGAACGATCGGCATTGAAGGTGACATAAATGTCGAAATCGGCGGGTGCTTCGCCGCTCCATGCCGAGAGATGCCAGTCTCCGGCAATCAGCTGGTAGTAGGGCGAATCGGTGTTCTCTCCGGGGCCGTCATTGCCTCCGTCGTCGCTCGAAGAGCAGCCGGCCAGCAGGAAGAGCGTGAAGGCCGCAAGCAATAAATAATAGGTCTTTTTCATCTTGTTTCCGTGTTTTTAGAACCAACCTCCGTTGCCGGTTTCGACCGAACGGGCGATGACGGCGAACTCCTTGGTAACCACCTGTCCGCCCATGTTGCCGCCCGTGCCGACCGTCGAACCGCCGGCGATCGCCTTGACCTTGATGCGGGCGCATCCCGGCTTGGTGCAACGGAAATCCAGACGGCCGTAGGAGATGACCGGATCGGACGACATGCCGAGCTTATCCTTATCCTGCTGCGAGATTTCGACCCCTGTGTAGGTCAGATTCTCCGAACTGCCGCCGAAGTAGCGGCTCAGATCGAGCAGCTGTTTCTTCCCGACAGCGGCCCGCAGGCAGGGCGTTCCCTCGATCTGCATGAGCAGCTGGTAGGCATCGATCGAACCCGTTCCCATCTTCTTGCTGTATGAGGAGAGCGAAACGCCGTTCTTCGAACCGATCAGGTAGGGTTCCAAGTCGTTGACCGAGGTGAGCAGCATGGTCTTGAACTCGTCGAGCGTGAAGTGTTTACCCTTCTTCAACGCATAGGAGAGTCCGAGTGCCGCGACGCCCGAAACATGCGGGCAGGCCATCGAAGTACCCTGCATGTAACCATAATCGGACCCTTTGAAGGAGCTGTTCTCCGAAGGAACGGTCGAGAGGACCTGCGCGAAGTTCTGATCCGCATCGGCGCTGACCGAGTAGTCGCCGCCCGGAGCCGCGATGTTGCAGCCGGGACCGTAGTTGGTGTAGTAGGCCGGCACGTAGTCGGGACCGAACGACGTCACGGCGATGTAGTCGCGGTAGGCTCCCGGATACCCGCAGACATTCCTCCCGTCGTTGCCGGCGGCGAAGATGACCACCCCGCCGTCGACGGCGCTGCAATTCTTGCTCTCGATGAAGTATTTGATGGCATTGTATTGCACCCCGGCGCGAAGCTGCCAGGTGTTGTCCGAGGTGTAGGCCCCCGCCTCGCTGCCGAACGAGCACTGGATGATCGCCGCGCCGTTGTCGGCGGCATACTTGATCGCTTCGGCCGAAGTGGAGAGCGCACCCGAAGCGGCGTCGTTGCCCGAGAAAATCTGGCAGGACATGATCTTCACACCGTCGTTGTGCCCCGTGCCGCCGGCTACGCCGCAGACGCCCAACCCGTTGTTGTTGACGGCCGCCACCGTGCCGGCCACATGCGTGCCGTGGCCCGAATCGCCCTTGTTCTCGCCGTCGACCCACGCTTCGCGGGTCCAGCTGATCGGACCCCGCGTCACGAAGTTGAAGCCGTGGACGTCGTCCTTATATCCGTTCCCGTCGTCGTCGGAATTGTTTCCGTCCGTCTCGTCCGCGTTGGTCCACATGTTCGCGGCCAGGTCGGGGTGGGTGTATTTCACGCCCTCGTCCACCACGGCCACGATCACCTGGGGATCGCCTCCGGTCAGCGACCAGGCGTCCTTGACGTTGATGTCCGCGCCCCGGCGGGCCGTTGCGCAAATCGTCCGATCGGCCATATTCACGTAGTGCCACTGGCGACCGCTCTGGGGATCGTTGAACGGGATGCCCGCCGCACGGGTCTCGACGGCCTCTTTCAGCGGGGCGGCATGACCTGTCGGAACCAGCTGGAGACGGGTGTCGAACTGGATGTTTTCGACCTGAGCGACCTGGGCGAGCTTCAGCGCGGAGCGTGTCAGGTCGGCCTCGCGGTCGAACGAGATCACATACCACTTGTGCAGGCCCGCAGCGCGGGTGCGTTCCTCGTGTTTGGCCGTATAGGGGAACAGGCGGCGGAGCGATACCACATTCAGATCCGCGAGCACCGCGTCAACGGGAGCGATGCCCGAACGGGTGGCGACTTCGCCGCTGCGGGTGGCCCGGGTCGTAGTCTGCTCGATGCGATCGAGCGACTGGTCGTCGAAGCAGACGATCAGCGACCCCTCGACGGCCTGCTGGGCTGTGTTGACCAGTTTCCGTTGCGCGGCCGACGGAGCAGGAGCGTCCGCCTCCGGCTCCGTGAGCGGATCGGCGGTACATGCGGCGAGCAGCAGGGCTGCGAAAAGCAGCAATTTTTTGTAAGCCATAATTCGTTTTTTTAGAAATGAGGAGCCGGACCCTCGCGGGCCGGCTCCCCGGTTAACGGTTGTTGTCCCGCGTTACATGCGGATCATTCATAGGATCAGTTCATTTTGACCGTTGAATTCATCGAACCCTGATTGCCGTAGCCTCCGCCCACGTACCAGTCCGCTACGATGGTGAACGTCTTGGTAGCGGCGTCGTAGGGACAGGTCTTCGCACAGAGGAAGTACATGGGAGCGCCCGGCTCGTAGTCGCCGATATAGAACTGAATCTGATTGCCGTTCTCGATGCCGACCGGATGGAACTCGGCGCCTTTGTCCCACGTGAAGGTAAAATCGTCCTCGCCCCACGCCTCCGGGAAGCGGTACTGGTCCAGGATGGCCGAATACTCCAACGACTGCCGCCACGGATTCTTAAAAAGGGGACACGTCATCACGCCCTCATCGACCACGGCCCAGTCAGATTTCATCAGCTTGAGAGTATAGACCGCCGTGCCGTAAGGCCGCTCGGTGTAGTAGTCGGCGAAGGCTTCGTCAACGGTGATCGTGAGCTGGTAGGTCACGAAAGGCTTCATCTGTTCCGTGCCGATCACCAATTCGGCCTCCTCCTGACCGGCTGCGAAATGAACCGTCTCGGGAATGGTGAAAGCCTCGGGTGCGGTCGTGGAGACATGGATGGGCACATTGGCCTCCTGCGTAAACTCGGTACGGGTTACCGATAGGGTGAACTGATTATCGTCGGGAGCCAACTCCGCGGAAGCAGGGTTGTCTGCCGGGAAATAAACGTCTTGGCAATCCTCCGGCGTTACGGGCGAGGGATCACGCGTAACGTCATCGTCACAGGACGCAAACAGCGCTGTCGCCAAAAAGATGAACAGGTATTTTTTCATGATGCGTGTTTTTTCGAAGTTAAACATTTACCGTCAGTCCGTAATGCCGTCGAGCAGACCGGCGCCTTGTCCGGGCTTCGGCACGGTGCTGATGTTGTTCTGATCGGGCGAAATGCCTTCGTTGGCGTTGATCTCCCCGTTGGGGATCGTGCAGAGGAAGCTGGGATCTTCGGCCGGAATGTTGAATTTGAACAGATCGGGGAAGTTGGACGTGCGTCCCGAGTGGAAGCGCACCAGCGGCTTCTTCAGGCGCATCAGGTCCATCGGGGCGAAACCTTCGCCCCATAGTTCGATGCGGCGCTGGAGCCATACCGCGTTCTGGAACTCCTGCGGCGTGGAGGCCTTGCACGTATAGGAGGGGTCGCGGTAAGTCTTCACGAAGCTCTCCAGCAACTGCTTGCCTCCGTTCAGGTCGCCGCTCATGCCCGTAGCTTCCGCCTGGATGAGAAGCATCTCCTCGGCACGCATCAGCGGCCAGTCGCCGGCACTTTTGGTCGTTCCGATCACGTCGTCGGTCGGTCCGAACTTCACGTTGGTATAAGGCTCGAATTTCTGCTTGACCTGCGAAATTTCCAGCGATCCGATCGGCGTGTTGGGATAGCCCTGCCAGCGGAGGTTGTCGATCAGCGGGGATTTCAGGTTCTCATCCACCCACCAGCCCTTGCGGACGTCGGTTGCGGGAATCTTTTGGTAGAACTCGACGTTGCAACGCGCATACGTCCCTAATTTCGTAGTGAATAAACCGCCGTTGAGCGAGCAGAGCCAACTTTGCCAGGTGGCACGCTCGCCGCCGGCTACCAGGTCGTTTTCATCGATCTCGCAACCCCAGATCCAGGCGTGCGACACACTCTGGAAGGAGGGCTTGCTTACCTCGTCGCGCGTGTAGGGCGTGTAGCCCGACATGGCCTTTGCCGCATCGGCAGCAGCCTGCTGCCACTCGTTCATCACCAGATAGACGCGGGCACGAAGACCGTAAGCCACACGCTGGTCGATGGTCGAAGCGTTGGGCCGGTTGAAACCTTCAAGCAGCGCGATGGCGTTGTTCAAGTCCTCAATAATCCGCGCGTAAACCGCACTTACCGACGCGCGGGGATTGTTTCCCGCCTGCTCGGCCGTCATATCGTCGAGCACCATCGGAATCGAGGGTTCGTCCTCATGCCCCTTGTAGGTGAACTGGAAACGCTGCACCAGGCCGAAGAGCGTGAAGGCGCGCGCACCGAGCGCCTGCCCGCGGTAGTATTTCAGCGTCTGGTTCTCCGTGTCGGGAGCGATGGCCGAGAGAATGTCGTTGGCCGCCTTGAGGTAGTTGTAATAGAAGGTCCACTCGATGTAGGGAACGATGTAATTGGGGTCGCGGTCCGTATAGGAGCAGGCCGGATTGTACCAGTTGTAGTTGTTGTCCACACACACCATATCGGGACCGTTGTAATCGTAGGCGATGCAGACCGACGGATACCCGAAGTCGATCCAGTAGTAGTTGGTTCCACCCACTGAGAACTGTGAGAACATCGTCGACGCCAGGTTCGCCACGTCGGCCGCGATACGCTCGGGCATCATCTCGATGACTTCCTGCTTCTGCTGGTCGGTAACGGTCCCGCCTTCGGGCAGGGTGTCGACATTACAGGCAGCAAGCAGCGTGGAAACGACGAAAAGCGATGCTATTTTCAAATTCATTTTCATACTTTTTTGCTTTATGGAGTTAGAACGTGATATTGAGTCCGCCCGACAGCGTACGCAGTGCGCCGTAGTTGGCGGTCTCCAGCTCGGAGGTTCCGCCGAAGGAGCGGCGGGGGTCCAGACCGTCGAGTTTCGAGAAGACGGCCACGTTGTCTGCCGAGAAATAGAGTCGGACGGAGCCGATACCCAGCTTGTTGGTCCACTTCTTGGGCAACGTGTAGCCTACCGTAACATTGTTAAGCGCCAGGTAGTTCGAATTTACCAGGAACCGCGAGGAGTAGGATTCGTAGGAGCTGTCGGAAGCGCACAGACGCGGCACGTCGGTATCCCGGTTGTCGGGCGTCCAGCGGTTGAGGATGTCCGTATGCCAGTTGTTACCCATGTTGTCGCCGAAGTGCATCAGGTCGAGGTAGGAGCGGTCGAGCACCTTGCCGCCTAGCTGGTAGGAGAACTGGAGCGAAATGTCCACTCCGTAAAAGTTCAGCGAAGTGCCGAAACCGCCGTATACCGAGGGAAGGGTCGTTCCCAGGTCGCTCTGCTTGGCCGACGCGTAATTGGTGGTCGAGTAGTCGTCGTTGTCCGGGTCGGCATAATAGAGCGCGACGCCCGTGTCGGGATCGACCCCGGCATAGACCTTCAGGTAGGAGTCGTAGAGCGTGCCGCCCACCTTGCGGATTGCGGTCGAATATTCGAGGCCCGTTTCGGGAATCTCGCTCGACAGCGAAAGAATCTCGTTTTTGAGGTGCGTCAGGTTGAGGTTGACGTTCCAGACGAAGTTCTTGTAACGCAGCACGTCTGCCTGAAGTTCGATTTCGAGACCCGAGTTGCGGATCGAACCCACGTTCATCGGCACGTGGTCGTAACCCACCGAAATGGGCGTCGGCTTGTTGTAAAGCAGATCGGTGGTCTTTTTGTTGAAGTACTCAATGTTACCCGACAGACGGTTCTGGAAGAAGCTGAACTCGGCGCCGACGTTGAAGTTGTGCGACGTTTCCCACGTAATCTCGGGATTGCCCTTGTAGGTGAGACCCAGCGCGAAACTGCCGTTGACGCTACTTACGCCGTACTGATCCATGTAGGGATAGTCGTTGGGCAGGTTGTCGTTACCCTGAACACCGTACGAAATCTTGAATTTCAGCTCGTCCAGCCAGCCGGAGGTCGAAGCGAGGAACTTCTCCTTGCTGAGCAGCCAGGCACCGCCGACCGACCAGAAGTTACCCCAGCGGCGGTCGGGATGGAAGCGCGACGAAGCGTCGCGGCGGTAGGATGCCGAGAAGAAATACTTGTCGTCGTAGTCGTACTGGGCGCGGAACAGAATACCCTGCGTCTTGTAGTAGTCCGTCTTGGAGTTGGCCGAAGGCTTTTCGTAGACCGTGTTGTTCAGCTCGCCCACATTCGGGTTGTAGAGCTTCTTGTTGAAGCCCGAGAGTTCCTGCCAGCGGACGCTGTAATGCTCGAAACCGGCCAGCAGGTCCAGCGTGTGCTTCTGGGCGAAGGTGTGGTTGTAGGTGGCGATATACTGCTGGTTGATGCCGAACGTGCGCTTGTGCTCCACCGTTACGGCGCCCTCGTCGCCCTTGTAGTTGCCGTAGAAGGCGTTATAGAGGTTCGACGAACGCGTGTTGGTCACGTCGGCACTGATGTTGGCCTTGACTTTCAGGCCCTCATAGAGTTCCGCCTCGGCGAACCACTGTCCCGTGAAGACGTCGTTGTAAGCGTGATACTTGTTCAGCTTGAGGTCCATCATCGGGTTCGAACCGCCGCCAAAGTCACGCTGCTGCCCGGTGTTTGTACCGGCGTCGTAAACCGGGTAGCCCAGGTCGTCGTACATGATGTTGCCCTCCACATCGCGTGCGTACATCGGGTAGATCGGAGCGATCATGTTGGCCAGGTAGAAGGCACTGCCGCTGCTGCCCGGATTGCGCAAATCATAGTAGGTGTAGCTCATCGAACTGCCGACCTTCAGCCACTTCTTGGCCTGATAATCGGCTTTCAGACGGGCCGAGTAGCGCGTGAAGCCCGAACCGTCGACCAGACCCGAATCGTCGAGGTAACCGGCGGACAGGTAGTAGTTTAGTCGTTCCGTCGCGCCGGCGACCGAGATGTTGTACTCCTGACGCAGGTTGCCCTGGCCGAAGAGTTCGTCGTTCCAGTCGTCGGGCGTGTAGTAGTAGGTCCCGTCCGAATAACCCAGCTGGGCGTTGGGGTTGAGTTTTCCGTTCGTTCCGATGAAATATTCACCGGCAGGGATGCGGTATACCTGATAACCTACGCCGCCGTTGTCCTTCGACAACAGGGCGGCATTGGCGTGCGAATGAGCGGCGATCGCATCGTCTCCCGCCTGTGCATACTGGTTGTAAAGCGCCTCGTAACCCAGCTCGTAGTAGAGACCCGGGTCCTCGATGACGTTGTACTTGGGAATCGCGCGCGAATTGCTGCCCCACTTGGCGTCGAACGTCACGCGGGCGTCGCGCGTCTTACCGCGCTTGGTGGTGATGATGATAACGCCGTTGGCGCCGCGCGCACCGTAGATGGCGGCCGCCGAAGCATCCTTAAGGACCGATACCGATTCGATGTCGGCTGTGTTGATCGCATTCATCGAACCGCTGTAAGGTACGCCGTCGACGATATACAACGGGTCGGAATAGGCGGCCATCGAACCGAATCCGCGAATTTTAATGGTCGAGGTGGCACCGGGCTGGCCGTTGCTCGAGACGGCCTGCACACCGGCCACCTGACCCGTCAGGGCGTTGGTCACGTTGGTCACCTGACGTTTACCGATAGCCTCCGACTTCACGATGGCGGCCGATCCGGTGAAAGCCTCCTTCTTGGCCGTACCGTATGCCACGACGATCACGTCGTCGATCGCCTGGGTATCCTCTTTCAGGGATACGTTGACCCGTGTTTTACCGGCAATGGAAACCGTCTGGGTTTGGTAGCCGATGAACGAGACGGTCAGCGAACCGTTGCCCGGAGCCGAGACCGTAAAGCTGCCGTCCGCATTGGTGGTCGTACCAACCTGTGTACCATCGACCATCACCGTTGCTCCCGCAACCGGCTGGCCGTCGGGGCCGGAAACCGTACCGGACACCTGCTGGTTCTGAGCTTCCGCAAGCGCGAAAAGCCCCATCGCAGCAATCAACGATAGTACAAGTTTTCTTACCATAAGCATTGATTTTAGTTTGATTTTAAAATAAAAAATGACGATGCGGATTTGGGAGGCTAATAATCATGATATCAATAAGTAAGCTATGTGACGATGCTTGAAGGGCAGGACATGTGTCAACTGGCTGACAATGAGCTGCCGTCCGCGGCCCGTGCCTTGCATCTGCTTCCAAACTGTTACCAAATAGTTACCGGTATCCGCTCCAAATGGCCACAAATACGCCGTACAGGCCGGTTTATGCGTTAATCGGAAGTTACTAATTCATTACCTTTGGCGCGAAGCAAAAGCAACGGATAGAAGATGAGAAACACATTCAAAGTACTGTTTTACGTCAAGAAGAAAGCGCCGCTGCGCAGCGGCGAGGTCCCGGTCATGGGACGCATCACCATCAACGGGCAGCGCGTGCAGTTCGCCACGCAGATCGCCGTCCTGCCCGAGAACTGGAACACGGAACTGGGCCGCGTCAACGGCCGCGGAGCGAACGCCATCCGCATCAACGAGCGGCTCGACAACATTCGCTACCACGTCGAAAGGTGTTATCGCACATTATTTTACGAACACGCCTCGGTAACGCCTCAGATGGTCAAGGAATCCTATTTCGGGCTCAATACGCCCGGCCACTCCCTCCTCTGTTTCTTCAGGCAGCACAACGAGGAGTTCCGCCGGATGGTCGGCGTGTCGCGTTCGAAGACGACTTATTATAAATATAGGTGTGTCTGCTCCCACCTCGAGTCCTACGTCCTCAAGCGTTACGGAAGGCGCGACCTGTTGTTCAAGGAGCTTGACCGCGACTTTCTCACCGGGTTCCACGCCTACATCATCCAAGAGTGCCGCTACAAGAAAAACACGACCTGGGTCTACATGATCGCGCTCAAACACATCCTCATGCTGGCCCGCTCGCGGGGACATCTGTCGAAGGACCTCTTTGCCAACTACAAACTCCACAGCGAGTTCGTTTCGCGCAGCTACCTCTCCAACGGCGAGATCACCAAACTGCTGAACCTTCCGCTCGAGGACCGCACGCTGCAACTGGTGCGCGACGCCTTTCTCTTCAGCTGCTTCACGGGGCTTTCCTATATAGATATATGCGACCTGACGGCGGGCAACATCAAGCAGGATCGCAACACCCTGTGGATCAGCACCACCCGACGCAAAACAGGCTCCGAGGTCAACGTGCGCCTCTTCTCCGTCCCCCACGCCATCCTGCTGCGCTATGCGCCGGAAGGGCGTGGCAAGCCGATTTTCGACCTCCCGAGCAACGGCTGGTGCAACGTCTGCCTGAACAGAATAGCCGCTCAGGCGGGTTTCGACAAGCCGGTCACCTTCCACACGGCCCGCCATACGTTCGCCACAACGATCACCCTGTCGCAGGGAGTGGCTATCGAAACGATCAGTAAACTTTTGGGGCATAAGAACATACGCACTACGCAAATCTATGCGACTATCACCCACTCGAAGCTCGACGGAGAGATGGAGCGTCTGTCGAAGCGCATCGATACACTATATGCCAAAAGGACGCAAAAAGAGGCCTTTTAGTCAGAATGGCAAGTATTTTTTCAGAAAACCGCGTTGGAATTGCGGTTTTTTCGTATATTGTGAAAAAATAACACGCAAACGCCGATTACGGATTGTAAGCAGATTGGCAGAGATTTTAAGAAATATGTAATTATAATTTGCTAATTCGCTAAAAATACGTCACGTTGGTAAATATTTTTAATAATTTATTTGTAAATGACCACGGCAATCTTTATCTTTGTTCGTGAACTTTTTATTTTAAAAACTTAATTAAAATTAACGCTTATGGTAAGAAAACTTGTACTATCGTTGATTGCTGCGATGGGCCTTTTCGCGTATGCGGAAGCTCAGAATCAGCAGGTGTCCGGT